>RXJD01000085.1 GCA_003987775.1 Mycobacterium sp.
GCCCCGGCACCATCGGCACCGGCGGCTGGCTCGCCGGCCACAACGGCATCCCCGGCCTGCCCATGAGCCCCAACCTGCTCGTCAACGGCAGCTTCGAGATCGCCACACCGTCGCCGTCGGGCTTCAGCTCGGTGACCATCCCCGGCTGGTCCGTCACCGGCACCCCGACGATCATTCCCTACGGAACGCCACGCGGTTACCCCTCGCCCTTCTCCTTCCCATTGCCGGATACGCCACCGGTGCTGGGCTTCCCGGGCACCGCTCCCTCGGGCGCGGGCACCAACTTCGCCGGCGGTGGACCGGTGAGCTCAGGCTCGATCAGCCAGACCGTCGACTTGACCGCCGCAACCGCCAACATCAACACCGGCACAGTCCCGTACACGCTCAGCGGACTCCTCGGCGGCTACCTCCTGGACCCCTCTGCGGCATCACTGAAAGTCACTTTCCTCAACGCCAACGGGGCAGTTCTGGGCACCGGTATGACTTCGGAGGTCAACCTGCTGGATCGCTTGGGAGCCACTGGTTTCCAGGCCCGCGACATCTCCGGGACCATTCCCGTCGGCACCACGTCGGCGGTAGTGACCGCCACCCTCGCCGACCGCAACCCGATCCTGAGCAACTACAACAACGCCTATGTCGACAACCTGTCGTTCACCGTCGGCGACCCCACCCTGACCGCGCCGGTTCTGACCGTCCCCACGTCGAATGTCGGCCAACTCGACCACGTGTTCCTGTTCTACATGGAGAACAAGGGCGCCGCCGACATCCTCGGCAGCGTCAACGCCCCCTACCTGAACAGCCTGATCAATACCTACGGCTACGCCAACAACTACTACGCGCTGGGCCACCCCAGCGAGCCCAACTATCTTCGGATCCTGCTCGGCACCGACCTGGGGATCGACTACAACCCGACAGCGAACACCGTCACCGCGCCCAACCTCGTGGAGAAGATGGACACCGCGGGCATCTCGTGGGCCGGCTACACACCGAACATGCCCTACCCGGGCGCGATCGTGTCGTCCGGCGATTACAGCGTCGACCAATTGCCTTTCCCCCGTTTGACCTACGTCTACAACAGCTCTCCGACCTACCTGGCCGACCACCTGTTGCCATTGACACAACTGGGAGCCGATCTGCAAAACCCGCTCACCGCTCCGAGATTCGCCTGGATTTGCGGCTCGGAGGAAACCAACATGGAAGGCCCGGTGAGTTCGCCTCTCGACATCGCCAACTGGCTTGGCAGCCAGCTCACCAACCATCAGTACAACATCGCCGCCGGCGATCAGTACCTACAACAGAACGTGTCCACCATCATGAACTCGCCGACATGGAACAGTGGCTCCAAGGACGTCATCATCATCACCTTCGACGAGGACTACAACAATCTGTCGACCGGAAATGGCAACCAGGGCAACCACATTCCGATGGTCGTCATCCCGAACCAAGCCGCCGTGACCTCCGGCGGGATGTTGTCCGGACACTTCGTCACCAACAGCTACTACAACCACTACAGCCTGATGTCGACGATCGAGTACGCGTTGAGCCCGACCGCGGGAACGCCGCTGGTGACGCTGACGAATAACGACCTGTATGCGACGCCGATGAACGACTTCTGGTCGTAGAGGTCCTGCGGTCGCAGTACCGTTCTCTGACAACGTGATTGGCAGAATGCCAACGTCCAGCGGCATCCTTGGCCAGGTTTCGATGCGCGATCTCCACCCTCGGGCCGGGTCGAGCCCCCAGCTTTTGGTGCCGGCGCACAAACATGTCCGGCGACACGTCCAGTTGTGTTCACATTTGAAGTCGGTGTGAATAAAGTTAGCCGATCACGTCGCCCCGTCGATGGGAGTCGCAGATGTCGACTTTTCTCGTTGCAGCACCTGAAGCCTTGGCTTCGGCGTCAGCGGATCTGAACGGGATCGCGGAGGCGATCAGGCGGGCCACCGCGTCTGCGGCGCCGTCGACCACGGAGATCGCGGCTGCCGCCGCTGATGAGGTGTCCGCGGCGATCGCCCGGATGTTCGGCGGCTACGCCGAGTCATACCAGTCAGTGGGCGCTCAGATTGCGCTGTACGAGAAGCAGTTTCAGCAGGCGCTGACTGCCGGTGCCGGTGCCTACGGGGCCGCCGAGACCGTCAACGGACTGTCGCTGCAGGCATTCGAGCAGACCATCGGGCAGAGCCTGCTCGAGGTGGTGGACACGGTGAACGCACCCGTCCTCGCCTTGACCGGACGTCCGCTGATCGGCAACGGCGCCAACGGCGCACCCGGCACGGGAGCCAAAGGGGCTCCCGGCGGCTGGCTGATCGGGGACGGCGGGGCCGGTGGGTCAGGTGCGGCCGGTCCCCCGTTTGGTTACGGCGGCGGCGCCGGCGGGGATGCGGGGTTGATCGGCACCGGCGGGGCCGGCGGGGCGGGAGGCACTGGCGGTGCCGGTGGGCCGGGCGGGCACGGCGGATGGCTGATCGGCACCGGCGGGGCCGGCGGGGTCGGTGGGTTCGCGGCGGCCGGGACGGCCGGGGCCGGCGGCGCGGGCGGTGCGGGCGGTCTGTTCGGCGCCGGACCGCCGGTGGTGAAGGCGCTCGGGCAGGACCTCTCGAAGGAGGAGCTCGGCGGCGCCGACATCCA
>RXJD01000096.1 GCA_003987775.1 Mycobacterium sp.
TTCGAAGCCGCGTTCTACGATGCACAACGGACCGACCAACCACTGATCGGAATCCAATAGCCCGAGTCTCCGGCAGAACCAGGGCGATTCAAACACACCCAACCGCTTGGCAACCGCAGTGATGCAGGCCGTACGGGTGCCGTACGGGTGCCGTACTCCTCGGCATGGTCAGCGACCAACCGCACCGCCCGGACCTCGAACTCGTCGTCGTACTTCTTCGGCATGATGCGAACACCTTCCCTCGAGAGAAGGTGTGCATCAAACCCGCGGCGAGTCAGCGATCATGCTTCGGTAGTACTTCAGGCAGTAAACCTACTGGGGTACAATGTTTTTAATCTAGCGTCGAGAATGCCCATTGTTTCCCCGGATCTGCGCGCGCTAGATCCAACTCCTGCCGGCACGACCGCCTAAGAAGTAGCTCGTGTGGGGTTCGGAGACTTGCCAGCCGCCGTCCCCAAGCTGTGGTGCGCGGGCTTCGTCGCGTGATTCGCAGACGGCGGCCAGGCCGAAGAAGGTTCAGCCGCCGGGTTCGCTCGTAGGTGCGCCACCCAAACTGGTCAGGAACGTCTTCACTTGATCCCCAACGGTGTTGGGCGCGCTATCGGCGGTCAGCTCAACGAGTGTGTTGAGGGGTTCAACAAGCTCGGACTCGGACTTGGTGAGGTCAGCGTAGGACTCGTCAAGGAAGAACGCCGCGGGCGGGGTGGCGAGGTAGCCAACGAGATCGAGAAACAGTTCCAGCTGGCGGGCCGCAATAGCGAGGTCGCCTTCGTGGTCCTCGCCGCTGCACGCCACCGGTATGGTGTCGAGGTCCTGTTGCCAGAGCCTTCGTTCGAGCGGGTCGTCGCGCAACGTGATCACTGTACCGCGGCTGACGTCGGTCACGTTGCTGCCGCGGGCTTCTCGCACCTCATCTAACAGGTCATGAAAATCCTCGTCGCTCAGGGAATAACCGACAAACACCATCTTGCGCATCATGAGCAGGCCTTGGACGAGTCCCATCAGGGCGCCGTACTGGCGCGGCATCCGTAGGTAGTCGGCGCGGGTCAGGATCATGTCCTCGTAGTGGTCGACGCTGCCGTGCAGTTTGAGCAGCAATCGGCCGTCGGTCTTGTGTGGGTTCTCGGGAAGGACGGCGATGGCCTCCCGGCCGACAGCGGCTTCAAACAGTTGGTCGAAGTTGGTGGTGACGGCTTCCTTGCTGGGCAGGGAGGCGAGCAGTCCGTGAGCCAGGGAATAGTGCATCCGTTCCGCAATGCGGTCGGCGACTCGCTTTTTGAAGCTGTCGGTTGTGGTATGCAACTCGGCTTCGATCAACGTCGCCTGGTCCCGCAGGTCCTTCTTCTTCAGGCGCTCGCGGGTGTCGTCGTCGAAGCCGGCGTCGATGGCCATGCTTTCCAATAACCCCGACCACGTGTCCACGCCCGCGCCCGCGCTCACGCCGGCACCGATGAAAAGCACCAGTTGGCGTTTGATCGCATCGTCGGCCAGTTCCTTTGCCTTCGCTATGAGTTCAGGGCGAAGCGACCAGGTATCAGCTATATCGGTGCCGTCGAGGTGCTTTCGGCGTGCCCACTGTGCTGCTGCGTACGCCTTGTCGCCGTGGGTGACCAAGATGATGTCCACGCTGCAGTCGTTGGCCAGCTTGGTCAGAGCTTTGACGAGGCCCAGAGTCAGATCGCCCTTCGCCCCGCGGCCACCGCCTTCTCCCGAACCCACCACATTGACGGCGAGCCGCCGCAATGGCCATCCGTAGATGCGTTGCAGCTCATTGTCGTTCATTGCGTCGGTACCGGCTTGCACGACGAAGTCATTGACCACGTCAGCGAAGTCGGAGAACTTCGATTTACTATTGGGCTGCCCGACGTTTCCCAGCCACACGCGGGGCTTGCCGTGCTTCTTGCTCAGCGGAATGACGTTGCGTCGGCCCCATGGGCCGAAGGTCTCGGACCGGTGGTCGCTTATCAGACCGTCCCACTTGGGTTCGATCTTGAATCTCACGTCCGTCGGGAGGAGTACCGCGTCGCATGCGATCTTGTTCAGATCACCGTTGATGATGAAGAGATGGCCGCCGTCCATGGGAGAAGCATAGTCCGGTGAGGCAAAACGCTGTCCGAATCGGCGTTCGCGAGGACGTCGAAACCGAAGTCTGCACCAACGTCACTTCACCTCGGATCGTGTGGCTGTGAAGACGACAATGCGAGTGGGCTGCGGCAGGCCGGACCTGGTGCTGTCGTGAAGCCCGAGCATTGGGTGCATCGTGTCTGCGGGAATAAGGGCGCGTCTATTCGCTGGCCGATATCCGTGCCAGTTGCGCTCAAGTCGCCGATCCAGGTCGTTGCTCTGCGACGAGTTCACGATGCTCGATCTGCGAAGCCTTCACGAAACGATCTTCGGCTTCGAGAATCCGAAAGACGCCTTCCGACGTACGATGCTGAGAGTTTCGGAGGCAACCGGGGAACGGGGTGTCGTGGACGGACAGCGGACGGCGCAGTGGTTCCGCCGGAATGAATCGCCCTGGTTCTGCCGGAGACTCGGGCTATTGGATTCCGATCAGTGGTTGGTCGGTCCGTTGTGCATCGTAGAACGCGGCTTCGAACT
>RXJD01000110.1 GCA_003987775.1 Mycobacterium sp.
GGCGGGGCGGGCGGCAGCTCCGGAGCGGGCGGCACCGCGGGCAGCGGTGGGGTCGGGGGCGCCGGCGGTCACGGCGGCAACGGTGGCATCGCCGCTACGGGCTCCGGTCTGCAAGGCGGCGGCGGTGGTCAGGGCGGCGACGGCGGCGCAGGCGGAGCCGGTGGCGCGGGTACCACCGGCATCGGCGGCAACGCCGGAAACGGCGGTGCCGGCGGTGACGGCGGAAAGGCCGGCGCCAGCAACGGAGCCGGCAGCGCCGGCGGCGCCGGCGGAAACGGTGGCGCGGCGGGGGCCGCAGGTACCGGCGCCGCAACGGGCCACGGCGGCACCGGGGGTCACGGCGGCAACGGCGGGGACGGGAGCAGCGGCGTCAACGGCGGGATCGGCAAGGCCGGGTTCGCCGGTGGCAATGGGGGTATCGGCGGCAACGGCGGCGATGGCGGCGCGATGGGCACCGGCGGCAACGCCGGCAATGGCGGCGCCGGAGGTTCCGGTGGAAAAGGCTACTCAAGTACCAGCGGCGGCGGGGGGTTGACCGCTCCGTCCGGAGGGGCCGGCGGTAACGGTGGCGACGCCGGCAAGGCGGGCACCGGTTTAACCGCGGGTCGCGGCGGTGTCGGGGGTAACGGCGGTGCCGGTGGCGGAGGCGGAGACGGTGCCGCGGGCGGGGTCTCCGGAGCAGGTGACAACGGTGGCGCCGGCGGGGCCGGCGGCAATGGCGGCAGCGGCGGCGTTACCGGGACCGGCGGCAATGCCGGCAACGGCGGAGACGGCGGCAAGGGCGGTGCCGGTGGCGGCAAAGCCACCTCTGGCCTACCCGGGAGCAAAGGCGGCGCCGGCGGGAACGGCGGAAACGCCGGTATCGCGGGTAGTGGCGCCGTTCAGGGTGGCGGCGGCACCGGGGGTAGCGGCGGAAACGGTGGAAACGGCGGCGTTGGCGGAAACGGCGCGCTCGGCGCCAACGGAACCAAAGGCGGCAGCGGCGGCGCCGGCGGTAACGGTGGTGCCGCCGGCGTCAACGGCACCGGCGGCAACGCCGGCAACGGCGGCGCGGGTGGTAACGGCGGCAACGCGGGTAACGACACGGGCACGGGTGGCGCGACTGCGCCGTCCGGCGGCAATGGCGGCCACGGGGGTGACGCCGGCCAGGCCGGCACCGGTGGCAAAGCCGCAGGGCATGGGGGCAACGGCGGCGACGGCGGAGCTGGCGGCAGAGGCGCCGACGGCAACGCGAGCACTGTCATCGGCGCTGCGGGCGACGCCGGCGGCGCCGGCGGGACCGGCGGTAACGGCGGGAGCGGCGGCGCCACCGGTACCGGCGGCAAAGCCGGAGATGGTGGTGCCGGCGGCAATGGCGGGAACGGTCTCACCGCTGCGGGGGCACCCGGCACCAACGGTGGTGCGGGCGGCAACGGCGGCAACGCGGGCGCGGGCGTCGGAGGCGCCGGTGGCAGCGGCGGCAACGGCGGAAACGGCGGCAACGGTAATGCCGGCGCGGCCGGCAGCGCCGGGACCGACGGTGCCCGTGGCGGGGCCGGCGGTAACGGCGGCAACGCCACCGGCACCGGCGGCATCGGCGGCAAAGCCGGCAACGGCGGGGCCGGCGGGACCGGTGGTGATGGCGGGGCCGACACCGGCACGGGCGGAGCCACCGCCCCGGCCGGCGGCAAAGGAGGCAACGGCGGCGACGCCGGCAACGGCGGCAACGGCGACACCGTTGGCAGCGGCGGCGTCGGCGGCGCCGGCGGGGCCGGCGGCAAAGGCGCGAACGGCAACGCTGGTGGTGTCGGTACGACCGGTGATCACGGCGGCGCCGGCGGCGCCGGCGGAAATGGCGGCAACGCCGCGGGTAAGGGCAGCATCGGCGGAAAGGCCGGCAACGGCGGCGCCGGCGGCAACGGGGGCACCGGTTACTCCGCTGCAGGCAGCAGTGGCGGCACCGGGGGCAACGGCGGCACCGGCGGCAACGCCGGCACCGGCGGTAACGGAGCCGTCGCCGGCAGTGGCGGCACCGGTGGCAGCGGCGGTACCGGCGGCAACGGCGGTAAGGGCAGCGAGGGTGCGGCCGGCGCAGCCGGAACCGCCGGCGGCAACGGCGGCACCGGCGGCAACGGCGGCAACGCGACCGGCACCGGCAGCATCGGCGGCAAGGCCGGCGATGGGGGCAACGGCGGCCACGGCGGGAAGGGCGGCGCCGACATCGGCGGCGGCGGGGCCACCGCGCCGGCGGGCGGTGCCGGCGGAAACGGCGGCAACGCCGGCACGGCAGGTACCGGGACCACGAAAGGCAGCGGCGGCATCGGCGGTAACGGCGGTGACGGCGGCAGCGGTGCCACCGGCAGAGGCGGAACCGACATCGCCGGCAAGACAGGCGATGCCGGCGGTCTGGGTGGGGCCGGCGGCATCGGCGGCAACGCCTCGGGCGCCGGCGGAAAAGCGGGCAACGGCGGATCGGGCGGCAGCGGCGGCGACGGCGGAGCCGGCGGCACCGACACCGGGACCGGCGGCACGACAGCCCCGGCCGGCGGCGCGGGCGGCCGG
>RXJD01000024.1 GCA_003987775.1 Mycobacterium sp.
GATCATCAGAGCGACCCTGCACCCACCAATTGTCCCCAAAACCCCAGCACAACCAGCCCCGCCACGCGGGATTAATTCAGCAGTCTCCTAGGGCCGCTCGCCCAATTCCGCCCGGTAGCCGGCGATGCGCTGTTCGATCTCGATCGCGTCATCGTGGCGACCTTCTTTGTGCGCGAGGTCCGCTCGAACCGTCAGTTCCCGGATCGCGGTGCGAATTTCATTGATGCTTGCAGCTTCTGGCATCGCAACCTGCCTTCCTATCGCGGGCAGTGCTGAACCCCGGTTCGGGGTCAACACCTACGGTTGTACCCCGGGCCGGTGAACGCTAACAGAGCTCAGCGACGGAAAAGTTTATTGCCCAGCCAGACCACGGGGTCGTACTTGCGGTCGGCGACCCGTTCTTTCATCGGAATCAGCGCGTTGTCGGTGATCTTGATGTGCTCGGGGCAAACCTCGGTGCAGCACTTGGTGATGTTGCAGTAGCCCAGCCCGTGCTCTTCCTGAGCCTGCTTCTGCCGGTCCACCGTGTCCAGCGGGTGCATGTCGAGTTCGGCGATCCGCATCAGGAAGCGCGGACCGGCGAATGCCTCTTTGTTCTCCTCGTGGTCGCGGATGACGTGACAGACGTTCTGGCACAGGAAGCACTCGATGCACTTGCGGAACTCCTGCGACCGCTGGACATCGACCTGGGCCATCCGGTACTCGCCCGGCTGCAACTCCTTGGGCGGGGTGAATGACGGTATCTCGCGCGCCTTTTCGTAGTTGAACGACACATCGGTCACCAGGTCGCGGATCACCGGGAAGGTGCGGATCGGCGTGACGGTGACGACCTCGTTCTCCTCGAACGTCGACATCCGCGTCATGCACATCAGGCGCGGCTTGCCGTTGATCTCCGCCGAGCAGGATCCGCACTTGCCTGCCTTGCAGTTCCAGCGCACCGCGAGGTCGGGCGTCTGGGTCTGCTGCAGGCGGTGGATGACGTCGAGGACCACCTCACCCTCGTTCACCTCGACGGTGAATTCCTCGAGCCCACCGCCACTTTCGTCGCCGCGCCAGACCCGCATGCTCGCGTTGTACGCCATTACGCTCTCCGTTCCGGGTGCTCGGCCAGCTCTTCCGCGGTGTAGTACTTCTCCAATTCGGAGACCTTGAAGAGCTCGAGCAGGTCTGGCCGCATCGGGATCTGCTCCTGGCGGGTGATGTTGATGTGGTCGCCGGTGGTCTCCACCTCATCCTGCGAGGCCTCCGTGCACACCAACAGCGTGTTTCGCCAGCTGGAATCCATGCTCGGGTGGTCGTCGCGGGTGTGTCCGCCCCGGCTCTCGGTACGCGTGAGCGCCGCCTTGGCCACGCACTCGCTGACCATCAGCATGTTGCGCAGGTCGATCGCCAGGTTCCAGCCCGGGTTGTACTGGCGTCCACCTTCGACGTGGACGTTCTGGTACCGCGTCCACAGCTCCTTGAGTAGCTTGAGGGCGCGGGTGATCTCTTCCTCTTTGCGGATGATGCCGACGAGGTCGTTCATCACGTGCTGCAGATCCATCTGCAGTGCGTAGGGATTCTCCGGAGCCGAGCCGTCGGTCGGGCCGGCGAACGGCTTGAGGGCGAAGGTCGCTGCGGCGTCGATGGCCTGGTCTGAGACCGCCGGGCGGCTCTTCAGGGCCCGCACGTAGTCGGCCGCCCCCAGCCCGGCGCGCCGGCCGAAGACCAGCAGGTCGGACAGCGAGTTGCCACCCAGCCGGTTGGAGCCGTGCATGCCGCCGGAGCATTCACCCGCGGCGAACAGTCCGGGGACCTTGGCCGCGCCGGTGTCGGCGTCGACCTCGATGCCACCCATCACGTAGTGACAGGTGGGCCCGACCTCCATCGGCTCCTTGGTGATGTCGACCTCGGCCAGTTCCATGAACTGGTGGTACATCGACGGCAGCCGGCGCTTGATCTCCGCCGGGGTCAGCCGGGATGCGATGTCCAGGTAGACCCCGCCGTGCGGCGTGCCGCGGCCGGCTTTGACCTCGGAGTTGATCGCGCGTGCCACCTCGTCGCGGGGCAGCAGGTCGGGGGTACGACGGGCCGAGTCGTTGTCCTTCAGCCACTGGTCGGCCTCTTGCTCGTCTTCGGCGTACTGCCCTTTGAAGACCGGCGGGATGTAGCCGAACATGAACCGGGTGCCCTCGGAGTTCTTGAGCACTCCGCCGTCGCCCCGGACACCTTCGGTGACCAGGATCCCCTTCACACTCGGCGGCCACACCATGCCCGTCGGGTGGAACTGGACGAACTCCATGTTGATCAACGTCGCGCCGGCACGCAGCGCCAAAGCGTGCCCGTCGCCGGTGTACTCCCACGAGTTCGAGGTGACCTTGAACGACTTGCCGATGCCGCCGGTCGCCAGCACCACCGCGGGCGCCTCGAACAGGACGAAGTTGCCGCTCTCGCGCCAGTAGCCGAACGCCCCGGCGATCGCGTCACCGTCCTTCAGCAACTCGGTGACCGTGCACTCGGCGAACACCCGGATCCGGGCCTCGTAGTCACCGAACTCGGCGAAGTCCTCCTGCTGCAGCGAGACGATCTTCTGCTGCATGGTGCGGATCAGCTCCAGGCCGGTGCGGTCACCGACGTGGGCCAGCCGCGGGTAGGTGTGCCCGCCGAAGTTGCGCTGGCTGATCCGGCCGTCTGCGGTCCGGTCGAAGAGTGCGCCGTAGGTCTCCAGTTCCCAGACGCGGTCCGGCGCCTCCTTGGCGTGCAGCTCGGCCATCCGCCAGTTGTTGAGGAACTTGCCACCCCGCATGGTGTCGCCGAAGTGGGTCTGCCAGTTGTCTTTCGGGTTGGCGTTGCCCATGGACGCAGCGCAGCCACCCTCGGCCATCACCGTGTGGGCCTTGCCGAACAGGGACTTGGTCACCACCGCGACCTTCAGGCCGCGTTCGCGCGCTTCGATGACCGCGCGTAACCCTGCGCCGCCGGCACCGATTACGACAACGTCGTAGGCGTGCCTTTCGACCTCAACCATGAAACCTCGCTCAAATTATGGATTTTCGTTCGCGATTCGACCGACGGGCTGTCAGTGGCCGACTCAATGGCCGATGAATCGCAAGTCGGAGATGGTGCCGCTGGACACCAGCAAGATGTAGAAGTCGGTGAACATCAGGGTGCCGAGCGTGATCCACGCGTACATCTTGTGCCGCTCGTTGATCTTGCTGACCTGAGTCCAGATCCAATACCGCACAGGGTGCTTGGAGAAGTGCTTGAGCCGGCCGCCGGTGACGTGCCGGCAGGAGTGGCAGGACAGCGTGTAGGTCCACAGCATGATGACGTTGCCGAGCAGCACGAGATTGCCCAAGCCGAAACCGAATCCGCCCGGGCCGTCCTCGCTGTGGAAGGCGGCGATGGCGTCCCAGGTGTTGATCACCGAGATGATGCCGGCGATGTAGAAGAAATACCGGTGGGTGTTCTGGATGATCAGCGGGAACTTGGTTTCGCCGGTGTAGTGCACGCGGGGCTCGGCCACCGCGCAGGCGGTGGGCGACTGCCAGACCGTGCGGTAGTAGGCGCCGCGGTAGTAGTAGCAGGTCAAGCGGAACAGCAGCAGGAACGGCAGGGTCAGCGCCGCGTACGGCAGCCACCACACATCCGGCAGAATCTGCGGCCAGAATTCGCTTGCCTCACCGCAGGCCTTGCTGACGCACGGAGAATAGAACGGCGTCAGGTAGTGGTACTTCGGGACGTAGAAGTAGTCCTGCTGGAAAGCCCGCGCTGTCGCGTAGATGACGAATGCAGCGAAGCCGAGGTTGATCCTCAGCGGCTGCAGCCACCACCTGTCGGTGCGGAGGGTCTTCTGCCCAATCCGGGCGCGGGTAGCTGAAAAGACGCCGGACTCAGAACGGCTCGCCGTTGGTGCGCTCATCTAATGTGTTGTTCCTCTTCGAACGGGCTGTAGCTCGAAGGGTACACAGAATGAACGCCCGCTCCTTAGTCGGGCTTCTCAGTTGGGCCTCGCAGTCGGGGCGACTAATACCTGCTGTGACCTCCGACACCCTCGTCGTCGACATCGCGCCAGAAGTCGGTGTCGTACTGGGTGTCCGGGATGGCGATCTTCTCGCTGGATTGGTAGATCGTGGCCCTCGTCAGGTCCAATTCGGCGACATCGTTGTCGAGTAATTCGATGTCAGTGAGGATTCGTTCGGCGTCGATGACGATGCGCCGCGTCGCGGGATTGTCCCCGTACCGCGACTTCAGCGAGGTTACGCACCGCCGCAGCCCCCGCATCAGGTCGTGCAGTTCGGTGAGTTCAGTGGCAGTGGACAAACGATGCTCCCCGGGCCGAAGGTGTTACGGATCACAGTACGCCAGTCGATACTATCCGCTGTCGGAGCCGGACACCGGACAAGTTGAGTCTCGCTGCCGAGAAAGTGACTTTGTGCCCATGCCGCTGGAATTGGCCGAACAGGCCCGGGTGCTACTGCAGCTACATCAACCGGGGAACCCGGTGGTGCTGCCCACGGTGTGGGACGCGTGGTCGGCGAAGTTGGCCGCAGCGGCCGGATTCGCGGCACTGACGGTGGGCAGCCACCCGCTGGCCGACTCGGTCGGCAAACCCGACAGCGAGGGCATGTCGTTCGACGACGTGCTGGCCCGGGTCGCGCAGATCACCGCGGCGGTCGAATTGCCGGTCTCGGTCGACATTGAGTCCGGCTACGGACTGCCGGCCGCGCGGCTGATCGAGGGCCTGTTGGGCGTCGGTGCCGTCGGGCTGAACGTCGAAGACACCGTGCACTCCGAGGGCGGACGCCTGCGGTCCTCGGCCGAGCACGCCGGGTTGGTGGGTGAGTTGCGCTCCGCCGCCGACGCGGCGGGCGTGCACGTCGTGATCAACGCGCGAACGGACGTGTTCCTACGCCAGGAAGGCGACCCCGAGGACCGGGTCGAGCTGGCCGTGGCACGGCTCACCGAGGCCGCCGAAGCCGGTGCCGACGTGCTCTACCCGGTGGCCCGTCATGACCCGGAGACGTTGCGGCGCTTGGCAACTGACTTGCCCCTGCCGGTCAACGCGATCGCGGTGCCAGACCAGGACGACCCGGCTTCGTTCGGCCCGCTCGGTGTGGCCCGGATCAGCTTCGGCCCGTTCTTGC
The DNA here is from genome assembly GCA_003987775.1 of Mycobacterium sp. Lineage (GTDB taxonomy): Bacteria > Actinomycetota > Actinomycetes > Mycobacteriales > Mycobacteriaceae > Mycobacterium. The sequence continues at coordinate 5,127 of RXJD01000024.1, forward strand.
AGTCCGCGCTGTCGGCCCGCGCCAACGAATTGCTCGCCCGCTGGCGCTGATGCCGAGCAGTCACAAAAGCCCCCGACACGCCGGGCGTGCCGGGGCCTTTGTGTCTGGTCGCGCTACTTGGTGATGGCGATGCGCTGCGGCTGCGCCCCGGCGTAGGCGCCGGTGACCCGCACGGTCAGCACTCCGGCGTCGTACGACGCGGAAATGGCGTCGCCGGTGACGTGCGCCGGCAGCTGGAACGACCGGCGGAACGACCCGTAGCGAATCTCCCGCAGTGTGCGGCCGTGCTCTTCTTCGGCGTGTTCGTCACGGTGTTCGCCGTGAATGACCAGGCGGCCCTTGTCCACCTCGACGTTGACGTCCTTCTCGACGTCCACTCCCGGCAGTTCCAACCGCACTACCGCGTCTTCGCCGTCTTTGAGGATTTCGGCCGCGGGGTTAAAACCGCTGGTCGAAGGCTCGGAAACGGTTCGGGCCCAGTCGGCGGACGCCGGACCGAAAAAGTCCCGCAGCCACCGGTCGGTGTCCCACGCCGGACGCGACCATAAGGCGAGATTGCTCATGGGTGACTCCTTGATCTTCGTTGTGAGTTAGCTGTGTCCGACGCTGTTGTGGTCGGCTACCCGATAAAACATGAGCGAACCACGCTTAAGTTCCACCTGCGCGTTCGCCGGGAGCGAACATCGTCACACAGGCGATTGCCAGCTGTGAGGACGGCGTGATGAATGCGTCACATTTGGCGACATTCCCGGCAACATCGGCTTCGTAGTCTCGTGACATGTCCTCTGCCGGAAGTACTCCCGCGCGCGCTGCTGCCCGGCGTGTAGTCGTGGTCGGCCACGGGATGGTCGGTCACCGGTTCGTCGAGGCGCTGCGCGCCCGCGACAGCAGTGGCTCGTGGCGGATCACCGTGCTGGCCGAAGAGGCGGACGCCGCCTACGACCGCGTCGGCCTGACCTCGTACACCGAAAGCTGGGATCGCACCCTGTTGGCCCTGCCCGGCAATGACTACGCCGGTGACTCGCAGGTGCGACTGCTGCTGAACACCCGCGTCACCGAAATCGACCGCGCCGCAAAGGTAGTGGTCACAGCAGACGGCGGGATCCACCCCTGGGACGTGCTGGTGCTGGCCACCGGGTCCTATGCCTTCGTCCCGCCGGTCACCGGTCACGACCTGCCGTCCTGCCACGTCTACCGCACCCTTGATGACCTGGACGCCATCCGCGCCTGCGCCCAGCGGACGGTCGAGTCCGGCCGGGCCGAGTCCGGGGTGGTCATCGGCGGTGGGCTGCTGGGGCTGGAGGCCGCCAACGCGTTGCGCCAGTTCGGATTACCGACGCACGTCGTCGAGATGATGCCGCGCCTGATGGCCCAGCAGATCGACGAGGCCGGCGGCGCGCTGCTGGCCCGGATGATCCGCGACCTCGGGATCGACATCCACGTCGGTACCGGTACCGAATCCATTGAGCCCGTGACGCATTCGGACGGGGCCGAATCGCTGACGGTGCGGCTCTCGGACGGCCGGGTGATCGACGCCGGACTGGTGATCTTCGCCGCCGGTATCAGGCCGCGGGACGAGTTGGCCCGTGCCGCCGGCCTGGACATCGCCCCCCGGGGCGGCGTCCTCACCGACTCGGCCTGTCGCACCAGCGATCCGGACATCTACGCGATCGGCGAGGTGGCCGCCATCGAAGGCCGCTGCTACGGCCTGGTCGGGCCGGGCTACACCAGCGCCGAAGTGGTGGCCGACCGGTTGGTCGACGGCACCGCGGAATTTCCCGAGGCGGACCTGTCCACCAAGCTCAAGCTGCTCGGCGTCGACGTCGCCAGCTTCGGCGACGCGATGGGCGCCACCGAGAACTGCCTCGAGGTCGTCATCAACGACGCCGTGAACCGCACCTACGCCAAGCTGGTGCTCTCCGACGACGCCAAGACGTTGCTCGGCGGCGTACTGGTGGGAGACGCGTCGGCGTACGGCGTGCTGCGTCCCATGGTCGGCAGTGAATTGCCCGGGGACCCATTGGCTCTTATCGCGCCCGCCGGGTCGCCCGGTGCGGCCGGAGCGCTGGGCATTGGCGCACTGCCGGATTCGGCTCAGATCTGCTCCTGCAACAACGTCAGCAAGGGTGACCTGAAGTGCGCCATCGCCGACGGCTGTGCCGACGTTCCGGCGCTCAAAGCGTGCACCGCGGCGGGCACCTCGTGCGGGTCCTGCGTGCCGTTGCTCAAGCAGCTGCTCGAAGCCGAGGGTGTGGAGCAGTCCAAGGCGCTGTGCGAACACTTCTCCCAGTCGCGGGCGGAGCTGTTCCAGATCATCTCCGCCACCGAGATCCGCACCTTCTCCGGTCTGCTGGAGCGCTTCGGCCGTGGAAAAGGTTGCGACATCTGCAAACCCGTCGTCGCCTCCATCCTGGCTTCCACCGGGTCGGACCACATTCTGGAGGGGGAGCAGGCCGCCCTGCAGGACTCCAACGACCACTTCCTGGCCAACATCCAGCGCAACGGCAGCTACTCCGTGGTTCCGCGGGTGCCCGGCGGCGACATCAAGCCCGAGCACCTGATCCTGATCGGTCAGATCGCCCAGGATTTCGGGCTCTACACCAAGATCACCGGCGGCCAGCGGATCGACATGTTCGGCGCCCGAGTGGACCAGTTGCCGGCGATCTGGAAGCGGCTCGTCGACGCCGGGATGGAGTCGGGCCATGCCTACGGCAAGGCGCTGCGGACGGTGAAGAGCTGCGTCGGCAGCGACTGGTGCCGTTACGGGCAACAGGATTCGGTGCAGCTGGCCATCGACCTCGAACTGCGCTACCGCGGACTGCGGGCTCCGCACAAGATCAAGCTCGGCGTCTCCGGCTGCGCACGTGAGTGCGCCGAGGCGCGCGGCAAGGACGTCGGCATCATCGCCACCGAGCAGGGTTGGAACCTCTACGTCGGCGGCAACGGCGGGATGACCCCCAAGCACGCCCAACTGCTGGCCGGCGACCTGGACACCGAGACAATGGTCCGCTACATCGACCGGTTCCTGATGTACTACATCCGCACGGCAGACCGGTTGCAGCGGACCGCGCCGTGGGTGGAATCACTCGGTCTGGACCACATACGTGAAGTGGTGTGCGACGACTCGCTGGGCCTGGCTGCGGAATTCGAGGCGGCCATCGAACGGCACGTCGAGAACTACCAGTGCGAATGGAAGGGCGTCCTGGAGGATCCGGACAAGCTCTCGCGCTTCGTCTCGTTCGTCAACGCCCCCGGTGCCGTCGACCCGACGGTGACGTTCATCGAACGTTCTGGGCGCAAAGTGCCTGTGCCCATTGGTATCCCGCGGATTCGCGGACAGCTCTAGCTAGGGAGGGAATGAATCATGACTATCGTCAACGACATCCAGGCATGGACCACGGCCTGCGCGTACGACCACCTCATTGCGGGACGCGGAGTCGGGGTGCTGCTCGATGACGGCGCGCAGGCCGCGCTGTTCCGCCTCGACGACGGAACGCTGCACGCGATCGGCAACATCGACCCGTTCTCGGGCGCGGCGGTGCTGTCCCGCGGCATCGTCGGCGACCGCGCCGGCCGTGTCGTGGTCCAATCGCCGATCCTCAAGCAGGCTTTCGCGCTCGACGACGGTACCTGCCTGGACGACGAGCGGGTGTCGGTACCGGTCTACCCGGTGCGGGTTACCGCTGACGGCCGTATCCAGGTCGGCCGGTTCGCCGTGCGGATGGCCGCTTAGTCGATCTTTCCGACAAGGTAGCGCTGCATCGTCGGGCCGATCGCGTCCACCAGCTGTTCCACCGTCATCGAGTGCAACGGCTCGGAGCGCACGCCGTAGCGCATGATTCCCAGCCCGACCAGTTGCGAGGCGCACAACGAGGCCCGCACCGCGATCTTGTCGGCGCCCAGCATCTTGAGCAACGGGTTGAACACCGGGCCGATCAGCATCGACTGCACGACCTCGGCGGTCTTCGACAGACCGGTGGATGCGATCGCACTCGCGGCAAAAGGCCCGCCACCGGCGGCATCCCACGTGGTGATCAGCATGTAAAGCGTGCGGCGTCCTACCTGGTTGACGCTGCCGGTAAAAATGCGGTCGATGAACTCTGGCGTCCGAAACGGCAAACGGAGCATCTTCGCCACATCGTCGAGGAGTCCTCGCGAGGGCTCTTCGTTACGGACCATGTTGCCAGGATTACCCACGATGCCCGCAAACATCAAGTGTCGTTGCTCACGCTGTCCGCTGGTACAGCGTCCTGCCGGACCGGATGGCGGCGTGGCGGAACCGCCCGGCCACCAGGCCGGCGAGTTCTGGATGGGTGCCCAGCGGCCGCGTGACAAGGTCGGCGCCGCAGTCGTCCAGGCGCTCCTGAAACAGACCGTCGGCCAGCAGATAGGACGCCACCACGACGCGGCGAGCGCCCCGGCGGCATGCGTCGGTGACGGCGTCGCGGATGTGAGGACTGCCGGTGGCGGCGAAACCCAGTGCCACCGGCGAGCCGGTCATGGTCGACAGCAACGCTGCCGCTTGGTCCAGGTCGGCGCGGGCGCGCCGGTCCGACGTGCCGGCCGCGGCCAGGATCACCGAATCACCGGGAGCCCAACCACTTTCCACCAGGTTCTGATAGATGAGGCGGGTGATATCCCGGCTCGGCCCGAGCGCGGGGGTGACGAGGACGTCCGGGTGGCCGCTGGCCTCGATGTGTGCGGGCAGATCGGCACGGACGTGATAGCCGCGGGACAGGAACGCCGGCAGCACGATTGCTGGTCCCCCGGGCAGATTCGACAGGACCTCGCTGGGGGTCGGTCCCACTACGTCGACGAACGCCACCAGGATGCTGCGGTCGAGGATTTCACCCACCCGAGCAGCGAGGTCACCGATCATGGCGACGCCGGCCTGCCGGCGGGTGCCGTGGGCGGTCAGGATCAGGCTCATGCGGCGTCATGCTCTCCATCGAGGGCCAGCCGGTATCCCCGTTTGACCACGGTAGCGACGATGTTCCTGTCGCCCAACGCCGTTCGCAACCGAAGCACGGCGGTGTCCACCGCGTGTGTGTCGCCGCCGTTGCCGGGCAACACCCGGAGCAGTTCGGCGCGCCCCACCACATCTCCAGGCCGGTGGGCCAGTGCCCGCAGTATCGCCATGCCCGAACCCGACACCGTTTTGACCGATCCGTCGACCAACACGCAGGTTCCCCTGATGTCCACCAGGTGGCCGGCGGCGTGCACGCTGCACGAGCCGAGTAGCGGCAATTCCTCGGCGATATGGCGAGCTAAGGCTCCCAGCCGCATTCGTTCCGGCGACGATGTCGGCACACCTTGCCTGATCAACGGCCGGGATGTCACCGGGCCGACGCACATCGCATGCACACTGCTGCGGAATGCGGCCAGTACCTGGTCTTCGATACCCAGATCGCGGCTGCGTTCCAGCACCGCAACCGCGGCGGGGGCCGACGTGAAGCTGACGGCGTCGAACTGACGCCGGGCGATGCCGGTGACAAGCTGATCGAACTCTCCGTCCAACGGCACTGGCTTCCAACGGTATACCCGGATCGGCACCACCTCGGCGCCCGCTGCGCGCAGCCCGCCGAGGAACTCCGGGAACGGGTCCCACCCGTCGGCCGCGCCGTGCAGCTGGACGGCGATACGCTTGCCGGCGACTCCCGTCTCGAGCAGATATTCCAAGACCTCGTGCGACGATTCGGATTCCGGGGACCATTCCTCACGGAGTCCGGCGGCACGCAACGCACCGGTTGCTTTGGGGCCGCGTGAGATAACCCGCGCCGACGCCAGGACGTCCATCAGTTCGGTCGCCAGACCCCACCCCTCGGCGGCCGCCACCCAACCGCGAAACCCGATGCCGGTGTGGGCCACCAGAATGTCGGGCGGAGTAGCGATCAAAGCTGCGGTGTTGCTGTGCAATTCGTCGTCGTCGGGCAGCGCGATCATGCTGATTGCGGGTGCGGCGAAGACCTCCGCCCCATGGCGGTTGAGCAGTGCGCACAGCTCTTCGGCGCGGCGTGCTGAGGTGACTGCGATCCGGTAGCCGGTGAGTGGCGCAGAAGGTGACTGGGCCATATGTCCTTTGTATGCCAGGCTCATTTCCGAAGCGTTACCTGGCAATTGCTGCAGCATTGCTCTCTTCCGCGTTCTTCGTCACAGTTGTGGCGGGACGCCGCACGTACATCACCCAGGTGAGCCACGCGGCGAAGACATAGGACGCCAGGAACATCCAGTAAGCCGATGTTTCGGTGCCGCTGTGCAAGTACGACTCGCGTAGCGCCATGTTGATGCCTACTCCGCCCAGAGCGCCCACTGCTGAACAGAAGCCGATCAGCGAACCCGACATGGCGCGTGCCCAGTGCCGCCGCTCGGCCTCGCCGACGTTCAGAGAGCGGCTACGTGCCTCGAAGATGGACGGGATCAGCTTGAACACCGACCCGTTGCCCATGCCGGCCAGGATGAACAATGCGATGAAGCACAGCACATAGCCGATCAGGGTGAGACTGCCACTGCGTGGCGCGATGTCGTCATGGGTGCTGATGGCCACGAGTAATCCGGCGGCCACAATCATGCCGCCAAGCACTCCCAGGGTCACGCGACTTCCGCCGATGCGGTCTGACAACCGGCCGCCGTAGATCCGCGCCAGCGAGCCCAACAGCGGTCCGACGAAGGCGATCTGAGCGGCGTGCAGCGAGGCGTGCTTGACCGTCTCGCCATGCTCGGAGAAGTTGACCTGCAACACCTGGCCGAACGCGAATGCAAACCCGATCCACGATCCGAAGGTGCAGATGTAGAGCAGCGAGATCACCCAGGTGTGCCGCACGAAGAGCACCGAGCGCAACGTGTTCAGTTCGACGCCGTGCTCGAGATTGTCCATGAACAGCGCCGCGGCGATACCGGCAATCGACAGCAGCACAAGGTAAATCGCGCATACCCAGTACGGAGCCTGGTGACCGGCGATGGCGAAGGCCAACAGCCCGGCGAGTTGGATCACCGCCACCCCGAGATTTCCTACCCCGGCGTTGACGGCCAGCGCCGACCCTTTGAGCCGCTCCGGATAGAAGGCGTTCACGTTGGCCAGCGACGCCGCGTAATTGCCGCCGCCGAGTCCGGTCATGGCCGCGCACAACACATATGGCCACAGCGACAGGCCGGGATGGGACAGCAGCACGATGGTCAGGCCGGTAGGTATCAGCAGCACGAATGCGGAGAACGTCGTCCAGTTGCGGCCGCCGAACCGGGCGATGCCCAGGGTGTACGGGATGCGCGCGCAGCCGCCGACCAGGGTGGCGACGGCGCCCAGCAGCAGCTTGTCGCCGGCCGAGAAGCCGTATACCGAGGCGGGCATGAACAGCGTCATGACCGACCACAGCGTCCAGATGGAGAACGCGACGTGATCGCCGGCCACCGTGCAGAGCAGATTGCGCCTGGCGATCTTGTCGTTCCCGGCCTCCCATGCCTTGATGTCTTCGGGATTCCAGTCCGCGATGCGGTGGTTGCGGCCCATAGGCTGGTTGACCTTTCCGGGCGCCGCGATGGGCACCATGAAGTGAAGAGGGTTGCGCCGACGTTGGTTTCGATGCTCACATCGGGCGCCGAGGGCAGTCAACCCAAAAGGGCCGCCAGGGACTGTAAGTTGCGTTCCAGTTTTCTGGCAGGTCGCTGTAAACCTCGAAATGTGGTCAATTCGAGTGAGATTCGCTACATGCTGGCGGCCGGTGTCAGCGCCGAATGGGAGTTTCGCGACCGCTGCCGACGCGTCGTGAGCGCCGCACTTCCAGCTGACGGCGCTCCACCAGTTGGGGGAGAGAACTTCATCCCCCCAATCCCCCAGCCGGCGTAGAGACGTGTGGCGCGCGCCACACGAGAGTGGTGGGCGGGCCCAGACATCGGCCGCAACAGCGAGGGAACGGATCACAAATGTCGTATCTAGTCGTTGCCCCAGAGGCTATTTCGTCAGCAGCGGTTGATCTTGCCGGCATCGGTTCGGCACTGCGCTGGGCGAATGCGACGGCCGCGGCTCCGACGACACACGTCATCGCCGCCGGCGCCGACGAGGTGTCGCAGGCGCTCGCGTCGCTGTTCTCCGGTCATGGTCAGACGTATCAGAGCCTTTCCTCTCAGCTGTCGATGTTGCACGACCAGTTCGTGCAGGCGCTCAACTCGAACGGCAACCTGTACGAGCGCGCCGAGGCGGCCGGCGCAGCGCAGCTGCAGCACCTCCTCGATTCCGTCAACGCGCCCACCGAGGCGGCGATGGGCCGACCCCTGATCGGTAACGGCGCTGACGGCGCCGCCGGTTCGGGTGCCGACGGCGGCGCAGGCGGGATCCTGTGGGGCAACGGCGGAAACGGCGGATCGGGTGGGTCTGGCCAGGCCGGCGGTGCGGGCGGCGCGGCCGGACTGATCGGTAGCGGCGGCGCCGGCGGTGCCGGCGGTGCGGGTGCCAACGGCGGCTCCGGCGGCCGCGGCGGATGGCTCTACGGCCAAGGCGGCAACGGCGGCAGCGGCGGCGCATCGACGTCGGTCAGCATGGGTGGTGGCAACGGAGGGTCCGGTGGAAGCGCCGGGCTGTTCGGCACAGGTGGTAACGGCGGTCATGGCGGTGCCGGGATGGCCGGCGCAGACGCCGTCAACCCGGCATCGGTGACCGACCCGGGCCTCAATGGCGAGGACAGCATGAGCAACCAGGTCGGTCAGACCGGAGCCGCCAGGGGTGGCCTCGGTTCCCCCGGCTCGCCCGGCACCGTCGGCGTCAATGGCGGCGACGGCGGTAACGGGGGCAGCGCTGACGTCACCAAGACCCCCGGCCTCACCATAGGAGCCGACGCCATCTCCGGAAGCGGAGGTAAAGGCGGTACCGGAGGTGCCGGCGGGGCGAGTGGCGGAGACGGCGGTACTGCCGGCTACGCCCGCGCCGTCGACGGTGGGGCCGTCGCGGCCTTCGGTGGCAAGGGCGGTGACGGTGGCGTCGGTCTGGACGGACAGGCCGGCAGCGCCGGCGGTGCCGGCGGTGCAGGAGGCCGTGGCGGCTTGTTGATCGGCAACGGCGGCGATGGCGGCCTCGGCGGCTTCGGTGGCCGTGGCGGAAACGGTTCCGGCGGCGGATCCGGTGGTAACGGCGGCGGGCACTATCCGATTGACTCGTCTTCGACGAACGCCGCCTACAGCTCCGGCGGCAACGCGTTCGCCGGGTTCGGTGGACGGGGCGGCAGTGGCGGCGAGGGAGGTCACGGTGGCCAGGGTGGCGCCGGCGGCGCCGGTGGGAATGCCGGTGCCGGCGGTTGGCTGGTCGGCGACGGTGGAGTCGGCGGCCACGGTGGCGCCGGCGGTGCCGGCGGCATCGGCGGTACGGGTGGCACCGGTGGGAATGGTGCGGCCGGCGGCAACGTCGGTGCACCCGACGGCATCGCGTTCGGCGGCTTCGGCGGTGGCGGGGGAGACGCCGGACACGGCGGCGACGGAGGCGACGGGGGCAACGGTGGTTCCGGCGGTGCCGGCGGACGCGGCGGCCTCGTCGGTTGGGACGGCGGGGCCGGCAGCTTCGGTGACGGCGGAGCGGGGGGTGCCGGCGGCACGCGGGGTGGCGCCGGCACCGGTGGCGCTGCCGGGTTGGGGCTCGGGTCTGTCGGCTACGAGGGCATGGCCGGACCCGACGGGCTCAGCACCCCGGACTTCGACGGAGCCGACGGCACTACCGGTTACCCCGGCCCGACAGTCAAGCGCGCGTGAGCTACACGTAGGCAAGGCCGGTGCGGCCGGCAGCGGCCGAGGTCAACGGCCTGCGCACGTAGATGAGCCAGGTCAGCAGTGCAGCGGCGATGTAGCATCCGACGAAGACCCAGAACGCCGATGTGGCGGTCCCGCTGCTCGAATACGATTGGCGCAGTGCGAGATTCACGCCGACACCGCCCAGTGCACCCACCGCTCCGGCGAAGCCGATCAGGGCGCCGGACGTTGAACGCGACCACTGCCGTCGTTCGGTCTCACTCAACGGCAGTGAGTGGCTGCGCGCTTCGAAGATGGACGGGATCATCTTGTAAACAGAGCCGTTGCCGATGCCGGACAGGATGAACAGCGCCACGAAGCCCACGACGTAGCCGATCATCATCGAGGCCGGCGCCGGCCCGGTGCGGTGCTCGCCGAAAGTGCTGACGCTTACCAGAATTGCCGCTGCCAGGATCATCGCGCAGAACGCGCTCAGCGTGACCCGCCCGCCGCCGATGCGGTCGGCGAGCCGGCCCCCGTACACGCGCGACAGCGAGCCCAGCAGCGGTCCCAGAAATGCGATCTGGGCGGCGTGCAGGGAGGCTTGAGCGGTGCTCTGGCCGCTGGCGATGAAGTTGATCTGCAGCACCTGACCGAACGCGAAGGAGAACCCGATGAACGAGCCGAAGGTGCCGATGTAAAGCGCGGAGATGACCCAGGTGTGCGGCTCGGCAAGCATATTGCGCATGGTGTCGAGCTCGATGCGGTACTGCTTGAGGTTGTCCATGTACAGCGCCGCGCCGATCCCGGCCACCGCCAGGAGCGCCAGGTACACCGCGCAGACCCAGTACGGCCGGCGGTCGCCGAGTGTCGCGATCACCAGCAGGCCGACCAGCTGAATCATCGGAACCCCGAGGTTGCCCCCACCGGCATTAAGTGCCAGCGCCCAGCCTTTGAGTCGTTGCGGATAGAACGCGTTGATGTTGGTCATGGAGGAGGCGAAGTTGCCGCCGCCGAGTCCGGCCAGCGCGGCGCACACCAGATACGGCCACCGCGGCAACCCTGGATTGGCCAGCAGCGCAATGGTTCCGACGGTCGGAATCAGCAGCACCACTGCGGAGAAGACGGTCCAGTTGCGGCCGCCGAACTTCGCTGTGGCGAAGGTGTAGGGGAATCGCAGGCAGCCACCGACCAGCGTCGCCGTGGCACCCAGCAGGAACTTGTCGCCGGCGGAGAATCCGTACACCGACGCCGGCATGAACAGCACCATCACCGACCAGATCGACCAGATGGAGAATCCGACATGCTCGGCGAGCACCGACCAGATCAGGTTGCGCCGGGCGATGTCCTTGTTGCCCGCCTCCCAGGCAACCACGTCTTCGGGATCCCAATCGGAGATAACGTGCGAACGGCGGGCGAACATGAAGACTCCTAACGTCATCGACCTCGCCGCTCACGCTAGAAATGCATTGTTGCCCGGGAGCTTCCGTCAGCGACCCGGGCGTGTGAACTTCAGCTCACCGCACCGCGACCCGCGGTGTGAGGCTTACCAGACGTCTCCGTCGCGCCAATCGCACATCAGCTCCGCGGAGGTGTCCAGGTTGACGCTCACCGGCAGGACGAATACCGAATCGTCGTCATCGGGAGTACGTGCCGGGCCGGTGGGAGCCAGCACCGACGTCGGGCCGAGCCAGGGCAGCCAGCCGCGGGCCGAATACAGCCCGCGGGCGCGGTCCGAGGAACTGAGCGCGCCGAGTTGGTAGGCGCCGCGCATCACCTGTTCGACACCGTCGAGCAGCGCGTGAACCAGCCCCTGGCCGCGCCAGTCTTCGCGCACCGCAACGCCTTCCACGTATCCGCAACGCAGCGCGTGGTCTCGGTAGATCAGCCGCCGCTGCACCACCGCGGCATGCGCGATGATGGCGCCGTGGTGCCAGACCAGCGCGTGCATCCCACCCAGCGTGTGTTCCCAGTCGGAGTCGGTGAAGTCGCCGGCGAATGCCGTGGTGACCATCTGGTAGATGCTCTGGCGCGTGTGCGTGTCCAGATCGGCGGTGTGGACCAGACGTGCGGTGTGCACGGTGCTTGTTCTACCAGGCCGGCCCTAGTCTGTCCGCCGCGGCCGCGCCCAGTGCAGTCGCACATGTTGCCCGGGCCGCACCTGGGCGGCCTTGTCGATGTCCTCGTCGACCACCACGCCGATCACCGGGTAACCGCCGGTGACCGGGTGATCGGGGCCCAGAATCACCGGCAGCCCGTTGGGTGGAACCTGGATCGCGCCGCGGGTGGCGCCCTCGCTGGGCAGCTGCCGGTCCGGTTCGCGGTGGCGCAGCGGACGCCCGACGAGGCGCATGCCTACCCGGTCACTGCGGTCCGAGGCGACCCAGTCGGTATGGACCAGGGTGTCGGGGTCGGCGAACCAGTCGTCGCGCGGCCCCGGTATCACCAGCAGTTCGACCGCGTCGGTGGTGAAGGCGGCCACCGGGGCCTGGTCGAGTTCGGGGTAGTCGTCGGTGTGTTCGCCGACCGGCAGCACGTCGCCGGCCTGCAACGGCAACGGGCCGATCGCCGACATGACGTCGTAGCTGCGCGAGCCCAGTACCGGTGTCACGCAGATGCCCCCGCGCACCGCCAGATAGGTCCGCAAACCCGCCCGCGGCGTGCCCAGCGAAATCACCTGCCCGTCCCGGACGTGGTGAATGCTGTTGGTGCCGAACATGATTCCGTTGACGGTGGGATCGGTGTCGGCACCCGTCACGGCGATGTCCAGGTCGCCGCCTCGCACCCGGGCGGTCAGACCGCCGAACGTCACCTCCACGGTGGCACGGTCGTCCGGATTGGCGACCAGCCGGTTGGCCAGCGTGTGCGAGCGGCGGTCGGCGGCCCCGGACGGGCCGACGCCGAGGTGTGCCAGGCCGGCGCGGCCGAGGTCCTGGAGAACCGCCAGCGGTCCGGTGCGCAGGATTTCCAGAGTGGTGGTCATGACGTGCCTTTCACCCGGCCCGGAACCGGACCCAGCGGCCTTGCGTGAGCAGCGCCGGATCGCGGCGATCGATGTCCCACAACACCGCGTCGGTGTGACCGATGATCTGCCAGCCGCCCGGTGACTGCCGCGGATAGACCGCGCTGAACTCGCCGGCCAGCCCCACGGCGCCGGCCGGCACCGAGGTCCGCGGTTCGGCGCGACGGGGCACGCGAAGGCGCTCGTCACCGCCGATCAGGTAGGCAAAGCCGGGAGCGAACCCGCCGAACCCCACTCGCCACCGGGTGCCGGTGTGCGCGTCGATGACCTGCGCGGGGCTCAGGCCGGTGTGGCGGGAGACGTGGGCCAGGTCCGGACCGTCGTAGACGACATCGATCACGATGTCGTCGGCCGGGTCGCCGGCGTCGGCCCCCATTTCTCCGGGGGCCACCCGCAACCGTCTGATGCGCTGGCGGGTGACGCCCTGGAATCGCGGTCCGGCGAGTTTCACCAGGACGGTGACCGAGGCTGGGACGACGTCGACAACACCCGGCAACCGCGCCCCCCGCAGTGTCTCCGTCCACGCCAAAACCTCGCTGGTGCTGTCGCATTGCAGGATCAGGGCTTGGTCGCCGTAGTCGGCCACGGTGGTTACCACGTCGAGGCCCCCCGAGAAATCGGTGATCTCCGTCACACTCATCTTTCGACGGTAGCTCCGGGTTCCGGCCGCGTGCGAGCGATTTTCAGCACTGCCAGAGCTGCCTTAGCGAATGCTCAGAGCGCCATCAGCCCAGCATCTTCGTCAACTGCGGGGGCAGCTGATCGGCGACCACGGGATAGCTCAGCGGCGACGCGAACGCGATCGCTCCGGCCAGGTCCTTGCCCGTGAAGATGTGACGCTTCTGCGTGGTCACCTGCGCCGCGGCCACCTCCGGGTCGGCCAGCAGCGCCTGCTCCTCTTCGGGGCTCTCCGTCGACCAGATCACCACGTCGGCGGCATCCAGCACGTCCTTGATGTGATCGCGCGGGATCACCGCCCGGTGGTCGGTGGCGTAGGGCTTGATGCTGTCGGCCACCACCAGGCCCATCTGATTCAGGAAGTCGGTGCGCCAGCCCGCCACGGTCGCCACGACGGTGCCCTGCCAGAGTCGGCCCTGCATGAGCAGCGCCTTCTTGCCCTTCCACGACGGGTTCTTCTGCGCCACATCGGTGAACTTGCCGTCGACCGCGTTGACCAACGACTTCATCTGGTCGGCCTGGAACACGGCCTGGCCGATCGCGGTGGCCTGGTCCTTCCACGGCTCGAAGAACGCATCGCCATCGGACTGGGCGATGGTCGGTGCGATCGCGGACAGCTTCTGGTAGGTGTCGGCATCCAGGCCGGCATTCGTCGCCACGATCAGGTCCGGTTTGAGGCCGGCGATCTGGTCCACCTGTATCCCGTTATCCAGGTTCAGCAGAACCGGTTGTGCCGCACCGAGTTTCGGCTGCGCCCAGGGCCACACCCCGAACGGCTGGTCGCCGAACCAGTTGGTCACGGCGATCGGCACCACACCGACGGCCAACAGGTCGTCCTGTTCGGTGTAGCCGGCGCTCACCACCCGTTTGGGCGGTTCCTTGACGACGGTCTGACCGAACAGATGGGTTACCGTCACCGAGCCGCCGCCGGCCGATCCGGGCGCCGGCTTGGGGTCGGAACACGCAGCAAGCAGCCCGGCAAACCCGGCGGCCTGCAAAAATCCGCGCCGACTCCATCCCTGCTGCTGCACAGCGTGAGAGTATCGCGTGTCTTACCGGGCCGTCAGTTACGCGGCCGGGGCGCGGGTTTATCGCCGTCCCAGGGGGAGTAATCGGCGATCAGTTCCTCCTGCGGCGGACGCTGCCCGGCGGGCACGTGCTGCAGGTTGATGCGGATCCGGTACCAGATCGAACTGGGCCCGCGCATGCCGTCGACCAGCACGTCGACCGGCTGCAACAGCGCGGCCGCGGCGGGATGCCGCTCCCGCCAGGTGTCCAGCGCGGCCATCGCCTCGTCCCTGGTCTTGGTGCGGGCGACCTCGATCAGCGGCATCACCGACTGCCGCCTGCCGTCGGCGGACTTCTTGGCGCCGCGCGGCGCCTTCTCCGGCGGGCCGAGTTCCTCGGCCAACCCCAGCAACTGCTCCAAGCTGCCGATCACGTCGTCCATGCCGGCCCAGGGGTCCCCGATCTCGGCGAACCGGCCGGGAACGGTGGCGATGGTGAACTCTTCCGGGCGGCAGTCGGGGACCTCGTCCCAGCGCAGCGGCGTCGACACCCGCGCGTCCGGGGTGGCACGCACCGAGTACGCCGACGCGACCGTGCGGTCCTTGGCGTTCTGGTTGAAGTCGACGAACACGCCCTCGCGTTCCTCCTTCCACCACCGGCTGGTCGCCAAATCCGGTACCCGCCGCTCGACCTCGCGCGCGACGGTCTGCGCGGCCAACCGCACCTTGGCGAACGGCCAGTGCGGGGCGATGCGGGCGTAGACGTGGAAGCCGCGCGATCCCGACGTCTTCGGCCAGGCCGTCAGGCCGTGATCTTCGAGCACTTCCCGGGCCACCATCGCCACCTCGACGATGCGGCGCCAGTCGACGCCGGGCATCGGGTCCAGGTCCACCCGCAGCTCGTCGGGGTGCTCGAGATCGTTGGCGCGCACCGGATGTGGGTTCAGGTCGACGCAACCCATATTGATCACCCAGGCCAGTCCCGCGGCGTCGTGGATGACGGCCTCGTCGGCCGAGGTGCCGGAGGCGTACCGCAACGTGGCGACATCCACCCACTCCGGTCGCTTGGCGGGCGCGCGCTTCTGGAACACCGCCTCTTCGGTGATGCCCTTGACGAAGCGCTTGAGAATCATCGGCCGGTCGGCAACCCCGCGCAGGGCGCCGTCGGCCACGCTCAGGTAGTAGCGGATCAGGTCCAGCTTGGTGGTGCCCCGATCCGGAAATACGACCTTGTCCGGATGCGTGACGCTGACCTCGCGGCCGCCCACGTCCACCGACACGGGTTTGGTCATAGAACTCGATGGTAATTCGGTGGAAACCTACCGATCGCTTTGCGACCTCCGTCACATATGGTGAGGAACATGCCTAACCTCAGCGACCTGCCCGGGCAGATCCCTGCCAAGATTCAGCAGTACGTCGAACGCGGCGCTGCCGAACTGCACTACGTGCGCAAGATCTTCGAAGCGGGCGCGTTCAAGATCGAGTCGCCCCTCAAGACCGCGGCCATGGCAGCCGATATCGCCAAGTGGGGCGAATTCGGCATGCTGCCCTCGCTGAACGCGCGGCGCCACCCCGATGCCCGGGCCGTCATCGACGAAGAGGGCTCGATGACGTATCAGGAGCTCGACGAGGCCGCCCACGCGGTGGCCAACGGCCTGATCGAGATGGGCGTCAAGGGCGGGGACGGGGTGGCCATCCTGGCCCGCAACACCCGGTGGTTCGTCATCGCCAACTACGGCGCGGCCCGGGCCGGCGCCCGCATCATCCTGCTCAACAGCGAATTCTCCGGGCCGCAGGTCAAAGAGGTCTCCGAGCGCGAAGGCGCCAAGGTGATCATCTACGACGACGAGTACACCAAGGTCGTCAGCAAGGCCGAGCCGGAGCTCGGCAAGTTGCGGGCGCTGGGCACGAATCCGGACAGCGACGAGGACTCAGGCAGCACCGACGAGACCCTGGCCGAGCTGATCGAGCGCAGCAGTAAGGAACCGGCGCCCAAGGCCAGCAAGCACGCGTCGATCATCATCCTGACCAGCGGAACGACCGGCACGCCGAAGGGCGCCAACCGCAGCACCCCGCCGACGCTGGCGCCGGTGGGCGGCATCCTCTCGCATGTCCCGTTCAAGGCCAACGAGATCACCTCGCTGCCCGCGCCGATGTTCCACGCGCTCGGCTACCTGCACGCCACCATCGCGATGTTCCTGGGCTCGACGCTGGTGCTGCGCCGCAAGTTCAAGCCGCCGATGGTCCTGGAAGACCTTGAGAAGCACAAGGCGACCGCGATGGTCGTGGTGCCGGTGATGCTGTCGCGGCTGCTCGACACGATCGAGAAGATGGACAAGAAGCCCGACCTGTCGCACCTGAAGATCATCTTCGTGTCCGGCTCACAGCTGGGCGCCGAGCTGGCGCAGCGCGCACTCAAGGACTTCGGCCCGGTCATCTACAACATGTACGGCTCCACCGAGATCGCCTTCGCGACCATCGCCGGGCCCAAGGATCTGGAGAAGAACCCGGCGACCGTCGGTCCCGTCGTCAAGGGCGTCAAGGTCAAGATCCTCGACGACAACGGCAAGGAGAAGCCGCAGGGCGAGGTCGGGCGGATCTTCGTCGGCAACGCCTTCCCGTTCGAGGGCTACACCGGCGGCGGTCACAAGCAGATCATCGACGGCCTGATGTCGTCGGGCGATGTCGGTTACTTCGATGAGCACGGCCTGCTGTACGTCAGCGGCCGCGACGACGAGATGATCGTCTCCGGCGGCGAGAACGTGTTCCCGGCCGAGGTCGAGGACTGCCTCAGTGGGCATCCCGAGGTGGTGGAGGCGACCGCGATCGGCGTCGAGGACAAGGAGTGGGGCCACCGGCTGCGTGCCTTCGTGGTCAAGAAGGACGGCTCGGACGTCGACGAGGACACGCTCAAGAAGCACGTGAAAGAGGAGCTGGCCCGGTACAAGGTGCCGCGCGAGGTCATCTTCCTCGACGAGTTGCCGCGCAACCCCACCGGCAAGATCCTCAAGCGCGAACTGCGCGAGCTGGACGTCGACGACAAAGATGAGGCCGCGGACAAGGCCAAGGACCTCGCCAAGGATTCGGGCAAGGGTAAATCGGACGACGCCAAATCTGAGTAGCCGCAGCGAGATTGCCGTCAGGGTCGCGATTCGCGCGTGATCGCGACCGCGGCTGCAATCTCGGCGCGATGGGTCTAGGGGTCTAGGGGTCGCGGGGGAGTCCCAGCAGGCGCTCGGCGATGATGTTGAGCTGGACCTCCGAGGTGCCGCCGTAGATGGTGGTGGCCCGGCTGGACAGCAGGAACTCACCCCACTTGCCCTGCGGGGTATCCGGATCGGCGATGACCGCGTCGGTGCCGAAGGACGACACCGCGAATTCGGCGTAGCCCTGGCCGGTTCGCATGGACAGCAACTTGGAGATTGCGGCTGAGGGCATCGCGTCGCCGCCGGCGAGGGTCAGCAGCGTCGACCGCAGGTTCAGCACCTTGGCGGCGTGCCCCTCGGCGATCAACTGGCCGGCGCGGTGCCGCGCAACCTGGTCGAAGTGGCCGTCCCGCACGAACTCGACGAACTGCGGCAGGCTGGCCAGGAAGTTCAGGTCGCTACCGCCGATCGAAACCCGTTCGGCGGTAAGGGTATTGCGGCTGACCTCCCAGCCCCGGTTCACCTCGCCCAGCACATACTCGTCCGGCACGAACACGTCGTCGATGTAGACGGTGTTGAAGAACTCCTGCCCGGTGAGCTCACGCAGCGGCTTGACCGTCACGCCCTCGCTCTTCATGTCGAGCAGAAAGTACGTGATGCCCTGATGCTTTGGGGCGTTTGGATCGCTTCTCGCCAGCAGCGCGCCCCACTGGGAGAATTGCGCCGCGGTAGTCCAGATCTTCTGGCCGGTGATGCGCCACCCACCGTCCACCTTGGTCGCCTTGGTGGACAGGCCGGCCAGGTCGGATCCGGCGCCGGGCTCGGAAAACAGTTGGCACCAGACCATTTCGCCGCGGAAGGTCGGAGGCAGGAAGCGCTGCTGCTGCTCCTCGGTACCGAACGCGACGATGGACGGGATGATCCAGGCGGCGATGCCGACCTGTGGCCGCTTGACCCGCCCGGCGGTGAACTCCTGGGCGATGATGACCTGCTCGACCGGGCTCGATGCCCGGCCCCACGGCTTGGGCAGATAGGGGAGCACCCACCCGGCCTCGGCGATCGCGACTTTGCGCGCCTCGCGGTCCATCTCCTTGAAGGCGGCCACCTCGGCGCGGATCTCGGCGCGCAGTTTTTCGGTGTCGGGATCCAGGTCGATGTCCACCGCGCGCATGCCGGTGGTGGTGGCCGTATTGACCACGCGTTGCGGGTACTCCGAGGCGCGGCCGAAGCAGGCCGCCAGCAACAGGGCGCGGCGGTAGTACACGTTGGTGTCGTGCTCCCACGTGAAGCCGATGCCGCCGTGCACCTGAATGCAATCCTGGGTGCACCGCTGCGCGGCGGCCGGCGCCAGTGTCGCCGCCACGGCCGCGGCGAAGGCAACGTGGGTGTCCTCGCCCGTCTCGTCCAAAGCACGGGCCGCGTCCCACACCGCGGCGGTGGCCCGCTCGGTGTCGGCGATCATCTCGGCGCACTTGTGCTTGATGGCCTGGAACTGGCCGATCGGCCGGCCGAACTGTTCGCGGATCTTGGCATAGGCGGACGCGGTGTCGGTCGCCCAGCGCGCCACCCCCACAGCCTCGGCCGAGAGCAGTGTGGTCATCAGCGCGTGGGCCTTCGTCATGCTCAGGTCGGCCAGCACCACGTCGTCGCCCACCTCGACCGCGTTGGCGCAGACATCGGCGACGGGACGCAGCGGGTCGATGCTTCGCACCGGCCTGATCTCGAGCTGGTCGGAGCGCAGCACCACCCACTCTTCCCCGCTGTCGATGGCGACCGGCAGCACCAGGATGGAGGCCTGCGCGGCCGCGGGCACCGCGCGGACTTCGCCGCGGATCACCAGGACGTCGCCCTGCCGGGTGGCCGTCAGTCCCGAGTCCAGCGCATAGGCGCCGATGGCCGCGCCGGACGCCAGCTCGGCGAGCACCTTGGCGTCGGGGTCGTGCGCGGCGATCAGCGCGCTGGCGATCGCCGACGGCACGAACGGTCCCGGCACCGCGCCGTGACCGAATTCGGCGAGCACGATGGCCAGCTCGAGGATGCCGAAGCCCTGGCCGCCGACGGATTCGGCCAGGTGCACCCCCTGCAGGCCCTGCTCGGAGGCTGCCTGCCAGTACGGCGGCGGATTCACGAGTTCTGTTGAAGGCGTCTCGAGCGCCGCGTGCAGCACTTCGGACGGCGCTACCCGCGCCACGAAGGACCGCACTGAATCGGCCAGGTCTTGATGTTCAGGGGTGATCGCGATCGGCATTGGTCGCCTTCCCATCGGGTCCGTTTCGGCCAAGCACCTTCCAAGCTAACAACCAGTGGGTTGGTTGACGACAGCGGTTCGGCTCAGGGCCAGCGCTGCCCGATCCACTCGGCGATGGTGTCGGCCTGCTGATCGCGGGCGCCCGGGGTGGTGAAGTAGTGATCGGTGTCGATGGCGGCCTGCGATTTGTCGGTGCCGGCCAATGCGTCGAAGATGCGCTGGGCGTCGGACGGGAAGACGCCGGTGTCGGCTTCGGCGTTGATCACCAGCGCCGGGCAGGTGATGCGATGCAGGTGCGGCTCGGCCCGGGTCTGCGCCACCCGCAGGCTCCACATACCCAGCCAGTTGCGCAGCGTGCAGGCCGCGGCGATCCCGAAGGCGGAGCGGTTGGCTTTGATCGGCGGGCCGGCATAACACGAATTGGGTTGGCGTTTGGTGGGTTCGATGGTCGGGTCGACCATGCGCGGGTCCGCCCAGGTGCGCATCACGGTGAACGGGCGGTCGGAGAAGCCGGCGCCGCGCACGCGGGTGAGTTCGGCCTCGGCCCAGTCGGTGATGGCGTGGTTGCGCGCCACCTGTGCCGCCCGATAGCGCTGCACGAACTCCGGCGAATACGGCGGACCGTTCTGCTCGTTGAACAAGTCCAGCTCGGGATCCGTTGCAACGGGATCATTTTCGTCGATGACGGCACCGTCCATCCAGGCGGTGAGGACGTCGGGCCGCCCGGGATGGGCGGCGGTGGCGACGTAGCCGTCGGCGGCCGGCAGTTCGGTGATACCGTCGGCGGGCCGCATACCCTCCAGCGGCGTCACGTTCGGCTCGACCGCCTGCGACTGATACGCCGACATCAGTGAACCGCCGCCCGAATTTCCGAGCAGCACAACCGTTTCCGCGCCGGCAACGTCTCGTAGCCAGCGCACTCCGACGCCGATGTCGACCAGGGCGTGATCGAGCAGGAAGCTGCTCTCGAAGCCGCGGAACCGGGTGTTCCAACCCAGGAATCCGATGCCGCGCGCTGCCAGGTACTCGGCGATGTAGTGCTCGGAGAAGTCGATCTGATAGTGCGTGGCGATCATCGCGACCTTCGGCCGCTGCCCGGCGGCGTGGTGGTAGAGACCCTGACAGGGGTGCCCGCCGGCCCCGGCCCGTCCGGCGGTGCGCGACGGCAGTCCGATGAACTCGCGGATGATCTCGGTCAAGGGCGTTGCTCCTCGCTGTAGATGGCGCGGTAGTAGATGTTGGCCAGGGTGCGGATGCAAGCCTCGTCGTCCGGCGGGTCCGGGCGGGTGAGCTGGATGTAGCAGAACTGGTTGAACATGGCGACGATCGCCTCGGCCAGCAACTGCGGGTCGTCCTGCGGGCAGTAGCCTTGCCGCTGCGCGCGCCGGACCGAGTCTGCGATGAATGAGATTGGGATCGAACACATCTCGGCCCAATGCTCGGCGAAGTCCGCGTTGACCATCGCCAGTTGCGACACGCTGATCATCTCCGCGAGCCGGTGCCGGTAGGTGTGCCAGTGCGCGGCAGCGGCCTGGTGTGCCCGCTCGCGCTCGGACAGCCCGTGCTCGGTCACCGCCAGCGCGCGCTCGCCGGCCTCGTCGCGGAAGCGCAGCGCCCATTGGCGCACCATCGCCTCTTTGGAGTCGTAGTAGTTGTAGAACGACGCCGCCGAGCGGCCGGCCTCGGCCGCGATGTCGGCGATGGTCGTCGCCAGAATGCCTTTGCGCGCGATCACCGTTCGGGCGGCGGCGTCGATCGCGGCCTGGGTACGCCGCCCGCGGTGCGTGGGGAACTGGGGCTCCGCCCGTTCTGCCGCGGTCACCTGGCACCTCCCGGGATCTGAATCTGATGTTAGATTCAGGTACGGATCATAACCAGGGGAGCCGCACCATGATCAAGCCGCACAACACCAACAGCGAGTTCGAACTCGGCGGTATCAACCACGTCGCGCTGGTGTGCTCGGACATGCAGCGCACGGTGGACTTCTACAGCAACGTCCTCGGCATGCCGCTGATCAAGTCGCTCGACCTGCCCGGTGGCGCGGGCCAGCACTTCTTCTTCGACGCCGGCAACGGCGACTGCGTCGCGTTCTTCTGGTTCGCCGAGGCGGCCGACCGGGTGCCGGGGATCTCGTCGCCGGGCGCCCTGCCCGGCCTCGGGGACATCACCAGCGCGGTCAGCACGATGAACCACCTCGCGTTTCACGTGCCGGCCGACAAATTCGACGCCTACCGGCAGCGTCTGAAAGACAAGGGCGTGCGGGTCGGACCCGTACTCAACCATGATGAGAGCCCGATGCAGGTGTCGGCCACGGTGCACCCCGGGGTGTACGTACGCTCCTTCTATTTCCAGGACCCCGACGGCATCATGCTGGAATTCGCCTGCTGGGTAAGGGAATTCACCGAAGCCGATACCCCGGCGGTGCCCCGGACCGCGGCCGATCGCCGCCCGCCGGTGACGGCGGGCCGCTAGCCCCCGATACTTTGAGCGTGACCGAGGGCATTCTTTCCGACGAACAGATCGAGGCGCTGAGCCCGCAGCAGCGACGGGAGTTGATCACCCGGCTGGAGAAGCCCGTGAGCGAGCTGGAGGATCCGGAGACCCTGGCGCGGATGCGGCGGATCCGGCTCGGTCTGATCGTCGGCGGTCTGATCGTGATGATCCCGTGGATCGGCTACCTGTCGGTCACGCTTCCGCAGAAGTACGTGGCCCACAACTGGCCCGCCACCTGGATCGGTTTCGACATCCTGCTGCTCGGGTTCATGGCTGCCACCGCGGTGCTGGCGTTCCTGCGCCGGCAGTTGATCGTGCTCACCGGGTTCACCACCGGTGTGTTGCTGATCTGCGACGGGTGGTTCGACCTGATGACCGCCAAGCCGGAGGACGCCGCCTTGTCTGTGGTCACCGCGATGCTGATCCAGGCGCCGATGGCTTATCTGCTGATCTCCGGCGCGCTGCGGATCATGCGTCTGACGTGGTTGCGTCTGTGGCTGCACCCCGAGATGCGGGTGTGGCAGGTGCCGTTGATGCCCTAGTCGGCTGGTAGAGGCTGGGTTCGGTCAGCTCGACCAGCATCGAGGCCAGGAGGTCGGCGAGTTCGTCGGGCTCCATCTTCACTTCGCCATCCAGCCAGGCGCTCAGTGTCTGCCCGACCCCGCCGACGGAGAAGTGTGTTGCCGCCTTGACCCGCTCGTTCTCCGGTGCGCGCAGCATGTCGATCACGTGCCGACCGGTCACCAGCGCAAACAGTGCGCTGGATTCGGCCCGTTTGCGGATCACCACGGCGTTGGCGAGCTTGGTGCTGAACACCAGACGGCCGATGCGGGCGTCCTCGGCGACGCTGCGCACCACGACGCCCATCCCGGCGCGGGCCTGTTCATCCGGCGGCCCCGTCGCAGCGGCGGACGTGATGTTGACCGCGAGCTTGGCGATCACCCAGTCATAGACGCGCTCGACGAACTCGTCCTTGTCGCTGAAGCTCTCGTAGAAGTACCGGGCGGACAACCCGGCACGTTGGCAGACGCTGCGGACCGTCAGCTCTGGGTCGTCGGGCGAACCCAGGAGGTCCAGACCCGCTTCCAAAAGTTGGTTGCGGCGCGCCGCAAGACGTTCGGTCGCGTCGATGCCCCGGTAGGGCCGTGCGCTCGGCGGCGTCATGGTGTCCATCTTGACATCGGCATGCTGTACCGGACAATATCAGGAAACACGCGTTGTCAAATTAAGGTGCAATGGCCGGGAGTCGACAATGACCATTCAAGAGACGGTGCGCCAGCGCCTTCCGCACGTGGAGCGCCCGATCTCCGACAAGCCGCGGCCGGACGGCAGAACCCGCCGACGGCTGGCTGAGGACTACAGCCTGATGGGTGTGGCGCTACTGGCCGGGCCGGCCAACGTCATCATGGAGTTGTCGCGCCCCGGCGTCGGGCACGGGGTGGCGGAGAGTCGCGTCGAGAGCGGGCGCATCGACCGCCATCCCATCAAGCGGGCCCGCACCACGTTCACCTACATCGCGGTCGCCAACGCCGGCACCGACACTCAGAAGGCGGCCTTCCGCCGCGCCGTGAACCGCGCCCACGCGCAGGTCTACTCCACGCCCGACAGTCCGGTGTCCTACAACGCTTTCGATCCGGACCTGCAGTTATGGGTTGCGGCGTGCATCTTCAAGGGCGGCATCGACATTTATCGCACGTTCGTCGGTGAGTTGACCGCCGAAGAAGCCGACCGGCTGTACCTGGAGGGCATGTCGATCGGCACCACCCTGCAGGTGCCGGTGGAGATGTGGCCGGCGGATGTAGCGGCCTTCGACAAGTATTGGCAGGAATCGCTGGACAAGGTGCACATCGACGACACCGTCCGGGAATTCCTCTATCCGATTGCCGTAGCCCGGATCAAGGGCGTGCCGCTGCCCGCCTGGATGCGTGCTCCCTTGGAAAGCGTCGCGCTGCTGATCACCACTGGCTTCCTGCCGCAACGATTTCGCGACGAGATGCGGCTGCCCTGGAACGACGCCAAGCAGCGGCAGTTCGACGGGTTGATGTCGGTGATCGGTGCCGTGAACGGCCTGGTTCCGAAGGTGGTTCGACAGTTTCCGTTCAACCTGATGCTCTGGGACCTGGATCGGCGGATCAGGACGGGCCGGCCGCTCGTGTAGCGCCCCGTATTGAAAACGATTATCAAAAGCGTTAACGTCCGAAGTCGGTGTTCGCCGATGGAGGAGTGTTGTGATGGCCACGGTCTGGATGGCGGCTCCGCCTGAAGTGCATTCGACGCTGCTCAGCGCCGGCCCCGGGCCCGGCGCGTTGATGGCCGCGGCGGCGGCGTGGACGGCGCTGAGCACCGAGTACACCGCGGTGGCCGACGAACTCCTGGCGCTGCTGGGGGCGGTGCAGGGCGGGGCGTGGGAGGGGCCGACCGCGGCGCAGTATGTTGCCGCGCACCAGCCTTTCCTGGCGTGGCTGACGCAGGCTGGTGTCACCAGCGCCCAGGCGGCCACCCAACACGAGACCGCGGCCGCCGCCTACGTCAGTGCGCTGGCGGCGATGCCGACGATGGTGGAGTTGGCCGCCAATCACGCGATACACGGTGTCCTCATCGCGACCAATTTCTTCGGCATCAACACCATCCCGATCGCCCTCAACGAGGCCGACTACGCGCGGATGTGGATCCAGGCAGCCACCACGATGGCGACCTACGACGCGGTGTCGAGTGCCGCCGCGGCCTCGACTCCGGCCACCGCTCCGGCGCCGGAGATCGTGGCGGCCGAAGACGACCACGGGGACGACGACCACGGCGATGACCACGATCATGCCGAAGACGACCACGGGGACGACCACGATCATGGCGAAGACGGCCACGAAGACCACGACCACGGGGACCCCACCCCGCTGGACTACCTGGTTGCCGACCTGTTGCGGGCGATCACCGGCGGGCAGATCGACTGGGACCCCCTGGAGGGGACGCTGAACGGCGTCCACATGCACGACATCACCGACGCGACCCAACCCATGTGGTGGGTGGCGCGCTCCCTCGAGTTCGGCCAGCAGTTCGAGACCTTCGTCCAGCAGTTGTTCACCAACCCCGCCGGGGCGATCGAGTACGTCGTCCAACTCGCCGAGTTCGACTGGCCGACGCACCTGGCTCAGCTGGTTCCGCTGCTGCAATCCCCGCAGCTGTTGTCCTTTGCGATCGGCGGCGCCGTCGCCAACCTCGGTGCGGTGAGCGGCTTGGCCGGGCTGGCCGGACTCGGCGGGATACCGCCCGCGACGGTCGCCGCGGTCGTGCCGCCCGTCGCTGCGGCGACACCTGCCATCGCCGTCGCGGGACCCGCTCCCAGCGTGGTGGCCTCCGCGGCACCTGCCGCTCCGGCGCCGACGACGGCCACCGTCACCAGCACGGTCACCAGCGTGGGGACCGCACCACCGGCCGCCGGGCCGGCTGCCGGCACCGGCTTCCCCTTCCTGGTGGGCGGCGGACCCGGGATCGGATTCGGTTCGGGCATGAGTGCGCGTGCCAGTGCCAGCAGAAAGGCTCCGGAGCCCGACCTGGCTGCTGCGGCGGCCGCGGCGTCCGCACGCGAGCAGGCACGGGAGCGACGTCGCCGGCGTGCGGCGGCGCGCGATCACGGCGACGAGTTCGCCGACATGAATGTGGGCGTTGACCCGGACTGGGCAGCAGACGCCGGGCCCGCGGCATCGGGGACCGGCGCCGGTGGTTTCGGTGGATTCACCGGCACCGTGCGCAGCGAATCCGTCGCCGACGCGTCGGGGCTGGCCACGCTGGTTGACGACGAATTCGGTGGCCGGCCGAGGGCGCCGATGTTGCCGCGCACCTGGGATCCCGACGGGGCGTGAGCCGCGCGTAGGGTCGGTTGAGTGCGAAGCGAACGCGACAGCTGGGACATCACAACGAGCGTGGGGTCGACGGCGCTGTTCGTCGCGACCGCGCGGGCGTTAGAGGCCAAGAAGCCGGACCCGCTGGTCGTCGACCCGTATGCCGAACTGTTCTGCCGGGCGGTGGGCGGTTCCTGGGCCGACGTACTCGACGGCAACGCGCCCGACCATGAGCTGCTCAGCGACGACTTCGGTCAGCACTTCGTCAACTTCCAGGCCGCTCGCACGAAGTACTTCGACGCCTACTTCCACCGTGCGGCGGCCGCCGGGGCGCGTCAGGTGGTGATCCTCGCGGCCGGACTGGACTCGCGGGCCTACCGATTGCCGTGGCCGGACGGCACCACCATCTTCGAGCTGGATCAACCGCAAGTTCTCGAGTTCAAGCGCGAGGTGCTCGCCGAGCACGGCGTGCAGCCGCGCGCCCAGCGCCGAGAGATCGCCGTAGACCTTCGCGACGACTGGTCGGCGGCGTTGCAGGACAACGGCTTTGATCCCACGCTGTTTTCCGCCTGGATCGCCGAAGGGCTACTGATCTATCTGCCGGCCGCCGCGCAGGAGCAGCTGTTCACCGGCATCGACGCGCTGGCCACCCTCGGCAGCCACGTCGCCGTCGAGGACGGCGCCCCGATGCCTCCCGAGGAGTTCCAGGCCAAGGTGGAAGAGGAACGCGCCGCCGGGGAGGAGCGCCCCTTCTTCCAGTTGGTCTACAACGAACGCTGCGCGCCCGCCGCCGACTGGTTCGGTGAGCACGGCTGGACGGCGATCGGAACACCCCTGAACGACTACCTGCGGGAGGTCGGGCGGCCGGTACCCGAGCCCGGATCCGAGGCAGCCCCGATGTTCGCCCGCAATACGTTGGTGAGCGCCGCCAAGCCGTAGCGGGCCGCTGCGGTTTCTGTGAGTCGCAAAAGAAGTTGATGTATGTCGGGAACTTTTCCCGACGTATCCCCGACTACCTGTCCGTGCCGGTTGTGCCGTGGGGGGCCTTCCCGCCCGAGATTCATTCGGCCCAGCTCAGCAGCGGCCCAGGACCGTCGGGCTGGCTGACGGCCGCGCAGGCGTGGCGCTCGCTCAGTGCCGGGTACGTCTCGGCTGCCGACGAACTCGCCGGTCTGCTCGCGGCGGTGCAGGCCGGTGCGTGGGAGGGGCCGACGGCGGCGCGATACGCGGCCGCGCATGTGCCGTATCTGCAGTGGCTGCAGCGGGCCGGCGCAACCAGCGCGGACGCCGCCGCGCGGCAGGAATCCGCCGCGACCGCCTACACCGTCGCGCTGGCCGCCATGCCGACCCTGGCCGAACTCGCCGCCAACCATGTCGTGCACTCGGCGCTGGTGGCAACAAACTTCTTCGGGATCAATACCATTCCCATCGCGGTCAATGAGGCCGACTATGTCCGGATGTGGATCCAGGCCGCTGACACGATGACCGCTTACCAGGCGGTCACCGATGCGGCGGTGGCACCGACGGCGCCGGCCGACGCGGCGCCCCCGATCATGGTGGCCGACCACGCCGACCCTTCCGACGATGGCAGCGACGGCGCCGACAACGCGGATCAGGGCGGGATCATCGACAACGACGGTGGCGACCCGACCCAGGCCAGCTGGTGGGTGAACCGGGTCACCGAGGTGACTCAGACGGTGGCCAGGGATCTGGAGGAGTTTCCCGAGAACCCCTCGGCCGCGATCTCGCAGCTGGAGAACGACCTGCCCCTGCTGGTGGCCGACGAAATCGACCATGTGGGCGAGGTGATCAGCACCTTCCCGCAGCTGCAGACGCTGGTGCCGCTGGCCCTGGCGGCCCCGTTCGGCAGTGCCGGGTTCGCCGGGTCGGCGGGCCTGGCCGGCCTGGCCGGGATCCAGCCCGCTGCGGCGGCGCCGGCGGTGCCGGTTCCTGCGGCGGCGCCGGTGCCCGGCCCGCCCGCGGTCGCGGGGTCACCCGT
This sequence comes from Mycobacterium sp., assembly GCA_003987775.1. Taxonomy (GTDB): domain Bacteria; phylum Actinomycetota; class Actinomycetes; order Mycobacteriales; family Mycobacteriaceae; genus Mycobacterium. Next base: position 33,261 of record RXJD01000024.1, read on the forward strand.
CGCGACCATCGCTTCCCCGGCGCCGTCGCCGGCCAGCCCGCTGTCAACGGCGCCCGCGACTCCGGCGCCGGCAGCAGCCCCGCCGCCGACGCCGCCGGGTGTGGGACCGGCCGGTTATCCCTACCTGGTCGGCAGATCGGGGACAGGCTTCGGATCGGCAATAAGCACCAGTGCCCGCCGCAGGGCGGTAGCGCCGGACGAGGTCGCTGCGCCGGCGGCGGTCACGGCCCCGGATCGCGGGAAAGACCGGGCCCGCCGGCGGGCCCGCGCGACGCTGCCCGACCGTGGACACCGCCACGAGTTCCTGAGCGCCGAGTCGGGGTCGGGCGCGGGAACCCTCGGCTTCGCCGGAACGCTTGCCCGGGGGACCGCCGCTGACGCCGCGGGCCTGACGCAGTTGAGCGCCGATCGGTTCACCGGTGCGCCGGTGGCGCCGATCCTGCCGCGTACCTGGGCGCCGGGCCGAGAGCCACCCCACCCCGGTGTTGTTAATGAAAATCATATTCAGTAAGCTTCAGTACCTTGGCCTCGCATCATCTCCGGTCGCGGAAAATGCGCAGGTCAGCAGCTTTGAGACGGGAGTCCGAGTGGTAAATCGAGCGGAACGGGCCGCCTCGACAGTTAGCTTAGGGAATGCTAACTTCGTGTGGCTAACCTCGGGCGGATTTCGCCAATGGCGACCTTGACTTCAGGAGACGGCGCGGGCGTGGAACGCGGTGATATAGGCATGCTGGCGGCTGCGCCCCGAGCATCCCGGACGGACGGCAGAGTCGACGAAGACGTCCTCAGTAGGTTTGCCACCTGCTGTCGGGCCCTCGGTATCGCGGTCTACGAGCGGAAGCGACCGGCAGACCTGAGTGCGGCGCGCTCAGGCTTCAGTGCGCTGACCCGTGTCGCGCACGAGCAGTGCGATGCATGGACCGGGTTAGCTGCCGCCGGTGACACCTCCAAGCATGTGCTGGAACAGGTCTCGCGGACCGCCGCCACCGCCGGCGTACTGCAGCGTCAGGTCGAACTCGCGCCGGGGGCACTCGGGTTCCGCTACGACACCGGCTTGTATCTGCAGTTCCGGGCCACCACGCCCGACGACTTCCACCTCGCCTACGCGGCCTCGCTGGCGGCCGAGCGCCAGTTCGCGGTGGCCGACCAGATCGTCAGCCGCATCAGCGAGCGCCGCCCCAAGTCGCGTGAGGCCCGCTGGATTTCGGTCGTCATCAACTACCGCGCCGAGCGCTGGTCGGACGTGGTCAAGCTGCTGACCCCGATCGTCAACGACACCGACCTCGACGAGGCCTTCGCGCACGCGGTGAAAATCACGCTGGGCACCGCGCTGGCGCGACTGGGCATGTTCGCTCCGGCGCTGTCCTATCTGGAAGAGCCCGAAGGCCCCATCGCCGTCGCCGCGGTCGACGGTGCGCTGGCCAAGGCGCTGGCGCTGCGCGCGCACGTCGACGAGGAAGCGGCCAGCGAAGTGCTGCACGAGCTGTACGCGGCCAATCCGGAGAATGCGGAGATCGAGCAGGCGCTGTCCGATCCGAGTTTCGGGATCGTCACCACCACCGCGGCGCGCATCGACGCCCGCATCGACCCGTGGGACGCCGAAACCGAGCCCAGTGACGCCGATTTCGTCGACCCGGGCGCCCGCGAGCGCAAGGCCACCCTGTTGGCCGAGGCCGAGGTTCAGCTCAACGACTTCATCGGTCTGGACGAGGTCAAGAACCAGGTGTCCCGGCTGAAGAGTTCCGTCGCGATGGCCGTGCTGCGACAGCAGCGTGGTCTCACCGTCGCCCAACGCACCCACCACCTGGTGTTCGCCGGCCCGCCCGGGACCGGTAAGACCACCATCGCCCGTGTCGTCGCCAAGATCTACTGCGGCCTGGGCCTGCTCAAGCGCGAGAACATCCGCGAGGTGCACCGAGCGGACCTGATCGGCCAGCACATCGGTGAAACCGAGGCCAAGACGAACGCGATCATCGACAGCGCCCTGGATGGCGTGCTGTTCCTGGACGAGGCGTATGCGCTGGTGGCCACCGGAGCCAAGAACGACTTCGGACTGGTTGCCATCGACACGCTGCTGGCGCGCATGGAGAACGACCGCGACCGGTTGGTGGTGATCATCGCCGGGTATCGCGCAGACCTGGACAAGTTCCTCGACACCAACGAGGGGCTGCGGTCCCGCTTCACCCGCAGCATCGACTTCCCGTCCTACCAGCCGTCCGAACTGACCGAGATCGCCAATCTCATGGCGCAGCAACGGGACAGCGTGTTCGAGCAGGCCGCCCTGGACGATATGCAGCGGCTGTTCACCCACTTGGCCGAGACGTCGTCGCCCGACAGCAACGGGATCGCGCGGCGCAACCTCGACATCGCCGGCAACGGCCGGTTCGTCCGGAACGTGGTCGAACGCTCCGAGGAGGAGCGCGAATTCCGGCTCGACCATTCCGAACAAGCCGGCACGGGTGAATTCACCGATGAGGAACTGATGACGATCACCGCGCAAGACGTCCGCAACACCGTCGCCCCGCTGTTGCGCGGGCTGGGACTGTCGGTGCCGGCATGAGCAAGAGCGAGTACGACGACGAGCGCGACGAGCGGCGTTCCTTCGCTTCTCGCACGCCGGTCAACGAAAACCCCGACCAGGTGCACTACCGCCGTGGTTTCGTCACGCGCCACCAGGTGACCGGGTGGCGGTTCGTGATGCGACGCATCGCCTCGGGAATTGCGTTGCACGACACCAGGATGCTGGTCGACCCGCTGCGTACCCAGTCGCGCGCGGTGCTGATGGGCGTACTGCTGCTGGTCACCGGGCTGCTCGGCTGCTTCGTGTTCTCGCTGATCCGGCCCAACGGGCAGGTGGGCAGCAACACCGTGCTGGCCGACCGGTCCACCGCAGCGCTTTACGTGCGCGTGGGGGATCAGCTGCACCCGGTGCTCAACCTCACCTCGGCCCGCCTGATCGCCGGCCAGCCTGTCAACCCGACCACGGTGAAAAGTGCTGAGCTGGACCGGTTTCCGCGCGGCAACCTGATCGGCATTCCGGGTGCCCCGGAACGGATGGTGCAGAACACCTCTCGCGACGCCGCCTGGACGGTGTGCGATGCGGTGAGCGGGCAGCCGGGGCGCGGTGCCCGCAGCACCGGTGTGACTGTCATCGCCGGAGCGCCCTACAGCGACGGCTCCCGCGCGGCCACGATCAGTGCCGGCCAGGTGATCCTGGTGGATAACGGCAACAGCACCTGGGTGTTGTGGGACGGCAAGCGCAGCCGCATCGACCTGGCCGACCACGCCGTCACCAATGCTCTCGGCCTGGGCACCGACGTGCCCGCCGCGCGTCCGGTGGCGGCGGGCCTGTTCAATGCGATTCCCGAGTCGCCACCGCTGGCTGCGCCGCCCATCCCCAATGCCGGTGCCCCGGCCGGTTTCGCCGTGCCCGCGCCGATCGGCGGTGTGGTGGTGTCCTACGCCGTGGACCGCAGCGCTTCGGACACCGTCAGCTACTACGCGGTGCTGCCCGACGGGCTGCAACCGATCTCACCGGTGCTGGCGTCCATCCTGCGCAACACGAATTCCTATGGGCTGCAACAACCTCCACGCCTGGGTGCCGATGAGATCGCGAAGCTGCCGGTGTCGCGGATGCTGGACACCGGCCGGTATCCGGCACAGCCGGTGACGCTGGTGAACCCGGCCAGCAATCCGGTCACCTGTGCCTTCTGGAGCAAGCCCGCCGGAGCCGCCACCAGCTCGCTGAGTCTGTTGTCGGGATCGGCGCTTCCGGTGCCGGAGGGACTGCGCACCGTCGAATTGGTCGGCGGCGGAGCCAAAGTCGCGATCACGCCGGGCTCCGGATACTTCACCCAGACCGTCGGCGGCGGCGCGGCAGCGCCCGCCACCGGGTCGCTGTTCTGGGTCTCCGACACCGGGGTCCGGTTCGGTATCGACACCGAGTCCGACGGCCGAGCGGGGGCCACCGGCCGCAGCAAAGCGGTTGAGGCTCTTGGTCTTGCGTCGCCGCCGCTGAGCATCCCGTGGTCCATCCTGTCCTTGTTCGCACCCGGTCCGACACTGTCGCGCGCCGATGCGCTGTTGGCGCATGACGGCCTGCCGCCCGACAGCCGGCCGGGCCACCCGGTAACCGCCGAAGGGGAGCCCCGATGAGCAGACTGATCTTCGAGGCGCGCCGGCGGTTGACGCCGCCCGCCGCCCGTAAAGGCACCATCACCATCGAGGCACCGCCGGAACTGCCGCGGGCGATTCCGCCGTCGCTGTTCCGCCGCGCCATGCCGTACCTGATCGGGATTCTGATCGTCGGCATGATCGTGGCCTTGTTCGCCACCGGCATGAAGGTGATCTCACCGCAGACGTTGTTCTTCCCGTTCGTACTGTTGTTGGCCGCCACCGCGCTCTACCGGGGCAATGACAACAAGATGCGCACCGAGGAGGTCGATGCCGAACGGGCCGACTATCTGCGCTACCTCTCGGTGGTGCGGGACAACATCCGCGCGCAGGCCGCCGAGCAGCGGGCCGCGGCGCAGTGGTCGCACCCGGAGCCCAAGGCGCTGGCCGCCGTACCGGGGTCGCGTCGCCAGTGGGAGCGCGACCCGCACGACCCGGACTTCCTGGTACTGCGGGCCGGTCGCCACTCGGCTCCGCTGGCCACCGCGCTGCGGGTCAACGACACCGCCGACGAAATCGACCTGGAACCGGTGTCGCACAGTGCATTACGCAGCCTGCTCGACACTCAGCGCACGGTTCGCGACATACCGACTGGAATCGACCTGACCAAGGTCTCCCGCATCACGGTGCTCGGGGACGCCGAGCAGGCGCGGGCAGCGGTACGGGCCTGGATCGCTCAGGCGGTCACCTGGCACGACCCGACGGTGCTCGGCGTGGCGCTGGCCACCCGCGACCTGGAGGGCGACGACTGGTCGTGGCTGAAATGGTTGCCGCACGTGGACATCCCGGGCCAGGTCGACGGTGTCGGCCCGGCCCGTTACCTGACCGACGATGCCGACGAACTGGCGGATCTGCTCGCGCCGGCATTGGACGACCGCCCGGCGTTCACCGGCCGGGCGGTAGATGCGTTGCGGCACCTGCTGATCGTGGTGGACGACCCCGACTATGACCTGAAGGTCTCGGCGCTCGGTTCGGCCCGTGCCGGCGTCACGGTCGTGCACTTCTCGGACACGGCGCCGCACCGCGAGCAGTACTCCGACCCGGAGAAGCCGATTCTGCGGGTCGCCGACGGAGCCATCGAACGGTGGCAGACCGGTGGCTGGCAGCCCTACATCGACGCAGCCGACGAGTTCAGCGGGCACGAAGCCGCCCACCTCGCGCGCCGGCTGTCGCGCTGGGATTCCAACCCGACCCACACCGGGCTGCGTTCGGCAGCCACCCGCGGCGCCAATTTCACCACTTTGCTGGGTATCTCGGACGCATCCCGGCTGGATGTGCCCGCGCTGTGGGCGCCGCGGAGCCGGGACGAGGAGTTGCGCGTCCCGATCGGTGTCACCGCCACCGGCGAACCGCTGATGTTCGACCTGAAGGACGAGGCCGAGGGCGGGATGGGTCCGCACGGCCTGATGATCGGTATGACAGGTTCCGGCAAGTCGCAGACCCTGATGTCGATCCTGCTGTCGCTGTTGACAACTCACTCGGCGGATCGGCTGATCGTCATCTACGCCGACTTCAAGGGCGAGGCCGGGGCCGACAGCTTCCGCAACTTCCCGCAGGTCGTCGCCGTGATCTCGAACATGGCGGAGAAGAAGTCACTGGCCGACCGGTTCGCCGACACGCTGCGCGGCGAGGTGGCCCGCCGGGAGATGCTGCTGCGCGAGGCCGGCCGCAAGGTGCAGGGCAGCGCGTTCAACTCGGTCACCGAGTACGAGGCCGCTATCGCGAATGGGCATGATCTGGCGCCCATCCCGACACTTTTCGTGGTGGCCGACGAGTTCACCCTGATGCTCGCCGACCACCCGGAGTACGCGGAGCTGTTCGACTATGTGGCGCGTAAGGGCCGCTCGTTCCGCATCCACATCCTGTTCGCCTCCCAGACGCTGGATGTCGGGAAGATCAAGGACATCGACAAGAACACCTCGTACCGGATCGGTCTGAAGGTGGCCAGCCCCAGCGTGTCTCGCCAGATCATCGGTGTGGAAGACGCTTATCACATCGAATCGGGCAAGGAGCACAAGGGCATCGGATTCCTGGTTCCGGCGCCGGGTGCGGCCCCGATCAAGTTCCGGTCGACCTACGTCGACGGCATCTACGAACCTCCGCAGGCAGCGAAGACCCTGGTGGTTCAGACGGTTCCGGAGCCGAAGCTGTTCCCCGCCGGAGCGGTCGAGCCGGACCCGGGCACCGTGATCTCCGGTGCCGGGGAGGACGAGGTGGTCGGCCCGCCGCGCAAGCTGATCGCGACCATCGGCGAGCAGCTGGCCGGTTATGGTCCGCGGGCGCCGCAGCTGTGGCTGCCGCCGCTGGACGAACCGATCCCGCTGACGGCGGCACTGGCGCGTGCCGGTGTGCCGGCGCGGCAGTGGCGCTGGCCGCTCGGCGAGGTCGACAAGCCGTTCGAGATGCGCCGCGACCCACTGGTCTTCGACGCCACCTCCTCGGCCGGCAACATGGTGATCCACGGTGGCCCCAAGTCCGGGAAATCGACTGCGCTGCAAACGTTCATCCTCTCGGCGGCAAGCCTGCACACGCCGCGCGACGTGACGTTCTACTGCCTGGACTACGGCGGCGGACAACTCCGCACGCTGGAGGGTCTGGCGCACGTCGGCACCGTTGCCTCGGCGCTGGAGCCCGAACGTATCCGCCGCACGTTCGGCGAGCTGGAGCAGCTGTTGCTGGCCCGGCAGCGGCGCGAGGCGTTCCGCGACAAGCAGGGCAACGGCAATGGCTCCGTGACCGATGACGGTTTCGGCGAGGTCTTCCTGGTCATCGACAACCTCTACGGCTTCGGACGCGACAACGTCGACCAGTTCAACACCCGAAACCCGTTGCTGGCCAGGGTGACCGAGCTGGTCAACGGTGGTCTCGCCTACGGCATCCACGTGGTCATCACCACCCCGAGCTGGCTGGAGGTGCCCCTGGCGATGCGCGACGGCCTCGGGCTGCGCCTCGAGCTCAAGTTGCACGATGCGCGCGACAGCAATGTGCGGGTGACGGGTGCGCTGCACCGTCCGGCCGAGGCCATCCCGCATGACCAGCCGGGACGCGGCCTGACCATGGCCGCCCAGCACTTCCTGTTCGCCGAACCGGAACTGGACCAGATACCGGTGATCAACGCGCGTTACCCGGGCCAGACGGCGCCGCCGGTGCGCCTGCTGCCCAGCAACCTGGCTCCCGAAGCGGTCGGCGCGCTCTACCGCGGCCCGGAACAGATCGTCATCGGCCAGCGCGAGGAGGACCTGGCACCGGTGGTGCACGACTTCGCCGAGCAGCCGCTGCTGATGGTCTTCGGCGACAGCAAGTCCGGCAAGACCACCTTGCTGCGTCACATCATCCGCACCGTCCGGGAGAATTCGACTCCCGACTCGGTGGCCTTCACCGTGCTGGACCGGCGCCTGCACCTGGTCGACGAACCGTTGTTCCCGGACAACGAATACACCGCCAACATCGACCGGATCACCCCGGCGATGATCGGGCTGGCCAACATCATCGAGTCCCGGCGCCCGCCGGCGGGCCTGTCGCCGGCGGAGCTGTCGCGCTGGACCTATCAGGGCCACACCCACTACCTGATCATCGACGACGTCGACCAGGTCCCCGATTCCGCGGCGACCAGCGGACCCTATGTGGGCCAGCGCCCCTGGAGTCCGCTGATCGGGCTGCTGGGTCAGGCCAGCGATCTGGGGTTGCGGGTGATCGTCACCGGCCGGGCGTCCGGGTCGGCGCACGCGTTGATGACCAACCCGCTGCTGCGCAGATTCAACGACCTGCAGGCGACCACGCTGATGCTGGCCGGCAACCCGCAGGACAGCGGCAAGATCCGCGGACAGCGGTTCAGCCGGCTGCCCGCGGGCCGCGGAATCCTGCTGTCGGACAGCGATACTCCGACATTTGTGCAATTGGTCAATCCGATGGTCGGTGCGGCCGCGTTATTTGGTGATACGCAACAGGAGGGAAGTCAGTCATGACGTTGCGAGTAGTTCCGGAGGGACTGGCCGCCGCCAGCGCCGCGGTCGAGGCGCTGACGGCGAGACTGGCTGCCGCGCATGCCAGCGCGGCGCCGTTGATCACCGCGGTGGTTCCGCCGGCGGCCGACCCGGTGTCGCTGCAGACTGGCGCCGGTTTCAGCGCCCAGGGCCAGGAGCACACCGCGGTCGCCGCCCAGGGTGTCGAGGAGTTGGGGCGCGCCGGTGTCGGCGTCGGCGACGCCGGCGCCAGCTACCTGGCCGGTGACGCGGCGGCCGCCGCGACCTACGGGATGGCCGGCGGCTGATGAGCTTTTCGGGGGAGTGGGAACGCGAGGAAGGGGGAGCCGGAAGTCAGCGAGATCACTTACCACGCAAGGAATTCTGATTCACATCTAGGGAAGGAAGATCTATGAGTTTGTTGGACGCTCATATTCCGCAGTTGGTGTCGTCGCAGTCGGCGTTCAGCGCCAAGGCCGGACTGATGCGGCACACGATCGGTCAGGCCGAGCAGGCGGCCATGTCGGCGCAGGCGTTCCACCAGGGCGAGTCCTCGGCGGCGTTTCAGGCTGCGCACGCCCGCTTCGTGGAGGTAGCGGCGCGGGTCAACACCCTGCTGGACATCGCGCAGGCCAATCTGGGCGAGGCTGCCGGCACCTATGTGGCTGCCGACGCCGCGGCCGCTTCGTCCTACACCGGCTTCTGAGTCCGGCTTTCAGGAAGGGATCAATCATGTCGCAGATCATGTACAACTACCCGGCCATGCTCGCCCACGCCGGGGACATGTCGGGTTACGCGGGCACCTTGCAGGGCCTGGGCGCCGACATCTCGGCCGAGCAGGCCGCGCTGCAGAACGCCTGGCAGGGTGACACCGGGGTGACGTACCAGGCGTGGCAGGTGCAGTGGAACCAGGCCATGGAGGACCTGGTGCGTGCATACCAGGCGATGGCCAGCACCCACGAAGCCAACACCATGTCGATGATGGCCCGGGACGCCGCCGAAGCCGCCAAGTGGGGCGGTTAGCCGCACCTAGATGGACGCTTCGCCCAATGCCGTTGAGCTGACGGTAGATCAGGCGTGGTTCATTGCGGAAACCGCTGGGGCGGGCAGCTTTCCCTGGGTGCTCGCCATCACCACTCCGTATCGCGATGCCGCGGAACGAACCGCGTTCTTCGACCGTCAGAAGGACGAGCTGACCCGGATGGGAGTGATGACGCGGGACGGCGTCATCACTCCGGTGATCGCGGACTGGATCAAAGTGGTGTGCTTCCCGGACCGCTGGCTCGACCTGCGTTACCTGGGGCCCGGTTCGTTGACCGACGCCGGCGACATGCTGCGCGGGATCGTCGCGCAGCGGGCCGGCGCTACCGTGGTGGCGCTGCGTAGCGCGCAACTGGTCACGTTCACCGCGATGGACATCGACGACCCGCGCGCGCTGGTCCCCGTCCTGGGCGTGGGATTGATGCAACGGCCGCCGGCCAGGTTCGAGGAGTTCAGCATGCCGACCCGGGTGGGGGCCCGGGCCGACGAGCGGCTGCGGGCCGGGGCGCCGCTCGCCGAAGTTCTCGACTATCTGGGTATTCCGGCGTCAGCGCGCGCGGTGGTGGAGTCGGTGTTCACCGGTCCGCGCAGCTACGTCGAGATCGTGGCCGGCTGCAACCGCGACGGCCGGCACGCCACCACCGAGGTCGGGCTCAGCATCATCGACACCACCGCCGGGCGGGTGCTGGTCAGTCCTTCCCGTGCCTTCGACGGCGAGTGGGTTTCCACATTCAGTCCCGGCACACCGTTCGCGACCGCCGTCGCGATCGAGCAACTCACGTCCTTCCTGCCGGACGGGGAATGGTTCCCCGGTCACCGGTTATCGCGAGACTTCTCCACCCAGGCGAACGCATAAACAAGGCATAGACAGCAAGCAGAAAGAGAGCACGATGTTCCAGCAACGGCCCCAGCAGCTTTGGTGGGTTCAGTGACGTCCGGCACCGTCATGCCGATCGTCCGCGTCGCCATATTCGCGGACAGCCGGTTGACGGAGATGGCATTGCCTACCGAATTGCCGCTGCGTGAAATCCTGCCGGCGGTACAGCGCCTGGTGGTCCCCGGCAACGGCGACAGTGCCGATGGCGCTTCGGCCGCCCCCTACCTGAGCCTGGCGCCCATCGGCGGAGCGCCGTTCAGTCTGGACGCCAGCCTGGACACCGTCGGCGTGGTCGACGGGGATCTGCTTGCGCTGCAGCCGGTTCCGACGGGACCGGCCGCGCCAGGCATTGTCGAGGACATCGCCGACGCCGCCATGATCTTCTCGGCGTCGCGACGTAACCCATGGGGCACCAAGCAGATTCAGCGCGGTGCGGTGGCCGCGGTGATCGGTGTCGCGCTGGTGGCCACCGGCCTGTCGGTCGCCCACCGGGTGGCGACCGGCGCCCTCGTCGGGCTGGTCGCGGTCAGTGCGCTCGCCGCCGTCATCGCGATCACCGGATTGCTGAGCACCGGGCGCTCTCCCCGCACCGGCGTTGCGCTGTCGATCACCGCGCTGGTGCCGATCGCCGCCGCGCTGGCGCTGGCGGTGCCGGGCAAGTTCGGAGCGGCGCAGGTGCTGCTGGGCGCGGCCGGGGTCGCCGCGTGGTCGCTGATCGCGTTGATCGTTCCCAGCACCGAGCGGGAGCGCGCCGTCGGCTTCTTCACCGCCTCGGCGGTGGTCGGGCTGACCGTCGCGCTGGCGGCCGGGGCCGAGGTGCTCTGGCGGCTGCCGATTCTCGCCCTGGGCTGCGGGCTGATCGTCGCGGCCCTGTTGATCACCATCCAGGCGGCTCAACTGTCGGCGCTGTGGGCGCGCTTCCCGCTGCCGGTCATCCCGGCGCCCGGAGACCCCACGCCGTCGGCGCCGTCGTTGCGGGTGCTGCAGGACCTGCCGCGCCGGGTGCGGATCAGCGACGCGCATCAGAACGGCTTCATCGCTGCCGCCGTGGTGCTGGGTGTGCTCGGATCCGTGGCGATCGCGCTGCGACCTGAGACGTTGAGCGTGGCGGGCTGGTATGTGGTGGTGGCGGCCTCGCTGGCGGCCGCGCTGCGGGCCCGGGTATGGGATTCGGCGGCGTGCAAGGCGTGGCTTTTGGCCCAGCCGTTCCTGGTGGCCGGTGTGCTGTCGGTGTTCTACGCCGCGACCGGACGTTTCACCGGAGCCTTGGTGGCGGTGCTGGTGCTGGTGGTGCTCGTGCTGGTCTGGATCGTGGTGGCGCTGAACCCGTCGATCGCGTCGCCGGACAGCTACTCGCTGCCGCTGCGCCGACTGGTCGGCTTCGTCGCGGCCGGGCTCGACGCGTCGCTGATCCCGGTGATGGCGTTCCTGGTCGGTCTGTTCGCCTGGGTGCTCAATCGATGAGACGTGCCGCTGGATTGGGTTGCTGCACAGCGGTTCTGGCGCTGATGCAGGCCCCGGTGATCGCGGCGGCGCCGCCGGCGCTGGCGATCAGCCCGCCGGTGGTGGACGCGGCGGCACCGCCGCCGAGCGGGACGCCGGGTCCGGCGCAGACAATGGAGCAGCGCGGCCCGTGCAGCGTCTCCGGCGTCATCCCCGGCAGCGACCCGGGCACGCCGACGCCCAGCCAGTCCATGCTGAATCTCCCTGCGGCGTGGCAGTTTTCCCGGGGCGAGGGCCAGTTGGTGGCGATCATCGACACCGGCGTGCGGCCGGGTCCGCGGCTGAGCAATGTCGAGGCCGGCGGTGACTTCGTGGAGGCCACCGACGGGCTGACCGACTGCGACGGGCACGGCACGCTGGTCGCCGGCATCGTCGCCGGCCAGCCCGGAGACGACGGCTTCTCCGGTGTGGCGCCCGCGGCGCGGCTGCTGTCGCTGCGGGTGACGTCGGCCAAGTTCTCGCCGCGCACCCCCGGTGGCGACCCCACGCTGGCGCGGGCGGCCATCGACATCGAAGCCCTGGCGCGCGCCATCGTGCATGCGGCCGATCGCGGCGCCCGGGTCATCAATATCTCCGCGATCACCTGCCTGCCGGCCGACCGCGCCGTGGATCAGGCCGAGCTGGGAGCGGCGATCAAGTATGCGGCGGTGGACAAGGATGTGGTGATCGTGGCCGCGGCGGGCAACAGTGGCCCGACCGGATCGGTAGCCGGCGGCACGTCGTGCGAATCGAACCCGCTGACCGACCTGAGCCGCCCCAGCGATCCGCGCAACTGGGCGGGCGTCACGTCGGTCTCGGTCCCGTCCTGGTGGCAGCCGTACGTGCTGTCGGCGGCGTCCGTGTCGCCGGACGGCCGGCCCTCGAAGTTCACCATGGCCGGCCCGTGGGTCGGCATCGCCGCGCCCGGGGAGAACATCGCGTCGGTGAGCAACGCCGACGGCGGCGGCCTGGCCAACGGCCTGCCCGACGACCATCAACAGCTGATCCCCCTCAGCGGCACCAGCTATGCGGCCGGCTACGTCTCCGGGGTCGCCGCGCTGGTCCGTGCCAAGTACCCCGATCTGCCCGCCGCCGAGGTGGTGCGCCGCCTCACGGCGACCGCCCAGAACGGTCCGCGGGATCCGTCGAACGTCGTCGGGGCCGGCACGCTGGATGCCGTCGCGGCACTGACCTGGCAGCTGCCGTCGCCGGCAGGCGGGGCCCCGGCGCCGGCTTCGGTCAAGCCGGTCGCAGTCCCGCAGCCACCGGCGCCGCAGGACACCACACCGCGCAACGTCGCACTGGCCGGAGCCGGCGTGCTGACGCTGCTCGTCATCATCACCGCAGCGACGGTGGCGGTAGTTCGCCGCCGGAAGGAGTCCACCACCCCGTGAGCCACTCGATTCCCGCACCGGGTGCCGCCCGGGTCACCCTGGCGCTGCTGGCAGTGGTGCCGGCCGTCATGGCCTACCCCTGGCAGTCCACCCGCGCCTACTGGTTGATCGGCATCGCTGCGGTGGCGGTGATCCTGTTGTTCGGGTGGTGGCGCGGACTGCACTTCACCACGATCCTGCGCCGGCGGCTGGCCATCGTCCGCCGCGGTGGGAGACCGGTGCCCGAGCCCGATGCGAACACCCGCACCACCGCGTTGCTGCGGCTGGGACCGGCGTCCTCGGCTGCGCTGCCGCTGCCGCTGATCGCGCGCTACCTGAACTGCTATGGCATTTGCGCGGACAGCATCCGGATCACCAGTCGCCACAACGCATCCGGTGCCACCGACACCTGGATCGGGTTGACCGTGTCGGCCGTCGACAACCTGGCCGCGCTGCAGGCCCGCTCGGCCCGGATCCCGTTGCACGAGACCGCCGAGGTGGCCGCCCGCCGGCTGGCCGATCACCTGCGGGAGGTCGGATTCGACGCCAATACCGTTGCCGCTGAGGATGTCCCGGAGGTGCTGGCGTTCGAGTCCGGGGAGACTGCCCGCGAGACGTGGAGCGCGGTGCAGCTGGGTGGCTCGGATTATGTTGCGGCATATCGGGTCAAAGCAGACGACGGGCTGGGAGTGACGCTGGCCGCGGTTCGGGAGCAGCAGGCCCGGGAGACCTGGACGGCCCTCGAGATCGCGGACGCGGGGACCCACCGCACGGTTGCCGCGGCATGTGCGTTGCGTACCGATGCCGCACCGGGCGGCACCGCCCCAGTCGCGGGCCTGACCTTGGAGCGGGGCAACCAGCGGCCGGCGTTGCAGACGCTGGACCCGCTGTCGACGCGACGGCTCGACGGTCACACCGAGGCGCCCGCCGACCTGTTGGAGCGGTTGGACTGGCCGACTGCGCAAGGCCCGTCCGAGGCGCTTAGTCGTATCTGACCTGATCTGGTCGTACCTGAACTGATCTAGTCGTACATGAACTGGTGCAGGAACGGCGTCATCCGGCGTAGGTAGTCCAGCTGGCTGACGTGCAGCACGTGGCTGCCGGGGAACCAGTGCAGCGCGCACCGTTCCCAGTGCTTCCACAGCGCCACCGCGTGCTCGGGTGGGGCCATCCGGTCGCCGAGACCGGTGATGATCATGCGGCGGTCCTTGGACAGCAGCGGCTGGTAGTTCAGCGGGCCGTGGTAGGCCAGCCCGGCCTGCAACTCCTCGTTGTTGATGCTGGTCAGCCACCTGCCGAATTTGATGAGTGTGCTGGCCGGGAACCACTCGTCGAAGAGATCACCGGGCGTGATGACGGGACAGTTGGGGATGACGGCCTCGAGCCGGTCGTCGACGGAGGCGATCAGCGACGACGTGTAGCCACCGAGTGAAAGTCCGGTCAGCGCAATCCGTTCCACACCGGTGCCCTGCAGATAGTCCACGACGGAGCGAAAGTCGTGCACGGCCTGCGCCATCGCCTCGGCGAAACCGCTCAGCCCGCTGGCGAAGTAGCCGAAACCGCTGAACGGCGAGTGCTTTTCGGCGCGCTTGCCATGAAACGGCAACGTGTACAGCAACACGTCGTAGCCGGACCGGAAATACCAGGGCAGCGAGAAGAAGAGGCCGTTGAACAGATACGAGGACCCCATGAACCCATGGATGACACACAGCGTGGGGCGGGGCCCGTCGTCGTGGCGCCAATGTTGGGCCCAGACCACGTTGTTGGCCGGCAGCGCGCTCCACCGCTTGCGCATGGCGGGGTTGATCGCCCGGAAGCTGCTGGGGAACGAGATGTTGTCGATGGTGGCCAGCGCGACCCGTTGCGCCAGCGGACTGGCATGCCGGGTCACGTTTTTCGGCGGTTCCAGCGGAGCCGGGAAGGACAGGCGCGGGTCGCGCTCGGCGCCGAGCTCGGCGTAGAACTTCAACTTGTCACGCTCGCTGGCAGAATCGCCGCGCCGCAGATTGCTGCTGACGACGACCGGCGCCACGGTGGCGGCCAGCAGCGCCGATGCCGTTGTGCGCAGTGCGACATCGCTGATCGCCGAGGCCTCCACCACCACGCGCTGGCGGGGCGACAGAGTCGAGCGGGCAGGCAATCCCTCGGCGCCGACGTCCGCGCCGGGTACGTCGGGGATGGGCAGTGGAGGACTGATCGGGTCGGTGTCACCGACCAGGTCCGAGATCTCAGACATCTTCCCGATCGTAACGCGCTGATTGCGGCGGATGCGGGGCCTTTCGACATGCTCGTCAATAATTGGCACCCGGTCGACGCGCATTGGGAGGCCGTCCGGTAATACGGTTTGTTGGTGACACCCTTAAGTGCAGGTGTCGATCAGGAGGACCGATATGTGGGATCCCGACGTCTACCTGGCCTTTGCGGATCATCGCAGCCGGCCGTTCTACGACTTGGTGTCGCGGGTGGGCGCGGACCGGGCGCGGCGGGTGGTCGACCTCGGTTGCGGTCCCGGCAACTTGACCCGGTACCTGGCCAAGCGCTGGCCGCAGGCGGTGATCGAGGCCATCGACAGCTCTCCGGAGATGGTGGCCGCGGCCCGCGAACGCGGGATCGATGCCGTCACCGCCGACCTGCGCAACTGGAAGCCGCAGCCCGACACCGACGTCGTGGTGAGCAACGCGGCGCTGCACTGGGTGCCCGAGCACTCCGACCTGCTGCTCAAGTGGGTCGGTCAGCTTCCGGGCGGATCCTGGATCGCGGTTCAGATCCCGGGCAATTTCGACACTCCGTCGCACGCCGCCGTGCGTGCGCTGGCGCGCCGTGAGCCGTACGCAAAGATCATGCGCGACATACCGTTTCGCGTGGGCGCTGTGGTCCATCCGCCCACCCATTACGCGGATCTGCTGATGGATGCGGGCTGCCGCGTCGACGCGTGGGAGACCACCTATCTGCATCAGCTCACCGGCGAGCACCCGGTGCTGGAATGGATCACCGGCACCGCGCTGGTGCCGGTGCGCGAGCGCCTTGACGACGAAGGCTTCGACCAGTTCCGTCAGGAGCTGATCCCGTTGCTGGACGACGCCTATCCGCCCCGCGCCGACGGCACCACGATCTTCCCGTTCCGCCGGCTGTTCATCGTGGCGCAGGTGGACGGCCGCCGCTCAACTGGTTAACCCGGGCTCGACCTCGTCTTCGATGCCGCGGTCGACGGCGATCGCCGAGCGGCTGGTCGCTGCCGAGCGATGGATCTTCAGATACGTTTCGGTGTAGCGCACCGAGATCCGGGTGCCGGCGAACTCCGAGGGAATCACGTCACCGGTGCGCTGACGCCAATCGTGCAGCCGGACGGCAAGATCGGCCGCGACGTCATCGGAGTCACCCGGAGAATCGCCGGCCAGCAGATTCGTGGTCTCGGTCGGGTCCGTTCGCAGGTCGTAGAGTTCGCGCTCGGGCCGGGGCGCGCTGACGAACGGAGCGACTGCGATTCCCGACGGGCTCTCCTCGATGTCCCATGGCAGGTCCAACAGCGGCCGGGGGACGTAATTCTCGATGTAGCTGTAGTCCTTGGTGCGGATCGCACGGATCGGGTCGAAGGAGTCGTGGTAGGTCTTCGTGGTGTAGACGTGATCGCGCACCGGAGCGACCTCTTCGGGTGCCAACAGCGCGTCCGCGTGCGACACGCCGTCCACGTCGCCGGGCACCTCGATGCCCAACAGGCCCAGCAGCGTGGGCAACAGGTCGACGCCGCTGAACAATTCGTCGTACACCCGCGGCGCCACGCCCAGGCTGGTCGGTGGCCGGATGATCAGTGCGATGCCGGTTCCGGCGTCGTAGAGGGTGGACTTGGCGCGCGGGAATGCCGGGCCGTGGTCGGTGAAGAAGACCACCCAGGTGCTGGCGTCCAGACCGGTCTGCGACAGCGTGTCCAGAATCTGGCCCACCGCCGCATCCGCGGTGGTGATCGACCCGTAGAAGTCGGCCAGGTCGCCGCGTACCTCCGGTGTATCCGGCAGGTAGTCCGGCAACTGCACGCTCGCGCTGTCGGCTGGTTCGTAGCGATCGTGCGGGTAGGGCCGGTGGGTTTCGAAGAAGCCGGCCGTCAGCAGAAATGGCTGGCCGGACAGGTCAGCAGGGCTGTCCTGCAGCCATTCTCCGACCTTCTCCACCACGTACTCGCAGTAGGAGTTCGACACGTCGAACTCGTCGAAACCAAGCCGCTTGGGATATGACGTCTCGTGCTGCATACCGAAAAGTGCGGAATACCAGCCTGATTGGGAAAGAATTTGCGGCAAGGTCCGCACGTCGGTGCGGTATTCCCAACCGTGGTGGGCCAACCCGAGCAGGCCGTTGCTCTGCGGGTAGCGGCCGGTGAACAGCGAGCCGCGCGACGGCGAGCACAGCGGCGCCGTGGCGTGGGCCCGGGTGAACAGGATGCCCTCGGCGGCCAACTGGTCCAGTCGTGGGCTCGACACGTCCGGGTGGCCGTAGGCACCGAGGTAACGCCCGAGGTCGTGCCAGTGCACGAGCAGGACATTCTGCGCGGCTGTTGCCGAGTCACCCATTCACACCGTCCTTTTGTTCTGAGGAGTCTGCCACTGATTTTCCGAGACGAACTCCGGCAGCGGTCGCGCCGTCGTCCAGCCGTCGAGCTCCAGCGCCGGGCGTTCCGGGAATTCCGGCACCGGCCCCACGCACAGGATGGCCACCGGTTCGGCGCCGTCGGGCATGCCCAGCAACGCCGCCAGCCGGTGCGGATCGAACAGCGACACCCAGCCGACGCCCAGGCCCTCGCAGCGTGCCGCCAACCACAGGTTCTGGATCGCGCAGGAGACCGACGCGAGATCCATCTGCGGCAGCGTGCGCCGGCCGAAGATGTGCGCCTCCCGGTCCTCACGCAGCGCCACCACCAGCAGTTCTGCGCACTCCAGCACACCTTCCACTTTCAGGGCCAGGAACTCGGCCTCCCGCTGGCCCAGCGCCGCGCCGGTGAGCTTGCGTTCCTCGTCGACGAGCCCGTGAATGCGCCGTCGAAGGTCACCGTCGGTGATCCGGATGAAACGCCACGGCTGCATCAGACCCACGCTGGGCGCCGCGTGCGCGGCCTGCAGCAGCCGGCTCAGCACCTCCTCGGGCACCCGCGCGCCCGGACGGAAGCGGCGCATGTCGCGTCGTTCCGCGATCACGCGGTACACGGCGCGCCGCTCGGCCGCGCTATACGCGTAATCGGTCATCCGGTCATCGTAGAAACGTGGCCGTCACGGGCTGTAGCTGACGCCCACCGCCCGGAACACGTATTCGGGCGGCACGTCGAACGCCAGCGACCGCCGCGGCAGGCGGGCCAGCACATCCTCGTCTAGGGAGTCCTTGAAATGCAGCGAGAGATGACCGTGGAACCGCTCGTCGACCGCGGCGGTGTCCAGGTCGACTTGTAATCCGGTCGCGGAAATCTCCGCCTTCGCCGCACCCACCTGCGCTTCGTCCCAGCGGACGTCCACGACCCGCCCGGCCAGTTTGGGCACCACCGACATCGTCGCGAGCACCCGCTGCTCGGTGAACGCGAGGGACCCCACGTAACTGGCGATGCTGCCCTGGGACCGCAGACCCGGGATGGAGCCGCTGAACCGCCTGGTGACCGCGACGAACTCGGCGAGATGGATGAGGCCTTCGGCCTCCACCTGCGCATGCAGGTCCGCGGGCAACTTACCGACGCCGAACAACCTACGAAGAATCACGGGCATGACGCCAGTATGTGTCCGATTGGCGTTCGGTGCACCGAGCCTGTATCGATGTAGCCGATGACCAGCCCACGAATTGCCCAACGCCTTTCGTGGTCCGCATGGCTGGCCTTCGCGGCGGTGGTGCTCTACGCCGCGCTGTGGGTGGGCCACCGGCAGCACTGGGTCTGGCTGCACGATTTCGACTGGGCGCTGCTGAACCCGGCGCACGACATCGGAATCAAGCACACGGGCTGGGTGCGGTTCTGGGTCATCGTGTCCTTCGTGCTGGGCCCGATTCCGCTGCGGCTGGTGACCTTGGCGGCCATGGTGTTCACGCTGGTGCGACGACGGGTGCGGATGGCGCTGCTGCTGATGCTCTGCGGGCCGCTGAACGGGTTCATCACCCTGGTGGCCAAGAATCTGGCCGGGCGTCCGCGACCCACCACCGCCCTGGTGTACGCGTCCGAGACGTCGTTTCCGTCCGGGCATGCGCTCGAGGCGATGTGCAGTCTGCTGGCGCTGCTGGCGCTGGGGCTGCCGGTGGTGAAAAGCGGGCAGGCACGGATCGTCTTGATGGTGCTGGCCGGGTTGGGCGTGTTCATCGTCGGAGTGGCCCGGGTGGCGCTCAACGTGCACCACCCCTCGGACGTGATCGCCGGCTGGGCGCTGGGCTATGTGTATTTCATGGTGTGTCTCTGGGGTTTTCGGCCCGGGTCACAGCCCCGTGACCCAACCGGGGCTTAACCTTTACTTGACCCTGCGCTACGGCGGGTCTGACGATTGACGCATGCGCCGACTGCTCGCTCAGCTTTGTGCTGTCGTGTGCGCGTTCGTGGTGGCAGGCATGTTCGCACCGGTGGCGGGGGCCGCCGGCAATCCCTGGTTCGCGAACTCCGTCGGCAATGCGACACAGGTGGTTTCGGTGGTGTCGACCGGTGGGTCGAACGCGAAGATGGACATCTATCAACGCACCGCGGCCGGCTGGCAGCCGCTGAAGACCGGGATCCCCACCCACGTCGGCTCGGCGGGTATGGCGCCGCAGGCCAAGAGCGGCTACCCGGCCACCCCGATGGGTGTGTACAGCCTGGACTCGGCATTCGGCACCGCACCGAATCCCGGTGGGGGCCTGCCCTACACGCAGGTCGGACCGAACCACTGGTGGAGCGGTGACGACCACAGTCCCACCTTCAACAGCATGCAGGTGTGCCAGAAGGCGCAGTGTCCCTTCGATACCGCCGAAAGCGAGAATCTGCAGATCCCGCAGTACAAGCACGCGGTAGTGATGGGCGTCAACAAGAACAAGGTGCCCGGCGGTGGTGCCGCGTTCTTCTTTCACACCACTGACGGCGGGCCCACCGAGGGCTGCGTCGCGATCGACGACGCCACGCTGGTGTCGATCATCAAGTGGTTGCGCCCCGGCGCGGTGATCGCGATCGCGAAGTAGGCGAACGCTATTCGCTCACATCCGCACGGGCACGGCCGGGCTTGACGTTGAACTTCAGGTCCGCCACCGACATCGTCGCCTCGTAGGTGCGGTCGTAGCCCGTCCCGCTGATCCGCCACCCGTCCGGGGTGCGCCGGTACTGGTCGCGGTAGAACGCCGCACCGATCAGCATGAAGTTGAATTCGGCCACTATCACCCGGTCTTGCAGATACCAGATGCCCGAGGCCGTGTCGCCGTCGACGGTGATCTCCGGGTGATTCACCCGGTGCTCGGTGACGACACCGGGCCCCATGGCTGAGCTCAGGTACTCCACCAGGTCCTTGCGGTTGTCGAAGTGCAGTTCCTTGCCCAGCGACGAGCCGTAGGCCCCGACGATGTCCTCGGTCATCGTCTCGGCGAAGTCGTCCCAGTGCTTGGTATCCATCGCCCGCAGGTAGCGGTACTTGACCTGTTTGATCGCTTCGATGTCTGCCACGGGGTATTCGGAGAGGCTCACCGGCTCATTGCAGCACACCGCGCCGGCCGGGCTGCGGGAGGGCCGGGACGCGACGCGACGGGAGGCGCTTTGTCAATGGTGCCGAACATACCTTTTCGATGACGACACGGCATCGACCAGATACCAATGACGTTGCCGCCGAACCATATTCGGTAACTCCGCGGCTAAGGTTAACGCTGGCTACCGACCCCTATCGACGAAAGCATGGCTATATGTACGACCCGCTGGGGTTGTCGATCGGGACCATGAACCTGGTTGCGGCGGCGAACGGAAGTTCTCCGGTCATCCGTCGCGCTGTGCTCACCCTGTATCCGCACTGCGCCCCGAAACTTGGTGTGTTCGGCGAGAATTCGGTCGATCCCGGCACCCTGATGAGTGCCTTCGTGGAACGAATCGGCGACTCCGTGGCGCTGATATCCCCGGACGGATCCGCGCATGACCCCGACCTGCTGACGGTCGAGGCGCTCGACGCGATGGTGGTCGCCGTCGGTGCCGACGCGAGTTCCGCCGACATCACGATTGCCGTTCCGGCGCACTGGAAACCGGCAACCGTGCAAGCCTTGCGCAACGCCCTGCGAACCCACGTGGGGTTCGTCCGCAGCGGGATGGCGCCCAGGCTGGTGCCGGATGCGATCGCGTCTCTGACGGCGGTGAACGCGGAGGTCGGCGTGCCCACCGGGGGTGTGGTGGGGTTGCTCGACTTCGGCAGCTCCGGCACCTACGTCACGCTGCTGGAAACCAAGGATGAGTTCGAACCCGTCAGCGCCACAATGTGTTACGACGACTTCTCCGGAAACCAGATCGACCAGGCGCTGCTGTTGCACATGATCGACGAGCTGGGTCACGGGGACATCGACACGGCCGGCACCGCGGTTCTCGGTCAGCTCGGTGCGCTGCGGGAGCAGTGCCGAGAGGCCAAGGAGCGGCTGTCCACCGATGCCGTCACGGAGCTGGCGGCGGAGCTCTCCGGCGCCGGCACCGCGCTCGAGCTGACCCGGGAGAGGTTCGACGATCTGATCGCCGACCGGCTGACCGGCCTGATCTACGCCTTCGATGACATGCTGGCCCGCAACAATTCCAGTTTCGCCGACCTGGCGGCGGTGGTGACTGTCGGAGGCGGTGCCAACATTCCGCTTGTCAGCCAACGCCTTTCGTTCCACACTCGGCTGCCGGTGCTGACCGCGTCGGACCCGGTGAGTGCGGCCGCCAAAGGTGCTCTGCTGATGGCGACGCGCAATGACCTGATGGACCTGCGGACCCGGACCTCCATCGGGCTGCTGGCTGCGGGCGCCAAGGCCGCCGGCACCAGCGTGATCGACCTTCCGGCCGGCGACGTGATGGTGATCGACCAGGACGCGTTGACCGATCGCGAGCTGGCCTGGTCGCAGACCGAGTTCCCCGAGGTGCCGACCCCCTTCCAGGGCGACTCCTACAACGAAGACGGCCCGTGCTTCTCGATGCGGCTCAACATCATCGACCCGCCGAAAGCACCGAAGCGCCGCATCCGGGTGTCGCAGTTGTTGATCGGTCTGTGCGCCGCGGTCGCGATGACCGCGGTCGGCGGGGTTGCGATCACGCTGACCGCCGTCGAGCAACGTCACACTCATCACCCGGCGCCGATCGTGCCCACCGTCGCACCCCCGCCGGTATCGCCGAGCGCGAAGTTGCCCAATCCGATCCCGACCAGTCCGGCAGAGCCGAGTCCGCTGCCGCCACCCACCGAGGCGGCGGTTCCCAGTGCGGCTGCACCTACCAGTGTCGAGACGCCGCCGCCCCCGCCGCCGCCTCCACCGTCTCCCGCCATGACGACGACCAGGCCCGCTCCGCCGCCCACCACCACACACCCGCCCGTCGCCACCACCACGCCGCTCACCTCCGCGCCGCCCTCCACCAGCGAGCCGCCCAGCGCGGCCGAGGCGCCGCCCAGCGCGGCGGAGGCCCCCGCCACCTCGGAGCCACCGCCGGTGAAAATGACGACGCAGTGGCTGCACGTCCCGCTGCTCCCGCTGCCGATCCCGATCCAGGTGCCGGCCAACCAGGTGCCGGCCAACCAGGCCCCCGCCAACCAGGTGCCGCAGAACGCCAATCCGCAGAACCCGTTCTCCTCGCCAGGGGGTCCCTGACCGGCGCTTCTCATTTGAGCTTCATAGGAATCGCTCCCTGCCTCGATGTGCGCGAGTAGGGTTTGAGCTGGCAAACTGCATACAGGCCAGCTGAATCGGTCGCTCCAGCAGTGGGGCGGACATCTGTCGACGGCGGCCCGCGCGGTGCGCCGGTCCGCCTAGACCCCGTGACCAGCTCGCACATGGCTTGGAGGGGTTATGGACATCGTGCTTGGGGTATCGATGGAGACCTCAGCAGTCCGGATGGTGCTGATCGAGGGCGCGAATGCTGACGGCGCGACCGTCGAGGAAGACAGCATCGACGTCACTGCCCAGGAGGGCCCAGACGGCGGTGACGCGGCGACCGACCGGGTGATCGCCGCGCTGGTGGGCACCCGGGAAGGCGCGGCCGAGGGCGGCTATCAGCTGTCCTCCACCGGCGTCACCTGGACGGACCCCACCGAGGTCGCCGCGCTGCGGCTCGAGCTCGCCGCGCGCGAGGTCGGCAGTGTGATGCTGGTGTCGCCGCTGCTCGCCGCGGCCGCGTTGGCGCAGACGGTGGGCGCCGCCCTCGATTACGAGCACATCGCGATGCTGTTCGTCGAGGCCGGCAACGCCACGCTCGCTGTCGTCGAGATCGCCGACGGCTCGATCGTCGACCTGCACCGCCAGTCCGTGAGCGAGGAATCGCCGGCCGCGGGGCTGGTGACGATGGTCGCCGGGCTGGACGCGCCGGGTTCGCGGGCCGACGGCGTGTTCCTCATCGGATGTGGCGTCGACATCGTCGGCGTGAAGCCGGCTGTGGAGGCCGCGACGTCGTTGGTGGTCAGCTGCCCCGAAGAGCCGGAGATGGCGCTGGCCAGGGGCGCCGCGCTGGCATCCGCGAATGCGCCGCTGTTCGCTTCCTCGACGTCCGCACTGGCCTACGCGCTGGATCCGGGCACCGGTGAGGTGAATCCCCGCGCGCTCACCCCCAGCTACCTCGATGTCTGCGCCATGGCCGGAGTCAGTGAAGGCGCGCTGGCTTACAGCGCGGTGGACGAGGAGACCGACCCGGCCGCCGAACCCGAGACCGACACCCGGCGCAAGCCATTGGTGCTGGTGAGTGCGGCCATCGCCGGAGTCGCGGCGGTGGTGGCCGGGGTGCTGATCGTCTCGCTGGGCTCGCATGTCCGCCCGACCGCGGCTCGGCAACCCAGCCCGCGCGAGAGCGCCGAGGCGCCGGCGTCTCAGGCACCCGCAACCGAATTGCCGGCGCAGGTGTTGTTGCCGGGCACCAGCGCGGCACCGCCCCCGAGTGCGACGCCGGCGGCCCCGCCGTCCGTGCAGGTCGCGGCTGCACCCGCCCCGCCGCCGGTGATTCAGCAGGCGCCGCCGCAGACCGTCACCAGGCCGGCACAGGCCCCGGCATACGTGGCGCCCGCGCCGCGCCGGCAGCCCACCCAGCAGGCGGCCCCACCGGTGCAGGCGCCGGTGCAACAAGCAGCCCCGCCGTCGGCGCCGCCGCCGGCGGCGCCCGCACCGGCCGCCCCGGCGCCGGCAGCGCCACCGACTCCGGTCATGACGATGTACCTGCACCTGCCGTTCGTGTCGATTCCGATCCCGATCAACCCGCCACCGCCACCGGCCCCGCCCGCGGAGCCGGGGCCGTAGCGGAACCGCCGGGTTGAGCGCAGACTGGGTCTATGAGCGATAAGGGTGGATCGGGCGGCGGCTTCGGGTTCGATCCCGAGGATTTCGATCGGGTGATCCGGGAGGGCACCGAGGGTCTGCGTGACGCGTTCGAGCGGATCAGCAGATATGTCGGGTCGCCCGGCGGGCGCCCGGGCTGGTCGTTGCTCTTTGAGGACCTCTCCCGCCGCAGCCGCCCGGAACCCGAAACCACCGGTGAGGCCGGTGACGGCGTCTGGGCCATCTACACGGTGGACGCCGACGGCGGCGCCCGGGTCGAGCAGGTCTACGCCAACGAACTCGACGCGTTGCGCGCCAACAAGAACAACACCGACCCGAAGCGCAAGGTGCGCTTCCTGCCGTACGGCATTGCCGTCAGCGTGTTGGACGACCCGACTGATGGCCCAGCGAAAGACGCAATAGGCGATCCTGCCTAGCCTCGGCGGCGGCCTATGCTGGGCAGATTGTGGCCGCCCAACCCTCCGTCTGCCATAACTGCGGATCCGAGCCGCGCCAGGGTGCGCGGTTCTGCGACGCGTGCGGTGCGCCGCTGACGGTGGTCGTCCAGCCTGCCGAATACAAGCAGGTGACCGTCCTGTTCGCCGACGTGGTGCGGTCGATGGACATGGCGGCGGCCCTCGGGCCCGAGCGGTTGCGCGAGGTGATGACCGAGTTGGTGGATCGGTCGGCGGCGGTGGTGCAGCGTTACGCGGGCACCGTGGACAAATTCACCGGCGACGGCATCATGGCGCTCTTCGGTGCGCCGATCGCGTTGGAGGACCATGCTTTTCGGGCTTGTCTGGCAGCCATGGACATCCAGCAGGTGGCGCAGCGGCTGGGTGCCGAGGTCGCCCGCAGGGACAACATCGATCTGCGGGTGCGGGTCGGCCTGAATTCCGGGCAGGTGATCGCGGGTGAAGTCGGTGCCGCCCACCTCGGCTACACCGCCGTCGGCGAGCAGGTGGGGATGGCTCAGCGGATGGAATCCGTCGCACCACCGGGCGGAGTCATGCTCAGCGAGTCCACCGCCCGGCTGGTGGAGGACCGGGTGGCCCTCGCGCCACCGGAAACGGTGCGCATCAAAGGCGTCGAGGCCGGCGTCCCGGCGCGGCGACTGCTAGGCGTCGGTGTCGAGGATCCCGGACGGACGCACAAGGTGCGGCACGAGTCCCGGCTGGTCGGTCGCCACGCGGAGACTGCGGCCGCAGCGCGACTTCTGGACGAGGCGGCACGAGGCGACGGAGCCATCGTCACGGTGTCGGGGCGGCCCGGTGTCGGGAAGACCAGGTTGGGTCGCGAGGTGGTGGCGACGGCCAGCGGGCGCGGATTCGAAGTCTTTGTCACCTACTGCGAATCCCACACCCGCGATATCCCGTTCCACGTGATCTCCCGGCTGCTGCGGGCGGTCTTCGGCGTCGGTGCGGTGCCGGCGGAGGCCGGCCGGGCGCGGGTCCGGGCCAAGATTCCCGGCGCGGGCGCTGAGGATCTGCTGCTGCTCGACGACCTGCTGGGCATTCGCGACCCCGAGACGGTGTTACCGGACATCACCCCCGAAGCCCGGCGCCGCCGGTTGGTCAAACTCATCGAAACCGTTGCGCTGCATCGCGTCGAGCCGGCGTTGTATGTGGTCGAGGATGCGCACTGGATCGACAGCGTCAGCGAAGCCCTGCTCGCCGACTTCGCCGCGGCGGTACCCCGGATGCGCGCAATGCTGCTGGTGATCTACCGGCCCGAGTATGCCGGGACGCTGTCCTCGATCACCGGTTCACACCAGCTTTCTCTTGTGCCCCTTGATGATTCGCACACCGCCGAATTGGTCGGCGCGCTCCTGGGACCGGATCCCTCGGTGCTCGGGCTGGCGGTCGTGATCGCCGAGCGGGCGGCGGGCCTGCCGTTCGCCGCCGAAGAGATCGTGCGCGACCTGGCCGAGCGGGGTGTGTTGGAAGGGTTGCCGGGCAGTTATGTCTGCGTCCGTCCGCAAGCCGACATCCAGGTGCCGGCCAGTGTCCAGGCGATCATCAGTGCCCGTATAGACCGCCTCACCGCAACGGCCAAACGCACGCTGAACGCCGCGGCCGTGATAGGCCTCCGTTTCGACCAGCAGTTGCTCGAATCGCTGATGGAGTCAACGGATTTGATGCCGCTGATCGAAGCCGAGTTGATCGAGCAGATCGCCTTCACACCGCAGGCCAGGTACGCGTTCTGCCATCCGCTGATCCAGGCGGTGGCCTACGAATCGCAGTTGAAGTCCGGGCGGTCGGAGTTGCACCGGCGCGTCGCGGCCGTGTTGCAACGCACCCACGGCCGCTATACCGGACAGGAGGCCGCCATCGTCGCCACTCAGTACGCGGCCGCCGGCGATCTGCGGGACGCATTCGACTGGCACATGCAGGCGGCAACCTGGTACGGCACCCGCGACATCCGGGCGGCGCGGAAGAGCTGGGAACTGGCGCGCGACGTCGCCGACCGGTTGCCCGACGACGAACCGGAACGGCTGGCCATGCGGATCGGACCGCGGGCAATGCTGTGCGGCAGCACTTTTCAAGTTGGTGGTACCCCCTCGGACACCGGATTCGACGAACTGCGCGAACTCACCACCGCCGCGGGCGACAAGAGGTCGCTGGTGCTGGGGATGGCCGGACACCTGACCGCGCTGACCTTCAACTCCCGCAACTCCGAAGCCGCCGAGGTGGCCTCGGAGTTCGCCACGCTGGTCGAGTCGATCGGCGATCCGGCGCTGACCGTCGGACTGTTCTACGCAGGAGCGCAGGCGAAGTGGGAAGCCGGCCAGGCGAGCGAGAGTCTGCGCCTGACCCAGCGGGTCATCGACATCGCCGACGGCGACGCCACCATGGGCGACTTTCTCATCGGCTCGCCCCTCGCCTTCGCGCTCACCGTCAAGGGTGCCGCCGGCATGTTCCTGGGCCGCGACGGCTGGCGCGATGACATGGAGGCGGGCATCGCGCTGGCCCGCGCCGTCGACGAGGGCGCGGCGCCGTTCGCGCACCTCTACAAGTACCAGGCC
Organism: Mycobacterium sp.; assembly: GCA_003987775.1. Lineage (GTDB taxonomy): Bacteria > Actinomycetota > Actinomycetes > Mycobacteriales > Mycobacteriaceae > Mycobacterium. Next base: position 60,624 of record RXJD01000024.1, read on the forward strand.
GCGCTGCAGAACGGCGCCGTGCTGCCCACCGCGGCGGACGTGGCTCGGGCATCCGAAGACCTGGAACTCGTCGAGCAGTCCGGTAACAACACAGCGTTGGCGTACGCACTTCTCAATCAAGCGACCACGCTGATACACACCGACACCGCCAATCGAGCGCCCGGGCTGGAGTGCCTGACCAGGGCCCGCGAGTTGTTCGTCGCGGAGAAGCTCACCGTGTCGCTGCGGCGGATGGTCGACATCGAATTCGCCCGGGAACGCGCGCGCTCCGGCGATGTCGATGCCGCAATCGACTCGGCCACAACGGTTCTCGCCGAGCAATTCGACTGCGGCGAGGTGATCTTCCGCGGCCCGGCGACCGCGGTCCTGGTCGAGGCGCTGTTGTCGCGGGGATCGGCCGCCGACCTGCAGGCCGCTCACCACGCCGTCGACCGGTTGGCGGCGGTGCCGACCGAGCCGGGGTTCGTGCTGTTCGAGCTTCCGGTACTGCGGTTGCGGGGCCTGCTCGCGAGGGCCCGCCGGGACGAAGCGGGGCACCGGCGGTTCACGCAACGCTGCCTGACTCTGGCGCGAGAGGCAGGTTACGAGGCTTACCTGGGCTGACCCTCGCCGGGTCAGCCCTGCTCGACCGTGTTCCCGCTGCCGCTCTTGGTGATCTTCGGCGAGCCGGAATGATAGGTCACCTTGTTGTTGAGCCCGGAAGTTTCGATGGTGTCCACGTTGTCTACGGTGACGACGTTCTGCAGACCCTGCACGTTGACCGTCGCGCAGTGCCCGGTGATCGTCACCGTGTTGGAGATCCCGCTGATCTCGATCACGTTGCCGTTGCAGGCGACGGTCTTGTTCTCGTTGATGCCCGAGATCGTGATCGTCTCGCCCGCCGGTGCGGTGGACGACGGTGACGGACCCGCGCTGGGCGTGCGCGTCTTACCGGTTGACGGTGTGGTGCGACTCGGCGCCTTACCGGTCGTGGTTGCCGCCGAGGTGCTCTCGGTGGGGGAGGGCACGACGAGATCGTCATGGGAGAACTGGTGTGCGGCATAGGCGGCGATGCCGCCCACCAACACCAGCACGCCGAGGACGCCCGCCGCGGCCAGAATCCAGAACCAGCGCATGCCTGATGACGAGCGGGGCGTGGCGCCGGGATACGGGCTGCTGTACCCGTAGCCGGGAGGGGACATGTTCGACGGTGTCGGCGGGGGGACGGGCCCCGGCGGGGGCGGCGGATAGTTGTAGCCGCCGCCGGAGCCCAGGCCGGCGCCCGACTCGGATGCCCGTGCCTGATCGGCCAGTGGCTGCTCCAGCTCCCGGATCCGGGCTTCCGGGTCATCCTCTGAATTCATGCCTGAGATGCTCCCATATCGGCAACCCCGCGGAATAGGCTCAGCGTCGTGCCCGCCTTGCCGAATCGCCAGATCCTGTTGCGCCGCCGCCCCTCCGGTCTGGTGCAGCCCGAAGACACCGAGTTGATCACCCGGCCGGCCCCCGAACTCGCGGCGGGAGAGGCGTTGTTGCGCACCACCTACGTGGGCATCGACGCCGCCCTGCGCACCTGGCTGGACGACCAGCCCAGTTACCTGCCCCCGGTGCAGATCGGTGAGGTGATCCGGGCGGCGGGAATCGGCGAGGTCGTCGAAACACGTTGCGATGCTTACGCCGTCGGCGACATCGTCACCACGCTGACCGGCTTCCAGGAGTACGTGGTCATCCGCGACGACATCTTCAGCACGCCCATCCCGGGTGAGGACGACCAGTTGGCGATCATGTCGGTGTACGGGCCGACCGGCGCCACCGCCTACTTCGGGATGACCGATATCGGCCGCCCGGAACCGGGAGAGACCGTGGTGGTCTCCGCCGCGGCGGGTGCCACCGGATCGGTGGCCGGGCAGATCGCCAAGATCGCCGGCGCCCGGGTGGTGGGTATCGCGGGCGGTCCCGAGAAATGCCGGGCGGTGGTCGAGGACTTCGGATTCGACGCGTGCATCGACTACAAGAACGACGACATCGTCGCCGCGCTCAAAGAGCACTGCCCGCGCCGCGTCGACGTCTATTTCGACAATGTCGGCGGACCCATCCTCAACGCGGTGCTGGGCCGGCTCGCGTCCAAGGCGCGCGTGGTGCTCTGCGGTGTCATCTCCAGTTACCTCACCGGCGAGCACCCGGGACCGGCGAACTACGTCAACCTGCTGTCCAAGACCGCATCGATGCAGGGGTTCAACGCGCTCGACCAGTGGGGCCGCTTCGACGAGGCGTTCGCCAACCTGCGCCAGTGGGAGTCCGAGGGGCGCCTGCGACACCGTCAGACCATTTACGACGGCATCGAACAGTGCGTCGACGCTCTCAACGGACTTTTCACCGGGGCGAATATCGGCAAGACGCTGGTCAAGATCAGCGAGCCGGGCTGAGTCAGCGGGTGATTGCGATCGACTTGGTGTCCAGGTAACCGTCGAGGCCCTCCGGTCCCAGTTCCCGTCCGTAGCCACTGCCCTTCACGCCGCCGAACGGCGCGAAAGGGTCCATGGTGTAGCCCTGGTTGACACCCATGGTGCCGGTGCGTACCCGGGCCGCGATGCCCAGCGCCCGGTCGGTGTCGCCCGTCCACACCGAACCGGCCAGCCCGTAGTCGGAGTCGTTGGCGATAACCACCGCCTCGTCTTCGTCGCGGTACCCGATGACGGTGATCACCGGGCCGAAGATCTCTTCGCGCGCGATCCGCATGCTGTTGTCGGCCTCGGCGAAAAGGGTTGGGCGCACGTACCATCCGCGGTCGAGGCCGTCGGGCATGCCGGTCCCGCCGGTGACCAGCCGGGCGCCTTCGCGTTCGCCGATCCGGATGTAGTCGAGCACACGTTGCTGCTGGCGGTGGAGACCAGCGGCCCGAGCTGGGTCTCCGGATCGGTCGGATCCCCGACGCGCAGCCCGCTCATCTCGGCGGCCAGCGCCTGGACGTACTCGTCCTGGCGGTGCGCCGGCACCAGCACCCGGGTCAGCGCGTTGCAGATCTGGCCGCTGTTGGACAGGCTCGCCGACCGCACTCCTGCCGCGACCTTGTCGGGCGCGGCGTCCTCGAGGACGATCGCAGCGGATTTTCCGCCGAGTTCCAGGCCGACCCGGGTGAGATTGGCCGCGCATGCCGCGGCTACCGCCCGCCCCGCGCCGGTGGAACCGGTGAACGACACCCTGTCCACGCCGGGATGGGCTACCAGGAGTTCACCGGTGTCGCGCCCCCCGGTCACCACGCTGACCAAGCCCGGCGGGAACTCCGCCTCTTCCAGCAACTCTGCCAACAACAGTGCGTCCAAAGGACTTTCAGCGGCCGGCTTCAGCACAACGGTGCAGCCCGCCAGCAGCGCGGGAACCAGTTTGGTCATGATCAGGAACTGCGGCATGTTCCAGGGCACGATCGCGGCGACCACGCCGACCGGCTCCTTGCGGATGTGCACATCGGCGCCGAAGAACCCGGGGCGGGTCTCCTGCCACGAGTGACGCTCGGCCAAGTCGCAGAACGCCCGCATCATCATCGCCGGCAACCCGACCTGGGCGCGTCTGGCGAAGGTGATCGGGGCGCCGATCTCAGCGGTGATGGTCTCGGCCATCCGCGCGCTGTGCTGCTGGTAGATCTCGGCGAGCCGGCGAATCAACGCAATACGGTCAGCCGGTGCGTAGCCCGACCACGGTCGCGAATTCAGTGCTGTGCGTGCGGTATTGACGGCGGCGTCGACGTCGGCCGGCCCGGCGGCAGGCACCTGCGCGATGGGCTCCTCGGTGTGTGGCGAGATGACCTGGAAGTCCTGCCCCGTTGTCACTCGGTGCTCCCATCGCTGGAATATCAACTACTTGTGATCCTGCCCACGAGCATATACCGTCGGCTTCGACGGACGGACAGGAGCGGTCATGCCCCGATTTCCCAAGCCACCGGAAGGCAGCTGGACCCAGCACTACCCCGAACTGGGCACCGGGCCGGTGTCCTATGAGGACTCCATCAGCCCGGAGATCTACCAACTCGAGCGCGAGGCGATATTCAAGCGGGCCTGGCTCAATGTGGCCCGGGTGGAGCAACTTCCGCGCAAGGGCAGCTACCTGACCCGGGAGCTGAAGGTGGTCAACACCTCGATCATTCTGGTGCGCAACGGGTCCGGAGAGATCAAGGCTTACCACAACGTGTGCCGCCATCGCGGCAACAAGCTGGTGTGGAATGACATGCCGCTGCAGGAGACCAGCGGCGTGTGCCGGCAGTTCACCTGCAAGTACCACGCGTGGCGCTACGACCTGGACGGCAACCTGACGTTCGTGCAGCAGGAAGACGAGTTCTTCGACCTGGACAAGAGCCGGTACGGGCTGGTGCCGGTGCACTGCGATGTCTGGGAAGGCTTCGTCTTCGTCAACTTCGCCAGGCAGCCCGAGCAGTCACTGCGCGAGTTCCTCGGTCCGATGGTCACCGCACTGGAAGGCTATCCGTTCGGCACGATGACCTCGCGCTGGAGCTATCGCTCTGAGGTGAAGGCGAATTGGAAGCTCTACATGGACGCGTTCCAGGAGTTCTATCACGCGCCGGTGTTGCATGCGAACCAGTCGCCGACCGCGTATTCCAAGGCCGCGGCGCAAGCCGGCTTCGAGGCTCCGCACTACCGTTTGGAGGGTCCGCACCGGCTGGTCAGCACCTCCGGCGTGCGGGCCTGGGAGATGGCGCCGGAGATGCGCAAACCGATCGAGGACATCTGTCAGAGCGGACTTTTCGGGCCGTGGGACAAACCCGACCTCGGCGAGCTGCCGCCGGGCCTGAATCCCGCGAAATGTGAACCGTGGGGACTGGATTCGTTCCAGCTGTTCCCCAACTTCGTGATTCTGTTCTGGGGTCAGGGCTGGTACCTGACCTACCACTACTGGCCGACGTCGCACCAGAGCCACATCTTCGAAGGCACGTTGTACTTCCCCCGGCCGCGCACTCCGCGGGAGCGGGTAGCCCAGGAGCTGGCGGCGGTGTCGTTCAAGGAGTACGGCCTGCAGGATGCCAACACCCTCGAGGCGACCCAGTCCATGATCGAGTCGCGGGTGATCGACGAGTTCCTGCTCTGCGATCAGGAGATCCTGCTGCGTCACCTGCACAAGGAGACGGCGGCCTGGATCGAGGATTACCGGGCCGGGAGTGTGACGCGATGACAGCACTGCTCCCAACGGAATTCGCCGACCTCGAGCAGTTCTCGGACTGGTGCCTGCCGTCGGAGCGGCAGCGTTACGCCAAGCGTCTGGCCAGTTCCATGACCGAGATGAAGGCTTTCTACGACGCGATCACCCCCCGCGCGGAAGAGGCTCTCGTCTACTGCGACAGGTTTCCGCTCGACGACCTTCCGGACGACGTGCTGAACCTCATGCACCTGCTGTACTCCATGATCATGGTGTCGTTCCCGGTGGAGTGCTGGAAACAGCCCCGGGTGCCCGACTCGGGCGCCTCCACCCTGGACTGCGTGTCCGAGCCCGTCCCGTGAGCGGTACCACCGTCCTGCGTGCGGCCCGTTGGGTCGACGTCGAATCCGGTCAGGTTCGCTCGCCGGCGACGATCGTGGTGGATGGCGAGCGCATCGTTGCGGTGAATGGTGAAGGGCCGCAGCCGGATTCGGCCACGGTAATCGACCTCGGCGATGTGACGCTGTTACCGGGTCTGATGGACATGGAACTCAACCTGTTCATCGGCGGACCCGGTGGCCCGGAAGGGCTGCCGGCGCCGATGCACGGCGTGCAGGACGACCCCGCGTATCGCACGCTGCGGGCCGCGGTCAACGCGCGTACCACGCTGGACGCCGGCTTCACCACCGTGCGCAACCTCGGTCTGATGGTCAAGACCGGCGGCTACCTCCTGGACGTCGCGCTACAGCGCGCCATCGACCAGGGCTGGCACGTGGGCCCTCGGGTCTATCCGGCCGGGCATGCCGTCACGCCCTACGGTGGCCACCTGGACCCCACGGTGTTTCAGCGGCTGGCGCCGGGCATCATGCCGCTCTCGGTCGCCGAGGGCATCGCCAACGGGGTGCCGGACGTGATCGCCTGCGTCCGCTACCAGATCCGCCATGGCGCCAAGCTGATCAAGGTGTCGGCCTCCGGCGGTGTCATGTCGCACAGCACCGCTCCGGGCTCTCAACAGTATTCGGACGCCGAATTCGCCGCGATCGCCGACGAGGCGCACCGGGCCGGGGTGCGGGTAGCCGCACACGCGGTCGGCGACACCGCCATCCAAGCCTGCATCCGCGCCGGCATCGACTGCATCGAACACGGGTTCCTGGCCAGTGACGAGACGATTCAGATGATGGTCGACCACGGCACGTTCCTGGTCTCGACGACCTACCTGACCGAGGCGATGGCGATCGACCGGATCGCTCCGGAGCTGCGTAAGAAGGCCGAGGAGGTGTTCCCGCGGGCGAAGTCCATGCTGCCCAAGGCGATTGCCGCGGGGGTGCGCATCGCGTGCGGGACCGACGCGCCGGCCATTCCGCACGGCCAGAACGCGAAGGAACTGGTCGCCCTGGTCGACCGCGGCATGACGCCGATGCAGGCGATTCAAGCCGCCACGGTGGTAGCGGCTGACCTGGTCGAGGCCGGTGACGAGCTGGGCCGGCTCGCGCCGGGTTTCCTCGCGGACATCGTCGCGGTGCCGGGTGATCCCACCGAGGACATCGCCGCGACTCTGGATGTGTGCTTCGTGATGAAGAACGGCCAGATTCACCAGGCCCCCACGATGAACTCGCGCGCTGGCGTCGAATGATGGCGGAAGGCATGGAACTCACCGATCACCTGCTGTGGCTGCTCAAGCAGGCCTTCTACCACTCGCTGACCACCATCAACGAAGCGATGAGTGCGCACGGCGTGAGCACGGCCCAGATCGGGGTGCTGCGCCAGCTTGCCAACGAGCCGGGCCTGTCGGGGGCCGAACTCGCGCGACGGCTGCTGATCAGCCCGCAGGGGGTTCAGGCCGCGCTGACGTCGCTGGAGCGCCGTGGTCTGGTGGAGCGGAAGAAGGACCCGCAGCACGGACGCATCCTGCAGGCGTATCTCACCGGCGAGGGGCGCGACGTCGCCGCGACGGTGGTCGCCACGGCGCTGTCCGCCCATGAAGAGGTGTTCGGCGTCCTGAGTGCCCGGGAGCAGGAGACGTTGCGGGAGTTGCTGGGGCGGGTGGTCGAAAAGGGCACGGGCCATGAGCTTTTCAGCGACGCGAACGACGAATGAACCCCAGCGACTTGAGATGAATAACAAGTACTTGATATTATCGCCCGGATGCCTGAGTCCCGCGCCGTGCCCCAGTTGGGTGACGCCGTCACCGAGCAGGTGACCATCGAACTCGACCGGCGCACCGTCACGGTGCCGTATTCCAGAGGTGACACCTTGCTGCAGACCGCACGGATGGCCGGCCTGGCCGCACCGTCGTCGTGCGAAGTCGGTTCCTGCGGAACATGTATGGCGCGACTGACCGAAGGCGACGCGCGCATGCTCAACAACGACGCGCTGGAGGACGAGGAACTGGACGAGGGCTGGATCCTGACGTGTCAGGCGCTGCCCACCAGTCGCGCGGTGCGGGTGGTCTACGAATGAGCGACAGGGTGGTCGACAGGGTGGCTTCCCGAGTGGCCCTGGTGACCGGCGGCGGCTCCGGCATCGGTGAGGCCATCTGTCACGAATTGGCAGGCCGTGGAATGAAAGTCGCCGTGCTCGACGTCAATGCGAAAGCCGCGCAACGGGTCAGCGCGGAACTGCGGACAGGCGGCGCGTCCGCCATCGCCGTGGGTGCCGATGTCACCGACCGGCCCGCCGTAGAACGGGCCTTCGCTCAGGTCCGCACCGAGCTGGGTTCGGTGTCGGTCTTGGTGACCAGCGCGGGGTTGTTCGGATTCGCGCCGTTTCTGGAGATCACCGAGCGGGACTGGACGCGGATCGTCGACGTGAACTTGACCGGCACCTTTCACTGCTGCCAGGTGGCGCTGCCCGACATGGTGGCGGCGAATTGGGGCCGGGTGGTGTTGATCTCGTCGTCGAGCGCGCAGCGCGGGTCGCCGAAGGCCGCCCACTATGCGGCGGCCAAAGGCGCGGTGCTGACGCTGGCCAAGTCGCTGGCGCGGGAATTCGCCGCATACGGGATCACGGTGAACACCATCCCGCCGTCGGGTATCGAGACACCGATGCAGCACCAAGGCCAGGCCGCCGGCTATCTGCCGCCGAACGAGCAGATCGCCGCCAGCATTCCGGTCGGGTACCTGGGCACCGGGGCCGACATCGCCGCGGCGGTGGGATTTCTGTGCTCGGAGGAGGCCCGGTTCATCACCGGCCAGGTACTCGGTGTCAACGGCGGAGCGGTGTTGTGAGAGGCAGGCGACGATGACGCGAACGGGTCGACCGGCGGAGGGGTCCTGGACCGAGCACTACCCCGAATTGGGCACCGGCCCAATCTCTTTCCGGGACTCCACGTCACCGGAGTTCTACCAGCTCGAACGCGAGGCCGTCTTCAAGCGGGCCTGGCTCAACGTCGCTCGGGTCGAGGAGTTGCCCCGCACCGGCAGCTACGTCACCAGAGAGCTTGAGGTCGCCGGCGTCTCGGTAATCCTGGTCCGGGGCCGTGACGATCGGATCCGGGCGTTCTACAACGTCTGCCGGCACCGCGGAAACAAGCTGGTGTGGAACGACTTTCCCGGCGCGCAGACCCGCGGCACCTGCCGGCAGTTCACCTGCAAGTATCACGGCTGGCGCTACGGTCTGGACGGCGAGCTGACTTTCGTGCAGCAACAGTCGGAGTTCTTCGACCTCATTCCGGCCGATTACGGACTGGCCCCGGTGCACTGCGACATCTGGAACGGTTTCATCTTCATCAACCTGGACGCCGAACCGCGCCAAGGACTCCGGGAATTCCTGGGGCCGATGGTCACCGCCCTGGACGCCTATCCGTTCGGGAAATTGACCGAACGCTACGAATGGGTGGCGCACAACAACAGCAACTGGAAGATCTTCGCCGACGCGTTCCAGGAGTACTACCACGTGCCCTCTCTGCACCCGCAGCAGGTGCCGCCGGAGGTGCGCGACCCGAACGCCGGATTCACGTGTGGGCACTTCCAACTCGACGGTCCGCACCGGCTGGTGTCGACGGCGGGGCGGCGGCGTTGGCTGCTGCCGCAGGAATACATGTATCCGATCGAGCGGGCCACCCGCAGCGGACTGGTCGGCCCGTGGCGCACCCCCGACATCGGTGAGCTGCCGGGCGGGCTCAATCCGGGCGGTATCGAGCCCTGGGGGATCAGCAATTTCCAGATCTTCCCCAACGTCGAGATCCTGATCTACGGCGGGTGGTACCTGCTCTACCGGTACTGGCCCACGTCGCACAACACCCACCGCTTCGAGGCCTACACCTATTTCCACCCCGCCCGCAGCGTGCGTGAGCGGGTGGAACACGAAGTCGCCGCGGTGGTGCTCAAGGAATTCGCCCTGCAGGACGCGGGCATGCTCGGCGGAACCCAGGCCGCCCTGGAGTACGGCATCGTCGACGAGTTCCCGCTCAACGACCAGGAGATCCTGGTGCGCCACCTGCACAAGGTGGCCGTCGACTGGGTCGAGGCGTACCGTCGCGAAACCGTGGGAGTGTGAGCATGTCCGCAAGTCTGCTGCCCAGTGCCTTCGCCGAACTCGAGCCCTACGCGCAAACCTGGTGTCTGGCAACCGAAACCGAACGCTGGAACGCGCGCATGGCCAGCACCATGGCCGCGATGCAGGAGTTCTACGACGCGTTCTTCCCGCGGCTGGAAGAGGCCATCGACTACTGCGACAAGTTCCCGCTCGACGACCTGCCCGACGACGTGCTCAACCTGCTCCGCCTGATTTATTCGCTGGTCCTGGTCGCGATGGCGGTCGAGATCATGCATCAGCCGGCACCGACCAATTCCGCGGATGCCGTGATGATCCGCACCGGCGAACCGGTGCCGTGAGAAGGGTCAGGTCATGAGTCTGCTGACGATCAACAAACTCACCGAATCGGTTGGCGCCGAGGTCTCCGGTCTCGACGCGACCGACCTCGCCGCCGACGACTCGGTAGGCAGCGTTATCCTCGACGCCCTGGAAGCCAACGGCGTCCTGGTATTTCGTGGCCTTCGGCTCGATCCCGAGGCGCAGGTCGGGTTCTGCCGCCGCCTCGGCGGCGTCGATCACTCGGCCGACGGGCATCACCCGGTCGCGGGCATCTATCCCATCACCCTGGACCCGGCGAAGAATTCGTCGGCCGCCTATCTGAAGGCGACGTTCGACTGGCACATCGACGGCTGCACGCCGCTGGGCAACGAATACCCGCAGAAGGCCACCGTGCTGTCGGCGGTGCAGGTGGCCGAATGGGGCGGGGAGACCGAGTTCGCCAATTCTTATGCGGCATACGAGGTGCTGACCGTGGCGGAAAGGGAGCAGTACCGCTCGCTGCGGGTGGTGCATTCGCTGGAGGCATCCCAACGCCGCGTCACCCCCGATCCCAGTCCCGAACAGCTGGCGCGCTGGCGGTCCCGACCTACCCACGAGCACCCGCTGGTGTGGACGCACCGCAGCGGCCGCAAGTCGTTGGTGCTCGGTGCTTCCGCCGACTACGTCGTCGGCATGGATCCCGCTGAGGGCCGTGCCTTGCTGGCCGAGCTGCTCGCGCGCGCCACCACACCCGAGCGGGTGTACAGCCACGTCTGGTCCGTCGGCGACACCGTCATCTGGGACAACCGCGGCGTCCTGCACCGCGCGGCGCCCTACGACCCGGCTTCTCGGCGCGAGATGTTGCGCACCACCGTGCTGGGCGACGAACCGATCCGATAACCCACCAGGAGGCACACACATGGCCAGGGCACTGCTGTTGGTCGAGAGCAAGCCCGCGTCACCGGACCTCGCGGAGGAATACCACCGCTGGCACGAGCAGACGCACCTACCGGAGATGCTCGACGTCGAGGGCTTCGCCTCGGCCCGGCGCTGGCAGGCCGTCGACGGCGACTCGTTCCTGACGCTCTACGAGATCGACACGGATGTCGAGATGGCTCGCGCCAATCTGAAAGCGGCATTGGCCAGCGGCCGCATGTCGCGGCCGTCCGCCGTCCACACCGACCCGCCTCCGGCCATGCGGTACTTCACACCGGCGCCTTGAATTCGACGCGATTCCTGGCCACCGCGCGAAAAGCTTGGGGCACTGACCAGTAGGTACGTCGACACCGCCTCGCCAGAGTCCACGCGACGGCGGGCGGGCTGCTATCTTCCATGCCATGCCACAGATGGACCGTCGCCGCATGCTCATGATGGCGGGATTCAGCGCACTGGCGGCCGCGACCGCGGCCCCGATAGCAAACGCCAGCCCGTCCCGGCCGGCCGCACCCGCCGGCCCAGCGCCGGTGCCGGCCGCCCCCGCGGCCGGAGCGGCCGGTGGATTCATCTGGCACGACGAGTTCGACGGCCCGGCCGGTTCGGCGCCCGACCCCGGTAAGTGGTCGGTGTCGAACTTCCGCACCCCGATCCGCAACCCGGTCGGATTCGACCAGCCGCAGTTCTGGGGGCAGTACCGCGACAGCCGCCAGAACGTGTTCCTGGACGGCAATTCCAACCTGGTACTGCGCGCCACCCACGACGGCCACGGCGGCTACTTCGGCGGCCTGGTGCACGGTCTGTGGCGCGGCGGCGTCGGCACCACCTGGGAAGCCCGGATTAAATTCAACTGCCTGGCGCCCGGCATGTGGCCGGCGTGGTGGCTGTCTAACGACGACCCGGGCCGCAGCGGCGAGATCGACCTGATCGAGTGGTACGGCAACGGCACGTGGCCTTCGGGCACCACCGTGCACGCCAACCCCGACGGCACCGCGTTCGAGACCAACCCGATCGGCGTCGACGGCGGCTGGCACAACTGGCGCGTCAAGTGGGACGTCACCGGGATGTATTTCTGGGTGGACTATGCCGACGGCATGGCCCCGTACTTCTCGGTCCCGGCCACCGGTATCGAGAACCTGGACGAGCCCTTCAAGGAGTGGCCGTTCAACGACCCGGACTACACCGTGTTCCCGGTCCTCAACCTGGCCGTCGGTGGCTCAGGCGGCGGCGACCCGGCCGCCGGAAGCTACCCGCAGGACATGCTCGTGGACTGGGTGCGCGTCTTCTGACGCCCGAGTTTCGACGGGTGTGCCCTAGTTCGACAAGTGCAGGTACCAGAGCCCGTCGTCGCCCTGGCGGCAGTCCCAGTGGGTGTAAGCCCCGTCGTTGTGAGTGATCTCCACGTGCGGGCCGTCCGCCTGGCAGGCCGCTAGCGTCGCGTAACTGCCTTCGACCTGCACTTCATCGGCGTTGGCTACGGCTACTGCGGTGGTGAGCAGCGCGGCGCCGGCCGTCAGAATCCCGGCAGCGAACATGGTCTTCATCTTCGAGCCCCCTTCAGACACTGTTGCCTCTCGTGTTGCCCGATTCGCCGAAACCGAAACTGTGACCACACCTCGTTCGAACGTATGATCGAAAGATGGGGCGGCTCGCGTCGATCGGGTACAACGGGCAACCGCTCCGCGGACCTTTCCGCCCGGTACGGCCGCCGGTGCTGGTGCTGGTGGATCTGACGGTGTTGTTCCCGCGCGAGCCGCACCGCTCGGGCCGCTATCACCCGAACGGCCTGCAGTTGCACAAGGTCGTCGAAGGCAGGCTGAGTTGCTGGGGGCTATGCGAACAGGGCGACTGGTGGGGGCTGGTGACCTACCCGGTGGAGTTCGGCGCCCGGCAGAAGTCGGTGACGCACTGGGTGCCGGCCTGGACGCTGCGCCGAAAAGGTGAGCGGCCCTGAGGTTCTGCAGATGCGCACCGTTAGGGTGGACCGAATGAACGAACGGCCCCTGCGACCGCTGCGCAGCGTCAAACAGATCACCCGTGGTTTGGGCGCTCTCGATCGCGAACTGTTCGAGGCGGTCGCCGAGAGCCCGACTCCGCTGCTCGACAAGGCGATGCCGCCGCTGACCCGGGCCGCCGACCATTCCAAGCTGTGGTTTGCGATCGGCGCGTTGTTGCTCGCATCGGGCAAGCACTCGGCGCAGCGCGGCGCCACGCGCGGGCTGGTGTCGCTGGGCGTCACCAGCCTGGTGACCAATCAGGTCGCCAAGCGGGTCCGCCGGCGGCCGCGTCCGCTCTACGATTCGGTGCCGCTGGTCCGGCGGGTGCGGCGACGCCCGACGTCGAATTCGTTGCCCTCGGGGCACTCCGCCAGCGCCGCCGCATTCGCCGTCGGGGTCGGCCTGGAGAACCCAACGCTGGGTTTCGGGTTGGCGTTGCTGGCCAGCCTGGTCGGGTTGTCCCGGGTGGCGGTCGGCGCGCACTACCCGGGTGATGTCGTCATCGGATTCGGCATCGGCTCCGGTATCGCCGTGCTGGGTAGCCGGCTGGTCCCGCCGATCGTCGAGACCGCGTTGCCGAAAACCGAACCACTGCGGGCGGACGTCCCGGAACGTCCCGACGGCGCCGGGGTGGTGCTGGTCGTCAACCCGGCGTCGAACAGCGGCAGCGGTGCCCGCGTCGCCGAGGAGGTTCGCGACCAGCTGTCCGCAGCGGAGATCGTCGAACTCGACCCCGATGACGACCCGGTGCAGGTATTGCGCGACGCCGCCGAGCGCGCCGAGGTGCTGGCGGTGGGCGGGGGCGATGGCACCGTCGCCGCGGCTGCGGCGGTCGCTGCCGACGCGGGTGTGCCGCTGGCCGTGTTCCCGGGCGGGACCTTCAACCACTTCGCCAAGGACATCGGCTGCGACTCCACCGCCAAGACCATCGAGGCGATCCGGCGTGGCAGCGTGGCCTACGTCGACATGATGTGCCTCAACGAGAGTCAGATGGTGGTCAACACCGCCAGCATCGGCGCCTATCCCGCCTTCGTCCAAGAGCGGGAGAAGCTCGAGAAGCGCATCGGCAAGCCGCTGGCCGGCATGTACGCGATGCTGCACACATTGCTCAACGGCCAGCCCGTGCGCATCAGCTACGACAACAAGACGCTGCAGACCTCCCTGATGTTCATCGGCAATTCGCTTTATCTGCCAACGGGATTCGCGCCGTCGCGGCGCACCCGGATGGACGACGGCCTGATCGACGTGCGCATTCTGGAAACCGGTCGCCGGCTGGCCAGGACCAGGATCCTGAGCGCACTGGCGCTGGGCCGGCTGGAACGCAGCCCGCTCTACCACGAGATGCAGGTGCCGGAGTTCACCTTCACCGCCGTCGACGGACCCACCGTGGTGGCCCATGACGGCGAGATAGGCGAAAAGTACGACAAAGCCACCTTCGCCTCGAAGTACCGCGCCCTGCCGGTCTACCGCCCGCTTCCGCTCATTCGGTGAGATCTCGCACCTGCGCGTAGCGCTCGAGTATCCACGGTGCGGCGTCGGCCGCATACTCGCGTGCCGCGGGTGGTGACCAGGCGGGCGGTTCCGCTGATCCGCTGCATGCCCAGGCCGCCTGCCGCGCCGCGCCCAGAGCGACGTATTCGGCTGGGGTGGGCACCAATACGGGCATGCCGAACACGCTCGGCGCGATCTCGCGCACCGCGCGTGACTGCGCCCCGCCACCGATCAGCAGGAGGCGGCGCACGCTGACGCCGTGCGCGGTGAGCTGGGCGAGGCCCTCGGCCAGTGCGCACAGCATGCCTTCCACCGCCGCCCTGGCCAGGTTGGCCGGCGTCGCATTGGCGACCCGAAGCCCGTGCAGCGCGCCACTGGCGTTGGGCCGGTTGGGTGTTCGCTCACCTTCCAGATAGGGGACAAGCACCAGGCCCGCACTGCCCGGGGGCGCCGAAAGTGCCAGCCGGGACAGTTCCGCATGGTCGATGCTCAGCATCCTCGCCGCCGCGTCGAGCACCCGCGCCGCGTTCAGCGTGCACACCAGGGGAAGGTAACGGCCGGTGCCGTCGGCGAACCCGGCCACAAAACCTTGATCGTCACGTACCGCAGCGGTGGCCACGGCGCACACCACACCGGAGGTTCCGATCGAGACGATCACGTCGCCTGTTACCGCGCCCAGGCCCAGCGCCGCGGCGGCATTGTCACCCAGGCCGGCTCCGAACAGTGTTGCACCGCTGACTGATTCGGAGGGACGCAGCACGCGTGGCAGTGCCGGACTGCGCCCCCGCAGCGCCAGTTCGAGCAGGTCGGCGCGGTACCGGCCGGTCTCGGCGTCGAAGTAACCGGTGCCGCTGGCGTCGCTGCGGTCGGTGGTCAGTGCCGCAGGGTCGGACTCGCCCCGCAGCCGCCAGGTCAGCCAGTCGTGCGGCAGACACACCGCCGCCGTGCGGTCGGCGTGGTGAGGTTCGTGGTCGGCGAGCCAGCGCAGTTTCGCGACCGTGACCGCGGCCAGTGGTACCAGTCCGACGGCGTGCGCCCACTCCTGCGGTCCGCCCAGTTCGTCCACCAGGTCGCGTGCTGCCCCAGCCGAGCGCACGTCGTTCCACAGCAGCGCGGGGCGCACGACTGCACCGGCGGCGTCCAGGCACACCATGCCGTGCTGCTGTGCGCCGACCGATACCGCTGCCACGTCGTCGAATCCGCCCGCCGCAGCGATCGCCTGCCCCGCCGCCGATTCCCATGCGGCCGGGTCTATTTCGGTGCCGTCGGGGTGGGCGGCCCGGCCCTGGCGAAGCACCGCGCCGGTATCGGCGTCGCACACCAGAACCTTGCAGGACTGGGTCGAGCAGTCGATGCCGGCGACCAGGGTCACGTTCGCAACAGCTTCGCGACCGTCGCGCGGGCGCCGTCGCGGTGCAGCGAGTCCAGCGTCCACAGATAGGGCTCCACGAAGCGGGGTTCCTCGATCAGATTGCCGAAGATGGACCTGTTGGCCAGAAACGCCGAAGCATCGGTGCGCTGCGAGCGGGCGATCGGAATCAGCGATTCCGCCCGCGGATCCACCACGTCGATCGGGCGGCCCTGCTCGTCGACCCCCTCGGCGTAGCGGGCCCAACTGGCGACGATGGCCGCGGACAACCGCACCGGGCCGCCGGAGCGCAGGTTGTCGCGGACCACCGGCAGCAGCCACTTGGGGATCCGGTCCGACGATTCGGCGCACAGGCGGGTGACCGTGTCGCGGACGTGGGCGTTGGCGAACCGGGGGAGCAGCCCATCCTTGAACTCCCGCAGCCCGGGCACCGGCGTGAGTGTCGGCATCGCCTCGCAATCCATATAACGCCAGAGGAATTCGGCGAACAGCGGGTCCTGGGCAGCGTCGTGCACCAAGCGATACCCGGCCAGATACGCGAAGTAACAGAGGCCTTGATGGCTGGCGTTGAGCAGCCGCAGCTTCATCGCTTCGTACGGGGACACGTCCTCGGCGAACGTGACGCCGGCCCGGTCCAGGGGTGGTCGCCCGTCGGCGAAGTCGTCCTCGAGGGCCCACATGGCGAAGGGTTCGGTGATCACCGGCCAGGCGTCGTCGACTCCGAATTCGGTTGTCAGGCTTTCGATCACGTCGGGGGTGGTGGCCGGTGTGATCCGGTCGACCATCGAATTCGGAAACTTGGTGTTCTCGTCCATCCATTGTGCGAGTGCGGGATTGGACGTTTCGGCGTAGGAGGTGAACGCCTGCCGGGCGATGTGCCCGTTTCCGACGATGTTGTCGCAGGACACGATGGTGGGGGATTTCAGGCCGCGCAGGCGCCGCCGGTTCAGCGCCTCGGTCACCAGAGCGAAGACGGGACTCAGCGGTTCGTTGTATCCGCCTTCGGTGATGGTCAGCGTGATGATGCGTACGCCGGGATCGGCGAGCAGCTCGATCACCGACTCGGGATCATCTGGTGCATAACGGAAGTCGATGATGGAGCCGATGATTCGAGGTTCCCGGGTGCCGTCGGGATGTGCCAGGGTCAGGGTGTACAGATGATCCTGGTCGCGCAGCGCGTCGCGCATCCGGCGGTCGCGGGGCAGCACCCCGACCCCGCAGATTCCCCACTTTCGTGCGGTCCCCTGACTGAGCAGCCGGTCGACGTACATGGCCTGATGGGCGCGGTGGAAGCCGCCGACACCGAAATGCACGATGCCCACCTTGATCCGGCTGCGATCGTAGGTGGGTTTCGGAATCTGCAGCGCGCTCAGGTTCTGTGCGTTGAGTTTCATGCCGGAAACTCGCTGCCGTGGCGACGGTAGGCGGACGGGGGCAGGCCCCACGCGCTTCGGAATGCCCGGGTGAACGAGCTGGCGCTGTCGAAGCCCACCCGGGTGGCGACCTGCAGCACGCTCAACTCCGAGTCGGCGAGCAGCGCCGCCGCCCGCATCAGGCGGGCTTGTTGCGTGTAGTCGCGCCAGGTCATCTGCAACTCGCGATGACACAATCGCCGCAACGAACGTGACGACATGCCCGCAGCGGCGGCGGCGTCATCAATAGTAATGTCCGACAACGTATTCCGCGTGTGCTTCAACGCCAGGGCGAGTTGCGGATGAGTGGTCGTCGGGAGGCTGAACGGGCTCTGCGAAGCCAGCAGCTCGGCCAGTAACTCGGCGAAGCAGTGGAAGTACGCCTCGGCCACCGGGTCGGACGAATCCCGGTTGATGGGCCACCGGCAGGAGTAGATGATCATCTGCCGGATCAGGGGCGAGACCATCACGATCCCGGCGCCCGGCCGGCTGGGCTGCAGGTGGACCGGGTGCAGGAATATGGAGACCGAGCGCACCCGGGTGTCGATGGTGCTGATGTGTCCCAGCCCCGCTGGGATCCACGCGGCCTGCCGCTCGGACAACACGTACGCGCCGGCATCGGTCTCCACTTCCAGGACGCCCTGCACCACGTACTCCAGCTGGTGCAGGTCGTGGGCGTGGCGCGCGGTCGTGACGCGCTCGCCCTCGTAGACGAACGCGCCGGCCCTGCAGGCGCCACCCTGCCGCATATCGATCAATACCGGAGTGTCCGCGCAGGACAAGACTGTGGCCGTCTGTGCAGAGAATGTCATGACTCTCCGATGGTACGACTGAGTGTCATGTCAGCGCAGTCGTTTACGCCCGCCGCGGGAAACCCGAAGTACACCAGGTACTACGACGCCGTGATCGCGCTGCTCACGCGCGAAGACCGGTGGCGATGCGCCGCCATCGCGCAGCTCGCACTGAAGCCGCGCGACACTGTCGTCGATATCGGCTGTGGCACAGGATCATTGGCGATAAGGATGAAGCAGCAGCAGCCGGACGCCCGAGTCGTCGGGGTGGACCCCGACCCCCAGGTGCTGGCGATAGCAGAAGCGAAGGTGCGCCGGGCCGGAGTCGAGGTCGAGTTCGTGCAGGCCATGGGTGACCGGGCCGTCGAGCGGATCGGACCCGGCATCGCCGACAAGGTGGTGTCCAGCCTGGTGTTGCATCAATGCCCGGTGCCGATGAAGACGGCGATCATCGCCACCATGTTCGCGCTGCTGCGGCCCGGCGGCGAACTCGTGATCGCCGACTTCGGGGTGCAGCGCGATGCACTGATGCGCCTGGGTTTCCGGATCGTGCAGTTCGCCGACGGCAAACAGGACACCCAACCCAACGCGGACGGAATCCTGCCGGGGTTGATCGAGCGGGCCGGTTTCGCCGATGTCGCCGAAGTGTCGGCGACCAGGACTGTTTCCGGGTCCATCTCCCTGTACCGGGCAACGCGACCGGTTTCGGCGGACCAGGCGAGCCGCTAATGTCAGACGATGTACCTTGCGCGACCGGCAAAGGCGCTGGCGATCCTGTGTTCGGCGACCGTTCTGGTTGCCGGCTGCCACTCGAAACCACCGACCTCGAGTTCGGACGCGCCGCCCGGTGCCGGCTCCGCACCTCACAACACGCCGGTGCCGGCCGGGGTGCTGTTCAGCACGGCGGTGCCGTGGAACGTCGATGTCTCCGGCGCCGCAAAGTCAGGCCGCTCGGATGCGATCATTCATGCGCTGAGCGCGGCGGGCGGCTGGGGAACCGGAGGGCTGCAGGCGGATTTCTCCATCCCGGTGTTCTTCGCCGACGGTAACGCGCGCCGGATGCAGGTGGTCGGCACCGACGAATACTGCTACGACGGGCCGGATTGCGACTCCGTACCCGCCGAGATGCCGGTGCCGGCGAACGCCTACTTCGAAGGTTCGTCCAGTCTCAAGTGTGACACCAGCGGTGCCACTCAAGGCCAGGAAGACTGCCATCTGCTGGTCGTCGACCGGGGCCGGCACACGCTCTATGAGATCTACCACGGTGGCCGGTCCGGGGAAGACCTTACGGCGCAAGGCTTTTTCACCTGGGACCTCACCAGGGACTATCCCGATACCCTGCGCGGCGACCAGTGCACCAGTGCGGACGCGGCGGGTTTCCCGATCGCGGCCATGACCCCCACTGCCGACGAAGTCGCTTCCGGCGCAATAAATCACGCGATCCGCTTCATTCTCCCCAATGACCGGATGAAGGCCGGCGTCTACGTCCGGCCTGCTACCCATGCAGGCGGGCCGGCCAGCACCGACCCGAATGCGCCGCCCTACGGCGTGCGGTTCCGGTTGCGCGCCGGTTTCGACGAGTCACACTTCTCCGCCTCCGAGCGGGTGGTGATCGCCGCGCTCAAGAAGTACGGCATGCTGCTCGCCGACGGCGGTCAGGTGCCGCTCACTTTCGCCGACGATCGGACGAGCGGTAAGAAGTGGTCCGAATTGGGCATCACGGCACAGTCTTTCAACAACATCGGCGTGGAGGAGTTCGAAGTCGTCAACCTCGGCGCTGACGTCCCGCTCACCTACGACTGCATCCGCAACGAATGACCGGGGTCAGCCTTTGGCCAGGGTGAACTGCGCGACGTCGGTGTAGCCCTCGCGGAACAGGTCGGCGCACCCGGTCAGGTACTTCATGTACCGGTCGTAAACCTCTTGCGACTGAACGGCGATGGCCTCGTCGCGGTTGGCTTCCAGCGCGCTGGCCCAGATGTCGAGGGTACGAGCGTAGTGCGGGCGCAGCTGCTGCAACCGGTTGAGCGAGAAGCCCGCTCGCTCGGCGTGCTCCTGGACGGTCTTGGCGGCGGGGAGGTCTCCGCCCGGGAAGATCTCGTCCATGATGAACTTCATGAACCGCAGCTTGGTCATGGTGATCGGCAGCTCGCGTTCGGCGAACTCCTCCTCGCTGGGCTGGATGATGGTGTGCAGCAGCATCACACCGTCGGCGGGAAGCGCCTCGTAGGCCATCGCGAAGAAGTCGGTGTAGCGGTCACGCCCGAAATGCTCGAAGGCGCCGATGGATACGATCCGGTCAACTTTTTCGTCGAACTGTTCCCAGCCCTGCAGCAGCACGCGCTTGCTGCGCGGGCTGGGATGCTCGTCGAGCCGTCGCTGGGTGTGCGCTTGCTGGTTGCGGCTCAACGTCAGGCCAATCACGTTCACGTCGTACTGCTCGAGCGCGCGGATAATCGTCGTACCCCAGCCGCAACCGATGTCCAGCAGCGTCATGCCGGGTTCTAATCCGAGCTTGCCGAGTGAGAGGTCCACCTTGGCGATCTGCGCCTCTTCGAGCGACATATCTTCGCGCTCGAAATATGCGCAACTGTAGGTGCGCGTCGGGTCCAGGAAGATCTTGAAGAACTCGTCGGAGAGGTCGTAGTGCGCTTGGACGTCCTCGAAATATGGCTTCAAAGTATCGGATTCATTCTTGTTCTCAGGCATTAGGGCAACTTTCGACTCGACTCCCCCGTCGAGCGTAGCGTCGCGTGATCCAAGCCCGATTGACCTAGACCATGCTAACCCTTCCGGGAGACCGCTGCGGACGCGCGGCCGGGAAGCGGCTCCCGCGACACGTGATGATGCATCGCGACGCGCGGTCCACGCCCGGAAACCGGGACGGTTCCGTCGTGTAGCCGAAGGATCCGGCCACCGATCTGGATGTAGGAGTCGGGCCGCCATATCACCTGTTCCCACGGGGTGATCCGGGTCCACCCGGGCTGCCCCGGCTCGCGGACGTACACGCCGTTGGTGGAGCCGCGGTCGACGACGATGACCTCGCCGCCGAGTGTGCAGACCTCCACGTGGGCCCGGGACAACAGGCCGGCCGGATCCTCCAGCGTCACCGGGCGCAGCCCGCGCTGCGCGGCGGCCGACCCGTGCGGGTCACGGCCGATGACGCAGTCGCGGTCGATCTCGAAACGGGAACCGTCTTCAAGGACGACCCACCGCTTGGGCTGCGGCGAAGCCACCGACGGCGCATACCCGGCCTGCGTCGGACGCAGGATGGCTCCGTCGCCCGGCACCGTGCCGTCGGCGATCCGGTACACACCGTTCGGCTGGACACCCGCGCGCGAGCGCTGCCCCAATCCGTCGACGGCGATGACGGCGGCCACCGCGGGCATCGGCACCGAGTAGTGCACCAGGCGACCGCGGCCGTGCAGCAGCGTCCGGTCGTCGCCTTCGTCGAGCACGACGGTGATGCTGCCGCAGAGCAGGATTTCCAGGCCGGCGGACGTGGGCGTGACGATGCCGACGTCGACCAGGGTGTGGGTCCAGGGCTGGCGGGAGAGCTTGGCGAAGGCGCTGACCAGCTTCTCCGGGTCGGTCCGCCGGACCATCTCGGAGAGGGCCGCCAATTGCTGCGCGGCGACGGAGGTTTCGGTGAGCGCCGTCCGCTCGCGGTGGGCCACCACGATGACGGTGCCGTTGACGTTGGCCACCAAGTGCGCACCGGGGATGACCTCGACCTCAGTCGATGGCACGGTCGACGGCCCGGCCGCGACGTGTTCCCCGGCCGCTTGGAGCGCGGCCGCGACGGCGAGGTCTTCGGCGGGCGCCGCTGCTACGGCTTCCGGGGCCTGCGCCGGGGTGTCCCCTGGGACGTGCGCCGGAGTGTCCTCTGGGGCCGGGGTTTCGCTGATGCCGATGCGAGAGTGCAACCAGCGCAGCGGCCGCGGCGCCCACCAATTCAGGTCACCGGCAACCCGCAGGAATGCCGGCACGACGACGCCGCGGATGATCGTCGCGTCGATGACGACGGCCAGCGCCGTGCCGATGCCGAACATCTTCATGAACGACAGTCCGTTGGCGAACGAGATCAGGGTGATGGTCAGCAGCAGCGCGGCGCTGGTCACGATCCGGCCCACCCGGCCCAACCCGATGACGGTCGACGCGTCGTTCGACAAGCCCGAGTCGCGGGCCTCCTTGATCCGGCTGAGCAGGAAGATCTCGTAGTCCACGGACAAGCTGAAGGCGATGGCGCAGAGCAGGACCACCATCGACGGGTTCAGCGGCGCCGGTGTGAATCCCAGCAGCCCCGCCAGGTGGCCGTCCTGGAAGACCCAGACCAGGACACCCAGCACCGCGCTGAGCACCAGCAGGTTCAGCAGCAGCGCCTTCACCGGCACCACCACGCTGCCCGTGAACAGGAACAGCAGAATGAAGGTGGCGACGGCAATCAAGCCAATGGCCAGGGGGAGCCGGTCGGCGATCGCGGCGCGGCTGTCGATCAGGGTGGCGGTCGGACCGCCGACCTCGACTCGGTGGCCGCTGATCTTCGCGCGGATGTCGCGCACCAGGTGCTGGGCCGTTTCCGAGTCGGCCTGTACCGACAGGTAGACGAACGCGTAGCCGGCTCCGGATGCGGCCGGCGCCGGTCCCACCGGCTGGCCGTGCTCGTACCGGCCGATGGGGCCGTTGACCAGGACGACGCCCTCCATCCGTGAAACGTCGGCGGCGAGGCCGGCGAGCACTGCGGCGTCGTTGCGGGTGACCAGCGTGATCGCCTGGGAGGGATCCAGGGAGAAGTCGTGCTGCAGCGACTCGGCCACCAGACGGGCACTGGATTCGGTGGGCAGGGCGCGCTCGTCGGGGGTGGCGTACTGGGCGTGCAGGAAGGGGACTCCCAGCGCGAGCAACGCCGCGACCACCGGCAACGCGTACAGCAGCGGGCGCCGGGTGACGACCTCGGCGAAACGCCGCCAGAACAGCGAGTCGGCCGACAGCGGCACCTTGCGGCGGATGACGGCCAGCGAGTCGACGCGCTTGCCGAGCAGGGTCAGCAGCGCCGGCAGCACCACAATCGCGCTGAACGCCGACAGCAGGACGGTGGCTGTGGCGGCCAGCCCGACCGACCGCAGGAAGTAGGTGGGGAACACCAGCAGGCTGGTCATCGCCAGCGTCACCGTCGCCGCACTGAACAGGATGGTCCGGCCGGCGGTGTTGACGGTGGCGATGATGGCCTGATGGTGCCCCTTGCCATTGGCACTTTCCTCCCGGAACCGGGACACCATCAGCAGGCCGAAGTCGATCGATAACCCGAGCCCGAATGCGGTGGTGACGGTCAGGGCGTGCACGGACACGTCGGTGATCGTCGTCATGAGCAGCAGGACCGACAGGGTCGAGACGATCGAGACGACGCCGACCACCACCGGCAGCGCCGCGGCGATGAGACCGCCGAACACGACCACCAGCACCGCGAGCGAGATGGGCACGGCGATGCTTTCGCTCGTCTTGAGGTCGTGCTTGACCTTGTCCCGGATCTCCTGCTGCACGCCCAGCGCACCGCCGGCGCGCACGGTGATGTTCGGGTCGGTGGGCAGGTGGGCGATGATCCGCTTGGCCGTGTCCGCGGCCTCGTCCGCGGTTCCGCCGACGTGCACCAGGATCAGACCGGAGCGCCCGTCCTTGCTGCGCAGATCGCCGGCACCCTCGTCACCGAAGGCCCTGGTGACCTTTGCCTTGGGTTCGGAGGCGATGAGCCGCAGCACGCGGTCCCGTACCGGTGCCACATCGGGCGCCTCGACGGTGCCCTCGTGCGGAAGCAGCTGGATGACCAGGTTCGAAGTGGTGCCGAAATGCTGGTCCAGGAACTCCTCGGCCTGCGACGATTCCGCGGCCGGGTCGGTGTTACCGCCCGTCCCCAGCTTGTCGGACACCGAGCCGCCGAGCACGACGCTGATGCCGAGCAGAACCAGGACCGCCGCCAGCACCGCCTTCGGGCGCCGCACGGTAAAGGTGGCCAAGTGCCTCAACATGTCCCTCGCCTTTCCCCTTGATGGCAGGAGTCTGTCGCGCCGGCCTTGGGGCTTTCTAAAGGTCCGCTGCTGTCAGTTGCGCGGCTCGCCGGCCAGCCAGAGGCGGACCAGGCAGCGTCGCGCGTCGGCCTCGGGTGCATCGACGAAGCTGCGGCGGTTGTGCAGCGTCGCGTGGTTGTCGGCGAAGAAGACGTCCCCGGGGTTCAGGGTGAATTCGACGTGGTGAGCCGGGTCGTTCAGGGCCCGGTCCAGAGCGTCCAGTGCCTGGCGCTGGCGGTCGGTCATGGGCCGGCCGCTGCGGTAGTGGCCCAGTTCGATGTGCAGACGGTTGTACCGGATGCGGACACCCTCGCGGGTGTCGGTGAACACCGAGCCGTATGTGAACGGGTCTTCGCCCGGCTGGGTCTCGTGCGAGCGGTCGAAGCAGAATTCGCCGTAAAGTTCCTCCACCAGTTCGGGATTCGTCGCCAGCAGGGCGTTGTACGCGGTGTGGCCGCTGACCATCACCGACTCGCCCCCGGACGCCGCCTTGCGCAGGCACAGCAGGCCGAGCACGTCGGGCCGGCTGTCGGCGTAAGCGCAGGCTGAGTCGGTGTGAAAGATTAACTCCGAGTTGGTTTTAGAGCCACGTGCCTCGGCAACCGTCTGGCCGGTGTCCTGCACCAGGTAGACGCGGTCGCCCTGGCGGTTCTGCGGTTGCGGGCCGCCCAGATAGGTGCCCAGGCCCCAGTACAGCATCGAGGCTTCCTCGTCCGACCAGTCCTGCAGCGGCAGGCCGCGCAGCACGCAGAACCCCGGACCCAGGCGCAGGCAGTGCCGGATCCCGCGGGCGATCTCCACCAGCTCGGGCTCCTGAAAGTCCGATGCCACAATGGTTTCCAGGCGCCGGCCGAGACGGCGCAGCCGGTCGCGGATGCGCAGGCAGGCCGCGGCGTGCTGCGGCTCGACGGCGATCATGTAGTCCCAGGCGTCCAAGCCGGCGTGATCCCACACCGTCGGTGCGGCGATCGGCCGCCGCCGGCTTACCTGCTGCTGTGTGCCATTCGATGTGAGCATCTCTTCATCCCCTCTCGTCCGGCTGAGATGCGTTTCTATGAGTTTGGCGAGAGTCGCTTGAGAAATTCTTGGAGTTAGACGAGCCAGCTCGGCTGAGCGATCTGGAAGCGGTCAGCGGCGTAGCACTTCAGGGCAGCCGGACTGAAAATGACGTGCTGGCCGGCGGTGTGCAGATAGCGGAAGCACCGCTGAATGGGGTGAGTGGCATGCACCACGCCAGCACCCGTCAAGCCGAACGCCGTGTCGACGGCGTCGCGTCCCGCGCGCATCGCCTGTTGTGCGGCGAGCTGAAAACGCGCGCGCTGCTGCACGGTTGGCGTGTCACCGGCGCATGCCGTATCCCAGAGAGCGCCGGCCTCGTCGAGGACAAATGCTCGCGCGGAACGGAGTTCTGCTTCCGCCCTTGCCAACTCGACCTGCGCGGCGGGGTCCTCAGCTATCGGGTGCGACGTCCCGGCGCGCACCTTTGTCCGCGAGGTCGGTGAACTCGTCAAGTGCAATGCCACGCATCTGGCGTCGACCATGCCACGCAGTGCACCTGTCGAGTTGTTGGCGCGCGACGTGCTGTGGACATATCACGCGCCCGAACTCTATGAGCTGCTCGTGATCGAGCGGGGTTGGTCGGCAAGCCGCTACGGCGAGTTCATCACCGGGGCGCTCACCGACGCCCTGATCAAGCGGTGACGGGGACCAGTTCGGGGCGCACCCGGGCCGCGGAGGTGCGATGCGGCGTGAAGCGGATGAACATCTTGGCCACGAACGGTGCGGCGACCAACATCAGCACCACCCGAATGACCTGGGACGCCATCACGAACGTCACGTTGGAGCCCGAACCTGCGGCGGTGCCGAGCACCGCGTAGACCCCACCGGGGCTGGTGGCCAGGTACCCGTCGAGCATGCTCAGGCCGGCCGAGTGGGCGAGCACCACGCCGAGGCCGGCCGCGGCGACATTCAGGACCATGATCAGGGCGAACGCGCCGGGCAGGATCCGGCGAATCGCCCGCATCGACTCCCGGTCCAGCGCCAGCACCGTCTGCAGCACGATCAACACGATTCCGGCCTGGAACAACAGCATCGGAACCGCGAGTCCCTTGGCCAGGCCGGCGAACTCCAGGCCGATGGTGATCACCATCGGGCCGATCAGCCCACCGCCGGGCAACCGCAGCCGGCGACCGGCCACCGCGCCGACCAGCACGATCGAGGCGATCAGCGGAAGCGTGACATACCAAGGCAGAGAACCGCTCTCGTTGACCTGTGCGGCGTGGGACGGAGTGCTGTGGTAGAACGCCGTGGCGACGACGGGCATGGCGGCCGTGATCAGGGCAACGCGCAGATATTGGACTGCCGCGACGACCCGGTCGTCTCCGCCGAGTTCGCGGGCGATGGCGACCAGTCCGGCTGAGCCTCCGGCCACCAGCGCGAGGCCGCCGGTCAGCGGCGTGATGTCGCGGTGCAGGCCGAGTAATGCACCGCCCGCGACGCTGAGGACCAGGGTGCTGACGGCGACCGCGACGACGATCGGCCAGTGCGAGCCCAGTGCGGCGAATGAGATGTCGCGCACCATCAGCCCGGTGTACACGCCGAGCACGCCCTGGGCGGCCAGGCCGATTCCCGGCACGGCTTTGGGCGCATACCGCGCCATCGACCAGGCGAAGGCCCCGCAGGCAATGGCCACGAAGAGAAGGTCAATCGGGTTCATGGTGCAGAGCGTTCAGCAGGCGCCTTGGTGGATTCTTGAAACGCAGTACAGGGTGCCGTTCAAGTTGAGTACCGGCCTACTCAATCCGGGCCGCCGCCACCGGCGCACGCTGGGCCGATGGCCGAGGAACTCACCGAGCGTGAGCGGGCACTACGCAGGTTGCCGTTGCCTTACTCGTTGGCGCTGCGGCTGCGCGACGCCGGCGTGGCGCCGGAGGTGATCTGCGAGTACGTCGGCGTCGAGAACGCCTTCCTCGACGGTTTCTATCGGGTCGCCGAAGCGAAACTTGTTGCGCTGCAGAAGTAAAGGAGCCCACATGACCCTGGCTATCGAACACGCGGACCTCGCGGCCTTGCCGCCGGCCCCGAAGAATCCGTTGCCCTACCGAAAGCAGATGCAGGCGGTGCGCTCCTACATCGACGGTATTCAGCAGCTCATCGACGCGGGCGGGCCCGTGACCCGAATCGCGTTGGGACCCCGATGGCTGGTCCCGACCATAGTTGTGATCGCCTCACCCCAGGGCGCCCGCGACGTGCTGGGCCGCACCGACGAGATCGCCGACCGGGGTCCCACGCCGGGCATGCTGCAGATGTACCGGCTGATGGGCGGCAACCTGTTGAACCTGCCCCACCAGCGCTGGTTGCCGCGGCGCCGCACCCTGCAGCCGATGTTCACCAAACACCACGTGGCACGCTACGCCGGGCACATGGCAGCGGCAGCACAGTCGGTGGTCGACCGCTGGGCCGACGCCAAGACGGTCGACCTAGACGCCGAGTGCCGGGTACTGACGTTGCGGGCGCTCGGGCGCTCGGTGCTGGGCCTGGATCTCGACGACCGGGCCGACGCCATCGGCCCGGCGTTGCGCGACGCACTCGGGTGGGCTGCCGACCGCGCAGCGAGGCCGGTCAATCTGCCGCACTGGTTGCCCACCGCTGGTCAGCGGCGGGCGCGTGCCGCCAACGCCTACCTGCACCGGCTCGCCGCCGAGATCCTCGGTGCCGTTCGTGCCGATCCTTCGCTCGATGCACCACTGGTACGCGCGCTGGTTGCCGCGACCGATCCGGCCACCGGGCGCCGGCTCTGCGACGCCGAGATCTGCCATGAGCTGGTGCTGTTCATGCTCGCCGGGCACGACACCACCTCCACCACCCTGACCTACGCGTTATGGGCGCTGGGTCACCATCCGGACCTCCAAGAGCAGGTCCTTGCCGAAGTGACGGCGCTGGGGCACCGGCCGCTGCGTCCCGAAGACGTGCCCCAGCTCGGCTACACCGTGCGGGTGCTCCACGAGGCGTTGCGGCTCTGCCCGCCTGCCGCGGGAACACCGCGGCGGCTCAACACAGACCTGGCCGTCGACGGTTACCGGATCGAGGCCGGCACCGTCGCGGTGGTCGACTTCTATGCCCTGCACCGCGATCCGCAATTGTGGGACGATCCGCTGACATTCGACCCCGATCGGTTCCTGCCCGAACGCTCCAAGGGCCGCAGCCGTTGGCAATATCTGCCGTTCGGCGGTGGACCGCGCTCGTGCATCGGCGACCACTTCGCGATGCTCGAGGCGACCCTGGCACTGGCCACGATCATTCGTGCGGCGCGAATCGAGTCGATAGGCGATGACTTCCCGTTGGCAACGCCGTTCACGGTGGTGGCCGCCGCACCCATTTACGCCGAAGTCGCGGTTCGCAGCCGTGTGTGAAGTGCGTTATTCCCTGCAACAGGGTGCCGGGGAGTCGATCAGGTGAGCTGTAGGGCATGTCGGCTGTTCCGCTGTGCGCAGGTGCCGACTCTCCTAGGCTAACCGGGTGCGTCTGAGGTGGCCGCTGACCGGCCGGGCACAGGAGGTCGCGGTCATCCAGTCCGCGATTTCCGATCCGCGCACCCCGGGGGTCCTGGTCTGCGGTGCGCCCGGCGTCGGAAAGAGTCGGCTCGCCGGTGACGCACTCACCGGGCTTCGTGGGTGCGTCACCCGGCGGGCGGTCGCCAGCGCGTCGGCGCGATCGCTTCCGTTGGGGGCCTTCGCTGCCTGGGCGCGGCTGCCCGAGCCGGGCGACGGGCAGCTGGTGCACCTCGTCCGCGACATGATCGAGGCGCTGACGGCGACACCGGAACGCGCTGCGGTGGTCATCGTCGTCGACGACGCGCACCTGCTCGATGACTTGTCGGTGTTCGTGCTGCAACAGATCGTCGCGCGCCGGTCGGCAAAACTGGTGCTGACGATCCGCGGCGGTGAGCCGGTGCCTGCCGCGCTGCGGGAGGTGTGGGGATCCGAGTTCGAACGACTCGATCTGCAGCCGCTGTCGGCCGACGAGACGGCCAGGCTGTTATCGGCGGCATTGAACGGTCCCGTGGATCCGGATGTCTCACAACGCCTTTGGAAGCTGACCCGCGGCAACGTGCTCTATCTGCGCAACATCGTCGAGACGGAACTGGTCGACGGACGATTGGCGCAACACGGTGGCTACTGGCGATGGACGGGCGACCCGGTGGTGCCGCCGAGTCTGGCCGAGTTGATCGAGTCACGCATGGGTGCTTTGCCCGGCGCCGTTGGCGATGTGGTGGACACGCTGGCGGTGGGGGAGCCACTGGAGCTGAAGTCCCTGGCGCGGTTAGTGGATGCGGCGGCCATCGAGGAGGCCGACGTACGGGGATTGATCGCGATCGGTCCGGTCGACGGGGGCGTGGAAGTCCGGCTCGCTCATCCGCTGTACGGCGAACTGCGTCGCTCGCGGGCCGCAGCTACCCGGCTGCGACGGCTGCGGGGCCGGGTCGCTACGGAGCTGGCCGCGTCCGACGACCGTGACGAGGTGCGAACGGTGGTGCGGCGCGCCGTGTTGAGCGTCGACTCCGATCTCGCGCCGGACGCGGAACTACTTCTGCGAGCCGCGGAAGGGGCGATGTTCCTGGCCGATGCTCCGCTGGCGGATCGGTTGGCGGCAGCCGCAATTCGCGCCGGTTGTGGCGTGGCGGCCTACAACATCCGCTCCTTCGCCCTGGCGTGGCAGGGACGCGGTGCTGAGGCCGATGCCGCGGTGGCCGCGACACCGACCGACGGTCTCGGGGAAGAGGATCGCGTGTACCTGCTCGGCCACCGGGGCTTCAACAAGCTGTGGGGGCTGGCCGATCCGGACGGCGCCCGCCAGCTGTTCGAGGAAGCCGCACACCTGGGTACGGCGTTGACCCGTAGCTGGAGCGATGCCTATCTGACCGTCTACTGGGCGTCGATGGCGCAGCCCGACAAGGCGATAGCGCGGGGCGATGGCGTCGACTTGGAGCGCCTGCCCGGCATCATCAGTTCGGCTGCGGCGTGGGCGCTGGTGGTCGCACACGGGGATGCGGGCCACGCCCGCGAGGCGGACCGGATAGCCGAAGTGGGTTATGCGTGCGTGCAGCGCACCGCCACCGCTGCCCACATGAGGCTCATCATCGCCGACCGTCATCTCGGGGCCCGCCTGCTCGGCGGTCACCTGTCGCAGGCCACTGCCCTGGCCGAACAGGAGCGTGAGCAGACCGTGAACGTTCCGGGCGTGGCCCAGCTGCTGGGCGCCGCGATCGTGGGCCGCGCCGCCGCGGCATCCGGCCGCCTGGATGAAGCACGTCGCCTCTTGCAGACCGTCGTCGAGCTTTTCAGCGGTGACTCCAACGGTTTTCGCTATCGCTATCTGATTCCCCTCACCGTCACACTGGCCATGTGCGGTCTGGCCGGCGAAGCGTCGGCCGCACTGAGTGCCGTGGAAGCCGAGCGCCATCGAAGCTGGAGATTCGTCGACTACGAGGCTGACCTGGCGCGAGCGTGGGTCTGCGCCTGCCAGGGCGCCCTGAGTGAAGCGGTCGAGATCGCGGTCCGCGCGGCCGAACAAGCAGCTGCCAACGGTCAATTCGCTGCGGAGGTGCTGTGCCTGCAGACCGCCGCGCAATTCGGCGAGGGGTCGACGGCGGCGCGGCTGCGCGAACTGGAGTCGACGGTGCAAGGTCCGCGCGTCGCCGCGGCCGCTCGCCTTGCCGCTGCGCTGGCGGCAGGTGACGGGTCCGAGTTGTCCTCGGTATCAGAGGAATTCGAAGCTATGGGCGATCTGATCGCCGCGCTGGACGCTGCCGCGCACGCTGCGATTGTGTTTCGCCACAAAGACTTACGGGGGTCGGCGCTGAGTTGCTCGACGCGCGCTGACGCACTGGCCGAGCGGTGCGGCGGCGCCCGCACCCCGGCGCTTCGACAGGCCAGCGTGCCGGTGCCGTTCACCTCGCGTGAGCGGGAGATCGTCATGCTGCTCGGGGAGGGCCTGCCCAGCCGGTTGGTGGCCGAGCGCCTGACCCTGTCGGTACGCACTGTCGAAGGCCACATCTACCGGGCGATGACCAAGACCGGTGTGTCGAGCCGCGAGGAACTCGCTGCGTTGCTGAAACCGCGGGCTTAAGCCCGACCGCCCAGGTGCTGTTCGAGGAACCGGTCAACGGCCTCGTACAAGTCAATGAGGTTCTCCGGGTTGAGAAAACCGTGGCCCTCGTCCTCTTTGACCAGGTACTCCACTTCAACCCCGCGCGCCCGCAGTGCCTCCACCAGATTGTCGGACTCGGCCTGCACAACGCGAACGTCGTTGGCGCCCTGCGCAACCAGCAACGGCGTCCTGATTCGTTCGACCTTGGTGATCGGCGAGCGCTCCAGCATGTCCGCCTCCTGCACCGGATCCTCCGGGTTGCCGACAAACAGGTGCCAGTTGTTGGCCAGATGGGGCCGAGCGCTCGGCGGAAGTGTGCGCATGAAGTTGGCCAGGCTGGAGATACCGACATAGTCGATGGCTGCCGCGAAGACGTCCGGGGTAAAGGTGACGCCGACCAGGGCGGCGTATCCGCCGTAGGAGCCGCCGAAGATGGCGACCCGGGCGGGGTCCGCGTAACCTTCCGCGACGGCCCAGTTCACCGCGTCGATCAGGTCGTCATGCATCTTGCCCGCGAACTCCCCGACCGCGGCCTTGACGAATGCCTTGCCGAATCCTGTTGAGCCGCGGAAGTTGACTTGCAGCACCGCATATCCGCGATTGGCGAGGAGTTGCACCTCCGGGTCGAACCGCCACCAGTCCCGGGCCCACGGGCCGCCGTGCACGAGCAGCACCAGCGGAAGTCCCTTCGGTTCCACTCCGACGGGCAGCGTCAGGTACGAAGGCAGGTCCAGTCCGTCGCGCGACAGGATCGTCACGGGTGTCATCGGTGCCAACTGCTCAGGGTCGAGGTGTGGGAAGGGCCGGAACAGCAGCCTGCTTCGGCCGGTGGAGTGGTCATAGAAGTAGGTCCGTCCAGGGTCGCGGTCGTGGTTGAAGCTGACGATCCACCGCAGGCCGCTCTCGTCCGACGACAGCGCCCCGATCTCACCCTCGGACAGCGTCTGCAGGCTCGTCAGGACCTCGGCGAACAGTGGGTCGAGCGGCCTGATGACCTGTCCCGCGCCCAGATACCGTGCGCCGAGAAGCTCGCCGGTACGTCGGTGTTGGATCAGTGGTTGCGGGACGAGAGGCAGGACCAGGCCCCGGGAGTCCAGGTCATACGTCGGGTGGCTGTCTACGGCGGTTTCGGTGCCGGTGGCTACGTCAAGCCGGACCAGTCGCGTGCGGTCAGTGCCCGCGTTGGACCCTATCCAGAGTCCTGTTCCGTCAGGGGTGGCCACCATCGGAAAGACGCCCAGGGTGTAGTCGGCGCCGTCATAGGTCGCGATCCGCCGCAGCGACCCCGATACGGCGTCCCATTGGTGAACTTCCACATCACCGGCCGCGGTGAGTGCCATCGCGAAGAGGGCGCCGTTGCGGCCGCTGAGCCATCCCGCGACCTGCCCGGGATTCTCGGCGAGCAGGGTGAGTTCGCCTGTGGCGATGTCGAGTTCGTAGACGTCCAGCAGGGCGATGTTGCGCTTGTTCAGATGCACGATGGCCTTGCCGGACAGTCCGCCCGGGTTCTCCAGGATCGCCTTGGTGCCATCGAAGGGCGTGAGGTCCACGGCCGCGGCTTCGGGATCGTCCAGGTCGACCCGGAAGACGTGCCAATTCTCGTCTCCGCCACGGTCCTGCAGATACAGCAGCCAGCGGGGGTTGTCGGTCCATTCGTAGCTCAGTACCGAACGGGTTTCGTCAGCGGTGACGCAGCGAGCCGGCTCGCCTTCGTCCACCGGTTGCACCCACACGTTCAGTCGGTTGCGCCACGGGGCGAGGTAGGCCATCCGGGTTCCGTCCGGTGAGATGGTCGCTCCGGCGCGGACGGGAGGGCGAAAAAAGTCCTCGACGGAGATCGGTTCGGGCAGTGCCATGTGGCGACTCCTTGTGTTGCCTTGCAGGGAATTTCGAGCTAATCGAGCGTCGGTCCACCGATGCGCCCGTTGGTCGCGTCGAGAATCGCCCGGTCGATGAGCGTGAGCGTCTGCTGTGGGCTGATCACTTCGCCGCGAGCCACGACTGCGGTGCTCACGTCCTCGTCGATCACCCGCAGCGCACCCGTCACCGCCGCTGCGCACAGCCGGACCGTGAGATCCTCGGGATGCATCCGCAGTCTCTTGGCGATGACAGGGATGAAGCCTCGTTCGAGTTGGTCGTGGACCATCAGGTACGCCGTACGCAGTGCCGGTTCGGCCGCCGTCATGCTGGCGATTCGCATCGCACTCACCTCGTCGGCGATGTCCTGTTCGGTGAACGGGTGAGCGATCGCGTCGGCGGCCATGTGTTCGCCCAGCGACAGCTCAGGCGGCCACCGGTCCAGTACTGCGATGAATCGGTGCGTCGTCTTGGCGAGTACCGGTTCGACGCAGCTCTCCTTCGACCGGAAGTACCTCCAGATCGTCCGGGTGGAAAGTCCTGCGGCGGCGGCGATGTCGTCACCGGTCGTCCCTGACACCCCGTGCTGCCAGAACAGTTCGCAGGCGTGGCGCGATACCTGTAGCCGGGCCTCGCCGTGCGCCAAATCCTCCACCCCCTGTCACTTAGTGACAGCACCAATGTGTCACTAAGTGACAGGGTGAGTCAAGTTCTAGTCGTCGTCGAGGTACGCGTCGGCCCACGCGCCGATGATGCGGGCGGCCCGGCGAGCCTGACCCCGCGCGGTGAGCAGGTGGTCGGAGCCTTCCAGCGAGACGAAGCTGCGCGGGTGGCGCGCCAAGCGGAAGATCTCGGTGGCGTTTGCGATGCCGACCGTGTTGTCGGTGGGGGAGTGCAGGATCAACAGCGGCAACCGCAGACCCTTGATCTTGTCGTGCAGGTGCGCCGCGCGGACGTCCTCGACGAATGCCCGCTTCAGGGTCAGCGTTCGCCCGCCGACCATCCACTCGGCACTGCCCTCGGACAGGCAGCGGTCAACCACTGCGTCGTAATGCTTTTCGACGTGACTCGGGTCGATGGGCGCGGCGACCGTGACGACCGCCCGCACCCCCGGCGACTGCCGGGCGGCGGCGAGTGCGGCGGCGCCGCCCCACGAATGACCGACCAGAATGTCGGCCGGCGTTCCGCGCTCGGCCATGAACTCGCATGCCTTGACGATGTCGTCGACCTTGACGGTGAACGACCCGTCGCCCCAATCTCCTTCTGAGCCACTGAGACCCAGCGCATCGAAGCGCAGCATGCCGATCCCGTCGGCGGCCAGCTGCTTGCAGATCCGGGCGGCGGCAGGCGACTCCTTGCCGAGAGTGAAGCCGTGCGCGAATACTCCCCAGCCACGCACCTCGCCCTCCGGCACATCGATGATTCCCGCCAGGTTCGGCCCCGTCGAACTTTGGAACGTCACACGTTCGCCCATGCAGGAGATCTAACACGGCCGCTGTCCCGAGCGGTTCGACGCATAGTCGGCCAGATCCGTAACATCGCGTCATGAGGCTTGTCGCGACAACGCCAGGCGCGCATGCTGCCCTCGGCCTGGTGACCGCCATCCTGCTGGGTTTCGGATTGACCATCGCCCCGGCGCCGTTGCAGGCAACTGCATCGGCGGCCTGCCCGGACGTCGAGGTGGTTTTCGCTCGCGGCCGCGAGGAGCCTCCCGGCGTCGGTGCTGTTGGCGATGCGCTGGTCAATTCGTTGCGGGGCAAGACGCGCTTGTCGGTCGGCGTCTACGGGGTGAACTATCCGGCCAACATCACCACCGGCAGCGGCGCCAACGATATGAGTGCCCACGTCCAATCCATGGCCAGAGACTGTCCCAACACCCGACTGGTACTCGGTGGCTACTCGCTCGGAGCCGAGGTGGCCGACCTGGTGACCGGCGGGCGACCGCTGTTCGGGTTCACCAACCCCTTGCCGCCGGGCGTGGACCAGCATGTCGCGGCGGTCGCGTTGTTCGGCAACGGCACCCGTGGACTGTCACCGGCCTTCGCGGGAAGGACGATCGACCAGTGCGCGCAAGGCGACCCCATCTGTGGCAGAGGGACGAATTGGCCGTCGCATCTGCAGCCGTCCTACATCGACTCCGGGCTGGTCGATCAGGCTGCCGGCTTTGTGGCCGGCCGGCTTTAGCGCCTGAATTCTCAGCTAAAACCTAACTTCTGGGTACGGCGATGAATCCGATGCGGTGATATTTTAGATCTGCGAGTGTCGCGGTTGACACGGCTGGGACCGGGACTCGCCGGCTAACGCATTTGGAGAAAAAGTGGACATCGTAATCGGGCTATCGATGACACCTGCAACCGTTCGTATGGTGCTGGTCGAAGGGCAAAACGCCGATGGCGTCACCATCGAGGAGCGTGAGCTCGCGGTGGACGTGAGTGTCGGCTCAGCAACCGACCATGTGGTGGCGGCGATCTTGGATGCCTACGAAGCCGCGGCTGCGTCCGGCAACCGGGTGGCATCGGTCGGCGTGACCTGGACGGACGAGTCAGACGCTCGCGCGCTGGACGATGCGCTGGCCGTGTGCGACCTCGACAACGTCACCCTCACCCCGCCGTTCGTCGCCGCGACGACCCTGGCTCAAGCGGTCGCGCAGGCGATCAACAGTGAGCACATGGCGGTGCTGTTCGTCGAATCCGACAGTGCGACCCTGGGCGTGATCGACACCGATCAAGCGGCGATCGCCGACATCCGGAGCGAGCCGCTGCACGGCGTCGGCGCCATCACCACACCGACCGAGTTGATCGCGTGGGCCGAGACACTCGACACCCGGCCGGATGGCATCTTCCTCATCGGTTCGGGCGTGGATATCGGGCTGATCAAACTGAAACTCGAGACGGTGACGCCGCTTGCGGTGATCGTGCCCGAAGAGCCGGAGACCGCGCTGGCCCGGGGCGCCGCGCTGGCCTCTGTCGACACATCGCTGTACGCCTTGGCCACCGACTCCTTCGCCTACGCGCGGGTCCCCGATGCGGTGGAGGCGGACCCTGATGCGGTGACGTTGGAGCGCATCGCCTATAGCGTCGCACCCGATGACGAGGCGGACGCGCCGACGACGGTGCTGGGGACCACCGATGAAGATGGTCTGGACGAGACGTTGCCGCAACGCAGGCCGATCGTGATGATGGGCAGCGTCGGAGCGGTGGCCGTGATCAGTGCTGTTGTGGCGCTGGAAGTTTCGTTGGCGCTCGGTATCCGGCCGGCAGCGGTGGGTCTGCAGCACATTCCGGGCCAGAATCGCCTCGTGCAGGCGCCGCTGATGCCTCTGGCGCCGGCGGCCGTCGCGGCGGCTCCACGACCGACGGCGATGCGCCCCTCGGGTCCGACGGCACAGTTGCCTTCCACTGACGCTCTCTTGCCCTCGCCTCCTGCGGTGGTGCCCGGAGATTCGCCAGGGGTGGCGCCCGCACTTCTTGCGTTGCCCGTTCTGATGCCGAATCCCGTGCCGCCCCGGACGCCGGACGTCGATTACCCCAACTACCCGATACTGCTGCCGTTGCCGGTGGTGCAGCCGCCCAGTACGGCCCCGACCGTGCCCCCGCGCCAACTGCCGACCACGGTTCCGGTGACATCGCCACCCCCCACAACGGTTCCGGTGACGTCGCAGCCCCCCACGACGGTTCCCGTGACGCAGTCTCCGACGACGGTTCCGGTGACGCAGCCGCCGACGACGGGCCCGGTGACGCAGCCGCCGACGACGGTTCCGGTGACGCAGCCGACGGTTCCGGTGACCCAGGCCCCGACGACGGTTCCGGTAACGCAGCCGACGGTTCCGCTGACCCAGGCCCCGACGACGGTTCCGATGACCCAGGCCCCGACGACGGTTCCGGTGACCCAGGCGCCGACGCCGGTTCCGGTGACCCAGCCGCCGACATATGTTCCGGTATCGCAGCCGCCCAGGCCTGTTCCGGTGGCTCCGCCGCCGGTTCGCGTCCCCGAACCTCAACTGCCCGTTAATGTTCCAGCACCTGATGCTCCGGCGGTCCCCGGCCTCCCGGGTCTGGAAACGCCGCCGTTTCCCGCGTCACCTGGCCTTGGCGTACCGGGGCAGGACGTGCCGCCGGCGGCGCCCCAGTTGCCAGGCTCACTGAGCGTTCCGGCACAGGAGCCTTTGACCACTGGCGGGGGCAGTGCCGGGATCCCCGGCATCACCGGCGGCGGAAGTGCCGGGATTCCCGGAGCCGGCTCGTCTGTCATCGGCGGTGGTTCGCTTACCGGCGGTGGCGCACCGGGTGGTGACAGTGGCTCCCTGGGCGGCGGTGGTGGTTCGCTGGGCGGCGGCTCGTTGGGCGGTGGCGGCTCGTTGGGCGGTGGCGGCTCGCTGGGTGGTGGCTCGTTGGGCGGTGGCTCGTTGGGCGGTGGCTCGCTTGGCGGTGGCTCGTTGGGCGGCGGCTCGCTTGGCGGCGGCTCCTTTGGCGGTGGTTTTGGTGGTGGCTCGTTTGGTGGTGGTTCGCTGGGCGGTGGCGGCAGCAGCTCCATCGGCGGCAGCAGCTCCAGCGGTAGCTCCGGCGGCGGAAAGAGCTAGGCGGGGCCGGCTATCAGGGCCGCCGGGCGCCGAGTGGCCGGAGCTTGGCAACCCTCCCGAAGTCATCTGCGCGAACGTCTGATCCGCAGAAAGATCAATTGCTTGACGTGCTGCCTGACGCGAGGCACCCTGTGATACAGGTCATATGACCACTGGTCATACCGCGGAGAGAGGTGGCAGCACATGACCACACGGGACATGTACACCGACGTGCCCACGCCCTACTCGTGGGCGGTCCCCAGTGCGGGCGATGCACGCTTCACCTGGGAGTACGACGAGGGGCGCGCCCGGCTGCTCTCCCTCTACCAAAAGGGCAAAGACAAGCAGTGGGATGCGCAGTTGCGCATCGACTGGGGCCAGGACGTGGACCCGCACAACCCGATCGGGTTGCCCGACGAGTTCAATCCGCTGTTCGGCAGCCCGATGTGGGACGCCGCCGACGAGGCGCGTCGCGCCGAGATGCGCCAGCACTTCCAGGCCTGGCAGTTCTCACAGTTCCTGCACGGCGAGCAGGGGGCGATGGTGTGCGCGGCCAAGATCGTCGAGGTCGTGCCGGACTTGGACGCCAAGTTTTACGCGGCCACCCAGACCATGGACGAGGCCCGGCACGTCGAGGCGTTCTCGCGATTCCTCCAGGAGAAGATCGGCCTGGTGTACCCGATCAACAAGAACCTGACCGCGCTGTTGGACGACACCCTGCGCGACTCGCGCTGGGACATGCCTTACCTGGGTATGCAGGTGCTCATTGAAGGGCTCGCACTGGCCGCCTTCGGTGTGCTGCGTGACATGGCGGCGCCGGACTCGCTGGCCAAGCAGGTGCTGGCCTACGTGATGCAGGACGAGGCCCGGCACGTCGCGTTCGGCCGAATCTCGCTCAAGGACTACTACTCCGCACTTACCGACGCCGAGCGGGACGAGCGCGAGGAGTTCGTCGTGGACGCCTGTTATCTGATGCGCGACCGCTTCCGCGGCGAGGAGGTGTTCGAGACCCTCGGCATGAACGTCCAAGAATGCGCCGAGTGGGTCGACAAGTCACCGCTGATGATCCAGTTCCGCTCACACCTGTTCAGCCGCATCGTGCCGATCGTGAAGGACATCGGGCTGTGGGGCGACAAGGTGCAGAAAGCCTTCCGCGACATGGGCGTTCACGAGATGTCGTCCTTCGACATCGAGGCGCTGATGAAAGCCGACGAAGATCAGGCCGAGGCGCTGGACAAGGCGCACGCCGAGATGGCCGAACGGGCGCTCGAGGTGGACCAGGTGATCGCGGCGGGCGCGGGCTGATCAGACCAGCGCCTGCCGGAGCTCCGCGTAGGCAGCGACCAGGGCGTCCAGGCTGAAAGTCCGATTGAGCCCGCTGGGATTCGGCAGGATCCAGGCCGTCGTGCCCGCGACTTGGCCGGGGTAACGGCCCCAGTCGACGACGGATGTGCCGGTGATTGCCGACACGGCCCGCTTGCCCAGGAACGCGATGACCCGCGGTGCGCAGCGGCGCATCTTCGCCTCGAATTCCGGACGCGCCTGCCGGAACTCCGCGCGTGATATGTCGTCTGCTCGTCTGGTCGCCCGGCTGACTACAGCTGTTATGCCACAACCATATTCGAGTAGGCGGCGCTCCTCCTGCGGGCGTAGCCGCTCGTCGGTGAACCCGGCGAGGTGCAGCACCGGCCAGAACCTGTTGCTGCGGCTGGAGAAGTTGTGACCGTCGGCGACCGCGGTGACAGCAGGGTTGATGCCGCAGAAGATGACGTCGAGGCCGTCGGCCAGGATGTCCGAGTCGTATCCGGTCAACCCTGGACCAACGCCGCGCTCTTCGCGGCGTCGGTCGCGAAGAACCCGCGCAGGGCATCGGCGATCTGGGCCCGGATCGGGGCGCCGGAGACGACCACGTCGACCATCGACAGCGACAGGTGCGTGTGCCCGCGCGCCCGCACGTGCTGTGTCGAAACACCCGCTGCGGCAAGCGCTTCCGCGTACGCGTCGCCCTCGTCCCGTAATGGGTCGAACTCCGCTGTGACGACGAGCGCCGGCGGCAGGCCGGACAGGTCGGGGGTGCGTAGTGGCGCGATTCGCGGGTCCTCGCGCAGGTCCGGGTCGGCGTAGTAATCGAAGAACCACCGCATCAACGCGGCGGTGAGGCCGTAGCCGTCGGCGTTCTCGGTGTAGGAGGCGCGACTCAGATCGGAATCGACGACCGGCGTGATCAGCGCCTGGCCGACAATCGCCGGCCAGCCGGTGTCCCTGGCCAGCCGGCACACCACCGTGGCGATGCCAGCCCCGGCGCTCCAACCGCACACCGCGAGTCGACCGGGGATACCGCCGAGTTCCTGCGCGTGCTCGGCAACCCACCGCGCTGCCGCCCAGCCGTCCTCGAGCGCGGCCGGGAAGCGGTGCTCCGGTGCGTGCCGGTAGTCCACCGACACGATCAGCGCATCGGTGCGTACACACAGGTCCCGGCACAACGGGTCGTCGGAGGCGTGGTCGCCGAGAACCCAGCCGCCGCCGTGGAAGTAGACGACGACGGGATGCGGGCCCGGGCTGGCCGGTCGGTACAGACGGTAGGCCAGCGGTCCGGCGGCCCCGGGCAGCGTTCCGTCGACGACTTCGCCGACGTCCGGGCCCGGTGGCCGGGCCAGGTTCATCTCGTTCATGAAGGCGCGCGCCTGCTCGGCCGGCATCGACT
The DNA here is from genome assembly GCA_003987775.1 of Mycobacterium sp. Classification (GTDB taxonomy): domain Bacteria; phylum Actinomycetota; class Actinomycetes; order Mycobacteriales; family Mycobacteriaceae; genus Mycobacterium. The sequence continues at coordinate 100,865 of RXJD01000024.1, forward strand.
CCAGTGGCGGCAACTCCAGCAGCGCCATCTGCTCGAGGACCATCTGCACGTCGGGTTGCAGGCGACGCACCACGCCGTCGTTGCACTGCGCACCGCCAGGTCCGGACAGCGCGAAGCCCAGGTAGTCGCCGGCGACCACCTCGTCACACGCCACCCGGTAGAAGTCGACGCCGGCAGCGTAGGCCATGAACGTCCGTGGCTTGCCCGGTATGTTTGCCCCGACGTACCACGAATTGGCCTGCGGGAAAAGGGTTATGGATGCGGCGTCGTCGACGTGCTGCATCCACCCTGCTTCGGCGAGCTTGGTGGGCTCGATCCGGTCGAAGCCGTGGTCGCGCAGATACGTCAAAGCGTCGGCGACGAAATCCACGTGTTGCTCGATGGACACCGCCATGTTCGACAGCACCGAGGGGCTCTGCGGGCCCGCGATGAGGAACAGATTGGGGAATCCCTCGGTCATCAGGCCCAGGTAGGTGTTCGGGCCGTGTGACCACTTCTCCTTGAGTGCAAGTCCGTCGCGGCCCACGATGTCGATGGCCGCCACAGCGCCCGTGATCGCGTCGAAGCCGGTGGCGAAGACAATCGCGTCGAACTCGAAAGACTCACCGACCGTATCGATTCCGTCGCGGGTCACGCCAACCAACGGCTGATCCTGCAGATTCACCAGCCGAACGTGCGGCAGGTTGAAGGTGGCGTAGTAGTTGGTGTCCAGGCACAGCCGCTTGGCGCCGACCGGATACGTCTTGGGGCATAGCGTCTCGGCTGTCTGCGGATCCCGCACGATACCGCGGATCTTGCCGTGAATGAAGTCGGCAAAGTCTTTGTTGGCCAACGGGTTACTCATCACGTCGGCGTAGAGGTTGAGTACTTCCAGCAGTTCACCACGCTGCCAGGCGCGTTCGTAGCGCTCCTGACGTTCCTCGGCGGACACCGAGAATGCTGGGGTGATGGTGCGCTCCACCGGCACCCCGCCGAAGGAGCATTTCGCCGCCTGCCGGTAGGCCGATTCGTCGGCCATCTCCGCGAGCTTATCCGGCGAAACGGGGCCGTTCTGGGCGGGAATCGAGAAGCACGGCGTGCGTTGGAAGACCACCAACTCTGATGCCTGCGCGGCGATCAGCGGAATCGACTGAATGCCCGACGAACCGGTCCCGACAACACCGACGCGCTTACCGGTGAAGTCGACGGGCTCGTGGGGCCAGCGACTGGTGAAATACGTCTCGCCGGTGAAGTTTTCGACGCCGTCGATGTCGAGATCCTTCGGTACCGACAGACAGCCCGTCGCCATCACCAGGTAGCGGCAGGTGACTTCCTCACCCTGATCGGTGCGCACCCGGTAGCCGGACGAGTCGTCGTCCCAGTGCGCATGGGTGACGCGCGTGCCGAACTGGATGTCGCGACGCAGATCGTGCTTGTCCGCGACGTGGTTCAGATAACGCAGAATCTCGGGTTGGGTGGCGTACTTCTCCGACCATTGCCAGTCGCGCGCCCAGTCCGCATCGAAGCTGAACATGTAATCGACGCTGGGAATGTCGACCCGTGCGCCGGGATAGCGGTTCCAGTACCAGGTGCCCCCGATGTCGTCGCCCGCCTCGAATATCCGCATCGACAGACCCGCGAGCCGAAGACGGTAGGCGGCGTACAGGCCGGCGAAGCCGGCGCCTACAACCACGACGTCGGGGTTGGAGTGTTGATCAGCCATGTGAATCATCATGACCACTCGGAGGCGGTTTGTTTAGGGGTGAAATTGGCCGTGCTCGGTGACGACGGCGGTGATCAGCTCGGCCGGGGTCACATCGAAGGCCGGGTTGAATGCCTCTGCGTCCGGTGGAGTGATGGTGACGCCGGCGTAGGCCCTCAGCTCTTCGGGCGCGCGTTCCTCGATGGCGATCTCGGCGCCGGAGCGTAGCGAGGCGTCGATGGTGGACGACGGCGCGACCACGACGAGTGGCACGTTGTGGTGACGGGCGGCGATGGCCAGGCCGTAGGTGCCGATCTTGTTGGCGACGTCGCCGTTGGCGGCGATTCGGTCGGCACCGACCAGCACGCAGTCCACCAAGCCGCGTGCCATCGCTGCCGCCGCGGCGCTGTCCGGTTGTACCCGGTAGGGCACACCGGCCTGTGCCAGCTCCCACGCCGTCAGCCTGGACCCCTGCAGCAGCGGTCGTGTCTCGTCGACCAGCACCGATTCGACCAGCCCGCGCTGATGCAGATGCCATACGACGCCGAGTGCGCTGCCCCAGGCCACCGTGGCGAGGTGGCCGGCATTGCAGTGGCTGAGCAGTCGCAGCGGGCGGCGGTCGGAGAGCGAGAGCACAATCTCGGCGGCGTGGCCGGACGCGGCGCGGTTGAGGCGTTCGTCCTCGTCGAGGATGGAAAGTGCTTCAGCCAGTACGGATTCGGTGCCCTCGCCGAGCTTGCGCAGGGCGCGCTCGACTCCCCAGCTGAGGTTGACGGCGGTCGGTCGGGCGTGGGCGACCCGTTCGGCCGAGGCCCGGACGTCGCCTCCCTCGCGGGCGGCGAGCACCACTCCGAGTGCCCCCGCTGCGCCGAGGGCCGGAGCGCCACGGACCGCCAGGCGGCGGATCGCGTCGATCAACTCGTCGACGGTGCGCAGTCGGAGGATGCGGTATTCGGCGGGCAGCGCGGTCTGGTCGATGATCGTGACCGCGTCGTCGTCCCAGTCGATGGTTCTGCGCACGTTGGTGACCCTAGCTCGCGCCGATGAGGTGACTGCAGCCCCGAGTCGGCACGGACTTAATCCTCTATCCACTTCGGTGGCGCTGGCCGACGATGGCACCGCAGGACGATCAGGAAGGTCACCCATGTCGACGAAACTGGGGGCGGCTCCGCTGGCCGCGGCCGCGACTACCGCCGGCGACGGCGACGCACTGGACAACGACGACCGCCGCCGCCGAGAGATCGACGCCATCGTCGACACCGCCGCGGCCGCGGCCGCCGAATTCCGCAAGCTCGATCAGACCCAGGTCGACCGGATCGTCGAGGCGATGGTGCGCGCCGGGCTGCGTGCCGCAGCGGAGTTGGCGGGCCTGGCGATCGAGGAGACCGGGTTCGGGGTCTTCGAGGACAAGGTCGTGAAGAACTACGTGGCGACCGAGTTCCTCCACGACTATCTCCGTGACAAGAAGTCGGTGGGCGTGGTTGACGAGGACATCGAGAACAACATCGTCCACGTCGCCGAACCCATTGGCGTGGTGCTCGCCATCACCCCGGTGACCAACCCGACGTCGACGGTGCTGTTCAAGGCGATCGTGGCGGCGAAGACACGCAACGCCATCGTGTTCCGGCCGTCACCGTATGCCGTGCGGTGCTGCGAGCGCAGCGTCGAAATCCTGCGCGAGGCGGCCGAAGCCGCCGGGATGCCGGTCGGGGCGCTGCAGGTCATTCCCGACGCTGCCCACGAGGTGACGCACTATCTGTTCAAACATCCGCAGGTCGACTTCATCTGGGTGACCGGTGGACCCAAGATCGTGGCGCTGGCGAGCGCTACCGGGAAACCGGGCCTCTGCGTGGGCCCCGGGAATGCGCCCATCTACGCTCACAAGACCGCGGACATCAAGGGTGCCGTCGTCGACATCCTCATCTCGAAAACCTTTGACTCGTCGGTTATCTGCCCCGCCGAGCAGACCTGCATCATCGACGACGAGGTGTATGACGCGATGATCGCCGAGTTCGAGCGGATGGGCGCGCGGGTGCTCACCGACGACGAAGCCGCCGCCATAACGCGATTCGCGTTCGGTTGTGGCGACAAGGTCTCGCTCGATGCGGTGGGCCAGAAGGCGCCGGAACTTGCTGCGCGGGCAGGGTTTTCGGTGCCCCCGACGGTGAAAGTGTTGCTGGCCCCGTTGCCGGCGGACCTCGACGAACTCGCCGTACACCCGCTTTTGCAGGAGAAGCTGATGCCCGTGCTCGGCGTGGTTCGGGCACGCGACGTCCAACACGCCATCGACGTCGCGGTCATGGTGACCGAACACGGCGGGCTGGGCCACACGTCGGCCGTCTACTCCAACGATCAGGCGGTGATCGACGCCTACAGCGCGGCTGTCCGCACCGGGCGGATCCTGGTGAACGCGCCGACCGCGGTCGGCGCACTCGGTGGCGTCTACAACAATCTGACCCCGACCTTCTCGCTCGGATGCGGAACATGGGGAGGGTCGAGCACCACCGAGAACGTCAACTATCGGCAGCTGCTGAACATCAAGACGGTCGCGAAGCGCCGCACCCCGCCGCAGTGGTTCCGCGTCCCGTCCAACACCTACTTCAACGCCGGCGCGCTGGAGAACCTGCGTGAGCTGGACTGCGACGCCGTCGTGGTGGTCACCGACGCCGTCAGCGACGAGCGGGGTGTGGTCGACCTGCTGCGCGGCAAGATGCGCACCCGGCACGTGCACGTGTTCAGCGAAGTGACCCCGGAGCCGGACGAGACGACGATCCGCCGCGGCGTCGAACTTTTGGAAAGGGTGCAACCCGAGGTTCTCATCGCCGTGGGTGGCGGTTCGGTGCTCGATGCCGGCAAGGCGATGCGGTTGTTCTACGAGCATCCGGAGAAGACCCTCGACGAGTTGACCATGCCGTTCCTCGACCCACGCAAGCGGGTGGCCGACTATCCGACCGACCGGCACCGACTCCAATTGGTCGCCATACCAACGACTTCGGGCACCGGCTCGGAGGTCTCGCCGGCAGCGGTGCTGACCGTGCAGGGCCGGAAGGAGACGCTGGTCGATTACAGCCTGGTGCCTGAGCTGGCGATCATCGACCCGGAGCTGGCGTCGTCGATGCCGCCGGTTCTGACAGCGGACACCGGTATCGATGCGTTGACGCACGCGCTGGAGGCGGCGGTCTCGATCTTCGCGTCGCCATACACCGACGCGTTGTGCGCGCAGGCGGCGCGGCTGATCTTCGAGGGATTGCCCAGGGCATATCACGATCCCGACGACTTGGCCGCGCGCACCGACATGGCGAACGCGGCGACGTTGGCCGGGCTCGCGTTCTCGAATGCCTTCGTGGGAACGAACCATGCGCTGGCCCACGCCGTCGGCGCGAAATTCGGTATCGCACACGGGCGGGCGAACGCGATCTTCCTGCCGCATGTGCTGCGCTACAACGCAAGCCTGCCCACCAAATTCATGCCGGCGCCCGGCTACTCGGCCTATATCGCCCCCGACAAATACGCCCAGATCGGCCAGCTCATCTTCGGTGGCCACGAGCCGCAGGAGTGCCGCGGCCGCTTGTTCCGGGGAGTCGAGGACCTGTTGCGTCAGGTCGACATGCCGCGCTCGCTGCGGGATATGGGTGTCGCCGAAGAGGAGTTCCTGGCGGCGCTGCCGGTGTTGGCCATGACGGCGTTCGAGGACCTCAGCAACCGGACCAACCCGCGGATGCCGCTGGTCAGTGAGATCACGGAGTTGCTGCGGGCGGGGTATTACGGGGCTACCGCATGACCGCCGCCGGCCGATAGCGAGGCCGTCGTGAATGAATTCATGTATTGCGCTGTGGCGCAGCGTGAATCATCCTGTGCCGCGGCCAGGGGCTGTTAGCATCGCAGCCTGTGTCATCAGAAGGAACATGGCCGAATTTTGTCAGTGGCATCTCAGCAGCAGGGGTAGAAGATCTGCGGGCGATCGCCGGCAACTTTGCCGACTGGCAGCTCTCGGCGCCTATTGACACAGCACTTACCACCGCGGAAGCCCTAGCCGCCGAGTACCTTTCGAAGCTGCGCTATCCCCACCACATCTTTGGTGAACTATCCGAAGACGCGCAGGATCGAGCGGCTGCGGCCGTCGGTTGCCCGACCCGTGCGCAGTGGCAACCGCCGGAGTCGAAACCCGGAACGCCGGCGTACGCCGAGCCGTCCTGGGAGGACGATGTGTACGAGGTGCTGTTCAAGCAGTTGCCGCCCGAGCCGCCGCGACCGAGACCGGTATCCGACCGTACGTCGGCCGCGTCGCAGTGGCCCGAGCTTGCGGAGGGCGCCGTGAGTGACGCAGCGCTACGTCACCGCCTCGCCCTGGAATTGGCCGGAGCCTTGGGCGCAGATTGGTCGCCCGTTCCCGACGTCGGCGACGCCGTGGTCCGGGTGCGCTTCGAACGCGGCGACCTGAATTTCGTGGTCGTGCCCGGCGGGCAGATGACGATGGGTATGACGGAGGCCGAGCTGGCAGAACTTGATGTGCTGGGCGACGAGGTTGCCGAAAGCGCTGAATTTTTCGCCGCGCACGCGGCCCCGGCGCACTCGGTTACCGTCGAGCCGTTCCTCTGCGCGGAGACACCGCTGTTGGCACGGCATGCCGCGATCCTGACGATCGAGGGAGACGACGCCAACGTCCACGGCGTCCTGCGGCAAAACAGCTGGCAGGCGGCGGCGACGGTAGCGGCGTGCGGACTGCGTCTGCCGTCCGAGGCCGAATGGGAATGGGTTGCGCGCGACGGTGGCCGGCAATCCTGGATCTGCGGAGCAGAGCGGCCCGAAGTATGGACCGAGCGGATTCTCAACGGTGGTCCGGATGAGGCTCGTACGCCGTTCGGGACTCTGATGCTGGGTTGGGGCGAATGGGTCGACGACGGGTGGCACGACGACTATGTCGGTGCACCGTCTGACTCTGGGCCTTGGGGACCTGTGGACAGGCCCGACACCGTGCGCGGCGGTGCATTCGCGTGCTGGCCCTGGCAAGGCGGCGGCGAGGCGCTTCTGCTGCATGCGGCGTCGCGTGACCGCGGTTTCGGCCAAGCGATCCACGCGGTGCGGCTTGCGACGGATCTTCCGCCGCGATAGCGAAGTCATCGATTCTCGGATTTCGACGACGCAACTCCTACAATTCGGCCGAATCGCTGGTGCTCTTGCCGGGCTTGGTGCCCCCGTCGATATCGGCTTGGCGCATTCACCTGGTCAGCGTCATCGGGTGTACACCGAAATCGGTGGCGATCTGCTCGATCGTCACCCGTCGTCGCGGTTGCGGGCGACCCGCACGACGTCGTCACGGAACTCTCCGGGTAGGGCCTGGGCACACTGACATCCTTTAAGCGTGCCCACGCTGGGCAGGCCAACTCAGATGTCACCTATTCGTGCAGCAGACCCGACCCCTTCTCGTTTTCGTCGTTACCTACGACGAAAGCGATCTGCCCTGGCTTGAAATTCACAGCCACCGAGCCGAGCTGGAATCCCGGTCCCCTAGGCGGCGGACATGTGTGGGGCAGGGGCGGAAGTGGCCGGCCTGCCTTAACAGCGCGTCTGTTTCGTTGAGCGTCGCGTCAACCCTGCGGCCTAGACCGTACTTAGCCTGGGTCGACGTCACGGCCACACATTTAAGTAGGCGACTACTCACGTCCGCGGCATGTTTCCGGTGCGACCATCCGAATGCGACGTTCCTCGCGACCAGAGCGAGTGGTGAGCACGATCCCGATGGGAGGTGGGGCTGTGATCAACAACTCCGCGGGGCGCACAGGCCTGGAAGGTGCGCAATCGCATTCGACGCGAAGAAGTGATGCGGTTGTGCATGGTTGGTACGCCGATGGAGGGGAGGAGGCGCAGATGCGTTGGGATGGAACGACATGGACGTCCTCTACGGCGCAGTCGAAACAACGCGGTGGGCGACGTGCCGACGCGAGTTCCCAAGCTGATGCCAGGAATCAGGCGCCATTCTCGCTAGACCGATCCGCCGAATGGGGTGCTGCGCCTTCACGGGGTCCGGCTTGCCATCAGGATTCGCGATCAGAACCGAAAGGCGGCAAGACAACTGCAGACCACTCATACGTGGTACATCACGAGGCCCATCAAAGAGCCGATGAGATCAAGGGTGATCGTCGCGCTGGCATTCTGGTCGTGCGCGGCACGGCCCGGGCGGTGCAGCAGCGGTCTACCGGGGGTCAAGTTTCCACCGAGGTGTTGTCATTCCGCTTGGAACGCTACGACTCGAAAGGCGAACGTCTGCGGCCAGTTCCCGTAGTACTCCGTGGAAACATGATTGTCGGTGGCAGCCGAATCGCCGGTCAACTGAACGACGGTGACGAAGTCGAGGTGCGTGGCGTGCTGCAGGACGGAACATTGCGTGCCGAAGCCGTGGTGAACCTGACTACGGGTGCGGAACTGCGCAGCCGTTCCGGTTTGCAAGACCTTTCCGACGCACTCTCTGGTAAAGCCGGCAAGAAGCTCCGCAAGGGCCTGATCGTCACGCTTTCGTTGATCGCGAGCGTCATTGCTGTCGTCATTACCGCGTTCGTGCTTTTCGTCTATTTCGCGCAGGACAGTTTTCAGCAACATGTGGACCGGACCACAAGTCAGTTCGAGCGGGATAAGAAGGACGCGCTGAGGAACTTCTGCATGAATGTGCGGGACAACGGAATGAAGCTTCCTCACGAATGTGACGGGGTCTTGTGAAATTGCCTGGGAGCCAGGCTTTTATCTGTATGTGCGAGAGGAAAAATCGTGCCTACCGACAGCGTGACAACAGCCCGGATCGACTATTTGCAGCGTTGCGGGGCCGCGCCGATTCAGCCTTCACCGCCTTACACGATCGGAGATCCATCTGCACGCCGCCTGCTCAGAGTTCAAGGGATAGGCAAGGCGAGTAACCGACGACGGCAGCACGACAAGCTTGAACCTTGGCGGCCGGTTACTACCGAGCTAATCACCGGCCTCTACGCTTACCGGATTCCACTGGCGTACGCGCTGCGAGGCTCAAGAAGCGGCGTAGAGGTTTGCCTTGGCACTTGGCCGACCCGCGTGGCGGATTCCGCACAGAACGACATGCAGATGGCGGTTATCGGATCCGTTCTGCAAGGGCTATACCCGATCGTCGACCTTGCTCCGGCATCGGCGGAATGGCAGTCCTGGCTGCTAGCCGGACTCGCATTGGGGATACCGTCACCAACTGGAATCGACGAATCTGATGGAGCAGCGCCGATCGACCGAGTTATCCGGTCCATGAGCGGAATGGATTGGGCTTTATTAATTTTGGCGCAGCCCGCTGCCGAGCAGGGCATCGCACGCCAGCGCGAATCGATCCTCAACGAAATGCGCGTGGTGATGTCGGCCGCACAGCACGAGGCCGCGCCGAGTCCCCTGACGGAGCAGTATGTTGAACTACTCAAGGGGGCATTGGCCGCCATGGGTGACGGGATGGCCACTGGCGGCTGGCGCACCGGGATTTATCTGCTCGGGGATCACGATAGCTACCCGCGGCTGGCGAGCGCATGGCGAAGCGTCATGTCCGGAGCGAAATCGCTGCCCGAACCTGTCCGGACCTTCGATTTCCCAAACGCAGGCGAGGTTGCGCAGCTTTGGGCGTTGCCCGACACAGAAGGATCAACCGGACCCGGGCACTATCGGCGACCGTTCGAATACCAAACACTTTTGTCGACAACGCAACTGGCGGCGTGCGTGCACCTACCCGAACTTGAGACGCCGGGTTTCAACGTGCGGCCGGCGCCTTCATTTTCAGTGTCCCGCGCACCGTCGCGGCCGGGGGTGCCCGTCGTCGATGTCGGCGAGGTGATGATTCAACGTCGAGCGACCGGGCTGCCCTATCGTCTCGAACTCGACCAACTAACTCGCCATGCCTTCATTGCTGGGCTGACTGGGGCCGGCAAGACAAATACGCTGATATACCTCCTGAGCCAAGCCGCAGCTGTCGGCGTGCCGTTTCTGGTGATCGAGCCGGCGAAGACGGAGTATCGAGAGCTGCTCAACCGCAGCGATTTTGGCCGAGATGTGCGAGTCTTCACGGTCGGGCGCGAACAGGTTGCGCCACTGCGGATGAACCCCTTTGAAGTGGCGCCTGGGGTCGATGTCTCCACGCACCTCGATCTGCTGAAGGCGGTGTTTACGGCAAGCTTCGCCCTGTGGATACCGCTGCCGCAAGTGCTCGAGCACTGCCTCGTGGACCTGTACACCGAACGGGGATGGGATTTTGGATCGAGCGAACATCCTGGGGGTGATGTAACTGGTACCTCCGCTGTCCCCCGGCTTGCGGATCTGGTGGCCGCAGTCGAGCGCACCGTTCCGACCCTCGGTTATAAGAGCGAGTCCACCCAAGAAATCACCGCGTCACTGACCACCCGCCTGAACGCACTCAGGCGTGGTGCTCGTGGCTTGATGCTCGATGTCGAGCGTTCAATCCCGATGGAGGAAATTCTGCGGCACCCGACCGTCATCGAGCTTGAGGGTCTCGGGGATGACGCGGACAAGGCGTTCATGATGGGACTGATCCTGATCCGGCTGTACGAACACCGGCGGGCCGCGCATGCCGCCGCGCTCACCGCCGCGGCACGAAAGGGCAAGCCGCCGCCACAACCAGGCCGTCTGCGCCACATCGTCGTAGTAGAGGAGTCGCATCGGCTGCTTGGGTCAGAGCGCAAGCAATCCGATGCCTGGACCGCCGACCCCAAGGGCGCGTTCGTCGACGCTTTTAGCCAGATGCTCTCGGAGGTAAGGGCTTACGGGCAGAGCATCGTCGTGGCGGACCAGGTGCCTGTGCGCCTGGCCCCAGACGTTATAAAGAATACGAATCTCAAGATCGGACATCGACTCGTCGCCGGCGACGATCGCGATGCGATGGCAAAAGCGATGTCGATGAACGAGGAGCAATCGGCTCAACTCGCTGTCCTGCCGCCAGGACGGGCCGCGGTCTTCAGCGAGGGCGATCACACGCCCGTAATCGTGCAAGTACCGCAGGCGAAGGACCAGGCCACCGATGCCGCTATCGATGATGCGGCGGTCGCCAGGGCAATGAGTCGTTGGCGCGACGATCCTGTGGTCGGTCAATGGTTTGCCAGCAGCGCAGTGTGTCACGGCGCCTGCCGCGACCCGCGTGCCTGTCGGATGGCGACGGCCTTGACCGACCTCCCGGACGCGAAGTTGCTCGCGAACCGCCTTTGGCATACAGCTGTCGAACACCCGGACGGGATTGACGTCGTATGGCCTGACGTTAGGGCGTTCGTCGCCTACCGAGCGGCGGGGGCAGGCAGCGCGAATTTCTTTGTCGGCGGAAATGATTCGGTCGGCCTCGATACTCGGGTGCACAGCTTCGCGCTGCATGCTATGGCGATCGTGACGGCGCGCCGTGCCGTGCAAAAAGGCTGGGCGGCGTCAGATGTCGCGCAATTAGAAGAGCTGGCTCGCTCCGCTGTAGACGAGCGGACGAAATCGACCGAGCGATGGCTGGGAGCGACGAGCGTGCGCATCGACCTGCTTTCCTTGGCTGCGCGTCTTCAGACGCGAACTCACGATCCACTACCGCTGTGCAGTGCGATATGCACGGACGGCCGTTGCCCGTACCTGCATGCCTTAGTCGATATCCGCACGGCCCCGCGACACCAAGCAATTGCAGACGCCGGTCCGCCTCCCGACGACCAGCTGATCGAGATTGCGAACAGTCTTGCGCAAGACATCACCTCGGTTGCTTCGGATGTGCCCGGCACTGCCGCGTTTCTCACCCAATCACGTTGGCGAGCAACAGCATGCGCAGCGCAACTGCTGCGATGCGACACCGATCATCCGCACCACCATGCCAAGCTGGTCGCCGAGGCGATCTCTGCGGCCGGCTGGAACATCCACTACGAGGAGCAGGAGAAGTAGATGACCATGCCAGCCGGGACCCAGGGACGGGTATCAGTGGGCCTATTGCGCCTTGTGCAGGTGAACACGACGACGGCCGAGGCAGCCATTGCTGCAGTGGAGGAGTATGGCGCCGATCCCGAAACATTGTTGATACGGCTGGGAGTGATGCAGCTCCTGAAACTTCAGCTCGAAAGTCTGCGCGCGATCGACGAGGACGAAGCTGCATTGCTGGCGTCCTACCGTCGCTGGGTTGAAGTTGGGCTGGATTACATGGGTCCGGCGCCTGAGACCACAGGCCGTGACTACGCGTTGGCATCTAGTCTTCTCAACGTAGAGATGCACTTCGCTTCGGGCGGTCGGACGCCGGTTGGTGGCCGTGGCGCTATTCCGTTTGAACTGGCGGGTGAATCGTGAGCGGGGGCAAGAAGAGGACCACTGCGCCGCCGCCCGAGTCCTCAGCATTGCGACAAGCAGCTACGTCAGCGGTTCTTACCGGTCCTAAAGCGGCCCTCCCGATTTGGGTGGCGCCGGCCGCGAAGGAAATCGGCAAGGGAATCCTGCAATGGGGCGCACGACAGATCTTGGGAGAGCCGGATCAGAAGTCGACGAGTGGCCAGCCCATCACAATCAACATCACTGGTCCGACGCAAAACGCCACTGTCACCGGTGGGAATACCACGGTCACCGGCGGGACTACCTCCGCCACCGGCGGAAAAATGAATCGCCCTGGTTCTGCCGGAGACTCGGGCTATTGGATTCCGATCAGTGGTTGGTCGGTCCGTTGTGCATCGTAGAACGCGGCTTCGAAC
>RXJD01000097.1 GCA_003987775.1 Mycobacterium sp.
AATGTGACGACGTCGGAATCGTCGGGCTTCTTCAATACCGGTGCCGGTAATTCCTCGGGGTTCGGCAATTACGGGTCGGGCAGTTCGGGGTTGTTCAACATCGCCTCGGGCGCCACCGGGTTGAGTTCAGGGCTGGGCAACATCGGCGGTCTGCTCTCGGGGGCACTGAACACCGGAGTCGCGGTCTCGGGCCTCTACAACGCAGGCCAGGGTGCGCTGGCGGTGGTCTCCGGTTTCGGCAACATCGGCTCGAACCTGGCCGGCATCGACATCTTCACCGCCCTGCCCCACAACATCGGCTTCGCCGACGTCGGCTTCTGGAACATCGGCAACGGCAACGTCGGCAACTTCAACTACGGCAACGGCAACCTGGGCAACTACAACGGCCTGGGCTTCTCCTTCCTACCGCCCTTCCTCAACCCCTTCTCCAGCAGCGGCAACACCGGCGACTTCCTCACCGGCGGCGGCAACACCGGCAACTGGGCCGTGGGCAGCGCCAACATCGGCCACAACAACGCCGGCAACGCCAACATCGGCTACCGCAACTACTTCGGCGACGCCAACATCGGCGCCTGGAACTTCTTCTCCAGCGCCAACCAAGGCAGCTACAACGTCTTCGCCCAGGCCAACATCGGCGACCACAACTTCCTCAGCCTGGCCAACCTGGGCAGCGCCAACCCCCTGGGCATCGCCAACTGGGGCTCCAACAACTTCGGGCTGGCCAACCTGGGCAACCTCAACCTGGGCTGGGCCAACAACGGCAGCGCCAACATCGGCCTGGCCAACACCGGCGACTACAACCTCGGCCTGGCCAACACCGGCACCGGCAACATCGGCATCGGCCTCACCGGCGACCACCAAATCGGCATCGGCGGCCTGAACTCCGGCTCGGGCAACACCGGCCTGTTCAACTCCGGGGCCAACAACACCGGCCTGTTCAACGCCGGAAACGCCAACGTCGGCCTACTCAACACCGGCGACAACAACCTCGGCCTGCTCCTCGCCGGCTCCAGCAACGTCGGCCTGCTCAACGCCGGAAACGCCAACGTCGGCCTACTCAACGCCGGCACCTACAACTTCGGCCTACTCAACGCCGGCGACCACAACTACGGCCTGTCCAACACCGGCACCGGCAACTGGGGCTGGGCCAACTCCGGGCAGTACAACACCGGCTGGTACAACTCCGGCCAAGCCAACAGCGGCTTCGCCAACTCCGGGGACTACAACACCGGCTGGAACAACTCCGGAGACCTCAACACCGGCTTCGGCAACGCCGGTGACTCCAACACCGGCGCCTACAACGTCGGCAACCTCAACACCGGCATCGCCAACCCCGGTGACCTCAACACCGGCGCCTTCAACACCGGCAGCTCCAACAACGGCTTCTTCAACACCGCCGACCACAACGGCACCGCCGGCTTCTCCGCCACCATCCCGCTACCCCAAACCATCCTCGGCGACACCGGCATCACCGTGTCCAACTCCATCACCTTGTTCACCATCCCCGCCGGCACCGGCTTCTTCAACGCCACCACCTCCCCCTCCTCCGGCTTCTTCAACTACGGCTTCGGCGGCGCCGTCTCCGGCTTCGGCAACTCCGGCACCGGCACCTCCGGCCTGCTCAACTTCACCAGCGACTCCGACGGATTCGCCTCCGGCATGGCCAACTTCGGCAACGCCATCTCCGGACTGTTCAACGCCGGAGACTCTTCCACCCTCAACCCCGCCAACCTCGACATCATCTCCGGGGTCGGCATGAGCGGACACAACCTGGCCGGCCTGTTCGGCATCACCTACACCAGCCCCGCCAACCTGGGCTGGGGCAACCTCGGCGGCGGCAACGTCGGCAACGGCAACTGGGGCAACTTCAACTTCGGCCTAGGCAACGAAGGCTCCACCAACGTCGGCAGCGGCAACCTGGGCAGCACCAACATCGGCAACGCCAACTGGGGCTCCAACAACTTCGGCAGCGCCAACACCGGCAGCTCCAACTGGGGCTTTGCCAACCTCGGCGACTTCAACTTCGGCCTGGCCAACACCGGCACCGGCAACATCGGCCTGGCCAACACCGGCACCGGCAACATCGGCATCGGCCTAACCGGCGACAACCAAATCGGCTTCGGCGGCTTCAACTCCGGCACCGGCAACACCGGCCTATTCAACTCCGGCACCAACAACACCGGCTTCTTCAACTCCGGCAGCCACAACACCGGATCCTTCAACACCGGCAACTACAACACCGGCAACTTCAACCCCGGCAACTACAACTTCGGCAACCACAACATCGGCACCTTCAACACCGGCCACCTCAACATCGGCAACTACAACACCGGCGCCCACAACATCGGCAACACCAACACCGGCGCCGACAACATCGGCAACACCAACACCGGACTCGGCAACACCGGCAACCTCAACACCGGCGCCTTCATCGCCGGCAACCAAGACATCGGCCTGTTCTGGCGCGCCAACAACATCGGCATCAACTTCTCCCTCGACA
>RXJD01000061.1 GCA_003987775.1 Mycobacterium sp.
CCGGGCGCAGCACCCGCACGGTCAACCGGCGGCTGCGCCGCGCGCTGGAGCACCGCGACCGCTGTTGCGCGGTGCCCGGTTGCGGGGCGACCCGGGGTCTGCACGCTCATCACATCCGGCACTGGGAGAACGGCGGCCCCACCGAGCTGTTCAATCTGGTTTTGGTCTGCCCGTATCACCACCGGTTGCATCACCGCGGGGAGATCACGATCTCCGGTGACGCCGAGCATCTGACCGTGACCGACCGTGACGGCGACGTCCTGCGCCCCGGGTCCCTGGCCCGCCCACCCACCAGCGCCCCACCCGATGTCCGGCCCTACCGCGGGCCCAGTGGCGAACGCGCCCAATGGAAGTGGTACACCCCCTTCGAACCCCAACCACCACCCACCGAGAACTAAAGCCGATCTGTCCGCCACGGGTCGAGGCTGAAACATGTTGCGGCGCGGACATCCTCGTCTAAGGTGCCTGCTGCCGACCTACGGTGTCTGCCGTCAGCGCAATCCGGATCATCAACGTCGGCAAGCCAGGTCCGATGTTTGCCGAACTGGGGCAGTGCGGAATCCGCCAAAGCCCGCTTGAGTATCGCGCGCCCGAAATCGGATCAAATCCCAGTAGTGCAGTACCGAGGTTGCCGCCCCGTTGCCGAGCGACGATTCGTTCGTAGGGCGTGAGCAGGGTGCTCGAGCAGAGGGATACGCATGATCGATCCGACGGCGGCCACCGCGTGCGAAACACTGAGACCGAGGGGCCCGAACCCGCCGCATTCACATTCGCCCAAACTCCTGCAAGGCATCGAATTCGCGTTCTTTCGCCGACGAGCGATGAAAAATTGGATCGGACGGTACGGCAACGTCTTCGGAATCAACGTTCCGTTCTTCGGCCATACCGTTATCGTTTCGGACCCGGCCCTGGCGCGGTCGGTGTGCACAGCCGGCACCGAGCAGTTGGTCAACGTCCAGCCGAACCTGAGCAATCTCTTCGGCCCCGGATCGATATTCGCGCTCGACGGTCACCGACATCACGATCGACGGCGGCTGCTCGCGCCGGCATTTCACGGCACGAGGCTCAAGCACTACGAGCGCCTGATCGAGGACGAGACGCTGCGGGAAAGCGCGAACTGGCCGGAGAACAAGGAATTCCGGATTCTCGAGCCGATGAACAGGATCACTCTGAACGTCATCCTGCGAATCGCCTTCGGCACTCACGGCACTGACGGCCCTGACGGCACTGACGGCCCTGACGGCACTGACGGCCCTGACGGCACTGACGGCCCTGACGGCCCTGACGGCACTGACGGCACTGACCGCCCTGAGATGGCGGAACTTCGGCGGATCATTCCGCGCTACATGAGACTCGGCCAACTCATCGCGTTCGTGCCACCCCCGCGCTTCTGGCCCGGACGCCAAAGCCCTTGGAGCAGAATGCACCGCAGGACATTCGACCGGATCGTGTTCACGATGATCGACCGGGCCCAGACGGACCCATGCCTGGACGATCGGACGGACATCCTGGCCCTATTACTGCGTGCCAGCCGTGACGGCGGCACCGCGATGTCGCGGCGTGACATCTGCGACGAACTGCTGACGTTCATCAGTGCGGGTCACGAGACAACGGCGTCAGCGCTGGGCTGGATGTTCGAGCGATTGCGCCGGCACCCTGACGTGCTGGCGGATCTGGTCGCGGAGGTCGACGAGGGCGGCAGCGACCTTCGGCGGGCCGCCATTCTGGAGTTGCTGCGGGTACGCACGGTCCTCGATGTGGCCGGTCGCCGGGTACGCGCGCCGTACTTCGAGCTTGGCGGGTGGCGGATTCCGCAACACCGCACGGTATTGGTGCGAATTGCCGATCTGCATCAGGACCACGAAATATATTCGTGCCCTGATCAATTCGATCCTTATCGCTTCTATGGAAGCAAACCGCCGCCATCAGCCTGGCTGGCGTTCGGCGGTGGAGCGCGGCGGTGCCTGGGCGCTGACTTCGCGCTCACCGAGATGGACGTCGTGCTGCGGACAGTCCTGCGGCATTTCCGGATCCAGACCGACGCCGCCCCCGACGAGAAGTCCCACTTCCGCGGGATCGCCCACACTCCGAAATCGGGCGCCCGCATTGTCGTGAATCGCAGAAAGTAGCCTCTGATGTCAACTCAAGTGATCCGTCCAATTCAGGCACAACGGTTCGATGTTCGCTGCAATGTCGGTGACGCCATCGTGGCGAACCTCGCGGCCCACATGATCTTCTTCTTCGAACGGCGTCTGGACACGCGCGCGCTCGCCGACGCGTTCGCGGAAGCGCTCACGAAACTGCCGGTCTTCGCCGGACGAATGACCATCGTCCGCGGCAGGATGCACATCCGGTGCAACAGCCAAGGTGTGCCCTTCACCTCTGTGTCGTCGGACCGCACGCTTGCTGAGGCGGTCCGTTCGGTGACCCAGGACAACGGGGGATGGCTCATCGACTCCGTAAACGGCGTCACGGCCCGGTGGGGTCTGGGCCCGGTATGCAAGGTACGTGTCACGCACTTCGCCGACGAGGCGACCGCGATCGGTTTCTCATGGCACCACGTAGTAGGTGACATGCAGACGTTCATGCACTTCATGAACGCGTGGAGTGCCGCCGCAGCGGACAAGCCACTTAGTCGACCGTTGATCGTCGAAGACCGCGCCGCCTACCTGGACGAGCATCTGCCCGCCGACGGCGCCCGGGAGCCCGGGGTGCGTTGTCTCGGATTGGCGGAACTCGCGCGTAGTGCGGTCTACCTGGCCAAGGATGCGCACAAACAGCGCACCCTCACGCTCTACTTTGGAGAAGACGAAATCGCCCGCATGCGCGACGTCTTCGCTGAAGAGCTGCGATTGTCTGCCAATGACGTTGTCTGCGCGCAGATTTGCGAAGCGCTGATGATGGCGGAGCCCGCGATGGATCGTCGCACTCTGGCGATTGTGGTAAACGCGCGGAATCGTTGTGGCCTCGATCCGATGCTGGTCGGCAACATCGTCACGACGCTGAACCTGGACCTGCGCAGTGGCGAGCCTGCCGGTTCTCTGGCAAGACGCATTCGCCACAACGTGAACCGGTTCGCCGATGAACACTGCGACATGCGGATCAACCAGCAATTCCTGGACGATGCCGGCCCATGGCGGGCCGCTCGCTGTGTAACCGCCAACTTCAATCCGGCGCAATGGAATCCGCTTATCTCGAACGTGAGTGGCTTCGGTGTTTATCGCATTCGGTTCGAGGACACCTTCCCGTCCTACTGCACGACGGTGATGCAGTTACCGGTAGCGGGCGGCGGTATCTTGATGGACGGGGCGGGCGGCCGCGGACTGGTCTTCCAGATGGCATTGCCGCCGAACGAGTTTCAGGCCATGTCGAGTCCGGCGATTCAGGAACACCTGCACCGGTTCCGGATCGTCGGCGACGACATCCCCCCCGTGCACCGTGCGATTCACGCCTGAGGCGGCGGCCCGCATCAACTGCTGCGCAACACCTCGACAGTCTCGAGTCGGCGCGAATAGATCACGGGGTACGCCGCGGCGGACAGCATCAGCACCGCAACCGCAGCCACCCCCGTCCGTAGCGGCGTCTGCAGCACACCCCACTCGATTCTGATGCCGTAGTACACCGGTGAACCCAGCGACCACAGGTACGTGAGACCCACACCGCCGAGCACAGCGACGACAGCGACCAGCAAGCCGAGCAGGCCGGCGTTGGCGAGGATGACGGCCTGCTCCTGCCCGGTGGTCGCCCCGATCGCGCGCAGCGCGGCTCGTTCGCGTTTGCGTTGCACCAGTCCCAACACGAACACATTCAGTACGCTCAGGCCGGCGGCGGCCATCACCACGTACCCCCCGATCGTGAACGGCTCCAGGAAGCGGGTGATTCCGTTGGTGGCCACCGCACGCCAGCGCTCGTTGTCGTACACCCACAGGCCGGCGCCGAGGGTGACGAAGTCGCCGCGGTGAGAAGTGGCCTCGGCCGCCGAGGAATATGCCACCGCGATCTGATCGCGCACGGCGGCCCAATCGGCACGCGCCAGGTTTTCGGACACCAGCGCGATGTCACCCAAGGCCGCGTCATTGACCATCCGTGGCCGGAATGTTCCGGCCACCAGGTAATGCTTCGGGCCTTTCACGGTAGGCAACTCGACGATGTCGCCCGCGGCAACGCCGAGCCGGCTGGCGGCGATCTCGCTCAGCCCGACCTCCCCTGCCCGCAGCCCCTCCCAGAATGCGTCGCGCTCATCGGTCGGCTCGTACTGTGCCTGGCTGTACCAATCGCCCGGCGTGACCCCGACGACCAAGCGCGACAACGTTCCCGACGCGATCGTTGATCGCCAGCGCGTCGAGACGCTCCGACCGTCGGCGGCGCCGGTCACCAGCTCGAATGTGTCGTCCGAGAGCTGCCCATCCCGCTGATCCAGCACAGATTGGGCAGAAACCAACAGAGCCGAAGGCAGTCGGTCAGCCTTCTCCGCGGCGATCTGGTCGGTGCCGAGCAATTGCATGGCGTGTGACCCGATTGCCAAGCTGGTGCCCTCCGCCAGTAGTGCCGCGGAGCAGGCGAAAAGCAGCGTGTAGCGACGAAAGTCCGCGCCCAGCAGGCGGCCGATCGCAGGACGCGCGACTGTGAGTGCGTCGATCAAGAGTCCGGCGGCCCGCGGGGCAACCCACACCGTCACCAACACCAGTCCGCACAGCCCTACGGTCATCCCGTTGATGCCGACGTTCAGTGGCAGCGAGCCGCGTTCGAAAACTTTCAGCACAACGACGGCACTGGTCATCAGAAGCGCCCCGACAACCAGCGGCCAGAGCGGGATGGTCCGCGCCCGCTGTATGCCGCCGACGGTCGTCATCGATGCCAGGGGTCCTTCGCGAAGCAGCTTGGTCGCGGGCGCGGCCATCGCGAGCATTCCGCAGACGACCCCCGCCGCCGCGCCGATGGCGATCAAGTTCGGCGTGAAGTGCGCCGTGATGGTGCCACCGGAGCCCGCCAGCATCGATCGTCCGAAAGTTTCCACCAGGTACGTCCCAAGCAGGAAACCGCTTGGCACGCCACATAATCCGCCCAGCAGTCCCACCACGGCGCCTTCACAGAGCATGCCGCCGAACAAGCCGGCCGGTTTCGCGCCGATAGCGCCGATGGTGCCCATCACCGCACGCCGGTCCTCCACCGCCAGCAGGATGGTGTTCACGGCGATCAGGACCCCGATGATGATGCCGGCCAGCACGGTGAGGTTGAAGCTCTGTTTGCCGTTCTCGAACACCGCCGGTAGCTGCGGTCGCGGCGGCCCGGCCGTCGCGACGCCGGCTATGGCGCGGTCCACGTCGGCGGTGACCTCGCTGCCGTGTCTGGGTACGACGAACGCGGCCGTGACGTACCCGGGTGCTCCGACCAGACGAGCCGCAATGTCCGTGGAAGGAGCCAACAGCACGTAGCCGTCGTTGATGTCCTTGACGCGGTCGAACTCCGGAAACGTCCAACCCAGGTGGGCGGCACCGGGGGGCAGTCCGGGGATGTGCAGCTCGTCACCCGGTTTCAGGCCGTGACGCTGCGCGATCACCGCCGGAACCTGTAGCGGCACACCAGGTCCCGCGGCAGGTTCGGCATCGTGGGCGCGTCGCTCACAATCGAACGAGCCGACCAGCAGCTCGATCTGGCACGAGCCGCCGAGTACGAAGAAGCCGTGGGCACCGCCGGCTGCATCCACGGGGGTCAGACCGGCGACGACCGGGATCACCGCGGCCGCTCCTGGCACGTCGGCGCGCAACCGGTTGACCGTCTCGACCGGCAGCCGGCCACTTACCTTCGGCGCAACCTCGATCACTCCGTTGTCCGCTGCGTGGGCGAGCGACGGGCCGAACGAGTCGAACGGGCGGACGAGTTCGGCTTTGAGTACCAGAACTCCGAGCACCACTGTCACGCCGAGCGCGACGCCGATCACGCTGAGCAGGGTGCGGCGCCAGTCGGCGATCAGGGCTGCGAGGTGGATACGCCGGAAGGACACCCATCCGGCACGCAGCCCTCGCATCATCGCTCCCCGGCGGGCGCGCCGGCTGCACGGGAACGCCCGTCGACGAGGTGCAGTTGCCGCGAGCCGTAGCTCGCCGCCGCCTGGTCATGCGTGACCATCACGACCGCCGCGCCGTCTTCGTCAGCCAGCGAGCGCAGCAGATCCAGCACCTCATTGGAGGACTGGCTGTCCAGATTGCCGGTCGGTTCGTCGGCAAGAACGATGGCGGGCCGGGCCGCCAGTGCGCGGGCCACGGCCACCCTCTGCATCTGACCGCCGGACAACTCGCCCGGCCGGTGCCGCGTGCGGTCGCCGAGGCCGACCCGCGCCAGCAGCTGCTGTGCGCGTGCGTCGGCCGATCGGGCCGGTACACCGTCCAGAACCAGTGGCAACGAGACATTCTCGGTTGCGGTCAACATTGGCACCAGGTTGAAGAACTGGAACACGAAACCGAGGTTGCGCCGCCGGAACGCGGCGCGCGCGCCGGCACTCATTGACCAGACGTCTCGGCCGGCCACCGCGACCGTCCCGCCGTCTGGTGCGTCCAACCCGCCGGCGATGTGCAGCAGGGTCGATTTGCCTGCCCCCGACGGCCCGGTCACCACCACGAATTCGCTCCCGCGCAGCGTGAAGTCGAAGTCGACGAGCACCTGCACCTGCTCATCGCCCCGCGAGTAGGTCTTGTGGACGCTTGTGAGCTGCAGTACCGGCTCCGTGGCGGCACCGCTGTGATCACTGCGCTGGTCGCGGATCGCATCAGAGATCATCTGAATCAGGCCTTCCCGTTCGGGATGTGACCGCCTGATCGTCGTCCCGGTCAGTTACGACCGTCTGAGTAGTGCACTACTGCAATCGCGCCGGTTTCTTCGGCTGCTCTACCCGCCAAGGAAGGGGTTGAGCACCGGCGGAATGATCTGGTTTCCGGTCACTCCGGTGAACCGGCACCAGATCTGCGCGGGAATGTTCAGCGCCTGATAGACGCCCGCACCGATCCAGGAGACGGGGACCTTCAACAGTTCGGGCACCGCGTCGACGATGTTCTGGATGGGCCCGTAGACCAGATAGGGGATCGTGGCCGCAACCGTGCGCGAGTCCAATACGTAGTTCGTCACGGGGTCGGGGTAACCCTGCGCGGCGAATGTGGCATTGAGGACGCTGAAGAGGTTGTTGCCGGGATCGACGTAGGTGTTGTCGAAGACCCCCGATGTCAGCGGTGCCCCCTGCATGTACGACGGCGGCGCCATATTGAACTGCTGCAGGATCGTCGGCGTCGTGCTGACGGTCTGCCAGGAATTGTTGATCCACCCGTCACGCAGATCGTTGCCGGCCTGGTCGAAGATCAGGAATGTCGCTGTCTCACGCGGGGATTGGAAGCCGTGACCGCGGCCGAACTGGTCCGGTCCTATCTCGCCGTGATCGGTGACCACCAGCGTGGACCATTGCTCGCCGTAGTCCTGCTCCCATTGCGCGACCGCACCCAACAGGCCACCGCCGCCGATGGACTGCTTACCCAGGTTGTAGTCCAGGTTCCGGAGGGCCGCCGCGTACTGCGGTGAGTCGCCGCCGTACTGATGCGCGTTGTTGTCTACACCGGCGAAGGACGCGAAGATCAGATTGCCCTTGCTCGGGTCGGCGGCCAGGATCGCGGCCTGGGCCTTCTGGCCGACCAGGTTCTGCGTCGCTATCCAGTCCGTGTCGCCGGGGATCTGCGGAACGAACTCGATGTGGTCGGCGGGGAACGCACCGGCACCGGCGATTCGGGTGTTGATGCCGCTCGTGGTGCCCTCGCCGTTGGCGATCACCGTGGTGTTGACCAGGTCGCCCCAGGTGGCCTCGAGTTGGTTGTACACGGTCGGCCAGGTGTCGTACGTCCACGGTGTGAAGACGTTGTTGCTCACGCCGGCTGTCTCCATCCAGACGCCGGTCTGGATGGTCGTCCACGACGGGTTGGAGATGGTGGTGTGCCCGACGATCGTGGACGCGGAGGTGACGCTCTGTTGCATGAACGCGTGGAAGTTCGGGGTGCCGGCCGGGTCGGCCAGGATGGCGGCCAGATTCGTGCCGTCGGTGCCGATCAGCAGGAAATTCGTGTCGGGCGCCGTCGTGAGCAGAGCGAGCGCTTGTTGCTGCGACACCTGCAGAACAGCCGGATGATCTCCGACGCTGCCGGCGGCTCCGGGCGCGCCGAAGAAGGACAGCGCCCGCCCACCCAGCCCACCGCTTCCGGCGGCGATGGGCCCCAGGCCAAGTCCTCCGACACCGCCGGCGCCGCCGTTGCCCAGCAACCAACCGCCGGTACCGCCGGTGCCGCCGGCACCCCCGCCGATACCGCCCTCGCCGCCCACGCCCCCGTTGCCGATCAACCCGGCACTGCCGCCGCTACCGCCCCGCTGGCCCACCGCACCCGATCCACCCGCGCCGCCGTTGCCCCACAGAATCCCGCCGGGCGCACCGGCTTGCCCGGTGCCCGGCAAGCCGTCAGCTCCGTCCCCGATCAACGGGCGGCCCAACAGGAAGTTCGTCGGCGCGTTGACCGCAGCCAGGACGTCGTCGATCACCGACGGGCCGGCCGCCTCCGCGGTCGCGACGCGCAATGACGCCGTGATCGCAGCCTCGGTCGTGGCGTAGGAGGTCTGGGCGGCGCTCAACAACTGCGCGAACCGGGTCTGTGCCTGTGCCACCTGGCCGCTGACCGACAGATATGCCGACCCGTAGTCGGCGAACCATTTTGCGATGGCCGCCGATACCTCGTCCTCGGCGGCGGCCAACAACTCCGTGGTCGGCACCGCCGCAGCGGAGTTGGCCCGGGTGACGGCAGCTTCGATGCCCGACACGTCGGCGACCGCCGTCGCGATCTCCTCAACCTCTGCGATGACAAAAGACATGCGACTTCTCTCCGCTCGGTGAGTGATCAGAGTCGGTGGCGACACGAGCATCTTGCCACAGCATCACCGCCGATCCAGGGCCGAATTTCGCACTCTCGCTGGCTCTCTGAGCCTTCGCGATCAGCCCAGCGCGGCGGCTGCTTCGGCCGCTTCGGCGAGGCCGCTGTCTGCCGGGATGCCGCTCATCGCCTCCGCGAGAGCAAGGCCCGATGCTGGTCCGCCCAGTTCGAAATAGTCTAGTGCACAACGTAATTCGAACAGGTTCGCGCCCTGGCGGCGGGCCAGCTGCAGGGCACTTTCAAGGTCGGCGCGCTGCGCCTCGGGGTCCGGCTGAAGCTGCGATCGAAGCCTGAGCAGTTCGCAATCATAGAAAGACATGCCGGTCTCGCGGGCCATCGCAAGAGCGGCGTCGAGCCGTGTGGCGTCCCGGTGTCCGCCGGCGATCATCACCCGGGCGAGCGCACCCTCGAAAAACGTGAGATAGACGTTGAGATCGGCCGAGCGCAATTCGTCGACCAGCGCGGCGATGTCGGCGATGCGTTCATCAACCGCGGCCGATGGTCCGCCGGTCGCTGCCAGGGCTTCCGCGACGGCCCGCTGAATCGTGCCGCGCAGCCGCCATTGATTGAAGCCGTGCCGCTGGGCGTCTTCGATCAATTCGACGGCCAGTGCCGCTGCGCGATCGAACTGACCGGTCTCGATGTGCACCCAGATCTCCACGAACCGCAGGTACGCCAGGCTGTAGGGGCCCTGCGGGAAACCCATGCCTTCAACCGATTGCGCGGCGCGCGCCAACTCCGCCTCGGCCGCGGGCAGGCTGCCCTGGACCAGCCGGACCAGAGCCAGGTGGATGCGCGCCGCCACGATCGGGTCTATCGGCAGGTAGCCCACGGTCTCAGTGCGCCGATTGGCGGCCGGGCCGGGGTCGGTCGCCAGCTCCAATTTCTCACGTGCATAAGAGAATTCGCCCCGCAAAAACGCCAGAACGCCGGCCCAGGCATCGGTTCGCGGCCACGATCCCGGCTGCCACTGATCCAGGGCTGCGCGGAGCAGTTCGAGTGCCTTCGTCGCGCGGCTGAGATCCGCGCGCCCCGTGTAGTAGCCGGTCAACACGCCCAGCGTGGAGAACAACTCCTCCGCGGTCGACGTCTTCCCCTGGTTGCTGACGGGCACGTCGGCTCCGATCAGTTCGAGGCACCGCTCCAGGTCCGGGGCTACCACGGGACTCGACGGACTGACCGCGCTTCCGGTGAGGAAACCCCGCCCCAACCGGAAAGCGATCTCGCGGCGGTCCCGGTCCGGGCTGGGCGGACACTGGTCCAGCTGCGCCAACGCCTGGCTCAGATGGGCGCGCGCCTCGGTCAGGGCGCCGCGGCGCCGCGCAGCTGCCGAGGCCTGCTGGTAGGCGGAGGCGGCGTCGTCGAAGCGGTCGGCCTGCCGGTAATGGCCGGCGACCAGGCCCCAGTCCGGCTCACCGCCGACGCTGCACAGGGCGTCGCCCACTCGGGCGTGCAGCGTCCGGCGGACGCTGGGGGGTGCCAACTCGATCGCGACCTCGCGCAACAGCTCATGGCGGAAACGCCACCCGTCGGTGCTCCACCGTTCCAGGACCTGCGCGTCCGCCAACTCGTCGAGGGCGCGCCGGAGATCCTCGGGGTCCACCTCGGCGACGGCTGTCAGCAGGCCGGTGTCGATGTAGCGACCGATGACGGCTGCCGCTTCGACGACCGGCACCACCTCGGCACTTGCCCGCAGCCGGGCGAACAACGGTTCGTAGAGCGCTTCGGGCACGCCGACCTCGGTGATGCCGGATACCACCTGCTCGATGTAGAAAGGCACGCCGTCACAACGGGATTGGACAGTGGCGCGCTCCTGCGGCGTCAGCCCCGGATTCAGCGCGACGATCAGCTCATCGGACTCCCGCTCCGTCAGGGGTTCCAGATCGAACACCGTCGCCCGCCAGCTGTCCGGCAACCAGCCTTTGTCTCGTCCCGTGACGACGAGCAGAACGCCTCCTCCGTCGAGCAGGCTGCCGAGCACCTCGAGGCTGGTGGCATCGAACCAGTGCGCGTCCTCCGCGATCACCAACCCCGGCGCGCCCTGCAGGCAGGCCAGCAGGTAGTCCCGCACCGCCTCGGCGATCAGTTCGTAAAGTTCGCTGCCTTCGTCGGCAGCGGCCTGATACCCGTGCTGCGCGTCGACGCCCAGCACCGGTGCCAGCAGGGGAACGAGACGAACGGAATCCATTCCGAGCCTGGCCAATTCGGCCTTCAGCAGGGTGAGGCGCTCGGCCGGACCGGTGAGACGGCCGATGCCGCAATGCCGTTCGATCAGGGCACGCACCGGATACAGGCCGGCATCGGCGTGGAAGGGTGAGCCGATCAGCTCGACCACCGTGTTCCCGGATTGTTCTCCGACCAGCTCCTGGGCGGCCGCTGCCAGCCTGCTCTTGCCGATGCCGGGCTCACCGCAGAACACCACCGGTGCGCTCAGCCGGCCGGTTTGCGCCAGGCCCCAGCTGTTCTGCAGGTGCTGCCATTCGCGGTCCCTGCCGACGAGCGGGCCGGTGGCGGCCCGGGCCGGCCGGGACCGTTCGCCGACGACCCGGTGATGGTCGATCAAGCCTTCGACACCTTTGACCGGCGCGGCGGGCCGGGCCTCCAAGTCGAACGCGTCGTGCACCAGGCGGGCCACCGGTTCGGAGATGACGACCGCACCCGGCGGCGCCAGGCTGCACACCCTCGCCGCCAGGTTGGCGCCCAGCCCGTACACGTCAGCCGCGGTGGTGTCCAGATAGACCACACCGCGGTGCACACCGACCCGCACGCTGATCTCAAACCCGAAGCGCGCCTTCGCTTTCGCGCTCAGCCTTGGTACCGCACGGGTGATCTCCAGGCCGGCGAGTACGGCGCGCCGCACATCATCCTCGTGTGCGACCGGGTGGCCGAACACCGCCAGCAAACCATCACCCGCAGTCGAGCCGATGTGGCCCCCGAAGCGGTTCACGATGTCCAGCACCTGTTCGCGATACCGGCCGACAACCAAGCGGTACGTCTCTGGCTCGATCCGGGTCGACAAGGCGGTGGAATCCACCAGGTCGGCGAAAAGGATTGTCAGCCGCCGGATCTCGCCCCCACGAGACGGTGCGGCAAGCAGTTCCTCGGCGTCGGCATTGCCTTCGTCGGCGGCCAGTACCTGTCCGGCCAACGCCGTCGCCGCGGCGTGGTCACCGCTGCCGAGTGCCGCCACCGCACGATCCAGCAGCGCGTCGATCAGTGCGGGCCCGTCCCGATCGTTCACGTGGCGTCACCCCCGACGAGACAACTCGGTGCTATCCGGATTTATCTTCGCCGACGTCAACGCCTGCAGCAAACATTCTTTTGACGGCGCGCTACCGCGATTTCGTCCGCTTCCGGTGGGCTTTCCTGACCTGACCACCTGAGGGGTAGCCCAGCAGAACGGTCAGCGGTGCCGTGAGGCTGTGCAGGACAAGGCTTATCGTCACGGCCACCACGACCGCCTGAGTGATGACGGCACCTTGCTGAATCTCTCCGCGCTCGATCACGATCAGCCCCAGGACCAGCGTTCCGATTCCGCGCGGCCCGAACAGCCCCATGAACAACGTGTTCCGCACTTTCAGGCGGCTGCCGAGCATGGCAGTCGCGACGGCGATCACTCGCACCACAATCACCGCCACGACGGCGAACAGCACCAGTCGCCAGTCGACCTCACGCCACACGGGTATCAGCGCGAACCCGCCGAAGAGGGCGAAGACGAGGAGTTCGAGGAGCTCGCCGGCCGCGTCCGAGACCTGGGTGGTTCTGTTGCTATCGCCGGCTTTGGACCACACCATCGCATAGGCCAGACCACCGGCGAATGCCGTGACGAAGCCACTGGCGTGCAGGCGCTCGCCGACGCCGTAGCAGATCAGCGCCAGTGACAGCGTGGCCAACTGGGCCCACGTGTCACTCATCCACCCGTGCTCCCGTGATCGGGAGATCACCGTCGCGCCGATCAACCCGATGCCGACGCCGACAGCCGCCGAGACGATCTCGGTGCGGAAAGCGAACCACGCCCAGTGTTCCGGCGCGTGATGGGCCCGGTCGGATGCCAGGGCCAGGGCGCCGAGCAGGGCCGCCAACGCGATGCCGTCGTTGAAGCCGCTTTCTGCCGCCAGGGCGTGCCGCACGTCCTCAGGTATGCGCCGATCCTCCAGGACGGCATCGATCAGTGCCGCTTCGGTGGGCACCACGATCACGGCCAGACACACCGCTTCCCAAAAGTTCAGGACCGGCAGGAGCAGAACCGCGACCAGGGTCCCGAGGGCGATCGCAATCGGCACTCCCACGACCAGCAGGCGCAGCGTCAAGCCTCCCCGGCGCAGCAGCGCCCGCGGGTCGAGCACCGAAGCCTGGTTGAAGAGAATCACCGTCAGCGCCAACTGCGCGAGGGTGGTGAACACCCCGGTGCTGGCCTCGTCCTCGATCAGGTCGAAGCCGAAGGGACCCAGCGCGATCCCGAGTGTTGTGAAGATCAGCGCGGGAGCCACATACCAGCGCCGGACGAGTCCGGAGACGACCGCGTAGCACAGCACCGAGATCGTGAGAAGAAAGGCGGTTTGGGTATTCACCGGCTACACCTCTGTCAGATCTGACTCGGCGACGAGTCGACACGGACCGCGACGACGCGGGGGTGGGCACGCGCAGAAATTTGGAGCCCCCTGTCAGGATTGAACTGACGACCGCTCGCTTACAAGGCGAGTGCTCTACCACTGAGCTAAGGAGGCCGGTAAAACCGGTGCCAGCCTAACTGGTCACGGCTCGCCGTCGACGATGCGTTGCGAACGCACCGGCCGTGACGAAGGCCGTGGCCGCCGCCCTGGCAGCGGGATGCGGTCGGCGATGCTGGACAGCGGGTTGACCACCATGGTCAGCGAGATGACAGCATCCTGCAGGGTGGCGATCGCGGGTTCCAGTGCCTCCATACCGGGGGCGAGGCGTGCCAGCGTGTCGGCCACATCGGCCAGCTGCTCCAGCGGGCCGTTCTTGGCGGTGAGCTTGTCGACCAGACCGCCCTCGGACAGCAGCTTGTCGGCCAGCCCGTCCTCGGCCAGCACCCGCTCGATCATGCCGTCGGCCGCCAGCAGTTGGTCGGCCAGACCTCCGGGTTGCAGCGCGCGCTGCAGGCCGCCGCCCTCGGCGGTCAGGCGGTCGATCAGCCCGCCCTCTGCGGTGAGGAGATCGACCACGCCGCCCGGGCGCAGCATCCGGTCCATCGGACCGTTGGGAGCCACCGCGCGCCCCAGCGGCATGTCGTCGTCGAGTAGGCGCGCCAGCCGGTTGGCCCGGGCCAGTGCGTCGTCGATGCCCAGCATGTTGGCCATCGCATTGGAACCGCTCGGGCCGCTGGTGTCACCCAATGCCTGCTTGGCCAGGCCCACCGCCGCGCCGGCGAAGTTCAGGCTCGCCTCCGCGGCCGCGAGACCGGTGCGCGCGGGTGCGATGGCCAGCGCCACCAGCGTTTTGCTGAGGTTCATTCTCCGAGTCTATTCGCGACGCAGCACCGGACAACAACGCGCGCTGTCCTGCCTTCATTGAAACTCCTGGCAGACTGCTAGCAGATTACTTGCACCGACCTTTCAGGAAGTTTTCAATGACTTTGCAGCTAGTACTCAAGTTCGGGTTGGGAGACTGACGTGACATTGGGACACCCCGGCGGCGAGAACACGAAACCGGAGGCTCGCATCCTCGTCGTCGACGACGAGGCCAACATCGTCGAACTGCTCTCAGTGAGCCTGAAATTTCAGGGATTCGAGGTCATCACCGCGACCAACGGCGCCCAGGCCCTGGACCGGGCCCGCGAAGGCAAGCCCGACGCGGTGATTCTGGACGTGATGATGCCCGGAATGGACGGATTCGGAGTGCTGCGACGGCTGCGCGCCGACGGCATCGACGCCCCCGCGCTGTTCTTGACGGCCCGTGACTCGCTGCAGGACAAGATCGCCGGTCTGACCCTCGGTGGCGACGACTACGTGACGAAGCCGTTCAGTCTCGAGGAGGTGGTGGCCCGCCTGCGGGTCATCCTGCGGCGCGCCGGCAAGGGCACCAGCAACGAACCTCGCAATGCCCGGCTCACGTTCGCCGACATCGAACTCGACGAAGAGACTCACGAAGTCTGGAAAGCCGGCCAGCCGGTGTCCCTGTCGCCCACCGAGTTCACGCTGCTGCGTTACTTCGTCATCAACGCCGGCACCGTGCTGAGCAAGCCGAAGATTCTCGACCATGTCTGGCGCTACGACTTCGGCGGCGACGTGAACGTGGTGGAGTCCTATGTGTCGTATCTGCGCCGCAAGATCGACACGGGGGAGAAGCGGCTACTGCATACCCTGCGTGGGGTGGGCTACGTGCTGCGCGAACCGCGTTGAGATGACCGGCCGGTACCGCCGCGGCGTGCCCTTACGGGTAGGTCTGGTGGCAGCAACCCTGGTGCTGGTTTTGTGCGGGCTGCTGGCCTCGGGGGTGGCGGTGACGTCAATACTGCGCCACAGCCTGGTCAGCCGCATCGACTCGACCCTGATGGACGCCACCCGCACCTGGGCGCAGGCGCCGTGGAAGCACACCACCTCCAACGGGCAGGGTTTCGACCCGGCCCGGCCGCCGTCGAAGTTCTACGTACGGGCGATCAGCCCTGATGGCCACCCCATGACCGCGATCAACGATCGCAACGCCGAGCCCGCGCTGCCCGCCAACAATGACGTGGGCCCGAACCCGACGACGCTGCCCTCCGTCAGCGACTCCGACATCCAGTGGCGCGCGGTGACGGTGCGTGGGCCGCAGGGCGGGATCACGACGGTGGCCATCGACCTGTCCGACGTCGACCACACGGTCCGCTCGCTGGTGTGGTTGCAGGCGGGCATCGGCACGGCTGTGCTGGTGGTGGTCGGCATTGCCAGCTTCGTAGTGGTGCATCGCAGTCTGCGGCCGCTCACCGAAGTCGAGCAGACGGCCGCGGCGATCGCCGGGGGACAGCTCGACCGGCGCGTCACCGAGCGCGACCCGCGCACCGAAGTGGGCCGTCTGTCCCTGGCGCTCAACGGAATGCTGTCGCAGATCCAGCAGGCCGTCGCGGCCTCGGAAGCGTCGGCGGAAACCGCTCGCGATTCCGAGGAACGGATGCGGCGGTTCATCACCGACGCCAGCCACGAACTGCGCACCCCGTTGACCACCATCCGCGGGTTCGCCGAGTTGTACCGCCAGGGCGCCGCACGTGATGTCGCGATGCTGCTCTCCCGGATCGAGAGCGAGGCCAGCCGGATGGGATTGCTGGTCGACGATCTGCTGCTGCTGGCACGCCTGGATGTGCAGCGGCCGCTGGAACACCACCGGGTGGACCTGTTGGCGCTGGCCAGCGACGCCGTGCACGACGGGCGCGCCATCGACCCCAAGCGCACCATCACCATGGAGGTATTCGACGGCCCCGGTACCCCGGAGGTGCTGGGCGACGAGCCGCGACTTCGCCAGGTGCTGAGCAACCTCATCGCGAACGCGATCCAGCACACGCCGGTGACCGCTGACGTCACCATCCGGGTCGGCACCGCCGGCGGCGACGCGGTGCTCGAGATTGCCGACAAGGGACCCGGCATGGCCCAGGAGGACGCGGACCGGATCTTCGAACGCTTCTACCGCACCGATTCGTCGCGGGCCCGGGCCAGCGGCGGCACTGGACTGGGGCTGTCGATCGTCGACTCGTTGGTGAAGGCGCACGGCGGCACCGTCAGCGTGACGACGGCACCGGGGGAGGGGTGCTGCTTCCGCGTGGCACTGCCCCGGGTCAGCGACGTGCCCGCGCCGGTTGGCTAGCAGGGCTGCTGCGTTGAGCCTGCGCTGAGGGAGACGACACGCCGCGCCACCGCGCCGTGGACGCAGGCTCAGCGCGAAGACAACTCGGCCAATGCCGCCTTGATCTTGGCCTGTGCCTCGTCCAGCGACTCCGGCGACGGACTGCGGTCGACGTGAGCGAAGCCGAAGTCGCTGAGGTTGCGCGCGGGGAAAACGTGGACGTGCAAGTGCGGCACCTCCAGTCCGGCGATGATCACACCCGCGCGGTCCGCCGCGAAGGCTTTCGTCACGGCCTTGCCGATCAGCTGGCTCACCTCCATGACGCGGGCGAAAACCGGCGGGTCCACGTTCTGCCACTGATCGATCTCCGCGCGCGGCACCACCAGAGTGTGCCCCTGCGTCATCGGCTCGATCGTCAGAAACGCGACGACGTCGTCGTCCTCGTAAACGAAGCGGCCGGGGATTTCACGGTTGATGATCTTGGTGAAGATCGACGCCATTACGTCAGCATATGTGCGCCATGGGCAATAGGGTCATCCGCGTGCAGGTACGGATCGCGCGACGCACCCTGCTGGCGCTCGCCGGCGCCGGCGCGCTGAGCGCCGCGCTGCCGGCCTGCGGGTCTGATGACGACGAGCCCTACGAGCTGACCTCCTACGGCTACGACTCCGACGTCACCGAGCCCGGAACCCCCGAGGGGCCCAAGCCTGCCGGAGCCCTTCCGGCCAAGTCGTCGGTGAACACGGACTGGTTGCCGCCGGTGGGCCGGCAGACGATGCCGAATTGTTTTGTGTGGGCCACCGTGTACGGCCTGGCCACCTTCCATGCCGCCCGCACAACCAACACCCCGCCCAGCACCCCGGCGCGCCGGGCCGGGCCCGACTACGCCTACATCCGGTACCAGCTGGCCAACAAGCTCACCGAAAACACCTGTAAAGGCGGCCAAATGGTCAAGTGCCTGAACTGGTTACAGGCCAACGGCGGCACGCCGTCGCTGGCGGCAGCACCCAACATCGGCCGGCGCACATCCACCACATCGTGTGAAGCCAACTGGGCCGACTATGGTCCGCGCACCATCGCCCCGGACCCGCTATTCGGTATCCCCGGGCACAAACTGATCAGAATCACCGGCGCAGACGGCATGAACAATCTGAAGAGCGTCATCGCCGGAGGCAACCCCGTCGCCTTCGGCATCAATCTCTACAGCGACTTCCCGCACTATCGCGGCACCCCGTCGCCGTACGTCGGCAACGGTCAGTGGATGATCAACGCCTCTGGCCGCAAGGCCGGGCACGTCATGGTCATCACCGGCTACGACGACAACACCGGCGCGGTGCGGATTCAGAACAGCTTCGGAAAGCGCTGGGGCGAGCGGGGATTCATGTGGATGTCCTATGAGACCCTGGCGAAGACGGCCCAGGGGACCGGGGTGTATCTACCGGACCCGGCGTAGGCCGCGAGCCGGTGCGGCCGAATCGTTAACGCACCGTTGCCGTGTCGTTCTCAACGATCGCCAGAATCCCACATGACCCAATTCACGGGAGGCGACCTTGGTGCGTTTTCCCAAAGCGCTGCTGGCGATTCCGGTGGCAGTGCTCACCGCATGCGCGGTGTCCCTCGTTCCCGCACTCACCCCGGCCCGGGCCGCCGACGCGTACGGTCCACTCGGGCCGCCCAACCCGTACATGGCGCCCAACGGCCTGGCGTCGATGCACAACGACGCCGGATCGGCCGACGCCGGACCGCTCCCCGGCCCCGGCGCACGCCTGGTTCCCGTCTTCGCTTTCCCGCTGCTGGCCGCCTGTCCGACCATCACCCAGGGCACTGACGGCCTGGTGCTGGCACTGTGCACAACCATCACCCAACAAGCCCCAGTGCTGCACCTCATTGATCCCAACGGCATTCTCCCGCAAATCATCCCATTGGCCAGCCTGGACATCACCAAAGGCGGCCTGCTCGGCGGCGTCTACGCGTATCTGGACAACAACAACCAGATGGTGCTGATCGACGGCGTAAACCACCTGCTGCGCATCGCGCATGTGAAGAACGAGCGGGGCCGCTGGCAGTTGGTCGTCACCCAGTCGACAGACCTGTCCAGCGTCATACCCCCGGGCGACAGCTCGGTCGGTGTGGTCCCGGACTATCAGGGCAACGTCTGGTTCGCCACCGCGGGCGGAGTGGTCGGGGTCGCGAAAGCCGCTGGGGGCGTTGCGAGTTTGCAGCTCCCTGCCGGGCAGCAAGTGGCCAACAGCATCTCGGCGTCGCCCCTGAACCGCATCGCGGTCGCCACGACGTTCGCGATCTACGAGATCAACCTCAACGGCGGCGGCAACCCGCAGGTCATGTGGAGTCAGAACTACGACCGCGGCCCAGCCCGCAAGCCGGGGCAGTTGAGCTGGGGAACCGGTTCCACGCCAACATATTTCGGACCTACCGGGGCCGACTACGTGACGATCGTCGACAACGCCGAGCCGCAGGTGCACGCGATGGTCTACCAGTCAGGCACCGGCAACGTGCTCTGCCAGCAGACCGTGCTGACGCAGGGCGGACCGGGCAGTGAGAACTCGCCCATCGGGGCGGGCAACTCGATGTTCATCGCCAGCACGTACGGCTATCCCTATCCGGCGGTGCCGCCGGGAGCGGGTCCGGCGGTGCCGCCGACGGCGCCGTTCGTCGGCGGGATGACCCGCGTGGACATGGACAGTCCGGGCCCAGGCTGTCATACGGTGTGGGAGAGCAAGGTTCGCAGCGCCGCGCTGCCGCACCTGTCCACCGGCGACGGACTGATCTACACCATCACCCGCATCGGGCTCGACCAGACCACCCCGGTGGACGTCTTCGCCTATTCGGTGATCGACCCGACCACCGGCCGGTTGATGCACCAGCAACCCAAATCGGCCACCCTGCTCACCGACCCAATTCAGACGGCGTGCATGGTGCTGATGGGTGGAAAGATCATGCAGGGCAACATCACCGGAATCGGTCGCATCGGCTAGCGCGCGGCCGGGGTTACTCCTGCCCGAACTTCATCATCTCCAGGTTCCAGTACCCGCGCATGCTGTTGATCAGTCCCTCGTCGTTGACGCGATAGGTGAACACGCCGCGAACCTCGCTGGTGAACCCGCCCTCGAACCTGCTGTGCAGCACCAGGATATGGGCGACCTCGTTGGGTGAGCTGGACGGGAAGGTCTCTTCGCAGGTGATCGTCAGCTGGTTGGCGGCGATGTTGGTGTCGTAGAAGGTGGCCACCCCTTCTTTGCCTTTCACGCCGGTTCCGTCGGGGTTGGTGACGGACTTGCCGATCGGGTCCTCGACGACCACGTCGTCGGCCATCAGCGCCAGCCATCCTTCGCGGTCATGGGCTTGCACGCAGCGCCACGATGATTGCGACGCGGTCAGTGCCGGGGATTGGGCGGTCTGAGTCATTGCGGTTCTCCTTCTCTAGATTGCACACGCGGCGCGGGCGCCGTCTTCGGTGGCTTTGCGGATCAGGCCCAAGCCGGTGCAGTCGCCGGCGGCGTGAATCGGGGTGCCGGGCAGCGCGTCGACCAGGGTGTCGAACAGGCCTGTATCGGGCTCGACGGTGCCCGCGATGACGACGCTGTCGGCGGCCAGTTCGCGGCGGACGCCACCGGCCGGGGTGAACACCACCGCGCCGGAGGTGATCCGCTCGACCTCGGCGCGGACGTGCACGGTGACGCCCAGCCGGTCCAGTCGGTCGGTGTGTTCGGTCTTGCGCTTGTTCCCGATCTCGGGGGCGATGTCCTTGCCGCCCTCGAGGATCGAGACGAGTCGGCCACGCGCCGCGAGGAATTCGGCCAGTTCCAGCGCCACCAGATCGCCGCCGATGACGGTAACCCGGCGGCCGAACGGCATCCAGGCGCGGCTGGCCATCCGCACCGCGCCCGGGCGCACAAACCGCCTGCCCTCCAGCATCTTCCGCAGACCGGGTCCGGTGTGCACGTGCGGCAGGTGGGCGCCCGGTATCGCCGGCACCGCGACCCGGCCCCCGGTGGCCACCACTACGGCATCCGGCGCCGCAGCCAGTACGTCTTGGGCCGAAACGACATGTCCGAGATGCACTTCCGTCGTGCTGCGATCGATCTCCTGCCGCAGATACCGTAAGAACGGCCGATTCTCGGAATGCAGCATGCTCGCCCAGCGCAGCGCGCCGCCCAATTGCCGGCCTCGCTCGAAAAGTGTGACACGGTGCCCGCGTTCGGAGGCGACCCGCGCCGCCTCCAGCCCTGCCGGCCCGCCACCGATCACCGCCACCCGTTTGGCGCGGGCAACGAGGGGCGCTGCCAGTGCGCGTTCCCGGCCCGTGCGGGGATTGACGGCGCAGTCGACCGAGAAGCGCTGTTCCATTGCGTCGATGCAGTTTTCACAGGAGATGCACCTGCGCACCCGGCTCGCCTGTCCAGCGGCAAGCTTGCGCGGCAGGTCGGGATCGGCGAGCAACGGACGGCCCATGGCGATGAAGTCGGCGCGGCCGTCGGCGAGGATCCGTTCGGCCCGGACGGGGTCGTGGATGCGGCCGACGGCGATCACCGGCACGTCGACCACCTGCTTGACCGCGCTGGCCGCGCCGACGTTCACCTCGTCACCGTCGTCGGCGCCGTTGACCATCCCGGTGACCAGTCGGTCGATCACGCCGCCGCTGACATGGAACGCATCGACTCCGGCGGCGACGAGTTCGGGGGCCATCCGCGCGGTTTCGTAGATGGGCCGCCCGCCGGCGACGCGCTCGTATCCGGAGATGCGCAAGGTGATCGGCAGCGCGTCGCCGATTTCGGAGCGGATGGCCGCCAGCGCGTCCAGCACTACGCGCAGTCTGCCGTGTGCGGTGTGCCCGCTGTAGCAGTCGGTGCGCCGATTGCGTTGGGGCGCAAGGAAGGAACCCAGCAACATGTACCCGTGCGCGGCGTGCAGTTCGATTCCGTCGTAGCCCGCCTCGACGGCCCGGCGCGCGGCGGCTTTGAACAGGTCGAGCACCTCGGTCAGCTGGGCGTTGCTGATCTCCACCGACGGACGGCCGGTCAGGTAGGACGGGATCACCGACGGCCCCAGCGACGTCGCCCCGAACATCTCCGGCCCCAGCCCGTCGGGCCCGGCGTGCACGATTTGCGGCTGGATCTTGGCGCCGTGTTCGTGCACGTCGTCGACGAGCGCCCGGTGCGCCGCCACCGCGGCGTCGGTGCCCAGGTGCAGTCCGCCCGGAGTCTCGGGATGCTGCGCGTCAACTCCGGTAGCGCCCAGCGTGATCAGACCGACGCCGCCGTTGGCACGGGCGGCGAAGTAGTCACGGGTGCGCTGGGACGGCAATCCGTCCGGGGTGCCGTACATCGTCTCCATCGGAGACATGACGATCCGGTTGCGCACCGCCATGGCGCCGATTCGCCCCGGCGCCAACAGGTGCGGAAAGCCGGTCACTCAGGACCAGGGTTACCGATCAGCGTCCGTGTAGCGGATGACGCCGCGAATGTTCTTGCCTTCCAGCATGTCCTGGTAACCCTCGTTGATCTGCTCGAGGCGGTACTGGGTGGTGACCATGTCGTCCAGGTTCAGCTTGCCGGCCTTGTACATCGCGAGCAGCTGTGGGATGTCGTACTGCGGGTTGCCGCCGCCGAAGATGGTGCCCTGCAGGTTCTTCTGCATCAGCGTCAGCATCGCGAGATTGAGGTTGACGTTGGTGTCGAGCAGGCTGCCGATGGCGGTCAGGACGCAGGTGCCGCCCTTCTGGGTGATGTTGAGGTAGTTG
This sequence comes from Mycobacterium sp., assembly GCA_003987775.1. Lineage (GTDB taxonomy): Bacteria > Actinomycetota > Actinomycetes > Mycobacteriales > Mycobacteriaceae > Mycobacterium. The sequence continues at coordinate 22,495 of RXJD01000061.1, forward strand.
TCGATGTCGGCGCCGTGCAGCTCACCGACGGTGACGACCACCTTGTGGGCCATCAGCCCGTAGGTGACCTCCATGATGCCCATCAGCGCGGCGTTGATGTCCGGGTAGACGTGGGTGGCGCCGAACTTCAGCGCCTGGTCGCGCTTCCACTCCACCGGGTCGATCGCGAAGATGTAGCGTGCCCCGGCGGCGACCGCGCCCTGCAGGGCCGCCATGCCGACGCCGCCGACGCCGACGATCGCGACGTCCTGGCCCGGGCGGATGTCAGCGGTGCGGACGGCCGAGCCGTAGCCGGTGGTGACGCCGCAGCCGACCAGCGCAGCCACCTCGAACGGCACGGACGGGTCGATCTTCACCACCGAGCTGCGGTGCACGACCATGTAAGGCGAGAAGGTCCCGAGCAAGGTCATCGGGAACACGTTCTGGCCGCGAGCCTGGATGCGGAAGGTGCCGTCGCTGACGGCGGCGCCGGCGAGCAGCCCGGCGCCCAGGTCGCACAGGTTGCGCATGCCGGCCTGACAGGTCGGGCACTGCCCACAGGACGGGATGAAGGACAGCACCACGTGGTCACCCGGGGCGATGTCCTCCACGCCGGGGCCCACCTCGGTGACGATGCCGGCGCCCTCGTGGCCGCCGAGCACGGGGAAGCCCGCCATCGGGATGCCGCCGGTCACCAGATGGTGGTCCGAGTGGCACATGCCGGCCGCTTCCATCTGGATCTTGACCTCGTCCTTGGCAGGGTCGCCAATTTCGATTTCCTCGATGGACCACGGCTGGTTGAATTCCCAGATCAGTGCGCCTTTTGTCTTCACGGTGGACCTGACCCCATTTCGCCTTTGAATTGAGAGTGCCTGGCCCCATCATGCCCGGCACGGTGGTGATGAGTGCCACAGGGCACTCCTGAGGTGACAGCATAGCGCGTTTAACAAACCAAATGCTTGGTTGGGTGCGCGCGACCGCTGGCTCGCCTCACCAGATGGGCGCGGGCGCCTCACCCAGCGGGTAGTAACCAGGCAGTTTCTCCCCGGCCAGACTGCGCTCGATCCGCTTCTGCATCCCGGACGACAGCTTCCCCGCCTTCATCAGGTCCAGGTAGAGCGCCTGGACGTGGCCGAAGTCGAAGAAGTCGCGCTGCCACTCGATCTTGGCGTCGGCGTTCAGCCGGAACCAGCTGCCGCCGATGCCGTAGATCTCGGAGCGGCCGCCATCGGAGTCGATGGCGACCTGCTTCCAGAACCCGACGATTTCGCCCTGCTTGTCGTCGATGAGGACCTTCTGGTACGGGTACTGCCAGTTCTCCAGCCCCTCCATCTCCAGCCCCAGGGCGATGTCGCGGATCTCGTCGATGCCGACGCACATCACGTCCTCTTTGGGGCCGATGTTCCAGCCGTAGGTCGCGTCATCGGCGTAGAAGTCGGCCAGCGGCTTCCAGTCGCCGTTCCGCTCGGCCTCCCGGTTCACCTCGAGCCAGCGTTCGACCCAGTCTTCCAGCACCTCGCGGGGATGTGACGCCATCAGCTTTCCTTCTCTTTGATGAACAGGGCTTGGGTAGGACACGACTCGACGGCCCGCTCGACCTCGTCGCGGGCTTCCTCTGGCGGCTCGGCGTCGATGATCTCGACCTTGCCGCGCTTGGGCACCCGGAAATAGTCGGGAGCCTCCAGCTCACACATGGCATGCCCCTGGCACAGGTCCAGATCCGCCTCGATTCGAAATCCCATGGCGGTTATCCCTGGGCGCGCTTGCGGTAGCGGACCTTGGCCGGCCGGGCCAGCTGCACCACCATCTTGGAATGGTCGTTGTGGTAGCTGTCGGCCGGCTGCGCCATCTCGAACTCGTACTCGCGCAACAGAACCGAGAAAATCGCCTTGATCTGCATCTGGGCGAACGCGGCGCCGACGCAGCGGTGCCGGCCGGCGCCGAACGGAATCCAGGTCCAGCGGTTGACCAGGTCTTCCTGCCTCGGCTTCTCGTAGCGGTCCGGGTCGAATGAATCGGGATCGGGAAAGTCCTCCGGGATCCGGTTGGAGATAGCCGGAGACGCGGCGACGAAGTCGCCCTTGTGAATCGGGTATCCCTCCACCTCGAACTCGCCCTGGGCCACCCGCATCAGGATGATCAACGGCGGGTGCAGCCGCAGCGTCTCCTTGAGGACGTTCTCCAGCTTCGGAATCTGGCGCAGCGCGTGGAAACTCACCTCCTGGCCGTCGGCGTAGAGCTCGTCGAGTTCCTTGACGACATCCGCGTAGGCCTCGGGATGGCGCATCAGCTCGATCAGCGTCCAGGCCGAGGTGCCCGAACTGGTGTGATGGCCGGCGAACATCAGCGAGATGAACATGCCGGTGACCTCGTCGGCGGAGAACCGCGGGTTGCCGTCCTCGTCCTTGATCGACACCAGCACGTCGAGCATGTCGCGATCGGTCTTGTCCTTGGGCGGGTTGGCGATTCGCTGATCCATGATCTCCTGGACCAGCGCGACCAGGCCGACGCGAGCTTCGTCGCGGACGCGGAAGCTCTCGATGGGCAGGTAGGGGTCGACGTAACACAGCGGGTCGGTGCCCCGCTCCAGCTGGTGATAGAAGTGCGCGAACCGGGAGTCCAACTGGTTGCGGAACTTCAGCCCGATCAGGCACGCGGTCGAGGTGTAGATGGTCAGTTCGGCGAAGAAGTCGAGCAGGTCGATCTCACCTTCATCGCCCCAGTCGGCCACCATCTTTCGCACTTCGCCCTCGATGGTGACGGCATGGCCCTTCATGTGCTCGCCGCGCAGCGCCGAGTTGTGCAGCATCTCTTTGCGCCGCTCGGGGCTGGCGTCGAACACCACGCCCTTGCCGAAAATCGGCGTCATGAACGGGTAGGCCTCGGCCTGGTCCAGATCTTCGTCGGCGGAGCGGAAGAAGAACTCGTTGGCGCCCGCACCGGTGAGCAGGATGACGTGCTTGCCGGCCAGCTGGAACCAGCCGACGTCACCGCATTCGTCACGTACCCGCTGCATCAGTCCGATCGGGTCGGTGCGGAACTCCTCGAGATGGCCGTGTTCTTCTTCGCCGCCGGACACCCGCGGCACCATCGTCGTGCTGGTCATGAATTCAGTGCTTTCTCATCGACTTTCAATTGCTGGCGGTCTTTGGTGGTGGTCAACGGCGCTTCGGGCTGAAGCTCCATGTTGACGATGAACCCGCCACGCGGGGTCTCGGCGACGAAGGTGATCGCCCGGGCCAGATCGGAAGCCCGCAGGAAGTAGTCGTGGCGGGCCTGGCCCCATTTGGCCCAGTCCTCCAGTGCCGGGCCGATGAGTTCGGCCGGCAGGCTCCAGCCCATCCCGGTCTTGGTCGGCCCGGGGTGGACGATCGAGGCCCGCACACCGGTGCCCTCCAGCTCCATCTGCAGGTTGGTGACCATCGCGATCAGCCCGGCCTTCGCCGCCCCGTAGGCGCCCATGTGTGGCCGCTGCCGCAACGCGACGTCGGAACCCACGAAGATCAGGTCGCCGCGCTGCCGCTGCACCATGCCTGGAAGTACCGCGGTGGCAAGTCGGTTCGCGCCGATCAGATGAATCTGCAGCTGCTGCTCGAACGCCTCGCTGTCGATCTCGTGCAGCTTGCCGAAGTAGGTGTCGCCCGCGCCGGCGACCAGCACCTCGATGTCACCGAGCTGTTCGGTGGCCTGGCGCACAAAGTCTTTGACCGACTCCGGGTCGGTGACATCGAGCGGGAGTGCCACCGCCTCACCACCGTCGGCGCGGATCTTGTCGACGAGCTCCTGGCACTTCTCCACCCGTCGCGCCCCCAACGCCACCGGAAAACCATGAGCCGCAAGCTCAACCGCGGTCGCGGCGCCGATGCCCGATGACGCGCCGGCGACGATGGCGGGCCGGCGAGCGGGATGCGGCTCAAAGCGGGGCATCAGCGAACCTCCACGGTAACGGGTAGGTGAGCGAACCCGCGGACGTTGCTGGAGTGGACGCGGACGGCGTTGGCCTCGTCCACCTCATATCCGCGGATTCGCTTGAACAACTCGGTCAGTGCCACCCGCGCCTCCATCCGGGCCAGGTGGGCCCCGAGGCAGAAGTGCGCGCCACTGCCGAAACTCAAGAGCTTGGAGCCGATGTCACGGCCGATCAGGAAATCATCGGGGTGGTCGAACACCCGCTCGTCGCGATGCGCCGAACCGGGCAGCAGCAACAGCACGTCGCCTTCGGGAATCGTGGTGCCGTACAGCTCAAGCGGACCGGAGACGGTGCGCGCCAGGATCTGGCTGGACGTGTCGTATCGCAGCGTCTCCTCGACCCACAGCGGGATCTGCGAGGAATCGGCGTAGAGCGGGGTCAGCTGATCGGGATTCTTGTGTCCCCAGAATGCGGCATTGGCGAGAAGTTTGGTGGTGGTCTCATTCCCGGCGATCACCATCAGGAACATGAACCCGAGGACTTCCTCGTCGGTGAGCCGGTCGCCTTCGATCTCGGCCTCGAGCAGGGCCGAGGTGAGGTCGTCGGTCAGCTTCTTGCGGCGTTCGGCGATCATGCCCTGGTAGTAGACGATCAGGTTGATCGAGGCTTCGATCGCGGACGCCGGCACGTCGGTCACACCGTCCTCACGGTGCATGACGCCGTCGGCCCAGGCTCGGATGCCATCACGGTCGGCTACCGGCACACCCATCAGTTCCGAGATCACGTCCATGGGGAGCTTGCCCGCGAACTCGGCGACGTAGTCCACGGTGCCGCCGGTTGCGGCCTTGTCCAGCATGACGTCGAGGTGCTGCACGGCGAGTTCGGTGACCCGCGGCTCGAGTTCGCGAATCCGGCGGGGGGTGAACCCTTTCGACACCAGGGTCCGCAGCCGCAGATGCGCCGGGTCGTCCATGGCCAGGAACGACATCGTCTTCGACGCGTGCGGGCCCCGGGAGACCGGGTCCAGGGACACGCCGTCGCGGTTCGAGAGTGTGGTGCTGTTGCGAAATCCCTGATGCACATCGCTGTGCCGCGACACCGCCCAGAAGCCGAGCGCCTCGTTGTGATAGAGCGGGGCTTCGTCGCGCAATCGCCGGTAGTACGGGTACGGGTCCTCGTGGAAGTCGTAATCGTAGGGGTCCAAGATCAATTCCGGATCCCCGACATGGATCGTCATGCGTCACCGCCCTTTTCGGCTCCGGTCAGAATGAGGCTCACCACGTCGGCCAGCCGGTCGGCAATGTCGTGGTAGGTGAACTCGCCGCTGCCGGCTTGGACCAGGGCTCCGTAGAAGGCCATTTGCAGAGCGGCGACGGTGCCGGCGTCGGCCCCCGGCCCGATGGCCGAGGCGATGCGGCGGTGGATCTCCGCACCGATCCGGTCACGCACGGCGCGCACCGCGGGATCGGTACCGCCGCCCATCAGCGCCGCCGTGCACGCCGCGCCCACTTCGGGTTCGTCCGCGACGACCAGTGCCAGATGCCGCAGCGCATGATCCACCCGGGTGTGCATGGCGACGTTGACGTCGGTGAAGTAGGGCACCTGGCGCACCAGATCGAGGTAGACCTCCGCGATCAGGTGGTTCTTGGAGGAGAAGTACGTGTAGGCGGTAGCCGGCGCCACCTTCGCCTTGGCCGCCACCATGCGGACGGTCAGATCTGCGTAGGTGCTCTCGCGCATGGTCTCCATGCCGGCGGCCAGCACCTTGCGGAAGGTCTCCTCCTGGCGGCGGTTGCGCGGGGTTCGCCCGCCCGGCTGCTGAGCCTGGTCGGTTACCGAAACCGCGGCATCGCTGGACACATGTCCAAACTAGAGGATAGCGGCGCCGTGAATCAAGTGCGCAAACTAAACGCACACGTCAATGCCGTAATAGGCGAATACTGAGGGCCGCGTGCGGGATCGGCCCTTGCTCCCGCCCAGTCTCCGGCGTTATGGTTCGGAAGAACGATATCGGACAGTTGTCCATTCAGATCAGTCCTCGGCTTCGGATAGCTGAGCGCGTGTGGTGGGAGTGGTAGATGGCCCTGTTGGCCGACGGCGTGAGTGCACTGTTCATCGACGGCAAGTTCTCCGAAGGCGCGGCGGGCACCTTCCCGACGGCGAATCCGGCCACCGAGGAGGTGTTGGGCGTTGCCGCGGATGCCGACGCGCAGGACATGGGCCGTGCGATCGAGGCGGCGCGACGGGCCTTCGACGAAACCGATTGGTCGCGCGACGCCGACCTGCGGGTGCGCTGCGTGCGGCAGTTGCGGGAAGCGATGCAGAAGCACACCGAGGAACTGCGCGAACTGACGATCGCCGAAGTCGGTGCGCCGCGGATGCTGACCTCGATGGCCCAGCTGGAGGGTCCGGTCAACGACTTGGCGTTCGCAGCGGACACGGCCGAAAGTTATGTCTGGCACCAGGATCTGGGGCAGGCGGCGCCGATGGGGATTCCGACCCGGCGCACCATCGCTCGCGAGCCGGTCGGTGTCGTCGGCGCCGTCACCCCGTGGAACTTTCCGCACCAGATCAATCTCGCCAAGCTGGGCCCGGCGCTGGCGGCAGGCAACACCGTCGTGCTGAAGCCGGCGCCTGACACACCCTGGTGCGCGGCGGTACTCGGGGAACTCATCGCCGAGCACACCGACTTTCCGCCAGGTGTGGTCAACATCGTCACCTCCAGCGATCACAGTGTGGGCGCACTGCTCGCCAAAGACCCTCGGGTGGACATGATTTCGTTCACCGGATCGACCGCAACCGGCCGCAGTGTGATGAGCGATGCGGCCGCGACCATCAAGAAGGTATTCCTGGAGTTGGGCGGAAAGTCGGCGTTCGTGGTGCTCGATGACGCCGATCTGGCCGGTGCGTGTGCGATGGCGGCGTTCACCGCCTCGATGCATGCCGGACAGGGCTGTGCGATCACCACCCGGTTGGTGGTGCCGCGGGCGCATTACGACGACGCCGTCGCGGCGGCGGCGGGGACCATGTCCGGCATCAAGCCGGGTGATCCCAACGATCCCGGAACCGTCTGCGGCCCGGTTATTTCGGCGCGTCAGCGCGACCGCGTGCAGAGTTATCTGGATTCGGCGGTCGCCGAGGGCGGCACCTTCGCCTGCGGGGGCGGTCGGCCGGCGGGCCGCGACGTCGGCTATTTCATCGAACCCACCGTGATCGCCGGTCTGGGCAACGATGCCCGGGTGGCGCGGGAGGAGATTTTCGGGCCGGTGCTGACGGTGATCGCCCATGACGGTGACGACGACGCGCTGCGGATCGCCAACGACTCGCCATATGGCTTGTCCGGCACAGTTTTCAGCGCGGACCCGGACCGGGCCGCCCGGTTTGCCTCGCGGATGCGAGTGGGCACCGTCAACGTCAACGGCGGCGTCTGGTACTCCGCGGACGCGCCGTTCGGCGGATACAAGCAGTCGGGCAACGGCCGTGAGATGGGCGTGGCCGGGTTCGAGGAGTACCTGGAAATCAAAACCATTGCAACGGCAGTGAATTAGAGGAGCGCAGCGTGCAGTTCGAGAACAAGGTAGCCATCGTCACCGGGTCCGGCGGCGGCATCGGTCAGGCGTACGTGGAGGCACTGGCCCGTGAAGGCGCCGCGGTGGTGGTGGCCGACATCAACGCCGAGGCGGCCGAGGGGGTGGCCAAGCAGATCGTCGCCGACGGGGGAACCGCCATCAGTATCCCGGTGGACGTGTCGGATCCGGCGTCGGCCAAAGCGATGGCCGACCGCACTCTGGCCGAATTCGGCGGCATCGACTACCTGGTGAACAACGCCGCGATCTTCGGCGGGATGAAGCTGGACTTCCTGCTCACCGTGGACCCGGAGTACTACAAGAGATTCATGAGCGTGAACCTCGACGGCGCGTTGTGGTGCACCCGCGCGGTGTACAAGAAGATGGCAAAGCGCGGCGGCGGCGCGATCGTCAACCAGTCGTCCACCGCGGCCTGGCTGTATGCCAACTTCTACGGACTGGCCAAGGTCGGCATCAACGGCCTCACCCAACAACTTTCGCGGGAACTGGGCGGCCAGAACATCCGGATCAACGCGATCGCACCGGGGCCCATCGACACCGAGGCCAACCGGACCACCACCCCCAAGGAGATCGTCGACGACATCGTCAAGGGACTGCCGTTGTCGCGCATGGGAACTCCGGATGACCTGGTGGGCATGTGCCTGTTCCTGTTGAGCGATCAGGCCCGCTGGATCACCGGGCAGATCTTCAACGTCGACGGCGGACAGATCATCCGGTCATGAGCCCCGATCTCAAGCTGGGCTACATCGGGCTGGGCAACATGGGCGCCCCGATGGCCACCAAGATGACCGAATGGCCTGGCGGCGTGACGGTTTACGACATCCGGGCCGAGGCGATGGCGCCGCTGCTGGAAAAGGGCGCCAACGGGGCCGCCAGTGTGGCCGACATCGCCGCTGCCGACATCGTCCATATCACCGTGCTCAACGACGCCCAGGTGCGCGAAGTGGTCGGCGAACTGGCCGCAACCGCGAAGGCCGGCACGGTCATCGCGATCCACTCCACCATCAGCGACACCACCGCTGTGGCGCTCGCGGCCGAACTCAAACCGCAGGGAATCCATATCGTCGACGCGCCGGTGAGCGGCGGTGCCGCGGCGGCGGCCAAGGGCGAGCTCGCCACCATGGTCGGGGCCGAGCGCGAGGTGTACGAGCGGATCAAGCCGGCCTTCAAACACTGGGCTGCGATGGTCATCCACGCCGGTGAGCCGGGCGCCGGAACACGGATGAAGCTGGCCCGCAACATGTTGACGTTCACCTCCTACGCTGCCGCGTGTGAGGCCATGAAGCTGGCCGAGGCGGCCGGGCTGGACCTGCAGGCGCTGGGCCGGGTGGTGCGTCACACCGACGCGCTCACCGGTGGTCCCGGCGCGATCATGGTGCGCGAGGACACCAGGGACCTCGATCCGGACAACTTCCTGTACCAGCCGTTCCTGCACACCCGGGGGCTGGGTGAGAAGGATCTGAGCCTGGCTCTGGCGCTGGGAGAATCGGTCTCGGTCGACCTGCCGATGGCCGAACTGGCTCTGCAGCGGCTGGCTGCCGGCCTCGGGGTACCGCACGACGAGCAGAAGGACGCGTGATGGACGAACTGCGCCGCAAGGGCCTCGAGAAGATGAACGAGGTCTATGGCTGGGAGATGCCCAACATCGAGGGCGACCCCTACTTCGACCTGACGGTCGACCACCTGTTCGGTTCCATCTGGACCCGGCCGGGATTGTCCATGCGGGACAAACGCATCATGACGCTGACCGCGGTCACCGCCATCGGGAATCGCGACCTGGCCGAGATCCAGATCAACGCCGCGCTGCTGAACGAGGAGCTCAGCGAGTCCGATCTGAAGGAGATGGCGCTGTTCCTGACGCACTACCTCGGTTTCCCGCTGGGTTCGGCGCTCAACGGCGCCGTCGACACCGTGGTGGCGCGGCGGAAGAAGGCCGCGGCCAAGGGCGCCGCGGAGGACAAGAAGGCGAACGTCGAGCGCGCGCTCAAGATGAACTCGGGCGAGTAGCCCGCCACTGGTAGGGGTGAGGGACCTGCTGGAAAAGATTCTGTAGCGGCTTGCGGCTAGTCTGACCTGTCGTGCGCGTCCTGGTGATCGGCTCTGGTGCCCGTGAACATGCCCTGCTACTGGCGCTCAGTGCAGACCCGCAGGTCACGGGCTTGATCGTGGCCCCTGGCAACGCCGGCACCGCCCGGCTGGCCGAGCAGCACGACGTCGACGTCACCTCGGCCGACCAGGTCGTCGCCCTGGCCCGCAAGGTCGAGGCCGACCTGGTGGTGATCGGTCCGGAAGTGCCGCTGGTGCTGGGAGTGGCCGATGCGCTGCGTGCTGCCGGAATCGTCTGCTTCGGACCCGGCAAGGATGCGGCGCGCATCGAGGGGTCGAAAGCCTTCGCCAAGGAGGTCATGGCCGCGGCCGGGGTTCGTACCGCGTCCAGTGAGATCGTGGACAACCCGGCGCATCTGGACGCGGCACTCGAACGCTTCGGACCGCCGGCCGGAGACCCGGCCTGGGTGGTCAAGGACGACTCGCTGGCTGCCGGAAAAGGTGTGGTGGTGACCGCGGATCGTGACGAGGCCCGCGCGCACGCCGCGAATCTGCTGGAGTCGGGTCATCCCGTACTGCTGGAGTCGTTCCTGGACGGACCCGAGGTTTCGCTGTTCTGCGTGCTCGACGGCGCGACCGTGGTGCCGCTGCTGCCGGCGCAGGACTTCAAACGGGTCGGTGACGGCGATGCCGGCCCCAACACCGGGGGTATGGGTGCCTACGCGCCGTTGCCCTGGCTGCCCGACGACGTCTACCGCGAGATCGTCAGCCGGATCGTGGAACCCGTTGCCGCCGAATTGGTTCGGCGGGGATGCCCATTCAACGGCTTGCTCTACGCCGGCCTGGCAATCACGTCGAAGGGGCCGGCGGTGGTCGAATTCAATTGCCGCTTCGGCGATCCGGAGACGCAGGCCGTCCTTGCCCTGCTGGAGTCGCCGTTGGGCCAGCTACTGCATGCCGCCGGTAGTGGGACGCTCGCCGACTTCGAGCCGTTGCGCTGGCGCGACGGCTCGGCGGTGACGGTGGTGCTGGCGGCCGAGAATTATCCCGGACGGCCCCGGGTCGGCGACGTCATCACCGGTTCCGAAGCCGAGGGGGTCCTGCACGCCGGAACCACCCGGCGCGACGACGGAGCGATCGTCTCCTCCGGCGGCAGGGTGCTGTCGGTCGTCGGCACGGGCGCTGACCTGTCCGAGGCGCGCACCCGCGCCTACCAGATACTCGACTCGATTCGGTTGCCCGGCAGCCACTTCCGCACCGACATCGGACAGCGTGCGGCAGAGGGAAAGATTCGCCTGTAGCCGCCGGCGCTGCCTACTGCTGAAACTGCGGGCAGTAGACCGTGATTGCCGCATTGATGCCGGCGGCGGCCTGTGCCGGGGTGACGGTGTTGTTTCCGTTCACCGTCGCCTGAACGGAATCATTGGGGGTCCCGCCATTCTGCAGGCTCGTGCACACGGCCCGGCCGGTCGCGGCGGCGGTGGCAGGGTCGGTGACGGTGAGACCCGGGATACCGGACACCATGTTGACGAAGGCCTGGTCGGGGTCCAGCGGGCGTTGCGGAGGGGGTGGCACCTTCGGCACAGGCGCCTGCGGGGCAGGCGCTTTCGGGACCTGGGCCGCCGGTGCCGCGGCCGGTGTGGACGCACGAGGTGCGACCGGGGCGGGCGGCGGCGGTGCGTCATTGGGCGGCGCGGGCGCCGTGACCGGCTGCGCGGGTGCCGCTTGTGGCTGCGCGGGCGCCGCTTCTGGCTGCGCGGGTGCCGGCTCCGCGGCAACCTGAGGCTGGACCCCAGCCGGCGACGCAACGGGTGCGGCGGCGTCGTCGCTCTGGTAGCCACTGGCGCCGACGCCGGCGAGCGCGATCGCGGTCGCTGCGGCCGCGAAGATGCGACGCCGCCGGCGTTGTGGCTCAGCGGTCTCCGTGGCCTTCGGGGCCGCCGGCGCCGGCGTCCGAACCGCAATCGGCCTGGGCATGGTCCATACCGAGTTCGTCGGTTGTCCGGTGGAGTGCATCGCGCGCGTGAAGGCCTCGGCGAAATGGGTACACCGGGCGAATCGTTCGCTTGGATCCTTGGCAAGCGCAATGGCGAACACCGGGTCGAAGGCCTGGAGCGCCGGGCGGATCTCCGCCAGTTTCGGTGGCGGCGCACTGAGGTGGCGGCTGATCACCACGGCGGGGTTGGTGTGCGGGAACAGGGTTGTTCCCGTCAGCAGATGAAACGCGGTGGCGGCCAGAGCGTACTGGTCGGCCCGCCCGTCGATCGGTTCGTCCGTCAGTTGCTCAGGCGCGGCATAGGGGAAGGTGCCGATCATCATGTTCGTCGCGGTCAGGCCGCCGATGTCGCCGATGGCTCGCGCTATACCGAAGTCGCCCAGCAGGATTCGCTGCCCGCTGGTTCCCGGGTCGGCGAGCAGGATGTTGGCCGGACCCACGTCCCGGTGCAGTACGTCGTGGTGCAGATGTGCGTAGTCCAGTGCGGTGGCGATCGCCTCGACGATGGCTGCCGCCTTGTCTGCCGGCATGCCGGCCGGGTACTGGTCCTGCAACAGGCTTGCCGCATCGGTTCCGTCGACGTAGTCCATTGAAATCCAGAGCTGCCCGTCGAACTCGCCGCGGTCGTTGATGCGCACGATGTTCGGGTGCCACAGAGCGGCGGCCAGGTCCGCCTCGCGGATGAAGCGCTGACGATAGGCGTCATCGGCGGATATGTCGTCGTTCAGGATCTTCAGCGCCTCGCGGCGTGGCAGCCGTGGATGTTGCGCGAGGTAGACCTCGCCCATTCCGCCGCGTCCCAACAAACGGTCAATCGTGTACCCGGCGAACACATCTCCGGTATTCAAACCGACGCCGGGTTCTCGGTGAAGTGAGCCAATCATCGCACCGTCCGTAACAGGAATGCCGAGCGCACCTCGGCGCCAAGCCGTACTTGCTCACTCGATATTACCCAGCGCTTCATCGCCAAGTCACCCATAGTTTCCTATGAGTTTACCTTTAGTTCACCTTGCGGTCAGCGTGCGACCGCCCGGTCAGTCATGTCGAAGCGGCACCGCAAGCCGGCCGCGCACCGTGAGATGCCGGGCTGCTCAACGTCATCGGCGATCGTAGGCACCGGCGGCGTGCCTAATGCTGATACTGCGGGCAGTAGGTGGCGATCGCGGCATTGACGCCTGCGGCAGCCTGGGCGGGGCTGAGGGAGGAGTTACTCTTCACCGTCGCCTGGACGGAATCGTCGGGGGTCGCACCATTCTGCAGTCCTTTGCAGATGGCGCGACCCGTGGCGGCGGCCGTTGCCGGGTCGGTGACGGTGAGCCCGGGGATGCCGGACAAGGTGTTGATGAAGGTCTGGTCCTGGTCTGGCGGTCGCTGCGGTGGCGGCGGCGCTTTCGGCCGCAGCGCGGCCGGCGCGGGAGAGCGAGGCGCGGCAACAACAGGGGAAGGCGGGGCGGCAGTGGTGGGCGCAGCCATGGTGGGGGCCGGCGCCCTCGCGGCGGACGGCGGTGGCGGTATGTCGCTCGGCGGGGCCGCGCTCTGCGGCTCCGCACTCGGTGTTGCCGGTTTCGCCACGAGTCGCGGTTGCGGCTTGCCGGTGGCTGCGGCGGGTGGGATGACGGAGGACTTGTCCGCGATGACGTAGTCGGCGGCGCCCAACCCGGTAAAGGCGACCGTCAGTGCCGCGGCCGCGAGGATCCGCCCGCGGCCGCCGTGCGCCCTCCCGCGGGTCGCATGCGTTTTCGGCCGGATTGCCACCGCTCGTGGCATGGTGCAGACCGAACTCGGTGCCGCTCCGGCACAGTCGATCGCGCGGGCGAATGCGTCGGCGAAGTCGCTACATCGGGGGAATCGCTCACCGGGTTCTTTGGCCAGTGCCACCGCGAACACCGGGTCGAGGGCTTTGAGCGCCGGGCGGGCGTCCTCGAGTCTCGGCGGAGGTGCGCTCAGGTGGCGGCTGATCACGACGGCCGGGTTGGTGTGCGGAAACAACGTCGAGCCGGTCAGTAAATGGTAAGCGGTCGCGGCCAGCGCGTATTGGTCTGCATGCTCGTCGATCGGTTCGTCCGTCAGTTGTTCGGGCGCGGCGTAGGGGAAGGTGCCGATCATCATGTTCGTCGCGGTGAGGCCGGGGGTGTCGCCGATGGTTCGCGCGATACCAAAGTCACTCAACAAGATTCGCTGCTCAGCGCTGCCCGCGCCGCAGATCAGGACATTCGCGGGACTGACATCGCGGTGCAGCACGTCGTGCTCCCCATGTGCGTAATCGAGGGCGCACGCGATCGCCTCGACGATTGTCGCGACCTGATCTGCCGGCATGCCGGCCGGATAATGGTCGCGCAAGAGGCTCGCCGCGTCGGTTCCGTCGACGAAGTCCATGGAAATCCACAGTCGGCCGTCGAACTCGCCACGGTCGTTGATGCGCACGATGTTCGGATGCCACAGCGCGGCAGCCAGATCCGCTTCTCTGATGAAGCGCTGCCGATACGCCTCATCTGCTGAGATGTCATCGTTCAGGATCTTCAGTGCCTCGCGGCGTGGCAGGCGGGGATGGCGGGCACCGTAAACCTCACCCATGCCGCCGGACCCCAGAAGCCGGTCGATTTCATAGCCGGCGAACACATCTCCGGCACGCAGAATGCCGGCGCCTTGATGAGGTGAGTCAGGCATCGCACCGTCCGTAACGAGAGTGCGGGCATGGCCTCGGGCGCCCCCCCGCAGTTGCTCGTCCGATATTAACCAGCTCACTACCGGGAGACGGCTCGTGATTTCCTGTGAGATTGCCGTTAATTCGTGCCGGGGCCGACAAGCGTCACCGGCTCAGAACGCGACTGCCTGCCCATCGCGGCGCGGGTCGCTGGCGGCGAGGTATCCGTGCTTCAGTCGCCAGATCGCCTGGCAACTGCCGAACGCGTTGTAGTCGTCCACGGCGAGTAGGTCGTGCCCGCGCTGCCGCAACTCGTCGAGCGTTGCGGGCGGGAATCCCTTCTCGCAGGCCACTTGTACGCCGTCCACCCAGCGGAAGCGCGGGCCGTCGCAGGCCGCCTGCGGATTCTGTCCGTAGTCGGCGATGCGCACCAGAACCTGCACGTGGCCCTGTGGCTGCATCGGACCTCCCATCACCCCGAAACTCATCACCGGTTCCCCGTCTTTGGTGACGAAGCCCGGGACGATGGTGTGAAAGGGGCGCTTACCCGGGCCGATCTGATTTGGGTGTCCCTGCGTGACAACAAAATTCGCACCACGATTCTGCAGTGATATCCCGGTGCCCGGCACCACCACGCCGGAACCGAATCCCAGGTAGTTCGACTGGATCATCGAGACCATCATCCCGGAGGCGTCGGCGGCGGTCAGATAGACCGTTCCGCCCTTTGGCACTCCGGCCGAAACCTGCTTGGCGCGACGCGGGTCGATGAGCGCCGCCCGTTGCCTCAGATACTCACGGTCGAGGAGTTGTTCGCTGCTCACGGTCATGTGGTCGATATCGCCGACGCACGCGTGCGCGTCGGCGAACGCCAGCTTCAGTGCCTCGATCTGCAGATGCAGGCTGTCCGCGGAATCGACTGGCAGCGAGGACATGTCGAATTCTTCGAGGATGCCCAGGGCGATCAGCGCGACGATGCCCTGACCGTTGGGTGGTATCTCGTGAACGGTGTAGCCGCGGTAGTCGCGGCTGATCGTGTCGACCCAGTCGGCCCGGTGAGCCGCCAGGTCGTCGGCCCGCATCGCGCCGCCGTGTGCCGCCGAGTGTGCCTCGAGCCGGGCGGCCAACTCGCCGCGGTAGAAGGCCTCGCCGCCGGATGCCGCGATCGCCTCCAGGGTGGCCGCATGGTCCGGGAAGGTGAACAACTCTCCGGCCCCGGGCGCACGCCCACCCGGCAGGAAGGCTGCGGCGAAGCCGGGCTGGGACGCGAATACCGGAACCTGAGCGTGCCATTGCGAGGCGACCATAGGAGAGACCAGAAAGCCGTTGCGGCCGTAGGAGATAGCAGGTGCGAACAGCTGCTCGAACGGGAGCCGCCCGAATCGTCGGTGCAGCTGCGCCCACCCGGACACGGCTCCGGGAACCGTCACCGAATTCCAGCCGACGACCGGAACGTTCTGGCCGTCAAAGTATTCCGGTGTCCACGCAGCGGGCGAGCGTCCCGACGCGTTGAGGCCGTGCAGATGCGTGCCGTCCCAGACGATCGCGAACGCGTCCGACCCGATGCCGTTGGACACCGGTTCGACGATCGTCAGCGTGATCGCGGTGGCGATGGCCGCATCGACCGCGTTCCCGCCGGCGGCCAGCATCGACAGCCCGGCCTGAGCGGCCAGCGGTTGGGAGGTGCACACCACATTGCCGCCCAGGATGGGCGTGCGGGGCCAGGCGTACGGATTGGTCCAGCCGAACGGTGCGCTCACACAACGACGGTATCCGTGGCGGCCTACGCCGTCAGTATCGGCGCCATCCACGTCATCTCGGCCGGCAACTGAGAGCTCCAGAAGCTGCCGTCGTGACCTCCCGGCGAGAAACCGCCGGCGGGAGGGGTCGGGAGCTGGGCGATGAACTGCTTGGTCGCCGAATAGAAGGGGTCGCTGTCACCGCAGTCGATGCGGATCGGGATGGAGCCCAGCGCGGGCATCCCCCACACCGAATTCGCCGCATAGTCCTCGGGCCCGTCGAAGGCTCCGGGGGCGGCGGCACCGGCAGACGTCCACAGCGCTGGACTTACGGCGCAGATCGCCGCGGTGCGGCCCGGGCCGAGCCGGCCACCGAGCAGCAGCGCTCCGTAGCCGCCCATCGACCAGCCCAGAAATCCCACCCGTGACGTGTCGAGGCCGTGGCTGTCCAGCATCGGGATCAGCTCGTTGAGCACCATCGACCCGGCGTCGTCACCGTCGGCCCGCCTGTGCCAGTAGCCACCGCCGCCGTCGACGGCAACCACCGCGAACGGCGGCAACCCGGCGTTGACGGCCTGCGCCAAGCCTTGTTCCACACCGCCTGCCATGACGGCCGCGGCATCGTTACCCTTGCCGTGCAGCGCGATGACGGGCCGCAGCGGTTTGGTCTGGCCCGGCGGGCGCGCGATCGCCCAGTTTGTCGATATCCCGCCCCGGGCGGCCGAGACGAACGAGCCCGTCACCATGGTCGGGGCCGCCTGCGCGGGGGGTGCCGGATCAAGCGGCCGTGCCGGCGCCAATGGAACGTTTGTCCCAGTCCAGGAAACCGGGGCGGCGCGCGACGTCCGGGGCTGAAACAGCACGTCGAGCGCATATGCGCCGCCCGCGCCGCATGCGGCGGCGGCACCGAGGCGCAGTACGGCGCGGCGGCTGATGTCTGGCATGCGGGTCATCATGCCATGTTCGTTTCGCGAAAATGGCAATGCAGTACCACTTTGACTGGCAGCATGGGTGGGCGTGACAGCAGCAGCAGTTACTCCAAAAGGAGAACGTCGGCGGTATGCGTTGGTGAGCGCTGCCGCCGAGCTGCTCGGCGAAGGCGGGTTCGAAGCGGTGCGCCACCGGGCGGTCGCTCGGCGAGCCGGCCTGCCACTGGCTTCTACTACCTACTATTTCTCGTCGCTCGACGATTTGATCGCACGTGCGGTCGAACACATCGGGATGATCGAGGTGGCGCAGTTGCGTGCCCGGGTCAACGCCCTGTCCCGGCGGCGCCGGGGGCCCGAGACCACCGCTGACGTGCTGGTCGATCTGCTGGTGGGGGACGTATCCGGGCCGGGGCTCGCCGAGCAGCTGATATCGCGGTACGAGCGTCATATCGCCTGTACCCGGCTTCCCGCGTTGCGGGAAAGCATGCGACGCAGCCTGCGTCAGCGCGCGGAGGCGGTCGCCGAGGCCATCGAGAGGTCGGGGAGATCGGTCCAGATCGAGCTGGTGTGCACCCTGATCTGCGCCGTCGACGGTTCGGTGGTCTCCGCGCTGGTCGAAGGACGCGATCCGCGCGCCGCGGCGATGTCCACGGTCATCGACCTGATCGAGGTGCTGGCGCCGGTCGATCAGCCCCCGGTGCGCGTCATCAGCACATCGTTGGGCAACGACGGCGTCGCGATATAGCCGGTCGCCGCGTCACCGTAGAGGGTGATGTCGTCGGGACGACGCTGCGCGTAGAGCGCCACATAGGCGCAGACCACCGCATCGACGGGATCTTCGGCGCGCCGCAGCTCGCTTTTGCGCTGCGCGGTCAGCACGGCGTTGCGTAACCGGGCCCATTCGGGTGAGCTGCGCACGTGTAGCGGTACCGGCGCCGCGGCCAGGGTCTCGACAAGGTCCATCAGCCGTAGCAGCTCCGACCGGAGCTGCTGCAGGTCGCGACCCGGCTTGGCTTTGTATTTCAGCGTGCGGGGCAGCCGGAACAGGGCCACCGTCGCGGCGTGCGGATACACCTCGAGGGCGCGTCCCGGGGCAGATGAATAGGGGTCGAGGTCCAGGTTCAGCGCGCCGGCCAGCCGAGCGGCCCGGGGCCCGTCGGCGAATTCGGGTTTTCCGGTGTTGGACGGGTGAGCTCCCGCCTCGAACCTGCGAAAATCCCGGTTGAGCGCGGTCTCGGCCGGGCGTTGACCAGTCGGATTGGTCACTACCAACGGGGCGTCAAAACCGACTACGCACTCTGCCCGCACCCAGGGCCGCAACGCGGCCAGCACGTCGTCGTCGGTGCGGACGGTGCCGACGCTGACCAGAGTGCCGCCGTCATCGACCACCGCGACCCCGGTCGGGTTGCGGCCCGCCCAGGCGAGGTCGACGCCGGCGAAGTACATGGCGGCATTCTGTCACTTCCGCAAGGCGGACCTTCGCCGGAAATGCGGCTCTTCCTGCCTGCCTCGGCGCGCGGTGGGTCCGTCCTGCCGCCGACCGTAAGCTGTGTGTTCGTGAGTATTCCGAATGTGCTGGCCAGCCGGTATGCAAGTGCCGAGATGGTGGCGATCTGGTCGCCCGAGGCCAAGGTGGTGGCCGAGCGGCGGCTGTGGTTGGCGGTGCTGCGGGCGCAGATGGGCCTCGGGGTGGATGTGCCGGAAGGGGCGGTCGCCGACTACGAGCGGGTGCTGGACAACGTCGATCTGGCCTCGATCGCGGCGCGCGAGCGGGTGCTGCGCCACGACGTCAAGGCCCGCATCGAGGAATTCAATGCACTCGCCGGCCACGAGCACGTGCACAAGGGCATGACCAGCCGCGACCTGACGGAAAACGTCGAGCAGCTGCAGATCCGCCAGTCCCTCGAGTTGGTGTTCGCGCACGGCGTCGCGGTGGCCGCACGCCTCGCCGAGCGCGCGGTGGCCTACCGCGACCTGGTGATGGCCGGTCGCAGCCACAACGTCGCCGCCCAGGCCACCACCCTGGGCAAGCGATTCGCCTCGGCCGCGCAAGAGACGCTGATCGCCCTGACCAGGTTGCGGGAGCTGATCGACCGATACCCGCTGCGCGGCATCAAGGGGCCGATGGGCACCGCGCAGGACATGCTCGACCTGCTCGGGGGCGATGCGGCCAAACTGGCGGCGCTCGAGCAACAGGTGGCCGAATTCCTGGGATTTGCAACGGTATTGCACAGCGTCGGACAGGTGTATCCGCGTTCGCTGGACCATGACGTGATCTCCGCGCTGGTCCAGCTGGGCGCCGGACCCTCGTCGCTGGCGCACACCATCCGGTTGATGGCCGGGCACGAGCTGGTCACCGAGGGATTCGCCGAAGGTCAGGTCGGCTCGTCGGCGATGCCGCACAAGATGAACACCCGCAGTTGCGAACGGGTCAACGGGCTGCAGGTGGTGCTGCGCGGTTACGCCTCGATGGCCGCGGAACTGGCCGGGGCGCAGTGGAACGAAGGCGACGTCTTCTGCTCGGTGGTACGCCGAGTTGCGTTGCCGGACAGCTTTTTCGCTATCGACGGACAGATCGAGACGTTCCTGACGGTGCTCGACGAGTTCGGCGCCTACCCGGCGGTGATCCAGCGCGAGCTGGACCGCTACCTGCCGTTCCTGGCCACCACCAAGGTGCTGATCGCCGCCGTGCGGGCCGGGATGGGCCGCGAATCCGCGCACCACGTGATCCGCGAGCACGCGGTGGCCACGGCGCTGGCGATGCGGGAACGCGGCGCCGAGCCGGATCTGTTGGACCGGTTGGCCGCCGACGACCGGCTGCCGCTGGACCGGGCGGCGCTCGACGCCGCGCTGGCCGACAAGGAGGCCTTCATCGGCGCGGCCGGCGACCAGGTCGACGAGGTGGCCGCCCAGGTGAACGAACTGGTGAGCCGCCATCCGGAGGCGGCCAAGTACACGCCCGGGGCCATCCTGTGACCACCGCTGTCACCAGCATCGACTTCACCGATCTGGACAACTTCGCCAACGGGTTCCCGCACGAGTTGTTCGCCCTCCACCGCCGCGAGGCGCCCGTGTTCTGGCACGAGCCCACCGACAACACCCCCGACGGCGAAGGCTTCTGGTCGGTGGCCGCCCACGCCGAAACCCTTGAGGTGCTGCGCGATCCGGGGACGTACTCCTCGGTCACCGGCGGTACCCGGCCGTTCGGCGGCACCCTGTTGCAGGATCTGGCCATCGCGGGTCAGGTGCTCAACATGATGGACGACCCCCGGCACTCACAGATCCGGCGACTGGTCAGTTCCGGCCTCACGCCCCGGATGATCCGCCGGGTCGAGGACGATCTGCGGGGCAGGGCCCGGCGCCTGATCGATGATGTGGTGCCGGGGCAGCCGTTCGACTTCCTCATCGACATTGCCGCCGAACTGCCGATGCAGATGATCTGCATCCTATTGGGAGTGCCTGAATCCGAACGGCATTGGCTGTTCGAGGCCATCGAGCCGCAGTTCGACTTCGGCGGCTCGCGCAAAGCGGCGCTGTCACAGCTGTCGATCGAAGAGGCCGGGTCGCGGATGTATGCCTACGGGCAGGAGCTGATCGCCGCCAAGCGCGCACAACCGACCGACGACATGCTTTCGGTGGTTGCCAACGCGATGGTGGAAGACGAAGCATCCCAGGCTTTGTCCGATCTCGAGGTGTACCTGTTCTTCAGTCTGCTGTTCAGCGCCGGGGCGGAGACGACGCGCAACGCGGTCGCGGGCGGGCTGCTGGCGTTGGCCGAACATCCCGACCAATTGCGTTCGCTGCGCGCTGATTTCGCGTTGCTGCCGACGGCCGTCGAGGAGATCATCCGCTGGACTTCGCCGTCGCCGTCCAAGCGCCGCACCGCCACCCGCGATGTCACCCTGGGGGGACAGGCGATCGAGGCCGGGCAGAAGGTGCAGATCTGGGAGGGCTCGGCCAATCGCGACGAAGCTGTCTTCGAACGCGCGTCAGAGTTCGACATCACCCGTAAACCCAATCCGCACTTGGGCTTCGGCCAGGGTGTGCACTACTGCTTGGGCGCGAACCTGGCCCGGCTGGAACTGCGGGTGCTCTACGAGGAGCTGTTCTCTCGGTTCGGCGCCGTGCGCGTGGTGGAGCCACCGGAGTGGACGCGCAGCAACCGGCACACCGGCATCCGGCATTTGGTCGTGGAACTGCGCGAAGACTAGTGCGGCCGCCGCTCAGGGCATGCGCAACCTGATTCCCGCCGCCCGCAGTTCCAGCGCGGCCAGCCCGCGGATGACCATCGGATCCTCCTGTCGCCACCCCCCGACCGGGTCGGCGCTGACCGCGGCCAGCTTGGCCGGCGACCGGTTGGCCAGCGCCCGCAGCGCCAGCAGTTGCTGCCCGGCCGCGGTGGCGGCCAGCGCCGTCACCACCCACTTGCGCCGAAAGAACCGCCACCGCAGTAACAGCCACGGCACGGTCACCGCCAGGATCGGCGGCGAGGCGACCGCCAGCGCCAGCACCCAGGCCAGCCAGCTCGCCGTGTAATCGAGGCTGTGCCCCGCGCCGGCCACGTCCAGTGCCGCCCGGCTGGCGGCATCCAGCGGCTTGCCGAGCGCGTCGCCCAGCAATGGCACGTTGTGCGCACCGTTACCCGCCGAGGCCAGGTTCCCGGCCAGGTCTTTCGAGCCGCTTTCCACTTGACGGCCGGCCTCGGCGATCGTCGCGATCGCATCGTGCACGGCCATACCGACGAACACCCAGATCACCGTCCACAGCGAAATGGTGATGTCGCTGATCAGCTGACCGAACAGGCGGAAGGGTCGGGTGGAGTACGGCAGGTACCTCGTCATACCCCGATACCAGCACAGCTCGCCACGGAATGGTGCCGGCTCGCCCGATAGGCTGACGCGATGCGACCCCCATTGTCCGATTACCAGCACGTCGCCAGCGGCAAGGTTCGCGAGATCTACCGCGTCGACGACGACCACCTGCTGTTGGTCGCCAGCGACCGCATCTCCGCATACGACTTCATTCTCGACAGTGTGATCCCGGACAAGGGCCGCATTCTGACCGCCATGAGCGTGTTCTTCTTCGGACTCGTCGACGCACCCAATCACCTGGCCGGACCACCGGACGACCCACGGATTCCGCAGGAGGTACTCGGTCGTGCGCTCGTCGTGCACCGGCTGCAGATGCTCGAGGTGGAGTGTGTCGCGCGCGGCTACCTGACCGGCTCGGGCCTGCTGGACTACCAGGCGACCGGGAAGGTCTGCGGTATCGCGTTGCCGCCGGGGCTGGTCGAGGCCAGCAAGTTCGCCGAGCCGTTGTTCACCCCGGCGACCAAAGCGGAGCTCGGCAGTCACGACGAGAACATCTCGTTCGAGCGGGTCGTCGAACTGGTCGGCGCGGTGACAGCCAACCAGCTGCGCGACCGCACCCTGCAGATCTACGTGCAGGCCGCCGACCACGCCCTCACCAAAGGAATCATCATCGCCGACACCAAATTCGAATTCGGGACCGACCAGGAGGGCAATCTGTTGCTGGCCGACGAGATTTTCACCCCCGACTCGTCGCGCTACTGGCCCGCCGACGAATACCGGCCCGGCGTGGTGCAGAACAGCTTCGACAAGCAGTTCGTCCGAAACTGGCTCACCAGCCCCGAATCCGGATGGGACCGGCACGGTACCGAGCCGCCGCCACCACTTCCGCAGGACGTCATCGACGCCACCCGCGCACGGTACATCGATGCTTACGAGCGGATCTCGGGCCTGCGCTTCGACGACTGGATCAGTGCATGACCGACGCAGTGGTGCCGCCGGCCGCCAAGCGGGTGGATACCCGCCGGGAATTCCACGGCGACGTCTTCGTCGACCCCTACGAGTGGCTGCGGGACAAGGAAAGTCCCGAGGTCATCGGGTACCTCGAGGCCGAGAACGATTACGCCGATCACAGCACCGCACACCTGGAGTCGTTGCGGCAGCAGATCTTCGACGAGATCAAGTCGCGCACCAAGGAGACCGATCTTTCGGTGCCGACCCGGCGCGGCGACTGGTGGTACTACGCCCGCACTTTCGAGGGCAAACAGTACGGGGTCCACTGTCGTTGCCCGGTCGCCGATCCGCAGGACTGGGACCCGCCGCAACTCGACGAGCACACCGAGATCCCGGGTGAGCAGATCCTGCTCGACGAGAACGTCGAAGCCGAAGGCCACGACTTCTTCGCCCTGGGTGCGGCCAGCGTGAGCCTCGACGCCAATCTGCTGGCCTACTCCGTCGACGTCAAGGGCGACGAGCGATACACACTGCGATTCAAGGATTTACGCACCGGCGAGCGTTATCCCGACGAGATCAAAGATATCGGCGCCGGCGCCACCTGGGCGGCCGATAACCGCACCGTCTACTACAGCACCGTCGACGAGGCGTGGCGTCCCGATACGGTGTGGCGCTACCGGCTGGGTTCCGGCGGGTCGCCGGAGCGGGTGTATCACGAACCCGACGAACGGTTCTGGCTCGGCGTGGGCCGCACCCGCAGCAACGCCTACATCCTGATTGCGGCCGGATCGTCGGTGACCTCGGAGGTGCGCTACGCCGACGCCGCCGACTCCGAGGCCGAGTTCACCGTCGTGCTGCCGCGCCGCGAGGGTGTCGAGTACTCGGTGGAGCATGCCACGGTGGGTGGGCAGGAGCGGTTCCTCATCCTGCACAACGACGGCGCGGTCAACTTCACCCTGGTGGAGGCGCCGGTCGAGGACCCTGCGCGGCAACGCACGCTGATCGAGCATCGCGACGACGTTCGCCTCGACGGCGTGGACGCCTTCGCCGATCACCTCGTGGTCAGTTATCGGCGGGCGGCGCTCCCGCGAATTCAACTGTGGCCGTTCGGTTCTGATGGTGGCTACGGTGAGCCGCAGGAGATCGCCTTCGACTCCGAACTGATGTCGGCCGGTTTGGGCGCCAACCCCAACTGGCGCTCGCCGAAGCTGCGGGTGGGTGCCGGATCGTTCGTCACGCCGGTGCGGATCTACGACCTCGACCTGGCCACCGGCGAACGCACCCTGCTCAAGGAGCAGCCGGTGCTGGGCGACTACCGGCGTGAGGACTACGTGGAGCGGCGCGACTGGGCGCAGACCGCCGACGGCACCCGGGTGCCGATCTCGATCGTCTATCGGGCCGGCACCGAATTCCCCGCTCCAGCATTGGTTTACGGTTACGGCGCCTACGAGATCTGCGAAGATCCGCGGTTCTCCATCGCGCGGCTGTCGTTGCTGGACCGCGGCATGGTGTTCGTGATCGCCCATGTCCGCGGCGGCGGGGAGATGGGCCGGTTGTGGTACGAGCACGGCAAGCTGCTGCAGAAGAAGAACACTTTCACCGACTTCATCGCGGTCGCACAGCATCTCGTCGACACCGGTCTGACCAGCCCGCAGCAACTGGTGGCGCTGGGGGGCAGCGCCGGCGGCCTGCTGATGGGTGCGGTGGCCAACATGGCGCCGGACCTCTTCGCCGGAATCCTGGCGCAGGTGCCGTTCGTCGACCCGTTGACCACGATCCTGGATCCGTCGCTGCCGCTGACCGTCACCGAATGGGATGAATGGGGAAACCCGTTGGCCGACAGCGACGTCTACGCATATATGAAGTCCTATTCGCCGTACGAGAACGTCGAGGCAAAGAAGTATCCGGCGATCCTGGCGATGACGTCGCTGAACGACACGAGGGTCTACTACGTCGAACCCGCCAAGTGGGTGGCCGCGTTACGGCACGCCAACACCGACGGAAGCCCGGTACTGTTGAAGACCCAGATGAATGCCGGCCACGGGGGAATCAGCGGCCGCTACGAACGCTGGAAGGAAACCGCGTTCCAGTACTCGTGGTTGCTGGCGACCGCCCAGGGCAACCAGGTGGCGGGTTAGGCGGCGGGTTTGCGGGGCAGGAATGACGCCGGGACCAGCGTGCTCGCGACCAGCGCTACCGCGATGACCAACACCACGGTGTAGGCGTGCGACAGGTCATGCAGCAGGCTGGCGGTGTAGTCGGGTCCCAGGGTCTGCGGCGGTATCGCAGACGGATCCAGCGGCACCCCGTGCCGCGCGGCTTCCTGCTGGCGGCGGGCGAGTTCGTTTGCCGCGGAGATGTTCTCGCTGCGATTGAACTGACTGGTCAGCACCATCGACATCAGCGCGGTGCCGATCGACCCGCCCACCTGGAAGTTGACGCTGATCAGCGTCGAACCGCGGGCGATGTCATGGGGACTCAGCGACTGCACCGACGCCCCGGACAGCGGCATCATGGTGCAGCCCATGCCCATACCGAGGATGCCCAGCCCGATCAGCAGCACCGGTGAGAAGGCGGCCTGGCGGGCGACGCCGAAGGTGAAGATCGCCAGGCCCACCGTGATCAGCGAGATGCCGAATAACACCGATTTACCCGGGCCTTTGCGGTCCATGAAGACTCCGGCCCATGGCATGGTCAGCATGGCGCCGAGCCCCTGGGGAATCAGATGCAACCCGGATTGCATCGGAGTCTGCCGCAGCACCTGCTGGAGGTAGCTCGGCAGCAGCAGCAGGGAACCGAAAAAGGCGATCGAGAAGATGAACGCCGTGATGTTGGCGTGGGTGACCACCGGGATGCGGAACAATCGCAGGTCGATCAGCGGGTGATCCGCCCGCAGCCAGGCATGCAGCACGAATGCGACGATCAGCGCCAGGCCGATGACCGCCGGTATCAGCACGTGGCGATCGGCGAGCGTGCCGCGCCCGGGGATGGAGGACACCCCGAACAGGAAAGTGGCCAGCCCGGGGGACAGCAGCAGCACGCCGACCGCGTCGAACGTCTCCGAGGGCGCCGGTTCATCCCGCGGGAACACGAATTTGGCGAGGATGAACGCGCACAGCCCGATCGGCAGGTTGATCAAGAAGATCCAGGGCCAACTGAACGCGTTGATTAGCCAGCCGCCCACGATCGGGCCGCCGATCGGCCCGAGCAGCATCGGGATGCCCAGGACCGACATCAGGCGGCCCAGGCGCTTCGGGCCGGCGACCCGGGTCAGGATGGTGAACCCCAGCGGCATCAGCATGCCGCCACACATGCCCTGCACGGCCCGAAAGACGTTCAGCAGCAGGATGCTCGGCGCGATCGCGCACAGCAGCGAGCCGGCCATGAACGCCACCACCGACCCCATCCACAGTCGTTTGGTGCCGAAGCGGTCGGCCGCCCAACCGGCCAGCGGGATCACCGTGGCCAGCGCGAGCGTGTACCCGGTCATGGTCCAGCCGACGACGGACTGCGTCGATTCGAACTGGACGATGAAGGTGCGCTGCGCGACGCTGACGACTGTGGTGTCCACCGACAACATCACCGAAGCCAGGATGCAGACCCCGGCGACCCTCAGCGTCGCGGCATCGAGCTTGTCGGGGAAGTCGTGCGGCGCCGACTTTCCCGTGGGGGTGGCGGGCAGCGCGGCGTCGGCCGGTGCGGAGGGCGCCTTATCCATGGCGTTGCTGAGCATATCTAACCGATTGTGACCAATGCCTCACGGGGACGCCCGTCCGACCTGATCACACGGCCGGATATACGTCTGCCGTCCGTGTGTCCTTCACCGCCTCGACACCTGCGGTCGGCAAACTGACAAGCGTGACTGGAAAACTGATCGTCTCCGTTTCTGGGATCGGCGAGCAAACGCTGGCTGACGTGGCCGACTTCTGCGCGCAGATGGATGCCCGTTCGATCCCGGTGTCGCTGCTCGCAGCCCCGCGCCTGGGCAATGACTATCGACTCGACCGCGACCCGCGCACCGTGGACTGGCTGAGCGAGCGGCGCGCCCGCGGCGACGCCCTGGTGCTGCACGGCTACAACGAAGCCGCCACCAAGAAGCGTCGTGGGGAATTCGCGACGCTGCACGCGCACGAGGCCAACCTGCGCATCAAGGCCGCCGACCGGGTGCTGGAACATCTCGGGCTGCGCACCCGGCTGTTCGCCGCACCGGGCTGGCTCGTCTCCCCGGGCGTGGTGAAGGCACTGCCGAACAACGGTTTTCGGCTGCTCGCGGACGCCTACGGCATGACCGACCTGGTCCGCAAGGAAACCGTGCGGGCCCGCGTACTCGGCATCGGCGAAGGGTATCTGGCCGAGCCCTGGTGGTGCCGGATGGTGGTGTTGTCCGCCGACCGGATCGCGCGGCGCGGCGGCGTGGTCCGCATCGCCGTCGCCGCCCGGCACCTGCGCAAGCCCGGCCCGCGGCAGGCCATGCTGGATGCCGTCGACCTGGCCCTGCTGCAGGAATGCACGCCGACCGTGTACAGCTGGCAATCCGGCAAAGCGGTGCTCGACGCCGCTTAACGCTCGACCGATGCCCATCGGTGGCGGGCATTACCCTGTTTCGACATGAGCGACGCGGATTCGGCTTCCGACGACTTCACAGCTGACGCGATCATCGTCGGGGCCGGGCTGGCCGGGCTGGTGGCGGCCTGTGAGCTGGTGGACCGGGGCTTGCGCGTGCTCATCCTCGACCAGGAGAACAGCGCGAACGTCGGCGGTCAGGCCTACTGGTCCTTCGGCGGCCTGTTCTTCGTCAACAGCCCCGAGCAGCGCCGGCTCGGAATCCGCGACAGTCACGAACTTGCCCTGCAGGATTGGCTGGGAACCGCGGCCTTCGACCGTCCCGAGGACTACTGGCCCGAGCAGTGGGCGCACGCCTACGTCGATTTTGCGGCGGGGGAGAAGCGCAGTTGGCTGCGGGCGCGCGGGCTCAAAATCTTCCCGCTGGTCGGATGGGCCGAGCGTGGCGGTTACGACGCGCAGGGGCACGGCAATTCGGTGCCGCGTTTCCACATCACCTGGGGAACCGGGCCCGCGTTGGTGCAGATCTTCGCGCGGCAGCTGCGTGACCGGCCGAACGTGCGGTTCGTGCACCGCCACCAGGTCGACCGGCTGATCGTGGAGGGCGATGCGGTGACCGGGGTGCGGGGCACCGTCCTGGAACCCTCGGATGAGCCGCGGGGCATGCCTTCTTCGCGGAAAGCGTTGGGCAAGTTCGAATTTCGCGCCTCGGCGGTAGTGGTGACGAGCGGCGGCATCGGTGGTAACCACGACCTGGTGCGCAAGAACTGGCCGCGCCGGATGGGCCGCGCCCCCAAGCAGTTGCTCAGCGGTGTACCGGCACACGTCGACGGCAGGATGATCGGTATCGCCCAGAAGGCCGGAGCGCGGGTGATCAACCCCGACCGGATGTGGCACTACACCGAAGGCATCACCAATTACGACCCGATCTGGCCGCAGCACGGAATCCGGATCATCCCCGGCCCCTCGTCGCTGTGGCTGGATGGCGCGGGAAACCGGTTGCCGGTGCCCTTGTTTCCCGGTTTCGACACCTTGGGCACGTTGGAGTACATCGCGGCCAGCGGCTATGACTACACCTGGTTTGTGTTGAACGCCAGGATCATTGAGAAGGAGTTCGCCCTGTCCGGTCAGGAGCAGAATCCGGACCTGACGGGGCAGAGCTTGCGCCGGCTGGTGCGCGCCCGGACCCGGTCGGGTCCACCGGGTCCGGTGCAGGCGTTCATCGACCGCGGCGCGGACTTCGTCACCGCCGAGACGTTGCCGGAACTGGTGGAGGCGATGAACGGGCTGCCCGACGTGGAGCCCTTGGACTACGAAACCGTGGAGGCCGCGGTCACCTCGCGCGACCGTGAGGTGGCCAACAAGTTCACCAAGGACGGTCAGATCACCGCAATCCGGGCCGCCCGCGGCTACCTCGGCGACCGGCTGGGCCGAGTGGTGGCGCCGCACCGGCTCGTTGATCCGAAGGCCGGACCGCTGATTGCCGTCAAGCTGCACATTCTGACTCGAAAGACGTTGGGCGGCATCGAAACCGACCTGGATTCGCGGGTGCTGAAGTCCGACGGCACCCCGATCACCGGGTTGTACGCCGCGGGTGAGGCCGCTGGTTTCGGTGGCGGCGGGGTGCATGGCTACCGGGCGCTGGAGGGAACTTTTCTGGGCGGCTGCATCTTCTCCGGGCGCGCGGCCGGCCGTGGTGTCGCCGACGACATCACCTGACGGGCCGTGGCGCGAGCAGACGCCAAATCGCACGCTCTGGCACCAAATCGTGCGATTTGGCGTCTGCTCGCCAGCCGGCACGGCGCGCGCTAGAAGGTGACCGCGCTCTCCTCCGGCAACACCTGGAAATCGGTGGTGGTCATTTCGGTGAGGCGGCCGTAATAGATTCCCCGCGCCTCCGGCGCCACCACACCCTGATGGATAGGTACCGCCCGTTGCGGCGCCACGGCCCGCAGATAGTCGACGGCCTCCGAGATCTTCATCCACGGAGCGGCGGCCGGCGTGGCCAGCACGTCCACCGGCTCCTCGGGAACGAACAACGCGTCACCGGGATGCATCAACCGGGCGCGGTGCTCACCATCGCCCACCAGGAACGAAATGTTCTCGATCACAGGGATTTCCGGATGAATGACCGCGTGGCGTCCGCCCACCGCCCGAATGGTGAGCTGCCCGACTTCGAGTTCGTCGCCGACGTGCACCGCTCGGCAGGGTTCACCGAGTTGCCCGGTGGTCTGCGGGTCGGCATACAGCACCGCCTCCGGGTTTCCCTCGAGCAGCGCGGGTAGCCGCGTCACGTCGATGTGGTCGGGGTGTTGGTGCGTGATCAGAATTGCCGACAGCCCGGTAATTCCCTCGAAGCCGTGGGCGAAAGTCCCGGGATCGAAAAGGATCCTGGTCTGACCGAACTCGGCGAGTAAACAGGAATGTCCGAAATGCGTCAGTTGCATGTCTACGATTGTGCCTTGATGCGGGCCGTGCAGCTGAGAGTGTTTCTGGCGACGATGATGGTCGCGGGTAGCTTCGCGATCGCGCTCGTCGCCGCAGCTCCCGGGCTGGCCGAACCGGAAACCTGCCCGCCGGTGTGCGATCAGATCCCGGGCGCCGCGTGGATCGCCCCGCGGTCGATACCCCTGCATTCGGTGTACAACTGGCCGGCGCCGGCGGGCATCAGCACCGCGCTGACGGGCGGCGCAACTCCCCGGTTCAAGTTCGAGCAGGTGTGCAACACCATGACGTTCCCGCAGGACAGCCGCAACTCGGCGGTGGCGGCACGGGCGTTGGTGGCCCACCCGGACGGGCAGTGGCAGCTGCAGGCCCAGATCGTGCACTGGCGAGGGGATACCGCCCGCGGCGGCGCACTTGCCGCCTCGGTGTTCGGCACCGCCGTCGCCGCCCTGCGGGGATGCCAGCTGGGCGCCCCCGCGCAGTCCCCCTCGGTCACCGACGACGAACCGACCCGGATGGCGGCCGTGATCAGCGGCCCGATCGTGGTGCACACCTACCTCGTCGCGCATGTGGCGAGCAGCACGATCAGCGAACTCACGCTGTGGGCCGCCGCGCCCCCGGAGATTTCGTGGCCGGCGCTCAGCGATACCGACGTCCTGGACGCGCTGATCGCCCCACTGTGCGAGGCCTACATAGCCTCGTGCCCTTAGTCGAAAAGCACGGGGAGACAATGAGACTCGACGTCCTCTACAGCGCCGCCAACCACCCCTGGCCGCAGCTCCGTGACCACGTGTTGCGGGCTGAAGCCGACGGTTTCGGCCGAGCATGGGTTTTCGATCACCTGTCCGGGGCGATGCTATCCGGTACGCGGATGCTGGAGTGCTTCACGCTGGCCGGCGCGCTGGCCGCCGCCACGTCCACCATCGGCATCGGCACCTTGGTGGTCAACGCGGCCAACCGGCCGCCCGGGGTGGCGGTCGCGGCGGCCGCGTCGGTGCAGGAGATCAGCGGCGGGCGCTTCGTGTTCGGCCTCGGCGCCGGCGCGGCACCGGGCAGCTCCTGGTCCCGCGAACACGATCTGCTGAACATCCCGCTTCGTGACTCGCTACGGGAGCGTCATCGGCACCTGATTCACGTTCTGGACCTCTGCGACGCGCAGTGGGACCCGGAGCGAGCGGACCATTGGGCGGGTTTCCCGCTTCCCTCACCCCGGCCGCCGACACTGCTCGGCGTCAACAGCCTGGGGCTGGCCAGGATCGCCGGGACGCGCTGCGACGCCATGAACATTGCGCTGAACCACCCCCGGATCAGTGAGTTCGTCGCCGCGGCCCGTGCCGCGCGTGCCGCGTCTGAACTGGCCGGACGCCCTTTCGAGGTCAACGCGTGGACCGCCCTGAACGACGCCGCCCTGGACCCGGGCGGGGACGCGCAGCGTCGCATCGCCGAGCTGGGCGGCGACGGATTGGTTCTGGTCGCCTAGTCGCTGCCGGGGTCGGTAGAGTTGGCGCGGTCCGTCATAGCTGAGGAGGAACGCAGTGGCCCGCGTGGTCGTGCATGTGATGCCCAAAGCCGAGATCCTTGACCCGCAGGGCCAGGCGATTGTCGGCGCCCTGGGGCGGCTGGGCCATCCCGGAATCTCAGATGTCCGTCAGGGCAAGAGATTTGAGTTGGAGGTCGACGACACGGTTGACGATGCCCAGCTCGCCGAGATCGCGGAATCGTTGCTGGCGAACACCGTGATCGAGGACTGGACCATCAGCCGGGACCCGCAGTGACAGCACGGATCGGCGTCATCACCTTCCCGGGCACCCTCGACGACGTCGATGCCGCACGCGCGGCACGCATGGTGGGCGCCGAAGCGGTCAGCCTGTGGCACGCCGACGCCGACCTCAAGGGCGTGGATGCGGTGGTGGTCCCGGGGGGCTTCTCCTACGGTGACTACCTGCGGGCAGGCGCGATCGCCAGGTTCGCCCCGGTCATGGGTGAAGTGGTTGCGGCGGCCGGCCGGGGCATGCCGGTGCTGGGCATCTGCAACGGCTTTCAGGTGCTCTGCGAGGCCGGTCTGCTGCCTGGCGCCCTGACCCGCAATATCGGGCTGCATTTCATCTGCCGCGACGTGTGGCTGCGGGTCACCTCGACATCGACGGCCTGGACCTCGCGCTTCGAGTCCGATGCCGACCTGCTGATCCCGCTGAAGTCGGGCGAAGGCCGCTACGTGGCGCCCAAGGAGGTGCTCGAACAGCTCGAAGGCGAGGGCCGGGTGGTGTTCCGCTACCGCGACAACATCAACGGCTCACAGCACGACATCGCCGGCGTCAGTTCCGCCAACGGACGCGTTGTGGGCTTGATGCCGCACCCCGAGCATGCCATCGAGGCATTGACCGGCCCTTCCGACGACGGGCTGGGCCTGTTCTATTCCGCGCTGGACGCGGTCCTGGCGGTCTGAGCCGTAGGGCCGACGTAAGGCGCTGGCGCACTGCGTAGTTCGCCGAACGTCCGGTCGTCCGTCAGCGCCGGCCCGCCGCCCGGATCAGCTCGCGTCAAGCAGCAACGGTGGCGACAGTTCGGCGGCCGGCGTCAGGCGGCTGAACAGGTCGATGGCGGCGGCGGTGGCGCGGTCGGCGAAAGCCGCGAGATCGTCGAAGCGGACCCGGTCGCCGATCCAGCGGGACTGCTCGGCCATGACCCCGATGCGTTGCGGGTCGGACGAGCCATGCACGATCGCCGTGACGTCGCGATGCTGCTCGTTCCACGCGGTGGCCAGCGCCGTCAATCGGGCCTGTTCAGAGGCCGGAAAGAAGCATGCCGGGGTGATGCGGATCGTGAACACGTCGGGGTGCATGGGGGGAATCTCGAGGTGGACGTGCAGGCGGTGGGCGGTGTTGAGGACGAAGAAGAACTCGCCGTCGTGCCGGCCGCGAAAGTATCGCCGCGCCCTGGTGCACAGGTAGCGTTCGATCAGATTTGTGCTCAACGGTTCGCCCACGCGCTCAGACATAAGGCCATGCTCCGGTACGTGCGTGAGCGGACCCTTGAGCCAGGGCCAGGGATTGCAAAGAATCAGTTGAGAATTTGCTGAGCGTCAGGCCCCGCCGAACGATGGAATGATCTCGCGTCCAACGATATCGAGGTACTCCGACCGGGCGAGGTGAGGAATCGTGAACAGGAACTGGTCGACACCGCAACGCTGGTACTCCCGGATCCGCTCCACGCAGCGCGCGGGTGATCCGACGATCAACCCCGGCTCAGGGATGGACGCGAACTCGGCGCGGATCGCGGCCTCCTGATCAGCGGAGTCGGTGGGTGCGAGCAGGACCGTGACCGACAGCCGCAGCGACTCCGGATCGCGGCCGGCCGACTCGCACGCGCGGTTGAGGAAGTCGCGACGCTGCGTGACCTGCTGCGGCGACCACCAGCGCACGTTGAGCCCCTGGGCGGACCTGGCGGCGATCCGTTGCACCCGGTCGCCTTCGCCGCCGATCCACAACGGCGGGTGTGGCCGCTGCACCGGTGGCGGATCACAGATCGCGCCGTCCAGGGTGTAGAACTCGCCCCGGTAGGTGGGGTTCGGCTCGGTCCAGACCGCCTTCATCACCTCCAGCGACTCGGCCAGCGCAGAAACCCGTTCGCGAATCGGAGGGAAAGGAATCCCGTAGGCGTCGAACTCGCGTTGGAACCAGCCGGCTCCCATTCCCAGATCGAGGCGTCCCTCCGAGATGACATCGAGCGTGGCGGCCATCTTCGCCAGCACCGAGGGGTGGCGGTAGGAATTGCACAGCACGCTGGTGCCCAGGCGCAGCCGGGTGGTGTCCCGTGCCAGCGCGCTGAGCGCCGTCCAGCACTCCAGCAAGGGAAGCGAGGAGGGCGGCGCAGCGGAGCCGGTTCCGCCTGATTCGGCGGCGATGCCGGCGTCTTTGACGTAGTCGTCGGGGCTGATTGTCAGGAAGTGGTCGCACAGCCACACCGAGTCGAAGCCGTACTGCTCCGCCTTCTGTGAGACGGCGACCATGTCGCGATACGCGCTCACCGCCAGGCCGTTGACGGTGAGTGCCAGGATGAGGCCGAATCGGGCATCGGAATTCATTGTCTATGAACCACTTTCAGTGAGTCCGACGCCCGGCCCGGCGACGGTGCGGGGCAGT
This sequence comes from Mycobacterium sp., assembly GCA_003987775.1. Lineage (GTDB taxonomy): Bacteria > Actinomycetota > Actinomycetes > Mycobacteriales > Mycobacteriaceae > Mycobacterium. The sequence goes on from RXJD01000061.1 coordinate 56,234, forward strand.
GTGACGGAGAACTTGTATCGCTCCGGCCGGTGGTGGAACACCACCACCTCGAGAGGTTTGTCGTCGTCGGTGTAGCTGATCCGCTCGACGATCAACACCGGTGCACCGGCGGTGAGACCGAGGTCGCCGGCGACGTCGGGGGTAGCGCTGTCCGCACGAATTTCGTAGGTGGCCCGCCCGATCCGCACGCCCATGCCCTGTTCCCACATGGTGTAGGTGGTTGCGGTGGCCGGCGTGCCTGTGAGCAGAGGCTCGACGGCCGGACCCAATCCCGCCGGGAGGTATGCGGTGACGAGGGCGAGCGGTTCCTCTCCGGCGCGGAAGCGCCGACGTATGCACAGCACGTCGGAGATGCCCAGAACCCTGGAAATGTGTTGTGGTGCGGTGGTTGTCTCGTGTGACAGCACATCCACCTCGGGTGTGATGCCGGATTCCAGCAGCACCTCGGTGATGGTGCGGACGCCGGAGGTGAGTTCCTGCCTGACGGGTTCGGCAACGAAGGTGCCCAGGCCCTGCCGCCGCACCAGCCACCCCTGGCTTTCGAGCATGCCGACCGCCGCCCGCACCGTCACCCGGCTCAACCCGGTTCGGTCCATCAACGCCTTCTCGCTGGGCAGTCGTCCGCCCTCCGGTAGGCCTTGAGCGACGATCTGTGCCTTCAGTGCTTCGGCGAGCTGAGTAGTAGCCGGCACGCTGCCCCGCGATATCCGCAGTTCAGCGGCATCCAAGTCGAGCTCGGGGACGGCAGAGGTCATAGGACGTATTAAAACGTCCTATACCGGTCCGCGTCAAGTGGTGTAATGGCAGAGTGGGTCTGACCGTCGAACGCTTCGACCATGTGGTGATCAACTGCCGCGACGTCGACGCCACTGCGGACTGGTACGAGCGGGTATTGGGCATGACGCGCGAGACGTTCGGGGAGTCCAACAGAACCGCGCTGCGTTTCGGGGAGCAGAAGATCAACCTGCGCCCGATTGGCGCGCTCGCCGATGACCCGGAGTGGGCCACCGGTTCGGTCGAAGCGGCCGGGTCCGAGGACCTGTGCCTGATCACCCGGGCGACCCCGGGCGAGGTGCGCGCGCACCTGATGGCGTGCGGGGTCGAGATCGTCGCCGGACCGGTGACGCGAACGGGCGCGCTGGGCCCGATGACATCCCACTACTGCCGCGACCTCGACGGCAATCTGATCGAGATCGCCGTCTACTGATCGTCTTTCAGAGCGGATACAGCTCCGGCAGGTTCACCACGATCGCCTCCTGGCTGTTGCGGGCGATGACCACCTCGGCGGGCGTCGTCGGATCCGGATTCTCCTCACGGTGGGGCACGAACGGCGGGACGAAGATGTAGTCACCGGGTTCGGTCTTGATCCGCACCTCTTGCACGCCGTCATGAAAGACGAATTCCGGGTTGCCACTGCGCACATAGATCGCCGTCTCGGAGTCCCCGTGATGATGATTGCCCGATGCCGTATCAGGCTCGATGTATGTCTCACCCATCCACAGTTGCTGCGCGCCGACGGACTTGCCGCTGATCGCGGCGAACCGTTGCAGCCCCTCGGTCTGGGCGGTGCCGGAGTCCAGTTCGGACGCCCGGATGTGATGAACGCGCGTGCGGCGCACATCGACGTCGTTCGCGTCGAAGTCTGGGTGAAATCCGTCCATCAGTGCTCCTTTCCGGCAGCCACGGTTCAGACGACCACGCTGAACGAATCGCGATAGGCTTCAAGCAGTCTCAACCACAGTTCACTGATGGTAGGAAAGCACGGCACGGCGTGCCACAGCCGCTCGACCGGAACCTGGCCGGCTACGGCGATGGTGGCCGCGTGCAGCAGTTCGGTCACCCCCGGCCCCGCCATGGTCACGCCGAGCACGCGGCGGGTATCGACGTCGACCACCATCCGGGCCCGGCCGGTGTAGCCGTCGGCGAACAATTTCGCACCCGTCACGACCTCGCCGATCTCGACGTCGATGATTTTGGCGCGATGATTGGCCTGCGCGGCCTGTTCGGCGGTCAGTCCGACGGCGGCCACCTCGGGGTCGGTGAAGAATGCCTGCGGTACGGCGTGATGGTCGGCTGTGGTGGCGTGTTCGCCCCACGGCGCCGTGTCGAGCGGTCGTCCCGCGGCACGGGCGCCGATGGCGGCGCCGGCGATGCGCGCCTGGTACTTGCCCTGGTGGGTCAGCAGCGCGCGGTGGTTGACGTCGCCGGCGGCGTAGAGCCAGCCGCCGTCGACGCCCTGCACGAGGCAGGTGTCGTCGACGTCGAGCCAGCTGCCCGGCGTCAATCCGATTGTCTCCAAGCCGATGTCATCGGTGAGGGGTGCGCGCCCGGTCGCAAACAGGATCTCGTCGACCTCCAGTTCGCTTTCGTCGTCGAGGGTCAGTCGGACCGGGCCGTCCGGGTCCGGCCGGTGCAGCGTCCGCACCGACACCCCGGTGCGGACGTCGACTCCGCCCTCGTCGAGTCCACGCCGGAGGAATTCGCCGACGAAGGGCTCCATTCGCGGCAGCAACCGCGAGCCCCTGACCAGCAGGGTCACCGCCGCGCCCAGACCTTGCCAGGCCGTAGCCATCTCGACACCCACGCCGCCGGCGCCGACGACCGCGAGCCGGCCCGGGACCGCGCTGCTGTCGGTGGCCTGGCGGTTGGTCCACGGCTTTGCTTCGCGGATTCCGGGCAGGTCGGGCAGTGCCGCGCGACTGCCGGTGCAGATGACGATCGCGTGCCGCGCTGTCAGCGTGACCTGATCACCGCCGGACGGCGTGACCACCACCCGTCGCGGACCATCCAGCCGTCCGTGCCCGCGGATCAGCGTGGCGCCGATGCCGTCCACCCAGTCGGCCTGGCCCGAATCGTCCCAGTCGCTCACGTAGTGGTTGCGGCGGCCGAACACACCGGCGGGATCGAGCGAACCCCCGACCGCCTGGCGGGCGCCGTCCACTCGACGGGCGTCGGCGACCGCCAGGACGGGGCGCAGTAGCGCCTTGCTCGGCACGCAGGCCCAGTACGAGCATTCACCACCGACGAGTTCGCGTTCGACGATCGCGACGGACAGCCCCGCGGCCCGGGCCCGGTCGGCGGCGTTCTGTCCGACCGGTCCGGCGCCGAGCACCACGACGTCGAATTCTGTTATTGGCATGGTCAATCCGTTCCCTTCGTTGTGGGTCGCAGCTGCCGGGCGAGGTCAATCAGGCTGCCGGCGAGCAAATCTGGTTGTGGTAGGGCGTCGACGGGCAGCGGTGCATTGCCTGGCCGGGTGATGAGCGCCGTGCCGAAGCCGGCGTTGTGGGCGCCCAGCAGGTCCCACACGTGCGAGGCGACCATCATGCATTCGGCGGGTGCCACCTCGATCTGTTCGCACACGTACTGGTAGACCGATGGTGCCGGCTTGAACGCCCGGCAGCTGTCGACGGTGAACCGGTGCTCGAAAAAGCCTGCCAGGCCGGCGTTTTCGAGGGCAGTAGGCGCACCGGGCGAATGCGGCGAATTGGTCAGGGTGGCGAGTCGAAAGCCGTTGTCACGCAACTGCGCAAGCCCGTCGGCGCTGTCGGGGTAGGCGGGCATGCGTCGCATGCCCGCGGTGAGGCGCCGGGCCTCGTCGTCGGTCACGCGCACCCGGTGGATGTCGGCGAGCATCCGCAGCACCCCGGCGGCGAGTTGGGCGAAGTCGACGTAGTCGTCGGACAACGTCGCGGCCATCGAATACATGACGAGCTGGTTGAACCACTCCCGCAGGACCCGCCGGTCGCCGAAAAGCTCCCCGAACAACGGCGCCAGCGATTCGATATCGATCAGAGTCTCGTTGACATCGAAGACCAGCACGGACGGTATGGCCACTGATCAGCCTCCCCACGTCATTCGCGATCCATGACCACCACCATCTTGCCGCCGGCCTGCCCGGCCTCCATAACCCGGTGGGCCTCGCGAATCTGATCGAAGGAAAAGATGCGGGACGGCCTCGCGTCCAGCGTGCCGTCGGCAACCTGTTGTGCGATGGCCTGCAGAGGCACGTCGGCCACCGGGAAGCCGGGCGTGCCGAACACAAAGCTGCCGAAGAAGTTCAAGTTCACGCCGCTGGCCATCCGCAGCAGCGGGTTGAAATCCCCGATGGGATCCAGGCCCCCCAGCCATCCCGCCAGGCACGCGGTGCCACCGCGGCGCAGCATGTCGAGGGAGTCGAGGATGGTGCTGTTGCCCACCAGATCGAGGACGGCGTCCAGCTGTTTGGCTTCCGGTAGGCGGGCGGCCAGGTCGGTTTTTTCCAGCTCGACGCGGTCGGCACCGAGTGCCTCCAGCATGGGGATGCGTCCGCGGCTGCGCGTCGTCGCGATGACACGCGCTCCGGCCGCCACCGCCATCTTCAGCGCTGCCTGCCCGAAAGACGATGTCGCACCGCGGATCAGCAAGGTCTGCCCTGACGCCAGGGCGAGGTTGCGGAACAGGCATGTCCAGGCCGTCGCGTACGTCTCGGGCAGAGCCGCCAACTGCGACCAGGGCAGGCCGGACTCGATCAGCGCGACGTTGGCCGCGCGTACGCGGGTGAATTCGGCATAGCTGCCGTTGATCGTCCGTCCCAGGCCGCCCATCAGCGCGGCAACCTTGGCGCCGACCGGAAATTCCCCGCCGGGGCAGGCATCGACGATGCCGACGCACTCGATGCCGCTGACTTCGGCGGCCTCCGCCCATTCACCACGCCGCATGTGCATTTCGGCGTGGTTGATGCCGAATCCCTTGACCCGGATCACCACCTCGCCGTCTCTGGGCACCGGCTTGGGGATATCGGTGTAGACCAAGCTGTCGAGTCCCCCGAATCGCTGCAAAATGATTGCGCGCATCGTGTTTTCGCCAGCCGTCTCGCGCACCACGGCCGGGGCGCTAGGTATCTTGCCGACGTCCCTCGCGATGGTATCCACGGCGTCCCCTCCCAGGCCGAATGGGTTGTTTATCCCACTATTATGGGCTACGCATCCCAGAGATGTCCAGTGTGGCGGGGGGTCAGGCCGTGGACTGGGGCCGCGCGGACCCGCGTCGCCCCTTCGGGACGAACGCGGCGACATACTCGACCGCGGCAGTCAGCGCGGCGCGCATCGGCTCCGGTTCGCCCGTGGCGTGGGTGATCATGGCGCCGCCCTGGTGGGCGATGACCAGAGACGCCGCCAAGTGCCGCGGGTCGGCGTCGGAACGCAGCGCACCCCGCCGGCGCATGGAAGTCAGTCCATCGGTGAAGATCTCGATCCACTCGTCGTATCCGCGGGCGACGTCGTCATGAATCTCGCTGTCGGCGTCGATCAGTTCCCCGGCCAGCGAGCCGTAGACGCACCCGCCGAGTCGGTAGACGGTGTCGATGTCGTCCAGGCACGCATCGGCCCATGCATGCAGGGCATCGACGCTGTCGAGCGCGCCCATGCGGGCCTGGGTGTGAAACGTTCGCACGTCGCGACGACGACTGGCGATGACCTGGCGGATGAGATCGCGCTTGTCGTGGAAATAGTGGGTGATCTGCGATCCGCTCACTTCGGCGCGGGTGCGCACCTCGTCGATGCTGGCATTGGCCACTCCGCGTTCGAAGACGACAGCGGCCGCCGTGTCGACGATGCGGCTTCGGGTGGCCAGACCCTTCTGTGTCAACCGTGGCGCCTGTGCGTCGCCGGTCGGCGGGGACGTGCGCCGGGTGCGCACCCGCCGGGGCGGCCGGAGTGCGCGTTCGGCGGGATCGGTGGCGAACATCCGTAGATAGTTGACGGCGAATCGGGTCGCATCGGCGTGCGGCCACTCCGCTCGATATGTAAAGGCCAGCGTGCCGCCGCCCTGATGAGCGCAGACCATCACCGCTGCCAGCGCGTGGGGTTCGGCTCCGCGGACCAGGAGGCGGTTGTCCTGCATGCGCGCGATGGCCTGCTCGAAGAGCGCGATCCACTGCCGGTATCCGTCGGCCAGGGCCGCGCGCGTGGCGTCGTCGGACTTGGCCAGTTGTGCGGCGAGAGCGTGATACGTAGGCGTGCCGGTGTACTCGATACGGCGCAGGTAGCGCATGTTGAGATCCAGCCAGCGCTCGTAATCGTCGAACGTGTCCAGGTTCCCGAGCTTGGGTTGGCGGTGGAAGTCGAGCACGACGCCGATCTGCCGGCTGATCACGGCCCGGATCAACGCACGCTTGTCGGTGAAGTAGTGCGCCAGTTGGGAACCGCTCACCGAGGCGGCCTTGCGCACGTTGTCCATGTTGAACGCCGCCAAGCCCTCCGCGACGATCAACTCGGCCGTCGCCAGGACGATCCGGTCGCGGGTGGCGCGGCCCTTGGCGGTCAACCGCTGTTCGACGTCCGGATCGGCCATCGCGACAGGCTAACCCGCAACAGGTGACGGTTATGGGATATTCAGCCCATTGATCGCCTCACGCGGCCATGCGGTGTCCGGACAGGAACGTCTGGATCAGTTCGGCAACCTCGGCGTGCGCCGACTCGAGCAGGAAGTGGCCGCCGTCGAGCAGGTGGACTTCGGCGTGCGGCAGATCCGTGGTGAAGGCCGTTGCGCCCGCCGGCCCGAATATCTCATCCCCGCGCCCCCACACCGCGAGCAGCGGAACACCCGAGGCGCGGAAGTACTCGTGCAGGCGCGGGTACATCGGCGCGTTGGTCGCATAGTCGCGAAAAAGCTTGAGCTGCACCAGGTCGTTGCCTGGCCGGGAGATCAGCGCGAAATCGTGATGCCACGATTCGGGATCCACCAGCGTCTCGTCAGGCACCCCGGTCAGGTACTGCCAACGGGTGGCGTCCAGGGTGAGAAACTGCCGCACCGCCGCCTCGTTGTCCGGATTCGGGTCCTCTTGATACGCCCAGACCGTCCGCCAGAAGCTCTCGACGAAACCCGCGTCGTAGCCGTTGCCGTTCTGGCTGATGATCGCTGTGATCGCGGACGGATTGCGCAGCGCCAGGCGCCACCCGATCGGTGCTCCGTAGTCCTGCACGTACATGGCGTATCGGTCGATACCCAGGGTGTGCAGCAGTCCCTCGGTGAGATCGGTGAGGGCGTCGAAGGTGTAGTCGAACTCGTCGACGGCGGGCGCGTCGGACAGTCCGAAGCCCAGATGGTCCGGTGCCACCACGTGGAAGCGGTCGGCAAGTTCCGGGATGAGATTGCGGAACATGTACGAGCTGGTCGGAAAGCCATGCAGCAGAACAATTGTGGGCTGATCCGGGTCGCCGGCTTCGCGGTAGAACAGACGGTGACCGTCGACGGTGCGGTAACGGTGGTGAACGGTCGGCATGGCGCGCTCCCTGAAGCAGTTTTGGGTTATATGACCCATTATGCACCCGCGGGTCTCAGGTGCAACCATTGATCGCGCGGCTATCTAACCCCTATTATGGGTTGATCAACCCACTCTTTGATGCCGCGCTGAGGCCACGAGGAGGCATGGATGGGCAAGCTGGTGTCTGTCAACGTCGGCATGCCCCGCGAGGTGCTGGTCTGCTCGGCCGCCCCGGCGAGCGACCTGGTGCTCGACCTGTAGCTACCGCGCGAACGAGGTCTCGCCGCCGGTGACATTGAAGATCGAGCCGTTGACGTAGCTGGCGTCCGGCGAGACGAGAAAGACCACCGCACTGGCGATTTCGTCGGCGTCGGCGATACGGCGCAATGCGGTCACCCCGGCCAGCTTCTCCAGGAGGCCGGGAGTGGCCTCCGTTCCGGGAGTGTCGGTGGGGCCGGCTGCCACGGCGTTGACCCGAACGCCCGATTCGCCGAACTCGTCGGCCCACACCTTGGTCAGCAGCTCCAGGGCAGCCTTCGTGGCGCCATAAATTCCGCCTTTGCGCTTGGGTGCCGATGCGGCGAGGGTGCTGATGTTGACGATGGCACCGCGGCCCCGATCGGCCATGCCCGGCGCCAATTCCTGCACCAGGATGTACGGGGCGCGCATGTTGACGTTGACGTGCTCGTCGAAGACGTCGTCATCGGTGTCGACCGTGTCCCCGAAAATGAAGACGCCGGCGTTGTTGATCAGAATGTCGACGGGACCGGCTTCGGCCGCCAGTCGACGCACCTGGCCGGCATCGCTGAGCTCAGCGGCGACGAAACGTGCGGTACCGCCGCCGCTTTCGATCTGCCGCACCACCTCGTCGCCACGCTCCGCACTGCGCCCATGCACCACCACCTCGGCCCCACGCTGCGCGAGCTGCAGCGCTATGGCCCGGCCGATTCCGGAAGTGGCGCCGGTGACCAGGGCCCGGTAGCCGCCGAACGAGGTCACGGGCTTCAGTCTCGGGGCGCGGTGAGCGCGACCGATGCCTCGGCCGTGTAGCACAGGAAGGTCAGCGTCTCCTGCAGGTAGAGCTGCACGGTGTCGGCGTCGTGACTGAGGTAGCCGATCGACACGTCGGTGCCCAGCTGCAGATCGAAATCACCACCGCGAGTGGTCAACACGAAGGCGCCGTCGATGGCCGGCGCCCAGATGATGTCGCCGTCGACCAGCCGGTTCAAGTGCTCGAGGATCGGATATCCGTGTTCGGTGGTCTCGCTCACCTTCGTGTACGCCTCGGCCGACAGCAGCACCGCATACGGTCCGTCGACGCCGGCCAGCCGGAGTTCGGTCAGCGCCTGGGTGATCACGTCCGGGATATGGCGCGGGTCGTCCGGCAGGGTCAGGGGCGGGTTGGAGCTGGCACTGCGGATGCCCTGGATCGACGCCGGGGCGTAGCCCTCGAAGATGCCGCGGTCCTCCACGAACGCCAGCTTCTTGGCCGCCACCTTCACCGGCTCCCAATCCGAGTCGTTGGAGCCGCGCTCGACGTCGTCGATCTCGTTGCGGGACAAGGTGAACGGGACCCGTAGCCGGACCAGCGGGCGGCTGTCGCGCAGGTGCGCGATCACGCCGTCGGTAGGCGATTCCAGGTCGATCAGGCGGCCGGTGCTGACGGCTGCCGTCACCGGGCCGCCGGGCTCGCTGACGTCCACCACGCGCCGGCCGGCGATGTGCCGCTTGAATGTCCGTGCTGCCTCTACTTCGATCTCCGCCCAGGCGGCTTCGGTGATCGGCGCCAGGTCGCGGTACAGGTTGTTCATCGAGAGAGTCCTTTCAGGCTGCCGATCGAAAGTGAGCCGTCATGTGAGGCCGGAGCCGCGGCCGGGGCCGGGGCCGGGGTTTGCGGCAGGGGCGGCGGATCGTCGAGGAAGTCGACGGTGGGGGAGAAGAACAGCCCGCCGGTCACCGCGGTGGAGAAATCCAGGACGCGGTCGGTGTTGCCGGGTGGATCACCGAGGAACATGTTGCGCAGCAGACGTTCGGTGACCGACGGGGTACGCGAATATCCGATGAAGTAGGTGCCGTACTCACTCTTGCCCACCTCACCGAAGGGCATGTTGTGCCGCACGATCTTCAGTTCGGTGCCGTCCTCGTCGGTGATCACGTTGAGCGCGATGTGGGAGTTGGCGGGTTTGACGTCGTCACCCAACTCGATGTCTTCCAGCTTGGTGCGTCCGATCACCCGCTCCTGCTCGGTCACCGAGAGTGAATCCCAGGACGTCATGTCGTGGACGTACTTCTGCACGTGCACGTAGCACGAGCCGGTGAAATCGGGGTCCTCGTCTCCGACGGTGGTCGAGCTGACGGCGATCGGGCCGTCGGGATTCTCGGTGCCGTCCACGAACCCGAGGAGGTCGCGGTTGTCGAAGAACCGGAAGCCGTGGACCTCGTCGACCACCGTGACGGCGCCGGCCATCCCCTTGAGGATGCGCCCGGCCAGTTCGAAGCACACATCCATGGACTCCGCGCGGAGATGGAACAACAGATCGCCGGGGGTGGCTGGCGCGGTGTGGCGCGGCCCCGTCAATTCGGTGAAGGGATGCAACTCGGCGGGACGTGGGCCGGAGAACAACCGGTCCCAGGCGTCGGAGCCGATCGAGGTGATCGCCGACAGTCTCTTGGTCGGGTCGCGAAACCCTATCGCCCGCACCAAGCCGGAGATGTCGGGCAGCGCATCGTGTACCGCCTCCTCGCCGCCGTCGTTGATGGTGGCTACCAGAAATATCGCGGCTGGCGTCAACGGCGCCAGTATGGGCTGCGGCTGCACGGCGGGCACAGGCAAGACCCTAACGCCCTTGCGCGAGGAGCGGTGCTTAACCTGGGCTGTATGGTGGCCACCGCCTCGGGTCTGGGTGAATTCATCGATGCGTCCCCGTCGCCGTTCCACGCGTGCGCCACGGCGGCCGCCCGGTTGATCGACGCCGGATACACCGAACTCAGCGAGGTGGATCGCTGGCCCGATCAGCCGGGCCGCTACTTCACCGTGCGGGCCGGCTCGCTGATCGCCTGGTGTGCGCCCGCGAGTCTGATGCCGTTCCGGATCGTCGGCGCCCACACGGACAGCCCGAACCTCCGGGTCAAGCAGCACCCTGACCGCAGCGTGGCCGGCTGGAAGGTCGTGGCGCTGGAGCCCTACGGCGGTGCGTGGCTGAACTCCTGGCTGGACCGCGACCTCGGCATCAGTGGGCGGTTGTCGGTGCGCGACGGCAGCGGGGTCAGCCACCGCCTGGTCCGGATCGACGAGCCGATTCTGCGGGTTCCCCAGCTGGCCATCCACCTGGCGGAGGACCGCAAGTCGGTGACGCTGGACCCGCAGCGGCACCTCAACGCGGTGTGGGGCGTCGGTGACGCGTCGTTCGTCAGGTATGTCGCTGAGCAGGCCGGAGTGGATCCGGACGAGGTGTTGTCCGCGGACCTGATGACCCATGACCTGACACCGTCGACCGTGGTCGGCGCCGACGGCAGCCTGCTCAGCGCACCGCGGCTGGATAACCAGGCCAGCTGTTATGCGGGACTGGAAGCCCTGCTGGCGCAGACGCCGGACGCATTCTGCCCGGTGCTGGTGCTCTTCGACCACGAAGAGGTGGGCTCGACGTCCGACCACGGCGCACAGTCCAACCTGTTGAGCACCGTCCTGGAACGAATCGTGCTGGCCGCCGGCGGCAACCGCGAAGACTTCCTGCGGTTACTGCCCGCCTCGATGCTGGCGTCCGCCGACATGGCGCACGCGACGCACCCCAACTACCCGGAGCGCCACGAGCCGGGACACCAGATCGCGGTCAACGCGGGCCCGGTGCTGAAGGTGCACCCGAACCTGCGCTATGCCACCGACGGCCGCACCGCCGCGGCATTCGCCGTTGCCTGCGAGCAGGCGGGGGTGCCTCTGCAGCGCTACGAGCACCGGGCGGACCTGCCGTGCGGATCGACGATCGGACCGATGGCTTCGGCGCAAACCGGTATTCCGACGGTGGACGTCGGCGCCGCCCAGTTGGCCATGCACTCGGCGCGGGAGTTGATGGGCGCGCACGATGTCGGTGCGTATGCGGCTGCACTGCAGGCATTTCTGGCGCCCGAGGCATAAAGTCGGCTGCATGGCACTCAATGTGGAGATGGTCACTTTCGACTGCACCGATCCGGTGACGCTGGCCGGCTGGTGGGCCGAGCACTTCGGCGGAAAGACGCACGAGTTGATGCCCGGTGAGTTCATCGCCGTGATACGTCCGGAGGGGCCGCGGCTCGCCTTTCAGAAGGTGGCCGAACCGACCCCCGGGAAGAACCGGGTCCATCTGGATTTCGGCGCCGAGGATATGGATGCCGAAGTCGCCCGACTGACCGCCGCCGGCGCCAGCGAGGTCGAGCGGCACAGCTTCGGCGACAACTTCCATTGGGTGGTGCTCGCCGATCCGGAGGGCAACCAGTTCTGCGTCGCCGGCACCTGAGGCGGGAACCTAGACTGTCGGGGTGACGAGCCCCCACGTGACTGACACCGTCGAGCACGCCGCAACCAGCCCCGACCAGCCGCAACCGTTCCACGAACTGGGCCTCAAAGACGACGAGTACCAGCGGATCCGCGAGATTCTCGGCCGCCGGCCCACCGACACCGAGCTCGCGATGTACTCGGTGATGTGGAGCGAGCACTGCTCCTACAAGTCTTCCAAGGTCCACCTGCGCTATTTCGGTGAGACCACCACCGAGGAGATGCGCACCGGCATGCTGGCCGGCATCGGCGAGAACGCGGGCGTCGTCGACATCGGCGACGGCTGGGCGGTCACCTTCAAGGTCGAATCGCACAACCACCCGTCCTACGTGGAGCCCTACCAGGGCGCGGCCACCGGCGTCGGCGGCATCGTCCGCGACATCATGGCCATGGGTGCCCGGCCGGTCGCGGTCATGGACCAGCTCCGCTTCGGTGCCGCCGACGCGCCCGACACCCGCCGGGTGCTCGACGGGGTGGTCCGCGGCATCGGTGGCTACGGAAACTCGCTGGGGCTGCCGAACATCGGCGGGGAAACCGTTTTCGACGCCTGTTATGCCGGTAACCCGCTGGTGAATGCGTTGTGCGTCGGCGTGTTACGGCAGGAAGATCTGCACCTGGCGTTCGCCTCCGGCACCGGCAACAAGATCATCCTGTTCGGGGCGCGTACCGGGCTCGACGGCATCGGCGGGGTCTCGGTGCTGGCCTCGGACACCTTCAGCGCCGATGGGGGAGCGGAGAATTCGCGCAAGAAGCTGCCGTCGGTGCAGGTCGGTGACCCGTTCATGGAGAAGGTGCTCATCGAGTGCTGCCTCGAGCTCTACGCCGCTGGCCTGGTGATCGGCATCCAGGACCTTGGCGGTGCCGGATTGTCCTGTGCCACATCGGAGTTGGCCTCGGCCGGGGACGGCGGGATGGCGATCGACCTGGACGCGGTGCCGTTGCGCGCCAAGGAGATGACGCCCGCCGAGATCCTCTGTAGCGAATCGCAGGAGCGGATGTGCGCAGTGGTCGCGCCGGAGAACGTCGACGCGTTCATGGACGTGTGCCGCAAGTGGGAGGTGCTGGCCACCGTCATCGGCGAGGTCACCGACGGGGACCGGCTCCGCATCACCTGGCACGGTGAGACCGTCGTAGACGTGCCGCCGCGCACCGTGGCCCACGAGGGACCGGTGTACGAGCGGCCGGTCACCCGTCCCGACACGCAGGACGCGTTGAACGCGGATTCCTCCAAAAAGCTGCCCCGGCCGGTCTCCGGCGACGAACTGCGCGCGACTTTGCTTGCGCTGCTTGACAGTCCGCATCTGTGCAGTCGGGCGCTGATCACCGAGCAGTACGACCGGTACGTGCGCGGCAACACCGTCCTGGCCGAACACGCGGACGGCGGAGTGCTGCGCATCGACGAAGCGACCGGGCGTGGCATCGCCCTGTCCACCGACGCGTCGGGGCGCTACACCAAACTGGATCCGTACACCGGTGCGCAACTCGCCCTCGCCGAGGCCTACCGCAATGTGGCTGTCACTGGTGCCACCCCGGTCGCGGTGACGAACTGCCTCAACTTCGGCTCGCCGGAGGACCCAGGCGTGATGTGGCAATTCTCCCAGGCGGTTCGGGGTCTGGCGGATGGCTGTGCCGCGCTGGGCATTCCGGTTACCGGGGGCAACGTCAGCTTCTACAACCAGACCGGGTCGACGGCAATTCTGCCGACCCCGGTCGTCGGGGTGCTCGGTGTGATCGACGACGTCAGCCGGCGCATCCCCACCGGCATGGGCACCGAACCGGGAGAGAGCCTGTTGTTGCTCGGCGATACCCGCGACGAATTCGACGGTTCGGTATGGGCGCAGGTGACGGCCGATCACCTGGGCGGGCTACCTCCGGCGGTCGACCTGCAACGCGAGAAGCTGCTGGCCGAGGTGCTGGTCGCGGGCTCTCGCGACGGCCTGATCAGCGCCGCGCACGATCTGTCCGAAGGCGGACTGGCCCAGGCCGTCGTCGAATCGGCGCTGGCGGGTGAAACCGGTTGCCGCATTGTGCTTCCCGAGGATGCGGATCCGTTTGTGGCGCTGTTCTCCGAGTCGGCCGGCCGGGCGCTGGTCGCGGTGCCGCGCACCGAAGAGAGCAGGTTCACCTCGATGTGTGAGGCCCGGGGACTGCCGGCCGCCCGCATCGGCGTCGTCGATCAGGCATCGGACGCCATCGAGGTGCAGGGGCTGTTCACGGTGTCGCTGGCCGAACTGCGAGCGACCTCCGAGGCGGTGCTGCCGCGATTCTTCGGTTAAGGCTTCGCGCACTGGGTTTGGCCGCTGTCCTGGTCGGCTGGAGCTTCGCCGGCCCGCGGTTGCCGGCTGCGTACCGCACACCGGTGCAGGCAGCCGGCGGCACCGTGCTGGCCCTGACGACGCGGGCGCCGTTGGGATTTCGCCCACCACGGGTGTGGGCCGGGGTGCGGCTGGGTTCGTCGGCGGCAGCGCTGGTGGCGGTCACGATCGCGGCTACGACGCCCGTTCCCCGGGTGCGACTGTCCATGTCAGCGCGCGACGTGCCGGCGTCGGTGCCGGGCTGGCTGGGCTGGCAGATACCGGTCGGCACGGTGTGGGCCGAGGAGGCCGCCTTTCGCGGTGCGCTGGGCGGCGCGGCCCGGCAGGCATTCGGGGTCGCGGGTGGACGGCTGCTGCAGGCCGGCGCGTTCGGTCTGTCCCACATCGCCGACGCTCGATCGGCGGGCGAACCGTTGCTGCCCATCGTGGTGGTGACCGGCTTGGCGGGCTGGTTGTTCGGCTGGTTGGCCGAGCGCAGCGGCAGCCTGCTGGCGCCGATCCTGGTGCACCTGGCCATCAACGAGGCGGGCGCGATCGCCGTGGTGGCCGTACAGCGCCGAAAGTGGAACGGCTCACATGGCGCGCGATCGGGCGCGTGACGCCCTACACTTGTTAATTGCTTGTTAAATACCCAGCTAGAGGGGGCGCCGGTGCACAGACTCAGGGCCGCGGAGCACCCGCGGCCGGACTATGTACTTCTGCACATCAGCGACACCCACCTGGTGGGCGGGGACGGTCCGCTGTATGGCGACGTCGATGCCGACGGCCGGCTGGGTGAGCTTCTCGGACAGCTGAACGACTCGGGGGTGCGCCCCGACGCCATCGTCTTCACCGGTGATCTCGCCGACAAGGGGGAGCCCGCCGCCTATCGCAAGCTTCGCGACCTGGTTGAGCCGTTCGCGGCCGACCTCGGCGCCGAACTCGTCTGGGTGATGGGCAACCACGACGACCGGGCGGAACTGCGCCGACTGCTGCTGGACGAAGTGCCGTCCATGGCTCCGGTCGACCATGTGCGCAGGATCGATGGACTGCGCATCATCACCCTCGACACCTCGGTGCCGGGTTACCACCACGGCGAAATCCGGCCGGCTCAATTGGATTGGCTTGCACAGGAACTGGCGACACCGGCGCCCGACGGCACCATACTGGCCCTGCACCACCCACCGATTCCCAGCGTGCTGGACATGGCCGTCACGGTGGAACTGCGCGACCAGGCCCCACTGGGACGGGTGCTGAAGGGCAGCGACGTCCGCGCCATCCTGGCCGGGCACCTGCACTACTCGACGAATGCCACCTTCGCCGGGATTCCGGTCTCGGTCGCCTCGGCCACCTGCTACACCCAGGACCTCACCGTCGCCGTCGGCGGCACCCGCGGCCGAGACGGCGCGCAGGCCTGCAACCTGGTGCACATCTACCCGGAAACCGTTGTGCACTCGGTCATCCCGCTGGGCGGCGGAAACACCGTCGGCACGTTCGTCTCCCCCGGCCAGGCGCAGCGCAACATCGCCGAAGCCGGCATCTTCATCGAGCCGTCCCGGCGCGACTCGCTTTTCAGGCACCCTCCGATGGCACTGACGTCGACGGCACCGCAAGGTCGGGGCGACTGACCCCGGCCGGAACCTTCTCCCAGGGTGCGGGAATCGGAAAATACCGCTCCAGGAAGGCGATGACCCGTTCGGCGCGTTCGGCGGCGGAGACTTCGGGAAAGCTGCTGTCGTTGAGGCAGAAGAAGTGGTGCCGGCGATTCTTGCGCAGCTCGGGCAGCAGGCTCAGGCCCGCCCGGGTGGTCGTGTTCACGTAGCGGACTCTGGCCTTCTCCTGCGGAACAGCGCGACCGGTCAGCAACGCGTAGTAGTGGTAAAACGAATTCGTCACCGAGATGTCGGTGTAGGAGCGAAATGCGCTGGCCTGCGTGCGGGCGAACTCGTCGGGAAATTCGCGCTCCATCTCCAGCAGGATGCTCTTGC
The DNA here is from genome assembly GCA_003987775.1 of Mycobacterium sp. Lineage (GTDB taxonomy): Bacteria > Actinomycetota > Actinomycetes > Mycobacteriales > Mycobacteriaceae > Mycobacterium. Next base: position 72,290 of record RXJD01000061.1, read on the forward strand.
GCAGCGGCACCGCGGTGTGTTCGAGATGGCGGGTGATGAGCTGCCCGAACCGCTCCACGAGCAATTGCCGGTTCACCCGGGCGGCGTTCTCGAAGCCGCTGCGGCCGGGGTGGTTGGCGCCCAGTCCGATTCGGGTATCGGCTTCGATGAACCTGCTGACCCCGCCGGGGGAGAAGAACATGCTGGGCCGCAGCGGGCGGCCGAAGAACATGTCGTCATTGGAGTACAGGAAATGCTCGCTGAGGTCGGCGATGTGGTGCAGCTGGCTCTCCACCGCGTGCGAATTGTAGGTCGGCAGCGCAGCCGGGTCTGAAAAGTGTTCGATCGCAGGGACAATGGTGATCTTGGGGTGTTCGGCGAGCCAGGCCGGCGGCGCCGAATCCGTCGCGATGAAGATGCGGCGGATCCATGGGGCGAACATGTTCACCGAGCGCAGTGCGTATTTCAGTTCGTCGATCTGGCGGATGCGGGCCTCGGCATCGTCGCCTTCACCCACCACGTGTCCGGATAGCCGGGCGGCCCGCCGGGCGCGGAACTCCGGGTCACTGCCGTCGACCCAGGAGAAGACCAGGTCGATGTCGAACGTCACGTCGCCGGCGTGCGGGGTGAACATGCCTTCCAGCGTCGGCCACTTATAGCCGTGGAGTTTGACGGTCGCGGGGGTGATTTCGTCGCGCGGGAGCACCCTGCGGGTCAGTGAGTTCTCCACCGGGCATCCGATCGCGTTCTCGTCGAACGACCAGAACTGCAGATCGACACCGAATGCCGGGCCGTAGCGAAATCCGCCGGGCGCAATCCTGCGCCGGTATACCCGCAGGACGCGCGGATCGGGCGAGGTGGACAGCCTGCCACCCGCAAGAAGCACCTGTCCGTCAACACTTTTCGCGTACATCGGTTCGGTGGCGCAGGCAACCGCCAATGCCTGTTCGACGGCCGCGCGCAACCGGATATCGACGGCGAGGATCGGGCGATCCTTGTGATCGCGGACCAGAAGGTAGGGAATACCGTTCCGGTTCAACGTTTTTCGGAGAAAAACCAGATCCTCGATCTGTGCCTCATGCGGTGTGAGACTGGCCTCCACGCGCGCGATCCGGCCTCGACGGTTCACCGTAACGGGCGAACCGGGGACGGACCGGTCGCCGTCGCTGGAAAAAATTTTTGGCACCGGACCACCACCTCAGGTCGAAGTCACCCCAACATCCGCAGAATCCCACACTTGTGCCGGGATCGCGCGTCGGAGTGATAACTGTTGCAGGACAGTCGATTTAGTCTGGTTCCGATACCTGGACTTAACGGTCAGTTCACCTTGACGTCATGTGGATCGGCGAACCCGTGATCCGGCGGTGCGACGTCGCCGTCAGGGGTTGATGGTGTAGTCGCCGATCTGCCGGCCCCATACATAGTCGAGAAACATCGGTGAACCGATCTCGAAATGGTTGTAGGGAGCCAGGTCGTAACCTGCGTCCATCACCAGATACGGAGCGGGCCACAGGTCCCTGGTGATCTTCTGCCAGCAGCCCGGTTTCCCGCCGGGGCCACCCCTGGTGTTGGTCCGGGGCAGGTTCTCGGGGTAGATGTACGGGCCCGGTGCTCCCGTGATGGCGCCCGCCGAGGTTGCCCCGAGTGCGTAGCCGTTGAACCCGAGCGCATTGCGGATCCTGGGCGCCACTTCGTCGTAGTTGCGTATCGTGCACACGATCTCGGGGCTGTACTCGTCGAGCAGCTGCGCCGTGGGAATGAGGTCGGCGGCTCCCCGTGCCAGGTAGGGCCCGGCGCGCTCGAACACCGGGGTCGCGGTGTCGGCGAATCCGGCGGCGGCCAGCAGCGCGGCGTCGAGATCGTTGCGCTGCTGACTGACGGTGTGTGCCGTGATGCTCGCCGCGTCGAGCGCCGCCAGCAGCTCCGGTGCGGCGTCGGCGTAGATGTCACCCAGAGCCGCCAGGCGCTGCACGTCCAGGCGGGCCGCAGGCAATTGCGGGTTCAGGTCGTCGAGGATCGCGTTTCCGTTGGTCAGTGAGGTGCCGAACTTGTCGCCCAGCCCCGCCAGTGCCAGGCCGGCCGCGTTGAGCGTCAGATTGAGCTTGACCGGATCGACCTTCTCGGCGATGGCGGTCAGGGTCTGGAACAGTGTGTTGAATTCGGTGGTCACCTTCGTCGCATCGATCACGATCGACGGCGTGATATGTTGCGGCGCCGGTTCTTTCGGCGAGCTGAGCGACACGTATTTGTTGCCGAATACGGTGGTCGCCTTGATCTCGGCGGCGACGTTGGCCGGAATCTGCGGGATGTACTTGGGGAAGATGTCGAGGACCAGCTGGGCTGCCGGGACGCCGTCGCGGCTGATCTCGGAGATGGCGCCCACCCGGCCGATCTGCACGCCGTTGTAGGTGACCTTCGCGCCCGGATCCATCACCAGGCCCGCCCGGGGGGCTACCATCGTCAGCTTCGTCTTCGGGGTGAAGTTCCCGCGGAACTGCCAGTACAGCGCGCCCAGGACAAGCGTCAGCGCCACCAGCGCGACAAGGCCGATGGTCCGGTACGGTGGCCGCGCGCCCGAGCGACGACGCTCCATGATTCTGAGACCCTAGGGTATGGCCGCCCGTCAGAAAGCCGATCCGGCAAAGACACGGCAGGCCGTGTCGGCGATCGCCGACTGGCTGCGCGACGAAACCCACCCGATGCCCGAGCGGGCCGCCCTCGCCGCCGCTGTCCGTCTCACGGCCCGGACCCTGGCCGACCTGGCTCCCGGTGCCAGCGTGGAGGTGCGGATACCGCCGTTCGTCGCAGTGCAATGCGTTTCCGGTCCCCGGCACACCCGCGGCACGCCGCCCAATGTGGTGGAAACCGATCCGCGCACGTGGCTGATGGTGGCAACGGGGCTGATGGGGTTCGGCGACGCAGCCAACGGCGGCGCCCTGACTCTTTCGGGGTCACGTGCGTGTGAAATAGAACACTGGATGCCGTTGTTGCGTTTAACGCCTTGACCTCTACTGACCTGGAGTTTGTCGGGCGACACGCCCATCTTGTCCACCGCAACACGCGGTTCGGCATTGCGCAGGCCGCCCGCGGTGCCCGTAGACTCCGTAGACGTCACTAACCGCGCCCTAGGGAGCCGCCACGCCGTGACCGCGCAGCAGCCCGAAGAAGATTTCAGTTCGCCTCGTGAAGAGTGTGGTGTATTCGGGGTCTGGGCCCCGGGTGAAGATGTCGCCAAGCTCACCTACTACGGCCTGTACGCCTTGCAGCACCGCGGCCAGGAAGCCGCGGGCATCGCCGTGGCCGACGGATCCCAGGTGCTGGTTTTCAAAGACCTCGGCCTGGTCAGTCAGGTGTTCGACGAGCAGACGCTGGCCGCCATGGAGGGTCACGTCGCTATCGGGCACTGCCGCTACTCCACCTCCGGTGACACCACCTGGGAGAACGCCCAGCCGGTGTTCCGCAATACCGCCGCGGGCACCGGAGTTGCGTTGGGGCACAACGGAAATCTGGTCAACGCCGCCGAGCTGATGGCGCGCGCCCGCGACGAGGGCTTGATCGCCAAGCGGGCACCTGCCCCGGCGACCACCGACTCCGACATTCTTGGTGCGCTGCTGGCTCACGGAGCGGCCGACTCCAGCCTGGAACAGGCTGCGCTGGAACTGCTGCCGACCGTGCGCGGCGCGTTCTGTCTGACATTCATGGACGAAAACACCCTGTACGCCTGCCGCGACCCGCACGGCGTGCGGCCGCTGTCTCTGGGACGGCTGGATCGCGGCTGGGTGGTGGCCTCGGAAACCGCTGCCCTCGACATCGTCGGCGCGTCGTTCGTGCGGGACATCGAGCCGGGTGAACTGCTGGCGATCGACGCCGACGGGGTGCGTTCCACCCGCTTCGCCAACCCGACCCCCAAGGGCTGCATTTTCGAGTACGTCTACCTGGCCCGGCCGGACAGCACGATCGGAGGCCGGTCGATCCACGGTGCCCGGCTGGACATCGGCCGCCAGCTGGCGCGCGAGTCCGCGGTCGACGCCGACCTGGTCATCGGCGTGCCCGAGTCCGGCACGCCGGCCGCGGTGGGCTACGCGCAGGAATCCGGCATCCCGTACGGGCAGGGCCTGATGAAGAACGCCTACGTCGGGCGCACCTTCATCCAGCCGTCGCAGACGATCCGTCAGCTCGGCATCCGGCTCAAGCTGAACCCGCTCAAAGAGGTGATCCGCGGTAAGCGACTCATCGTGGTCGACGACTCGATCGTGCGCGGCAACACCCAGCGCGCCCTGGTCCGCATGCTGCGCGAAGCCGGGGCCGTGGAAGTGCACGTCCGGATCGCCTCGCCGCCGGTCAAGTGGCCCTGCTTCTACGGCATCGACTTTCCGTCCCCGGCCGAGCTGATCGCCAACGCCGTCGAGGACGAAGGGGAGATGCTCGAAGCGGTTCGGCACGCCATCAATGCCGACACGCTCGGCTACATCTCGCTGCGGGGTCTGATCGCGGCCACCGAGCAGCCCGCGTCGCGGCTGTGCACGGCCTGCTTCGACGGCACTTATCCGATCGAACTGCCCAGCGAGAGCGCGCTGGGCAAGAACGTCATCGAGCACATGCTGGCCAACGCCGCGCGCGGCGCCGGCCTGAGCGACCTGGCCGCCGCCCAGGACGCGCCGGACGTTCCGGTAGGGCGCTGACGCAGGCTCTGGGTAGGTAACCGTTACCGGCGGTGCCTGCCGACCGGTAGCCTTTATCGCGATGACGGATCCCGAACTGAGCGCCAAACGCGGCGCGGGCAACCAGGGCATCACCTACGCATCGGCCGGGGTGGACATAGAAGCCGGTGACCGCGCTGTCGACTTGTTCAAGCCGCTGGCGTCCAAGGCCACCCGACCCGAGGTGCGCGGAGGGCTCGGCGGCTTCGCCGGGTTGTTCGCCTTACGCGGTGATTACCGCGAACCGGTGCTCGCTGCCTCCACCGACGGCGTCGGCACCAAGCTGGCGGTCGCCCAGGCGATGGACAAGCACGACACCGTGGGCCTCGACCTGGTCGCGATGGTCGTCGACGACCTCGTCGTCTGCGGTGCCGAACCGCTCTTCCTGCAGGACTACATCGCGGTCGGCCGCACCGTCCCGGAGCGAGTTGCGGCGATCGTGGGTGGTATCGCCGAAGGCTGCGTGCGTGCCGGCTGCGCGCTGCTGGGCGGCGAGACCGCCGAGCACCCCGGGCTGATGGAGCCCGACCACTACGACATCTCGGCGACCGGGGTCGGCGTGGTGGAGGCGGACGACGTCCTGGGACCGGACCGCGTCAAACCCGGCGACGTCATCATCGGGATGGGCTCCTCGGGGCTGCACTCCAACGGGTACTCGCTCGCCCGGACCGTGCTACTCGAGATCGACCGGATGAACCTGGCCGGCTACGTCGAGGAATTCGGCCGCACGCTGGGCGAGGAGCTGCTGGAGCCCACCCGCATCTACGCCAAGGACTGCCTGGCGCTGGCCGCCGAGACCCAGGTCCGCACCTTCTGCCACGTCACCGGCGGAGGGCTGGCCGGAAACCTCGAACGCGTCATCCCGCACGGTCTGGTCGCCGAGGTGGACCGGGGCACCTGGACCCCCGCACCGGTCTTCGCCATGATTGCGCAGCGTGGCCGTGTGGCCCGGCCGGAGATGGAAAAGACCTTCAACATGGGTGTGGGGATGATCGCCGTCGTGGCACCCGAAGACACCGACCGCGCATTGGCCATTCTGACCGCCCGGCACTTGGACTGCTGGGTGCTGGGCACCATTTGCAAGGGTGGAAAGGAAGGCCCGCGCGCGACGCTTGTCGGGCAGCATCCGAGATTCTGAAGCGATGCGGTGCCGAGTGGCACCTGCGTCAGATCAGCGGCGCCAGGTGTCCTCGTCGTCCCATGAATCGCCCTCCACGCTGTCGGAGTCATCGGTGCTGGTGCTCGTCCCTGACAACTCGCGCTGAAGCCGCGTGAAGTCGGTCTGCGGGGAGCTGTATTTCAGTTCTCGAGCAACCTTGGTCTGCTTTGCCTTAGCCCGGCCGCGGCCCATGGGGGGACCCCCTCGCGAAATAACGGAGCGGCCTACGAGTAGGCGGCTCCGATCTCTAGTGTCGTTATTGTCCTGACGACAGCTTACCGTGCCGCGCGGCCGAAGGTGGGCGCGCCCTGCCCAGCCGCACATGGCGGATGTCACAGTGTGATTGAGCGCTGGGGCGCGCTGCTTATCGGGCGCTGCCGCGTGACGCTCTATCGGGCGCCGCCGCGTAGCCGATCCACCGCCAGCCGGCCGGCGCCCACCTCATTCAGCGGTGGCAGCGAGTCCGCGTCGATCACGGCGGCCACCTCGCCGTCGGCCCCCGTCGTCAATTGTGTGTCGGCGGGGATGCCGCGCTTGACCAGCGCCAGTGCCACCGGTCCCAGGTCCACGTGCTCGACCACCGTTCCCAGCCGTCCCACCGCGCGGCCGCCGGCGAGCACCGCGGCACCGGTGGACGGCCGCTCTGCCGAACCGTCGAGGTGCAGCAACACCAGCATCCGGGGCGGCTTGCCCAGGTTGTGCACGCGAGCCACCGTCTCCTGGCCGCGGTAGCAGCCCTTGTCCAGATGCACTGCGCCCTCGCCGGGCCCGCCGATCCAGCGCACTTCGTGCGGGATGGTGCGCTCGTCGGTGTCGACGCCCAGCCGCGGGCGCAGGGCGGCCACGCGGTGGGCCTCGTAGGCCCACACCCCGGCCGGACGGACCCCGGCCTGGGCCAGTCGCTGCCGCCAGTCGGCCGCCGAATCGCGCGGTACCAGCAGATCCAACTCGATCGGACCGTTCGGGGTGCTCGGCATCCGGCGCAGGAATCCACCGGCCGGCAGTGGCACCGCTGACCATTCGGGTGGGAGGGCGTCCACCCCCAACGCCGCCAGGATCGGCGGCTCCGCCAGCCGCGGCCCGATCAGGGACAGCACGGCCAGATCCGCGGCGGCCGCCGTGACGTCCGACCAGAAAACCATCTTGCGCAGGTACGCCAGCAGCGGTTCACCGCGCCACGGTTCGGTGTCGAGGTATGTGGTGCCACCCAACTCGGTCTGCAGCCAGTGATCCTCGACCCGGCCCTGGCCGTCCAGGCTGAGGTTCGCTGCGCTGGCGCCCTCCGGTAGCGCGCTGACGTGCTGCGTGGAGATGCTGTGCAGCCAGGTTTGGCGATCGGCTCCGGTCAGCGTGATCACGGCACGGTGCGAACGGTCCACCAGAATGGCGTCGGTCTGACTCGCCCGCTGCTCGCCGAGTGGGTCGCCGTAATGCCAGATCGCACCGGCGTCGGGGCCGGGATCCGGGGCAGGGACTGGGTTCATGTGTCAACTCTACGGCGGCGTATCCCCGCCAACCGCCGAGTGTGAAGCCAGCCGCACACTCGGCGCCGAGCGTGCAGCCAGCCGCACGCTCGCCCAGGGTGCGGGCGGTTAGGCTCACTCCCCATGACGGGTGTGGTCGTCACTCTGGACGGCGAAGTTCTCGACTCGGGGACCCCATTGCTGCATGCCGACGACCTGGCGGCGGTGCGGGGCGACGGAGTCTTCGAGACGCTGCTGGTGCGTGAGGGCAGGGCATGCCTGATCGAGTCGCACCTGCAGCGACTGACCCAGTCGGCGAAGTTGATGGACCTGCCCGAACCGGACCTGGACCGGTGGCGGCGGGCGATCGACGCGGCGACCGGGCAGTGGCTGAGCATCTCCGACGACGAGGCCGCGATGCGCCTGGTGTACAGCCGCGGCCGGGAGAGCGCGCCGGCGGCGTCGACCACCTACGTGATGGTCAACCCGGTGCCGGATCGGGTGAACGCGGTGCGGCGCGACGGTGTTTCGGCGATCACGCTCGATCGCGGATTGCCGGCGGGCGGCATCGACACCATGCCCTGGCTGCTGGCCGGCGCCAAGACGCTGTCGTATGCCGTGAACATGGCCGTCCTGCGCCATGCCGCCCGACAGGGCGCGGGCGACGTCATCTTCGTCAGCACCGACGGCTACATCCTGGAAGGGCCCCGCTCCACAGTGGTCATCGCTGTGGAGGGCGAGGACGGCCGCCCCTGCCTGCTCACCCCGCCACCGTGGTATCCGATCCTGCGGGGTACCACCCAGCAGGCACTCTTCGAAGTGGCACGCGACCGCGGGTACGACTGCGACTACCGTGCGCTGCGACCCGCCGATCTCGTCGCGGCACAGGGCATCTGGCTGGTGTCGAGCATGACGCTGGCCGCGCGCGTGCACACCCTCGATGGCCGCCTGCTACCTAGGGTCCCATTCGCCGATACCTTCGCCGAGCTGGTCGACGCCGCGATCGTCATTGATCGCTGAGCGCTTAAATCTGTTGTCGCCGGGCCGGAGTCGCGGTAGCGTCGGCTTTACACAAGAGAGGAGGTGGTCCGCGAAATTGATAGCTTCATGGACATGTGAGGTGGCTGCGCGCTAGCTGCATTGGCTCGGAAGAGTCAGCGATTTACGCGCGCTGGCGAATTTCCCGCAGCCACCCGGCCCTCGAGCGTCCGGTCTGTCCAACCGGAGCGTCGCTCGGGGGCCGCTCCATTTTCGCCGCCTTTTTGCGCCCGCTTCCCGGGGTTGCTACTTGTTCGCCCTCGCCGCGATCTGATCGGCGAGTTTGGCGCCGCCGTCGGTGATGTCGTTTCCGCACGCCTGAACCTCGATGACCAGGTCGCCCGCCGCGCTGAGGGCATGCTGGCAGGTGCGGCTGTTGTTGTCGGTCTCCGCACGCGTCATCGTGATCTTCGGCGCGGCGCCGTTGACTTCGCCGAAGCTCCACTCGGTGCTCTTGCTCGGGCCGGTGAACGTGACGGTCTTGTTGGCGCACGCCCGCCACTTCCCGGCGGACGACTCGACGAATGCGCGAGCCTTCTCCGCCGAGGGGAACTTCGCGACCGCCTCGACCACCCGGTGGGCGTCACCGGAGGACTGAACGACCTGGCTGTGGATCGCGGTCGGGTCGTGCGGCCGGTACACCGACTCCTGGAACGGTTCGAACGCCGACAGACATTCCGGATCGGACAACGTGCCCTGCGGCGCCCGCAGCTGGTCGCTGCGGGCGCTTTCCTTCATGTTGGGGTCGCCCAGCACGTTCCCGATGTCGGCGGCGCCAAGCAGGACGGACTCGGTTTCGGCCGGAGCGGCAACCCCGTTGGACACACCGTTGGATTCCCCACTCGGCTTCGACGCCGCCGGCTTGCGGCTGTTTCCGCCGCCGGTGGCGAACACCACGATCAACACGATCGCCACCACAGCGGCCAGCGCCGCGCCGCCGATGATGAGCAGCTTCTTGCTCGACTGCCCGCTGCCGGTGCCGGCCGCAGAGACCGCCTGACCGGCGGCGGGGCGGGGCTGCGGTGCGGCCGCAGGAGCGACAGCGGCGGCCGCCTCCGGGGCCTTTGCCGCCGGTTCCTTGGCTGGCGGCGCTTCTCCTGGGCCACCGTCCTTGGCCTCGATCTCGGCCAGCACATTGTCGATTTCGGTCCGGGTGCGGTAGGTGACGTCGTGGCGCATGCGCAGCATCCGCAGCAGCTGTGCGATGTCGCTGCGCGCGCTGGGGTCGTCGCCGTCCTCGTCGAGCCCCGATCGCAGCTCCACCAGCAGCTGCAACTGCGTCTGAGGAGTCAGCTCTTTCTCCGACAGGGTGTTGCCCAGCCGCATGATGTAGCCGAACGGCACCGGCGGCTCTTCGGGCAGCGGCGACGGAAGCGGGGCGGCCTTCTGGATCATGGCGTGGATCGCGGTGACCAGCTGGATGCCGGCGTCCACCGTGGGGTTCTGGTAGTCGATGATCTGCAGCGTCGAGACGGGATTGACCCGGACGCTGTCGACGGGGCCCACCTGGACGGGCAGGATCGGGCGATTGAGAGCCTGGGCGTAGCGCAGCTCGGCCTGGCTCGGCTTGGACTGCAGCCAGTTGTTGGACAGCGCGACGATGAACACATCACAGGAGCGGATCTGCTCCAGGATCGCGTTCCACCAGGCGTCCCCACCACCGAGTTCCTGGTCGAACCACACCTTTTGCTGAGCGCGCTTCAACGCGGTCGTCAGCGCATCCAGCGACGTCCTGTCCTGGCTCGAATAGCTGATGAATATGGCCACGGAAGTCTCCTCAATTGAGGGCAGGGGGAAGCTGATACGGCGAAACCGTCATGCGACGGTAGCGCATGGTACTGGCCGCAGCAATCGGCTCTGGCAAACCAGCTGCGGCGTGCCGCGGCGATCAGTCGGCGGCGGGGACATGCGCCTCGTCCGGGGGGTGGAACTCGGCGTAGCGCTGCGTGAATTCATGGCCCGGCACCGGCCACTGCTCGCCTTCGGATCCTCGCACCACCCAGTCGCCGTCGGCCGCATTCGTGGGGCCCTCCAGCGTGTTGATCGACTCGCCCGGTTGTGCCGGACGGGCCTGGACTCGCCCTTTCCGGCGCCAGAGCCCGTCGCCGGCGGATTCGTAGGTCGCGTGGAAGATGTCGTCGCGCACCGACCAGGTCTTGCCGTCCGAGCGCACCTCCCAGTCGCCGGCGTCGGCGTGCATGGTGTGCCCGGAATCCGACGTCCACGTCCAGGGTGCGGTGCGTTGCTCGGCGGACACCGTCCCGACCCGTGTGAAGGTCCGCCACAGTGGGCGGGACCGGTAGCCGAGTTGGCGCAGGCTCCACAGTGTGGCCGCCAGGCTGCGCACCGCAGCGCTGAGCAGGTCCGGGTTGTTTTCGACGGTGGACCAGTCCACCAGCTTGTCGTGGATCTTGCGGGAGTCGTCGCGGGGCGTGCCGTACTTCCAGCCGTTGCGGCGGTAGTACCGGCACCAGTCCTCGTGCTCGGCCTGCGCCATGGCCAGCGCCGAGTACCGGTCGAAACCCATCAGCGCGAGTTGCTCCAGCGGCGGCGCGTCGGCCATGTCGCGCCCGGACAGTTGGGCCGGCGGGCTGCCCCAGGTGTTCCAGGTGTGCCCTGCGACCTGTTCGACCATCCACAACGCGTTGCGTACCTGTCGCCTGTTGGAGCCACGGTAGAACTCGTCGAGCTCGATCCACGGCACCGAGGCGGGGCCACGCGGCCAACTGGGATCGATGGTGGCGACGTACCGTTCGTGGATCAGCCGGGCGGCCCGTTCCCAGGCATCCTGGACCTGACCTTCACGGCTGTCCAGCACCAGGGAGTAGGACTGCAGCATGCCGACCACCTGGATGGAGTCGTCGGCGATGCTGGTGTTCAGATCCGAGGTGTAGACCGGCATCTCCGGGAAGCGCGCGGCCAGCCTGGTGCCGGTGGTCGCGGTATGGGTGTCGACCAGGATCACGGCGCTGGTCGTGGGGTCGGTGTCGCCGATCAGGCGCAGGATGGTGGGGATCGTCGGGCCCTCGGACACCGCGTCGATCGACGGTCCGTCGGAGGCGAATCCTGCTTGCTGACGGTAGAACTCGTGATCCTTCAGGTACTCCTCGGCGTCGCGTTCCACCAGCGTCAGCGACGGCAGCGGCACCGCACCCGGGGGCGTGTAGAAGTCACGTTCCAGCGCGCGACGGGTCAGGTCCGCACATAGCGCCAACGTCAATTGTGAAGTGCCGCAGACGAACACACGCTTGGTGCGGCCGGTCGCGATGATCCCGTCCAACAACCGGCTCGCCGTGACCTCGTACTTGCCGACCACATCGGCCGCCCATCGGGTGTCGGATCCGCCGAACTGCTGGGCACGCCAGGCTTCGGCCAGCCAGGGGTCGTCGATGCGCACGATCAGCGGCAGCCGCCTCTTGTGGGCGACTTCCGCGAGCCGGCGGCTGATCAGGTCCAGCCACAGCAGGTTGATGGCCGGGTCGGGCGCCATCAGATAGAGCCGGCTGAGGTGGCGCCACAACCGCAGCGACACCAGCGTGGCCGGTGTGTTGAAGTCGACGAGCACCACACGGGCGCCCATCCGGCGGACCCGCTGCACCCGGTCGTCGTTGGCGCTGGTGATGACGACCAGGGTGCCGCGCCGGTCCAGCGTGCGGGCGACGCCGCTGATCATCGACTCGGTGTCGTCGTCGACCCCCACGATCGCGGTGACGGAATCGGCGAAGTTGGCCCGCAGCCGGTCGACCTGAGACCGGAAAACTCCGACCACCACACCGCCCAGGCCGGTGAAGATCGCCGAAACCGCTGCCATTCGGGCCAATTCGAGACCGACCGGTGTCGGGCTGGGGCAGATGTGTCCGCCCAGCGAGTAGTCGCCGCTGCTGCCTTTGATCAGCTGGGCGGTCAGCATCAGCGGGGTGAAGACCGCCGGATGGTTCTCGTCGTGACAGTTCCAGTACGAGCTCAGTCCGAGAATCGCGCTCATGGTGATCAGCACCGCAATCACGGTGAACGAAACCCCCACCAGGCGGTGGCTGGTGTTGGACCGGAAGGTCATTACACACACCGTGACCAGGACGGCGACCACGATCGCGGTCGTCGACATCGATCCCGGCCGGCCGAACCAGGCCAGCCCGGACGGCAGCAGGTCGAGAATCGCGGGCTGAAAGGCCACCGCCGCCAGGTACCCGATCAACAGGACGGCGAGGATGGACATGCTCCAGCGCACCGGGGGCGGGGCGATTCTCTTCTGGCCCATCGAACCTCGCTTCCGGCGGCCTGCTAGGACGCGAACAGTACACGCGCAAGTGCGCGGGAAGGCAACAAGAAGTTCGCGGCCGCGGCTACTGTGCGAGCCGGGTGTCAGCCGACGAAACGGGACAGTCGTGCCGACAGATGCGGGACCAGGCCGCCGTCGGCGTCCACCCGTTCTTCGACGTAGGCGAGATCGCCGCCCTCGACGATGCCGTAGAGCCGTTTGGCGCCGCCGACCAGCACGCCGGACCGGCTCCTGGCCAACGCGTCGGTGACGAGTTCCCACGACGACTGGTTGCGCGGGCGGCCGTAGAACAGCTCGACGTAGCCAGCCGAGTGCGCCAGCAGCAGCTCGATGGCCTGGGATTCGCTCGGGTCGTCCGGATCGGCGACGAATCGCCAGAAGCCCGTCTCACGCAACGCCGGCTGGTGGTACTCACCGGCGTCGTCGAGGCGCCAGGACCGGGCTTCCCAGTTCAGGTAGTCACCGCCGTCGTGGGAGACCACGATCTGCTGGCCGAACCGGTAGTCGCCGTCGTGAGCACGACCCTCGCCCTCGCCGCGCCACACGCCCACCAGCGGCAGCAGCGCCAGCAAGGCGTCGTTGAGGTTGGCGCCTTCCCGCAGGTTCGCGGTGTCGGCAGGCACCGGCAGGTCGTCGTACGCGGGGATATTCCGGGTAGCGGTCAGTTTCGCCCGCTCCGCCGCCTGCGACAGTTCGTCCGCGGCGTCCTCACCCTCGGTGGAGGTCACGACTCGTCGGTGATCAACCGATACAGCGCATACAGCGCGAACCAGGAGATGACCACAGTCGCGAGGACCAGCATGATCTCGAAGAACAGCACCACGTGCTCGAGTCTATGCGATCACCTTCGCCGTTGAGCCTGCCCTGTGGATGGCGACGCCTGAATTCGAGTTGGACTTCGTCACCCGCCCAGAGCGCAGCGAGCCCGTCAGGCGACCTTGATGTCCACCTCGTGAATGCCGGCACCGGAGGGCGCCACCACCGCGTCGCCGTTGCCCACCCGGGACAAGGCCCGCAGTGTCCACGAGCCGGGTGCGGCGAAGAACCGGAAGTCACCGGTCGCCGACGCCACGACCTCCGCGGTGAACTCGTCGGACGAGTCCAGCAGACGGACGAAAGCCCCGCCGACGGCCTGGCCGTCACCGTCCACGACACGGCCGGTGATCACGGTTTCCTTTTCGAGGTCAACGCTGGCCGGCAACGTCAGTCCTTGCTTCGGTGCAGTGCACATCTCAGTTTCCCAACTCGATCGGGGCACCCACCAGGGAGCCGTATTCCGTCCAACTGCCGTCGTAGTTCTTCACGTTCTTGTGGCCGAGCAATTCCTGCAGGACGAACCAGGTGTGCGACGAACGTTCCCCGATCCGGCAGTAGGCAATCGTTTCCTTGGTTCCGTCCAGCCCGGCGTCGGCGTACAGCTTGGCCAGCTCCTCGTCGGACTTGAAGGTGCCGTCCTCGTTGGCGGCCTTGCTCCACGGAACATTGATGGCGGTGGGGACGTGGCCGGGTCGCTGGCTCTGTTCCTGCGGCAGGTGCGCGGGCGCCAGGATCTTGCCGGAGTACTCGTCAGGGGAGCGCACGTCGACCAGGTTCTTGGTGCCGATGGCCGCGATGACCTCGTCACGGAAAGCACGGATGGAGTTGTCCGGTGCGGCCGCGGTGTAGGAGGTGGCGGGCCGGTTCACCGCGTCGCTGGACATCGGGCGGCCGTCGAGTTCCCACTTCTTGCGGCCGCCGTCGAGCAGCTTCACCTTGTCGTGGCCGTACAGCTTGAAGTACCAGTAGGCGTAAGCCGCGAACCAGTTGTTGTTGCCGCCGTACAGGATCACGGTGTCGTCGTTGGAGATGCCGCGGTCGGACAGCAGCTTGGAGAACTGCTCTGCGTCGACGAAGTCGCGCTTGACTGGGTCCTGCAGGTCGTCTCGCCAGTCCAGCTTGATCGCGCCGGCGATGTGGCCGCCGTCGTAAGCGCTGGTGTCTTCGTCCACCTCGACGAAGACGACATTTTCGGCATCCAGATTGCTCTCAGCCCAGTCGGCGGAGACCAGGACGTCGGAGCGTGCCATGGGGGATCCTTTCGATTTCTACTAACGGGCAGCGTGGTGAGATCGCCTGGGTACGCCTGTTGCGCAAGGAAGACATGCCACGGTGAGGGACCTGGCCGCTCCGAGCCTGCGCAGAAAGACGCGGCTACTCAGCAGCTACAGCAACAGCAACAGCACGCGACGCGGCACAGCGAAACCGTGCGGCGCTTGGTGAGCACAAGCTCGATGCGGGCTGACACGCCGGTTAGCTTACCCAATGAAACAGTGATCAAGCCAACAGCGGCGGAAGGGGCGGCGGTCGCCCGCGTCACGACCGCTTGAAGCCTTCCAGCGTGACCGTGACTCCCCTGGTAATGCCTTCGATGATGACGTCGGAACCGCGGGCTCCGACGGTGTTCGGCGCCACCCCGAACGGAAGCCTCTGATTGGGCAGTCTGGTGGCGAACGCCCGGAGTACCGCGTCGCGTTTGTCGTCGGGAACGGCGCGGTCTTCGGTGTCGGGCCCGGTGAGCACGCCGGTGGGGGTGATCACCAGCGTTGCCGGGTCATCGGGAGCGATCGACAGATCAACCGAGATGCTGACCCGGTGCTCGAAGTCGGCCGACTTCGGCGGGGTGCCGCTGAACACGAGGCCGTGGCTACCCGATATCCCGGACTCGGTGGTCCCGCCCGTGGCGTCGTTGGATTCCTGGGGTGGGGCCTCCACCATCAGGTCGGTGATGCCCATATAGCGGCCCAGATGCACCGAGTCGATGATGATCCGGCTCTCCAGCTTGCCGACCGGGAGCTTGGCCTCGGGCCTGATCAGCCAGGACGCGTCGGTCAGGTCGACCGAGTGCATGGTGGCCTCGAGGGTGGCTTTACCGACGGCTGCATGGTCGACGGCTCCCGCCTTGATCTCCAGCTGTGTGTAGTTGTGGCGCATCGCCTGCGGGATGAACGGGAAGGCGATGATGGCCACGAACGGGTCGGAGCCCAGGTCGGCGGCTCTGCGCACCGTCGTCGAGAGCCGGTATTCGGCGTAGATGCTGGCGCCGTAGTCGACACCGACCGCGCCGAGTGCGATGACGCCGACGGCGATCGCCGCGGCGGTGGCAGCGGCCAGGACTTTACGCACGCGGACATTCTGACATCGCCGTGTTGGGTTGCTCACAGTCGTCTCGCGGCAACCGGCCTCCGCGCGCTGGTCGAGCGGGCATCGGCTAACGGTCCGACTTCCCTCGGTTGCATCTCAGAAGGGCTCGTCGCCAGGCCGAATACCACGTGGCAAGTTATCGTTAGATGATCTTGCCGCTAACGTCATATGTCGCGATGAATCTGGGAGGCCTTGCCCACGACTCTGGAGGGGCGTGTTGGAGCTATTACTGCTGACCTCGGAGCTGTATCCCGACCCGGTCCTACCCTCGTTGTCCCTGCTGCCCCATACCGTGCGGACGGCGCCGCCGGAGGCGTCCTCGTTGCTGGAGGCGGGTAACGCCGACGCCGTGCTCGTCGATGCGCGCAATGACCTGTCGGCGGCACGCGGCCTGTGCCGGCTGCTGAGCACGGCCGGGCGGTCCGCGCCGGTGCTGGCCGTGGTGAGCGAGGGCGGATTGGTGGCCGTCAGCGCCGACTGGGGCCTGGACGAGATCCTGCTGCCCAGCACCGGGCCGGCCGAGATCGATGCGCGCCTGCGGCTCGTGGTGGGCCGCCGGGGCGGTCTGGCCGACCAGGAGAGCGTCGGCAAGGTGAGCCTGGGTGAGCTGGTGATCGACGAGGGCACCTACACCGCGCGACTGCGCGGGCGTCCGCTCGATCTCACCTACAAGGAATTCGAGTTGCTCAAGTACCTGGCCCAGCACGCGGGCCGGGTGTTCACCCGTGCCCAGCTGCTGCACGAGGTGTGGGGCTACGACTTCTTCGGCGGCACCCGGACCGTCGATGTGCACGTCCGCCGGCTGCGCGCCAAACTCGGGCCCGAGCATGAGGCGCTCATCGGCACGGTGCGCAACGTCGGCTACAAGGCGGTCCGGCCCGCGCGCGGACGCGCCCCGGCCGCCGAGCCCGACCGCGAATCTGAGGACGACGAATCCGACACCGAAATCGATCCACTGGCCGACCCGGCGCGCAGTCAGTGACATCGCCGCAGTGGCGCACTGCCCTCACCGGTGAGGAGCAGCAGGAGATCCGCGAAATAATCACGGCAGCAACACAATTCGATGGTGTGGCGCCGGTTGGTGAGCAGGTGCTGCGGGAACTTTCGCACGACCGCACCGAGCATCTGGTGGCTGTTGATGCAGAAGGCGGCTGCACGGGCTATCTCAACCTCACCCCGCCGCGCGACGAGGCGGGAATGTCGGAGTTGGTGGTGCGGCCGCAAGCCCGTCGCGCCGGCATCGGCAGCGCACTCATCCGTGAGGCGCTGGCCAAGACGGGCGGGCAGACCCGGTTCTGGGCGCACGGCACGCTGGAACCCGCCCGCGCGACCGCGTCGGCGCTGGGTTTGGTCGTGGTGCGCGAACTGCTGCAGATGCGGCGGCCGCTACGCGACGTTGCCGAACCCGTGCCATCGAATCGGCAGCTGCAAATCCGCACCTACGCCGGCCCGTCCGACGACGCTGAACTGCTGCGGGTCAACAACGCTGCGTTCTCCTACCACCCGGAGCAGGGAGGGTGGACCGAACGCGAGATCGAGGAACGACGCGGCGAGCCCTGGTTCGATCCGGACGGTCTGTTCCTGGCATTCGACCGCGACGACAAGCTGTTGGGCTTCCACTGGACCAAAGTGCATCCCGACCCCGCCGGTCTGGGCGAGGTGTACGTGCTGGGGGTCGACCCGGCGGCCCAAGGCGGCGGACTCGGACAGCTGTTGACGTCGATCGGGTTGGCTTTCCTGGCGCAGCGGCTGGCCGAATTGCCCGGCGCCAGCGCGATGCTCTACGTGGAGTCCGACAACGCGGCCGCGGTGCGGACCTATGAGAAGACCGGGTTCGCCGTGTACAGCGTCGATACCGCGTACGCCCCCGGCTGACGCCGCAGGTCCGCCTTTTCTTCTGGCGCGGAGCATAGTTTCCGGGCTAGTTGGCAATGTTCCAGTGGGTGAAACGCGTCTCGGCACTGGGTGCGACGGCTGTGGCGATGGTGCTCTGCACGGCAGGCGTGACGGCATGCGGGAGTGACGACAACCGCGGAGCCGCCACGCAAAGCCCCGGGGTCTCCGGCGGCGGCTCGTGCGGCGGCAAGAACACGCTGACCGCCGAGGGTTCGACCGCGCAGCAGATCGCGATCGCGCTGTTCAACCAGGTGTGGGGCCAGTTGTGCCCAGGAAAGTCGGTGGCGTACAACCCCACTGGGTCGGGTGCCGGACGCGAGCAGTTCATCGCCGGTCACGTCGACTTCGCCGGATCGGATTCGCCGCTGGTCGCCGCTCAGATCGGACCCGCTGCCCAGCGGTGCAACGGACGTTCGGCATGGGACCTGCCACTGGTGTTCGGGCCGATCGCGTTGGTGTACAACCTACCGGGCATTCCGAAGCTGGCAGTCGACGCCGACGCGTTGGCCAAGATCTTCAGCGGCGGCATCCGCATGTGGGACGACCCGATGCTGGTGGCGCTCAATCCCGGGGTGGCGCTTCCCAGGACCAGGATCACGCCGATCTACCGCAAGGACTCCTCCGGGACCACCGACAACTTCCAGAAGTACCTGACCACCGCGGCGCCGCAGAGCTGGAGCCGTGGCGTGGGCACCGAGTTCCAGGGTGGCGTGGGGGAGGGTGCGCCGCGGTCGGCCGGCGTGGTCGAGGCGGTGCGCACCACGCCCGGGGCAATCGGGTACGTCGAGAAGGGTTTCGCCGATCGCGCCCGGGTGCCGTTTGCTCGGATCGATACCGGCCACGGTGTCGTCGAGCTGACCGACGAAACCGCGCGCAACGCCGTCAATGCCGTCACCTTCGCGGCCAGTGGGAACGATCTGGTGCTGGAGCTGGGCTCGATGTACGCAACCCAGGAGCCGACGTCGTATCCGCTGGTGCTGGCGACCTACGAGGTCGTCTGCTCGGCCGGCTACGACCCGCAGACCGCCGCCGCGGTGAAGGCCTTCCTCACCACAGCCGTCGACAAGGGGCAGACCGCGCTCACCTCCGCCGGGTATGTCCCGCTGCCCGATAAGGTCAAGGAGCGCCTGATCACCGCGATCGACGCGCTGCAGTAATCGCACGGAGAAGCGACGGGATCACCAGTGACGACGCCAAACCCAGCCGATGCGGGTTCGGGCGAAGTCGTCGCCGCGCCGTTCCCCGAACCGCCGATCATTCCGATCAGCCCGTGGGGCTACGGCAGGCCACCGCTGGCCGACCGGATCTTCCGCCGGCTCGCTCTGGCCGCAGCCCTGTCGATCGTGGCCGTCATCGCCGGCGTCGGGGGGTTCCTGCTGTGGCACGCCCTGCCGGCGCTGGCTCGGAATCGGGAGAACTTCTTCACCTACGGGGGGAACTGGGTCACCACAGATCCCTCAGCGATGCACTTCGGGATCCTCAAACAGCTGCAGGTGACGGTCTTCGTGTCGCTGTTCGCCCTTGCCCTGGCGATGCCGGTGGCACTGGGCGTGGCGATCTATATCACCCAGTACGCGCCGCGCAGGCTGGCCGCGCCGCTGTCGTACACCGTCGACCTGCTGGCAGCGGTGCCCTCGATCATCTACGGCGTCTGGGGGCTCTATGTCCTGGCGCCGCAGTTGCGGCCCCTGGCTGTCTGGCTCAACGTCCACCTCGGGCATGTGTTCCTGTTCGCCAGCGGGAATGCGTCGGTGGCTGGTGGCGGCACCATCTTCACCGCCGGAATCGTTCTGGCGGTGATGATCCTGCCGATCATCACCGCGGTCACCCGGGAAGTGTTCGTCCAGACCCCGCAGGACGAGATCGAAGCCGCGCTCGCCTTGGGCGCGACCCGCTGGGAAGTGGTCACGACGACGATATTGCCGTTCGGGCGCTCCGGGTTCATCAGCGGATCGATCCTGGGGCTGGGGCAGGCGCTGGGCGAGACGGTCGCGCTGCTGATCATCCTGCGCGGCACGCAGACTGCGTTCTCGTGGTCGCTGTTCGACGGCGGATCCACCTTCGCCACCAAGATCGCCGCCGCCGCGCCCGAGTTCGACAATCCCTACAAGGCGGGCGCCTACCTGGCCGCGGGGCTGGTGCTATTCCTGTTCACGTTCGTGGCCAACGCCCTGGCGCGGGCGTCGGTGGCCGGCACCCGAGCCGCAAGGGCGCGGTCATGACCTCGATGCTGGACCGCCCACTGAAGTGGCGGACGCTCGCCGGTCGCGGCCGTCGCCGTCGCGCCGCCAACACCGTCGCCACGATCCTGGTGACCCTGGCGATGCTGATCGCGCTGGCGCCGCTGCTCTGGTTGCTGTGTTCGGTGGTGATCCACGGATACCAGGCGCTGACGTCGAGTGCGTGGTGGACGCACTCGCAGGCGGGAACGACAGCGCTGGCTTCCGGCGGCGGTGCGTACCACGCCATCATCGGCACCTTGCTGCTGGGATTGGCGTGCGCGGCGATCTCCGTCCCGATCGGGGTGCTGGTCGGCATCTATCTGGTGGAATACGGCGGTCACGGCCGACTGGCCCGGTTGGTCACATTCACGGTGGATATCTTGGCGGGAGTGCCCTCGATCGTTGCCGCGTTGTTCATCTATGCGGTGTGGGTTGCGGCGTTGGGTCTGCCCCGTTCCCAGTTCGCAGTGTCGCTGGCGCTGGTCCTGATGATGCTGCCGGTGATCGCGCGGGCGACCGAGGAGATGCTGCGGATCGTGCCGATGGACCTCAGGGAGGCCAGCTATGCGCTCGGGATACCGAAGTGGAAGACCATCGCCAGGGTGGTGCTACCGACCGGCTTGTCCGGGATCTTGACCGGGATCCTGCTGGCGCTGGCCCGGGTGCTGGGCGAGACCTCGCCGCTGCTCATCCTGGTCGGCTATTCGCGGGCTATGAACTTCGACATGTTCACTGGGTTCATGGGGTCGTTGCCCGGCATGATGTATGACCAGACGACCGCCGGAGCCGGTGCCAACCCCGTTCCGACGGAGCGGATGTGGGGCGCCGCGCTTACCCTGATCTTGCTGATTGCCATCATCAATATCGGGGCCAGGGTGGTCGCGAAGATCTTCACACCAAAAAAGACGTAACCAGGAGCTGTATTCAGTTGGCCAAACGGTTGGACCTCAAAGAGGTCAACATCTACTACGGGTCGTTCCATGCGGTCGCCGATGTGTCGCTGTCGGTGCTGCCGCGCAGCGTGACCGCCTTCATCGGCCCGTCCGGCTGCGGCAAGACCACCGTGCTGCGCACCCTGAACCGGATGCACGAGGTGCTTCCGGGGGCCCGGGTCGAAGGCAGCGTGCTGCTCGACGACGAGGACATCTACGGCAGTCGCATTGACCCGGTCGGCGTGCGCAGAGCCATCGGCATGGTGTTCCAGCGGCCGAACCCGTTCCCCGCCATGTCGATTCGCGACAACGTGGTGGCCGGGCTGAAGCTGCAGGGGATCCGCAACCGCAAGGTGCTCGACGAGACCACCGAGCACTCGCTGCGCGGCGCTAATCTGTGGGACGAAGTCAAGGACCGGTTGGACAAGCCCGGCGGCGGCCTGTCCGGTGGTCAGCAGCAGCGATTGTGTATCGCCCGTGCCATCGCGGTGCAGCCCGACGTGCTGTTGATGGACGAGCCCTGCTCGGCGCTGGATCCCATTTCGACGATGGCGATCGAAGAGCTGATCAGCGAATTGAAGCAGGAGTACACCATCGTCATCGTCACGCACAACATGCAGCAGGCGGCGCGGGTGAGCGATCAGACGGCGTTCTTCAACTTGGAGGCCGTCGGCAAGCCCGGGCGCCTGATCGAGATCGACGACACCGAGAAGATCTTCTCCAACCCCAGCCAGAAATCCACTGAGGACTACATCTCCGGCCGATTCGGTTAAGGGGTCCGCACGCCAGGCTGGGCCCGGCAATCAGCTGGCCCGTCGTCAGTGCGAGCTGTGGGTCGCTTCACCCTCGACGAATTTGCCGGTGGCTTGGAAGATGACCCGTCGCGCCACCTCGACGGCATGGTCGGCGAAGCGTTCGTAGAACCGCCCCAGCAGCGTCACGTCCACCGCGGCCGCCACCCCGTACTTCCATTCGCGGTCCATCAGCACGCTGAACAGGTGCCGGTGCAGGTCGTCCATCGCGTCGTCTTCTTCGCGGATTCGCGCCGCCTTCTCAGGGTCGCGAGTCTGCAGTACCTCTCGCGCGCTGTTGCCCAATTCGACTGCGATGCTTCCCATTTCGGCGAAATAACCGTTGACTTCCTCGGGCAGCGCGTGCTGGGGGTGCCGCCGGCGGGCGATCTTGGCGACGTGCAGTGCCAGCGCGCCCATCCGATCGATGTCGGCGACGATCTGAATCGCACTGACAATCGACCTCAGGTCGCCGGCCACCGGCGCCTGTAGAGCGAGCAGTACGAAGGCGCTCTCCTCCGCCTGTGCGCTGAGCGCTGAAATTCTCTCGTGGTCGGTGATGACCTGCTCGGCCAGCACCAGATCGGCCTGCAACAAGGCTTGAGTAGCCCGCTCCATTGCAATCCCGGCCAGCCCGCACATCTCGCCGAGTCGCTCGGATAACTCAGCGAGCTGCTCATGGTAGGCGGTTCTCATGTGTAAAGCCTACGTTCTGCACACGGCTAATGGCGTGCAGCGGCACGTACTGTTCCCGAACGCCGGTGCGCTACTCGCAGGTGGTGTCTGCCGCGTTGGTGACCGTCAGGTCCTCCGGCAGCCGGGTCGGCGGGCTGCTGGTGTTCCGGCTGATCTGCATGCTCACCGAGGAGCCGCTGGGCGGCGGGGTGCTCACGGCGCTGAAGTCCGGGCCGAGCACCACCTGGACCACCGACCCGATTCCGGTGACCCGCTCGACCTTTGAATTGCCGAATGCCGCGGCCACTGTGGCGGCGGCCTGCTCGTTGCCGGGGGAGAAGAATACCGTCGTCGTCTTCAGCGAACTGGGGTAGTCGTCCGGCGTCATCACGTTGAACCCGTTGCGCTTGAGTTGGCTCGCGGCGGCGGCGGCCAGACCCTCGGTGCCGGTGCCGTTTGACACCTGGACGGTGACCTCCTGCGGCGAGGTCGTCGTCACCTGCTCGCGGTGCATGTCAGGGGCCGGGGCTGCTTCCGGCTGCGCCGGCTTCTTGGTGGCGCTGGGGCCGGTCCCGGACGTCTGCGAGCTGCCCAGACTTTGGGCGTTCTGGTCGTTCTCCTTGGGCAACGGGTCGTCGTTGATGATGGCGGTGAACAGCGCCTTCATGTCCGCGGTCCGCGGCGGCTCGTTGCCGTCCTGGTCGGTGATGCCGGTGGGCACGGTCACGAACGTGACGTGCCCGGCCGCCATGTGCTGCAGCGAGCGGCCGAGTTCCACCAGGTCTTTGGTCTTGACGTTGTCGACGTAGCTGTTGCCGATGAACATATTGACGACGTTGTTGAGCTTGTTGAGGTTCATCAACGTGTCCTCGGAGATCATCGTCCGCAGCAGCGAGGACAGGAACAGCTGCTGCCGCTTGATGCGACCGTAGTCGCCGTTGCTCTCAGTGGTGACCTGCCGGGCGCGCACATAGTTCAGCGCGGTGGGTCCGTCGATGACCTGGCGTCCGGCATGGGCGAGGACCGTGCCCAGTTCGTAGTCCTTCAGCGGCGTGGTGGTGCACACCTCGACTCCGCCAAGCGCCTCGACCATGCGCCCGAAGCCGACGAAATCGATGGCGATGAACCGGTTGACGCTCAAACCGGACAACTTCTGGATGACCTTCACCAGGCATTTGGGGCCGCCGAAGGAGAACGCCGAGTTCAGCTTCGTTTCGGTGTAGACCATCCGGGGGCCCGTCTTGCCGGTTTTCGGGTCATAGATGGGCCCGTACTTGCCGTCCTCGGGATTCCAGGCCTCGCACTGGATGGGCGTGATGGCCAGGTCGCGGGGGAACGACACCGCGACGACCCGTTTGCGGTTGGCCGGAATGTTGACCAGCATCACCGTGTCCGACCGGGCACCCCCGGCGTCCTCGGTGTCGCCGGCTCCGACATTGGCGTTGGCTCCCAGCCGCGAGTCCATCCCGACGATGAGGAAGTTCTCGTCGCCGTACTGCGCATTCGGGTCGACGATGTCGGATGACCCCGGATCCAGCGCGCTGACGGTGTTCAGCTGATTGTTCTTCGACGAGCTCCAATGCCAGGCGCCGCCCGTGAGAACCAGGGACAGCAGTGCGAAAACCGCCACCATGGAACGGCCCGCGATCAGGATCGGCCGCCGGCGGGACCTCGTCTTCGGGTGCGCGTCGGTCGAGTCACGGGCCGGGGAGGAAGTGCGGCGGCGCTTACGGCGCGGTGCCTTCTCGGCCCCTCCGTCCTCCGGGTAGTTGGTCGCCCCGAGGTCGGGGATTTCGGAGAGCAGCTGAAGCGAGTAGGCCGGGGTCGGGATGACCTGGGTGTCCAGCAGGTCGTCGCGGCCGGCGAACTCCGGTTCCTCGTCGATCTGAGGCTGGTGGTCGGCCTCTGGTCCTTCGGCCTCTGGTTCCTCGGCCACATGATGGTGCGTGGGACGGTCCGGGAGGGTTGCGCCGAGTTTGGCGATCAGGTCCGCGACGCTCAGGACGCCGTCGTTGTGGCTGCCGGTCTGTGCACTTTCAGGCTCGTCGGCGCGGGTCTCAGCTTTGGCGGGGGTGCCGGCCGACCACTTGCTCAGTTCGTCGTCGGTTGGCGAGGCGGAGAAGCGCTCCCACGGCGCGGCGCCTGGCAAAGGCTGCTCGATTGCGGTAAGGAAGTCAGGATCACCGGCGTTTGGCGCGCGCCGATGGCCAGGAGTGGCGTTTTTCTCGCCGTCACTCATGTCCTATCGGCCTCCGAAAGTCACTATGCGGACGTCCCCACCGATGGGGTGGTTGTTCGGGCACTACGCGCACACGTAATCGCAGCACCGCCGTATCGGGCGCCGCGGAATTGCATTAAGGCTCACATCGTACTGATTTCTCGGCTGAGACGCGATTTCGAGAGTGTCTCGGTTCAGCCACCCTCCCTTGCGGATCAGCCGCCGGAGTGCATGACGTCAGCGCCCTCCGGTACCCGGCAGTCGTCGGGATCGGTAAGCCAGCCGTCGGGCAGCAACACCCGGGCGGGAGAGCCCTGGCGTCCGCGCGGGCCGTTGCCGGCCTCCGGGAAGGGGACCTCGCCGTCGAGCCGGGTGAGCAGTTCGTCGAGTTCATTTAGCGTCTTGACCAGCGCTAATGCTCGTCGCAGGTCGGATCCGGCCGGGAAGCCGTGCAGGTACCAGGCGACGTGCTTGCGAATGTCACGCATGCCTTTGTCTTCGCCGAAATGGTCGGCCAGTAGCGCGCCGTGCCGTCGGATGATGTCGGCGACCTCGCCGAGGGTCGGCGGCGTCGGGGCCGGCCGGCCGGTGAAGGCGGCCGACAACTCGGCGAAAAGCCAGGGCCGGCCCAGGCAACCGCGGCCGATGACCACGCCGTCGCACCCGGTGCTGGCCATCATCGCCAGCGCGTCGCTGGCGTCGTAGATATCGCCATTGCCGAGCACCGGAATGGTGCGCACCTGCTGCTTGAGCAGAGCTATCTGATCCCAGTCGGCGGTGCCGGAGTATCGCTGCGCGGCCGTGCGGGCGTGCAGGGCGACGGCTGCCGCGCCCTCGGATTCCGCGATGCGTCCCGCATCCAGGTGGGTGTGATGCTCGTCGTCGATGCCGATGCGGAACTTGACGGTCACCGGGATGTCCGTTCCGGCAGTGCCGCGTACTGCGGCGGCGACGATCTGGCCGAACAGCCGCCGCTTGTAGGGCAACGCCGCGCCACCGCCGCGCCTGGTCACCTTCGGGACCGGACAGCCGAAGTTCATGTCGATGTGGTCGGCCAGCCCCTCGTCGGCGATCATCTTGGCCGCGGCGAAGGTGGTGTCCGGGTCAACCGTGTAGAGCTGCAGCGACCGCGGCGATTCATCCGGGGCGAACGTCGTCATGTGCATGGTGACCGGATGGCGCTCGACGAGAGCCCGCGCGGTCACCATTTCGCAGACGTACAGTCCGCTGACCGTTCCTGCCTTCGACTGCTCCAGCTCACGGCACAGCGTCCGGAACGCGACGTTCGTCACCCCGGCCATAGGCGCCAGCACGACAGGGCTGGCCAGCTCGATGGTGCCGATGCGCAAAGGGCGCTACCGCCCGCTCATCGTCAGCTTGCCCGCGGTCTGGTGCAGTTCGAACGCGGTGGTCCGCTTACCGGTGCGAGCCTCGCGGTCGAGCTGGCGCTGCTTGGACTGCTCGAATTTGTCGCAGGACGCCTCAAGTTCCTTGACCAGCACGCCGAGGTCGTCGCGCAGTGCGGCGGCTTCGCCGGTGAAGTCCTCGCGCTCGAAGATGCGCCATTTCTTCAGCACCGGCAGCACGACGTCGTCGAGGTGGATGCGCGGGTCGTAGACCCCGCCCACCGCGATGAGCACCGCCTTGCGGCGGAACTCGGGCACCTGGAAACCGGGCATCTGGAAGTTGCGCAGGATCTTGTGCAGCGACTTCATCGCCTGGTTGGGTGCGACCTCGAACCCGGCTTCGCTGACATCCCGGTAGAAGATCATGTGCAGGTTCTCGTCGGCCGAGATCTTGGCCAGCATCTGGTCGGCGATCGGCTCCTCGCAGGCCTTGCCGGTGTTGCGGTGTGAGATGCGGGTGGCCAGCTCCTGGAAGGTGACGTAGATCACCGAGTCGAACAGGCTCTCGGCGAACAGGTCGTCGCGCACCTGGTGGTTCTGGCCCGGGCTGAAGCCGCGGTTCACCACCTCCATGCGCAGCTTCTCCAGCTCATAGGGGTCGACGGCGCGGGTCACCACCAGGTAGTCGCGCAGCGCGATCCCGTGCCGGTTCTCCTCGGCGGTCCACCGGTTGACCCACTGGCCCCACGGGCCGTCCAGGCCGAAGTTCATCGTGATCTCGCGGTGGTACGAGGGCAGATTGTCTTCGGTCATCAGGTTCTGCACCATCGCCACCTGGGCGATGTCGGACAGTTTGGATTGTCCGGGCTCCCAGTCCTGTCCACCGAGCGCGTAGAAGTTCTTCCCATCCGACCACGGGATGTAGTCGTGCGGGTTCCAGTCCTTGTGCATGCTCTCGTGCCGGTTCAGGTACTTCTCGACGACTGGCTCGAGTTCCTGTAGCAGCTGCAGATTGGTCAGCTCGCCTGACATGGCAACTCCAGTTATCTGTGTCTGTTGGTTGCAGTCAATATATCTGTGTCCGTCAGTAGCATTCAAGTTTGCCTACGGTGTGGCGCATCACGGTGCGGTCAAGATTGACGGGCTACCTCTGCAGGAATGCCCGAGGCCGCGCGCGGCTAATCGTGCTGCGCCGACGCGACGGTGATCTCGGACGTGCCGTGTCCGACGTAGATCGCGGCGGTGCCCAGCAACATCTCGACGCAGTAGTCGATGAACTGCTGACGGGTGGAGCCCAGCTGGCCGTTCAGGTACGCCGTGAACAACGCGGTCAGTGCGCCGACCAAGCTTGTCGCGACCAGTTTCTGGGTCACCGCGTCGGCGATCCGGGACAGCTTGCGTTGCAGCAGCTCGATGAAATTGGGCATCCACTCCGCCCCGGAGCGCGTCAGCACCGGCTCCACGGCCGGCGCCAGCAAGAGCACGCGCCCGCGTACCGGGTCGTCAACCATCAGCGCCACGAACTGCTCGACGGCCTCCCGGGGAGTTTTGGCCGACGTCAGCGTCGCCATCGCTCGGGTACAGACATCGTCGTAGACCGCGCGAACGAAGTGGTCGCGGTCGTCGAAGCTTTCGTAGAAGTACCGCTCGGTCAGGTTCGCCTGGCGGCAGACCGCGCGCACCGTGAGTGCGGGTCCGCCTTCGCTGCCCAGCAGTTGGACGCCGGCGGCGACCAAGGTGTCGCGGCGCAACGCGTTCCGGTCTTCCAGGGGTACGCCCGACCAACGGCCCCGTCGTTGACCTGCCTGCACTTCGCTCCTAGAATCGATTCTGACAACGCGCGTAGTCAGATTTTCCTGACACCTGAAGAAAGACGCCAGTGACTCAAGATACTTCTGCGGCCTGCCCGGTGACCAGCGCTGACGGAGCGGATTCCGCCACGCCGGAGGTGGATCCCGGCGTAGCCACGGGGTGCCCGGTCTCCGGCTCCGGCTACGAGGCGCCGCCGGTGCCGCTGGGACCGGATTCCCTGACCTGGAAATACTTCGGCGATTGGCGCGGCATGCTGCAGGGTCCGTTCGCCGGGTCCATGCAGAACATGCATCCCCAGTTGGGCGCCGCCGTCAAGGACCACTCGACGTTCTTGCGGGAGCCCTTGCCGCGGGTGATGCGGTCGCTGTATCCCATCGGCGGCGTCGTCTTCGACGGTGACCGCGCTCCGATCACGGGTGCCGAGGTGCGCGACTACCACGTCGACATCAAGGGTGTCGACGATCAGGGGCGGCGCTACCACGCGCTGAACCCCGACGTCTTCTACTGGGCCCACTCGACGTTCTTCGTCGGCACGCTCCACGTGGCTGAATGGTTCTGTGGCGGCCTGACCGAAGCGGAGAAGCGCCAACTGTTCGACGAGCACGTCCAGTGGTACCGGATGTACGGCATGAGCATGCGGCCGGTGCCGAAATCCTGGGAGGAGTTCCAGGACTACTGGGACCACATGTGCCGCAACGTGTTGGAGGACAACTTTGCGACGCGGGTCGTCCTGGACTTGACGAAGTACGGCAAGCCGCCGATCGCGCCATGGCTTCCGGATTGGTTGTGGGCGGGCCTGACGAAGCTGTCCGCGCCGTTCTTCCTCTGGCTGACCGTCGGTCTGTATCACCCAGCTGTCCGCGAACGATTGGGTTACCGGTGGTCGCGCCGTGACGAATGGCTGCACCGCCGCTTTGGTGGCGTGGTGCGGGCGGTCTTCGCGTTCGTGCCGCCCAGATACCGCAAGCACCCGCGGGCGCGAGCCGGTCTCGACCGTGCGTCGGGGCGCATTCCGGCCGACGCGCCGCTGCCGCAGACGCCGGCCCGCAACCTGCCTCCGCTGGACGAGCGCGGCGATCCGAAGCACTACTGCCCGGTGGTATGAGGGCTCAGTGGGTGTGGCTGTGCACCTCTTCGAGGCCCGACTGGTGCACGTGCTCGTGAGTGTGTTCGGTGCCGTCGCTGTGTGAGTGGCTGTGCTCGTGTGCCACGTGCTCGTGATCATGCGTGGTGTGCGCGTGGCTGTGGTGCACGTCGCCGTGCTGGTGCTCGTGCGCGTGGGCCTCATCGTGGCTGTGTTCTGACATTTTCTTTCTCCTTACTGTGAAAGCTATTGGGCTGCTTCTCTTTTGAGCGCCTTGATGTCGTCGTCGCCGCGGTGGTGCCCTGGCACTCCGGGGCCGGCGTGCTCGGCGTTGTAGACGGCATCGATGACGAGCTGGCGCACGTGGTCGTTCTCCAGGCTGTAGAAGATCGTGGTGCCGTCGCGGCGGGTGCGCACCAGGCGCGCCATGCGCAACTTCGCCAGGTGCTGGGAGACCGACGGTGCCGGTTTGCCCACGTGTTCGGCGAGCTCGTTGACCGACATCTCATGCTTGGCCAGCGACCACAACACCTGCACGCGGGTGGCATCGGCGAGCATGCGGAAGACCTCGACCACCAGACCAACCTGGTCGTCCGGCAACCGTCCAGATCTATTATCTGCGTGCATACGTAGATAATAGATCTGGATGACGCCGGGGCGTCAAGCCCGGAGCCGGTCAGCGCGGAACGGTGGTCGCCTGTCGCTGCCCGCCGTTGCGCTGCTGCCACGTCCGGTAGACGTCCACGGCGGCCTCTTGGACGTCCGGGCGGGACTCCTCCCGGATCGGCAGCCGACGGTCCCGCCAGTCCTTGGCGAACTCGTCGTAGAAGGTGGCGAGCTCGAAATACTTGCGGTCGTCGACGTAATAGGGCTCGTAGGCCTCCCGTGACGTCAGGAACACGACCTCGTCGGGGGAGCAGTAGTAGAGCGATCCCAGGCACATCGGGCACGGATGGGCCAGCACATAAATGGTCGTACCGACGAGGTGTTCGGTGCCCAGCTTGGTGCATGCGGCGCGGATCGCGAGGATCTCGGCGTGGGCGGTCGGATCGTTGGTCTGCGCCACCTGGTTAGCGCTTTCGGCGAGAACCTCGCCGTCTCTGACGATGACCGTTGCGAACGGCCGACCGCCTTCGGCGACATTTCGGCGGGCGAGGTCGATGGTTCGCTGTGCGAAGTCGGTCACACCCGCAGAGTAGCCCGCAGAATCATTGGTGGTTCTGTGATAGTAACTAGGTTATCTATATTTCTGAGGGCGAGGGAGTGCAATGGTGCGTACCGATCGGGATCGCTGGGACCTTGCGACGAGTGTCGGTGCGACGGCAACCATGGTCGCCGCCCAGCGGGCGTTGGCTTCCGACCCGCAATACGCGCTGATCGACGATCCCTTCGCCGCGCCGCTGGTGCGTGCGGTGGGAATCGACGTCTACACCCGCCTGGTGAATGGCCAGATTCCGGTGGAGGACGACTCCGAGTTCGATCCGCAGCGGATGGCGCGGGGCATGGCCTGCCGGACCCGGTTCTACGACGAGTTCTTCCTGGGGGCCACCCGCAGCGGGATCAAGCAGGTGGTCATTCTCGCGTCGGGCCTCGATGCGCGTGCCTACCGCCTGCCGTGGCCAGCCGGCACCGTCGTGTACGAGGTCGACATGCCCGAAGTGATCGAGTTCAAGACGCTGACGCTGAGCGACCTGGGCGCCGAGCCGACCGCCGAGCGCCGGACCGTCGCCATCGACCTGCGTGACGACTGGGCGACGGCGCTGCGGGAGGCCGGTTTCGATGCCGATGCCCCGTCCGCGTGGAGCGCCGAGGGCCTGTTGGTGTACCTGCCCGACGACGCCCAGGATGCGTTATTCGACAACATCACCGCTCTGAGCGCGCCGGGCAGCCGGCTGGCCTTCGAGTTCGTGCCGGACACCAGGATCTTCCAGGATGAGCGCTGGCGCGCACACCATGACCGGATGGCCGAACTCGGCTTCGAGATCGACTTCAACGACCTCGTCTATCACGCCGAGCGCAGCCACATCCTGGACCACCTGACCGGCGCCGGCTGGCAGACCTCTTCGCACACCACCAAGGAGCTGCACGAGGCGAACGGGTTCGTCTATCCGAACGACGAACTCGCCGAAGCGTTCGCGGACGTGACGTTCTCCAGCGCGGTGCGCAAGCCGTAGCGGGCCGCTACTGGCTGCGGAGCAGTTCGTCCTTCAGCCGGGTGGTGAGCATGTCCTGGAACACCGTCTGCGCCGGAGCGTAGAGATCCCGGTAGGTCGAGACGAGCGCCTCCCGGTTGTACTCGGGGATGGCGCCGGTGGGCGGCGTCCAGAAGCTGTCGATGTCCATCAGGAAGAACTGGCCGGTCTGGGCCGGCGTGACGCGGCGCAGGTGGTAGCTCGGGTCGAGCGCCTGACCGACACCCGGCCCGTAACGCACGATGAGCGACTTGCCCGGCTGCGCCTCGCGGTAGACGGCGGCGCCCTGCCATTCGGTCAGGGTCAGTCCGCCCGGCGCCAGACGCTGGGGGCCGAGCAGGCTCTCGTCGATCCAGTTGGTCCACTCGATCCGGCCGTCGACGCCGGCCGGGACCCGGACCTCGAGGACGTAGCGCAGGCCGATGCGTTCGATACCGACGATCGAGGAGACCGCCGACCGCGCGTCAACCACCCGCATCGCAATCTCGAGGAAGCTGTCGAAGTTGCTGTATGCGCTGGTCTCGACGACGATCGCCTGGTTTTTCAGCGAGGCGGCCGTGGTGTTCTCCCGGTTGGAGTAGCGCACGAAGCGATCGGCGACCGGCTGCGGCGGCTGGCCGGGGGCAGTCATGCCCCACTGGACATCCTGGGCCTGGCGTTCGATCGGCAGATCGTTGAGCAGCAGATGCTTGAGTTCGCGGCTCGCCGTCTCGGTCAGAGAGTCTGTTGCCGGGTGACGGATCTCCAGCGTCACCAGGGCTACGGGGGCGTTGGGTTGTACCTCAGCGGGATTCACGTCCGGAAGCATAGCCGCGAGCTTAACCACGCGTGACGGCAATCACCCTTAGCGTCTGAATTCGTCTCGGCCGGAAGGCTGTGCGCGCACGGTATGCCAGGTCATGGCCTGTTTGAGACCGGTCTGGTGCCCCCAGTAGGACTCGAACCTACGACCTGCGGATTAAAAGTCCGTAGCTCTACCAACTGAGCTATAGGGGCGGCGGAGAATCACAATACTGGGTCCCGGAGGAGGGCTCGTTTGAGGATTGGGGCCGGGGTGACCTAAGCTGACTTGGCTCCCAACAGTAATCGCGTTGGCAGTGCCCCGGAGAGATTCGGTTCTGGCCCCCTTCGTCTAGCGGCCTAGGACGCCGCCCTTTCAAGGCGGTAGCGCGGGTTCGAATCCCGTAGGGGGTACTGGCTACGCGGGCACCGCGGAGCACAGCAGTACAGCAAGGCCCTGTGGCGCAGTTGGTTAGCGCGCCGCCCTGTCACGGCGGAGGTCGCGGGTTCGAGTCCCGTCAGGGTCGCCAGCACGGCGAGGCACACGCTGCCTGCCGGCTTCCGGCCAGGTAGCTCAGTCGGTACGAGCGTCCGCCTGAAAAGCGGAAGGTCGGCGGTTCGATCCCGCCCCTGGCCACCATCTCTGACCTGCTTGTATGCGGTGACAGCACTTTTTGGATTGATTGTCTTGTCCGGTTCCTGTCCGTTCACCTGGTTGGCGACGGTGCTGCAGAGCCGGTCGAGATTTGCGGCTACGTGATCGAGTTCGTCTGAGTAGAGGTCGCTGTAAATATTCGCGGTGACGGTCGGTGTCGAATGCCCCATCGTTTTCTGGACGTAGCGAAGATCGGCGCCGGAGGCCCGGGCCAGGCTGGCGTAGGTGTGGCGTAGGTCGTGAATCGTTAGGGGCGCTAGTTCGGTTTTGGTGAGTGCTTCGTTCCAGTGGGTGTGTCTGCGCCAGTTGTTGGATCTGAGGTAGCCGCCGTTGGGTGAGGTAATCGCTTGTTCCCGGCGCGGGCGGCCGGCAATTCGTGGCCTGAGTGCGTTGATGACCATTTGGGGGAGTGGGACGGTTCGAACCGCAGCGCGAGTCTTTGGCGGTCCGGCGATGATTCGGCCCTCGACCTCGGGAGCCGCTTGGCGGACGTGAAGGCGGCGCGCCTTGAGGTCGATGTCGCCGATACGCAGGCCGACGAGTTCAGACCACCGCAGGCCCGTGAATGCCAGAATTGTCACGATGTCGCCTTGGTCTCCGCACGCCGTTGCCAGGGCCGCGACTTCCGCGGCGGTGAGATAGCGGTGGCGTTCCCGCGCTGGTATGCGGCCAGATGACACACCCACGGCCGGGTTAATGTGGATTCGGCCG
This sequence comes from Mycobacterium sp., assembly GCA_003987775.1. Taxonomy (GTDB): domain Bacteria; phylum Actinomycetota; class Actinomycetes; order Mycobacteriales; family Mycobacteriaceae; genus Mycobacterium. The sequence continues at coordinate 105,402 of RXJD01000061.1, forward strand.
TCCCCGCAAGCCATGTCGAGAATCGAGCGCAGCAGCCGGAGCGTGGCGAGCTTGGCCCATGGACCGACGGTGAGGCCGCTGATGAACTGCTGAATGTCGGCGCGGCTGATTTCGTCGACCGGCATATGTCCGAACCGTGGATTGATGCGAAGCTCCCAATGCTGGGTGTAGCCGCTCCACGTCTTGGGTGAGACGCCCGGGCGTTTGGATGCGCTGTATTGCGTCCAAATGGCCGAAAGGTTTGCGCGGCCAAGCCGGACAGGGCGCAGGATGCAACGTCATCGAGTTCGTTCAGTCACCCATGCCGGGGAAGGGTTCCCAGTGTCGGACCGCCCGCGTAGGGTGCACCGCGGCTGCTCGTACAGGGATCGGGTCGGAGGGGCGATGCGGGTTCTCAACTGGAACATCCGGCAGGGCGGTGGAACTAGAGTGGCGGAAATCTGCCGCCACATTGTCGAAATCGCGCCAGATCTCCTGGTGCTCAGCGAATTTCAGACCCGCTACGAGTCGTCACTGCGAATAGGGCTGAATGATGCACAGCTGCCATTCGTCGAGACGTCTGAACCGCAGCCGAGCCGCAATGGCCTGCTGGTCGCGTCGAAGTGGCCGCTGCTTGAATCGCGGTCACCGGCGCCGGACGTCGATCGGGAGCGGTGGCTTGCTCTGCGCATTACGGACTTGGACCTCGACATCCTGGCGGTGCACATTCCCGGCGCCCCGGACAACAAATTCGAGGCTGGCTATGGCATTTCGGGTGCCAAGCGCAAGGAGCTGATGTGGGAACGAATTCTTGCCTACGCCGCCGAACACCAAGATCAGCGAGCGATGGTGGTGGGCGACCTTAATACGGGTCTGCGCATCGACGCCGAGGGCGCGATGTTCAAGAAGTCGCACTACATGAGGAGCCTCATCGATACCGGGTTCATCGACACATGGCGCCACCAACATCCGCAGGTGCGTGGCTACACCTGGTACACCAAACGCAAAGACAAACAGACAGGGGAGTCCGCGGACCTCAACGGATTTAGGCTCGACTACCTTTTCGTATCCCCTCGTCTAAGGAACGCGATCCGCGAAGCTGCGATCCTGCAGGACCCGCGACAGGCGGGTGTATCTGACCATGCCAGCGTCGTGCTGGAAATTGAGGTCGATGCGATAGAGGCGCCGGTCGCGCCGTCGCCGGCAGTCGTGAACGCTTCTGGGCGACAGCAGAAGGAGTCCAATCTCGGGCCACAGGCCAACCCCTCGTCTAGCCCCGCAGTGCCACGTGCCGGTGACTCGCTCCAGGAGGAGATCTTGTCGCTGCTCCGTCGCGCAGACTGCCACTACGGCAACACACTTCGCGACGAAGAGGCCGGCCGGAGCGTCGAGCACGCCGCCCGCGAGCGCAACGTCAGGGCAGACCGAATCGCCGAACTCCGCGTAGCTGTTCGCAGGGCGAGCAACGGCGAACATTCTCGCACCAAGGCGCAGGCCGGTCACGAGGACGGAGTCCTCCGCGCGCTGTTGCACTTCCGAAACGAGATGTCGGTCGAACTGAGGCGGCACATCGACACCCGACTGGCTCAGCTGAAGGCGGAGTTCATTCCGGCACTGAAAGCGGTTCCCCTGCAATGCAAGACCCGCGGCGCGAATCGACCCCAGCGGGCAGTCTCGCGCGAACACTCCTGTGAGTGTGGCTACACCCATGCCGGGGAGTGTTGGTGATGAAGGCATTTCTGCGGGAACCGGGGCTTTCTGTTGCGTCCCACGGCGATGTGTCGCGAGAACTCAAATTGCTCGTTGATCGTCGTGAAGACCTTGTGGCGCGACGCACGTCGACGATCAACCGACTGTTGTGGCGGGTCGATGAACTCGATCCCGAACGCGCACCCAAGCCGCGCTCGCTGGACTTGGCCAAGCACCGCACTCTGCTCGGCCGGTGGCTGGCCACCCGGCCCGGTCTGGTCGCCGAGCTGGCTTGTGACGAGCTGGCCGACATCACCCGGCTTACTGACACCATCAACGCGTTGGCAAAGCGCATCGAGGATCGTGTCCGTCAGGTCACGCCGGGGGCCGGTGGCTCTTCCTGGCTGCGGGGCACTGACCGCCGCCAAACTCGTCGGCGAGGCCCGGCCGGTGTCACCCGGTTCAAAAACGAGCCAGTCTTTGCCCGCCACGCCCGCGTGGCCCCATCCCGGTGTGGTCGGGCAACGCCGCCGGGCGGGTGCGCATGACCCGCTCGGGCAACCGCCAACTCAACGCCGCGCTGCATCGCATCGCCGTCACCCAAATCCGTCTTCAAGGCGTAGGACAGACCTACTACCGCAATCGCATCGCTGCTGGCGACTCCAACACCGAAGTACTGCGTTGCCTCAAACGCCGCCTGGACCGTGTGGTCTTCCATCGCCTACATACCGACCACTGCAGCCGGCTACAACCTTGCCAACCGGCAGCGGCTTGACATAGGAGAAACGCATGGCATGGTTTTGGCTTGCGGTATTTATCCTGGCGTTCATCATGAGCGTGCTGGTATTCATCAACTTCAACTACGCCGTAGGCAAGATTCGCAGCGAAATGGAGAAGCTGGACCCAGGAGAGCGATCTGACTCTGGGCAATCTGTTTCCGAACTGATGGACATGGAGCGGTCGAGCGTGGATATCCGATTCTGGTCGGTGTTCTTTGTGCTGGGCTCCTTGGCAGGAATTATCGGCTCGATAGCTGCACTACAGAGGTACTTTCCGCCCGGACATGGGTAGTGCATTGCGCCTGCCGCCGGGCCGCTGGTTTCCCGACCCCCAGGGGGTGTGAGGCAATCGAGAACGGTCCAGGGACTCGCGGCGACCTCCTTGAGTTGCCCATTTCTATGCTGCAACAGTCCGTCAGAGCGGCTGGGCGGGCTAACCCGAAGGGCATGCCGCGCGGAGGGTCCCTAGCACAGCTACCGTGCGCGGTGAGGCGACCCAATGGCCGACGGTGGAGGAACTCTGCGGATCCGGGGTGGTTGTGTGTCCGTTCCAGGAAGCTTCATCCAGTGTTCTTCTCCCTTAAAGCGCTGAATGTCCTGCTTGACCGTCATAGCTACGTGCATGGTCAGGCCTTCCACGACCGTCTTGATGTAATCGATGAAGGCGTCTTTGGTAACCACGTCAAATTCAAAAAGCCCTTTGACCGACTCGCTCTCAAGGTGGCGTTGGACGCGGACCCATTTCTGCTCGCTCAGTAGCGGTTTTTCGCCGCCCGCATCGATCACATGTAGCGTGCTACTGATCAAGACAACCGGAAAACGCAGTATATAGCTTGTCCAACTGTGGCCTTGATCTTGCCGCTGATTATTCGGTAGCGGCCAATAGCTCTCAGTGCCGTATCCCCGCTGTGACCTCTGGACTGCTTTAGCAAGAGGAAATACCAAGTTGTTGAAGATGTCCGAGTTCGTCGCAGACCATCCGTTGTTTGCGCGGTCTAGTCGAGTCAGTTGGGTAGCGCGGAAGTTAGTTTGTCCAAACCTGATTGCGGCGCTTCTGAAGCCCATCACATCCCATGCGTATTCATGCAGCAGGTTCCTAGGGTCGCCGGCGTCAAAGCCGACAGGAAGATTCTTGACCGGCAACGTGTGTTCGGCCGGATTGCCCTTTCTGCGCCACTCCGGCAATTCGTGCCCTATGGCGCAGAACGGGTTTTCGCTTTGTTTGCATTCGACCAGCACGCTCGCAGCCACAATCACCTTGTTGGCCTCATCTACGAAGTAATCACGATATGACCAGACGTCGAGTTCCCGCGAAACTGTAGGTGCGTCGGGATCTTGGAATGCCCAACTCGGCCGCGGACTAAAGCCGCGCGACTTGAGGACCCGAACAGCTTGTTGCTCAAGCAGCCAGCCCGCTTTGGTTGCCGCAGCGAGAACTTCTTCCTTGGTCGGGAACTGGCCCATGTTGCCAGAGTCTAGGCACCCACAGGAGGACGATTGCTTGAATGTCGATATGCGGGCACTGTAGGCATCGCCAACTTCGGGATCATCCCCACGCCCGGTTCAAGCCCGAGGACACGAGCTTGCCGCAGAGATGCCGTGGGTGTCAGGATGAATCGCCCTGGTTCTGCCGGAGACTCGGGCTATTGGATTCCGATCAGTGGTTGGTCGGTCCGTTGTGCATCGTAGAACGCGGCTTCGAAC
>RXJD01000044.1 GCA_003987775.1 Mycobacterium sp.
AGTACCCGGGCGTAGATGCCGGCCAGGATCTCCTCGGTGGGGGTGGCGGGGGCGCGGTAACGGTCGCCGTCGGTGTATTCGGGGGCGGGCAGGGCGTGGGTGTCGAGTTTGCCGCTCGGTGTCAGCGGCAGCGCCTCGAGCACCACCACCGCCGCCGGCACCATATAGGCGGGCAGCCGCTCGGCCAGCGCGGCGCGGATAGCGGACGGGTCCGCGGTGCCGGTGACATAGCCGACCAGGCGCTTATCCCCCGGGCAGTCCTCACGCGCGATCACCACCGCGCTCTGCACCCCATCCAGCCCGGACAGCGCGGCCCGGACCTCGCCGCATTCGATGCGGTAACCGCGGATTTTCACCTGCTCATCAGCGCGACCCACAAACTGCAACTGCCCGTCAGGACGCCAACACACCAGATCCCCAGTGCGATACATCCGTTGTCCCGGCGCCCCGAACGGGCACGCCACAAACCGCGACCCGGTCAACCCCGCCCGGCGCCAATACCCGACCCCCACCCCCGCACCAGCCACATACAACTCCCCGACCACCCCCGGTGGCACCGGACGCAACCAGCCATCCAGCACAAACACCGCCACCCCCGAAATCGGGGCACCGATCGGCGGTGACCCCGACCCCACACTCAGCGGCACACTGCGGGTGGCACACACCGTGGTCTCCGTCGGGCCGTAGGCATTGACCAGCACCCGCCCCGGCGCCCACCGCTCCACCACCCCGGCCGGGCACGGCTCACCAGCCACCAACAACGCCGTCGACCCCAACCCCTGCGGGTCCAGCGCCGCCACCGCCGAGGGCGTCTGACTGAGCACCCCGACCCCCTCCGCCACCAGTAAGGTCTGCAACTCCTGCGGCGAGCGGCCCACCTGCTCAGGCACCACCACCAACCGGCCCCCACCCAGCAGCGCGCCCCAGATCTCTTCCACCGACGCGTCGAAACTCAACGAATGCGACTGCGCCCACACCCGCCCCGACCCCTCAAAAGAACCGACGAGTCCGACAACACTGCGATGGGTGATCGCCACCGCTTTGGGCACCCCGGAACTGCCCGAGGTGTAGATCAGATACGCGACATCCTCAGCAGCCGGCCAAGGCAAGGCGGTGTGCGGGCAGCCGTCGATGCGGGGATCGGCGACATCGATAACGGCTAGGTCCAACCCCGCCAGCCGGTCAGCCAACCCGGCGGTGGTGAGCACGGCCACCGGCGCGGCATCGGCGAGCATCAACTCGACACGGGCGTCGGGCAGCGCCGGGTCGATCGGCAGGTAGGCCGCCCCGGTCTTCAGCACCGCCAGCATCGCCACCACCGCCCGCGCAGAGCGCTCCACCAGCAACCCCACCCACTGCCCCGGGCCCGCGCCATGCGCGGCGAGCAGGTGCGCCAACCGGGTGCTTGCGGCCTCGAGTTCGCGGTAGGTCATCGATCGGCCTTCGCAGGTCACCGCCACGGCGTGCGGGGTACGCGCGACTTGTGCAGCGAACAGCGCCGGGATCGACACCGCCGGGACTGCGGGTTGGGTCAGCACCGCCCGGTTGCCGAGTTGATCGAGGCGGGTGCGCTCGGCCTCATCCAGCACATCGATCGAAGACAACCGGGCGGTGGGGTCGGCGGTCATCGCCGTCAGCACGCGGTGAAAGCGTTCAACCAGCATCTCGATGCTGGCCGTGTCGAACACGTCGGTGCGAAACTCCACTACCCCACCGATCCCGGCGGGCTCCCCGGTCTCATCCCAGCGTTCATCGAGGAAGAAATCCAGGTCCGTGCGGGCGGTGCCGGCCTCGACCGGCATCGGCGTGATCTCGACCTCGTCCCACCCCGACGTGCCGAACTGTCCGGGGAGGTTTCGCCAGGACAACACGACTTGGACGAGGGGGTGATGGGTCAACGAGCGAGTGGGATTGAGCCGCTCGACGAGCACTTCGAAAGGCACGTCTTGGTGCTCAAAGGCGGCCAGGCTGCGCTGGCGCACCTGGGCCAACACGTCGGCAACGGTGGGATCGCCGCTGAGATCGACGCGCAGGACCAGGGTGTTGATGAAAAATCCGACCAGCTCATCGAGGGCGGGGTCGCGGCGTCCGGCGATCGGGAACCCCACCGCGACATCGGTGCTGGCGCTGAGGGTTGCCAGTAGCACCGCCAACCCGGCCTGCATCACCATGAAACTGGTCGCGTTGTGTTCCCGGCCCAGGCGACGAACTTGCCGTTGCAGCTCGGACGGCCAGTTGACTTCCACACTGGCCCCGCGGTAGTCGGCCACCGGCGGATAGGGCCGATCGGTGGGCAACGCCAGGCGCTCAGGCAGCCCGGCCAAAGCCTGTTCCCAGTACCCCAATTGGGCGGCGATGCGGCTATCAGGATCGTCCAGATCACCAAGCTGCGCGCGCTGCCACAACGTGTAATCGACATACTGCACCGGCAACGGCGCCCAACCCGGAGCCTGCCCGGCGCACCGGGCGGCATAGGCGGCGCTCAGATCACGGAGCAGCGGCGAGATCGACCACCCGTCAGCGGCGATATGGTGGACCACCACCACCAGCACGTGCTCATCCTCGCCAATCTGGAAAAGTGTTGCCCGCAAAGGGATCTCGGCCGCCAAGTCAAACGCGTGGCCCGCCACCGCGCCGATAGCCGCAGCCAAGCGTTCCGCCGACCAGCCCACCGCATCAATGACCTCCCAGTGAATGTCGGCCTGTTCGGCGGGAATGATCAGCTGGCGCGGTATCCCGTCGACAGCTGGATACAAAGTCCGCAGACTCTCCTGCCGCCCCACCACATCAGCCAGCGCCGCACCGAGTGCCCCAGCATCGACCCGGCCGGTCAGACGCAGCGCCGCCGGCATGTTGTAGACCGGTGAAGGCCCCTGCAGCTGCTCCAAGAACCACAACCGGTTTTGGGCGAACGACAACGGCACCACCGCCGGGCGCTGTGTGGCCACTAGCGGCGCCAGCCCACCGCCACCCTCGCCGATGCGGGCCGCCAGTCCGCTAATCGTGGGCGCCTCAAACACCGCACGTACCGACATGCCGGCGTCCAGGCCGGTGTTGATCGCGGCGACCAGGCGCATCGCCGAAATGCTGTCCCCACCCAAATCGAAAAACGAATCGTCGACCCCAACCCGCTCCAAGCCCAGGACATGGGCGTAGATGCCGGCCAGGATCTCCTCAACTGCGGTAACCGGGGCGCGGTAAGGGTGGGCGTCGATGTAGTCGGGGGCGGGCAGGGCGTGGATGTCGAGTTTGCCGTTCGGTGTCAGCGGCAGCGCGTCGAGGACAACGACCGCCGCGGGCACCATATAAGCCGGCAGCTGCTCGGCCAGCGCGGCTCGGATTGCGGCCGGATCCGCGGTGCCAGTGACATAGCCGACCAGGCGCTTATCCCCGGGGCGGTCCTCGCGGGCGATCACCACCGCGGTCGTGACCCCGGGCAGCCCGGCCAGCGCGGCCTGCACCTCGCCGCACTCGATGCGGTAGCCGCGGATCTTGACCTGCTCATCGGCGCGCCCGAGATAATCCAGCTGCCCGTCAGGACGCCAACACACCAGATCCCCG
>RXJD01000075.1 GCA_003987775.1 Mycobacterium sp.
CGCCGGCGCGCTGTCGCTGGAAGACGGCGTCAAGGTGATCTGCCGGCGCTCCAAGCTGATGACCCGCATCGCCGGCGCCGGCGCCATGGCATCGGTCGAACTGCCCGCCCAACAGGTGCTGTCGGAACTGATGGCGCGCGGTGTCAACGACGCCGTGGTCGCCGTCGTCGCCTCGCCGCAGTCCACCGTGATCGGCGGGGCCACCCAGACGGTCCGCGAGCTGGTCGCCGCCTGGGAAGAGCGCGACGTGATGGCCCGCGAGGTAGCCGTCGACGTGGCCTCCCACTCCCCCCAGGTCGACCCCATCCTTGACGACCTGACCGAGGCACTCGAAGACATCAACGCACTGGAACCGCAGGTTCCCTACTACTCCGCCACGTCGTTCGACCCCCGTGAAGAGCCGTACTGCGACGCCTACTACTGGGCCGACAACCTGCGCCACACCGTGCGCTTCGCCGCCGCGGTCCAGGCCGCCCTCGAAGACGGCTACCGGGTCTTCACCGAGCTGTCCCCGCACCCGCTGCTCACCCACGCCGTCGACCAGACCGCCCGCAGCCTGGACATGTCGGCGGCCGCACTGGCCGCCATGCGCCGCGAGCAACCGCTGCCGCACGGCCTGCGCGGCCTGGTGGGCGACCTGTACGCAGCGGGTGCCGCCGTGGACTTCGCGGAGCTCTACCCGGCCGGGCGCCTGGTCGATGCGACGCTGCCGGCGTGGGCCCACCGGCGTCTGATGCTGCTGGAAAGCACCGACCGCCTCGCGCACACCCATGCCGTCGCCGTGCATCCGCTGCTGGGCGCGCATGTACGCCTGCCCGAGGAGCCGGAGCGCCACGTCTGGCAGAGCGACATCGGCACCGAGGCCCTGCCCTGGCTCGCCGACCACCAGATCCACGGCGCCGCCGCGCTTCCCGGCGCCGCGTACTGCGAGATGGCGCTGACCGCGGCCCGCACCGTGCTGGGCGACGCGGCCGAGGTGCGTGACGTCACCTTCGAGCAGCTGCTGCTGCTGGACGAAGAAACCTACGTCGGCGCCACCGCCACGGTCGAGGCACCCGGAACGGTTCCGTTCACGGTGGAGACCACCCAGGGCGGGGAACGCACCCGGCGGGCGTCGGCCGTCCTGCACGCCCTGAGCGACGAAGAGGCTGCCGACCAGCCGGCTCCGCGCGACATCGCTGCCCTCCTGGCCAGCCACCAGAGCGCCGTCGAGGGCGATGACCTCCGGCTCGAAGCCGACCTGCGCGGCATCCAGTTCGGGCCCGCCTTCTGCGGCCTGGCCACCGCCTACACCGCCGAAACCGACGACACCGTGCTGGCCGAGGTCGCACTGCCCGGATCCATCCGGTCACAGCAGGGCGGTTACGGCATCCACCCGGCCCTGCTGGACGCGTGCTTCCAGTCCGTCGCGGCGCACCCCAGCGCCCGCACCGCCGGTAATGGCGGCCTACTGCTGCCGTTGGGCGTCAGCCGGATTCGCTCGTACGGCTCCGCGCGCAACGCTCACTACTGCCTTACCACGGTGATCCCCGACGGCACCGGGGTGATCGCCGACATCGACGTCCTCGACGAGCAGGGCACCGTGCTCCTGTCGGTGCGCGGCCTGCAGATGGGCACCGGCGTATCCCAGAGCGATGAGCGCGATCGCCTGCTGAGTGAGCGGTTGCTGGCCATCGAATGGCAGCAACGCGAGCTGCCCGAGAAGACCGTCACGGAGCCCGGCAACTGGCTGCTGATCAGCACCTCCGAAGCCACCGACATGATGGCCACCCAGTTGACCGACGCCCTGAAGATGCACGACGCACAGAGCACCACGATGTCCTGGCCACTGCACGGCGACCATGACGCCGCTGCCGAGCGGCTGCGCACGCAATTCGAATCCGCCAGCTTCTCCGGTTTGGTGGTGCTCACCGAACGGCAGAGCGGCACCGATGCGGATTCGATCGTCCGCGGCCAGGAGTACGTCAAGCTTGCGGTGCGCATCGCCCGCGAACTTCCCGAACTGGTAGGCCAAGCGCCGCGGCTGTACGTGGTGACGCGCAACGCCCAGACGGTGCTGGCCGACGACTGCCCCAATCTCGAACAGGGCGGACTGCGTGGCCTGCTGCGGGTGATCGGTGCCGAACACCCGCACCTGAAGGTCAGCTACGTCGATTTGCCAAACGAGCTTGGCGACCAGAGCACCGAGAACGTGGCGCGCCAGTTGCTGCTGGCCACCGAAGAAGACGAGACCGCCTGGCGCGATGGCCAGTGGTACACCGCGCGGCTTTACCCGACGCCGCTGCGGCCGGAGGAACGCCGCAACACCGTCGTCGACCACCGGGAAGAAGGCATGCGGCTGCAGGTCCGTGTTCCCGGTGACCTGCAGACGATGGAGTTCACCGCGTTCGACCGGGTGCCACCGGGCCCGAACGAGATCGAGGTTGCGGTCAACGCCGCCAGCATCAACTTCGCCGACGTTCTGGCGGCCTACGGCCGCTGCCCGACCTTCGACGGCAAGCAGCCGCCACTCGGCCTCGATTTCGCCGGTGTGGTGACCGCGATCGGCTCCGACGTCACCGACCACAAGGTGGGTGACCACGTGGGCGGCCTGTCTCCGGACGGCTGCTGGTCGACTTTCGTCACGTGTGACGCAGGCCTGGCCGCCACGTTGCCCGCCGGGCTGACCGATGCCCAGGCTGCCGCTGTGACGACGGCCTCGGCCACCGCCTGGTACGGCCTGCAGGATCTGGCCCGGATCCGTTCCGGCGACAAGGTGCTCATTCACTCCGGCACGGGCGGTGTCGGCCAGGCGGCCATAGCGATCGCGCGCGCCGCCGGCGCCGAGATCTTCGCCACCGCCGGTAGCGAGAAGCGCCGGCAGATTCTGCGAGACATGGGTATCGAGCACGTCTACGACTCCCGCAGCACCGACTTCGCTGAGCAGATCCGCCGTGACACCGACGGCTACGGCGTCGACATCGTGCTCAACTCCGTAACCGGTGCCGCCCAGCTGGCCGGGATAAGGCTGCTGGCCATGGGCGGGCGGTTCGTCGAGATCGGCAAGCTGGACATCTATCAGGACACGAAGGTCGGCCTCTTCCCGTTCCGGCAGAACCTCGCGTTCTTCGGCGTCGACCTGGCGCTGATGTCGCGCACGCATCCCGCCCAGGTCCGCGGACTGCTGCAGCAGGTCTACCAGCAGACCGCCGACGGCGTGCTGCCGCTGCCCGAGGCCACTCACTACCCATTGGCCGAGGCCGCCACCGCGGTACGGATCATGGGCGCGGCCGAGCACACCGGCAAGCTGATCCTCGACGTCCCGCACGCCGGCCGGAGCAGCGTGGTGCTTCCTCCGGAGCACGCGCAGGTGTTCCGCGGCGACGCCTCCTACATCATCACCGGTGGCCTCGGCGGCCTTGGACTGTTCCTGGCGGAGAAGATGGCCGGCGCCGGCGCGGGCCGGATAGTGCTCAGCTCCCGCTCGCAGCCCAGCCAGAAGGCACTGGAAACCATCGAGTTGATCCGATCCATCGGCGCCGACGTCGTCGTGGAATGCGGCGACATCGCCGAACCCGGCACCGCGCAGCGGCTGGTGTCCGCCGCCACCGCTACCGGCCTGCCGCTGCGCGGTGTGCTGCACGGAGCCGCCGTGGTCGAGGACGCCACCCTGCCCAACATCACCGAGGAACTCATCGAGCGCGACTGGGCACCCAAGGTGCGTGGCGCGTGGCATCTGCACGAAGCGACCCAGGGCTGTGACCTTGACTGGTTCTGCTCCTTCTCCTCGGCGGCAGCGCTGGCCGGCTCTCCCGGTCAGGGCGCCTACGCGGCAGCCAACAGCTGGCTGGACGCCTTCACCCTGTGGCGGCGTGCTCAGGGACTCCCGGCCACCTCGGTCGCGTGGGGAGCCTGGGGCGAGATCGGCCGCGGCACCGACTTCGCCGAGACCTCGGGCGACGCGATCGAGCCGGAGGAGGGCGCCTACGCCTTCGAGGCGTTGCTGCGGCACAACCGCGCCTACACCGGCTACGCCCCTGTGATCGGTTCGGCGTGGCTCACCGCCTTTGCCCAGCGCACTCCGTTCGCCGAGGCATTCAAGTCCGCCGGAAAGGGTCGGTCAGGCACCAGCAAGTTCCTGGCCGAGCTCGCCGAGCTGGACCGTGAGGAATGGCCGGCCCGGCTGCGCCGGATGATCTCCGAACAAGTCGGCCTGATTCTGCGTCGATCGGTCGACGTCGACCGTCCGATTTCCGAGTTCGGTATGGACTCGCTGGGCAACCTGGAACTGCGCACCCATATCGAGTCTGAGGTCAAGATCCGCGTCACGACTACCGACATCACCACCGTTCGGGGCTTGGCAGATCACCTTTACGAGCAATTGACATCAAAAGGCGACGCAGCAACACCTGTATGAGGTAGAAAAGACCAAGCGCCGCTGCTTGGCAGCCGGCAGAAATCGAGGAGGAAGCGTGATCATAGGCGGGGGATCAGCAGACGTCACTCTCGGCGTAGGAATCGTCTACGACTGGGAGCCTGGCCCTGGTTCGGTCGTGACGTGGCAGCCGACACCGGCCTCACGCGCGAAAGCTGCAAAAGCGCCTGTCGTTGACGTGCCGCCCAGTTCGATGCAGGCCGGCCATTTGCGCGGCTATGTCGAATTCGGCGAGCGCGGACTCGACTATTCGCGTTTGGTAATGGGCTCGTGGGAAATTCCGGGCAAGTGCGATATCCGGACCATGACGCACGTCATCAACGCGCACGTGCGCCGCCACGAAACGTACCGCAGCTGGTTCGAATACAACGGTCCGAAGGACATTGTTCGGCACAAGATTCAAAACCCGCGCGACATCCAGCTCGCGCCGGTTCAGCACGGTGAAATGACGCAGCCGGAATGGCGTGAGCTGGTCGTCTCCACTCCGCCTCCGCTGGAATGGGACTGCTTCCGCTTCGGTCTGATTCAGCACGAGAACCACTGCTCGCTGTTCGCCATTGTCGACCACCTGCATTGCGACCCGGCCGTGGTCTCGTCGCTGTACGTCGAGATTCTGACCAACTACCGCGCGCTGCTTGAGGGCAAACCGCCGCTGGTCATGCCGGAACCGGGCAGCCACGACAACTTCTGCATTCGTGAAGCGAAGATCTCAGCCGAGGCGACGCTGGACACCCCCGAGGTCCGCAAATGGATCGACTTCGCCGAGAGCAACGGCGGTGGCCTGCCGGAATTCCCGTTGCCGCTGGGTGAGCAGTCACACGCCTGCGGTGGCGACATCATGATTGAGAAGCTGATGACTCCGCAGCAAACGGCCAAGTTCGAGGCCACCTGCATGGCGGCGAATGCTCGCTTCAGCGGCGGGCTGTTCGGCTGCGTGGCGCTGGCGCACTACGAGTTGACCGGCCAGGAAACCTACAGCGGCATGACTCCGGTCGACAAGCGGAACTCGCCCGAGGAATACCTCTCGATGGGCTGGTTCACCGGCGCGGTGCCTTTCACCGTTGCCGTCGACCCGAATTCCTTCGCGGAAACCGCTCGCTCCACCCAGGCGTCATTCGACGACAACATGGACATGGCGAACGTGCCTTACGAGCGAGTTCTGGAATTGGCTCCCTGGCTCAAGCGGAATTCGTCGCAGTTCTTCATGACGAATTACATGGACGCCGGCCTGCCGCCCCTTTCCGCCGTAGTTGCCACCGCACTGAAGGGTGCGAATGCAACGGCTTACAACGACGGGCGGAACCCCGCTTATCTGTACTTCTCGGTGATCCGGCTTTTCGACGAGGTTTCCATCATGGTGAACTTCCCGAACAACCCGGTGGCCCGCGAATCGGTGAGCCGTTACCTCGAGGTTCTGAAGTCCGTATTCGCCCGCGCCTGCGAGGGTCAGTACGCAAAGGCAGCTGTCCAGCTGGCGCAATAGCCCTTTGTTTTACGGCCCCGTCAATCGGAACTCATCCGAATGGCGGGGCCGTAAAACGAAAAAGGGCCGGAACACGGCCCGTATTCAAGCACCAAAAATCGAATTGGAACGCGCGAGAATAGAATGGTCGCGCGCTGAGCGATAACCGTCAGCAACATCGAGCGATAGCAACGCTCCAGCTACGAAGCTGCGGTGCTGAGAACCGAAGTCTATGACGCCGCTGCGCGGCTCGTGGGCGGTTTCGCAAAATCCGGCCAACTTTGCCGGTGGCGGGCACCCAGCCGCGGGCGCATCCCGAACCGTCGCGTGGGCAGGTAAACCGCCCGGTAGCTACGTTTGCCGAACCGGCCGTTTCGGTCGTTCCTCCTTACGAACGGGGCCGTCGGCCCCGGGGGCAGCTCTGCCAGACCCCACCCGGAGCGCTCGGTCCGATCGTCGCCGCGATCGTCGGCACAGCACGCGAAGCACGGGATCCCGCAACCGCGAAAGGTCCCGCCGGCGATCCATGAAAAAGGCTTCTACCAGCAACGTTCGACCAGAACGCGGATGTGCGACCTGGCCTCTGATGCCGAGCGACCGGGCATTCTGCCGGTTGATTGCCAACCGTTTGCGGACCCGGCCACCGCGCACGGCGCCGACCTGGCGACGAGGTGAAGATACGCACAATTCTTGTACGTCTGCACGATTTTTCCACATCCACCGAGCAAAGCGGATACGCTGCTGATCACCTCATGAATGTGAGTTGGCTTCGGCGCGGGGGCAGAGCTTGTTCGGGGCTTGATGGACGGGCTCGCTCACTCGCGCGGCGCAGCGGCGCCCCCCGAAACGAATCGAGATTCGAGCTGACCGCCGGGAAAAGCTGCACCGAGGCCTGGGTTGGACGCGCGGGTATGCACGCGGGTATGGAGAGGTGAACGACGTGGACAGGACGGGTGTCACTCCGGTTGCCGTCATCGGTATGGCGTGCAGGCTGCCGGGAGGCATCGACTCCCCGGAACGGCTGTGGGAAGCGTTGCTCCGCGGCGAAGACTTCGTCACCGAGGTTCCCTCCCACCGCTGGGACGTCGAGGAGTTCTACGACCCCGAGCCGGGTGTGCCGGGCCGTACGGTCTGCAAGTGGGGCGCCTTCCTGGACGACGTCGCCGACTTCGACCCGGAGTTCTTCGGCATCACCGAGCGCGAAGCCACCGAGATGGACCCGCAGCACCGTCTGCTGCTGCAGACGTCCTGGGAGGCCATGGAGCACGCCGGCCTCACCCGTGAGGCGCTGACCGCCGTCCAGACCGGCGTTTTCGTCGGTCTGATGCACGACGACTACCTGTTCATGCACGCCGATGCCGACACCCTGAGCGGCCCCTACGGATACATGGGCAACAGCTTCGCGATGGGCTCGGGCCGGATCTCCTACGCCATGGGCCTCAGCGGCCCGGCGATGACGGTCGACACCGCGTGTTCGTCGGGTTTGTCGGCCATCCACCTGGCCTGCCAGAGCCTGGACGACGGTGAAAGCGACATCGCGCTGGCCGGCGGCGCCTCGGTGACGCTGGAGCCCCGCAAGGCGGCGTCGGGTTCTGCCATCGGGATGCTGTCCGCCACCGGCCATTGCCACGCGTTCGACGTGAAGGCAGACGGCTTCGTGTCCGGCGAGGGCGCCGTCATGCTGCTGCTCAAGCGGCTCGCGGACGCCGAGCGCGACGGCGACCGGATCCTCGCGGTGATCCGCGGCACGGCCGCGAACCAGGACGGCCGTACCGTCAACATCGTCACCCCGTCGCTGCCCGCGCAGGTCGCGGCGTACCGGGCTGCGCTGGCCGCCGGCGGCGTCGACCCGGCTACCGTCGGCATGGTCGAGGCGCATGGCACCGGCACCCCGATCGGCGATCCGATCGAATACGCCAGTCTCGCCGAGGTCTACGGCACTACCGGGCCGTGCGCCCTGGCGTCGGTGAAGACCAACTTCGGGCACACCCAGTCTGCGGCCGGCGCGCTGGGCATGATGAAGGCCGTGCTGGCCGTGCAGCACGGGGTGATCCCACAGAATCTGCACTTCACCCAGCTGCCCGAGAAGTTCGCCGAGATTGAAACCAATCTCTTTGTGCCGCAAGAGAACACACCGTGGCCCCGGGGCGACGAGTCGACGCCGCGGCGGGCCGCCGTGTCGTCGTACGGCTTCTCGGGCACCAACGTGCACGCCATCATCGAACAAGCACCGCAACCACAGGCGCCCAAGACCGTCGAGCCGGACGGCGCCTCCGCGTTGCAGGGCGCGCTGATCTTCCCGATCTCGGCGAGCTCGGAAGACGGCCTGCACCAAACGGCCACCCGCCTGGCCGATTGGGTGGACGCCCAGGAGCACCTGGACATCCGGGATCTGGCGTACACACTGGCCCGGCGACGTTCCCCACGCGCGGTGCGCACCACCGTCATCGCCGAAAGCCGCAGCGAGCTGACCGAGGCACTGCGCACGGTCGCCCGGGGCGAGGTGCCCTACCCGCCGGCCACCGGGCAGGACGACAAGGGCCCGGTCTGGGTGTTCTCCGGACAGGGATCGCAGTGGGCCGAGATGGGCAAGGACCTGCTGGCCACCGAACCGGTGTTCGCGGCCAAGGTCGCCGAGATCGAGCCGCTGATCGCCGAGGAGTCCGGCTTCTCGGTCACCGAGGCGATGACCGCACCGGAGAAGGTGACCGGCATCGACCGCGTCCAGCCCACGATCTTCGCCATGCAGGTGGCGCTGGCCGCGGCGATGAAGTCCTACGGCGCCAACCCCGGCGCCGTCATCGGACACTCGCTCGGCGAGTCCGCCGCATCCGTCGTCGCCGGCGCGCTGTCGCTCGAAGACGGCGTCAGGGTGATCTGCCGGCGGTCCAAGCTGATGACCAGGATCTCCGGCGCGGGTGCCATGGCATCGGTCGAACTGCCCGCCGAGGAAGTGATCACCCAACTGGTGGCGCGCGGGGTCAGTGACGTCGTGGTCGCGGTGGTCGCCTCGCCGCAGTCCACCGTGATCGGCGGCGACACCCAGTCCGTGCGTGACCTCGTCGCCGCCTGGGAAGAGCGCGGCGTGATGGCCCGCGAAGTGGCCGTGGACGTGGCTTCGCACTCGCCGCAGGTGGACCCGATCCTCGACGAACTCTACGAAGTGCTCGCCGACATCGAACCGCTGGAGCCGGAGGTGCCCTACTACTCGGCGACCTCCTTCGACCCGCGCGAAGAACCGTACTGCGACGCCGGCTACTGGGCCGACAACCTGCGCCACACCGTGCGGTTCGCCGCGGCGGTACAGGCCGCGCTGGAGGACGACTACCGAGTGTTCACCGAGTTGTCCCCGCACCCGCTGCTGACCAATGCGGTGGACCAGACGGCGCGCAGCCTGGACAAGGCGGCCGCCGCGCTGGCGAGCATGCGCCGCGAACAGCCGCTGCCGCACGGCCTGCGCGCGCTGCTGGGCGACCTGTATGCCGCCGGCGCCGCGCTCGACTGGTCGGTGCTCTACCCCGACGGCCGGCTGCTGGATGCGCCGCTGCCCGTCTGGAGCCAGCGGTCGCTGTTCCTGGCCGGCAGCGGCCTGGACTCGGTGGCTCGCCGCAGCGCGCTGGTGCCCGCGCATCCTTTGATGGGCGTGCACGTGCGGCTGCCCGAGGAGCCGGAGCGCCACGTCTGGCAGGGCGAGGTCGGCACCGACGCACTGCCGTGGCTCAGCGATCACCAGATTCGCAACGCCGACGTGTTGCCCGGCGCCGCGTACTGCGAAATGGCGCTGGTCGCGGCCCGCACCGTGCTCGGCGACGCCGCGGAGGTACGCGAGCTGCGCTTCGAACAGACGCTGCCCCTGGACAAGCAGACCCCCGTCGGAATCACCGCCACCTTCCAGGGACCCGACGTCGTCGACTTCACGGTGGAGAGCAACCGGGAAGGGCGTTACGAGCGGCAGGCCACCGCGGTGCTGCATGCGGCCGACCCGGCGGATCAGCCGCCCGCGCTCAACCTGCCCGAGCTGCTGGCCAACCACCCGCGCCCCGTGGACGGCGACGACATCCGCAAGTGGATGGACAAGCGCGGCCACCGGCTGGGGCCCGCGTTCGCGGGCCTCGGTGGCGCGCACATCGCCGAGAACGCCGGCAACACCGTGCTGGCCGAGGTCTCGCTGCCGGGTCCGCTGCGTCCGCAGCAGGGCACCTACGGCCTGGTGCACCCGGCGTTGCTGGATGCCTGCTTCCAGGCGGTGGCCGCACACCCCAGCGTGGGCAGCGCCCTCAACGGCGGCCTGCTGCTGCCGTTGAGCATCCGCCGGCTACGCGCCTACGGTTCGGTTCGGCACGCCCGCTACTGCTACGCGACGGTGACGGCATGCGGTGCCGGGGGCGTGGAAGCCGACCTGGACATCGTCGACGAGAGCGGCACCGTCCTGATGACGGTGCGCGGCCTGCAGCTGGGCACCGGCGCTTCGCCGGACAGCGAGCGAGACCGCGTCCTGGGTGAGCGGTTGCTGACCATCGAATGGCAACCACGCGAGCTGCCCGACGTCACCGTGACCGAACCCGGCAGCTGGCTGTTAATCACCACCTCCGAGACCGCCGACCTGACGGCCACCGCACTGACCGACGCCCTGAAGGTGCACGACGCCCAGGCCACCACGCTGTTCTGGCCGTTCGCCGGCAACCATGCCGCGCATGCCGAGCAACTGCGCGCTCAACTGCAGGAAGGCGCCTTCCACGGCGTCGTGCTGATCACCGCACCGCAGCAGAACGCCGTCAACGAGTCCGGCGACCGCGGTGGGCAGTACGTCGAACACGTGGTGCGCATCGCCCGTGAGCTCCCGGACCTACTCGGATCCCCGCCGCGGCTGTACGCGTTGACGCGCAACGCGCAAACGGTGCTGGCCGAGGACCACGCCAACCTCGAGCAGGGCGGTCTGCGTGGCCTGCTGCGGGTGATCAGCTCGGAGAATCCGCAGTTGAAGGTCAGCTACATCGACCTGCCGAACGACCTTGGCGACCAGGGCGCCGAGCAGGTGGCGCGCCAGTTGTTGCAGAACACCGGCGAGGACGAGACCGCGTGGCGCAACGACGAGTGGTACACCGCCCGGATGCTGCCCACTCCCCTGCAGCCCGAGGAGCGACGCTCCACGGTCGTCGATCACGCGGACGCCGGCATGCGCCTGCAGATCCGTACGCCAGGCGATCTGGAAACGCTGGAGTTCGCCGCGTTCGACCGGGTGCCCCCCGGGCCGAATGAGATCGAGGTCGCGGTGAGCGCGTCCAGCGTGAACTTCGCCGACGTGCTGGCCACCTTCGGCCGCTACCAGACGTTCGACGGCCAATTGCCGGATCTGGGACTCGATTTCGGCGGCGTGGTGACCGCGGTCGGCTCCGACGTCACCGACCACAAGGTCGGCGACCGCGTGGCCGGGCTGTCCACCAATGGCTGCTGGGCCACCTTCGTCACCTGCGACGCCCGGCTGGCCGCCACCGTGCCGGACGGCATGACCGACGCCGAAGCGGCCGCGGCGACCACCGCGTACGCCACCGCCTGGTACGGCCTGACAGACCTGGCCCGGATCCGCTCCGGGGACAAGGTGTTGATCCACTCGGCCACGGGTGGCGTCGGCCAGGCGGCCATCGCCATCGCGCGCACGGTCGGAGCCCAGATCTTCGCTACGGCGGGTAGTCCGGAACGCCGGGAGAAGTTGCGCGCCATGGGAATCGAGCATGTCTACGACTCCCGCAGCAACGAGTTCGCCGAACAGATCCGCCGCGACACCGACGGCTACGGCGTAGACATCGTGCTCAACTCGCTGACCGGCGCCGCGCAACAGGCTGGGATCAAGCTGCTGGCTCTCGGTGGACGCTTCATCGAGATCGGCAAGCGCGACATCTACTCCAACACGCGGCTGGAGCTGTTCCCGTTCCGGCAGAACCTGGCGTTCTACGGTGTCGACCTGGCCCTGATGGCCGAGAGCCACCCGGCGCAGGTCCACGAGTTGCTGAGCACCGTCTACCGGCAGATCGCCGCCGGCGCGCTGCCGACGCCGGAGGTCACGCACTACCCGATGGCCGACGCCGCGACCGCGATCCGGGTGATGGGCGCCGCCGAGCACACCGGCAAGCTGGTGCTCGACGTTCCGCATGTCGGGCGCAGCAGCGTGGTGATGCCGCCCGAGCAGGCGCCGGTCTTCCGGGGCGACGGTTCCTACATCATCACCGGTGGCCTCGGCGGCCTCGGCCTGTTCCTGGCCGAAAAGATGGCCAGCGCCGGCGCCGGCCGCATCGTGCTCAGCTCACGCTCTCAGCCCAATCAAAAGGCTTTGGAGACAATCGAGTTGGTTCGGTCCATCGGATCCGACGTGGTGGTGGAGTGCGGCGACATCGCTGCAGCCGGTACCGCGGAAAAGCTGGTGGCCACCGCCACCGCGACGGGTCTGCCGCTGCGCGGCGTGTTGCACGCGGCCGCCGTCGTCGAGGACGCCACACTGCCCAACATCACCGAGGAACTCATCCGCCGGGACTGGGCGCCCAAGGTGCACGGCGCGTGGAACCTGCACGAGGCCACGACGGCGCAGCCACTGGACTGGTTCTGCTCGTTCTCCTCGGCGGCAGCCCTTGTGGGTTCGCCCGGCCAGGGTGCCTACGCGGCGGCCAACAGCTGGCTGGACGCCTTCACCCACTGGCGGCGGGCCCAGGGTCTGCCGGCCACTTCGATCGCGTGGGGTCCGTGGGGCGAGATCGGCCGCGCCACCTCGTTCGCCGAGGCGGCGGGCGACGCGATCCAGCCCGAGGAGGGGGCCTACGCGTTCGAGGCGCTGCTGCGGCACAACCGCGCGTACACCGGCTACGCCCCCATCATCGGATCGCCGTGGCTGAATGCGTTCGCCCAGCACAGTCCGTTCGCGGAAGCGTTCAAGGCGACCGTCAAGCACGGCGGCAACAGCAAGTTCCTCAGCGAACTGGACAAGCTTCCGCAGGAGGAGTGGCCGGCCCGGTTGCGCCGCATGGTTTCCGAGCAGATCGGGCTGATTCTGCGCCGGACCATCGATGTGGACAAGATGCTCACTGAGTACGGCCTGGATTCGCTGAGCAGCCAGGAACTGCGAACCCGCATCGAGTCGGAGACGGGTGTCCGCATCACGGCGACCAACATCAACACCACGGTGCGCAGCCTGGCCGACCTGCTGTACGAGGAGCTGGCGGGGGAAGCAGTCGCGTCGGCGTGAAGTTCGTACTGGCAGTCCACGGCACCCGCGGCGATGTCGAACCCTGCGCCGCCGTCGGTATGGAGTTACAGCGGCGCGGCCATGACGTGCGAATGGCGGTGCCGCCCAACCTGATCGGGTTCGTCGAGGCGGCGGGTCTGAGCGGCGTGGCGTACGGACCGGACTCCGGGATCCAGATCAACCAGGTCGCGGCGTTCGTCCGCAACCTGACCAAGGCACAGAACCCGCTGAACCTGGCGCAGGCGGGCAAGGAGCTGTTCGTCGAAGGCTGGGCCGAGATGGGCGCGACGCTGGCCGATCTGGCCGAGGGTGCCGACCTGTTGATGACTGGCCAGACCTATCACGGCGTCGTCGCCAATGTCGCTGAATACCATGACATTCCGATGGCGGCATTGCATCACTTCCCGATGCACGTCAACGGGCAGGTCGGCATCCCGTCGCTTCCACTGCCCGGCACCGTGGTCCGTACCGTCGCCAAAGCATCATGGCGACTGTATTCGTATACCACCGGCGACGCCGATCGCACCCAGCGCCGCGAACTGGGCCTGCCGTCCACCTCGGTCCCCGCCCTGCAGCGGATCGTGAGCCGTGGTGCGCCCGAGATCCAGGCGTACGACCCGGCGCTGTTTCCGGGGATCGCGCACGAATGGAAAGTGCAGCGGCCCTTCGTCGGTGCGTTGTCGATGCGGCTGCACACCGAGCCGAACCCCGAACTGGAGGAATGGATCGCCGCGGGCACTGCCCCGATCTATTTCGGTTTCGGCAGCACCCCGGTCCAATCGCCCACCGAGACCGTCGACATGATCGCCGATGTGTGTGCCGAACTGGGCGAGCGCGCGCTGGTGTACTCCCCCGCCGCGACTGCCGCGGTACAGCCCGGTCATGTGAAATTGGTTGGGCTGGTCGACTATTCGACGGTGCTGCCGCAGTGCCGCGCGGTGGTCCACCACGGCGGGGCCGGCACCACCGCGGCCGGGTTGCGGGCCGGGATGCCCACGATGATCCTGTGGGACGTCGCCGATCAACCGATCTGGGCGGCCGCGGTGCAGCGCGTGAAAGTCGGCACGGCGAAACGTTTTGCACACGTCACCCAAAAGTCGCTGCTGCGCGGGGTGAAGACCATTCTCGAGCCAAGCTACGCCGCGCGCGCCCGCGAGATATCAACGCGGATGAGCGATCCGGCCGACGCCGTGGCCAAGGCCGCCGACCTCTTGGAAGAGGCGGTACGGGTCAGCGCTTAGCAGCTGGTGGTGCAGTTGAGCGGAAACGACTTGTACCACTTGCGCCGATGGGCAGCACCCATCTCCCGCAGGATCCCCATCGCCGCGGGCCAGCCGTGGGTGCGACTCAACCCCCGGATCATCGACGCACTCGCGCCGTACTGGTAACGCCGACCACCGAAATGGGTGTTGGCCGTCTTGCGTCCGAAGTGGTTGATGTAGGCCATTTCGGTTGTGTACAAGCCGAACCCAGCCTTGCGCGCCCGCAGCGCCAGATCGAGGTCGAGCCCCCAACCGTAGCGGCCGAAGGTGGTCAGATCCATACCGCCGACCGCATCCCAGCATTGACGGGACATCACCAGCGCGGTTCCCTCGACAGCGGGCACGACGCGGTACAACGGTCGCGGAGTGTAGTTTTCGGCGTCCGGCTTCTCATCGGTGACCGAGTACGGGAATCCCAGATCGAACATCGGTCCGACGATTCCCACGTCGGCCGGCAGCCGCCGGTCCAGCAGGGCGTCGACGAATCCCTTGGAAATGCGGGTGTCGTTGTTCAACGTCATCGCGTGGGAGTAGCCCTCGGAGAACGCAATTCGGAAGCCGAGCTCGCTGCCGCCGGCCCAGCCCAGGTTCTCTCCGGGAGTGGTGACCCGCTCGTTGCCGATCTTGGGGTAGTCGCCACGATTGTCGACGATCAGGTACTCGGCGCCCTCCCGCTCCAAGTCGGCCACGAGTGCATGCGTGTACTCGTGCTGACCGAATACCGGCACCGTAATCAGTAGGGACACAGGCGAAGCCTACACCGACGGCCCCATGTCCGAGGCCCGTTCGGGAAGCCCTAACGGCGGCGCCGGAAGGTGTCTTCCAGCAGGTCCGCGACGGCGCAGACACTGGCGGCGGGTTTGGTCATCCGGCCCGCGAGGTCGCGGGCCCGGGATACGAATTCCGGCGCGAGAACCTTCTCCAGGTCGGACGCCAGCGAATCCGCGGTGCTGCTCGAGAAGCGCCTGCCCCAGCCGACTTTCAACTGTTTGATCTGAGCCGACCAGATCGGTTGATCGGAGGTGACCCACAGAACCAGGGTCGGAACTCCGGCGCGCAATCCCGCGGCGGTGGTCCCGGCGCCACCATGGTGAACGACGGCACGGCAGGTGGGAAAGACCGCGGCATGGCTGACCGCACTCACTACCTTGACGTGGTCGGGCAACCGCACCCCCGTGGCGTCATCGCGGGGGCCCGAACAGATCAACGCCCGCTCCCCCAGCCGCGCGCACGCCGCGCTGATCATCGCGACCCGGTCGGCCAGTGAGCCGACCGGCATACTGCCGAATCCGAAATAGATCGGCGGTGTGCCCGCCGCGATCCACGACGCGACTTCGTCGTCCACTTCGGTGGGCCGCTCCATGGTCAGGGCGCCGACGAACGGTCGTCGCTCATCCCACTCGGCCGCCAGGCCGGGGAAGCAGAGTTCGTCATACGCCTGGATCTCCAGCACCCCACGTTCGGCCATCCGCTGCGGCGCCGGACTCGACGCGTCCGGCAGGCCCAAGTCTCGACGCTGGGCATTCTCGACGCCCTTGGTCATGCGCCAGTACAGCTGGTCGAGCGTCTTCATCGTGGCGCGCACCACCGGGGCGGGAAACCGCGCCGGGAACGCGACCTGGCCGTTGGGCCGCATCGGGAAGAAATGCAGCGCGGCCAGCGGAATGTCGTAGCGCTCAGCGACATTGGCGACGACTTCCTGATAGATCTGGCCGGTCAACAAGACGTCGGCGCCCTCGGCCAGCGGGGCCAGGGTCGTAGCCAGCTCCGCCCAGCCCCGGGTGACCGGCGCCATCGCTTCGCGCGCCAGCTTCACCGGGTTCTGAAACCGCCACCCGTTATGCAGAAACTGCTCGTCCAACTCCTGCTGCGAGTCGCGCCGCCCGTATGCGGCGGCCGCCAGACCGGCCGACTCGACGAAGCCGATCAAGTTCGGCGGGACCGCCAGCAGCACGTCATGGCCGCGACGTTGCAATTCGAGCCCCACCGCGGC
Source organism: Mycobacterium sp. (assembly GCA_003987775.1). Lineage (GTDB taxonomy): Bacteria > Actinomycetota > Actinomycetes > Mycobacteriales > Mycobacteriaceae > Mycobacterium. The sequence goes on from RXJD01000075.1 coordinate 16,366, forward strand.
GCACGGCTCGATATCGCCGCGGGTGCCGTAGCTGGCGACGACGGCCTTCATCGTCGAAGCATTTCTGAAGTGACCGTCAATCCTTCACGAAGTGGTAGATGCGGTAGGTGAAGCCGCCGTCCTTGCGCAGGTCGCGGTCCATCAGGTTGGCGGCATAGCGGGTCACTGCCCCGACGAATGCCGGCGCCCGGCTGCCGACCTGTTCCTGCGTCCGCCGGGTGATGGCAGCAAGCCCGCGCTTGGCCTCCGCCTCGATATCGCGTTCGGAGACCTTACGCAGCGGGGCGGCCGCCAAGACCGCTTCCCATCCGGCGATATGGGGAATCCGGCGCGAGTCGGTGTAGAGGAAGTGGCCGCCCGGACGGAGCACCCGCACCACCTCTTCGAGGAACTTCGGGAAGTCGGGGTACTGATGCGAGGCCTCGACATTGAGCAGCACGTCGAACGATCCGTCGGGGAACGGCAGGTTCATCGCATCGCCCTGGACGAAGTCCAGCCCGGGCAGCCTGTGCCGCTTCTGGCACAGCTCGATGCTGGCCGGATTGAGGTCGAGACCGGTGTAGGACGCCGGACCCAGGGTGCGCACGATGTAGGACGCTCCGCCGCCGGCGCCACAGCTGACTTCGAGCACCTTCTTGCCGGTGAGATCGATCTGGCTGGCGGTCTGGTGGTAGAGCTGGATGCCGTACCGGTTCTGCTCGTCGGCGTCGGACAGGGGCAGACCCAGCGGCGGGTCCTCCTCGTAGCCGAAGTTGAAGAACACCACGTCATTGCCCACCTGGCGGGTGCCTAGCGGCAGAAAGTACTTCGTGGTGAGCTTCGCGACGATCGGGTTGGATTGCAGGCGGTATCTGAGAGCCACCGGGAGAGTGTCGCATGACTCCCGCGCGCGGCGGGCCGAAAGCGGCAACCTCGATGACCCCCGGATCAGCACATCCGTCCAACTTTACGCATGTCAAGCAACCGTTCGAGCCCGCTGAATTGGGGCCGGAATCGTCGCGAATCCTCGGCGTCGCGGCCGATCACAAAGCTCTGATCAGGAGTTTTGTCCGGAAGGGTGTCGACACCCGAGCGTTGCAGCCGCGCCGTCTCCGAAACTCCGGAATCTTCCGTTCCCCCACCTGACCAGCGCTCCTGCCTGTACGGTGATTACGTGGCGCGGCAGGTGAAATCGCACGACGAAGCCAAGGTCGGGGGCATCTTCGACCGCGTAGGCGACTTCGTCGTCAAGCAACCATGGCTGGTGATCGGTTCCTGGATCGCGGTGGCCGTGGTGCTCGTCCTGAGTTTCCCGCCCCTGCAGGTTCAGGCCGCCAAGCACGAACCGAAGCAGCTTCCCGAGAATGCGCCGACCATGATCGCCCAGCACGAGATGGCCAAGGCATTCAGCGGCGGTTCCAGCGTCGGCGGCAAGGGCGGCTCACTGCTGCTGGTCATCCTGACCGACGAAAAGGGTCTCAGTGCCGCCGACGAGGACACGTATCACAAACTGATCGACAACCTGCACGCCGATACGGCAGACAAGATGCAGGTGCAGGATTTCCTGGGCACGCCGAAAGCGCGTGAGATCTTCGAAAGCAAGGATAAGAAGGCCTGGAACCTTCCTATTCAACTTCCGGGTGACGCCACCTCCCCCGAAAGCCAGGCGGCGCTGCGCAACATCACCGCGATCACCAAGAAGACCGTCGCGGGAACCTCGCTCAACGCCTACATGAGCGGGCCGGTCGCGACCGTCGCCGACGTGCAGAAGATCGGCGAAGAGGACGTCCAGATCATCGAGACCGGCACCATCATCAGCGTGCTGGTCATCCTGATCATCGTCTACCGAAATCTGGTCACGATGATGATGCCGCTGGCAACCATCGGTGTGTCCATCGTCGGTGCGCAGGGACTGTTGTCCGCACTGGCCGAGATGGGCTTTGTGGTCAACATGCAGAGCATCGTGTTCATGAGCGCCGTCATGATCGGTGCCGGGACCGACTATGCCGTCTTCTTGATAAGCCGATATCACGACTTCGTCAGACACGGCGAAACATCGGACGTCGCCGTCAAAAAGGCGTTGATGTCGATCGGCAAGGTGATCGCCGCCTCGGCGGCCACGGTCGCGGTCACCTTCCTCGCGATGATCTTCACCAAGCTGGAAGTGTTCTCGGCCGTCGGCCCGGCGATCTCGATCTCGATCGTGGTGACGCTGATCGCCGCGACCACCTTCCTGCCGGCCGTCCTGGTGATCGTCGGACGACGCGGCTGGATCAAGCCGCGTCGCGATATGACCACTCGGTTCTGGCGCATCTCGGGATCGCGCATTGTGCGGCGTCCCGTGATTCACCTGGTCGGCAGCCTGGTCATCCTGGTCGCCCTGGCCGGCAGCACCAGCCTGATCAGGTTCAACTACGACGACCTCAAGACCGTCCCGCAGGACATGGACAGCGTCCGGGGGTTCAACGCCCTCAACCGCCACTTCCCGATGAACTCGATGAGTCCGATGGTGCTGTTCGTCCAGTCCAAGAACGACCTGCGGACCCCGGCAGCGCTGGCCGACCTGGAGATGATGTCCCGCCGGATCGCCGACCTACCGGACATCGTGATGGTGCGTGGCCTGACCCGGCCCAACGGCGAACCGCTGAAAGAGACCAAGGTGTCCTTCCAGGCCGGTGAGGTCGGCAGCAAGCTCAACGAGGCGTCCTCGGCCATCTCCGAACATGGCGGTGAGCTGGACCATCTGGTCGGGGGCTCCCGGCAATTGGCCGACGCGCTGGCCCAGATCAGGAGCCAGGTCAACGAAGCTGTCGCCAGCTCGGCCGGCCTGGTCAGCATGCTGCAGAACATGCTGCAGCTGATGGGTGGCGACAAGACCATCCAGCAGCTCGACCAAGCGTCCGGCGCAGTCAGCCGCATGCGGGCGCTCGGCAACAATTTGAGCGGGACCGTCAGCGATGCCCAGACCACGGCGGTATGGGCCGCCCCCATGGTGACGGCCCTCAACGAAAGTCCGTCCTGCAACGCAGACCCCGCGTGTGTGCGATCGCGCGGACAGCTGGCGGCCATCGTCGAGTCCGGCAACAACGGCCTACTTCGCTCGATTCAAGCGTTTGCCGTCACGCTGCAGCAGACCGATCAGTACCAGACGTTGGCGCAGACGGTCGGCAAGCTGGATGACCAACTGAAGCAGATCGTCAACACCATGAAGATGGTGAAGGGCCTGCCCAATACCCTCTCGCAACTGCAGCAGGGTGCCGGCGCCCTCGCCGACGGCAGTGGCGCCGTCGCGGACGGCGTCCAGGCTCTGGTCGACCAGGTGAAGAAGATGGGCGGCGGTCTGAACGAGGCCTCCGACTTCCTGTTGGGAATGCGGCGCGACGCCGAACGCCCGAACATGGCCGGGTTCAACATTCCGCCGCAAATCCTGACCCGTGACGACTTCAAGCAGGGCGCCCAGGCGTTCCTGTCGCCCGACGGGCACGCCGCGCAGTACCTGGTGCAGAGCGGGCTGAACGGGTTCACCGTCGAGGGCATGAACCAGATCAGAAAGATCGTGGAGGTCGCCAACTCCGCGTTGCCGAACACCGAGCTCTCGGACGCCAAGATCGCCCTGATCGGCATGCCGACCGTGATGGCAGATACCCGCGATTACTACAACAGCGACATCCGGTTCATCGTCATCGCGACCATCATCATCGTGTTCCTGATTCTGGTGGCGCTGCTGCGTGCCGTTGTGGCGCCTTTGTATCTGATTGCGTCCGTTCTGGTTTCGTACCTCTCGGCGCTGGGTCTGGGCGTCATCGTCTTCCAGCTGATCTTGGGCCAGGACCTGCACTGGAGCCTGCCCGGTCTGTCGTTCATCCTCTTGGTCGCCGTCGGCGCCGACTACAACATGCTGCTTATTTCCCGAATACGTGATGAGTCGCCGCACGGGGTGCGGGTCGGCGTCATCCGTACCGTGGGCTCCACCGGTGGGGTGATTACCTCGGCGGGTCTGATCTTTGCCGCGTCCATGTTCGGTTTGTTGGCCGCCAGTGTGACCACGATGGCTCAGGCCGGCTTCACCATCGGTATCGGCATCGTGATCGACACCTTCCTGGTGCGCACCATCACCGTTCCCGCGCTGGCCGCGATGATCGGCCAGAAGAACTGGTGGCCGTCAAAGATGGGCCAGAGCAACAAGTTCCGCAAGAAGAGCAAGTGGGAGCAGCAGGCCGAGGTGTGGGTCGACCGCACCAAGCGGTTTGTCACGGGCAAAGCCCCGGCCCCACCGCCGCCCAAACCCCGCGCGGTACGGCCACCGAAACCGAAACCGGTGGGCAGCACCATCGACCTGCTGCCGGCGCATTCGCTCCCGTTGTTCGGCCTCAGCACGGTGCCCGACTACGACCTGTCGAAGTGCGCATCGCAGACCAAGCGCAAGCGCAAGGCGAAAAATATGCGCTTGGGCAAGCAACAGGCCGACCAGCTCCTCACTCATTCGTTGCCACTGTTCGGGCTCGCCGAAATGCCGGGTTATCAAGAGCTGCAACGGGAATTGAACGGCGACAGCCCGGTGGTCCAGCCCAAGCCGGACACGCCGGTCATTACCTGACTCCGTCTGCCGACCGCCTGCCCGAGTATTGCCGCCGGCCGCAGGCCGAATCTGCAGTAGCGCACTACGTAAATCGTTGCCCCTGCCACGCGTGACGATTCCCTTGGCGGGCCGCACAGTCCGCGGCCGCAGCGGGGAGACGTACGGTGGCAACTCATCCTTCGAGCCATTCGATCAGGTCCACCACGGTGGCCGCCGCCCGCCCTGTTCAGATTCTGGCGGCACAGCACCGTGTCGCACACGTAGTGGTCGCCGGTTGGACAGCGGCGTGGGCGGTCGTGCATCTCTACGTGGTGACGGTCGGATTCTCCAACGCCCTCTTCTGGCTGACGTATTACGTACCCAACTATCGGTTCGGTTTCGTGCGCCGGGGTTTGGGCGGCCAGATCATCTCCTGGCTGCCCGAGTCCTATTACTTCGCGGCCGCCCGTACCCTGCTGTGGACGTCGACCGTTTTGTGGCTGGTCTCCCTGGCCGTACTGATGTGGCGGGTGAAGTCTGCGGGCGCCAGTTGCGAGCGCCGGACGATGCTGATTCTGGCGATACCGGTACTGCCCTTCGGGTTGTCCTATGCGCTGTATTCGCCGCACCCCGAACTGTTCGGAATGGCAGCGCTGCTGGCCTTCGCCGCCGGCCTCACCCGCTGTCGAACTCCCCGTGCCAGAACGGTTCTGAGCGCAGCCTATGGCGGCGCGATCGCCGTTCTGGCCCTGGCGCACGAGGCGATCCCCTTGCAACTCGCACTGGGTGCCATGCTGGCGATAGTGGCGCTGCCCGACGGGGCGACGCGCGCCGGTACACGCGTGTGCGCCGCATTGGCCGTGGGCCCGGGCCTCGTCGCTACTGCCCTGGTGGCGGCGTTCGGCCACCGCGAAGTGTCGGCGAAACTGTGTGCTCAACTGCCGCACGGGAAGCTCGACAATCCCTGGGCGGTCGTCAAAACGCCTGGCGCAGCAATTGATTACCTGTTCGGCCGGATAGAAAATACGTCGGACTTCCACGACTGGGTGTGCGAGAACGCGTTGCCGATTCTTGATGCCGACACCACCGCCGCGATGCATCTGGTGGCGAGTTACGGCGCGGTACGACTGCTCGGTTCGTTCACCCTCGGACTGCTCTTCTTCCTCGGCACGATGTGGGCAATTTGCTACATCTGCGCCGTCCCGATCCAGGTTTTGTCGGGCGCGGCGCGAAGCAATACCGTGTTGGTCGCGACGGCGGCGGCGTTGTATGTCCCGATATTCGCGACCGGTGTGGACTGGACACGTTGGTGGATCATCATCACCGCCGATGTCGCGATCGTCTACATCGTCTGCGCCGGCGCACGCCCGGAAATCGAACGAGCCCCGTCACACAGAACCGTCACCGTTTTCGTGTGCGCGGTGATGGCGTTGGCGGTGCTTCCCCTCGGCGCCGCCAATAACGTTGGCGTATAAGGCGTATGGAGGCGTACGGGGGCTAAGCGTCCAGGCGGACGAACTCGCCCCTGCGGTAGATCTCCCCGCACTGCGCGCGCCGGGGCTTGCCGCTGGTGGTGATCGGAATCGAACCCTGGGCCACCAGCACGAGGTCGGAGGCGCTCAGCCCGTGCGCTTTCGAAATGGCAGACGTCACTTCACGTTTCACGAAGCTGTAGCGCTCGGCCGCCTCCTCGGGCGTCTCGTCCTTTTGCTTGAGCTCGATAATGGCGACGAGTTTCTCGACCCCGTCCTGGGGAACCGCGATCGCCACACACCGGCCCGGACTGACCGTCTGGATGGTCGCCTCGATGTCGTCGGGCGAATGATTGCGCCCGTACACGATCAACAGGTCCTTGATGCGGCCCAGGATGAACAACTCACCCTCGGAATAGAACCCGGAATCGCCGGTGCGCAGCCACGGACCCTCCGGTGTACCGGGGGTGGGGTTGACGATCGACGCGCCGAAGGTGGCCGCGGTGGTCTCGGGGTTCTGCCAGTAGCCGGACGCGACGTTGCCGCCGTGCACCCACAGTTCACCGACGGTCCCCTCCGGGCATTCGATGCCGGTGTCGGGATCGACGATGCGCACTTCCTGGGTGTCCACCACGCCGTAGCTGACCAGCGGTGTGCTGCTTTCGCTGTCGCCTTCGATCCGCTCGGCGTGGCCGTCCGGCAACTTCGTCGCGTCGAAGTTGACGATCTTCGGCGGTTGCCCCGCCTGGCGGGTCGCGACGTACACCGTGGTTTCGGCCATCCCGTAGGACGGGCGGATGACCTTGGGGTCCAGCCCGTACGGGGCGAACCGGTCGACGAAACGCTTCAGCGTGACGGGCTGCACCCGCTCACTGCCGTTGAGGATCGCGTGGATCTTGCTGAGGTCGAGGCCTTCGAGGTCTTCGTCCTTGGTCTTGCGCGAGGCCAGATCGAAGGCGAAGTTCGGCGCGGCGGTGAATCCCAGTGTGTTGTTGGCAAGCATCTGCATCCACCGGGCGGGGCGCTGCAGAAAACCGATGGGGCTGGTCAGCTTCGCCGGCATGCCGGTCAGGATGGGCATGATCAGACCCAGGATGAATCCCATGTCGTGATAGAAGGGCAGCCACGACACCACGGTCGATCCCGGCGGGGCGAGTTTCCCGTAGACGCCGTAGTAGGCGGTCATGATCTGCTCAAAATTGGCCATCAGATTCTTGTTCGACACCATGACCCCGGCCGGGGTGCGGGTGGAGCCGGACGTGTACTGCAGATAGATGGTTTCCGGCTGCTCGTAGCGCGCGCGGCCGGCCGCACCGGGCCGACCGTCCAGCTGCAGCTTGTCGAGCTCGATGATCTCGGTCTTGACGTCGCCAGGCTGCGCTCGCACGTACTCGGCCACGTTGTCGACGATCGAGGAGGCGGTGAACACCACCGCCGGCGAGGTGTCAGCGAGCACCGATGCCGTGCGTTCGTCGTGGGCGCCGCCCATCGGAACGGAAAGGGGCACCGCGATCACGCCGGCGTGCAATGACGCGAGGAAGCTCACGATGTAATCCAGGCTTTGCGGCGCCAAGATCAGCGCACGATCTCCGGTCGTCGCATGCTCCCGGATCAGCGCGGCGAGGTTGAGCATTCGCACATACAGCTGTGACCACGTCAGAGTCAGCTCGACGCCGTCCCAGGAGTGGTCATAGTCGATATAGGTCAGCGCAATGTCGTTGGGCTGCAGACTCGCACGCTCGCGCACGACATTGGGAAGTGAGGATTCAACCACGGACATCAGACTACCGTTGACGGGGACTCATCTTGGGAAAACGGGATTGCGACCTTCCACATCGCCCGGGCGGACACACCGGTGAATAATCGCCCTATCGTGGACAACCGGCTTGCGCACATGGATCAGGTGTCGTTTCTGGGTGTGCGGGCGCTCGGTTACGGGACGCTGGCCCAGGTTGTCTGGTTGTACAACCGCCAAGTCGATATCGATGCGCTGCGCCGATTCCACCGCAACCTGGGCCGCGGCCTACTGGGCCGTCGAATCGAGCGGTCCCCCTTGCCCTTCGCGCGTGATCGATGGGTGCTGTCGCCGGGTCCCGCGGACATCGAGTCAGCAGAAGCACCACGTCCGCGCAGCGAAGTGAACGCGTGGGCCTACGAGCGGGCCTGCCTCCCGATCGATCCCGAATTCGGCCCCGGCTGGCACCTTGGCGTGCTGCCGCTGCATGACAGCGGGACGGCCATCAGTCTGGTGGCCTCACACACGCTGGTCGACGGACTGGGGTTGGTGGAGGTGATCGCCGACGCGGTCACAGGTAAGACCCGCGATCTGGGCTATCCCCTGCCGGGCTCGCGCAACCGGCGACGGGCGGTACTCGAGGATGCCCGCCTGACCCTGGCCTCCGTGCCCGAACTGGCTAAAGCGCTGGCCGCGGGGCTGCGACTGGCCCGTCAGGGTCGGCAGGAGTTCGCTTCCTCGATCGCGGGGGCTCCGCCCGCTCCGCGCGCGGCCCGCGACAACGAGCCCGTGGTGGTGCCGACCCTGGTCGCCTATGTCGACCTGGCCGAGTGGGATGCGTGCGCGGCACGCCTGGGTGGCACCAGCAACTCGCTGTTCGCCGGATTCGCTGCCAAGCTCGGTGTGCGGGTGGGCCGCCAGGCTGCCGACGGGACCGTCGCCCTGGCGTTTCCGGTGGGACAACGGCTGCCGGACGATACCCGCGGCAACGCGATGACCTTCGCCAATATCACCGTGGACCCCGCCGGCGCGGCATCGGATCTGGCCGAGATACGTGCCAAGCTCAAGCTCGCGCTCACCGAACGGGCAGCTCAGGCCTACGAGCTGTTGGCGCCGCTGCCGCTGGCCGCGCTCACACCTACGTGGGCGGCGCGCAAGCTCGTGGGTGTCGGCCTGGGCTCGTCCGTCCTGCCGGTCGGCTGTTCCAACCTGGGGCCACTGAATCCTGCGGTGATCCGACCGGACGGCTCCGAGGCCGACTACGCCTACGGGCGACTGATCGAACCCGGCATCAGCAAGCGCGCGTTGGAAGGCATGGGCGGCCAGCTTTTCGTGGCGTCCGGACGTACGCCCGGAAAGGTCTTCGTCAGCGTGGTCGCCTACCAACCCGGCCGGGAGAACTCTCCGGAGGCGTTGCGCAGGCTCGTATCCGAGACGTTTGCCGAGTTCGGACTGACGGCCGACCTCGACGATTAACCGATCGTGTCGCGGATCTGGCGCGCGAGACGGAATTCCCGGAAGGGCGCCATCGCCAGCGTCGTGACGTGCAGGCGCCGCTGCGGCCCGAGAATGGCGACTTCGATCAGCAGCGCGAGCCACGCCGGGATCCACCAGAGCGCCGCGGCGATGCGAATCCGCTTGGGCGACAACGGGTCCACCATCAACCAGGTGAGAACGCGCTGCCGGTCGAGCAGGTTGCGCCGGGTGGCCATGACTCGCGTCGTCGCCGTTGCGGTGGTGTGATTGCGCACCGAAAGCTCTTGCGGGACAAAGCGCACCGCTGATCGCAGCATCAGGCGCATCCAGAAGTCCACATCGACCAATTGAAAGATGTCGGTGCGGAAACCGCCGGCATCCAGCGCCAGCCGCCTGCGGAACATGACGCACGTCGGTTCGCCGATCCAGTTGTCCTTGGCTCCACGCGCCACCATCTGGGCGACCAACGACGCCCCCTGGTTGTACTCGCCGAGCTTGCGGAAGTGGGTGTGAATGCTGCCGTAGCGCCGCGCCCAGTCCCGGTCGTCGGTCTCCACCTGCCGGGGCGCGAACGCCACGCCCACACCCGGGTCGTCGAAGCATGCGACCAGGGTTTTCAGCGCGCCGGGAAGCAGCCAGTCGTCGCCGTGCACGAACTGGATGAGGTCGCCGCGCGCGGCCTGCAGGCACCTGTTGTGATTGGCGTTGAGACCCAGTCGGGGCTGGTTGCGAATCAATCGGTCCCCGGGTCGCAGCATCGCCGCAGCGATGGCGGCGCAATCGTCAGTGGAGTCGTCGTCGACAACCACGATCTCGAAATCGGTGCCGTCCTGATCCAGGATGCTGCGCAGGGCGCGCTCGATCGTGTCGCTGTTGTTGTACATGGGAATGCACACCGACACCCGCGGACAAGCTTCTGATTCATCCATGCTGTCGGGCTGCAACGATCATCCTCGATGCGTCAGCGCGCATCCGGCAACGGCTCAGAGAGCCGCCACACCCTGGGCCAGGAAAATGCATCCCACGCCGAAGAGGATGGTCAGGGTCATCTGACGGCGGTAGGTGCGGACCCAGTTCTGGACCCGCAGCATCACCTGCTCGGTCTTCTGGGGCACCGTCAGATGTGCGATCAGGGGAATTTCGATGACCGCGAGCACCAGGAGGACGAAGACGAAGAAGGCACTGAGCTGGGTCCCGATTCCCGAACCGGACGCCATGATGAATGTCAGCGCGATCAGGCTCTCCAACGGCGGCACCGATGTCGCGATCCCGACGAGGAACGCCGGCCAGACCACGTCGCAGTTCAGCATCTCCTGCATGCGGGCCGACGTGCGGGCGACCAGTCCCGGCGGGCGCTGTTCCAGCACCATCGTCGGCATGCCGGGACCCCCCACGGGCACCGGGATGCCGGCCTGCGCGCGCGACCGGGCCACCGAGCGCGCCGCCAGCAGCAGGATGATCACGCCGACGATGACCTGCAGGCGTCCACCCGACAACACCACGGTCGCTTCTCTGAAGTCCTGGGCCATCGCGCCTGCGCTGTGGATCACGACGATGGCGAACTCACGAATGAAGAGCAGCACTGCCAGTGCCACCGCCGCGGCCGCCACGATGCCGCCAAGCCAGAAGGCAAACAGGTTGGTCATCGGGCGTTTGCGGGACAGCATGACCAGCGCGAGCCCCAGCCGAGCGGGGTCCAACGCCATCCCGAAGCCCATGTACAGCACCATTTGCCACATCACCGAGGACGTTACTAAAACCAAACGTCTCCCGTGGCGTTACTGAGAAACTGCTAAAAAATCGTGCTTGAGCAGCAAGGATATCCGTGTCGCGCGCCCACCCGACGCGGGCGTGGATCGAACACCCGGGCGAGTTGGCAGCACTGCACCGCCGCAGGTTCGCCGATGGTGAACACACGTTCGGTTGCGAACGGCGCCGCCGACCGCTGGCTATACTCCGCGAGCGTATGGCGGTGCCCGCCCTCTGATCCCTGGCGCAGCACATAAAGGAGGCTCGCGGTGACCGAACCAGCCGCCGGCCTGCCCGAAGCCAGCCCCAATGTCAGCCCCAAAGTCAGCATCGTCACGACCACACACAACCAGGAGGAGTACGTCCGGCAGGCCTTCGACAGCTTCGTCGAACAGCAGACCGACTTTCCTGTGGAGATCGTTGTCGCCGACGACGCCTCGACCGACAGCACCCCCGCGATCATCCGTGAGTACACCGACCGGCATCCGCACCTGTTCCGCCCGATCTTCCGGCCGCAGAATCTGGGTCTCAACCGCAACCTGGTGGGAGCACTGGCGGCGTCCCGCGGCGAGTACATCGCGCTGTGCGAGGGCGACGACTACTGGATCGACCCCTTGAAGCTGACCAAGCAGGTGGCGTTTCTCGATGAGCATCCACAGACGGCGGTGTGCTTCCATCCGGTGCGGGTGGTGTGGGAGGACGGCTACGCCAAAGACTCGAAGTTCCCTCCGGTGCACGTGCGGGGGAACCTCAGCGTCGACGGGCTCATCCTGATGAACTTCATCCAGACAAACTCGGTCATGTACCGGCGCCTGCCCCGCTATGACGACATCCCCGCGGATGTCATGCCGCTGGACTGGCACCTGCATGTCCGGCACGCCGCCCGCGGCGAGATCGCGATGCTGCCCGACACCATGTCCGTCTATCGCCGCCACGCTCAGGGCATGTGGCACAACCAGGTGATGGACCCGGCGAAGTTCTGGCTGACGCAGGGCCCCGGCCATGCGGCGACGTTCGACGCGATGCTCGACGTGTTCGAAGGCGATGCGCCGCGCGAGGAGTTGATCGCGTTCATGGCCGACTGGGTGCTGCGCCACATCGCCGATATCCCGGGCCCGGACGGCGAAGCGGCTTTGCAAAACACCATCGCCGCACACCCCAGATTTGCCATGCTGGCTCTGCAACACCGCTGGGCGACGCCGGCGCGGCGGCTTAAGATCCAGTGGCGCAAGCTAGCCGCCGCCGCCCCGACCCGGAAAGGGTTGGTGGATGTTTGGCCATCCCGACTGCGACACTCAGCCGGGTCCCGCTGATCGCTCAGCAGGCACGAAAAGACTACGGAAGGATCTGAGCAACACCATGGGGGCAGGAAAATCCGAGGCCGCGGTGCAATTCACCGCGCACAATGTGCGCCTTGACGACGGCACTTTCACCATCCCCGGGGCAGCGCAGTCGGTGGACGAGTATTCGTGGTTCAAGTCCTCGCGCGGGATCCTCGAGACCGTATTTCCCGGAGATAAGAGCCACTTGCGTCTGGTCGACATCGGATGCCTGGAAGGCGGGTACGCAACCGAGTTCGCACGCTTGGGTTTTCAGGCCCTGGGCATCGAGATACGCGAGCTCAACATCGCTGCGTGCAACTACATCAAGTCGAAGACCGATCTGCCCAATCTGCAGTTCGTCCAAGACAACGCGCTGAACGTCGCAAATCACGGCGTCTTCGACGCAGTGTTCTGCTGCGGCCTGTACTACCACCTGGAGAACCCCAGGGAATACCTGGAAACGCTGTCGTCCGTCACCAACAAGCTGCTGATTCTGCAGACGCATTTCTCGCTCATCAACCGCAGCGACAAGCTGCTGCGGCTACCCACGACGGCGCGGCAGTTCACCGACCGGGTGCTCAGAAGGCCCGAACCGGTGAAGTTCATGCTCTCGGCGCCTACCGAACACGAGGGACTGCCGGGCAGGTGGTTCACCGAATTTTCCGACGACCGATCATTCGGCAAACGGGAAACCGCAAAATGGGCATCCTGGGACAACCGCCGATCGTTCTGGATTCAGCGCGAATACCTGCTTCAGGCGATGAAAGACGTCGGATTCGACCTGGTCTTGGAGGAGTACGCCAACCTGGAGCCCAGCATCGCGGAGTCGTTGCTCGGCGGTTCTTACGCGGCGAATCTGCGCGGAACCTTCATCGGCATCAAGACCAGTTGATTTCGCGGATCGCCGCGGCGGCATTAAGGGGGAATTCGGTGACGTCGGCTCCGACCGTCTCGGTGATCACGATCTCCTTCAAAGACCTCGACGGGCTGAAGCGCACTGTCGAAAGCGTGCGGGCCCAGCGCTATGAGGGACGCATCGAGCACATCATCATCGACGGCGGGTCCGGCGACGAGGTGCGCGACTATCTGTCCGGAGTGGAGCCGCCGTTCACGTATTGGCAGTCCGAGCCCGACGGTGGACGCTACGACGCGATGAACCAGGGCATTGCGCGAGCCTCGGGTGATCTGTTGTGGTTCCTGCATTCCGCCGACCGTTTCTCCGAGCCCGACGTGGTCGCATGCGCGGTAGAAGCGCTTTCCGGCAAGGGTCCGGCCCGCGACGTGTGGGGCTTCGGCATGGATCGCCTGATCGGAATGGACCGGGTGCGCGGGCCGATACCTTTCAGCCTCCGCAAGTTCCTGGCCGGCAAGCAGGTGGTCCCGCACCAGGCTTCGTTCTTCGGATCTGCGCTGGTGGACAAGATCGGCGGCTATGACCTGGACTTCGGAATCGCCGCCGACCAGGAATTCATTCTGCGGGCGGCGTTACAACGCGAGCCCGTCACAATCCAGCGGGTGTTCTGCGAGTTCGACACCACCGGCGTGGGATCGCACCGGGAACCCAGCGCGGTGTTCGGCGACCTGCGCCGCATGGGCGATCTGCATGGCCGCTATCCCTATGGGGGAAAGCTGCTTTCGCGGGCGTACCTGCGCGGTCGCGAGCTTTACGCCTACAACAGCCGATTCTGGGAGAACGCGTTCGGACGGTTGTCGACGCGTAACTCCGGTTAGCGGCGCGCGCGTTCAGGTCAGTCGCTGCCCCGGAAGAAGATGCCGTCGGCCTGCAACATTCGGCCGTTGCGGGGATCTGTGAAGCCGGGCACCAGGCCGGCGAGGGTGAAGCCCAGCGAATCCACCAGCTCGAGCGCTTCCCGGATCAGCATCCCCCCCTCATAGAGGGGCTGGAAGGACAGCTCGAGCTGCATACCGACACAACGGTCGCTCACTGTCGACTTGGCCCCGTCTATCACATGTTTCTCGAAGCCTTGGACGTCGATCTTCAGGAACGCAACATCGTTCGGCCCCAGAATCTCCGGAGCAACGGAGTCAAGGCGATGAATCGGTACCTGTTCGGTGCCAACGTAATTGGCCGGCGGAAACGCGTCCTGGTGCCGTTGCAACATCGGCAGTGCCGAGCTGCTGGCGCCCTCGTTGCCTGCGACGTTGATGGAAATGGTCCCGTCGGTGTCACCCAGTGCGCAGTGCCGGGTGTCCCACTTGGGGTCGGCCGAAGCGCTGCGCTGCATCACGGAATACGGCCCGGAGAGCGGTTCGAACGACACGATGCGGCCGGTGTATCCGGTCTCGCGCAGACCGGTGGCGTACTGGCCGGAGTTGGCTCCCACGTCGAGCACCACATTGACCTGGTGCGCGTGCAGTTGACGCAGAAAGTTGAGTTCCCAGTCCAGCTCCGGGAAATAGTGCGAAACCTCGATGCCTCTGCGACGCAGCGTGTTTCGCAGAATGCGCTCCAGCCTGTTCACTGCCGGACCGTGTCCGCATGCTCGCGATACCAGGCCACCGTCGCCTCAACCCCCTCGCGCAGCCCGACTTTCGGCTGCCATCCCGAATTCCGCAGTAGTGAAACGTCAAGCAGCTTGCGCGGTGTCCCATCGGGCTTGGTTGTGTCCCAACGGGTTTCGCCACTGTATCCCACCGCGTCGGCGACCATCTGTGCGATCTCGCTGATGGTGTGGTCGATGCCGGTTCCGACGTTGACCTGGGTGGGCCCGTCGAAGTGCTCGAGCAGGTGCAGACACGCGCCGGCCATGTCGTCGACGTGCAGCAGCTCGCGCCGGGGAGTTCCGGTGCCCCAGTTGGTCACTGCCGGGGCCCCGCTGGCTCTCGCCTCCTCATACCGGCGGATCAGCGCCGGCAGCAGGTGGGAGCCGGACGGTGAGAAGTTGTCGCCGGGCCCGTAGAGGTTGGTGGGCATCGCCGAGATCCACGGCAGGCCGTGCTGCCGGCGCACCGCCTGAACCTGAAGGATCCCGGCGATCTTGGCGATGGCGTACGCGTCGTTGGTCGGCTCCAGCGGGCCGGTGAGCAGGGCGCTCTCCGGGATCGGCTGGGGGCTCAGCTTCGGGTAGATGCACGACGAGCCGAGGAACAGCAATCGGGGAACCCGCGCGGCCACCGCTGCATCGAGCAGGTTGACTTGAATCTGCAGGTTTTCCGATAGGAAGTCGGCGGGATAGGTGTTGTTGGCCATGATGCCGCCGACCCTGGCCGCCGCGTCGATGACCACCTGCGGGCGCGCCTCACGGATGAAGTCGAAGGTGGCCGCGCGGTCGGTCAGATCGAGTTCAGTGCGCGACCGCAGCAGCAGATTGCTGAAGCCCTCCTGTTGAAACCGGCGCAGCAGGGCCGATCCGACGAGGCCGCGATGCCCGGCGATGTAGACCGGGGCCGAGCGGTCCAGCTTGCCGATCGGGCCGGTCACGTAAGGCCCGCCAGCATCGGCTTGTCGATCCAGGGCTTGCCCTCGCACTCGAGCGCGGCGATGTCGGCATCCACCATGATCCTGGCCAATTCGCCGGTGTGCACCGACGCGCGCCAGCCCAGCGAATCAGCAGCCTTGGTCGCGTCGCCGATCAACGAGTCCACCTCGGTGGGCCGCAGATAGCGTTCGTCGAATTTGACATATTGCTGCCAGTCCAGACCGGCGTGCCGGAATGCCGCCTCGGCGAAATCGCGCACGGTGTAACCGCGCCCGGTCGCCAGCACATAATCGTCGGGCTCGGGGGCCTGCAGCATGCGCCACATTCCTTCGACGTACTCGGGCGCGTAGCCCCAGTCCCGGACCGCGTCGAGATTGCCCATGTAAAGCTCGGATTGGACGCCGGCCTTGATCCGCGCCACCGCCCGGGTGATCTTGCGGGTTACGAATGTCTCACCGCGCCGCGGTGATTCGTGATTGAACAGGATGCCGTTGACGGCGAACAAGCCGTAGGCCTCACGGTAATTCCTTGTCGCCCAATAGGAGTAGACCTTGGCCGCGCCATACGGCGACCGCGGGTAGAAAGGGGTCAACTCGTTCTGCGGTGGTGGCGTGGCGCCGAACATCTCCGACGACGACGCTTGATAGAAGCGGCACTGCACGCGAGACAGCCGAACGGCTTCGAGCAGGCGCATGGATCCCATGCCGGTGGTGTCGCCGGTGTGCACCGGTTCGTCGAAGCTGACTCTCACATGTGACTGTGCCGCAAGGTTGTAGACCTCGTCGGGTTCGATGGTGCTCAACAGGGTGACCAGGCGGGTTCCGTCGATGAGGTCGCCGTAGTGCAGGAACAGTCTGGCGTCCGGCTGGTGTGGATCGACGTAGAGATGATCGATCCGGGATGTGTTGAACGTCGAGGCACGACGGATGAGCCCGTGCACCTCGTAACCCTTGCTGAGCAGCAGTTCGGCGAGATACGAACCGTCCTGTCCGGTGATTCCGGTGATGAGCGCCCGCTTCACGGGGCTACCACTGCTGTCGGTGCATGCTCGCCATGGCATGTCCGGCGTTCCATCATCGAGGCCGTCTTTCGTTGTGCTACCGCGGTCCGGCGCCGCTGTCGCTTCATAGTAGATGTCAGGTGCGGGCGGACGTTCGACCATGCTTTGCCGCAACGGTGGGCAGCCAGTTAAGCGCTCGCACTCGCGGATCGCCGTCTCCTAACGATTCGAGCGACGGAGTCGTTGACAGACGCTGGTCCAAGGGTCTGAAACCCTGGAATCAGGCGGTCGTCGAGCCCTCCGGTCTGCGCGGGTCGTCGCTGTTCCCTGGCTCAATGACGCTTATGGGTCGCCCTGCAACAGACCACGGACAGAAGCGATAAACCGCAGTTGCAGGCATTGCAGTCGATCCACCGGATCCGACACATTCGGCCCCCTCTCGGGGTAAGATTTTTGCCCATGACGGGGGCCTCTAAGCCGATTCGAACCTTTGCTAAACCCTGCTGCCGTGGGAGGAGAAAATGGTGATCGCGCATCCGCTGCGACGTCAGTTGACCTGCAGCGTCGCAATGCGCAACCTCGCAATGCGACGGCCGCCATCCGGCGGCTCGCAGTTGCTGGTGCCGTCTCGCTTACGACGGAAGGCATGCGAACAATGACGATGACCAGCACCAGAGCCGTCAGCGCAACCGATGTTCTTCGTGTTGCACGCCAAAGACTCCTTCGGATGCACTACGAGAGCGGTGTGGGTCATATCGGCGGTAACCTATCGTCGCTCGACGCAATGTTGGTGATCTTTCATGAATATTTGCGCACCGAAGATACGTTTGTCCTGTCGAAAGGCCATTCGGCTGGCGCCCTGTACACGACCCTTTGGAGCCTCGGACTGCTAGACGACAGTGACCTCGAATCTTTCCATCGAGATGACACGTTGCTCGCCGGCCACCCGCCAGCAAAAGGCATTCCGGAAATCGCGTTCGCGACGGGGAGCTTAGGGCACGGGCTATCACTCGCAGCAGGGACCGCTCTTGCCTACCGACTACGACGAAGTGACGCGCGGGTCGTATGTTTAACGTCCGACGGGGAATGGCAAGAAGGCTCAACGTGGGAGGGTTTAATCTTTGCGTCACATCATCGACTCGATAACCTGACGATAGTCGTTGACCACAACGGCCTGCAGGGTTTCGGATCAACGACTGACGTTGCAAGCATGTCTCCTTTGTGGCAACGACTTCACGGATTCGACATCGACGTCATCGTTACTGACGGTCACGATAGTAACGCGATCGCTGGCGCATTGTCGGCCCAAAGCGACAGGCTCAAGGTGATTGTTCTGCGAACGGTCAAGGGTCACGGGGTCAGCTTCATGGAGAACGAGATGAAGTGGCACTACTTACCGTTGACGACGGAGCTCTATCATCAAGCGATCGACGAAATAGGCGGCCCATGAGAAAGCAACTTTGCGACGCGCTGGTCGCGCGGTCACTGCAACAAGAGGAGATGGTTTTTCTTACGGGGGATCTAGGATTTAACGCCCTGGAACCGTTGCAGAATGCTATGGGTGAGCGGTTCATCAATGCAGGCGTAGCGGAGCAAAACATGATCACCGTCGCCGCCGGGCTTGCCGCCCAACACTTTGAGGTGTGGATTTACAGCATCGCACCGTTCATGTATGCGCGCCCATTCGAGCAAATTCGCAATGACATTTGCTTTCATAGTTTACCAGTAAAGATGATCGGAAATGGTGGCGGCTATGGGTATGGTGTGATGGGTCCGACCCATCACGCGATTGATGATTATGGCGCTTTACTCACGCTTCCCGGCATGAGCGCCTACGTCCCAACTTTCAATGAAGATGTTCAGGCTATTGTCGAGCGTGCGGGGGCAGCCGACGGTCCAGCTTATCTTCGGATTGGCCTGGGCGAATCGCCACAGGGGTGGCCAGTGCCCATGTTCGAACCATGGAGAGAATTGACGTCGGGAGATGGGCCGGTCGTGATTGGCGTAGGGCCTGTAACGGGTACCTACATCGACTGCTTTGAGGCAATGCCCGTCGAGGAGCGGCCAAATCTTTGGGTCGTTGGTGAACTGCCACTTGACAAGAACCCGATCCCCGAAGCACTCCTTACAAAGTTGGCTTCGTCATCTAGATTGTTAGTTGTCGAGGAACACGTGCGTCAGGGATCGTTTGGATCGCAGCTGCTTCTGGAGCTAGGTGAACGCGGTTGCGCGCCGAAGTGCTTCGCGCACCTGTGCGCACGGGCCCACAACTTTGGTCGCTACGGTTCGCAGAAATTCATGCGCGCGCAGTCAGGACTCGACCCAGCTACGATGATGTCCGCGCTGACGAGCGTCTAAGAATGGGTGCGATCGAGTCGAATATTCATGCCCTCAAAGGGCCAATCCTCGTGACCGGTGCATCCGGTTTTGTCGGAGCGAACCTGTTCAAAAAGCTTTACGAGAATCGCGATGACGTGTACGCGGTTATACGTGGGGATAAGGGCTGGAGGCTCCGAGATATACCCGACGAGCAAACAATCGAAGTAGACCTCAACGACTATATGCTGACGAGGCACTTGGTCGATAGTTCTGCGCCGCAGACGGTATTTCATTGCGCAGCATATGGTGCCTATTCCTTCGAAGAAGACAGCTCTCTGATATACCAAACCAACTTTCAGTCAGCGGTCAACCTTGTGGATCGACTGGCATCACGATCCTTCAGCGCATTCATTAGCGCGGGTAGTTCGTCCGAATACGGCACAAACTGCACCGCACCTTCCGAGGATAGCCTCTGCGAGCCCAACAGCCCGTATGCTGTCTCGAAGGTCGCGACCGCGAACTACCTGCATTATATGGGTAAGCAGCGAGGGTTTCCCGCGCTGAACCTTCGGTTATATTCAGTTTACGGACCGCTGGAAGACACATCACGTCTACTACCGACCTTGCTGCGCGAAGCGCTGGCCGGACGACTGCCACCACTCGTTGACCCACGAACGTCCCGTGACTTCGTGTACATCGACGATGTGTGTGAAGCATTTATTCTCGCCGCAGTTCGCATGCACCCAGGACTGCATGGCGAAAGCCTCAATATCGGTACCGGCATTAAAACCACAATTGGTGATCTCGTCGACACGACGCGCGACGTATTTCGACTCGAGGTCGAACCGGAGTTCGACACGATGGCAGGCCGCAAGTGGGACCTACCAGATTGGTACTCTGATCCCACAAAGGCTCTTCAAGAAATTGGTTGGAGCGCCCGTACATCGCTAAAAGATGGTTTGGAGTCGATGTCGAGATGGGTTTCAACTCTTACTGACCGGCAGCTGGCGTTGACCACTAAGAAGGTAAGCGGGGCCCGCCGGCGCGGCGTATCAGCAGTCATCGCATGCTATAAGGACGGCCAAGCAATACCCGTCATGCACAAGCGACTATCAGAAACGTTCACTCATCTCGACGTCGACTACGAAATCATCTTCGTCAACGACGGCAGCCCCGACGACAGTGCTGAGGTAATTCGCGAGATCAGCCAAGGTGATCCCCATGTCGTAGGCATCACCCACTCGCGCAATTTCGGATCCCAGATGGCATTTCGCAGTGGCATGGAGCTATCGACAATGGAAAGTGTCGTTCTGCTGGACGGCGATCTTCAAGATCCTCCCGAGTTGATCCCCGAATTTTATGCCCTGTGGGAACAAGGCTATGACGTCGTCTATGGCAGGCGAATTAAACGGGAAATGCCTTGGCATCGCGGTCTGGAATACAAGCTGTTCTATCGTCTATTTAAGCGGTACAGCTACGTGAACATCCCGCTCGATGCAGGAGACTTCTCTTTAATGGATCGGCGTGTTGTCAGATGGTTACTGAACTGTCCTGAACGTGATTTGTTCATGCGCGGTTTGCGGGCTTACGTCGGATTCAAGCAGACTGGTGTTGACTACGTGCGACCCGAGCGAATGTTCGGGCGATCAACCAACAGTTTCACTAAGAACATCGATTGGGCCAAGAAGGCAATTTTCTCCTTCAGCAACTCGCCGCTAACTATGCTGACTAACGCAGGAATTGTCTCTTTGGCAATATCACTGCTGGCCGCCGTAGTAGTCGTGATTTTGCGCATACTAGTGCCGCATATAGCGCCTCAGGGCATCACGACGGTTCTGCTAGTTATGCTCGTCTTTGGGTCCGTCAATCTATTCGCAATCGGTCTAGTCGGAGAGTATGTATCCAAAATCATGACTGAGGTGAAGGAGCGACCACGCTTGATTCGAGCGTCATTGATCCGCAACGGAGAGCAAACCGAGTTGCTGCCCGATGGCAAAGCCATGCGGTTAGCGTCCGGGAGTAAACGCTCATGACTTCAATGCGATCGTGCCCGGTCTGCGGAGCAGGGGCAACCGAGGCGACGTCGTTCCTCAAAGCCAATGTCGATACGGCCCGTCTTGACCAATTCAGCTACGCCTCCCGCAAGACACCCGAGTACATGAATCTGAACCTCGTTCGCTGCCTTCGCTGCGACCTGGTGTACGCCGATGAACCACCTACTCAGGACGATCTCGCGCGTGCGTATCACGTCGCCGACTATGACAGCGCGGAAGAGGCCGACGATGCAGCGACTACTTATATTCGCGCTATGGAGCCGGTGCTAGAGGCACTGCCGAGGCGCCAATCGGTACTTGAAATAGGTACGGGTACCGGCGTGCTACTGGAGCATCTTTCTAGGCAAGGGTTTACGGAATTGGTGGGCGTGGAACCGTCCGCAGCCGCGATTGCAGCTGCACCCCCGCATCGTCAAACGTGGATCCGTCCAGGAGTCTTCCAAGAGGGAGACTTCATTCCGGAATCGTTCGATCTGATTTGCTGCTTTATGACAATGGAGCATGTTGTCGACCCGAGAACGGTTGCTGAGGCGGCGTGGCGACTCCTTCGGCCAGGTGGTGCGTTCGTGACTGTGACACATGATTACCGTGCACGCTTGAATAAGCTGCTAGGAAGACGCTCACCAATCATCGATATCGAGCACATGCAGTTGTTCTCAAGCCAAAGTATTCGAACTCTGTTTCAAGGCAGCGGTTTTCAGAGAGTCGACGTCGAACGAATCGTTAATCGTTACGCTTTCCGCTACTGGTGGCGGCTAGCGCCTGTGCCCACCCCACTGAAAAGGGGGGTATCCAAGAGTGCGCAGCTCATCGGGCTCGACGGCGTCAAATTGGGCTTCAATGTCGGCAACAGTATTACCAGCGGATACAAGCCTGCAAACTACGTTGCTTGAGCGCGGGCGCTCTCCGACGATTCATATCCGAGACAATAACGTGCTGCAACTAGGGAAGAACAGCCCCAGCTGAAATCCGTTTATTCCGCCTTTTGCAATGGACGGTTCTCGGACTATGTACGTAAGTGTAGACGAATGATTTGCAGGCCGTCCTGGGTGTTCTCGAGCAACTCCGATTCAAACCGAATCTGTATTCGCTCACGCGCGCGCAGCAGGATCAGTGGCTCTGACTGCGGGTGAAGGGAGGAGGTCAGGAGAATCGTTCCATCGCGGATCCCGTCGATCGCTTTGGCGATCCGCGGCCACTCGCGCGACAGAATCAAATTGTCTTGCTCTGGGTGGCTGATAGGGAGCAGATTGACACGGTGCAGCTTAAGCAGCACTTCCGTCGCTTGGCTTATCACTATCAACACTGGACCGTGGCCGGGATCATGGCGCTGGAGAAGCTTCGCTCCGCTTTCAGCGATGCTGTCATCAAAAGTACGCCCTCGCCATAAATGTCTAAGCGAGGCCGCCACTTGCATTCCGCCGTGACCGGGCGCGTGACCGTCCGCAAACGGTACGGCTTGAGAGAAGAGGGTATTCGGCCATTTCAGGGCGACGGAGGGTATTCCTATCGCGATAAGAGAAATAGCGGCGAATGAGAACGCAACGACTGGCGCCAAGCGCCAGGTACGTCGATGACCGGCTTCGCGTGGCACCAGGAAGATGCTTGTCCATAAACAACCAAGAGCACAAACAGGCACAATAAGATTCAAAAGATTGTTCGGATGCGAGCGGCCTAGATAGTAAGTGAACGTCGCAGCGGCGAAACCTGTGAATCCGGCGAGTCCAGAGAGTACGGGTCCAGACACCACGATGCGCTCATCGCGCACAATTGAGATGACACCAACTGCCGACAAGAAGATCACCGCCGCCATTATCAATCCGGGTGACCAGAAGTTAAGCGGCAGATTGCCGAATTCGTCGACCGAATACAGACGGATGTATGCGAAGTAGCCACCCCAGTCTGGCCATACACCGGACACCACGCGGGTGCTGATCGTAAGTCCGGACACCGCGATGACGCAGACCGCCATCGCTATAAGCGATTCTCGCGCGAACAACTTCATCGCTCCTGGCTGGCGCCCGAACGCGAGCAACATTATTAAGGCTGACCAGGTCGCCGCCGTGTACACGAATGTTTCGAAGCTCCATATGGCAGAAATTGCGACGATCGCAAACTGGGCTACTCGCATCGCCTGGGTCCACTGAGGCCAGCGCGCGGAAGTGACGGCTGCGAGCACTACAAGGTAAGGGAATCCGAAGCGTAACGGGCCAATGCTGGGGTAAGTGACGTACGAACCCATTGATGCAAAAATATTTGCCATTACCGCCGCTATCACTGCCGTGGTGACGAGGACCTGAGAGCGTACGGCTATACGCAGCGTCAAGTAGAGGATGAGATATTGCGCGACCATTAAGGTGCTTAGCAATATAACAAGACCACCATGGTGTAGCGGCAGAATAGTGAAAGCAGCGAGCAAGCCGTAGTAGACGCCTACACCATATTGCGCCCACACGTCGGTCAGCATTGTTCGGCCGTGCGCCATATCGTTTACAGGACCCAGGTAGAATGCGTGGTGGTGGAAGAACATGTCGACCGGCGGAAGCGCCGCGAGTTGGAACACCACCATCGCAAGTATTAGGCAGAGACAAATATCGATTACGCGACGACGCCACGGTCGTGCCGCTCTTCTATCAACTATCAGCACAGCGGCCAAGACAAGCGCCAACGCTAACAAGACGCCAATTGCGAGCAGGTCGATTCCGAGCACCAGCAGCGGCGACGGAGATTGGCCTCCGTCACTGTGAGATAAACCAGGAGGCACAAGGAACATACCGATAGTGATCAGGATGGAAGAAGCGCCTATGGCGACCGGAACACGCGTTGGCAAGCGGCGAAGCCGACCAAACAGAGTGGGCAGAAGCGCGGCCACTTCGGTGAACCCATACGCCGCGATCGCGAACAACCCCTCCCCCGCCAACTGCGGAACACCCGCGTCCAGCAATCTCACGAGTAAGAGACCCAGCATCAACGAGCACCCCCCAAATGCAAGTGCCCAGCGGGTAGTTTCCGGCGCAACATTGGCGAGTCGCCTAGCCTGACGGGCACCAAGCAGCGCTCCAGCTGGCAACGCGATAGCAAACGCGATACACCACAGCATCGTGTCGAGTTTCTTCGAGGGACCGCCGTTTAGCACAAGGACGACACAGGCGAGCAGCACAAAGGACGACGCGGAGGCCAAAGCATAAACAGCGACGCTATCGACAGGTTCGAGTCGGCTCTCGGCGTTCTTCGGCGGTGTCGTCGCGCCGTGCGCTACGGGCCCCTCCGTGGGTGCAGCTTCACGTCGCCAGACAGATTGCGGCGCGTGCCTAGTCGCAAACATTCGGTCGCTTCCCCCGACTACTTTAGAACGCACGAAAGTCTGGTTGAGAGTAGCAACTATCCGCTCGATACGGAGTTGACATTGGAGATTTCGCCAAGACGTTGCGGCTATCACCTACCGCGCATGGCCGCGCCATGCGGGAAGCTTTCGATTCTGCGCCGGCAGGTGGGCTGGGGCGTAACACACCCCGTTGCGGTCAACAGTTACTCGTCGGACGTCTGACGAGTCCGTAGGCTCGATTGAGCGGTACGTCCTCGACACAACGAACAGCCGAGTCGATCCTCTTAACGACACACGCCGGCGTACGTCAGAGATATAGCGCGCGAGCTAGCCCAATCCGCTAAGTCGGCACGCGGTTCAATGTGTCACCCCTGGCGCGCTCGATGGTTAGCTCTAGTCTTCCGACTCGGGTGGGGCCGGGTTTGCGAGCGATGACGTCGTTGCAACTGCGCTGCGGTCGGCTTGGCCTGTCTCGTCCCAGTTGGGGTCCCGACCGATCGGCTCAAGGACATCTGTGGCACCGCCGCCCGCATGGTCTCGTTCCATTCGCGCCTGTTCGCTCGCATCCGAGAAAGCTGGCCGCCGCACGTAGGAGATGAGTAGCGCCAAGCACGCAATGAGCCATGCTATGGGGGCAAGTGCCACCGTGGTTTCAACCAGGCGAAGAGTCGCCCACACTTGAGCCGTCGGCCCCATCACTTCAATTCGGGATGGGGGGCCAGGCAGCGCTATCTGCGCGAGGCTAATCGCCGTTGCTAGGACCACGCATATAGCTAGCGCTCGACGACGCCCCCCTGTAGCAGCAGCACAGTCGAAAAGGCCCGTTTTCGACGGACCATCCGGATAACGGACAATGAGCGCGGCAATAGGTAAAGCAAAAACAAGGTAGTACCGGTTACTGACGGCGGGAAACAACGAAGCGGTCGCTATGAGCGCGACTCCCGCCATGACTGGAGGTATGCGTCGCCCGAGAGCTATCGTCGATACGACAACTATTAGGAGCACGGCGTATCCGAGCAGATTGCGTGGTCCGGCTAGAAAGTCGTTCGGCACTACTCCGCCATTGCGAGCTGCCTTCATGCCATCGGCTACCATTAATAAACCTTTACCGAAGGATACGTTTACATTAGTCACGCTCATGGATCCCGAACCATATCCCAGCGTGTTGTGGATGGTTTGCGCAATGGTCCTTGGAAACTGGCGCGGCCAAAGCGCATAAGCAGCGAGGTTGCTTGCCACTATCCCAGCCACCGTAACCCCAGCCAAGCGCCACCGTCTCGCTGCTAGTAACACGACCAACATAACGGAAAATTGGGGTTTCACTAAGGCGGCCAAAATGACCATTACACAGACCTGTCCCCAGCGCTGACGACAGAGCGCCACTAAATACATGAGCATTATGGGTACGACGAAGCCGACAGAGTTACCCCGGTCGATTGCCATCCACGCCGGGATCGCGGCAGCACCGCAGGCCACGAAGACAACGACTCGCTGTACTGATGCCTCCGCCCGAGCCGCCCATATGGCGGGACTGAAGCAGGCCGCAGCCAATACGATCAAGTACCCGAGTAAGCCGATATTTGGGATGCCGAGCCATTTCCCCGCGGCGCCGAAAATAACTGCTGGTAACATGCCTGCAGCTGGGTAGTTATTGTAAGCAGGCTTAAAATCTGGTGGAAGGTACAGCGGATACGGCTCCCAAGGATTGGCCCGGAGCCCGAAACTAACTGGAATTGCATAGTCGCTAAAACAGTGCCGCCCGACTGCTGTGCCCCAATCTGCCATACAGTCATATGGAGGCGAAAGCAATGACGACAGCACATCGATCGAATAATACTGCGCAAGGATGAAGCCGGAGACCGCAGAAAGTACTGTCGCAATTAGGATGCCCATGAGCAGGAGATCGCGTTCAGACCAGTAAATAATGCGGGCGTACTGCTGCCTAACTTTCTGAATCGCGGATCGCGCTCGACCCGACTGCCGTCCCAACTTCTTAACTCCCTTCGTTAAACAAAGCCCAGCATGCCCGGCCGCGGGGACTGCGGTTCGCTTGGCACTGATTGAACCCGTTGATCAGTTAAGGCCAACCATGCTGACCTAGACAAGCAGTCAGCACCGATCACGCCGAGGCACGATCAAGTTCGTTCTGTCGCTGTGCCTCTCTCAGCAGTTTTGCAGATCACGTGCGCCTGCGTCGCAGTAATCCATATTTGGCATCCCGATGGCTCCGAAGGAGGCAATCACTTCCGGGAACCGCGAACAAGATTGCCGACAAACCGCCCAACGGTGGCCCGTAAGCGATAGCTGGCTGCTGCGGCGAGACATCTCATCAGCGGCGATATCGCTTGCACCGCAGGCGCTCGCCCCATGGTGTCCACTGCAATAGTTCCGCGCCGCCGATTCGTGGTCCGGAAGGACTGGCATCGATCGTCTTGAATTTATGGCAAATTTCTTTGGAGAAACTTGGGCATATCTTCAACGGTGAGCCGGTGTGGAGGCACTGGCGAGGGGGAAACTGTGCAGCGAATCAGGAGATGGATCAGCCGCTTATTCAGTTGACGCCGAGGCCATGCGCGCCGGCCTGGGACTTGGATGACAGGTCATGCCGATGACCGTCCTGTCCCGCCCCTGCATGGTGGGGCCCGGGAACCGCGCCTCACCTGCAACGCGATTGCAGCGACGACGCCACGGAAACCTGAGCCTCGCGGGGGCAACCCGGACGCTGGGTGTTCTCGAATCGCGGCGAAGCGACAGTTCGATCCACTTATTCATGCGCCCTAATTTCGGATTCTTCATCGAAGCGGTTCCGACACAAATACCTCAAAGCCCTACGGGCCGGCAGTATATCGAGTGTTGCCAATGGAAAACTTTCTATAGCGATTGAGCGAACACGGTGTAGCCGAGGCAGTCGTCACCACCTTGGCGCCGCAAGGTGGCCTGACCGACAATTGCGACCATAACCAGCAGGGGCGCCAGCGCTAAACCAAGCAAACGATGAAGAAATACTAATCGGTCTCCCTGGGGCATGAGAAACGGTAGCATTAGTGCCATTATTTTTGCAGATGCCACAGATAATTCGTTGCCTCGCGCAACCACCACCACGTTTGTGAAACCATTGCGCTCGAGGAGCATACGGAGCGCTGACGGAGTGAAACGCCAGTAGTCGTGCGGGATGTAGTGCCAGCGCGCCGAGAAGGGAACAGTGAGTAGCACTTTCCCCCCTTTCCGCAGTACGCGCCGTGCCTCACCAAGGAACGCGTCGGGATTTGCTACGTGCTCAAGCGTCTCGGTCGCCAGGACAAGGTCGACTGTATGATCAGTTATCGGCCACTCGCTACCTTGGAAGTATATTGTTCCGGGTATCTCATACCCAAATTGCTCACCAGCGTCTGCAATGTCAATTGCCTGGTATTCCGCGGCTGGATTAATCAAGGGCCGGTATGGCTGAGCGCCGGCACCGACGTCGAGAATCGTGCCGTCGACCGCCTTCAGAGGTGCTCGAAGATCCCGCCATATCGACGCAGCTTGGAGATCGATCACTCGACGAACTCTGGAGATCAACTTGCCGCGTGCTGTTGTGGGACTGGCGAACGGTGGAGGAGTCCACCGTTCGTTATCTCTGAAGGCCTCGTTGCGACGGTCGGCGTAACGCATCGTGCCCTTTCTTGACAGGGTTGTTGCACTGGTTTTGGCCAGCGGCGTCAGATCCGGCGCCTGCCAACCTCACCGTACCCGCAGACCCTGAGGCAGTGTCACGAAATCGACAGCGATTCGTCCAACCGCCGGGATCCAGCCTGTAGCCTTCAAATATGGTGTCCGGCAGCAGATCGCCGCGCTCGGGAGGGGCAAGGGGCCAAAGTGACTTGACGCCCCCGTCGCACCGGTTGAGTCCGCTCGCCCGACTCATCCGCGATCAGCGCTCGGCCTTCATGGTTGTCGGTGCCCTGAATACGCTTGCTGCGTTTGGAATTTTCGTCGTCTGCTCACTGACCCTTGGTCACTATGTCGACCATCGGTTCGGGAAGATTGCCGGGTCCCTCGTGACTGTCGGCGTGTCACATGTTCTAACCGTGCTGTTTGCGTTCGTGATGCATCGGCGATTCGTGTTTCGAGTCCGGGGCCACGTGCTACGCGACCTCGCTCGCTTTGAGAGTGTCTACTTGGCCGCTCTCGGCGTCAACGCCGTCGTCCTTCCTGTGCTGGTCGAACTGGGCTTCAATCGCATTGCGGCACAAGCGGTGATCGTTGTCTCCACCATGATTCTCAGTTTCTTCGGCCACCGGCACTTCTCGTTTCGGCGCACGACGGTCGACGGACCAGACGAGATTTCGCACACGTAAGATTCTTGCCGCCAATGCCAATCGAATCAGTCTGCGCGACAGTTTCATCCAGTATCGCGCACAACGAAAGGGACCCATCCACAGTGCGCAGACTGAAGACTGCTCGGAGACACGGCCACCAGCCGTTTGCACGTCGCAGCAGAGCGTGTTCTCCTCCGGCACCACCTTATTTCACCGCATACATCATTTCCAACGATGACGAGGCGAGCCGGCTCAGCGGCGAGGCGACACCGTAAATATGCATTACCTCATTACCGGGCACTCAGGCTTCAAAGGACCATGGCTTATATTGATGCTGCTCAACCGCGGCCATCAAGTGTCAGGATTATCGCTCCAGCCGCCTCGTGGGGGGCTTTTCGAACGAGCCGGTCTGGACGAGCGCTTAATCTTCGACTATAGGGTCGATGTTCGCGATCCAACAGCCACACTGGACGCGATACAGGCGGTGGCGCCAGATGTCGTGCTACATATGGCCGCGCAGTCGTTGGTCCGCGAGTCATATCGCGAACCGCGCTTTACCTATGAAACCAATGCACTGGGCACGCTGAACCTGCTCGAAGCGGTTTCGGCAACAGAGTCCGTGCGCGCACATGTGGTAATCACAACCGACAAGGTCTACCGCAATATCGATAAACGAGCCGGATACGTCGAGACTGACCCCCTTGGCGGCGACGATCCCTACAGTGCCTCAAAGGCGATGGCCGACTTGCTGACTCAATCATGGGTCCGTAGCTTCGCTGGGTGCCCGACTGCCATTGCTCGCGGTGGCAACGTCATCGGCGGTGGCGACATCAGCCACGACCGCCTGCTGCCAGATCTAGTTCGCGCGTTCTCGAGTGAAAAACCGCCTCAATTGCGGTTTCCGCGCGCGGTACGACCATGGCAACACGTCCTTGACTGTCTGAACGGCTATCTAACCATCGCAGATGCGCTGCTTGCCGGTACAGGACGTGGCCAGTGGAACATCGGGCCCGGCCCGGAGAGCTTTATTGAAGTCGGTGAGGTCGCCACGCTGGCCGCCGACTTGTGGGGTGGGGGCGCCCATTGGGAATACCAACCCGGCGATCATCCCCACGAGGCCAACCTGCTGGCGCTTGACGCCACAAAGGCTCAACGAGAACTCGGCTGGTACAACAAGCTCGGTTTCCGGGACGCGGTGACCTGGACAATCGATTGGGAACGGCGAGTACATGACGGTGCCGACCCACTTACGTCGACACAAAAGCAGATTGAGGCTTTCGAGAGCCTCCAACAGCAATAGCGATCTGGACGTCCATCTCGCCGATGACACAACAGAGGCCCACTGGCGCAGCGATTACTCGCGTCTGCCAGTACGACAAGCGTCCGCTTGCCAGCTTCGTGCCGCCCCGATCGCAAAGAACAGACCGATCCCTCCTGCCAGAAATATAGGGCCCGCCGCGAGTGTGAAACGGAATGCCGTAGCGGTGGGGCTGGCTAGCTTGCCCTTCAGCAGCATCCGACGTCGCGCTTCTCCATTGTTGGCATCCGCGGGCCGAAGTTCCGGAGGCAGGATGGCCCTGACATCCGGATCTTTCAGAACCCGAGCCTGACCCCTCGGATCCGGAAGCATGAGTGAAACCCCGTGAATAGGGTTGCCCCGCTCCTTCAGCCGGTCCAGTTGTCCGGTGGCCAGATAGGCACGGACGTCAGCTACTTGTTGACTTGCCGCTTTGCTCCAATAGTTGGACGCCAGCACAGACACGCAACCCGCAATCGCAATCACGGTCGCGACACAGAAAAGCCAAGTCGCAGGCCCGGGCACCGAGCGCCTGTGCAAACCTGCAGCACGCGCGGCATCCGAGAGCGCGAACACCGCCACAAGAGCCAGCGGATAGCAAAGCAGCACGACGTCCATGTACCGGGGGGCCACCAGTCTTCCACGACCGTAGGCGATCAAGACGAGCTGGATGGCGATCCAGCTAAAGATCCAGATCATCAGCCACACCTGGTCGGTGAAGTCCGGGCGCTTCGCGAGGGCCTGTTTGCTGAAGAGAACAATCGGGATCGACGCCGCGATAGTCAGCGCGGCAAAGATGCCGAGACCTTGAACGAAGGTCCACAGCGTGGACTTCGGCGTTGCCCCTTGGGCTTCCCATAACGTAAGCGCAGCGGTACTTAGCCCCAAGACCACCACACCGATGACTTCTCGGCCGCAGCGTTTCCTAGCGTTGGTTGCCAGCTGCCAGCTTAGGAGGAGTGCGGCACCGGCAAGGGCAGCAATTCCGGTCGCGTAGGAAAAGTAGCTGAGCACCGCAGCAGCCGATCCACCGAACCAGCTCATAGAAAATGGGCGCGCGGTGCTGAAAGCGACCAGTGACGCCAAGCCGAGGAGCAATGAGAAGTAGACCTGGGACTGAAATCCCCACAGGGTGTTCTCGAAGTCGATCGGCAATCCAAACATGAATGCGACGAAACACGCCATGAGTAGCCGGCGCTGAGGCGACATCATGGGCAGCAGTAGCGCAGCGAGCCACGTGATCAGCGCAGTGAACACGGCGGCGTTTATGACCATCTCCAGCCGCGTATTCCACTCGCCTGCCAGCTCGAGGTGTACCAGAGCCAGCAGACGGGTGACGAAGATACGGTGCTCGTTGTGCGCAGTTAGGAGGTCGGCAAAAGTCAAGACACCCTTCAAGTGCGGTGAATATACGACCGCTGCCTCCGCGTCCCACTGGTCAAGCACCGGAACCGGCGAACCGAAGGCTGAAATGATGATCAGTCTCGAACCCAGCACCGTGCATGCGATCGCAGCCAGGAGACCCTTTGTGTTGTGACACCGAACCGGCGCGACTGGTGGTGGGGTTTCCGACAACTCTTGGAGCCGCTCGGCGTTCTCCGCGTGATAGGGCTTCCGAGGCTCTCCGCGCTCATCAACTTCGCCATCCTGCAATAGGTCAGTGCGCTCACCCATCCTGCTATCCCCCGTCATTCGAAGGCAATCAGCCGATCGCCTTCAATCCCCGAGGTAGGGGTATACCCCTCCGCGCCGCCGCCACACGTCCATGCCGCCGAGCCGGTCTCCGCGAGTAGTGCATGAAACTCGGCCCCGGCCTACCCACCAAGACGGACTCTTTGAGGCGATCCTTGCGACGTCCTGCGGATAGAGCGGCGTGTCACGGACACCCAATTCAGTGGCTCGATACAGTCACAGGCAACGGAGCTGAAGGGACGCTATGAGCAACCACACCTACCGCGTCATCGAGATCGTCGGCACTTCACCCGACGGCGTCGACGCAGCCATTCAGAGCGGTCTCACCCGAGCGAAACAGACCATGCGCAACCTGGACTGGTTCGAGGTGGAGTCCGTCCGTGGCCACCTGGTAGACGGGGAGGTCGCGCACTACCAGGTGACCATGAAAGTCGGCTTCCGGCTAGAAGATTCGTCGTCTTAGCGAACGCTAACCCAGGCGGGTCAGCTTGTTTCGGTCTGCTTAACCTGATCGCCTCTAGATCCAACAGACCATTTGCGGAGTAGACGCGACTTCATCGACATAGCCGGCTTCTCGACCAAGGTCCAGCTCAGCGCCGCAGTCGGCAGCGTCACGACGGTGGCAATGACCGCGAACAGCAACGGATGAAGCTGGCGCAATCCACCGAGCACCAACAACTGCTGGAGTGGAAACGCGTAGATGTACACGCCGTACGACAGATCGGTAGTGAGCCTGAAGCGCTCATCGCGAACAAGAGCACCAGCAACGATGACGGCATACGCCACGGGAAACGCCGCGACGAGTCGGTAATCCGGCAGCCAAGCGGCGGCGACGGCAATCGCCGCACTAGCTGCGACCAGCGACCATCGAGCGGGAATCACGTGCTGCCACTGGTGGATCAGTGCGCCGGTCAAGAACATCAGGACCAGGCGCGCGGACTCCATCCCCGCTAGCGGCCATTGCAGGATTGTCGAAAGCAGCAGCGACGACCAGGCCAGGGCCGTCATCAGCGGTAGGAACCAGCGGCGACCGAGCAATCCCGCCACGCCAAAAGCGGCGACGCCGATGTAGCAGAACAACTCGTACCCAAGCGTCCACAGGGAGCCGTTCCACACTCCCGCCCACGGCACACTTGTGGGGGTACCGCCAACGTCGAATTGCACCATCAAGACCGCGGCATTTCGTACGACATATTCGATCGGAGCGCTGGACAGCAGCAACTTCGTGGCCGAGCCCCCTTGCATGGCCACCCCAATTGGCGCGATCACGAACGCCGTAATCAGCATGCAGACGTAAAACCCAGGCAAGATGCGGAGCCCACGCGCCACGGAGTAGTCGCGCAGCCGGGGATGGCGGAGCCAACTCGAGGTAATCAGATAACCAGAGATCGCGAAAAACCCATCAACCCCTATCGATCCCGCGAATTGTTGGATCGCCGCCGAGGGCATGAAGTGGCCCGTAAGCGGAAACGAGTGCCACACAATCACTGAGATGGCCAGCGCCAGCCGAAACGCATTCAGCGCGTTTCTCCGGGGATCGAAAGCCTGCGCGAGCTTCATCAATCTCAATCTGTCGTCCGTCGTACGAAGCCCCCAGGGCATAGTGCCCTATTTGGACAGCTCGCTTGTGTGGATTGACGAACTGAGCCGCGCAACTCTGGCTCTACTCAGATCCCATCGGCGAATTGCGCTGGTCACACAGCGCGCGCCCGTCGGCGCTGAAGCGGTTGATTGCTCAGCCGGCGACCTGACCCGGCTCCGTGTAGGGCGCACCCAGCCCGTGCACCGGCCGGTAGCCGCGCTTGCGCGCTCTGCCGGCGGCCTGCCGGATCATCTTGTACAGCGCGAGGAACGCGGCGTGGTCGGTGGCGACGAACGGCGTCAACAACCGGTTGTGCACGACGGAGAACGCGACCCCGGTCTCCGGGTCGTTCCATCCCACCGAGCCGCCCAGACCCACGTGACCGAATCCGGGCATCACGTTGCCGATCGGCAGGCTGTGGTAGCCGAGGTGGAAGGCCATCGGCACGAAGATGTTGCGGTCGCGCTGGACGACCTTCTCCCCCGTCAGGCCGGCCACCAGCCGCCGCGACAGGAACCGGGTGCCGTCGACCTCTCCGCCGTTGGCGATAGCGCCGTACATCCGCGCCAGCGCGCGGGCCGTCACCACCCCGTTGGCCGCGGGGATCTCGGCGTCCAGCATCGCCATGTTGCCCTGCACCGCCGCGATGACGCCGGGGAAGTACATGGACCGGTATCCGCCGGAGAATGAGTTGGCCACCCGCTGCACCGCACAGGTCAGAAGCCGGTTGGCCGCCATGTC
Source organism: Mycobacterium sp. (assembly GCA_003987775.1). Lineage (GTDB taxonomy): Bacteria > Actinomycetota > Actinomycetes > Mycobacteriales > Mycobacteriaceae > Mycobacterium. Next base: position 50,408 of record RXJD01000075.1, read on the forward strand.
CTGCGGCATGATGATCTCGGCCGCGCGGGTGGGCGAGCCGGCGGGTGGGCGGCCCAGGTGGAAACCATCGGTGCCCAGCGGCTCGGCCAGTTCCTCCCGGAACAGAACGCGCATGTCCTTGCCGGTGACCGCCCGGGCCAGCCCGGACATCAGCCAGCCGAAGGTCAGCGCGTGGTAGGCCGGCTTGCCCAGCAGCCGTCCCGGTGACGCCGCGGCCAGTCGCTCCTCCATCAGCACGTGATCCAGCAGCTCTTCCTGGGTGGCCCCGCGCAGCCCCGACAGGCCGGCGGTGTGCTTCATGACGTCGCGCACCGTCATCTTGGCTTTGCCGTTGGCCCCGAATGAGTGCCAGTACTCGGCGACCGGTGCGTCGTAGTCGATCAGCCCGCGGTCAGCCAGCCGGTGAATCACCGTGGCGGCCATGCCTTTGGTGGCCGAAAAGACCATCGGGGCGGAGTCCGCCGACCACGGCACCTTGCCGTCGCGGTCGGCCCAGCCCTTCCACACGTCGACGACGGGCTGCCCGTCGAGATAGACCGCCAGTGCCCCGCCGCCGAAGCGATGACCAGGGAACATGGTGGAGAATGCACGAACGACGCAACCAAAGTGGGAGTCCGCGGCACCGAACACACCATGCCCTGCGTCAGGGGCATCGTGAGAAGGAACAGCGCGGCGATCGACTCCGATGTCTACCGTCACGGCTTTGAATTTACTTCGCTTTCGTAGAGTCCATGGGCGAACCCGGACAAATTTACCGATCCGTTAGGTGGTTGCGACCTCAAGTATTTGCTGGGCGGCTAAGGCCGGGGTGAGCTCGCCGTCGCGCACCTGCCGTTCGACGTCCCGGCGGATCTTGCGCACCTCGGGGTTGGACATCACCTTGTCCAGCACCGTGTCGCGCACCATCTGCCAGGTCCAGTCGACCTGCTGCTCGCGCCGCCGCGCCTCGAACTGGCCGGCCCCGGTGAGCACTTCGCGATGCTTCTGAATGGTGTCCCACAGCTCAGCCAAGCCGGTACCCTCGACCGCGCTCATGGTGAGAACCGGTGGCCGCCATAGCGATTCGCGCGGATGGATCAGTCTCATCGCGCCGGCGAGTTCCCGGGCCGCCATCCGCGCGTCCTTGAGATGCTCGCCGTCGGCCTTGTTCACCACCACGATGTCGGCGAGCTCCAGCACACCTTTCTTGATGCCCTGCAACTGATCCCCGGCGCGCGCCAGGGTCAGCAGCACGAACGTGTCGACCATGTTGGCCACCGCCACCTCGGACTGCCCGACACCGACGGTCTCGATCAGGATCACGTCAAAACCGGCCGCTTCCAACAGCACAACGGTCTCCCTGGTGGCCTTTGCTACCCCACCGAGGGTGCCCGACGTCGGAGACGGCCGGATGTAGGCGTCGGGGTGCGTCGCCAGACGCGCCATCCGGGTCTTGTCACCCAGAATGGAGCCCCCGGTGCGCGTCGAGGAGGGGTCGACGGCCAGCACCGCGACCTTGTGGCCCTGCTCGATCAGGTGCATGCCCAAGGCTTCGATGGTGGTGGACTTGCCCACCCCCGGCACCCCGGTGATGCCCACCCGGTGCGCGTTGCCGGCGTCCGGGAGCAGGGCCAGCAGCAGTTGCTGGGACCGTTCGCGATGATCGGCGCGGGTGGATTCGAGCATGGTGATGGCCCGGGGCAGCGCCGCGCGGTCGCCCGAGCGGATAGCATCGGCGAGCTCTTCGACGGATGTCATCTACGCCGCCTGCCGCGCGGTGGCCGCGACACTTAACCTGCGCACCCGACACGCCGCGCGAAGCGTGCGTCGTTGCACTCTCGGCGAGAACTCAACGTCGCGCGCGCGAGTACGGCGTGGCTCCTGAGACAGGCGTGAAAGTTGTGGCATTCCGCACACTAGTCCAGGTCATACCCCAGCCGGTCGGCCAGCTTGTGCAGCAGGCCGATCGCGGAGTCGGCGATCACGGTCCCCGGCGGGTAGATGGCGGCGGCACCGGCTTCATACAGCTCGTCGAAGTCGCCGGGCGGAATGACCCCGCCGACCACGATCATGATGTCTGGACGACCCACCTCGGCCAGCGCGTCCCGCAACGCCGGCACCAGCGTGAGGTGGCCCGCGGCCAGCGAGGACACCCCGACGACGTGCACGTCGTTGTCGGCGGCCTGCCGGGCGACCTCGTCCGGCGTGGAGAACAGCGACCCGACGTCCACGTCGAACCCGATGTCGGCGAACGCCGTCGCGATCACCTTCTGACCGCGGTCGTGTCCGTCCTGGCCCATCTTGGCGATCAGGATCCTGGGACGACGGCCGTCGGCCTCGGCGAATTTCTCGACGAGTTCGGTCGCTTTGGCGATGTTCGGGGCCGTTCCCACCTCGTCACGGTAGACGCCGGCGATGGTGCGGATCTCGGCCTGGTGGCGTCCGTAGACCTTTTCCAGCGCGTCGGAAATCTCCCCCACGGTCGCCTTGGCGCGCGCCGCGTTGATGGCCAGCGCCATCAGGTTGTTGCCCAGCCCGTCATCACCGGCAGGACCTTGTGCGGCGGCTGCACGACTCAGCTCGGCCAGAGCCGCCTCGACGGCCCCCGCGTCCCGGTCGGCCCGCAACTGCTCCAGCTTGGCCAACTGCTCGGCGCGCACCCGGCTGTTCTCGACCTTGAGGACCTCGATCTCTTGGTCCTCGACCACCTGATACTTGTTGACCCCGATCACCGGCTGCTGGCCGGAGTCGATGCGGGCCTGGGTCCGCGCGGCCGCTTCCTCGATGCGCAGCTTCGGGATGCCTTCGCCGATGGCCTGGGCCATGCCACCGTGCTCGGCGACCTCCTCGATGTGCGCCCGCGCCTTCTGAGCCAGCTGATGAGTCAGCCACTCCACGTAATACGAACCCGCCCAGGGGTCGATCGGCCGGGTGGTGCCCGATTCCTGCTGCAACACCAACTGGGTGTTGCGCGCGATACGGGCGGAGAAGTCGGTGGGCAGCGCCAGCGCCTCGTCAAGTGCGTTGGTGTGCAACGACTGGGTGTGGCCCTGGGTGGCGGCCATCGCCTCGATGCAGGTGCGGGCGACGTTGTTGAACACATCCTGAGCCGTCAGCGACCAGCCCGAGGTTTGCGAATGGGTGCGCAGGGACAGCGATTTGGAGCTCTTGGGATCGAACTTGGCCACCAGCTCGCTCCACAGCAGCCGCCCGGCCCGGAGTTTGGCGACCTCCATGAAGAAGTTCATCCCGATCCCCCAGAAGAAGGACAGTCGCGGGGCGAACTTGTCGATGTCCAGGCCGGCATCCAGGCCCGCCTTGATGTACTCGACACCGTCGGCCAGGGTGTAGGCCAGCTCCAAATCGGCTGTGGCGCCGGCCTCTTGGATGTGGTAGCCGGAGATCGAGATGGAGTTGAACTTCGGCATCTTGGCGCTGGTGTAGGCGAAGATGTCAGAGATGATCCGCATCGACGGCTTGGGCGGGTAGATGTAGGTGTTGCGGACCATGAACTCTTTGAGGATGTCGTTCTGGATGGTGCCAGCCAGCTTCTCCGGCGGCACCCCCTGCTCCTCGGCGGCCACCACATACAGCGCCAGGATCGGCAGCACCGCGCCGTTCATGGTCATCGACACCGACACTGACGACAGGTCGATGCCGTCGAATAGTTGGCGCATGTCGAGGATGGAATCGATTGCCACACCGGCCATTCCGACGTCACCCTGGACGCGCGGGTGGTCGGAGTCGTAGCCGCGGTGAGTCGCCAGGTCGAAGGCCACCGACAGACCCTTCTGGCCCGCGGCCAGGTTGCGGCGATAGAAAGCGTTGGATTCGGCGGCGGTGGAGAACCCGGCGTACTGCCGGATTGTCCACGGCTGGTTGACATACATGGTCGGGTAGGGCCCGCGCAGGAACGGCACCTCACCGGGGAACGTGTTGAGTGGATAGCCTTCTTCACCGGCCGCGGCGCGGTCTTCGGCGATGTATACCGGCTTGACGTCGATGCCCTCCGGGGTCTGCCACTGCAGCTGGTCGGGGGTGTACCAGTGGGCTTTCGCTGCCGCGGCCACGTGCTCTTCGACCGCCGCCTCGGTGGGCTTCGGCAACGGCCGGTCGCTGTGCAGCGGAACGTCGGCGAAGCTTCCAATTAGGGATGGCACCGTCGCCGGAGCCGCCTTGGCGGCGACATCATGCGCTGTCATGTTTAAGCCCCCAATCCGGTGAGCAAACTCGAAAGCGCTTCGACTGCATTGATTTTCGCGGTCAAATACTCGTCGGGCCGATGTTCGGCATCGCCCACGGCTTGTTCGGGCCCGGCCAGGTACACCCGTTCGATTCCGGCATCGCGGGCGGCCTGCACCACACCGGAAACCTCGTCGGGATAGCGCTTGTCGGTCCCGCAGATCACCGCCGCCGTGGGAGACCCCGCCGCCAGGGCGGCCTGTGCGACGCCCGCGGCGTCGACGGTGCCGGGGTTGATCGCCTCAATACCACCGGATGCCAACAGGTTTGCGGCAAAGGTGGTGCGGATGTTGTGTTCGGCCAGCGGACCCAGCGGCAGTAGCAACACCTGCGGCCGGTGGTCGTGCTCGGCGAGGTAGGCGTCGGAGCGGTCGCGCAGCGCCTCGAACTCAGCGGCGTAACGCCGCAGTTGCCCGGCCCTGCCGAGCGAATCACCCTGTGGCAGCGGAGCTTCGCCGAGGTTCGGGAATTCGTTGACGCCGGTGATCGCGATCCGGCGGTGCGCGATGTCGTCGGCGCGCCGGGCGGCCAGCGAACCGATCTCGCCGGCCAGAAAATCGTGGGCGTCGACGAATCCACCTCGGGACTCGATGGCCTGGAAGTGTTCCCACGCCCGCTCGGCCAGCTGCCTGGTGAGGTCCTCGACGAACCACGAGCCGCCGGCCGGGTCGAGCACCCGCCCGACGTGCGACTCCTCGAGCAACAGCAACTGGGTGTTGCGGGCGATGCGGCGCGCGAAGCTGGTGGCCGTGCCCGGCCAGCCGCCGGGGATGGACACGTCGAACGCGTAGACCAGCACGGTGTCGGCGCCGCCCACACCCGCGCCGAAGGCCGCCAGCGTGCAGCGCAGCATGTTCACCCAGGGGTCGCGCTGCGTCATCATCGGCAGCGATGTCTCCGCGTGCACGACGGCCGCGCCGCCGTCGGGATCGCCCGCCACCTCGGCGACGCGGGCCCACAACTGTCGCACGGCGCGCATCTTGGCCAGCGTCATGAACTGGTCGTCGTCGGCGGCGAGCCGGAAGCTGATCTGGCGCAGCGCCTGCCCTACCGGCAACCCGGCTTCGGTGAGCTCCCGCAGATAGGCGACCGCCGCGGCGATCGTCGCGCCGAGTTCCCACGCGGCGGTGGCACCCAGGTTGTGGAAGGCGGGCCCGTCGACGGTGACCGCCCGTACACCCTGCTGACCTGCGGCGCGATTCGCCACCGCGATCACGTCGTCCAGTGTCGGTGCGGCGCGTTCGCTCAGCGTCGCGGTGAGCGGGTCGGCGCCCAGGTCGACCGACACGGTCGCGCGCTGGTCCGCCTCGACCTGCCCCACCAGCGCCAGCACGGCGTCCGCGGCCGCTACGTAATCGGCTCCGGCGTCGATGATGACCGGGGCCATGCTCAGATAGACGCCTTCGAGCAGCCCTGCCAGCTGGTCGGGAGCCACACCGGACTCCCCCACCCGCAGCAGCAGTCCGCTGACTCCTTCACCCAGCGCGGCCAGCAGCGCGCCATTGGCCTCCGCGACGGGCGCGCCGGGCAGCGGAAACGCTTCGACGACCTTCCAGCCGGACTTCACGTCGCGCGACGGGTCGCCGCCGCGCACGAAGGGCCACTGGCCCGGCAATGGCGGCTCGGGCAGTTCGTCGAACGCGGTGTACAGCGGCCGGATGACGAACCCGTCGTAGGTCGGGGTCTCCAAGCGCTCTTCGGGGTGGTCGCCCAACTCGGCCGGGTCGATCCGCGCGCTCTTGGCCAACACACCGGCAACTGCACTGCGCCAGCGCCCGCGAACCTGTTCTAGGTCGGCGAGTTCGGGTACGTCAATGGACACCGATTTGCTCCTGTTTCCGCAGCAATAAGCAGTCTTGTTGAGGCTCACTTCCGGGTTGTCGCTTAGCTAATCAGGCTAATTGATCGGCACCGCAATCCAGGAATCGAGGTGCCGCCGAGCGGAACACCGCGCCGGCGAAACGCCAGCCCTGGGAAACTCGATATTCATTTTCGCCCCGTACCCTTGGAAGCCGTGACGACCGCCGCCATCAGCAAAACCACCGATACGGTGCGCGGCATCGCCATTGCTCTGCTCGCGGCCGCACGACAGGCATCGGTGCCGCGAGTGGTGGCAACCGTGGTGGGAATCACAGTTCTGGTGGCCGTCGCACTGCTGGTTCCGCTACCGACAGCGGTGGAAATGCGTGACTGGGCCCGCTCGCTGGGGCCGTGGTTCCCGCTGGTGTTCTGGCTCGTGCACACCGTCGTCACCGTGCCGCCGTTCCCCCGCACCGCGTTCACGCTGGCGGCCGGCCTGCTGTTCGGTCCGGTGGTCGGCGTGCTGATCGCGGTGACCGCGAGCACCGCCAGCGCCGTGCTGGCGACGCTGCTGATCCGCGCGACGGGCTGGCGGCTCAACCGCCTGGTGCAAAGCCGCACGATCGGACGGCTCGACCAGCGACTGCGGGAGCGGGGGTGGCTGGCCATCCTCTCGCTGCGGTTCATTCCTTTCGTGCCGTTCTCGGCGATTAACTACGCCGCCGGCGCCTCGGCCGTGCGGGTGATGCCCTACATGTGGTCCACGGTCGCCGGCCTGCTGCCCGGCACCGCGGCCGTCGTCATCCTGGGCAACGCGTTCGCCGGCGACGCCAACCCGCTGATGGTGCTGGTGTCGGTGTGCACCGGCGCGCTCGGGTTGTGCGGGCTGGGTTACGAGATCCACCAGTACCGGCAGCACCACCGGCACACGGCGGAGCAGGCGCCGGTCTCCGAGCCCGAGCAAGAACCGGCGGTGACGCCCTGACGGCTGGGCTGGCCGCGCAGGGTCGGTTCTGATGTCTCAGGCGCAGTTTTTGCGCACGGTGGCACTGCTGGCCGGCGCGTTGGTATCGGCGGTGGTCGCGTTGTGGCCGTTGCTCGCGCGTGGACAGTCGCGCGCCTACAGCTGGCGACTGTCGATCGTCGCGCTACTGAGCACGGCAGCGTTCGTGGCCGCCATCTTTCTGCCCGGAGTCCGCAGGCCCGTCGCGCAACCCCTCGTCGACCTGCCCCCGTTGCCCACGATCGGACCAGGCACCGCGGTCGCTGTCGCCTTCGCCGACGGGACCGGCGGAATGGCTTGTACAGCAGGGTTTCTGGTGCGGACCACCGGCGGCGACACCGGACTGCTCACCGCGGGGCACTGCAATAAGGCCGGTGAGGCCAGCCGGGTGAGCATGAACTCCGGCGCCCGTCCGTACCAGAGCGTCGGGACGTTCACCCAGACCGTCAGCGAGGGCACGCGCGGCGAGGCGCACGACATCGGTCTGATCACCCTCGACTCCGACACCATCCCCCGCAGCGCCTCGATCGCCGGCTCGATGCCGGTCGCCCGCGTTGCCGACGCGGTGCAGGTCGGCCAGCAGCTGTGCAAATTCGGCATGAAGACGGGCCGGGTCGAATGCGGACAGGTCACCGAGGTCACCGAGAGCAAGGTGGTCTTTCTGGCGGCCAGCCAGTGTGGCGACTCCGGCGGACCCGTCTACCTCATCCAGCCCGACGGCGCGGCGGCGGTCGGAATACACATCCGCGGCGGGCGAATGAATGATCCGAACCCTGGATGCTCAATTCCCGCAACGTTTTCCGTTGCCGAATTGGTGCGGCCGTGGCTCGATCAGTGGGGCCTGACGGTGGTGACGGGCTGACGCGCCCCTTTCCTCTGACGGCGAGATTGCCACCACGGTTGCGCGGTTTGCCCAATGCACAGCCGTCACTGCAATCTGGACATGGACCCGGGCAGCCTGCCCAGTGGCAGACTCAGCCGGAACCGGGCGCCGCCGTCGTGCGGTAGACATACCAGGTCACCGCCGTGCGCCCGGGCCAACGCGCGCGCGATCGGGAGTCCGAGCCCGGCGCCGCCGTGGTCGCGGGCGCGCCCCGCGTCCAGGCGCACCAACCGCTCGAAAATGCGGTGCCGCTCGTCGTCGGGTATGCCCGGCCCGGTGTCGGTGACGGTCACTTGTGCCGCCGCCGCATCCGCACTCACGTCGACCGTCACAGCGCCATCCGCGGGCGTGTGCCGCCGCGCGTTGTCCAGCAGGTTGGACAGGATCTGCGCCACCCGGGTCGGGTCCGCCGGGACCGTCAGCTGCTCGAGGCCGGTCCGCGCGACCGAGAGCTGCGGCGCCAGCATCGCGGCCCGCTGGACCTCGGCGTCGGCGACGGCCGCGACGTCGGTGTCGTGGATATCGAGCGGCAGTCCGGCGTCGATACGGCTCAGGTCCAGCATGTCTGCGACCAGCCAGCCCGCACGCCGGGCATCGGACTGCAGCAGGCTGGCCCGCCGGTACTGCGCACTCGCCTCGGACTCGCTCTCGTGGGCGGCGAGTTGTTCTGCGGCGGCTTGCATACCCGCGATCGGGGTGCGCAACTCGTGCGCGGCGTCGACCAGGAACTGCCGAGTCGCGGCTTCGGCCCGCTGTGCGGCTTCGGCCGCCTGCTGCGCACGCAACTCCGAATCTTCCAGCGCATCCAGCATGCCGTCGAAAGCGGTTGCCGCCCTGCCTAATTCGGTGTCAGCCCGAGACGGGCGCAGCCGCCGGCCACGATCACCGGTGGCAATGTCCCCGGCCAGCGTGGTCAATCGATCCAACGGCCGCAACGCGGCCTTGCTGACGGCGACGAGCAACAGCGCCGCCACCACAAGCGTCACCAACCCGGCGCCGATCATCAACTGTCGCAGCTGCCGGGTCACCTGGGTGGTCTGCGTGGTGTCCGCAACCAGGATCAAGCGGGCGCCGTCGGGCAACGGGTGCACCACCACGGTGGCACTGCCGTCGGGCGGCGGTCCGGGCGGCGGTGGCGGGGGCATCATCGGCGGCCCCGAATCCGGGCCCGACGGCGGGATCGGCAACGGCCCCGGCGGGCGACCGAGTGGGGGTAAAAACCCCGGCGGCGGCACCACCGAACCGGCTTTTGTGTCGGGGCTGATGCCGGGATCGCCGTAGGTGGCTCCGTCGGCCATGACCACCAGGGCGCGCACGGTGCCCCCGTTGAGCTGCGCGGCGAGCAGATCGGGCGGCGTGTTGGCGGCCACCAGTGCATCGGCCCTCGACGTCGCTGCGAGCAACCGGTCGTGCAAGTCGCGGCGGGCCTGCATGCCCAGCGTGACATCGATGGTCACGCCGAGTACCGCCAGCAGCACGCCGAGCAGCGCCACCACCAGCAGCACCACCCGACGCTGCAGCGACGGGGTGGCGGTGGTGGGGTCGGCGGTCATGATCGCTGCGGCTGCAGGCGGTATCCGATGCCGCGCACGGTCTGCAGAATCCGTGGCCCGTGGGTTTCGAGTTTGCGCCGCAGGCTGCTGACGTGGACCTGCACCAGATTCGCGTCGTAGGCGTCGTAACCCCACACCGCGTTCAGGATCTGGTTGGCGCTGACGATCCGGCCGCGCTGTTCGACCAGGAACTGCAGCAGCCGCAATTCGGTGGCGGTGAGGTCCAGCGGGTGTCCGCCGCGCGCCGCCACCCCGGCGTCGGCGTCGAGAATCACGTCGCCGAACTGCACCACTTTCGGCAGGCGTCCCCGTCGCCGCAGTACCGCGCCCACCCGTGACACCAGCTCGGCGAGTTCGAAGGGTTTGACGACGTAATCGTCGGCACCGCCGTCGAGGCCGCGCAGCCGGTCGGGCAGACCGTCACGCGCCGTGATCAACACGATTCCGACGTCACCGTAGTCGCGCACGACGTCGATGAGTTCGAATCCGTCCCGGCCCGGCAGCATCACGTCCAGCACCACCAGATCGGGACGAAGGCCCGCCAGCGCTTCCTCCAATCCCTCACCGTCGCAACGGGTGTCGGTGTGATAGCCGACGTCGGCCAGGGCCTCGCTGACCATTTCGCGGATGGTCTCGGAGTCCTCGACCACCAATACCCGGGGAGTGCCGACACTGAACTGATCCGTCGCCGTTCGGCTGTCCGTCATGCCCCCATTCTTATGCGCGACCACGACGTGGCCGCGAATTTGGCGCCGTTTTCGCGGTGACGGCGCACAATCCACACATGACCTCCGACCGCACCAACCCCCCAGCACCAGCTCGACGGTATTCCACCGGCGCGCTGGTGGGCGCCGGCCTGGCCGGCGTAGCAATCGGCGCGGCTGCCGCATTCGCGGTGACCGGCCTGGTCTTCACGGTTCGCGTCGAACTACCCCCGCCGCCCTACCCCCAGTTCTCGTCTGCTGTGCCGACCCCGCCCCCGGCGTTGTCGAGCGTGGTGCCGACATCGACGTCGCCCGGGCTGCTACCCGAGCGGCCAGCGCTGCCCGGACCACCCGGGCCGCCCTGATTTCTTCAGATCCACTTCAAGTTCGGCTTCTAGCGTCGCGGTTACCAACTCATCCAACGACGTGAGGAGTCGCATGACCTCCGACGACAACACGACTGATCCCGCTGCCGCCCCGTCTTCAGCACCCGTTGCACCCGTTGCACCCGTCGCTGCGGACAAACGCCGCTTCTCCACCCGCGTGGTGCTCGGCGCGGGGCTGCTCGGCGGGCTTTTCGGCGCAGTCTTCACCGCCGGCGCCGCCTTTCTGATCATGGCGTTCGGTTTCGGGCCTCCCCCGCCACCGCCAGGACCCGGATTCGGCCCGCCCGGGATGTCGCACTACGGCTTCCCGCCGGGCGGCCCCGGCGGACCGGGCGGACCGGGCGGTCCCGGCGGGCCGATGGCCGCACCGAAAGGCCCGCTGGGCATGGCGCCGCCGATGGGACCGGGTGGCCCCGGCTTGCGGCCGCCATTCCCCGGCGGACCGCCTCCGATGGGGCCAGGTGGACCGGGTGGACAGCAGCCGCCTGCACCGGGTCAGGTGCCGGCACCTCCGTCAGCCGGCCCGAGCCCGTCCCCCACGGCCCCGCGGTAGTCAGTCCCCAGACCGACGAGGGTGCGCACGGTGCGCACCCTCGCCGGTCGCGGGTATGCGCGGCGGCACGACCCTCCCCGCTGGCGCGAGCGGCGCGACCCTCCCCGCTGGCGCGAGCCTCCCCGCTGGCGCGACCCTCCCCGCTGGCGCGAGCGTGCACACAATGCCACGCCCAACGGCGTGTCGTTGTACCTACCTGCACGCTCGCGGCGTGATGCAGCGCGCGTGGCATCCTCGATTAGAGGGGAGGCTTGCGATGACATCTCACGCATTCGCCCGGACCGGGGCATGGCTGTTGCGCTCCCGACACCTGGTGCGCGCGCCGATCTGGATCTACCGGGCGCGAGCCGGGGCACTGTTCGGATCCCGCACACTCATGCTCGAGCACATCGGCCGCAAGACCGGCCGGCCACGCTATGTCGTGCTGGAGGTCGTCGACCGTCCCGCGCCCGGCAGCTACGTAGTCCCCTCAGGATTCGGGCGAAAAGCCCAGTGGTTCCGCAACATTGAAGCCAACCCGCACGTGCGGGTCTTCGTCGGCAGCCATGCGCCGGCACCCGCTACCGCACGGATCCTCAACCCTGACGAGGTGGACCGGGTATTGGCGCGGTACCGCGACCGTCATCCTCGGGCGTGGCAGCAGTTCAAGCATGTGCTGGCGGAGACACTCGGCGCACCGATCACCGACACCGGCGCCCCGCTGCCGATGGTCGAGCTGCGGCTCGACTAACTGTCCTTGGGGCCCTTCGCCGCCATCGCCGCGAACAGCGCGAGGAACGCCACCGCCGGTGCAGCGTTGGCCACCTTGTCCCGCACCCGGATGTGAGCGCCCACAGCCAGCACGAAATAGAGGGTGAGCATCGCCGTCGTCAGCCGGGCCAACCCCGGGAAGCGGGTGACCGACGCCAGCCCCACCGCGGCGGCGGCCTTGACCACGGGCAGAACGGGCCGCACGTTGTCCGGAACTTCGACGGTGTCCAGCACCTTCTTGATCGGGGGCACCTGGACGGCGCACGCTACCGCGTCGACGGCATGAAAAGTTGCCAGCGCCGCATAGGTTTTCGGTGAAGTCAGAGTGCTCATCCCCTGATCCTATTGACGCAACTCCGGGGGCGCGCCCAGCGGCCGGTCTACCGGCTTGTTCGCGATCGCCTCGGCCTTGGCGACCGCCTGAGCGACGGTCGGGTCGGTTTCAGTGGAGAACCAGTCCGCGACCTCGGCGTCCTCGGCATCAGCGGCATGCCGCGGCGGCTCGTCGGCCGGAGACGGTTCGAACCGGAACACCCCGTCCTCACCGGGCTTGCCCAGCATGCGGGTGAAGCCCTGCAACGCCGCATTGAAATCGCTGGGCACCACCCACACCTTGTTCGCGTCGCCGCGGGCCATCTCCGGCAGGGTCTGCAGGTACTGGTAGGCCAGCATCTCGGGTGTGGGCCGCCCGGCTTTGATCGCGGCAAACGTCTTCTCGATGGCCTTGGCCTCACCCTGGGCGCGCAGATAGGCCGCGGCGCGCTCACCCTGGGCGCGCAGCACCCGGGACTGCCGGTCGGCTTCGGCGGACAGGATCGCGGCCTGCTTGGCGCCCTCAGCGGCCAGGATCTGGGACGCTTTCTGGCCCTCTGCCTGCATGATCGCGGCCTGTCGGGTGCCTTCGGCGGTGAGGATCATCGCGCGCTTCTCACGGTCGGCCTTCATCTGCTTTTCCATCGACGCCTGGATGGACGGCGGCGGGTCGATGCTGCGCAGCTCCACGCGGGCGACTCGCAGGCCCCACCGGCCGGTCGCCTCGTCGAGCACGCCACGCAACTGGGCATTGATCTGGTCGCGCGACGTCAGGGTCTGCTCGAGGGTCATGCCGCCGACCACGTTGCGCAACGTGGTGGTGGTCAGCTGCTCGACCCCGACGATGTAGTTGCTGATCTCGTAGACCGCCGCCTGCGGCACGGTGACCTGGAAGTAGACGACGGTGTCGATGTTGAGGGTCAGGTTGTCCTCGGTAATGACGGGCTGCGGCGGGAAGGAGACCACGCGCTCCCGCAGGTCCACCCGTGCCCGGATGCGGTCGATGAACGGCACCAGCAAGGTCAGCTGACCGCTGACCGTGCGGCTGTAACGGCCCAGCCGCTCAATGACCGCCGCCTCGGCCTGCGGGATCAACGCCACCGACTTGGCCACCACAATGATCGCGAAGATCACCAGAACGGCCAGCAACACCAGACCAGCTACCGCACCTTCCACCGGGATTCCCTTTCTCGAAAGCCCTACATACTCTGAAACACCACCGCGGTGGCCCCGTCGATCCTCACCACGGTGACCGACTGTCCGGGTTCGTAGACGTCGGTGTCGTTGAGCGGGCGCGCGGTCCACATCTGGCCGTCCAGCTTCACCCGTCCCTCATCCCGGGCGACCCGGTCGAGGACCACCGCATTCTTGCCCTCCAGCGCCTTGATGCCCATTGGCGGAACTTTCGCCGGCAGCAGCCGCCGCCTGAGGGTCGGGCGAACCACGGAAAGCAGCAGCACAGAGACGATCAGAAACACCAGTCCGTCGGCCCACACCGGCCAGTCGGTCAGCCAGCTGGCGCCGGCCGCAGCCAGCGCGCCGCCGCCCAGCATCAGCAGAAACATGTCTCCGGTGAGCGCTTCGGCACCGGCCAGCACCAGTGCGGCGATCAACCAGATCAGCGCGGCGGGCATGGGCACAGAATACGCGCGATCCACCTTGATGGCGGTGAACAACTACACTGCGAGGTCATGTGGTGCCCAAGTGTTTCGCTGTCCATGTGGGCCAACGCCTGGCTCGCCGGCAAGGCCGCGCCCGACGACGTCTTGGACGCGTTATCACTTTGGGCGCCAAGGCAATCGGTCGCCGCGTATGATGCGGTCGCGGCGGGTCACACCGGCCTGCCCTGGCCTGATGTCAACGATGCCGGTACGGTGTGTCTGCTGCAGACACTGCGTGGGGCGGTTGGCCGCTCCACGTCTTCGCTCCGCGGCTCGATCAACGTGGTGCTGCCGGTACCCGGTGACGTGCGGGGGCTTTTCGCCGGAACGCAGTTCGCCACCGACGCACTGACCGCCGGTGAGGCCGTGATCATCAGCCATCCGACCGATCCTCAGACGGCGATCGGCCTGGTGCCCGATTTCACCTACAGCGATACCGAAGACGGCCACGAAGTCTCGGAGCCCGAATTGTGTGCGCTCACCTGGATGGTGTACTCGCTGCCCGGCCCTCCGGCCTTCGACTACCACGATCTCGGCGGCGCCGAATACGACCTGCGGTCAGCCGTGCGGTCGGCCGCCGACGCGCTGAGTGCGATGGGACTGGGATCGTCCAGCGGCGTCGACAATCCACGCGAACTGGTCGAACAGTTGATGGAATCCCAACGCCAGCACCGGGTTCCCGATCATGCACCATCGCGTGCGCTGCGCGTGCTGGAGAACGCGGCACATGTCGACGCAATCATCGCCGTCAGCGCCGGGCTCAGCCGGCTGCCCGACCGGATGACCGCCGCGCCGGAACTCGTTGGCACCCAATCGTCCTCAGAGGGTCAGATCGCCAACGATGCGTTGCGGCCGTTGACTGCCGTGGTGCGCTCAGCCCGGATGGCCGCGGTCGATGCCATCCTCCACTCGGCGTGGACTGACTAGCCGGCTGCGCAGTGCGGTGGACGGCACGGGGAGCCGTCGACACTGCCCAGACAGCCCGGCACCGGGCCGGGACCGGTGACCCGCACCGGCTCTCGGCCGTCGCGCAGTTCGTCGATCAAATCGATTGCCAGCCTTGCGAATCGAGGATCGGCGTTGGGTGTGCCGGCGCGCGCCAAAGCGACGCCCAATTCGTCGGCCTGCAGGCGCAGTTCATGATCGAGATCCCAGACCACCTCGATGTGGTCGGCGACGAACCCGATGGGACAGACGACGATGGCTTCGGTGCCGGCACCGGCGAGCGCCGCGAGATGGTCGCCGACATCCGGCTCCAGCCACGGCACCTGCGGCGGTCCGGAACGTGACTGCCACACCAGGTCGTGTTCGGCGTACCCGGCCGCCTCGGCGACAAGCCTTGCCGCATAGGCGACTTGGCGACTGTAAAGGTTTGGCCCGCAACGCTGGTCGGCGCCGGTGGGGATGGAATGGGCGGTGAAGACCAGGCGCGCGCCCGGGGGCACCGTCGCGGCGGCCGTGGTGACCGCCTCGGCGAACATCCCGACGAACAGCGGGTGGTCGAAGTAGGTGCGCAGCTTGACCAGCTCCGGTGCCCCGGAACCGGCTGCCGCGCGTGCCCGGGCGATGTCCTCGACGTACTGGGTGCAGCTGGAGTAGCCACTCCACGCCGAGGTGGTGAAGGTGGCCGCACGGCGGATACCGTTGTCCCGCATAGCCGCAACGGTGTCCTCGATGTAAGGCGCCCAGTTCCTGTTGCCGAAGTACACCGGCAGGTCCTGCTGCCTCTGCAACTCGGCTATCAGCGCACGGTTGATGCCGTTGATCGGTGAGACACCGCCGAAATGCAGGTAGTGCTCGGCGACGTCATCGAGGCGTTCCGGCGGCACATTCCTGCCGCGGGTGACGTTCTCGAGGAACGGCCGGACCTGTTCGGGCCCTTCCGGTCCGCCGAACGACAGCAGCAAGACCGCATCGAATTGCATTGTGTGTCAGAGCAACTGAGTGTGGGCGCCGCCGTCGGCGTAGATGATGTCACCCGTGGTCGCCGGGAGCCATTCAGACAGCAGCGCGCACACCGTCTTGGCGACCGGGGTCGGATCCTTCATGTTCCAGCCGATCGGCGCGCGCTGGTCCCAGCCCTCTTCGAGCAGCTGGATCTGGGCACCCGCTTCGTCGCCCAGCGCACCGCCGACGATAGCGGCCATGGCCAGCGTCCGGATCGGCCCTGCCGCAACGAGGTTCGAACGCACGCCGTACTTACCCGCCTCGCGCGCGACGAACCGGTTGACCGATTCCAGTGCGCTCTTGGCAACCGTCATCCAGTTGTAGGCCGGCATCGCGCGGGTGGGGTCGAAGTCCATGCCGACGATGCCGCCGCCCGGATTCATGATCGGCAGCAACGCTTTTGCCAAGGATGCGTACGAGTACGCGGAGATGTGGATGCCCTTGGACACGTCCTCGTAGGGCGCGTCGAAGAACGGGTTGATACCCATCCCGCTCTGCGGCATGAACCCGATCGAGTGCACGACACCGTCGAGCTTGTTGCCCTCGCCGATGACCTCGGTCACCCGGGCAGCCAGACTGTCCAGGTGGTCCTGGTTCTGCACGTCGAGTTCGATCAACGGTGCCTTCTCCGGAAGCCGGTCGCAGATCCGCTGGATCAGCCGCAGCCGGTCGAAACCCGTCAACACCAGCGAAGCGCCCTGCTCCTGAGCGACTTTGGCGATGTGGAACGCGATCGACGAGTCGGTGATGATCCCGGACACCAGGATCCGTTTGCCTTCGAGCAGTCCTGCCATTATTTCGTCCCCTCTTTGCTTCTAGTGGCCCATGCCCATGCCGCCGTCGACCGGGATGACCGCACCGGAGATGTAGCTCGCGTCCTCCGACGCCAGGAAGCTGACCACCCCGGCGACCTCGGCAGCGGTGCCCACCCGTTTCGCCGGGATGAATTGCAATGCGCCCTCCTGGATCCGCTCGTCCAGGGCACGGGTCATGTCCGTGTCGATGTAGCCCGGCGCGACCACATTCGCGGTCACGTTGACCTTCGACAGCTCCCGGGCTATCGAGCGCGCCATCCCGATCACACCGGCCTTGGAAGCCGCGTAGTTGGCCTGGTTGCCGATGCCCCAGCTGCCGGAGACCGACCCGATGTAGATCAGCCGGCCGAACTTCTTGCGCTGCATGCTGCGTGCGGCGCGCTGGGTCACCCGGAAGGCGCCGGTGAGGTTGGCGTCGATGACCTTTTCGAACCGCTCTTCGGTCATCCGGATGAGGAACGCGTCCGCGGACAGACCGGCGTTGGAGACCAGCACCTCGACCGGGCCCTGGTGCTCCTCGACCTCCTTGAAGGCGCGGTCGACGGCGTCGTTGTCGGTGACGTCACACTCGACGGCGAACAGACCCTCGGGCGCGCCCGATCCGCGGTGCGTGACGGCTACCTTGTGGCCGTCGGCGGCCAGCCGCTGCGCGATCGCCAGGCCGATCCCCCGGTTTCCGCCGGTGACCAGGACTGAACGGGATACGAAAGGGGGTCTGCCGCCCTCGGTGGCGGCCTCGCTCGTGGTGTCGGTGGCTGTGTCAGTCACCCCGACAACCTAGCGCCTCGGGGCTTTGCGGCCGAAATTGGGCCTGGGGACGGACGGGCACGTCCGCCGGGGTCACCGACCAGCGGTTCGGCGCACGTTGCGCAACACCATGTCCACCGCCGCCTCGATGACGTCGTCGTCGGGCACCGTGCCGAACATCAGCGACGGGCACGCGACCACCCCGGAGAGCATCGAGATCGCCGCTTCCAGTTGCGCACCGCCGAAGGCGCCTTCCAGGATGCCGCGGATGGTCCGCTGACCGTCGGTGTTGATCTTGTCGCGGACCTCTTTCATCACGTCGTCCGTCGCCCACTGCGTCATCGCGGACAGCACCTGGTCGAGCCGGTGGTCGAGCACTGCCTGCCGGAACGTGGTGAGCTCGCCGATCAGGTCGGTGCGGAGATCTCCCGTGGGAACGTGATGCTCAACCTCGCCGAGGGCCTCGAGGGCGATCGCAGCAAGGTCGAACCGGGTAGGCCAGTGCTTGTAGAGCGTGGTCTTGGAGTAGCCGGCCCGCTGGGCCACGTGAGCGTGAGTCAGCGCGTCGGAGCCTTCCTGAACCAGTACGTCGAACGCGGTGCGCGCGACGTCGGCACGGGTTCGGATGATCCGGGCGTCCTCGCCCTGCTCACCACCCGGGGCGCCGCGGCCAGGTGTCATCGAAACGCGTCCTTCCCGCTGCCAACGTTCGCGGCCGATCATGGAGAAAGTTAGCTGATGAACATCCAGGCCAGAAACGTATTGCCCATTCATTAATGAACGAGTAGTACATTAATGAAAGATCTGTACTGCAATGCTGCCGAGTCAGAAGGTTCGCCGATGAGTCCGAAAATCGATGCCGGCGCGGTGCTGGGCCGCCAGGCCGACGAGATCGATACGCGCTATCACCCGTCCGCGGCGCTCCGGCGTCAGTTGAACAAGGTCTTCCCGACGCACTGGTCGTTCCTGCTGGGCGAGATCGCGCTGTACAGCTTCGTCGTCCTGCTGCTGACTGGCGTCTACCTGACCTTGTTCTTCGACCCGTCGATGAGCGAAGTCACCTACAACGGCGTCTACCAGCCGTTGCGGGGAGTCGAGATGTCGCGAGCCTACGAAACGGCACTCAACATCTCGTTCGAGGTGCGGGGCGGGCTGTTCGTGCGCCAGGTTCACCACTGGGCGGCATTGCTGTTCGCCGCTTCGATCATGGTTCACATGGCGCGCATCTTCTTCACCGGCGCGTTCCGCCGGCCTCGCGAGGCCAACTGGGTGGTCGGGTCGCTGCTGCTGATCCTGGCCATGTTCGAGGGCTTCTTCGGGTACTCGCTGCCCGACGACCTGCTGTCGGGCACCGGACTGCGCGCGGCGCTGTCGTCGATCACCTTGGGAATTCCGGTGGTCGGCACCTGGCTGCACTGGTTGTTGTTCGGCGGCGATTTCCCGGGCAACATCCTGATCCCGCGGCTGTACGCCATCCACATTCTGGTCTTCCCCGGCATCATGCTGGCGCTGATCGGCGTGCACCTGGCGTTGGTGTGGTTCCAGAAGCACACCCAGTTCCCCGGCCCGCGCCGCACCGAACACAACGTCGTCGGCGTGCGGGTGATGCCGGTGTTCGCGATCAAATCGGGAGCCTTCTTCGCCGCGATCGTCGGCGTGCTCGGCCTGATGGGTGGACTGCTGCAGATCAACCCGATCTGGAACCTGGGCCCCTACAAGCCTTCTCAGGTCGCGGCGGGCTCACAACCGGACTTCTACATGATGTGGACCGACGGCCTGGTCCGGCTGTGGCCGGCGTGGGAGTTGTACATCGGCCATTACACCGTTCCGGCCGCCGTCGCCGTAGCCGTGCTGATGGGCGTCATCCTGGGCACGCTCGTGGTGTATCCGTTCCTGGAGAAGCGGTTCACCGGTGACAACGCGCATCACAACCTGTTGCAGCGGCCCCGCGACGTTCCGGTGCGAACTTCGATCGGCGCCATGGCAATCGCGTTCTACATCGTGCTGACCTTCTCGTCGTTCAACGACATCATCGCCTACCAGTTCCACATCTCCTTGAACGCGATGACGTGGATAGGCCGGATCGGCATGGTGATACTGCCGCCGATCGTGTACTTCGTCAGCTACCGCTGGTGCATCAGCCTGCAGCGCAGTGACCGCGCCGTGCTCGAGCACGGTGTCGAGACGGGCATCATCAGACGCCTGCCGCACGGCGCCTACGTCGAACTGCACCAACCGCTGGGCGCGGTCGACGAGCACGGGCATCCGATCCCGCTGGAATATCAGGGCACGCCAATTCCCAAGCGGATGAACAAACTTGGCCTGGGCGGACGGCCCGGATCGGGCAGCTTCCTGTTCGCCGATCCGCCGGCCGAAGCGGCCGCTCTGCGCGAGGCTGCCCACGCCGGGGAGCAGCGGGCCCTGACCGCGCTACGCGAGCGCCGCAATGGCGCCGGGGCCAATGGTGCCGACCGCAATGGCGCCCGGGGCAACGGTCACCACGCGGAGGACAGCGAGTCTTCGGTAGAGACGCCAAGATTGCGCTGAGAGCGCGCAGTGCGGCGGCGGGACCTGTGATTCATCGCCAGAGGCGCAGGCTCGCCGACGGAGGCTCTGGCTTGTAGGCGCAGGCTCACCCGGGGAAGATCAGCCAGACCTTCCCGGCTGCGCAGCAGGACTACGTCGGCAAGCGGCGGTTGATCAGCAACGCAGCCAGACCGGCGATAGCCAGGACCAGAGCGCCGAGCCGCAGCCAACCCACGCTCGCGTCGCCCTTGATGGTCTCGTAGCCGATCTGCTGCTGCAGCGACGAGTACACCGCCTTGAGCTCGGCCAACGTGGCGGCGTTATAGGCGTTACCGCCGGACAGTTGCGCGACCTTCTTCAATGTCTCGTCGTCGACGGGCACCGGCTGGCGCTGGTCGTTGATCTCGACGAAGCCGTACGGGGTGCCGAAGGAGATCGTCGAGATCGGCACGCCCTGGTCCTTGGCGGTGCGCGCGGCGGTGAAGGCGCCCTTGGGGTTGTCCGGGTTGGTCGGCATCGTCTCCTTGCCGTCGGAGAACAACACGATGCGCGCCGGGGGCGGCGTGTCGCCGCCACCGATCACCGCGCCGACGGTGGCGATCGCCTGCAGAGCGGTGAAGATGCCCTCCCCGGTAGCGGTCCGGTCGGCGAACTGGAGCTTGTCCAGAGCGTTCTTGGTGGCTTCCCGGTTGGTCGTCGGCGACACCAGCACGGTCGCCGTGCCTGCGTAGGCGATCAGCCCCAGGTTGATTCCGGGAGTCAGCTCGTCGGCGAACTGCTTGGCGGCTTCCTGCGCGGCCACCATCCGGTTGGGTTCGACGTCGGTGGCACGCATCGACTGCGACACGTCGATCACCAGCATCACCACGGCGCGGTTACGCGGAATCCGCACATCGTTCGTCGGCCCCGCCATCGCGATGGTGAAGAGCACCAGCGACGCCGCCAACAGAATCGCCGGAATATGCCGCCACTTCGAAGGCCGTTTCGGCGCAACGCTTTCCAGCAACTCCATGTTGGCGAAGCGCAGCATGCGCCGCTGCCGCGCCAGTTGCAGCACCACATACAGCGCGATCAGCCCGGCGACGACGAGCAGAAACAGGAAGAACCAGGAGTGTTCGAAGCCGGACAGCGACATCGGCCCCAGCAGCGGCAACGTCATAACAGACCCGTCATGTTGTAGAAGTCCGTCACCGGCGTCCCGCCATTGCCCCGCGCCGGCGGGAGGAGATGAAACGGACGATGTCTTCGATCCAGTCGCGGTCGGTGCGCAGCGTCATCACCGGGGCGCCGCAACCACGAATGGTGCGGGCCACGTCGTCGCGATGTTTTGCCGCAGCCCTAGCGAAATCCGTCTGCAACTGGGCGTCGATGGTGAATTCGCGTACCGCCCCGGATTCGGCGTCCTGCAGCACCACGTCGCCGATGTCGGGCAGTTCAACGTCGCGAGGGTCGAGGACCTCGATGGCGAGCACCTCGTGACGGGCCGCGATCGCCCGCAGCGGACGCATCCAGTTGATCGGGCCCAGGAAGTCACTGATGACCACCGCCATTCCGCGCCGGCGTTCCGGCCGGCGTAGCGCGTCGATCGCCGCGGCCAGGTCGCCGCGTACCCCGACCGGCGCCTTGGGCGTGGTCGCGATGGAGCGCAACAAATTGTGCACGTGCTCACGGCCGGACCGGGCCGGAACCCGAATCATGTTGTCGCCGTTGGAAATCAACGCGCCAAGACGATTGCCGCCGCCGACGTTGAGGTAAGCGATCGCCGCCGCGGCGGCCACCGCGAGGTCCCGCTTCTCACACACCGAGGTGCCGAAGTCGAGGCTGGCCGACATGTCGACGACCAGCCAGGTTTCCAGCTCACGGTCGGCGATCATCTGCCGGACGTGCGGATGGGTGGTGCGCGCGGTGACCGCCCAGTCCATCCGTCGCACATCGTCGCCGGGCTGGTAGATCCGCGACTCCCCCGGCTCGCTGCCCGGCCCCGGGATCAAACCCAGGTGGTCGCCGTGCAGGATGCCGTCCAGCTTGCGGTTGATCGTCAGCTCGAGGGTGCGCAGCGCCGCCGACAACTTCGGGTCGTCGATGGTGCCGCGCAGCATCGAGGGCGGATGGCGAACCGCCTTTTTATCCGTCACCGACCGCCCGCCGCGGCGCCCTGCATCACCGGTGCCACCGAATGTCCTTGCTGCGGAACGGCATTCACCTGCGGCAAGGCCACCGTCTGCAGGACCCGGTTGATCACCGTCTCGGCGGTGATCTCGTCGGCGAGCGCGTCGTAGGTGAGCACCAGCCGGTGCCGCAGCACGTCGGGGATGACGTCGATGATGTCCTGCGGGATCACATAGTCGCGACCGCGCACCAGGCCAAGCGCCCGGGCCGCGGCGATGATGCCCAGCGAGGCACGGGGCGAGGCGCCGAACGCGATCCAGGTCTTGACGTCGTTCATCCCGAGTTGCTCCGGGTGGCGGGTGGCGGTCACGATGCGCACCACGTAGTCGACCAGCGCGTGGTGTACGAAGCTGTTGGCCGCGACACCCTGCAAACGCAGCAGGTCGCCGGTGTCGAGGATCTGCTTGGGCTGCGGCGGGGTGACGCCCATCCGGTAGATGATCTCGCGCTCTTCTTCGGGCGAGGGGTAGCCGACGTTGATCTTGAACAGGAAGCGGTCGCGCTGCGCCTCAGGCAGCGGGTAGACGCCCTCCTGCTCGATCGGGTTCTGTGTCGCCATCACCAGGAACGGGTTGGGCAGCGGGAACGTCTTACCGCCGATGGAGACATGGCGCTCGGCCATCACCTCGAGCAACGCCGACTGCACCTTGGCGGGTGCACGGTTGATCTCGTCGGCGAGCAGGAAGTTGACCACCACGGGGCCGAGTTCGGTGTCGAATTCCTCTTTGCCCTGCCGGTAGATGCGGGTACCGACGATGTCGGTGGGCACCAGGTCGGGTGTGAACTGGATACGCGCGAATGTCCCGCCGACCACGCGCGCGAAGGTCTCTACCGCGAGCGTCTTGGCGACGCCCGGAACGCCTTCCAGCAGCACGTGCCCCTTGGCGAGCAGGCCGACCAGCATCCGCTCCACCAGCTGGTCCTGGCCCACGATGATCCGCTTGACCTCGAAGATGGCCCGCTCCAGAGTGTGCACCTCGGCGGCCAACCCGTCGGCACCGCCGATTGGCGCCTCATGGGTGGGTGGGCCCGAATGAGCACCCTGGCCCGGGTAACCGCCACCTGCCGTTGTCATCAATAACCCTCCAGAGCTCATGCGGGACACAACTGCTGTCACGACTACTGTCGCGGGGCAGCGACGTGCCCGCGTTCAACTATTCCAGGCGTCTGGAATTCCGTCGACGTCGCCGGTTCCCTATCAGGCGACTCTCAGGGTCGCCCACCGGCTCAGTACTCGATGATCCTAGTCAGATACGGCGTCATTCCGGGCTTGCGCACCGGGCTGACGGTGACTTTGCCCGCCAGGCTCGATGCCTCCAGCATCTGGCCGTTACCCAGGTACATGGTGACGTGCTGGCCGCCGTTCGGGCCGTAGAAGATGAGGTCTCCGCGCCGTGCCTCGTTCTGCGGGATGTGGCGCCCGGCGTTGTACTGGTCGCCGGAGAACCGCGGGATCAATACGCCGACCCCGGCGAAGGCGTACCGCATCAGGCCCGAGCAGTCGAAGCCGTTGATGCCGGCGCCGGAGTCGACGCCCTTACTGGGACCGTCCAGCGAGCCGCCACCCCAGGAGTAGGGGACGCCCATCTGCGAGCCGGCCCGGCGGATGACGTGTTCGATCGCCTGCCGGCCGTTGGCGCGCGGGATCCGGCTGGCACCGGTACTGCTGTCGGCGGCCGGGGTGGCCGTACCGCCCAAGTTGATGCCCAGCCCGGACAGAAACTGCTGACCCAGATTCAGCGTGGTCTGGGTGGCCTGCGCGGTGGCCTGCAACGAGGCGTTCGCGACGGCGAGCGGATCACCCGGAGCGCCCGCGCTGACCGCGGCCGGCAGGGTGGGGTCCCACTCACCCGGTTCGGCGGAAGCCGGGGCCGGAGCGGCCACAGCGATCAACAGCCCAGTCACCAGCGCGGTGATCCAGCCGACGGAGAGTCGAAATCGCTTGTGACGCATGAAACCTCGTTAATACTCGATGTAGCGGATCACGAAGGGCGTCATGCCGCTGGTGCGGACCGGCGCGGTTCGCACCTTCAAACCGATGTCGGGTGCCTCGAGCATCTGGCCGTTGCCGAGGTAGATCGTCACGTGCTGGCTGCCACCGGGGCCGTAGAAGATGACGTCGCCGCGGCGCATCTGGGCGGTCGGGATCTTGCGGCCCAGGTTGTACTGCGAGCCCGAGTAGTGCGGCAGCTTGATGCCCACCCCGGCGAATGAATAGAGAACCAGTCCCGAACAGTCGAAGCCGGTGATGCCGGCACCCGAGTCGATCCCCTTGCTGGGACCGGCGGCGTTGCCCCCGCCCCAGGAGTAGGGCACCCCGATCTGTGACATGCCGCGCCGGATGACGTACTCGGAGGCCTGCCGGCCGTAGACCCGTGGGATGCGGCCCGACGTCGACGCCGCCGGCGCATTGGTGATGCCGGTGTCGTCAGGTTTGAGGATGCCGAGCTGCTGCAGGAAGTTGCGCCCCATCTGGGCGGTCACCTGCGCCGACGTCGCCGAATAGCCCAGCACCTGGTTCACCACGGCGATCGGGTCACCGGGGATGTTCGCGCTGGGCACCTGCGGCAGCGTGGGGTCCCAGCCGTCCCAGCGACGCCCGCCACCGGGTCCGTCGGCCGGGTCCCACATGCCTGACGGCGGCGTGCCCTGCCCGCCGGCCGCATGCCATGCGACCAGTTGTGCGGCCTGCAGCTTGGCTTCGGCCTGCTCCCGCTCGGCGGCGACGCGATTGACCTCGTCGCGCTGCTCGTCGAACTTGCGCCTGGTGTCACCGAGCGCCGCGACCGCCGCGTCCTGGCTGGACTTGGCGTCGGCGGCGGCCTTGTCGGCCTTCTGTTTGGCCTGGCGGGCGACGGATTCCTTGTTGACCTGCTCGGTGCGCGCCCGCTGCAGTCTGGCCATCACCGCCTGTGAACTGGTGGTCATGGTCTGGGCCGCCGACGCCGCGGCGATCATGTCCTCGGGGCTGCGGGCCGTCAGGAAGCCGTCCGACGGACCATTCATATAGGTCGCCGCGGCGAAGGAGTTGAACCGCTGCTGGGCCGCGGCGATGGCCGCATTCGCGTCCTTCACCGATTGCTGGCTGGCTTCGAGTTCGCGCCCGGCGACCTCGACCTGTTCCCGCGCCTCTTCGACGGCCACCAGCGCCTTGTTGACGCCCTCCTGCTCCATCTCGACGGCGTTGGCCAGGTCTTCCAGACGCTGGCTCGCCTTCGCGACGTTGGCGATCAGCACCGCCATCGAGTCAGCCGCCGGATCCGCCCTGGCCATTCCGAGCTCGGGCGTGCCGAACAGCAGCGCGACGCTGAGCACGGTCGGCACAGCTGGCCTGACCAACCTGGCGGCGGTTCGCGAAGCAGAGCCCGGGCGTGTCCGTCTCATGCGACTTGGGTCTCCTATGGGCAAATCGGGTGTACGACGCGGGTTTTCACCTAGAGAGCAATTGGCATCAAAAGCATCAATCGCACCGTACGTCACACTTGTCGCTAAAGAAACGCAAGTCACAAATTGCACTCTGGAAGTGCGTTTACTGTGACCGAACAGTGACCTGTGGGGTTTGCCGCGATGAGCGGCGCCGACGTCGTATCAACGACGCCAAATAGATGAAAGCCAGGTTAAGTGCCCTGGCTATCGCCTGTCGAGGCAGTCTCGCTCGACGCCCCCGACGTTGCTGGCTGGCGGTTACCGAGCTGCAGCAACCTGGTGCCGACGGCTGCCGCAAACACCCCGATCAGCAAAACAATCGTCAGAGCCGTCCAGGGGAACTCAGGCGTGTTGAGTTCGTTGAGGAAATTCTGCGCAGACTGCACGGGATTGCCGGTTTTCGAGTGGTCCTCGCCGGCTTCGAGGGTCACCCGCGGGTAGTGGCTGCTGTAGCTGCCGACGTAGCTCGGACTGAGCACCAACACCGTGGAATCCGGGTAGTCGGCGCCGACAACGGTCGCGATATCGCGCAGTGGCGTGTCATTGGGCGGGTTGTGGTCGAGCAGGACGATCTTGAGGTTGATGCCATCACCGCGGGCCTGGCTGACCACTTCCTGCAGACCGGGTTCGACGTTGGGCGTGGCCGCGACACCGTCGGCGGCGACTTGCGCCTTGATCGAGTTGATGTCGACGTCCTGCGGGATGTATTCGGGCAGGAACGGGATCGTCTGCGGCAAATAGGTCTGCGGCAAATAAGTCAAAGTCGTCGCTCCTCCCACGGTGCTAGGAGCACCGTACCGGCTCCGCTTCGGGCGGCCGCGCCCCCCGCACCGCGACACTGCAACCACGCCCACGACACGCCGCCGACGGTGTGCGTGTGTTCAGTTTCGATGAACAGGGCAGCCGCCCTTTCCCCGCGAAGCCCACTGGACAAGACTGGGAGCTACGGGCAGCCCCCCGTATTGCAGGACAAGCGTACTGTTAAAGTTGCACGGCACCGTCGACACGGCCCGTCGGCGGCACAAACTGAATTTTCGGGAGTTGATGTGAGCAGCAAGAATTCGTTCGGAGCCCGCGACACACTCAAGGTCGGCGACAACAGTTACGAGATTTATCGCCTCGACGCCGTTGAGGGCACCAAGAAACTCCCCTACAGCCTCAAAGTTCTGGCCGAGAACCTGTTGCGCACCGAAGACGGCGCCAATATAACCAAAGAACACATCGAGGCGATCGCCAACTGGGACCCCGACGCCAACCCGAGCATCGAGATCCAGTTCACCCCCGCCCGGGTGGTCATGCAGGACTTCACCGGCGTCCCCTGCATCGTCGACCTGGCCACCATGCGTGAGGCCGTCGCAGATTTGGGTGGCGACCCGGAGAAGGTGAACCCACTGGCCCCCGCCGAGCTGGTGATCGACCACTCGGTGATCCTCGACGTCTTCGGGCGCGCGGACGCCTTCGAGCGCAACGTCGAGCTGGAGTACGAGCGCAACGGCGAGCGCTACCAGTTCTTGCGCTGGGGCCAAGGAGCTTTCGACGACTTCAAGGTGGTGCCCCCGGGCACCGGCATCGTGCACCAGGTCAACATCGAGTACCTGGCCCGTACGGTCATGGTCCGCGACGGCGTGGCCTACCCGGACACCTGCGTAGGCACCGACAGCCACACCACCATGGTCAACGGCCTAGGCGTGCTGGGCTGGGGTG
This sequence comes from Mycobacterium sp., assembly GCA_003987775.1. Lineage (GTDB taxonomy): Bacteria > Actinomycetota > Actinomycetes > Mycobacteriales > Mycobacteriaceae > Mycobacterium. Next base: position 77,568 of record RXJD01000075.1, read on the forward strand.
TCGGAGGCATCGAGGCCGAGGCCGCCATGCTGGGCCAGCCCGTGTCGATGCTGATTCCGCGGGTTGTCGGCTTCAAGCTGACCGGTGAAATCAAGCCCGGCGTCACCGCCACCGACGTGGTGCTCACCGTCACCGACATGCTGCGCAAGCACGGCGTCGTCGGCAAGTTCGTCGAGTTCTACGGCAACGGCGTGGCCGAGGTGCCGTTGGCCAACCGCGCCACCCTGGGCAACATGAGTCCCGAATTCGGTTCTACCGCAGCGATTTTCCCGATCGACGAAGAGACCATCAAGTACCTGACCCTGACCGGCCGGTCCGAGGAGCAGCTCGCGCTCGTCGAGGCCTACGCCAAGGCGCAGGGCATGTGGCACGACCCCGACCATGAGCCGAAGTACTCCGAGTACCTCGAACTCGACTTGTCCACGGTGGTGCCCTCGATCGCCGGACCGAAGCGTCCGCAGGACCGGATCCCGTTGTCGGAGGCCAAGGTTGCGTTCCGCAAGGACATCCACAACTACGTGGAGGAGAACCACCCGGCGCCGGAGACCAAGCTCGACGAGGCAGTCGAGGAGTCCTTCCCGGCCAGCGACTCGGCAACGCTGTCCTTCGCCGACGACGGCGAGGGCGACCGGGTTCCCTCCGCCGCGAACGGCCACTCCGGTCGGCCCTCCAAGCCGGTCGACGTGAAGTCGGCCGACCGCGGCGAGTTCGTGCTCGACCATGGCGCCGTCGTTGTCGCGGGCATCACGTCGTGCACCAACACCTCCAACCCGTCGGTGATGCTGGGGGCCGCGCTGCTGGCCCGCAATGCCGTCGAGAAGGGCCTGACGTCCAAGCCGTGGGTGAAGACCAACATGGCTCCCGGCTCGCAGGTGGTGACCGACTACTACAACAAGGCCGGTCTGTGGCCCTACCTGGAAAAGCTGGGCTTCTACCTGGGCGGCTACGGGTGCACCACGTGCATCGGCAACACCGGCCCGCTGCCCGACGAGATCTCCCAGGCTATCAACGAGAACGACCTGTCGGTGACCGCGGTGCTTTCCGGTAACCGCAATTTCGAGGGCCGCATCTCCCCCGACGTCAAGATGAACTACCTGGCCTCACCGCCACTGGTCATCGCCTACGCCATCGCCGGCACCATGGACTTCGACTTCGAGAACGACCCACTCGGGGTCGACAAGGATGGCACTGAGGTCTATCTCAAGGACATCTGGCCCACCACCCAGGAGATTGAGGAGACGATCGCCTCCTCGATCAACCGGGACATGTTCACCGAGTCCTACGCCGACGTCTTCAAGGGCGACGATCGCTGGCGGTCGCTGCCAACCCCGGAGGGCAACACCTTCGAATGGTCCGACGACTCGACCTACGTCCGCAAGGCGCCGTACTTCGACGGCATGCCCGCCGAGCCGGAGCCGGTCAAGGACATCAAGGGCGCCAGAGTCCTTGCACTGCTGGGTGATTCGGTGACCACCGACCACATCTCGCCGGCCGGCGCAATCAAGAAGGGCACCCCTGCGGCGCAGTACCTCGAGGAGCACGGGGTGCAGCCGAAGGACTTCAACTCCCTCGGCTCGCGACGCGGCAACCACGAGGTGATGATCCGCGGCACGTTCGCCAACATCCGGCTGAAGAACCAGCTGCTCGACGATGTGTCCGGCGGCTACACCCGCGACTTCACCCAGGACGGCGGTCCGCAGGCGTTCATCTTCGACGCGGCACAGAACTACGCGGCGCAGAAGATTCCGCTGGTGGTGCTGGGCGGCAAGGAGTACGGATCCGGATCGTCGCGAGACTGGGCGGCCAAGGGCACCTTGCTGCTGGGCGTGCGTGCGGTGATCACCGAATCGTTCGAGCGCATCCACCGGTCGAACCTGATCGGCATGGGCGTCATCCCGCTGCAGTTCCCCGAGGGCGAGTCGGCTAAGTCCCTGAAGCTGGACGGCACCGAGACCTACGACATCACCGGCATCGAGGCGCTCAACGAGGGCAAAACGCCGAAGACGGTGAAGGTGACCGCCACCAAGGAAGACGGCAACAAGGTCGAGTTCGACGCGGTGGTCCGCATCGACACACCTGGTGAAGCCGACTACTACCGCAACGGCGGCATCCTGCAGTACGTGCTGCGCAACATGCTCAAGTCCAGCAAGTCCGGCTAACCGAGCGCTCACACCCGCCAGTGCCGAAGGTCAGCGAGGACCATCTGGAGGCTCGGCGCCGTCAGATCCTCGACGGTGCACGCCGCTGTTTCGCCGAGTACGGCTACGAGCAAGCCACGGTGCGACGGCTGGAGCAAGAGATCGGGATGTCGCGCGGCGCGATCTTCCACCATTACCGGGACAAGGACGCCCTGTTCTTCGCGCTGGCGCGCGAGGACACCCAGCGAATGGCGGAGGTCGCGTCGCGCTCTGGTCTCATCCAGGTGATGCGCGACATGCTCGCCGCACCCGAGCAGTTCGACTGGCTGGCAACCCGACTGGAGATCGCCCGCAAGCTGCGCCATGACCCCGAATTCAGTCGCGGCTGGGAAGAACGGTCAGCGGAACTGGCGGCGGCGACCACCGATCGGCTGCACCGGCAAAAGCAGGCGGGCCGGGTGCGCGAGGACGTCCCCGCCGACGTGCTGCACTGCTACCTGGATCTAGTGCTGGACGGACTGGTGGCCCGGTTGGCCTCAGGCGAGGATCCGCAGCGGCTGGCAGCGGTGCTCGATCTCGTCGAGAACTCGGTGCGTAGTTCCCGGTCTTGACGGTCAGGCCGGGGGTTTGACGGCGCGGTGATTGGGACCGCCACGGCTGCGCATTGTGGTTCCCGACTCGCGCAGCAAACTGTGTACCGAGCCGTACGACCGCCCGGTGGAAGCGGCCAGTTTACGGATGCTGGCGCCCTTCTCGTAGGCGTTGCGCAACTCGTGCAACAGCTGATCGCGGGTCTCCTTTGACTTCCGCATGGCAACAGGGTAGGAATCCGCGACCCTTGGCGTGCCGCTTTGACGCAATTCGGGTGAGCGGACGCTCAGGCCAGCTCAATGAGGTCCCGATACTCCTCTGACCAGTAATCCTCGGTGCCGTCGGGCAAGAGCACGACGCGTTGCGGGTCGAGCGCCTCGGCCGCGCCCGGGTCGTGGGTGACCAGCACCACCGCGCCCTGGTAGCTGCGCAGCGCGTCGAGCACCTGCTCGCGGGAGGCGGGGTCGAGGTTGTTGGTCGGTTCGTCGAGCAGCAGGACGTTGGCCGTCGAGGCGACCAAGCCGGCCAGTGCGAGGCGGGTTTTCTCGCCGCCGGACAACGTGCCCGCGGGCTGGTCGAGTTGCGGTCCGGTGAACATGAAGGCGCCGAGCAGACCGCGCAGGTCCTGTTCGCCGGATTCGGGCGCGGCGTGCCGGATGTTCTGCCAGACGGTCGCGTCGTTGTCGAGGGTGTCGTGCTCCTGGGCGAAATAGCCGATCCGCAACCCGTGACCGGGCTCTAGGCCGCCGGTGTCCGGGGTCTCTACACCGGCCAGCAAACGCAGCAGCGTGGTCTTGCCGGCACCGTTGAGCCCGAGCACCACCACGCGCGAGCCGCGGTCGATGGCCAGGTCGAGGCCGGTGAAGACCTCAAGCGAGCCGTACGTCCGGCTCAGCCCCTTGACCACCAACGGCGTCCGCCCGCAGGGGGCCGGCGTGGGGAATTTGATGCGGGCCACCTTGTCGGCGACGCGCTCTTCGTCGAGGGCCGCCATCATGCGGTCGGCACGACGCAACATATTCTGTGCCGCAACAGCTTTCGTCGCTTTCGCACCCAGCTTCGCAGCCTGGTTGCGCAGCGCCGTGGCCTTGCGTTCGGCATTCGCCCGTTCCCGTCGGCGGCGCTGCTCGTCGGTGGCGCGCGCGTCGAGGTACTTCTGCCAGGTCATGTTGTAGACGTCGACCTCGCCCCGCACCGCGTCGAGGAACCAGACCCGGTTGACCACGTCGGCCAGCAGGTCGACGTTGTGGCTGATGATCACCAGTCCCCCGTTATGGGAGCGCAGGAAATCCCGAAGCCAGCCAACCGAATCCGCGTCCAGGTGGTTGGTCGGCTCGTCGAGCAGCAACGTCGTGGAGGACCCGGAACCGCTGTCGGATGCCGCGAACAGGATTCGCGCGAGTTCGACACGGCGGCGCTGCCCACCAGACAGGGTGCGCAGTTGCTGGGTCAGCACCCGGTCGGGCAGTCCGAGGCTGGCGCAGATGCGGCCCGCTTCGCTTTCGGCGCCGTAACCGCCGAGCGCGACGAACCGCTCCTCAAGCTGGCCGTAGCGGCGGATGGCGCGGTCGCGCGCGTCGTCGTCAGCAACCTCGGCCATCAGCGCCTGTTGCTTCTCCAGGTCGGTGAGCAACACGTCCAGACCACGGGCGGACAGCACCCGGTCGCGGGCCAGCACGTCGAGGTCGCCCTCTTTGGGATCCTGTGGCAGATAACCGATGTCGCCCTTACGCGTCACCGAGCCGGCGTATGGCTGGCCCTCCCCCGCCAAAATGCGCATCGTCGTCGTCTTGCCCGCGCCGTTGCGTCCGACCAATCCGATTCGGTCGCCGGGCTGCACCCGCAAGTCCGGACCGTCCGGGGAGAGCAGGATGCGCGCACCAGCGCGGACCTCGAGGTCCGTAGCCGTGATCACATTCGCTCCTTTTGTCCGGCGCTACTCGCCGGCGTTATTTGTCGTCAGTGAATACCGCTGGGCGCTTCTCTGCGCGTGCGGCAACCGCTTCTTCGAAGTTGGAGGTGAGCAGACGGACGAAAAGCTGTCCGAGGCCTTCGGCCTGCATGTGTCCCTCGAGGCTGCCGGCGTCCAGTCCACTCCATAGCGTGCGTTTGGTCAACTCGATACCCGGCCGCGAGAACGCCGCCATGCGCGCGGCAATCGCATAACAGGTGTCCAGCAACTGGGCTTCCGGCACCTGACAGGACACCAATCCGATCCGTTCGGCCTCCTCGGCTGAGACGTCACGGCCGGTCAGCATGATCTCGAATGCCCGTGAGGACCCGATCGCGCGGGGCAGCAGGTAACTGAGGCCGAGTTCGCTGGCGGTGAGACCGTTGTTGATGCCGGCCGCCCGGAAATAGGCGCTGGTCGAGGCCACCCGGATGTCGGCGGCCAGCGCCAGGCACAGTCCTCCGCCGATGGCCGCGCCGTTGACCGCGGCGATCACCGGCTGGTGCAGGCGCCGCAGCTTCAGGATGATCTCGTCGAGCAGTTCCATCGACCGCAGCGCGTACGTCGGGCGGGTGAGGTCCTCGACGTGCGGGACGCTGCCGGCGGATTTGTGGTCGGCGCCCGAAGAGAACCCGCGTCCCGCCCCGGTGAGCACCACCACACGCACCGAATTGTCGTAGGTGACCTCGTCGAGAGCCTCCTTGAGCGGCACCATGACGTCGAACGCCATCGAGTTCATCCGCTCGGGACGATTCAGCGTGATCAGGGCAATCTCGGGCCGCGGGTGTTCCAGGAGGACCAAACTCACCGTGAAACGGTAACGCAGAACGGGCCCGGGTCCGCGAACGTAACCCCGGCCGGGTTCGCGCTCAGACTTCGGTCGCCTCTTCGATGTCGTAGGCCTTGAGCTGCTGCACCAGGTCCTCCAGCGCCGCCGGGGGCAGCGCGCCGGCCTGGTTGAAGAGCAGCTTGCCCTTCTTGAAGGCCATCAGGGTAGGTATGGAGCGGATCTGGGCGGCCGCGGCGAGTTCCTGCTCAGCCTCGGTGTCGACCTTGGCGAAGACCACGTCGGGATGCTTCTCCGACGCCGCCTTGAAGGTGGGCGCGAAGGCCCGACACGGGCCGCACCAGGAGGCCCAGAAGTCGACCAGCACCATGTCGTTGCCGTTGACCGTTTCGTTGAACTGCGAGGCAGTGAGGTCTTGGGTAGTCACAACTGCGCTAACGCCGACGTCGTGATCGTTGTTCCCGAGCCGCTCACAACAAGCTCGGCGTCGTCTGCTGATGCCGATAGGCCCGCAACTGCTTGACCAATTCGGCCATCACCCTCGGATTGGCGATCCCCGGCTGCTTGAACACCAATGCGCCCTTCTTGAAAGCCATCAATGTCGGCAACAATGTGACCCCTGCCGTTTCGACCAATTCCTTTTCGGTTTCGAAGTTCACTTTGCCGTGCACGATGTCCGGGCAATTCTGCGCGGAAGTCTCGTAGGTAGGCGTGAACACGTCGCACGGCTGGCACAACGGCGCCCAGAAGTAAACGAACACGTTCTCGTTGCCCCTAACCGCCTGCCGGAAGTCGGCGGCGGTCAGATCACGTGTCGATCCGGTGCCCATCAGCAGTAGAGCGTACGTCAACGCGACGCGGCAGACCGCCAGGTTCGCTTACTCAACAGGCGCATCCCGTTGAGCGCCACCAGCAGTGTGGATCCCTCGTGACCGGCCACTCCCAGCGGTAACGGCAGCTGCCCAAAGAGATCCCACAGCACCAGCACCGCGATGATGCTGCCGGCGAGCGCAAGGTTGACGGTCACCACGCGGCGCGCCTGCCGGGCCAGCCCGATGATCGTCGGGATCGTGTGTAGTTCATCGCGCACCGTCACCGCGTCGGCGGTCTGCAGGGCGATGTCGGAGCCAGCACCCATCGCCATCGAGGCACACGCCGCGGCCATCGCCGGCGCGTCGTTGACGCCATCGCCCACCAAAAGCACCCGGTGACCGTCCGCCTGCAGCGCACGTACCGCGGCCACCTTCTGCTCGGGCAGCAGCCCGGCGCGGACGTCGGCGATTCCGGCGTCGCGGGCTACAAGTCGGGCCGCGCGGGCATTGTCGCCGGTCAGCAGCACCGGAGGTGCCGACGTCACGGCCGTCATGGCCGCGACGGAGTTCACGGCGTCGGAGCGGATCTGATCGGCGAGTCCCAGCACACCGACGGCCGCCCCGTTGAGGACGATGACCGCGGCTGTGGCCCCGGTATCGACGAGATGTGCCACTTCCCGGGGGAGCGTTCCGCGGAAGCTGTGCGGACTGCAGACCTCGACGAAATCGCGTCCGACCATGGCACGCACCCCGCGGCCCGGCACCGCGCGGAAGTCATCAGCGGCGGGGATGGCCACACCGCGCCGGCGCGCTTCCCCGACGATCGCGCGGCCCAGCGGATGTTCGCTGAATTGCTCTGCAGCAGCGGCCAATTCGAGCAACCGCGATATGCCGACCGACTCCGGCCGCAGCGCCTGGACGGACGTCAGCCGCGGCGTCCCGCAGGTCAGCGTGCCGGTCTTGTCCAACGCGACGACGGTGGTGTCGGCAAGGCGTTCGACGACGACCGCCGACTTCACCAGGATGCCGTGCCGGCCGGCGTTGGCGATCACCGAAAGCAGCGGCGGCATGGTGGCCAACACCACCGCGCACGGGGACGCGACGATCATGAACGTCATGGCGCGCAACAGGGTTGGCTGCAACGCAGAGCCCAGCAGCAGCGGACCCGCGATCAGAGCCAGCGTGGCCACCACCACTCCCACCGAGTATCGCTGCTCGATTTTCTCAATGAACAGTTGGGTTTTGGCCTTGGTTGCGGACGCCTCGGATACCAACTCGACGATCCTCGCGACGACGCTCTGCGATGGGTCGCGGGCGACGACCATCTGCAGCACGCCGGACCCGTTGACCGTGCCGGCGAAGACATCGTCACCGGCAGCCTTGATGACCGGCATCGATTCACCGGTGATCGAGCACTGGTCCACCTCGGACTCACCGGACAGCACCACACCGTCGGCAGGCATCCGTTCTCCCGGCCGCACCACCAACCGGTCGCCCACCTCGAGCTCGCTCGCAGGCACCACCCGCTCGAGGCCTGCCGCGTCGACGATTACGGCCTGATCGGGCGCGAGGTCCATCAGGCCCTGCACCGAATCCGCGGTGTGCTTTGTCGCAACCTCGTCGAGGGCACCCGAGGTCGCGAAAATCACGATGAGCAAAGCTCCGTCGAATATCTGACCGATCGCCACCGCACCGATCGCCGCCACGATCATCAGCAGGTCGACGTCGAGCGCCTTGTTCCGAAGCGCCTGCGCGCCTGCCCATGCCGAGCCCCAGCCGCCGGCCAGATAACAGGCCAGATACAGCGTCCACCAGACGACGGGTGGCGCACCGGCGAGTTGCGCCGCCAGCCCGCCCAGGAACAGTGTCAGCGCGACGGTGGCCCAGCGCACCGACATGACCGACCACAACGCGACGCGCCAACTCATCCGGCGGACGGCGGGAACGCGGTCGAAGGAAACCTCCGGGGCGGTCTCTTCGAGAGCGGTCAAGGTCATTCCGGCGGCCTCACAACGGCTTGGGACTACGTCTGGATGCACCGAGTCTATTGACGCGGGCGTCGCCGGAGGTCTCGGTTTGGTTCCGTTATGTCATTGAATTGGCTTCTGGCACTTGGGCATACAGACCCGCACCGCAGCAGCCGCCAACTCGTTCGGCTGGGTCGGGATACGGCGCCGAATTCCTTTGATGGACTACTTAAATTCGCCGAAAAATGGTTGCCGAAAAGGATTCATCATTGCCGAATCGCGATACGATTCTGGGATCGCCGGCTCTTCGCTGTGGAGGTGCGAGATGTCGTTTGTGGTCGCCAATACCGATTTCGTATCGCAAGCAGCGGGCAATCTCGCCCGGGTCGGATCACTGATCAGCGAAGCCAACAACGCCGCGGCGGCCCAGACGACCGCCGTCGCCGCCGCCGGTGCGGACGAGGTGTCAGCCGCCGTGGCCGCCATTTTCGGTGCGCACGCGCAGACGTATCAGACCCTCAGCGCCGGAGCCACCGCATTCCACGAACAGTTCGTGCAGTTGCTCTCCGGCGGCGCCAATGCCTATGCCCTCGCCGAAGCGACCAATATCGGTCCGCTGCAGCCGATCCTGGACCTGATCAACGCACCCACCAACGCGCTGTTGGGCCGCCCGCTGATCGGCAACGGCGCTGACGGAACCGCGGCGAACCCGAACGGCCAGGCGGGCGGCCTTCTGTTCGGCAATGGCGGCAACGGATTCTCGTCGGCCGTCGCGGGAGTAGGCGGAGGCAACGGCGGGGCCGCGGGACTGCTCGGTTTCGGCGGGGCCGGCGGCGTGGGCGGGTTGGGCGCCAACGGCGGCGCCGGTGGTGCCGGCGGCTGGCTGTTCGGCGGTGGCGGCGCCGGCGGTAACAGCGGCGGTGGCGGCGGCGCCGGCGGTGCCGGCGGCTCCGCATTCTTGTTCGGGAATGGCGGCCTCGGCGGTACCAGCCCCAACGGGATGGGGGCGGGCGGCGCCGGAGGCAACGGCGGACTGCTGTACGGCAACGGCGGTGGCGGCGGCGGCAGTTCCCTCACCGGCCCCGCCGGCAACGGCGGCAGGGCTTTCCTGTTCGGCGACGGCGGCAGTGGCGGGGCCGCATCCAACGCCGCCCCGGCCGGAGCCGGAGGCGCCGGGGGGGTCTTCATCGGTAACGGCGGCGCCGGCGGCAACGCCCCGATGGGCGGCGTCGGCGGGCCCGGTGGGCAGGCCGGGCTGATCGGCAACGGCGGAGCCGGAGGCAATGCCAATATCAACGCCGGTAACGGCGGTAATGCGATTTTGATCGGTAACGGCGGGGCGGGTGGCAGTCCAAACGGCCTCGGCGGCCAGCGCGGGCTTTTGTTCGGCCAGAACGGTGCTAACGGCTGATATTTCCCCAGCCAAGCCAGGTATGCGTCTACCTACGGTTGCGTACGTTTTCTCCCAGCAGCAAGACTGTGCCCGATCACCGGGCCGATCAGACTGAGTGGAAGGAACCACAGTGGGGCACTACATCGCCAACGTGCGCGATCTCGAGTTCAATCTGTTCGAGGTTCTTGACGTCGGTGCCGTACTGGGGACCGGCAAGTATGCCGACCTCGACGAGGACACGGTGCGCACCATCCTCTCGGAAGCGGCCCGGTTGGCCGAAGGCCCGGTCGCCGAGTCCTTCGCCTTCGCCGACCGCCATCCTCCGGTCTTCGACCCGGCCACGCACTCCATCAGCGTCGCACCGGAATTGGTGAAGACCGTGCAGGCCATCAAGGACGCGGAATGGTGGCGGCTGGGCCTCGCCGAGGAGATCGGCGGCATGGCCGCGCCTCCGCCGCTCACCTGGGCGGTCAACGAGATGATCTACTGCGCCAACCCGTCGGTCTGCTTCTTCAACCTCGGCCCCATTCTTTCGCAATCACTGTTCGTCGAGGGCAACGACGAGCAGAAGCGTTGGGCCGCAATGGGAGTCGAGCGCGGCTGGCAATCGACCATGGTACTCACCGAACCCGACGCCGGCTCGGATGTCGGAGCGGGCCGGACCAAGGCCATCGAACAGCCCGACGGCACGTGGCACATCGAGGGCGTCAAGCGATTCATCTCCGGTGGCGACGTCGGCGACACGACCGAGAACATCTTCCATCTGGTGTTGGCTCGCCCTGAGGGCGCGGGACCGGGCACCAAGGGTTTGAGCCTGTTCTACGTTCCCAACTTCCTGTTCGACCCGGACACCGGCGAACTCGGTGCGCGCAACGGGGTCTACGTCACCGGGGTGGAACACAAGATGGGTCTGAAGTCCTCCCCCACCTGCGAGCTGACCTTCGGGGCCACCGATGTTCCGGCCGTCGGATATCTGGTCGGCGGTGTCCACGACGGGATCGCGCAGATGTTCCACGTGATCGAGAACGCGCGCATGACAATCGGCGTCAAGTCTGCGGGGACCCTGTCGACGGGCTACCTCAACGCCCTCGCCTATGCGAAGGAACGGGTGCAGGGCGCGGACATGACGCAGATGACGGACAAGACCGCGCCGCGCGTCACGATCATGCACCACCCCGACGTGCGTCGCAGCCTGATGACTCAGAAGGCGTACGCGGAGGGCCTGCGGGCCGTCTACATGTATGCCGCAGCGCATCAGGACAGCGCTGTGGCACAACATGTTTCGGGCGCCGACCCCGACCTGGCGCACCGCGTCGACGACCTGCTGCTGCCCATCGTCAAGGGCGTGGGCTCGGAGCGGGCCTACGAGGTGCTGACCGAATCGCTGCAGACGCTCGGCGGGTCCGGTTTCCTCACCGACTACCCGCTGGAGCAGTACATCCGCGACTCGAAGATCGACTCGCTCTACGAAGGCACCACCGCGATCCAGGCGATGGACTTCTTCTTCCGCAAGATCGTGCGCGACCACGGGCAGTCTCTGCAGCACGTGACGACGCAGATCAACAAGACCATCGAGACCACCACGGAGTCATTGAAGGACCAGGCCGAGCTGCTGCAGGCCGCCGTCGAAGACGTCACCGGCATGACTGGTGCGCTGATGGGATACCTGATGTCGGCCGCCCAACACCCCACTGACATCTACAAGGTGGGCCTGGGCTCGGTGCGCTACCTGCTTGCCGTCGGTGACCTGATGATCGGCTGGCGGTTGCTGGCGCAGGCCAACGTGGCGGCGGCGGCGCTGGAGGGCGATCCGTCCGCGAGCGACAAGGCCTTTTACGAGGGCAAGGTCGGTGTGTCGGCGTTCTTCGCCAAGAACATGTTGCCGAAGCTGGCCGGGGTGCGTGCGGTGCTGGAGAACATCGACGACGACATCATGCGGGTCTCCGAAGACGTCTTCTGACGCATAGGGTCCGCACAGCTCCGAGGGGTAGACCGGAACGTCGGGAACCACCGACGATTTGGGGAGACATGTTGTCATTCACTCGTATCGCGATACTTGCCGGCATCACGGCGCTGTCGGTCGCGTCGTGCGGCTCATCCACCACCTCCAGCCCGACCACATCGCCGAGCACCGTGGTGGCGTCGCCGACGACGTCGGCCCCGGGCAAGGGCGACGCACAAGTTCGTGGCCTAATCGCGTCCGTGGCGGGCAACGCGGCGCAGGTGACGCAGCAAAGCGGAACGGCCACAGTCGACTTCACCGGGTCGACCAAGGTGACCGAGGTGACGACGGCGGCCCTGACGGACGTCACTGCGGGCAGCTGTGTCACGGTGAGGACCAACGATGCCGGTCAGGCAGCGACCTGGGTGCGCGTCAGCCCGGCGGTCGACGGCAAATGCCCACAGGGCAAGCAACCCACGACTCCCGGCAAGCATGCGCCGATCCAGGGCAGCGTGGCTTCCGTTGCGGGACAAACTATTACGATCAACAGCGCCGCCGCACCCCAGACGGTGACAGTTACCGGCCAGACGAAGTACACCAAAGCGGCCCCTGCGACGTCACAGGCGATCGCGCAAGGCAAATGCATCACAGCCCGTGGCAGCCAGGACAACGGCGCGTTGCAGGCGACGGCGATCAGCCTGCGCCCGGCCGCCAACGGCAAGTGCCCGGACGGCGTTGGGCCGCACGGGCACTAGGGGCTGCTCCGCGCCCGCCGGCTAGACCGTAAACCCGAGGGCGCGCAACTGCTCGCGGCCGTCCTCGGTGATCTTGTCCGGGCCCCACGGCGGGTTCCAGACCCAATTGATCTTGATTTCGTCGACCAGACCCGCGCCAACCAGCGCCGACCGCGACTGGTCTTCGATGACGTCGGTCAGCGGGCAGGCCGCCGACGTCAGGGTCATATCGACCAGGGCGACGGTTCCCTCGTCACCCTTCTCCAGATTCAGACCGTAGACGAGGCCGAGGTCGACGACGTTGATCCCCAGTTCCGGGTCGACGACGTCGCGCATCGCCTCTTCCACGTCGGCGAGCAGTAGCTCGTCAGATGCAGCGGCGTCGCTCATTGTGCAACCTCCTCGAAGCCGGCGTGCGCCTGCGCAGGCGCTTGCTTTGCCGCGCTGGCCCGCGCCAGCGCATCCTTGAACGCCATCCAGCCCAGCAGTGCGCATTTGACCCGCGCCGGATACTTGGCCACCCCCGCGAACGCGATCCCGTCCCCCAGTACGTCCTCGTCGCCCTGCACGGTGCCGCGCGAGGAGACCATCTCAGTGAAGGCGTCGATGGTGTCGAGGGCCTGCGACACGCTCTGCCCGATCACCTGTTCGGTGAGCACCGATGTTGCCGCCTGGCTGATCGAACAGCCCTGCCCGTCGTAGGAGATGTCGGCGACTGTCTGGCCGTCCTCAGAGAGGCTGACACGCAGCGTGACCTCGTCACCACAGACCGGGTTGACGTGGAAGACCTCGGCACCGAAGGGTTCCCGCAGCCCGCGGTGGTGCGGGTGCTTGTAGTGGTCCAGGATCACGTCCTGGTACATCTGCTCGAGACGCAACGTCAGCCTCTCCCAAAGAATTCGAGGGATCGTTTCACGCCGGCGATCAGGCGGTCTACTTCCTCCTCGGTGTTGTACAGGGCGAAGGATGCCCGGGCCGTGGCTGCCAGGCCGAACCGGCGATGCAGTGGCAACGCACAGTGGTGGCCGACGCGCACGGCCACGCCCTCGTCGTCGAGCACTTGGCCGACGTCGTGCGCGTGCACGCCGTCGACGATGAACGAGACTGGCGAGCCGCGGTTCTCCATCGACGTGGGTCCGACGATGCGCACACCGTCGATGCCGGACAGGCCCTCGATGGTCTTGGCAACCAGCTCACGTTCGTGCGCCTCAACGGCTTCCATGCCGACAGCGCTCAAATAGCGCGCCGCAGCCGCCAATCCGACCACCTGCGATGTCATCGGGGTGCCCGCCTCAAATCGCTGCGGGGCGGGCGCATAGGTCGAGGTCTCCATGGTAACGGTCTCGATCATCGACCCGCCGGTGAGAAACGGCGGCATCGTGTTGAGCAACTCGCCGCGGGCGTAGAGGACCCCGATACCGTTGGGCCCCAACATCTTGTGCCCGGAGAAGGCGGCGAAGTCCACCCCGAGTGCGTGGAAGTCGACCGGCTGGTGCGGCACCGACTGGCAGGCGTCGAGCACCGTGAGGGCACCGACGGACCGGGCTCGCCCGACCAGCTCGCCGACCGGCGCCAGCGCGCCGGTGACGTTCGAATGATGGCTGAATGTAACGACTTTGACGTTCGCGTCAAGCTGCAACGAGTCGATGTCGATACGACCGTCTTCGGTCACCCCGAACCACTTGAGAGTGGCGCCGGTGCGCCGCGCCAGCTCCTGCCAGGGCACCAGATTGGCGTGGTGCTCGAGTTCGGTGGTGACGATCACGTCGCCGGGCCCCAGGGCACTGTCGAACCGGCTGTCTCCCAACACATACGACACGAGGTTCAGCGACTCGGTGGCGTTCTTGGTGAACACTAATTCGTCGGGTTCGGCACCCACGAAGGCAGCGATGTCGGCGCGGCCCTGCTCGTAGGCGTCGGTGGCTTCTTCCATCAGCTGGTGCGCGCCCCGGTGCACGCCGCCGTTGGAGGTGACGAGGAACTCACGCTCGGCGTCGAGCACCTGCAGGGGTCGCTGCGACGTAGCTCCGGAATCCAGATACGCCAACTGATTTCCACCGCGCATCACGCGCTTGAGGATGGGGAAATCGGCGCGGATCGCCGTGAGGTCCAACATGCTCAGGCCCCAGCGGTCGCCGTCTGGGTGAAGCGCACGTAGCCGTTTTGCTCGAGTTCGTCGGCCAGCTCTGAGCCGCCGGATTCGGCGATGCGGCCTCCGACGAAGACGTGCACATACTCGGGCTTGATGTAGCGCAGGATGCGGGTGTAGTGCGTGATCAGCAGGATGCCGCCGTTCTCCGCCTCGGCATAGCGATTGACGCCCTCGCTGACCACCCGCAGGGCATCGACGTCCAGGCCGGAGTCGGTCTCGTCGAGGATCGCGATCTTGGGCTTGAGCAACTCGAGTTGCAGGATCTCGTGCCGCTTCTTCTCACCGCCGGAGAAGCCCTCGTTGACGTTGCGCTCTGCGAACGCCGGGTCGATCTCGAGGGCGGACATCGCGGCCTTGACCTCTTTGACCCAGTGGCGCAGCTTCGGCGCCTCACCACGGATGGCGGTGGCGGCCGAGCGCAGGAAGTTCGACACCGAGACGCCGGGCACCTCGACCGGGTACTGCATGGCCAGGAACAGCCCTGCCCGCGCCCGCTCGTCGACGCTCATCGCCAGCACGTCTTCGCCGTCCAGCGTGATCGAGCCTGAGGTGACGACGTATTTGGGGTGTCCGGCGATGGCGTAGGACAGCGTCGATTTGCCGGAACCGTTGGGCCCCATCAAGGCATGCTTCTCACCGGATTTCACGGTCAGGTCGACGCCCTTGAGGATCGGGATCTCGCGTTCGCCTTCGGCGCCGCTCGGGTTTTCGACGCTGACGTGTAGGTCTCTGATTTCCAGGATTGTCATGCGGTTGTTGCCTTCTCCGTCTTTTCCAGTTCGTGTTCGATGGCCGCGGTGAGGCGCTCCCGCACTTCGGGCACCGCGATCTTCGAGATGATCTCGCCGAAGAAACCGCGGATCACCAGCCGGCGGGCCTGCTCTTCAGGAATGCCGCGGGAGCGCAGGTAGAACAATTGCTCGTCGTCGAATCGCCCGGTGGCGCTGGCGTGTCCGGCGCCGGCGATTTCGCCGGTCTCGATTTCCAGGTTGGGAACCGAATCGGCGCGCGCCCCGTCGGTGAGCACCAGGTTGCGATTCATCTCGAACGTGTCGGTGCCGGTGGCCTCGGCGCGGATCAGCACGTCGCCGATCCACACGGTGTGCGCGTCGGGCAGCTTCGACGACGGGTCTCCTTGCAGCGCACCCTTGTACAGCACATTGGATCGGCAGTCCGGCTGGGCGTGGTCCACCAGCAGCCGCGATTCGAGGTGCTGACCGTCGTCGGCGAAGTACAGGCCCAGTAGCTCGGCGTCCCCACCCGGACCGGCGAACCGCACGTTGGCGGCCAATCGCACCAGTTCACCGCCCAGGGTGACGGTGACGTGGCGCAGCACCGCATCTCTGCCGAGGCGGGCGTGGTGTGCGCTGACGTGCACCGTGTCGTCGGCCCAGTCAGCGATCCAGATGACGGTGAGCCGGGCGGCGTCACCGACGACGAATTCGACGTTGTCGGCGTACGTTCCGCTGCCCCGGTGGTCGATGACGACCACGGCCTCGCCGAGTTCTTCGACCCGGATCTGTAGGTGCCCGTAGGCGGTGGCGCCCTGGCCCGGCCCGGCAACGGTGATGTTGACCGGTTCGCTGACCTGGGTGTCGCGCCCGACGGTCACCAGCGTCGCGGCGTTGAACGACGAAAACGCCTGAGCCGCAACCCGGTCCGCGGGAACGCCGCCTTGACCGAGGCGCTCGTCGCCGCGGCGCACTGACTCGGTCTGCACACCGTCGTGTTCGCTGACGGTGATGGTCGCGGTTCCGGTGGCTACCGCGCTGCCGTCGTGCAGCCCGCGCAGGCGCTTCAGTGGGGTGAAGCGCCACAGGTCGTCGCGGCCGTGCGGGACTTCGAAGGCGTCAACGTCGAAAGACGCGAACAGTTCCCCTTTGTTGAGCGCGGCCGTCATCCGACCGCACCCTCCATCTGCAGCTCGATCAGCCGGTTGAGCTCCAATGCGTACTCCATCGGCAGTTCCTTGGCGATCGGCTCGACGAACCCGCGCACCACCATCGCCATGGCCTCGTCCTCGGTCATGCCGCGGCTCATCAGGTAGAACAGCTGGTTCTCGCTGACCTTCGAGACGGTGGCCTCGTGGCCCATCGTGACGTCGTCCTCGCGGATGTCGACGTAGGGGTAGGTGTCGCTGCGGCTGATCGTATCGACCAGCAGCGCATCGCATTTCACGCTCGACTTGGAGCCGTGCGCGCCTTTGTTCACCTGAACCAGGCCACGGTAGGAGGTGCGCCCGCCGCCTCGCGCCACCGACTTGGACACGATGTTGCTCGACGTGTTCGGGGCCAGGTGCAGCATCTTGGCGCCGGTGTCCTGGTGCTGGTCCTCACCGGCGAAAGCGATCGACAGCACCTCCCCCTTGGCGTGCTCGCCGGTCATCCAGACCGCCGGGTACTTCATGGTCACCTTGGATCCGATGTTGCCGTCGACCCACTCCATGGTGGCGCCGGCCTCGGCCCGGGCCCGCTTGGTGACCAGATTGTAGACGTTGTTCGACCAGTTCTGGATCGTCGTGTAACGGCAACGGCCACCGGGCTTTACGATGATCTCCACCACCGCGGAGTGCAGTGAGTCCGACTTGTAGATCGGCGCGGTACAACCCTCGATGTAGTGCACGTAGGCGTTTTCGTCGACGATGATCAGCGTCCGCTCGAACTGGCCCATGTTCTCGGTGTTGATCCGGAAGTAGGCCTGCAGCGGGATGTCGACGTGCACGCCCGGCGGCACGTAGATGAAGCTGCCGCCCGACCACACGGCCGTGTTCAGCGCGGAGAACTTGTTGTCACCCGCCGGGATCACGGTGCCGAAGTACTTCTTGAAGATGTCGGGGTGTTCCCGTAATCCGGTGTCGGTGTCGAGGAAGATGACGCCCTGAGCCTCGAGGTCTTCCCGGATCTGGTGGTACACCACCTCCGACTCGTACTGGGCGGCCACACCGGCGACCAGGCGCTGCTTTTCTGCCTCGGGGATGCCCAGCCGGTCGTAGGTGTTCTTGATGTCCTCCGGCAGTTCATCCCAGCTGGCGGCCTGCTTCTCGGTTGAGCGCACGAAGTACTTGATGTTGTCGAAGTCGATGCCCTCGAGGTTGGAGCCCCAGTTCGGCATGGGCTTCTTGTCGAAGATGCCCAGCGCCTTGAGCCGGATGTTCAGCATCCACTCCGGCTCGTTCTTCTTGGCTGAGATGTCACGCACGACCGCCTCGGACAGCCCGCGTTGCGCGCTGGCGCCCGCGATGTCCGAGTCGGCCCAGCCGTAGCCGTATTTGCCCAGCGACTCGATGGTCTGCTCCTGGGTCAATGGCTCGACGGTCCGTGCAGCTTCGAGTGTCATGAGGACGCTCCTTTGGTGCTCGTTGCGGTGGGGCGCGGGCTGGGCGCCGGGGCTAGAGGTACGTGGGTGGTGCAGGCGCAGTCACCGTTGACGATCGTCGCCAACAACTGCACGTGGGAGCCGAGCACCTCGGACATGGCCTGCTGCTCGGCTTCGCACAACTCGGGGAACTCCTCGGCGACGTGCGACACCGGGCAGTGGTGCTGGCAGATTTGCACACCGTGGATGGGGCCGCCCACCCGGGTGGTGGTGGCGACATATCCGGCTTTGGTCAGCGCTTGGGCGATCCGGTCGGCGGTTTCTTCGACGGCATCCTCGTCGTGGCCGTCCGCCGCCTCGACCCCGGACAGAATCGCGTCGATGCGGCGTCGCGCGAACGTCTTCACCGCGTCCTCGCCGCCGATCTCACGCAATTGCCGCATTGCAGCGGAGGCAAGGTCGTCGTAGGCGTGGTCAAGCTTGGCGCGACCGGCCGCGGTCAATCGGTACCGTTTGGCGGGCCGTCCGCGCCCCACCTGCTGCCAGGACGCCGCCGCAACCGACTCCGCCTCTCCCGCCTCGATCAGCGCGTCGAGATGCCGGCGGACACCCGCGGGCGCCAGGCTCAGCCGGTCGCCGATTTCGGTGGCGGTGATGGAGCCTGATTCGAGCAGCAGGCGCACGATCGTGCGCCGGGTGTGACCGTCCGAACCGACAGCACCGGCTGCGGGCGCCGCAGCAGGCTGTGTGGATTGGATTTTCACAACACCAGTGTGTCGCAATTCCGGTAATCGGTCCAGCAAGGGTGCCCTTACGTGACGAGGGCAACAGCGCTGGTTTCCCGCTCCTCGACGGGCCGCATTTTGCGGCCGGCATCGTCGCCGGCCCGATCGATGGCCCCGCTCCTCAACCGGCCGCATTTTGCGGCCGGCATCGTCGCCGGGGCTAGTCTGCTCTGATGGCAGCCCGCCACCACACCCTGAGCTCGTCGATCGCCAGTCTGCACGGCGACGAGCAGACGGTGGGCAAGCCGCTCAACGCCGCCGAGTTCACCGCGATGAAGCGGACCCGGCTGTTCGGCGCCACCGGCACGGTGCTGATGGCGATCGGGGCCCTGGGCGACGGCGCCAGGCCGGTGGTCCAGGATCCGACCTTCGGCGTGCGTCTGCTGAATCTGCCGTCGCGCATCCAGACGGTGTCGCTGACCATGACCACCACCGGCGCGGTGATGATGGCGCTGGCCTGGCTGATGCTCGGGCGGTTCGCGTCCGGCAAGCGCCGGATGTCGCGCGGCGAACTGGACCGCACGCTGGTGTTGTGGATGCTGCCGCTGTTGATCGCACCACCGATGTACAGCAAGGACGTCTATTCCTATTTGGCCCAGAGCCAGATCTCACTGGAAGGACTCGACCCCTACCGCGTGGGGCCGGCGTCCGGCCTGGGCCTGGGGCATGTGTTCACGCTGTCGGTGCCAAGCCTCTGGCGAGAGACGCCGGCGCCCTACGGCCCACTGTTCCTGTGGATCGGGCGTGGCATCTCGGGTCTCACCGGGGAGAACATCGTCGCCGCCGTGCTGTGTCACCGACTGGTGGTGCTGTGCGGTGTCGCGTTGATCGTGTGGGCGACGCCCCGACTGGCCCGCCGGTGCGGAGTCGCCGAGGTCAGCGCGCTATGGCTCGGCGCGGCCAATCCGCTGCTGTTCATGCACCTGGTCGCCGGTATCCACAATGAGGCGCTGATGCTGGGGCTGATGCTGACGGGTGCGGAGTTCGCGTTGCGCGGCCTGGACGGACAGCGGTCGGATCGCCTTATGCCTCAGTCGTGGCGGATCGGCCCGGACTGGCAACCCCTGGGGCTCCTGCTGGGCGGTTCGATCCTCATTGTGCTCTCGTCGCAGGTGAAGCTGCCGTCGCTGCTGGCGCTGGGATTCGTCACCATGGCACTGGCCTACCGGCTCGGCAGCACGGTGAAGTCCTTCTTGCTGTCGGGCACCGCAATGGCGGCGTTGACGCTGGCGGTGATGGGCCTGGTCGGCTGGGCCAGCGGGCTGGGCTTCGGCTGGATTTTCACCCTCGGCACCGCCAATGTGGTGCGCAGCTGGATGTCGCCGCCGACGCTGTTGGCACTCGGCACCGGACAGGTGGGCATTCTGCTCGGCCTAGGCGATCACACCACCGCCATCTTGTCGCTGACCCGTGCGATCGGCGTGCTGATCATCATGGTCATGGTCTGCTGGCTGCTGTTGGCGGTGTTCCGCGGCCGGCTGCACCCGATCGGCGGCCTGGGGGTTGCGCTGGGCCTCACGGTGCTGCTGTTCCCGGTCGTCCAGCCCTGGTACCTGCTGTGGGCCATCATCCCGCTCGCCGCTTGGGCCACCCGGACGAAATTCCGGGCAGCGGCGATCATCGTCACCCTCATCGTCGGCATCTTCGGCCCGACCGCCAATGGCGACCGCTTCGCGCTGTTCCAGATCGTCGACGCGACCTTGGCCAGTGCCTTCATCGTCGTCGTGCTCATCGCATTGACCTATCACCGGCTACCGTGGCAGCCCCTTCCGGAGGAAACCGTCGAACCGGAGCCCTCGGTGACACCTGTCACTGCGACGCCCACCCCTTCCCCCGCGGCGGCGCCGGACGCCTACGCTGACTCCACGTGAGCTCCATCCCCCACGACCGCGACATAGCGGTACGACTGCGCGGGGTATGCAAGCAGTACGGATCCGTGAAGGCCGTTTCGAGCCTCGATCTCGAGGTGCATGCCGCCGAGGTGTTCGCGCTGCTGGGTCCCAACGGCGCCGGAAAGACGACCACCGTCGAGATGTGCGAGGGCTTCATTCGCCCCGACTCCGGCAGCATCGAGGTGCTCGGATTGGACCCGATCGCCGACAACGCGCGCCTGCGCCCCCGCATCGGGGTGATGTTGCAGGGCGGCGGCGGTTACCCGGCAGCCCGCGCCGGCGAAATGCTGAACCTGGTGGCGTCCTACGCGGCCGATCCGCTGGACCCGAAGTGGCTGCTGGAAACCCTCGGCCTCACCGAAGCCGCGCGTACGACGTACCGGCGCCTCTCCGGTGGCCAACAGCAACGCCTCGCGTTGGCGTGTGCACTGGTCGGACGGCCCGAGCTGGTTTTCCTCGACGAACCCACCGCGGGCATGGACGCCCACGCCCGGCTGCTGGTGTGGGAGCTGATTGACGCGCTGCGCCGCGACGGCGTCACGGTGGTGCTGACCACCCACCAGCTCAAAGAGGCCGAGGAACTGGCCGATCGGCTGGTGATCATCGACAACGGAACGACAGTCGCCGCGGGGACGCCGGCGGAGCTGATGCGCAGCGGCGCCAAGGACCAGCTGCGGTTCAGCGCACCGCCGCGCCTTGACCTTTCATTGCTGACCGCTGCGTTGCCCGAGGGATACCGGGCCAGCGAGGTGTCACCCGGCGAGTACCTCGTCGAAGGCGCGGTCGGCCCGCAAGTGCTGGCGACGGTGACGGCATGGTGCGCCCGAATCGACGTCCTGGCCACCGACCTGCGCGTCGAACAGCGCAGCCTGGAGGACGTCTTCCTCGATCTGACCGGCAGGAGTCTGCGATCGTGAGCGACGTCTTCCCGCCCGGCACCTTCACCCCGGACCCGCGTCCCAGTGCCGTACCCCGCATGCTGGCCGCGCAGTTCAGCCTGGAGGCCAAGCTGCTGCTGCGCAACGGCGAGCAGTTGCTCTTGACGATGTTCATCCCGATCACGCTGCTGATCGGACTCACCCTGCTGCCCTTCGGATCATTCGGCGAGCATCGCGCCGCGGTGTTCACGCCGGCGATCATGGCGCTCGCGGTGATCTCCACCGCCTTCACCGGCCAGGCGATCGCCGTCGCGTTCGACCGGCGCTACGGCGCATTGAAGCGGCTCGGGGCGACTCCGCTGCCAGTGTGGGGAATCATCGCCGGCAAGGCTCTGGCGGTGGTGTTCACCGTCTTCCTGCAGTCAATTGTGCTGGGCGCCATCGGTTTTGCTTTGGGCTGGCGACCGCCGCTGGCGGCGCTGGCACTCGGTGGCGCAGTGATCGCGCTGGGCACTGCCGGGTTCGCGGCACTGGGCCTGCTGCTCGGTGGCACCCTGCGCGCCGAGATCGTGCTCGCGCTGGCCAACCTGTTGTGGTTCGCCTTCGCCGGGTTCGGCGCGCTGACTCTGGAGACGGGCATGATCCCGTCCGGAGTGAAATGGGCCGCGCGGCTGACACCGTCGGGCGCGCTGACCGAGTCGCTGTCGCAGGCCATGAACCTCTCGGTGGACTGGTTCGGGCTGGCGGTGCTCGCAGTGTGGGGCGGTGTGGGCGCGCTGGCCGCACGACGCTTTTTCCGCTTCACCTGACCTCCCGGCCGCGACACTGCCACCAGGGACACGACACGCGGTCGCGGCTGTGCGCAGCTTCAAGTTCGCTGGAACCGGCGCACCGTCTGGCTCATCCAAGCCCGTATGGATCGAATGTGCATTGGCAGCGAGGCGTTGCGGCAGGGAAAAGTCAGCCGGTACCAGCTACGAACGCAGTACCGGGCGATCTACCCCGACGTCTACGTGGCACGCGACACGCAACTTTCGTTACGCGCTCGCTCGGCTGCGGCATGGTTATGGACCGGTCGCGGCGGGACCCTGGCCGGGTTGGCCGCTGCGGCGTTGCACGGCTCGGACTGGATCGACGAGGACGAAGCCGTCGAACTGGTGTGGCGCAATCCTCGTCCGCCCACCGGAATAATCACCCGTAATGACCGGGTGGGCATTGACGAAGTCACCCGGATTGCGGGTTTGCCCGTGACCACATCTGCCCGCACGGCGTTCGACCTGGGGCGGCAACTGACCGCCGCCGATGCGATCGCCCGTCTCGACGCATTGATGCGCGCAACACCGTTCTCCACAGCAACGACGTTGATGCTGAGCACGCGATACGCCGGAGCCCGCGGCGTGCGACAGCTCAGAACGCTGCTTCCCAAGATCGACCCGGGTGCCGCATCACCGAAGGAGACATGGCTCCGGATGCTGCTGGTCGACGCTGGACTGCCCACACCGGAGACCCAGATTCCTGTCGTCGTCAATTACCGGACAGTGGCCCTGCTCGACATGGGATGGGAGCGATTCAACGTCGCCGTCGAATACGACGGCGACCAGCACCGCACCGACCGGCGCCAATACGTGCGTGACGTGCGCAGATTGAAGGAGCTTGGCGACCTCGGCTGGATCGTCATCCGGGTGATCGCCGAGGATCGACCCGACCAGATTGTGCGGCAGGTAGCCGCGGCACTGCAGGCCCGCGGCTACCGCAACACTGAAGGCCCCCGCGGCTGCCGCGACACTGACGCCACGTACACGACGCGCCGTCACGGGAGTGCGTAGCGTCAATCTCGCCGCAGATAGCGCGAGAGCCCGCCGCTATGAGCGCGAGGCCCAGTTCTACTACGTGACGTAGTGGTCGTTACGATCGGGCGGTGGCCGTCGGACGATCGCTGATGCGGTTGGTGGACCTGCTCCCCAACCCCAGCCTGCGTGTCCAGCGCATTATCGCGGCACTCGTCATCCTCACCCAGGGCGGCATCGCGGTCACCGGGGCGATCGTGCGGGTCACCGCCTCGGGGCTGGGCTGCCCTACCTGGCCGCAGTGTTTCCCCGGCAGCTTCACCCCGGTCGCGGTATCCGAGGTACCGCGCATCCATCAGGCCGTCGAGTTCGGCAATCGCATGATCACCTTCGCGGTCGTCATCACCGCAGCGCTGGCCGTATTGGCGGTCACCCGGGCCCGCCGGCGCAAAGAGGTGCTGTTCTACGCCTGGCTGATGCCCGCCTCGACCGTCGTACAGGCCGTGATCGGCGGCATCACCGTGCGCACCGGGCTGCTGTGGTGGACGGTGGCGATCCACCTGTTGGCGTCGATGACGATGGTGTGGTTGTCCGTATTGCTGTTCGTCAAGGTCGGTGAGCCGGACGACGGCGAGGTACACCAGCGGGTCGCCAGGCCGTTGCGGTTGCTGACGGCGCTGAGCGCGATGAACCTGTCGGTAGTGCTGGTCACCGGCACTCTGGTAACCGCGGCCGGACCGCACGCGGGCGACAAGAGCCCGAGCCGGACGGTCCCGCGGCTCAAAATCGAGATCAATACCCTGGTGCACGCACACTCGTCGCTGCTGGTCTCGTATCTCTCGCTGCTGATCGGCCTGGCCTTCGGGTTGTGGGCCGTACAGGCCGACCGCGTGGTGCTGAAGCGGCTCGGCGTACTGGTAGCGCTCGTTGTCGCGCAGGCCGGGGTGGGCACCGCGCAGTACTACACGGGGGTGCCCGCCGTGCTGGTGGCGCTCCACGTGGCCGGGGCCGCCGCCTGTACCGCTGCCACCGCGGCGCTATGGGCGTCGATGCGAGAAAGGGCCCAGCCCGAGACGCTCCAGGGCTGACTCGACCCCCAGAGCGAACTCGCGCTGGGCGAGGCCCCGCGTTTCGGCGTCCAGTCGCAGCCACCCAAGCGACGGGTCGATCAGCTGCAACTCCAGCAGTCGCTGCCCGGCCAGGTGGGCCCGCGCATACAGCACCTCCCCCGGTGCGGCTGCCACCGCGGCTGCTCCCACATCCCACAGTTCGAAGTCCGCCTCCCCTTGATGAAGGCCGCCGTCCTGCGCGGTGAACGCGTGCGACGGCTTCCCCCCGACGAAGATGAGCACCGTTTCCGGCTCGCCGCCGGCTACTTGCACGAACACACTCCCGTCGCACCCGTTGATGTACGCCTCGGCGTCCAACCGGTCGGTGAAGCGCCTCAGCCCGGCGCCGGCCGCGGCACCGACGTAAACGGGGCCGTCAGACGGTAGCCGGACGGGTTGGCCGGGCTGGTGGACCTGATGCGGCACGGTCGGCACTCCTTGCAGCGCAAGCTCGTCCAGATAGCTGCGCCGGGCGTTCCAAGCGACGACGGACGGCGGGTTCAGCAGGTGCTGCACGCTGGTGGTCCAGGCGAGGAATTCGTCGAGCCGGGCGGCGTAGTCGCCGGCGTCCCGCAGGATCACCAGGTGTGCGTCGGCGACCTGCGGGTCGTCCCAGGCCAGCCACCGCGCGTGCAGGCCGCGGGTGCGCAACGCGGCCACCAATCCGGCGTCGTCTCCGGCGGCACGCTGCGCACCGCCGGCAAGCACGATGCGCGGATGGAAGGTGTCCGGTCGGGCTAGCTTCATGCCCGGGCATGATATCGGCATGCATGCGATCGAAGTCAGCGAAGCCGGCGGCCCTGAAGTCCTGAACTACCACGACATCTCCGACCCTCAACCGGGTCCGGGCGAGCTGCTGATCCGCTCCGAAGCGATCGGCGTCAACTTCATCGACACCTACTTCCGCTCCGGGCAGTACCCACGCCCGCTCCCGTTCGTCCTGGGTTCGGAGGTGTGCGGCACGGTGGTGGCGGTAGGCCCGGACACGGCAGGTGACATCGGCGTCGGGGACCGGGTGGTGAGCGCCTCGGCCAACGGTTCCTACGCCGAATCATGCACTGCGCCAGCATTTTTGACAGCCAAAGTGCCCGACGGCATCAGCTCGGAAGTGGCCGCGTCGGCCCTGCTGAAGGGTCTGACGGCGCAGTACCTGGTGAAGTCGGTGTATCCGGTGCAGCGCGGTGACGCCGTGCTGGTGCACGCCGGCGCCGGAGGCGTCGGGCTGATTCTGACGCAGTGGGCGACTCACCTGGGGGCACGGGTCATCACCACGGTGTCGACGCCCGAGAAGGAGCGGCTGTCCCGGGAGGCGGGCGCCGCCGAGGTGCTGGCCTACCCCACCGACGCATACCAGTTCGGCCAGCAGATTCGCGGTCTCACCGACGGCGCCGGGGTGGCCGCGGTCTACGACGGCGTGGGTGCCAGTACCTTCGACGCCAGCCTGGCCAGCCTGGCCGTCCGCGGGACGCTGGCCCTGTTCGGCGCGGCGAGCGGACCCGTTCCGCCGTTCGATCCGCAGCAACTGAACTACGCCGGATCGGTGTACCTCACCCGGCCCTCGCTGGCCCACTTCATCCGTACCGGCGAGGAGTTCAGCGGGCGGGCCACCGAGCTATTCGACGCGATTGGCAGCGGGGCCGTTCGGGTCGAGATCGGCGGGACTTATCCCCTGGCCGAAGCCGCGCGTGCCCACACCGACCTGGAGGGCCGCAAGACCACCGGCTCGATCGTGTTGCTGCCCTAACTGCCTATTGAGAGGTGCGGCGCACGTACGCACGAACGGCCATCGGCGCTAACACTACGGCGAAAGTGATGGAGTAGATCAGCGTGAACAGCGCTGGGTGGTGCATCGGTAATTGTGCGCTCGGCGGCGCAGGCGGAGCGTGCGTCGTGAGTTCACGCAGGGCCTGAGAAGCAGCCGATAGCGGGTTCCACTCGGCGATCACACGCAGCACGTGCGGCATCGGCTGTGTCGGCGCGAAGGCATTCGACAGTGCGATGACTGGCAGTGTGATTAGGAACGTTATCGTGCCTATTCCCTCGACGGTCTTCATCAACAGTCCGACGGCCATTCCGAGCCACATAAAGCCCAGACCGAACGTCAGCACCAACCCTAGGGCCAGCGCGGCATCGGCCACGCTGCAGCTGAACCGCCAACCGACAAGAAATCCGACCAGACCGATAACAACATAACCGATCATTGAATAGAGCAACGCAATCAGACCGCGTGCGATGAGCGGCGAATAATTGGAAATCGGAAGCGATCGAAATCTAATGAAGATGCAATTTTCGAGATCAAAGGAAATTGCAGCACCGACAATTACTATTGTGGAGACAATGGCTTGGGCCTGAATTCCAGGCAACAGAAATTCGCGGTAACGCGGCACCAGATCCGCGCTGATTGACCGGCCCACGACAAAAGTAAAGAACAGCACGAAAGCAACCGGCTGCAGCAGCAATTGCAGGAGTGTCTCGGGCTTCCGCCTGACCCTGATCAGGTGCCGCTTCAACATAACCGATATCTGCCGCGCGATACCAGAGCCGTGCCCATCAGAGTAATGCACAGATTTGGGATGAGTTGTGGATGCATCCCGCACAATAGTCATGCTGTCTTACCTTCCCAGGAGCCGGTGCAACGTCCGGTCAGCGCGATGAACACTTCATCAAGAGTCGGCCGCGAAAGCCGGATGTCCTCGATCCGAATCCCGCTGTGATGCAATGCTTTAGCAATTTCAGAAAGGTCCGCCAAACCGTCAGAGGTCACCATCAGTCGCCGGGCGTTTGCGTCGACAAGGACCTCCGCAGCACTCCTCCGCAACACCGCCTCGACCGGTGCGAGATCACTCGCATGAGAAACGGTTACAACCACATTCGCTTCCCCGGCTTGTTGCTTGAGCTCGAACGGTGAGCCCTGCGCGATGACCCTGCCATTGTCTATAACGACGATATTGTCGGCGAGCCGATCGGCTTCCTCGAGGTACTGGGTAGTTACGACCAAGGTCAGTCCATCATCGACGAGACTGCGCAACAGCTTCCACAACTCGACGCGACTGTGCGGATCCAGCCCGGCGGATGGCTCATCGAGGAACAGCACCTGCGGCCGCGCAAGCAGGCTCACGGCGATATCGAATCGACGGCGCATCCCCCCGGAGTAGGAATCAACACGCCTATCGGCAATTTCAGCGACGGAGAATTGTTCCAAAAGCTCATCACTTAAGCGCGTCAACTCTTTTCGCCGAAATCCGTACAAGCTGCCAATCATGTCGATGTTCTCGCGGCCCGTTAGTAGCCCATCGAGAGTTGCTTCCTGGCAAGCCAATCCGATTTTTCTGCGGACCATGTCGGGAGCCATGCACACATCGTGGCCAGCGACGCGTGCGGTACCGCTCGTCGGGCGCGTCAACGTGGTCAGCAACTTCATTGTCGTGGTCTTGCCGGCACCGTTGGGTCCGAGCAGGCCCAGAACACCACCTTGCGGCACAGTGAAGCTGACGCCGTCGACAGCTGTGACGTGACCGTACCTCTTACCGAGGTCGATCACTTCCACTGCCGGATCGGACCGCAACATAACCTTCTCCTTTGCAGCGTTCTGAATCAGCAGCGCCGTCACTGTTTCGCACTATTCTTTGGTCCTACTAATTTACTCGAATAATCAGATAACTGGATGCACAAGAATCAAGGTAGAAAAGTGTGTCTATCTGTAGACGAAAATATATATTCTGCGACGTTTACGTTTCAAAATATCGGGTCATGCGCTCGCCACGAACAACTGGTACTACGCCGTGCCAGCACATGGACGCCGAGTCGCCGGGCGTATCACCGAAAGCCGGGGAAATCAGCGCCGCCAACCAAAACCACCTGCCGGGCAGAGATTCCCCCGGATGTATTCGCTCGAAGCTGCAGAGAAAGTCGCATAAAACTTCCGAATCACGCCGGGGAGGTGACGAAGTTGTCGGTGGCGGGTTGCGACGGTGCGGTAGTGGGTGCAGGTCTCGGCCAGGCTTGCGGGGCGGGGCGGGGGCGTACGCGTTGTGGCCACCAGAACCAGCGTCCGAGCAGTACGGCGATCGAGGGTGTGATCAGTGCGCGCACAATCAGGGTGTCAAAGAGCAGACCCATGCCGATCGTGGTGCCGATCTGGGCGATGGTGGTCAATTCGCTGACGGCCATCGAGATCATGGTGAAGGCGAATACCAGGCCGGCGGAGGTGACCACCGATCCGGTGGCGCCCAGAGTGCGGATGATCGCGGTGCGGATCCCGGCCTGAATTTCTTCTCTCAGCCGCGAGACCAGCAACAGGTTGTAGTCGGCACCGACCGCAAGCAACACGATCACCGACATCGACAGAACCAGCCAGTTCAAGTCGATGCCCAGCAGGTGTTGCCACAGCAGCACCGACAACCCCAATGAGGCACCCAGTGAAGCCGCCACGGTGCCCACGATCACCAAGGCCGCGATCGCGCTGCGCGTGATGACGAGCATGATGATGAAAATCAAGCTCAACGCTGCGATGGCGGCGATCAACAAGTCATAGTCATTGCCGTCGTTGATGTCCTTGACGGTGGCGGCAGTGCCGGCGAGATAGATCTTGGCGCCTTCCAACGGGGTGCCCTTGATCGCCTCAGTAGCCGCCCGCTTGATCGCCTGCGTACTGGCCATCCCCTCCGGACTCATCGGATCACTTTGATGGGAGATGATGAACCGTACGGACTTGCCATCCGGAGAGATGAAATTCTTCATGGCCCGCTGGAAGTTCTCATTTTTAAATACTTCCGGGGGCAGGTAGAACGAGTCGTCGTTCATCGAGGCATCGAACGCCTTCCCCATGGCGTTGGTGTTGTCCATGGTGGCCGCCATCTGATCCAGCATCCCCTTCTGGGAGGCATACATCGTCAGCGTCAGTGCTTTCATGTCCCGTACGGCCTGGGTCATCTGGGGCATCAGGGCCACCATCTGGGGCAGCAGCACATCCAGTCGATCCATTTCCGGAATGATCTGCTGCAGATCTCCGGTCAGCACGTCCACTCCATCAATGGCGTCAAAGATCGACCGC
>RXJD01000083.1 GCA_003987775.1 Mycobacterium sp.
CGGCGACTTCAACACCGGCCTCGCCAACCCCGGCCACACCAACACCGGCCTGTTCAACACCGGCACCGCCAACACCGGCCTGGCCAACACCGGCATTTACAACACCGGCCTGGCCAACACCGGCAACACCAACACCGGTAGCTTCAACCCCGGCAACACCAACACCGGACCCGCCAACCCCGGCAACTACAACACCGGCCTCGCCAACAGCGGAAACACCAACACCGGCGCCTACAACACCGGCAGCATGAACAACGGCTTCTTCTGGCGCGGCGACAACCAAGGCCAGCTCGGCGCCTACTACGCGATCACCGCGCCGGAAATTCCGGCGTACCTCACCGTCGACATCCCGCTCAACATCCCGATCACCGTCAGCGTCGGCGACGTCCAGATCAACCCGGTCACCATTCCCAAGATCTCGTTCAGCGGGCTGGACGACGGTCTCGGCGGAGAGGTTGTCGGTTACATCGGCCCCGTCAGCGTCTACGGAGCCGAGACGGGCGACCCGATTCTGATCAGCTTCGGAGACCAACCCGCGGTGGCGATCAATATCGGCAACCCCGACGGATCGACGGTGATAGGTATCGACGCGTCGGGCGGGGTGGGGCCTGTCAGCATCCCGCTCATCAACGCTCCGGCGGCGCCCGGCTTCGGCAACTCGACCATCACCCCGTCGTCCGGATTCTTCAACTCCGGCAACGGATCTGCCTCGGGCTTCGGCAACGCCGGCGTCGACGGCTCCGGCTTCCGCAACCTCTCCTCCGGCGGCGTCTCGGGCTACCGCAACGCCGGCGCGCTGCAATCGGGTCTGCTCAACTTCGGTAACACCGTCTCGGGGGTCTTCAACACCGCGGCGCCGACCAACGTCTCCGGTTTCGCCAATGTCGGTACCGACCTGGCCGGCCTGTTCCGTGACGGACCCACCGGGACGGTGCTGAACCTGGGGCTCGCCAATGTCGGTCAGCTCAATCTGGGTCTGGCCGATGTCGGTGACTACAACCTGGGCAGCGGTAATGTCGGCGACTTCAACGCCGGCAACGGCAATCTCGGCGCCCACAATCTGGGCAGCGGCAACCTCGGCAGCCACAACGTGGGCAGCGGCAACATCGGCGATGCGAACATCGGATTCGGCAACACCGGCCAGGGCAACATGGGCTTCGGGCTGACCGGCACCGGTCAGGTCGGGTTCGGTCCGCTGAACTCCGGCGGCGCCAACGTCGGCCTGTTCAATTCGGGCACCGGCAACGTCGGCTTCTTCAACTCCGGCGACGGAAACTGGGGCATCGCCAACTCCGGGGACTACAACACCGGACTGTTCAACGCCGGTACCGCCAATACCGGCGTCGCCAACGTCGGCGATTACAACACCGGCAGCTACAACGCCGGTTCCACCAACACCGGCAGCTTGAACCCCGGCAGTTACAACACCGGCCTGTTCAACCCGGGCAGCGTCAACACCGGACTGCTCAACACCGGCAACTCCACTACCGGCCTGGCCAACGCCGGCAACGTCGACACCGGCGCCTTCATCACCGGCAGCTACAGCAACGGCCTATTGTGGCGGGGCGACTACCAGGGCCTGGTCTCCGTCGGGTACTCCTCGACCATTCCCGAGATCCCTTGGCACTACGACGTGAACGCGCCCATCGAGATCCCGGTCACCGGCCACATCAACGCGATCACCCTGGACGAGTTCAACATTTCCGATATCCCGATCAAAGTCCAACTGCAGCAGACGATCTGCTATCCGTGGTACGAGTACCCGTACTACCGGTGTAGCACGGTGACGACGACGCTCTACAACGACAGCATCGGCGGCTGGACGATCAGTCCCACCACTTTGCTGTCGGAGACGCTCATCGACGAATCATTCGGTCAGACAGTCGATTTCCCCGGCAGCGGGACCGTGGGCCCATACACCTTCGGCTTCGAGTACCAGCAGAATCCGGGATTCTTCAACTCGTCGACCGAGCCGTCGTCCGGGTTCTTCAACTCCGGCGGCGGGGGCGCATCGGGCTTCTTCAATGCCGGCGACACCGGGGTGTCCGGCCTATTCAACGACTTCGCGAATACCTCGGGCCTGCTCAACGACGGAGGGCCGGGCAACTCGGGCTATCTGAACACCGGTCAGCTGGAATCGGGTCTGGCCAATGTCGGCACCACCCTTTCCGGCGTCGGAAACGTCGGCACCGACCTGTCCGGATTCTTCAACAACTTCGCGTGGCCGTGACGCGCGCGCCTGATCGATTCGATGTTCCGACTCGACTGAAATGGGGCTACGCCGTTGTACATTCGCAGAAGCAACGCGCGCGGCAACGTTAGGTGACTCATGAACAGCCCAGACATCGAACAGGTCCTGCGACGGCAGCGGTTGCGCTCACTGCAGGGCGGATCACTGCTTCGCGTCGGCGTTCTCGCCATCATGATCGTCGCGATGCTGATCGCCGACGATCCGGCCCGGCTGCCGGCGAAAGCTGTGTTACTGGGCATCTACGCCGTGGTGACAGTGGCCGCGTTGCTCATCGCCTTTCTGGGGCCGCACCATTTCGAGGATGACACGGCGCTGATGACCCTCGGTCTGGCCGACGTCGCCACCGTGTTCGGTTTCAAGCTTCTGTCACCCGGCGGCTACATCCCGCTCCTGGTGATGGCGCTGTTGCCGCGCATGGTGGCGGTCGAGTTGTCGCTGCGGCGAGCGGGAGCGGTGTTGGCCACCAGCCTCGCGGTGTTCACCGCGTCACTGCTACAGGATCCGGTCATCATGCCGCGGGTCGGCGCCTGGGAAGTGGCGCTGATCGTGTTGATGTACGGATTCGTCTGCACCACAGCGTTTTTGATGGTCATCTTCCGGTTACGCAATGTCGACGAGATGGCCAGACTCACGACCTCGCGCGAGGAGCTGCTGGCTCAGACGATGACCGCCTCGCAGGACGAGCGCCGGCAGATATCAGAGTTCATCCACGACGGACCGCTGCAGGACGTCTTGGCGGCCCGCCGGGATCTCGCCAGCTTCCTCAAAGTTTCCCCGGACGCCCCGCTTGAACAGGCCCTGACCAGTCTGCGGGAAGCCTCACAACTGCTCCGCGAAGCCACGTTCGAACTGCACCCGGCCCTGCTCGAGCAAGTGGGCCTGGCCGCGGCGGTGGACAAACTGGTATCAGTCACCGCAGAGCGCTCTGGCATCGCGATATCGACCGACATCGACTACCCCGACCCGAATCCGATCGATCCGATCCTGTTCGGGGTCATCCGCGAATTGGTCTCCAATGTGGCCCGCCATTCGCAGGCCAGTTCGGCGACGGTGACACTGGCCGTGCACCACGGCGTTGCGCGCGTCGACGTGGTGGACGACGGGGTGGGGATCGCCGCCGACATCGCCGCCCGCCGCTTCGCCGAGGGGCACATCGGTCTTGCCTCGCACCGGGCGCGCGTGCAGGCCGCCGGCGGCGCACTGACAGTCATCGATGAACCCGGCGGGGCGCACGTCCGGGTGGAGCTGCCGTTGCGCACCTGTGTCGTGTCGGAGCGGGCATACGCGTGACCCGCCCGGGTTGACCGCTATTCCAGCAGACGTCGCCGCATCGCCTCGGCGACGGCCGCCCCCCGATCGGAGACACCGAGTTTTTCATAGAGAGTTTGCACATGCGTCTTGATCGTGCTGCGCGCCAGGTGAAGTCGCGCGGCGATCTGCGGCACCGACATCCCTTCGGCCATCATGGTGATCACCTGGGTCTCGCGCTCGGTCAGCGAGGTCGTCGCTCCCCTGCCGCGCCGCCTGACCTCACCGGCCAGACCGCCGGCCACCCCGGCCGGCAGATACGACTCTCCCTCGGCGCACCGGAGCACGGCGTTCACGATCTCGTCGGCGTCGGATTCTTTCGTCAGAAAGCCGGAGGCGCCCTCGGCCAGGGCCTTGAACACAACCGGACTGTCATCGAACGCAGTCAGCAGTACCACGCTGGTGGGCACACCGTCGCGGACGACGGCATGGGTGACCTCGACGCCGTCCAGGCCGGGCATCTTGTAGTCCAGCAGTGCGACCGTGGGCTTAAATTTCCTGATGGCGTCCAATGCCGCGCGCCCGTCGGCGACCTGCGCGACCACATCGACGCGGCCGCTGGCCTTGAGGGCCCGCACGACCCCTTGTCGCATTACCGGGTGATCGTCGGCTACGACGACGGTGACGCGGTCGGTGGTGGTCATCGGCTCTCCATGCGGTCTCGGCCAAGTCGTCCGGGCCCCGGCACCAGGCGGGGCGCCTCTCATTGTTGCTTCCCGGACCCCTTACCGCGCTGATTTGCCGCCGAAGGTCTGCGTGGCGCGCAGACCGCGCCGCAGCGGACGCGGCGTAATCCGGACTACACGACGGACGGCCGCTGGGGCGACCGGGTTCCGCGACCGGGTGGGCCCGCGGGCCGCCGCGCCGGCCTCAACGTTGTCCCGCCAGGCATTCGGCAACGAAATCAGTTGTGTGACTATGCCATTCACGCCAATTCCGGACCATGGCGTGGCCCGCACCGGTGATTCCCACCCATCGCGCATCCAGCCCCCGCCGGCTGGCGCGCTGCGTCTGCACGCAGGAGGTCCCCGGATCGGTCCGCGTGTCGGCGGTGCCGTGCACGACCAGCAGGCGCGTGCCGGGCGGTATCAGGTCACCCTTGTCCCCGGCCCACCACGGCGCGAGCGCCACCACGGCGTCAATGCCACCCCCGGCCGCCAATTGCGCGGCGACCCGCCCACCCATCGAATGACCAACCAGCACAAGCTTTTCCGGTGCCCATTGCAGTCGGCAGCTGCGCAACACCTCGGCGGCGTCGCGCACCGGATCCCGCTGCGGGCTGTTCCAGCCACGCAACCGGTACTGCACACGTCGCACGACGATGTCCGAGTCCAGCCGGCGCCGCAGAGCACGAGCAAGGAACACCATCCGGAGGTTGGCGGGCTGCCACCAGCGCGACGGCTCCTCGCTGCGCACTCTGCCGCCCGGTAGAACCAGGACGCACCCGCGCACGGGTTGGTTGCTTATGTCTGCTCGTACGTCGCGTGGATGACGGCGCGGGCGATCGCATGCTGAAAGAGGTTGAAGCCCAGGTAAGCCGGGGTTGCGTCCTCCGGCAGATCGAGTTTGTCGACATCGACGGCGTGCACGGCGACGTAGTAGCGGTGCGGACCGTGCCCGGGAGGCGGTGCGGCGCCGATGTAACGACGCTGACCGGCATCGTTGGCCAATGTCAGGGCGCCACCAGGCAATTCGCTGCCGTCACCGGCACCGGCGGGCAACTCGGTGACGTCAGCGGGCAGGTTGGCCACCGCCCAGTGCCAGAACCCGGACGCCGTCGGGGCGTCGGGGTCATAGACCGTGACTGCGAAGCTGCGCGTCTCGGCCGGGAAGCCCGACCAGCTCAGCTGCGGGCTGACATCCTCACCCCCGGCACCCATGATGCCGCTGACCTGCGGGTTGGACAGCGGCTGCCCGTCGGTGATCGACTCCGAGGTCAGGGTGAACGACGGCAGCTCCGGCAGCGCGTCGTAAGGGTTCGGCACTGTCATAGTCAGTCCTCTCGTGTCATCAGCAGTGGGTGAGAAAGTGCGCCAGCACCTGGGTGCCGAATTTCAGCGCGTCGATGGGTACCCGTTCGTCCACGCCGTGGAACAGCGACGTGAAGTCCAGGTCCGGCGGCAGCCGCAGCGGACTGAAGCCGAAGCAACGAATCCCCAGCCGCATGAACGATTTCGCGTCCGTGCCGCCGGACAGCATGTAGGGCACCGTGCGGGCACCCGGGTCGAGGGCCAGCACGGCAGCGTTCATCGCGTCCACCAGATCACCGTCGAAAGTGGTCTCGTACGAGCTCAGGCTCCGGATCCACTCCCGGCTCACGTCGGGTCCGAGCAGCGCGTCCACCTCGGCTTCGAAGGCCGCCAGGCGGCCGGGCAGCACCCGGCAGTCGACCACCGCTTCCGCGGTCGCCGGCACCACATTGGCCTTGTAGCCCGCCTTGAGCATCGTCGGGTTCGCGGTGTCGTGCAGCACTGCCTTGAGCATCCTGGCCATCGGGCCCAGTTTGTCGATCATCCCGTCGAGGTCGGGTGAGTCGACGTCGAAGGCCAGACCGGTCTCCTCGCTGACAGCGGCCAGGAACTGGGCGACGGTGTCGGTGACCACGAGCGGGAACTGGTGGCGGCCCAGTCGGGCCACGGCCTCGGCGACGGCGGTGACCGCATTGTTGTCGTGCACCATCGACCCGTGTCCGGCGCGCCCCCGCGCGGTCAGCCGCATCCATTGGATGCCCTTCTCGGCAGTCTCGATCAGATACAGGCGGCGCTCTCCGCCATCGTGGCGTGGCACCGTCAACGAGAAGCCACCGACCTCACCGATCGCCTCGGTGACGCCGTCGAACAGATCCGGCCGGTTGTCGACGAGCCACTGCGCCCCGTATTTGCCGCCGTGTTCCTCGTCGGCGACGAACGCGAACACCAGGTCCCGCGGCGGCACGATGCCGGCTCGGCGGAAATGCCGGGCCAGCACCAGGGTCATGCCGACCATGTCTTTCATGTCGACGGCGCCGCGGCCCCAGACGTAACCGTCCTCGATCGCACCGGAAAACGGGTGCACGCTCCAGTCGGCGGGTTCTGCCGGGACCACGTCGAGATGACCGTGGATCATCAGGGCGCCGCGGGTACGGTCTGCGCCGGGGAGGCGGGCGAAGACGTTGCCCCTGCCGGGAGCGCCGGACTCGACGTACTCGGTCTCGTAACCGACCTCGGCGAGCTGCTCGGCGATCCAGAGTGCGCACTCGGCCTCGCCCTTGGTCGTTTCGAGCTCGCCGGTATTGCTCGTGTCAAAGCGGATCAGTTGGCTGACGGTTTCGGCCACCTCGTCTGCCGGATCGACAGGGCCCGTCGGGTCGTTCGGCTCAGCCGCCGTTGCACCGGTCACAGTCACCTTTCCTACCACGGTTCGCAGTGGTGACGATCTGTCCCCCACGGCTGCGTCGAGCTGACAGTCGCGGGGCTGAATGGTGCGACCCGAGGCCGATTGGGCCGACGCGAATCCATCCGATAGCCTTAGCTGCCAACTCATGTGGTTGGTCGGGTCCGAGTGGCGGAATGGCAGACGCGCTAGCTTGAGGTGCTAGTGCCCTACTAATGGGCGTGGGGGTTCAAGTCCCCCCTCGGACACATCCGGCGACACGACTTAAGTCGGCCGTCGCCTTGACTTGTCGTAGGTGCGGGTCGTAATCAAGACGCAAACCCAGGCTCGCGTACACCTGGGCGCGTTCCACCCCGGTCGCCTTGCCGAGGATCACCGACAGTCCGCCCAGCTCCCGGACCAATTCGCTGATCTGGACAGCAGACATGACGTGGGGTCGCTCCGTTCGCTCAAGACGAGCCCTCAGCTCGTCACGCTCGGCCGTGCGGCGACGCAACGCAGCAGTCAAGTCCTCAACAGCCACACCCGACTCGACCGCGGCGACCAAGGCAGCAATCTTGCTGTTGACCTCGCTCAGCTCGCGCTGCAAGGCGGCGTGGCCAGTTCTCGCCGAGGGGTCCATCTCCTGCCCGCGGGCGAGGTCTTCTGGATCGGCCAGGGTGGCGATCCATTCGTCCAGTCGTGCGGTCACCTCGTCTTCCCGAAGATAGACGGTGCGCGGATGGTCACTCAGGTCCACAGGTACGGAACGCGACTTGCCCAGCTCACATCGGTAGAGGATGCGCGTTGTTTGCTTCCCTGGTCGGGCGGCACCCTGCATGCGGCGTCCACATGCGGCACAGAACAGCAGCCCGCGCAGCGCATATGGCACCGTCGATTCTCTGCTACACACAAGACCCGGACCCCGCCGCGCCTGCATCCGAAGTCGGACAGCCTGCGCCAGCTCGTCAGTGATCAGCGCTTCGTGCGTTCGCCGGTCAGGTGCGATCCAGTCGACCTCGTCACGCCACCGCATACGAGTCTCGTACCCGGCAGCGACATCGTCGGGGTTGACCAAGACCTCGTATTTCTCCTGCTTGCCCCACACACGAATACCGCGGTACGCCGGGTTGTCGAGGATTGCGCGGATCGCCGAATGGGACCATCCGCGCGGATCACGGTGCCGGTTCCGCGCCGGGTCATATTGGCTTGGTGATGGCACACCCTCGTCGGTGAGCTGTTGGGCGATGTAGCGCAGCCCGGCGCCGTCCGCGTACATGCGGTAGATCCGCTCAACGACCGACGATGTCGCGGGGTCGGGTTCGAGGCAGTGAAGTCGCTGCCCAAGACTTGCCTTGGCAGGGTTGGGGTGCGGTCCGGCGTCGACGAGCCGATAACCATATGGCGGCCGACCACCGAGGTACCGGGTAGTGTCCTGCGCGAGCGCCGACATCGCGGTACGCACGCGCATCTGGATGCGAGCGCGCTCCCCCTTGCTCATGCCGCCGAACAGCGTCATCACGAGATCGTGCGCCTCGGAGCCGGGATCGACCGCTCCGCCGACCTCGGGCACCCATAGGCCGACTCCATAGTGCGTAAGCACCGGGAAGGTCAGCGCGAACTGCGGCCCGTAGAACGCGCGGGCGGGTTCGCCGATCACCACAGCGTCGAAGCCACGATCCCGGCCGGTGACATCGGCTAGCAGACGCGACGCCTCGGGCCTGCGCTTCCACGGCAGCGAACGGCTTTGTCCCACATCGAAGTAATCACTGACGAGGACCCCGCCATGCGGAGTGATCAGGTCGATGGCCCGCCGTTTCTGCCAACTGCGACTCGCCTCGGGTTCTTGAGCGTCCTCCGTGCTCACTCGGCCGTAGAAGGCGAACCTCAGACTCACGCCACTCCCCTCCCTGATCCAAGCATCCGGTCCCGTACAGCCAGTATGACCTGCACCAGCGCACGGTTGGCCTCATGCGGAAATCGATAGCTCTCGGGTACCACCATTTCAACACCTCCCTCCGACAAGGTCGGCGCATCGATTCGACCGTCGCACTCGGTGCGAGCATCTGCTGCTCGGGAACTGTCAGCCATCGCCACCCCTGGGGGGATCTCCCTGTTGGTTGCAAGCTTGGCGACGGGCTTCCACCCGTCCGATGCGGCGGGCGTGGATGCGTTGCAGGGCGGCGGAATAGATGAGGGTGCGGTCGCCGAGGCTGGCGGGGCCGGCACGGTCAAACTCCCACGCCACCAGATCATCGCCATCGGCGGACTCCAAATCCAGATCATGCTGATGTGCAGTGCTTATCAAACGCTGTTCACGTGTCCAGGTGGCGCGGCGTTCGCGCAACGCGGTCATGGTGGTGGAATAGCGGCGGGACTTGGAGGTGATGTGGCCTCGGTAGCCCAGAGTGTGCAGCCAGCGGCCGATACCAGCCAATCCCCTATCGGCGAGTTGGCTGATGGTGGTCAGGATCGCGCGAACGTGCTCAGTGACGTCGAGGTCAGCGACGGCCTCAGCGGAGATTCGCCGTGCACTAATCCCCACGTCAGCCAAGGACTTGGTGACGTATTTCGCGAGGTAGCGAGCTACGCGCCGGCCTGGCAGTATCCGGTCGCGTGGTGAATCCTCCTGCACAGCAATTCTTTCCGCGTCAGCTTGCCGGTTGTCGATTGGTTGGGTGTCGACTTGTGTGCCGAACCTGATTACCCGTGTCGCGGTGTCTGAGGATGAGTCGGTGACCGTCACGGCCACGGTTCGAGCGGCCTGTTGGATGATGGTGGCCAGTTCGGTTGCCGCGAGAGGCGCCTGCCAGTCCTGACCGCCACTGTTGTCGCCGGCGGGCGGGTCGAGGCGGATCAAGGCATGAATATGCGGGACAAGTCGGGCTTGCAGCTCAACGACTTTGATGAAGCTGACCCGCACCGAATCCGGGTCGGCCCCCGAGGCGCTTAGCTTTCGGCGCAGTGTGCGTCGCAGAGTGATGGTGAAACGTCGCCACAGTTCAGGCAGGTGCCAGGTGAAAAGGACGTGCCCGGTGTAGTCGTAGCAGTCTGCGCAGATCGGCTGTCCCACATGGATATCACCGTCGCTGTGGGTTGCACTGCACCAGAGGGGTTTTCCGTGTTGGCAGCGGTTGGCGCCGCCGGTGCGGTGATGATCGCGGCACACCCGGTGCCGCTTGTCGCCCGCACGTTCGGTGGTGTGAACAGGTCCATAGCTGGGGGCCGTAAGGGTGAGGAACACCTGCGGACGATCGGCCACTGCTGCGGGGATAGCGTGATGGCCGCCAACGGTGCCGGCGTGCACGAGTTGCCAGGTGTCGCGGGCGTATAGGTCTGAACACGACGGGCAGATCTGGGCCCGACGGTTGTTGCACCGTGTCCACACCACCCGATCCCGACCATATTCATCGGTGCCGACCAGTTGGATGGGGTGAGCGCAGAACCCGACCGATTCGGCACGCCGCCACCACGATTCGAACCCCATAGAGGCCGCGCGGCGTACCATCTGCTCAACCACCTTGGCGGTGTCGATGATCTCAGGAACACCGGGAAGGCCGAGCTGTGCCGCTTCCTTGGAGCTATTCATTGCTGCCCTCGCCCGATGTCTGGCCGCCGCCATGGCTTCTCGGCTGCCTCTTGCTGCCCGGCCGGCCGGTAGGGCGGCGGAATCGAGCGGCGAGGGTGGCGATGTCCTGGTCGGTGACGTGGAAAGCCCGCACTCGCTGAGGTTGGGCGGTGCCGTCGACGAGCATGTAGCCCACACCCGGTGTTGCATCGGAGATCCGATCGCATTCCGCACCGGCATCACGCGCGCCTTGGCCCAGCACCATAGCGGTTTGAGTAGCCTCGGTCAGCCGCAGCCCGATCCGCACGGTGAACAGCTGCCGGACGGGGAGCGTGTCCTTGGCCGGGTCTTGGACCGCGGCCACCACCGAAATGCCGACGGCGCGGCCCTGGGAGAGCAGCAAGCCCAGCAGTTGTTCGATTTCGCTGCGCAGCTTGCGATCAGTGACATAGGCGGTCAAGGCCGCGATCTCATCAATCACCACGACAAAGAGCGGTTCGGATGAGGTGGGGGTGTGCAGGCGCGTCTTGCCGCGCAACCGGTTGGCGCGGGCGTGCATCACCTCCACCAGTTGCCGCAGCAGATGCAGAGTGGTGTCGGTAGCGTCGTGGCTAAACACCGTGAACATCGGGGCTCCGGCGCCCAGTTCCATGCCGCCTTTGGGGTCGATGACACAGAGTCGCACGTGCCCGGTCTTCACCGAGGGAGCGATGCCCGTGACCAATGACCACAACACCGAGCCTTTGCCGGCGCCGGTCGCCCCGGCGACCAGGATGTGATGCCCCAGTAGCGGCAACCGCCACCACCCGTGGCTTTCGGTCATCCCGACGCACACAGCCGTGAGGTCGACGATGGTGGCTGGCGTGGGCATCGGAAGTGCGATCGGTTCGGCGAGTACGTCGCCACGCATCAGGGTGATCCGTAGTTCTCCTGGTGCGGTAGCGGTGATGGTGATGCGCTCCGCGCGCCACGTGGCAGCCAGCGCCTCGGCTTGTCTGTGCCAGTCCGGCACCGATTGGCCGGTCACGACGCGCAGCCGGAGTACATCGGTATGCGTGCCGATCTGCACTGACTGCAGTGTCGGCGTGAGAATGCGCTCGCCTAGCTTGGCGGTCAATCCATGCAGGACGCACACAGAGCCCCAGTTGCGGGTGTAGCGCCACCACGTCAGCCAGCGCCGCCGCACCGGCTCGGTCACCCAGGCGTGAAAGGATCGGCGGTCCAGCCATGCCCACGCCATGTACCCGAAACTGACCACGACGGCAGTGATCAGTCCCGGACGCACCCCATGGGTGATCGCCACCGCGATGCAGGCGACGATCGGGATGCTGATGGCGGGAAACAAGATCGCCCACCACAGCAGATATCCCACCGCTTTGAACAGTGACACGATGAGGTCTTCAATCCAGTCGTCATTGTTCGACTGGGTGTTGTTGGTGCTCTTGTTGTTTGACGCCATGATGGCTGCCTTCCGTGAGCTCGGCGTGATGTGCGGATGTGCGGCCCGGGCTGGGGCGTGAGACTGTGCCAGTGCCACACCCCAGCCCAGGCGCTCATTTCGGTGCGCGCGCCACCTGGTCACCCGACCCAGCCGAGATCGCGGTGATCGCGTCGGCGCGGAAGGCCACACCGCTGCGATCGCCCTGTGCCCACGGGATCGCCACCAAGCCTGACACCGACACCGCCTGTGTGACAGTGAGTTTCGGGTCACCGGCGACGGTGACATTGAGTACTTCGCCGCCGGTGTCATCCAGGGCGAGGAGTTGTGTCGCAAACAGTGGCAACCCGGTACTGGTGTCGACCTTGGGGCTACCTGTCTCGAAATTCAGCCGAGGTTCTGCCGCCCGCGTCACAATGAACCGGGTGCCTGATGTGTCAATTCTCAATCGCATTGCTGTGCTGCCCCTTCTTGGTTTCGCATGCGGTCGTCGGTGTCCGCGAATCCAAGAACAGCGTGTGGACGGCAATCGCCGGAAGTCACCACCAGTAAGAGCCAGCAACACCCCGGCACGCGCACGATTGCCTGACCTGCGCTGATGTGTGAGGCATGATCGGAAGATGGCGGCAGTCGATCCACACCGTGCGCTCAACGCGCAGCGGCTCCGACGTGCCCGCCTGGAATACGGATTCAGTCTCCAAGAACTGGCAGCCGAGGTCGAAAACGTGCGCGGGATGCGCAGTGACCGCGATATTCCGCCGCGCGAATCCTTGCGTCAGATGATCATCAGCATCGAACGCGGCGGCCCATTCGGCGAAATGTGGCGGGCAGACCTTGCCGCAGTCTTCGGCCGCGACCCCGACGAGATATTCAGCGTGCCGGTCCAATCACCGCTGCCGCACCCGTTGCTGCTGGAGTTGCCGGTCGACGAGGATGTGTTGTCGGTAATCACCACACAGCGGGCTGCGCACATTGAATCGCCCTGGAAATCCCGGAGGCTCCTGACCTTGGAAACGAGGATGCAGGTATGCCGAAGGAACAATTGTCTGGGAAGCCCACGGCGCGTC
>RXJD01000047.1 GCA_003987775.1 Mycobacterium sp.
TGTTGGTGCCGGTGTTGAACAGGCCGATGTTGTTGGTGCCGGAGTTCAGGGGGCCCAGGCCGAGTTGGTTGGTGCCGGTGAGTCCGAGGCCGATGTTGCCCTGGCCGGTGTTGCCGAGGCCGATGTTGTTCTGGCCGGTGTTGCCGAAGCCGAGGTTGCCGGTTCCGATGTTGCCGCTGCCGAGGTTGTGGTTGCCGAGATTGCCGCTGCCCCAGTTGGTGTCGCCGATGTTGCCGTTGCCGAGGTTGTGGTTGCCGGTGTTGCCGAAGCCCAGGTTCCAGACGCCGGCATTCGCCAGACCGGCGTTGAACGCGGTCCCGGTCGCGCTGTCGCGCAGCACGCCGGCCAGGTCCGCGCCCGAGTTGGCGAAACCGGAGAGGTACGCGGCAGCGGCGGTGTTGACATAACCGGAGACTGCGGTGCCGTAGTTGGCCAAACCTGACTGCAGCGCACCGACATTCCGCAAGCCCGAGACGGTTCCGGAGGACAGGTTGCGAAAGCCCGAGACGTCGGCGCCGCCATTGCCGAAGCCGGACGCGGCGCCGGTGCCGGAGTTGAAGAATCCCGACGACGGGGCGGTGGTCGAATTGCCGAACCCGGGAGCAGCGGGGATATCCAGGATCTGGATGGTTCCGCCCTGCAGGGCTCCGACCAGCGTGGCGTCGATCGACGTCGTCGGGCTGCCGATAACCACCGTCACCGTCGGGGCGGTGAGCGTCGACGGCGAGATGTAGAGCGGTCCGATATAGAAAGCGCCGTTCAGGAAATACGTCTTGGGATAGTCGTAGCCCGGGATGTCCCAGTCCTGACCACCGACCACCAGCGTCTGATTGACCGGGTTGTTCGATGCGATGTCGACGGGAATGGTCGGGATATCAATCGCGATGTGGGCGCTGATCTGGCCCTGGTTGTCGCCGGTGACAAAAAGTCCGTTGCTGCAGTTGCCCCGGATGAACGCGCCGGTGTTGACGTTTCCGGTGTTGTAGTAGCCGGTGTTGTAGTTGCCGGAATTCAGGCCTCCGGTATTGAAACTGCCGGTGTTGTAGCTGCCGGTGTTGGCGCTACC
This sequence comes from Mycobacterium sp., assembly GCA_003987775.1. Lineage (GTDB taxonomy): Bacteria > Actinomycetota > Actinomycetes > Mycobacteriales > Mycobacteriaceae > Mycobacterium. The sequence goes on from RXJD01000047.1 coordinate 1,067, forward strand.
GACGTTGAAGAAACCCGTGTTGTAGCCGCCGGTGTTGCTCGCGCCGGTGTTCGTGCTGCCGGCGTTGAAGAATCCGGTGTTGTAGCTGCCGGTGTTGGCGATGCCGGTGTTGGTGCCGCCGGCGTTCGCGATGCCCCAGTTTCCGGTGCCCGAATTGCCGATGCCGACGTTGCCGCTGCCGGAGTTCAGCAGGCCGATGTTGCCGGTGCCGGAGTTGAGGAGGCCGACGTTGGCGATACCCGAATTCAGTGCGCCGAAGCCGATTTCACCGTTGCCGCTGAGACCGATGCCGATGTTGTTGCTGCCGGTGTTGGCGATGCCGGTATTGGCGTTGCCGGCGTTGGCGAGGCCGACGTTGGCATTGCCGGCATTCCAGAAGCCGCGGTTGTCGCTGCCGAGGTTCCCGGGCCCGATGTTGCGATTGCCGAGGTTTCCGAAGCCGATGTTGCCGTCGCCGTGGTTGCCGAAGCCACGGTTGCCGCCGCCGATGTTTGCGCTGCCGATGTTGGCGTTGCCGACGTTCGCGGATCCGATGTTGAAGTCTCCGAGATTCGCGCGTCCGATGTTGCCGGAGCCGAGATTCGCGAAGCCCAGGTTCGCAAAGGGTGGGTTGGCCGCCGCAGAACTTGCGGAACCGTTGGGGGAGAGGGGGGTCAGCGCTGAGGCGATGGTCGAAGCCTCTGCGTGGTAGGACAAGAGCGCGGATACGTCCTGCGCCCACATCTGCTCGTACTCGGCCTCGACAGCGGCGATCGCCGGTGCGTTCAGCCCGAGCAGGTTCGCGGTCACGAGGCGAATGAGTGCGCCGCGGTTCGTCGCGATGATCTGCGGGTGTACGGTTGCCGCTCGCGCGGCCTCGAAAGCGCTTGCGGCCAAACGGGCTTGGGTGGCCGCCTGCTCAGCGTCGACGGCTGCCCCAGTCAGCCACCCCGCGTAGGGTGCGGTCGCATCCAGCATCGCCGCCGATGCCGCGCCTTGCCAGGACAACCCGGTCAGCCCGGCGGTCAGCCTGGTGAAAGCGGCTGCACACGAGCCCAATTCGGCGGCCAGACTTCGCCACCCCGCGGCAGCCGCGAGGAGGGGGCTGGGCCCAGGACCGGCAAACAACCGTCCGGAATTGAGCTCCGGCGGAAACCTCGCGAAATCCATCACATCTCTCCCTAGGCCGCAACAGATGGTCGGCGCCGCAGTGCGGGGGCGGTGAATCCCTGCGGGCAGGTGATCCCGCTCTGCCATCGCTTAGCTGCGGCGAGCGGAGATCACCGTCATTCGAAGGCAACTTTGCGGAATGCGCAAACGGCTGATTCTGCGATGGCCGGCGCTGGGCTGTGCGGTCGGCGAACGTGTTTCGGCAATCGGAAGAGATACCAAAACTGTTGCAGCACAGCGGTAGTCAGTTCTATGCAGATCTTCTCGTTGTCACTGAGCGAGGTCGAATGCCGGGAAATCCTCCCCCAATAGGGGGAGGAAATTTCATCCACCGATTCCGCCCACTGCCCGAGGCCCCGGCGCTCCTATCCGCGCGACAGTCGTAGCTGGAGCAGTGGCCGGGCCACGCAGTGCACTCATGCGAAGGGGTTCCAAGAGATGTTATTCATGTGGGCTGGTCCGGAGGCATTGTCGGCTGCAGCGGCTGACATCGCTGATATCGATGCTTCTCTGCGCTGGGCGAACGCCTCTGCTGCTGCCTCGACCACGTCCGTGCTGGCGGCGGCTGCCGATGAGGTCTCGGCCGCGGTGGCCGCGCTTTTCTCCGGACATGGCCGGGACTATCAGCTGCTCAGCGCTCAATTGACGGCCTACCACGACCAATTCGTGCGGACGCTGGATTACAGCGCCTACACATACGCCGCGGCGGAAGCCGGCAACGCGTCGCCGCTCCAAACCGTGCTCAACGTGATCAACGCGCCCACCGAGGCGCTGGTGGGGCGGCCGTTGATCGGTGACGGCGCCAGCGGCGCCAGCGGGGCGATGGGCCAGCCCGGCCAGGACGGCGGAATCTTGCTGGGCAACGGAGGCAACGGGGGCAGCAGCAGCGACGCGGGTGCTCCCGGTGGGGCCGGCGGTTCGGCCGGGCTGATCGGCAATGGCGGAAGCGGTGGTACCGGGGGCGCCGGCGCGGTCGGCGGTAGAGGCGGCAACAGCGGCTGGCTGCTCGGGTCTGGCGGTGCCGGCGGAACCGGCGGTGCCGGCGGATACGGGGGCCAGGGCGGTTCAGCCCTACTGCTCGGCAATGGCGGACAAGGCGGCACCGGAGGTGCGGATCCCCTCGGCAGCGGTGGCCACGGTGGTAGCGGCGGCAGGGCCGGGACGTTCTTCGGTACCGGGGGTGCCGGCGGTGCCGGTGGTGTTGGCGCGATAGGGGGTGTCGGAGGAGACGGCGGCACGGCCGCGTTGGTCGGCGCCGGCGGTGCCGGCGGCACCGGGGGTGCCGGAGCTGCGGGCGTGCCCGGCATGAACGGCGGGACGGGTGGCACCGGAGGTGCGGGCGGTACCGGCGGGGTGCTCGGTTTCGGCGGCCACGGCGGGGCCGGTGGTGACGGCGGAGCCGGTGGTGTGGGCTCTGCCGGTCAGCAGGGCAACGCCGGCGCTACCGGCGGCGCTGCGGGTGCCGGGGGAGCCGGCGGCCAGGCGTTGATCGGCATCGGCGGCCAGGGCGGAACCGGCGGGACCGGTGGCATGGGTGGGGCCGGTGGCGCTGCGGTGGGTGCTGGGGCGCAGGCCGGGCAGGGCGGCAGCGGAGGTACCGGAGGTACGGCCGGTGCGGGGGGTGCAGGACTCGTTGCGGCCGGTGGTGCTGGCCGGGGTGGCGTCGGCGGTACCGGAGGTGCCGGTGGTGTAGGCAGCAGCGGCGCAACCGGTTTCAGCAGCGCGACCGCTCCCACCGACGGTATGCAAGGCGGCCTGGGCGGCGCCGGCGGCCAGGGTGGTGCCGGCGGTGCCGGGATCAACGGTGTGGGCGGCGGTCAGGGTGGCCAGGGCGGGGCCGGCGGCCAGGGTGGTAGCGGCGGTGATGGCGGGGCCAATACCGGAACCAAAGCCGGGATGGGTGCTGCGGGAGGACAGGGCGGTACCGGTGGCGCCGCCGGAGTGGGCGGTTCCGGAACAGACGGCGGAGCGGACGGATTGAGCGGTGCCGGTGGCAAGGGTGGCACCGGGGGTACCGGTGGAGCGGGCGGTGGCGCACCGTCCGGTACCGCGGGTTCCACACCGACGGCCGGCGCGCACGGTGGGCAGGGCGGCGCCGGCGGGCAGGGCGGCGACGGCGGTGCCGGGATCGGCGGCGTCGGCGGTGGCCAGGGTGGTCAGGGCGGCATCGGAGGCCCGGGTGGCGCCGGAGGTGACGGCGGGGCCAACACCGGTACCAACGGCGGCATCGGTGCCGCAGGAGGACAGGGCGGTACCGGCGGCACTGCCGGCGCGGCCGGTCGTGGAGTCGACGGCGGCGCGGGCGGTGTGGTCGGTACGGGCGGCAAGGGCGGGGTAGGGGGCGTCGGCGGCATCGGCGGCACCGGTCAGGCCGGGGACCCGGGCACTGCGCCCGCGTCCGGTGCGCAGGGTGGTCAAGGGGGCGCCGGCGGGCAAGGCGGTGACGGTGGTGCGGGGATCGGCGGCGTCGGCGGTGGCCAGGGCGGTCAGGGCGGCATCGGAGGCCAGGGCGGCATCGGCGGTACCGGCGGCAGCAACACTGGCACCGGAGTCACTGCGACCGGGGGCGCCGGCGGCAAAGGCGGAACCGGAGGTACCGCCGGTGCCGCCGGTCAAGGAATCGACGGCGGAGCGCAAGGCACGACCGGCAATGGCGGCAAGGGCGGACTCGGCGGCACGGGCGGAACCGGCGGCGTGGGCCAAGCCGGCATCTCGAGCTCCACGCCAAGCGCCGGTGGGCAGGGCGGCGCCGGCGGCGCTGGTGGCCAGGGCGGTGACGGCGGTGCGGGTTTCAACGGCATCGGCGGTGGCCAGGGCGGAAGAGGCGGCCAGGGCGGCCAGGGCGGCATCGGTGGCGCCGGCGGCAGCAACACCGGCACTGGGGTCAACGCCAACGGAGCCAGCGGCGGCAAAGGCGGCACCGGCGGCCTCGCCGGCGCCGCCGGGGTCGGAACCGATGGCGGCGCTGCCGGGGGCAGTGGCAGCGGAGGTAAGGGGGGTACGGGTGGCGCCGGAGGCGCCGGCGGTACCGGTCAATCCGGCGTCTCGGGCGCCGCGCCTACCACCGGTGGGCAGGGCGGCGTCGGCGGCGCCGGGGGCCAGGGTGGCGACGGTGGGGCGGGCATCGGCGGGGTCGGTGGCGGGCAGGGCGGATCCGGGGGTATCGGTGGCCACGGCGGCTCGGGAGGTCTGGGCGGCAGCAGCACCATCAACAGCTCTGCTAACGGTGCTGTCGGCGGAAAAGGCGGTGCCGGCGGTGTCGCCGGTGCGGGCGGAACGGGCGGAGCCGCGGGCGGCAGCGGCGGTGTCGGCGGTCAGGGTGGGACCGGCGGCACCGGTGGAAACGGTGGCAGCGGCAGTGTCAGCGGGAGCGGGGCCAGCGGCGGAGCCGGCGGCGCTGCCGGTACCGGCGGAGTGGGCGGGGCAGGCGCAGGCGCCGGCGCTGCCGGAAACGGCGGCATCGGCGGAACCGGTGGTGACGGCGGCAACGGCGGCAACGGCGGCGCAGGCGACGGCACCAAGAACAGCAGGGGCGCCGGAGGCCGGGGCGGCGATGCGGCCGTCGGTGGCACCGGGGGAGCCGGCGCCAACGCGGCGGTAGGGACCGGCGGGACGGGTGGCGCCGGAGGCAGCGGCGGCACGGGTGGCACCGGAGGCAGCGGCCAAGGTCTCGGCAGCGTCGGGACCAGCGGCAACGGCGGCAGCCCGGGAGGTCCGGCCGTCGGTAACACCGGTGGCAAGGGCGGCTCGGGCGGCAGTGCCGGCACGGGTGGGGCGGGTGCCCCGTCGGGTGCGGCGGGCCCGGGGGCCGGCGGCGGTGGCGGTGTCCCCGCCGGTTAACCCGCCGGTTTCTCCCGTCCAGCCACCGCCGACCCCACGGCATCGCTCAGCGACGCGTATCCGCCGTCGTGCAACCGGCGGGCAATTCCGTCGTGAATCTCTTTGGCCCACAGGCCCCCGCCGTAGATGAACCCGGTATAGCCCTGCAGTAGCGAGGCGCCTGCGGTGATGCGCTCCCAGGCGTCGTCGGCGGTCTCGATGCCGCCCACGCTGATCAGCACCAGTCGGTCGCCGACCCGGTCGTACAGCCGGCGCAGAATCTCCACCGCACGGCGCGCCACCGGTGGCCCGGAGATGCCGCCGGCACCCAGTGCGGCCACGCCGGGTGTGCGCAGGCCGTCGCGTGAAATCGTGGTGTTGGTGGCCACGATGCCGGCCAGTCCGAGCTCGACGGCCAGGTCAGCGATGTCGTCGACGTCTGAGTCGGACAGATCCGAAGCGATCTTGACCAGCACCGGGGTGTTCGACGCTTCGGCCAGGACGGCGGACAGGATGGGACGCAACGACTCGACGGCCTGCAGGTCGCGCAGCCCGGGAGTGTTCGGTGAGCTGACGTTGACCACAAGGTAGGACGCCAGCGGCGCCAATAGCCTTGCACTCCAACGGTAATCGTCGACGGCATCTTCGGGTCGGGTCTTCTTGGTCTTGCCGATGTTCACGCCCAGGGGCACATCGGGAACGTGCTGGGCAAGCCGTGCCGCCAGGGCGCCGGCGCCGTGGTTGTTGAAACCCATGCGGTTGAGCAGCGCCCGGTCCTCCGCCAGCCGGAACAACCGCGGCGCCGGATTGCCCGGCTGCGCGTATGCGGTGACGGTACCGATCTCGGCGTACCCGAAACCCATTGCGCCCCAGGCGGATAGCCCTGTTCCGTCTTTGTCGAATCCGGCGGCCAGCCCGAGCGGCCCGGGGAAGCGCACCCCGAACACCGTGCTGGCCAGCACCGGGTCGGTCGGGCCGAGCCAGTGGCTCATCCGGCGGCGCACCGAAGCCGCGGCGGTGACACCGCGCAATCCCGCGAATACCAGGGTGTGGACGCGTTCGGCGGGCACCTGGAAAAGCAGGCTTCGCAGCAGGCCGTACATCCGGTGTGAGTGCGATGGTGCCGACGTCACGATTCCAGTCACGATTCCGGCTGCTCAGACAACCGGTTTTGCATGCGAGCCTTCTTGCGCCGCAACAATACTCGCCTACTTCCGTCGGTGTAGAGCCGCACCCTGGTCAATTCCCAGCCGCGGTACTCGGCCTCGATGGACAGCCGGGTGGACGCGCTGAGCCGGGTCACGTCGGGGGGGAGCCGCAACGGCACCCACTCGTACTCGTCGGACATGTCGGCTTCCCACCCGGCAGGCAGCCGGCTCCACCGCGGCGCGGGCCCCGGGTTCACGGCGCGCCCCCAGCATGTTCGATGATCTGCACCCCGGCGCCCGAGCCTGACACCACGTACAAGGTGTCCGACGCCTCGTCGAAGGCCAGCGAGTTCGGTTGCTGCACGGTTGGGTAACGCACCTTTTCCACGGGTATTCCGGTGCTCAGATCGTAACCAATGACGGTGTTGGATGCCGTTTGGGACACCCAGGCCAGTTGGCGGGACCCGGCCAAGCCGTAGGGCGACTGCCGTACCGGGAAGGCCTGGCGCAGGATCAACGGGTCGATCCCGTAGACCAGCAGTTGCCCGCCGCGGGTGTCGGCCACCAGCACCCTGCCCTGCGAGTCGGCGGCCAGCGTGGTGGCGCCCTCGCCGGCCCGCAGAGACTGCGCGGCACGGCCGTCGGGGCCGATCGTCGTCACCGACGTCTGGCCACGATCCAGCACCACCGTCGTGTTTGCTTGCGCGACAAGGGCATCCACCCGCGCAAAGATCTTGTTCCGATTCGCCACCGACCCGTCGGCGCCCAGGGAGTACACCGCACCGTCGCTGCTACCCAGCACCAGCCGGCCGTCGGCGCGGCGCGCGATGGCGGTGAATTCCTGGCCGCCGGCGACGGTCGTTCTGACGCCCTGCCCGGTGGCCAGGGCCACCGTGACATAGCCGTCACGTCCCGCCAGATAGACCGTGCCGTGTCCGTCGCCGGTCATGGCGGTGGCGGGCCCGGGCAGCGTGATCACGCGCGCAGCGCCCCGCGGTCCGAGCACGGCGATGCTGCCCGGTCCGCCGGGGTCATCGCCGGGGGATAAAACCACCAACTGCCGCGAGTCGCCGTCGAAGAAGGCACTTTGTGGACGGCCGCCCAGAGACTGCACCACCCCCGCGGGGTTCGAGGCGGGTGGAGAGACGGCCGGCTGCGCGGGTTCGATGGTGGGTGGTGTGTAGCTGAGCGGGTTCGACGAGCACCCCGAACCGACCCAACCCACTACGAGCAAACTCGCCAAAACAACAACGCGCTGTTTAAAGGGCGCTCTTCGCGTTGTCAGCAATCCAGATCTCCCGTATCTACAAGACGCATATCAAATTCTAAGGAACGTTATCGCGCTCAATTTCGCCATCTGTGACGTGTAAATCCGTGTAGCGGAGGTATTCTCAGCCCATGACCGTCACCGATGACCGGCATACCGCAGACCAGGAGTTTGCTGTCGAGGACATGACGCCTGGCATTTTCGCCAGCGGGTACGGGCAAGTCGGAGATGGGCGCAGTTTTTCCTTTCATATCGAACACCGGTCTCTCGTCGTAGAAATTTACCGGCCGCACCTGGTGGCACCGGTTCCGCAGGCCGAAGACGTCGTCGCGCGCGCCGTGCGCAGTGTGCTCGATATCGACCTGACCGACGAGCGCAGCTTAGCCGCCGCAGTGCGCGATGCGGTGGCCCGCGCGGTGCCTGTCTCGCGTTAGCCCGGCCGCGGCGCGGCCGCGCTTCTTTACCGCACCAGGTACGGTCGTCGTCGTGTCTGCGGTAGCGCCGATGTCCTGGGGGCAAGTCATCGTCTTGTCGGTGGTGCAGGGTCTGACCGAGTTTTTGCCCGTCTCCTCCTCCGGGCACCTGAACATCGTGTCGCGAATCTTCTTCAGCGGCGACGCCGGCGCCTCCTTCACCGCGGTGAGCCAGCTGGGCACCGAAGCCGCGGTGCTTGTCTACTTCGCCCGCGACATCGGGCGCATCCTGCGCGCCTGGTTCAACGGACTGTTCGTCAAGTCGCAGCGCAACGCCGACTACCGGCTCGGCTGGTACGTCATTATCGGCACCATCCCGATCTGCGTGCTCGGGCTGCTCTTCAAGGAAGTCATCCGCTCCGAGGTGCGCAACCTGTGGGTGGTGGCCACGGCGATGGTGGTGTTCTCGGCGGTGATCGCACTCGCCGAATACCTCGGACGCCGCAACCGCGACATCGAGCAGCTGAACTGGCGCGACGCGATCGTCGTCGGAAGCGCCCAGTGCCTGGCGCTGGTGCCGGGGGTGTCACGCTCGGGCTCGACGATCAGCGCGGGGCTGTTTCTCGGGATGGAGCGCGAACTGGCCGCTCGCTTCGGCTTCCTGCTGGCCATCCCGGCGGTGTTCGCCTCGGGGTTGTTCTCCCTGCCCGACGCGTTTCGGCCCGTCACCGAGGGAATGAGCGCTACCGGGGCACAGCTGCTGGTGTCCATCCTGATCGCGTTCGTGATCGGCTTGGCGGCGGTGACCTGGTTCCTGCGTTTTCTGGTGCGCCACAACATGTTCTGGTTCGTCGGATATCGCGTGGTCGTCGGTAGCGCGGTGCTGATTTTGCTGGCGACGGGGACGGTCGCGGCGACATGACGGTCCTGTTGTTGCGTCACGGCCGGTCAACGTCCAACACCGCGGGTGTGTTGGCGGGCCGGTCAGAGGGTGTGGACCTCGACGACAAGGGCCGCGAGCAGGCGGCCGGCCTGATCGACCGGATCGGTGACCTGCCCATCCGGGCGGTGGTGTCCTCGCCCTTGTTGCGCTGCCGCCGCACCGTCGAACCGCTGGCCCGGGCACTGTGCATCGAGCCGGTGATCGAAGACCAGCTCGCCGAAGTCGACTACGGCGAGTGGACCGGCCGCAAGCTGAGCGAGTTGGTCAGCGAGCCCCTCTGGCGGGTGGTTCAGGCCCATCCCAGTGCCGCGGTGTTCCCCGGCGGTGAGGGACTGGCGCAGGTGCAGGCTCGCGCGGTCGCGGTCGTTCGCGAGCATGATCGCCGGCTCAGCGAGGAGCACGGCGGCGACGTGCTGTGGGTGGCCTGTACCCACGGAGACGTCATCAAGTCATTGATCGCCGATGCCTACGGCATGCACTTGGACAGCTTCCAGCGGGTCAACGCCGACCCTGCGTCGGTGAGTGTGATCCGCTACACCCCGCTGCGTCCATTTGTGCTGCATGTCAACCACACTGGCGCGCGGTTGTCGGCCGGCCTGCGCGCCGCGCCGGCGCCGGAAGCGAAGGAAGAGCCCTCCGGCGACGCGGTTGTCGGCGGCTCCACGAACTAGGCGACACGCCCGGCGGTGTCCGGCACTGCCGGACGAAGCGCACGGTGCCAGCGTCTGCACGGTATTTTGGAGGTGCCATGGCCCGCGCAATTCACGTATTCCGTACACCCGACCGTTTCGTGGCCGGGACCGTCGGGCAGCCCGGGAACCGCACGTTCTACATCCAGGCGGTGCACGACGCCCGGGTCGTCTCGGTGGTCCTGGAGAAGCAGCAGGTTGCGGTCCTGGCTGAACGCATCGGCGCGCTGCTGCTCGAAGTCAACCGCCGTTTCGGCACTCCGGTACCCCCCGAGCCGACCGAAGTGGAAGATCTCAACCCGCTGATCATGCCGGTCGACGCCGAATTCCGGGTCGGCACAATGGGGCTCGGCTGGGACTCCGAAGCGCAGACCGTCGTCGTGGAACTGCTCGCCGTCACCGATGCGGAATTCGACGCCTCCGTGGTGCTCGACGACACCGACGAGGGCCCCGACGCGGTGCGGGTGTTCCTGACGCCGGAGTCGGCGCGGCAGTTCGCCACCCGGTCCAACCGGGTCATCTCGGCCGGCCGGCCGCCGTGCCCGTTGTGCGAGGAACCGCTGGACCCCGAGGGTCACATCTGCGCGCGCACCAACGGCTACCGGCGCGAGGCGCTCTTCGGGTCCAGTGATGACGCCGAGGAATGACCATCATGAGGTGCTGCGCGACGGCGAGCTGACTGTCCTGGGACGGATCCGGTCGGCGAGCAACGCCACCTTCCTGTGCGAGGCGTCGCTCGATTCTCGATGCGTGCACTGCGTCTACAAACCCGTCTCCGGCGAGCAGCCGTTGTGGGATTTTCCCGACGGGACGCTGGCCGGCCGCGAGCTGGCCGCCTACCTGGTGTCGACGCAGCTGGGCTGGAACATCGTGCCCCACACCATCATTCGCGACGGCCCGGCCGGTCCGGGAATGCTGCAGCTGTGGGTGCAGCAACCGGGCGACGCCGCCGACTCCGACCCGCGGCCGGGTCCCGACCTGGTCGATCTGTTCCCCACCGGCAAACCGCAACCCGGCTACCTCCCGGTACTGCGCGCCTACGACTACGCCGGCGACGAGGTGGTGTTGATGCACGCCGATGACGATCGGCTGCGCCGGATGGCGGTGTTCGACATCCTCGTCAACAACGCCGACCGCAAAGGCGGCCACATCCTCTACGGCGTCGACGGCAATGTGTACGGCGTCGATCACGGAGTCAGCCTGCACGTCCAGGACAAGCTGCGCACCGTGCTGTGGGGTTGGGCCGGCAAGCCGATCGATGAATCCACGATGGAGCCGGTGGCCGAGCTCGCCGATGCGCTGCGCGGCCCGCTGGCCGCCGAACTCAGAGGCCTCATCACCAGCGCCGAGATCGCCGCGCTGATCCGTCGTACCCAGGCGTTACTCGAGGACCCGGTGATGCCCGGACCCAACCGCAGTCGCCCCATTCCCTGGCCGGCGTTCTGAGCCGGCGTCCGCCGTCGGCGATACTGGGGCGGTGAACCCGGCCGCGCGTGACCAAAGCGATGCCGCGCTGGCCGCTGACCTCGCCGCCGAGGCGGGGGAGCTGCTGCTCAAGGTGCGTGACGAGGTCGGGTTCGACTATCCGTGGGAATTGGGCGACGCCGGCGACCGCCTGGCGAATTCGCTGATCCTGCGCCGGCTGAGGGCCGAACGCCCCGGAGACGCCGTGCTCAGTGAGGAAGCTCACGATGATCTGGTCCGGCTCAAGTCCGACCGGGTGTGGATCGTCGACCCGCTGGACGGCACCCGTGAGTTCTCCACCCGCGGGCGCGACGACTGGGCGGTGCATATCGCGCTGTGGCAGCGTTCTTCCGGGGGATCTCCAAGCGATTCCGCCAACGGCATACGGCAGATCACCGACGCGGCGGTGTCCCTGCCGGCCCGCGGCAACATCGTCTACCGCAGCGACACCGTCACCGCGAACGCCGCGCCCGTCGGGATTCCCGACGTCATCAGGATCGCGGTCAGCGCCACCCGGCCGCCGGCCATCCTCTACCGCATCCGGCACATCCTGGACATCGAACTGGTGCCTATCGGTTCGGCGGGCGCGAAGGCCATGGCGATCATCGACGGCGTCGCCGACGCTTATTTGCACGCCGGCGGCCAGTGGGAATGGGATTCGGCGGCACCGGCCGGCGTCATCCAGGCCGCCGGGATGCATGTGTCGCGCCTCGATGGATCGCCGATGATGTACAACCAGCTCGATCCCTACCTGCCCGACTTCGTGATGTGCCGCGCCGAGCTGGCGCCGATCCTGCTCGAGGCCATCCGCCAGTCGTGGTGGTAACCGGGTGTGCGGCCACGGTGCATTTCCTGCCTTAGATTCAGGCGGTCGCTGCAACAAATGCGGACGGGTCTGACAGTAGTCGGTCGAGTTCTTCGGCGGGGGTGCGCCAGTTGTGGCGTTTG
>RXJD01000016.1 GCA_003987775.1 Mycobacterium sp.
ATCTATAACACCATCCGACCCCACCAGGCCCTGCACGACCAAACCCCAAAACAGGCTTACCTGGACAAACAAAACCTGCCAGATACTTGACACAAGACAACGATGCGGGGATCTCCGCCGTACCCTTGCAGAATGAGCCTGGTAGCCGGTCGCGGCCCACTCAGCGGCGACCCCGCCGGCCGATTCGCCCCTCCCATCCCCCACGACGTCGTCTACATCGAGCCACATCCGCGTCGGGTTCAGGCCCTGCACAACGGACAGATCGTCATCGATACCGAGAGCGCACTGATGGTGCACCGGCGCAGCCACCCGCTCAGTTATGTCTTCCCCGAAGGCGTAATCACCGGCCTCCCAGCCGAACCCGAGCCGGAAGCGCCGGGATACGTCCACGTGCCCTGGACCGCGGTCGACGCCTGGTTCGAGGAGGGACGCAAACTCGTGCATTACCCGCCCAACCCGTATCACCGTGTCGACTGCCGGCTGACGCGCCGAAGGCTGCGAGTATCGCTCCACGGCACACTGCTGGTCGACACCGACGACACCACAATCGTCTTCGAAACCGCGCTCGAGCCAAGGCTTTACGTGGCTCCCCACCATGTGCGTACCGAGCTGCTACGCCGAACCGACACGTCGACGTACTGCAACTACAAGGGGTACGCGACGTATTGGGCGGCACTCGACGGCGACGAGGACATTGCCTGGACCTACGCCGAACCGTATCCCGAAAGCCAGCCAATAGCAGAACATTTCAGCTTCGACCCCGCCAAAGTTCAGGTCGAGGCCGAACTCCCGTAGGCCGGGCGGCCCAGCCGCAGTTCGTGCTGGGCGATCATGTTGCGGAAGACCTCCAGCGAACCGCCGTAAATGCCCATCGGCAACGCCAACCGGAAAAGGTGCTCGGCCGAGCCGTCGTCGGCGGATCCCTCGGTATCCGTCGGCAACACCGCCGCCGGCCCCAGCATGTCCATCAGGTCCGCCGAGATGTCGCGCATGGTCTGGCCGATCGCGACCCGTCCGAACATCCCAGGGCTGGACAACGCCGCTTCCGTCCGCGCGAAACTACGCCCCAGGCGATACAACACCGACGAGTCGTCCACGTCCGCGACAGCTGCCACCCGGTCGACCGCTTCGGCCATCAACACGCCGTGGCCGGCCATCGCCGCGACGTCCTGCAGCCCCTCGGCATCGGGTTCGGTCAACCCGTGCTCGGAATCCAACGCGGCACGCATCACCGTCCATCCGCCGTTGACCTCACCGATCCGGTACAGGTCGTCGACGCGCACGTTGCTGTAGAAAACGATGTTCGTGCGGTCACCGTCGAGGGTACGAATGCCCTGAATCTCGATGCCCGGTGAATCCAGCGGCACCAGAAACATCGTCAGGTTCCGATGTTTCGGTCCCTGCGGATCGGTGTTGGTCAGCAGGAAGACGTACTTCGCGTTCTGCGCGTTCGAGGTGAACATCTTGGAGCCGTTAATGATCCAGCCGTCTGCGTCCCGGACCGCACGGGTCTTGCAGGTCGCGACGTCTGAGCCGCCTTCGGGTTCGGTGTAGCCGAGGCATAACCGCACCTCCCCGGACAGCACGCCCGGCAGCACCATCTCCGCGAGCTCGGGCACCGCGAACTGCTGCACGAGATGCGCGACGACGGACGTCGTGCCCCAGTGATACCAGGGGGTATGAGCCCGCGCGATCTCCAGGTTGAAGATGCGACGACGGACGGCGCTGAACCCGCCGTCCGCTTCCGGCTTCCAGTCCGAAGCCAGGAAGCCGGCTTCGCCCAGCGCCAAATGCACGCGCTCGTCGAAGTTTTCACCCAACTCGCGATTTCGCCGGCGCACCTCGTCGGTCACGTGCTCCGTGATGAACGCGCGCGTCCGGTCATAGAAAGCCCGGTCGTCGTCCGACAACGGCACAACAGAGAAGTCCACTCAGATCACGTCGATCACCAGAGAACGGAACCGGTCCATCGTTTCCAGCGCATGCGCCAGGCTGTCACCGGGCAGATGCGCGGATACCCACGTAACGCCCAGTGCGGCAAGCTCTTCCAGCCCGGCCAGGTAGGCGTCGGCGTTGAAGTCGTCGCCGGCCGGATTGCCGCCCGCGAAGTTGCTGAAGGTGATGTCGACCGTCGACCAGTCCTTACCCACCGCGTCGCAGCGCCTGCGGAGATCGCCGATTCCGGCGGCCAGTGACTCCATCGAGTCGATGACGGCGGTCCCGGCGGTGCGCGCCAGTCCGGCGGGGGCCGGGAAGGGACACCAGCCGTCTCCGTATTGCGCAACCCGTTGGCGGGCCGTTCCGGTATTGCCGCCGATCCAGATCGGCGGATGCGGCCGGCTCACCGGCAACGGGTGGGCGGTGATCCCGCGCGCGGTGAAATGCTGCCCCTCGAAGGAGATGTCGTCGGACGTCCAGATGGCCCGGATTGCCTGCAGCGATTCCTCGAACAACTCGGCACGCTTGTCATAGTCCACGCCCAGAGCGGCGAATTCCCGCCGCAGATAACCCACGCCCACCGCAAGGGTGAACCGGCCACCGGACAGCAGATCCAGCGTCGCTCCGGATTTGGCCACCACGAACGGGTTTCGGTAGGGCAGCACCACGATGTTCGGAATAAGCCGCAACGTGGAGGTTCGTGCCGCCGCAAAGCCAAGAGCCACAAACGGATCCAGTGCGTCGTGGCCGCCCGCCTCCAGCCAGCGCTGGGAAGGGGCCGGATGGTCGGTGAACCCGAACCCGTGGAACCCGGCCTTCTCCGCCGCCGCCGCCACCGTTGCGATGCCGTCTCCGCTGACCAGCTCCGGGTTGTACGGATGGCTGTGCATCGGATGAGTGATGGTGAAACGCACGGGAATTAGAACCGGGCCGCAGCGTTGATCGAGGTGTCACTGGTGCGCAGCGGGCGGATCAGCGCCTCCTGGGCGAAGGAACACAGCAGGTCGCCGTCTTCGGTATGCACGGTGCCGCGCACGTACGACATTCCCGCACCGACCTGCGTGCTCTCGTGGCTGTAGAGCAGCCAGTCGTCCCAGCGCACCGGCTCGTGGAACGACACGAAGATCGACATCGGCGCGGTCGACACCGTGAGGTGCGCTTGGGCAGTGCCGATACCGGGATGCGCCCGCATGCTGGTCGAAATGCCCAGGTGGCCGGTGAAATACGCGAGCAGTGCCTTCGCCAGATCGTCTCGCTCCGGGATGGGATCGTAGTGCAGCCATGCGTACAGTTCCGGCGGACCGACCTCGTCCGGGCTGTTCACATCGACCACGTCGACCAGGCGCAGTTCCCGACCGGCCATCGGCATCTCGACAACGTTGGCTTCTGCCGGCGCCGCGACGTCAGGACGGGTCAGGTGATGACGGATGACGTCATCCGTCGGAACGTCGGTCAGCACCGTGACGCTCACACATCGCCTGCCGCCCTGCAACACCGAGATGATCGCCGTTGCGGTGGAGCGGCCTTCGTTGAGCACATCGAGGACGAGTTCGATGGGCGGCCCCACCATCACCGCGCGGGCGAACACCGCGTGCGCCGAGCGCACGGACTTGCCCTCAAATCGCTTCGCGGCGGCCACAATCGCCTGAGCGACCACCTGCGTACCCTCCACCACCTGCCGGCCGTCCTGCCCGGCCAGCCCGGTGTCGGCGGTGAACCGATCGGAGCCCTCGGGCCGCACCTCGAAGAGATCCAGCAGGCTCTCCACCGACCACTGGACCTGTTCAGACTCTGTCGTCAACGCGCTCACCCCTTGTTCCGGCAGCTCACGGCTCAGCGTGACATTTCGTGCAAAATTTGTAAAGCTCGTACCGAGCCATGCCCGCGTTGACAGCGACGCCTGTGGTGCATGACACTTTGGCAGTGATTTGTAAAGGCTCGCTGGCGCCGACCCCGCTCGCCGACGGCTTTTGCTTCGGTGAGGGCCCGCGCTGGTTCGAGGGCCTGCTGTGGTTCTCCGACATGCTCGGCGAAGCCGTGCACACCTGCAACTTGCGCGGCTCGCTCACCACGCTGCCACTGCCGGGTCATACACCGTCAGGACTTGGTTTCCGTCCCGACGGATCGCTGCTCATCGTGTCCACCGAGGACAAGAAGGTGCTCCGGTACGACGGCGAGACCGTGGAGCCCGTTGCCGACCTGTCCGCCCTCGCACCCGCGAGCCTCGGCGACATGGTGATCGACAACCTCGGACGCGCCTACATCGGGTCCCAGGCGTTCGAAGGCGGCACCGTCATCCGGCTCGACACCGACAACAACGCGACCGTGGTGGCGACCGACCTCGACTTCCCCAACGGCATGGTCATCTCACCGGACGGCGGCACCCTGATCGTCGCCGAGTCCACCGGCCGCCGCCTCACCGCGTACACCGTCGACAAGGACGGCGGGCTCGCCGGCCGGCGGGTCTTCGCCGACGGCCTGGACGGCCCGCCCGACGGTATCGCGCTCGACGCCGAGGGCGCGGTGTGGGCGGCGATGACCCTGGCCCACCAGTTCGAGCGGATCACCGAGGGCGGCGACGTGACCGACCGGATAGACCTGGGCGACCGGGCGGCCATCGCCTGCACGCTCGGCGGTCCGGAGCGGCGCACCCTGTTTCTGCTGTCGAGCACCGATGCTTATCCCAAGCGACTGGTAGGTACCCGCTCGGCCAGGCTGGACGCGGTGCGGGTGGACATTCCGGGCGCCGGCCTGCCCTGACCGGAAAGGGGGATGATGACCGACTCGTACTACGAGCTGATCCAAGATATTCCAGACGCCGACGCGCAGGGCGAGAAATTCCGCGCCACCGACCTGGCCCGCGGCACCTGGTCGTCCTCGATCCAGCACGGTGCGCCGGTGTCGGCGTTGCTGACGCGTGCGCTGGAGCGTTGTGAGCGGCGCGACGACACCCGGCTGAGCCGCGTGGTGATCGACCTGCTCGGCGCGGTCCCGGTGGAAGGGGACCTGTGGGTCCGTTCGAAGCTCGAACGCGGCGGCAGGCAGATCGAGTTGGTCACCGCCGAGATGCTGGCACTGGGACCCGACGGTGAGCCGCGACCGGTGGCCCGGGCCAGTGGATGGCGGCTGCAGCACGTCGACACCGCGGCGGTCGCCCATGCGCCGATGCCGGCGCTCCGCCTCCTGTCGGAGGCGAGGGACCGCAACCTGAAGGCAAGGAACTGGGACCGCAACTACGTCCACAGCCTGGAGTGGCTGTGGTTGACCGTGCCGATGACGCCGGGCCCGGGTGAATCGTGGATCAGGCCCGTCGCGGACCTGGTCGCCGGTGAAACCATGACGCCGCTGGAGCGCTTGTTCGCGGTGGCCGATTGCGCCAACGGCATCGGCAGCAAGCTGGACATCACCAAGTTCACCTTCGTCAACACCGATCTGGCCGTGCACGTATTCCGGGTTCCCGACGGTGACTGGATCGGCATCCGTGCGGAAACCAGCTACGGCCCGGACGGCATCGGCACCACGATCGGAACACTGTTCGACCAGCAGGGTGCGGTCGGCGCCATCCAGCAGTCGGTACTGGTGCGCCCGAGACCGCCCAAACCACAGCCAGAGCCACAGCCAGAGCCACAGCCAGAGCCAGAGCCAGAGCCAGACAGAAGCCCAAAAACGCCGGGAGAGAACGAGTCATGAGCCAGCCGTCGCCGGTGAGCGAAAGCATGGAGAACGACACCTCGACCCGCCAGCGGATCCTTGCCGCCACCGCAGAAGTACTGGCCCGCAGCGGCAAGACCAAACTCAGCCTGTCCGAGGTCTCAGCGCAGGCCGGGGTATCGCGCCCCACGCTCTACCGCTGGTTCGCCTCCAAAGAAGAGCTGATGTCGGCGTTCTCCAAATACGAGCGCGAGAATTTCGAGAAGGGGCTGGCGAAGGCGACGGCCGGGCTCAAGGGCGTCGAAAGGCTGGACGCGGCTTTGCGATTCATCGTCGACTATCAGTACTCGTACTCGGGCGTGCGCATGGTCGACATCGAGCCCGAGCATGTCCTGCCGCAGATGTCCGGCGTCATCCCGGAGATGCGGGAAGGGCTGCAACGTCTGCTGCCCGGGCCCAACGCCGCGGTGAAGGCCGCCACCGCGATCCGAATCGCCATCTCGCACTACGTCGTTCGCAGCGACGACGCCGACCAGTTCCTGGCCCAGCTGCGCCACGCCGTCGGCATCAAAGGAACTACCGACTGAACAGCACCGCCGCGTTGAGGTAGCCGGTCGGGTCCAGCGCCGCCTTCACGGCGCGCATCGCGGCGACATCGGCCTCCTGCCGGGACATCCCCAGGTAGGGCCTCTTCACTGTGCCGACACCGTGCTCAGAACTGACGTTGCCGCCGCAGCCGGAGATCAGCTCCATCATCTCGGCATACAGCGCCGGCTCGTGCTCCGCCGGGAAGCGAAGCACGTTCAGGTGCAGATTGCCCTCCCCCACATGGCCGAACAACACCGGCAGCGCATCGGGCACGCGGTCACCGATCAACGTCACCGCGGCGCGGGCAAACCCGTCGACAGCCGGCAAGGGCAGCGACACATCGAATTTCAACGGCGGCCCGTACACCCCGAGCACCTCGTTCAGCGACTCACGCACCCGCCACAACCGTTGTTGCGCAACAGCATCCACGCCAACCGCCGGTTCGCCGCACATCCGCACACTATCCAGCAGCCCGGCCAGTCGCTGCGCCTGGTCGTGGTCCGCCGCCAACTCCACCAGGAGCAGCCAGTCGCCGGCGACCGGCGCCCCGACCCCCAGCTGATCGCGCGTCAGCGCCGCACCCCGGCCGTCGATCAACTCCAGCGCCGCGATCCCGTCCACTTCGGCGAACGCCCGGCCCGCCTCGACCAACGCCCCGAGCTCGGCGAACCCGCAGACCGCCGTCACCCGGTGCGACGGCG
Source organism: Mycobacterium sp. (assembly GCA_003987775.1). Taxonomy (GTDB): domain Bacteria; phylum Actinomycetota; class Actinomycetes; order Mycobacteriales; family Mycobacteriaceae; genus Mycobacterium. The sequence continues at coordinate 6,879 of RXJD01000016.1, forward strand.
TCGGGTGCAGCCGCAGGTCCAGCGCGGTGATGACGCCCAGAGTGCCCTCGGCGCCGACGAACAGAGACGGCAGATCGTAGCCGGTGTTGTCGCTGCGCACCCGGCTGTGCCGGCGCAGCACCGAGCCGTCGGGCAGTGCCACGTCCAATCCAACGACCTGTTCACCCATGTTGCCGTAACGGACGGTGCGCAAGCCGCCCGCGTTGGTGGAGGCCATGCCGCCGATAGTCGCGCTGTCGCGGGCGGCCAGGTCGACGCCGAACACCAGGCCCGCCGCCGCGGCGACACCCTGCACCGTCGCCAGCGTGGCGCCGGCCCCGGCAGATACCCGGCGCTCGACCGCATCGACTTCGCCTACAGCACAGAGCCTTTCGGTGGACAGCAGCACGTCGTCGTGCTCTGGCACCGTGCCGGCCACCAGCGAGGTGCGACCGCCCTGGACCGTGACGTGCGCGCCGGCATCGCGGCACACCCGGAGCACCGCGGCGACCTCGTCTGCCGATCCCGGACGGACCAGCGCGCTGGCCTTGCCGCGATACCGGCCGGTGTGGTCGACGCTGCGGCCCGCCAGGACCTCGGGGTCGGTGACGACCTGATTCGAGCCCACCACCTCGGTCAGGAGGACGGTCAGGCTCGACGGCATGCTCAGAACTGCTTGTGCGGAACGTCGGTCACCAGCCCGCCGTCCATGATGAACTCGCTGCCGGTGGCGTAGGACGCTTCGTCGCTGGCGAGGAACACGACGAACGTCGCGACTTCGCGCGCCTCGGCAGGCCGGCCCAACGGAATGGTGACCATGTCCTCGGGCAGGTGCGCGGTCATCGGGGTGCGGATGAAGCCGGGGTGCACCGAATTCACCCGGATGTTCAACGGCGCGAGCTCCAGGGCTGCGGATTTGGTGATACCGCGGACCGCCCACTTGGACGCGACGTAGGGATGCACCATCGGCGCGCCGCGGATCCCTTCGATCGAAGAGATGTTGATGATGGAACCGCCGCCGGCCTCGGTCATCGGGTCGACCACCGAACGCATGCCCAGGAAGGTGCCGGTCAGGTTGACGTCGAGCACCTGCTGCCACTTGTCCATCCGGAATTCGCGCAGCGGCCCGGCCGCGACGATGCCGGCGTTGTTGACCAGCACGTCGAGCTTGCCGAACTCACCGACAGCAGTGGCGACCGCGGCTTCCCACTGGTCGAGTTGCGTCACGTCGAGATGGACATAGCGTGCCGCATCACCCAATTCAGAGGCCAGCGCTTTGCCCTCGTCGTCGCGGATGTCACCGATCACCACCTTGGCGCCTTCGGTGACCAGCAGCCGCGCATCCTCGGCGCCCATTCCCCGGGCCCCGCCGCTGATCAGCGCGACCTTGCCTTCGACCCGTCCCGGTCGTTCCATCGCAGCCGGTTCCTTTCCCTAGACCACTAGTTGGGTGTGAAGAGTCCTTTTCCGGTGACTAACGGCAGGTCCAGCGTGCTCCTGATGCCGGGCGGCGCCGCGATCACATCCGGAATGGAATTGACGATGCGGCCGGCGGCACCGGCGATCGCCGCATGGTTGTGATCACCCTTGCGGCTGGTGGGCACAATGTCCACGGCGTAAGACGGCTCCCCGGTGATCTCCACCCGGTAGGAACCAGTTCCCGCCGCGGGCTGACGCAGGTCGGGGCGCAGATCGGGACGCAAACGGGTGATGTGCTCGATGACGATCGCCGGGCGGCCGTTGACCATCCCACGGATCTCGAACTGCAGCACGGCCAGGGTGCCCTTCGCCACGCGCCCGACCGCGATGTCGAAGTCTTCGGGAGCGGGCTCACGCTGGTAAGACTCGGTGATCTCGTCGACCTCGATGCCCAGGCCGGCCGCCAGCTGACGGATCGCCGTCCCCCACGCGATACTCAGCACGCCCGGCTGCAGCAACATCGGAATCTCGTCCAGCGGACGGGCGAACCCCATGTAGTGCATGACCTCGGCGCCGTTGTAACTCGCGTAATCGTGTATCTCCATGCACCGCACCGCTTCGATGCGCTGGCAGGTGCCGGCGAGCGCGAAGGGGATCAGGTCGTTGATGAAACCGGGGTCGACGCCGGTGATAAAGATACTCGAATTCCCTTGCTGTGCAGCAGCTTCCACGCGCCCGATGTACTTCTCCGGTATCACGCCCCACGGATACTGCAACAGCCCCGGCGAGGAACCCACGACATTGACACCGGCGGCCAGGATCCGCATCACGTCGGCCATGGCGTCGGGCAACCGGGTGTCGCCCATCGCGCAGTAGACGATGCAGTCGGGCTGCTCGGCGAGCAGCGCGTCGAGGTTGTTCACGGCCAGCACGCCGGTCTCGACGCCCGCGTCCAGACCGACCCCGCACAATTCGCCGGCGTCGCGTCCCACCTTCTCCGGCGTGGACACGCACACTCCGGTGAGTTCGAATGCCGGGTTGGTGATCAGCTGGGCCAGAGCGAGGCCGCCGACATTTCCGGTGCCCACATGGGCGACGCGAATCGCCATGAGTGTCCTCCGTCCCCACAACGCTGTAGCTTTTCTAGACAGTAGTCCATAATTTTTCGCGCCTTTCGGCGGCACTATTGTTGCGCTATGCCGCCGCGCGAAGACGTCTCGTTCACCTCCGGCTCAGACCGGATCAGCGCCTGGCTGTACCGACCCGAGATCCCGGGCCCGGTGCCACTGCTGGTGATGGCACACGGCCTGGGCGCGGTGCGCACGATGCGACTCGACGCGTACGCCGAGCGGTTCGCCGCGGCCGGTTACGCCTGCCTGGTCTTCGACTACCGCAACTTCGGCGACAGCGAAGGCCGGCCGCGCCAGCTCCTCGACGTCAACCTGCAGCTCGCCGACTGGGCGGCGGCCGTCGACTTCGCGCGCACCCTGCCCGGAATAGATCCGGATCGAATTGCGCTGTGGGGCACATCTTTCGGGGGCGGCCACGTCATCGAGTCGGCGGCCCGGCTGCCCGGTGTCGCCGCGGCGGTGGCACAGTGCCCGTTCACCGACGGCCTGGCGTCCATCAAAGCGATCAACCCCGTGACCGCCGCCCGGGTCACCGCGCTGGCGATACGCGACCTGCTCGGTGCCCGCCGGGGCAAGCCTCCGGTCATGATTCCGACCGCAGGCATGCCGGGCGAGGTCGCCGTGATGACCGCCCCCGATGCCTATTCGGGCTACCTGAGACTGGTGCCCGAGGGCGTGGAGTTACGCAACGAGATCGCCGCCCGCATCGGGTTGAAGGTGCTTTTCTACCGGCCCGGCCGCAGCGCCGCCAAAATTCCGTGTCCAATCCTGTTCTGCGTGTGCCAAACCGATTCGGTCGCACCGGCGGGGCCGACGCTGCGTTATGCCGCCAGGGCACCGCGCGGCGAAGTCAAGATCTACCCCGAAGGCCATTTCGCCATCTATGTCGACGATGCATTCGAGCGCGTGATCGCCGACCAGATCGCCTTTCTCGACAAACACCTGCAAACCGTCGGCAATTAACTGCCCGAAACGCCGGAATTCCCGCGCGCACAGTTCTACTCTCTGGTTCATACCTAATACCCGCGGTTGCGGGTAGTGCGCGCCGGGCCGGGACGGGGACCGGTCAATGGGAAGGACGGGGAGATGTCGTACCTGCTCACTGCCCCTGAGACACTCGCGGCGGCGGCGACCGACGTCGACGGGATCGCCGCGGCGATCCACGCCGCCAACGCCGCCGCGGCTGGTCGGACCTCAGGGCTGCTGGCTGCCGCAGGTGACGAAGTCTCGGCCGCGATCGCGGACCTGTTCAGCGCGTACGGCGACGAATACCAGGCGGTTATAAAGCAGGCCTCGCTGTTCCAGGATGAATTCACCAGAGCCCTGTCGAACGCCGCGAGCGCCTACACCCAGGCCGAAGCGCTGAACGGCGCGCTGCTCAACGGCATGCAGTCGCTGCTGACGCAACCCCCGACCGCCGCCGCGGCGGCGACGCTGACGCCCCCGATCACCGCACTGATCATGGGCGGCACCAACAATCCGATTCCCAACGCCAAATACCTCACCAATGTCTTCAACCGGTACATCAAGCCGCTGTACCCGGGGGCCAATCCCCTCGTGCTGCCAACTCCCGAGCAGTTCTGGCCCGTCACTCCGGACCTGGGCAATATGACGTACAACCAATCGGTCGCCAAAGGCGTGTCGATACTGAACAACGCGATCAATGCGCAGCTCGCCGCCGGCAATGACGTCATCACGTTCGGCTACTCGCAGAGCGCCTCGATAGTCAACAACCAGATACTCAACCTGATGGCGGCCGGCTCACCGCACGTCAACGACCTGTCGTTCATTTTGGCCGCCGCCGGCAATAACCCCAATGGGGGCCTGCTGTCCCGCTTCCCCGGTTTCTACATTCCGTTCCTGGACGTGCCGTTCAATGGTGCGCTGCCGGCCGGCAACCCCTACGAGACCTATGTCTACACCGCGCAGTACGACGGCGTCGCGCACACTCCGCAATACCCGCTCAACATCCTCGCCGACATCAACGCCGTCATGGGTTACTTCTACGTGCACGGCAATTACCCGTTGACCTCGGCGGCCGACATGGCGAATGCGGTTCTGTTGCCCACGTCGCCGGGGTACGCCGGCAACACGCAGTACTACATGTTCCTGACGCAGGACCTACCGCTTTTGCAGCCCATCCGGGATATTCCGTACGCCGGTCCGGTGCTGGCCGACCTCATACAGCCCCAGTTGCGAGTCATGGTCGACCTCGGGTACTCCGACTATGGATACGCCGATCTACCCACTCCGGCAGGGCTGATCAACATCCCCAACCCCTTCAATGTCGCCTATTACCTGGCCAAGGGCACCTTGCTGGCGCCGTATGGTGCGGCGGTGGAGATAGGCGTGCAGGCCGGTCTGTGGGGACCCGAGTACTTCCCGAACGAGTATCCCTGGGTTCCGTCGATCAACCCAGGGCTGAATTTCTACCTCGGCCCGCAGCTCAGCCAACCGCCGGTAACCGCACTGTCCCTGCTCAGCGGTACTCTCGGGGACGTGCTGGAAATCCTCGGCTGACCGGATCGCGCCGAACTTCCTGCCCGTCAAGCGGGCCCGTAGCAAGATCGCAGCATGAACCTGTTGACCGCGCCCAGTTCTCTCGCGACGGCCGCTGCGGACCTGGGTCGCATCGGCACGACCGTGGAAAACGCTTGTTGCGCGGCGACCGTCCGGACCTCCGGGCTCATGCCGGCCGCCGGCGACGAGGTATCGGCGGCCATTGCCGGTGTGTTCAGCGCGCACGGGGACCAGTACCGCTGGGCCGCAAGCCGCGTTGCCAAGTTTCACAGCGAGTTCACCAGGGCCCTGGCTGACGCTGCCATCAATTACGTGCAGGCCGAGTGGCGCAACGCCGCCCTCCTGAGCAACGCGACCCAGGGCACCTCCGGCGTCGGAGCGGGCGCGCTGACCATCGCGCCGTCGCCGCTGCTGGCAAACCCGATCACGGCACTGATCATGAGTGGCACCAGCAATCCGACACCGTCGCTGAAGTACATCAACGAGATCAACACCAAATACATTCAGCCGTCTTTCGCGGGTGCGATCCCGCAAGGCCTTACGACGCCCGAGCAACTGTGGCCGTTGACGCCGAGAATTGGTGACCTGACGTTCAACCAATCGGTGGCCCAAGGCGTGACGATTCTCGACAACGCGATCAAAGCAGAACTGCTCGGCGGCAACGATGTGGTGGCGTTCGGTTTTTCACAGAGCGCGTCGATCGTCCACAACGAGATCGTCAACATGATGGCCGCGGGAGCGCCGCATCCCAACGATCTGGCCTTCATAATGATCGGCTCACCCAACAATCCCGGCGGCGGAATCCTCGCCCGCTTCCCCGGCTTCTACATCCCGGTCATGGATGTGTCGTTCACCGGTGCGACGCCCGCGAACACTCCCTACGAGACGACCATCTACACAGCCCAGTACGACGGTGTCGCTCATGTTCCGCAGTACCCGCTAAACGTGCTGGCCGACCTCAACGCGATGATGGGCTACTTCTACGTGCACAACGTCTACCCGACGGTCACGCCGGCCGAATTGGCCAACGCGGTACCGTTGCCGACCTCACCGGGGTACACCGGCCACACCCAGTACTACATGCTCTTGACGCAGGATCTGCCCTTGGTGCAGCCCATCCGCGACATCCCCTACGTCGGTCCGCCGCTGGCCAATTTGATCCAACCGCAACTGCGGGTTCTGGTGGATCTGGGTTACGCCGACTACGGGGTGGGCGCCAACTACGCCGACATACCGACCCCGGCCGGATTGCTTTCGGTTCCCAACCCATTCACCGTCTCCTACTACCTGCTCAAGGGAGCGGTGCAGGGACCGTACGGCGCTGTGGTGTCGATCGGCGAGGAAGTCGGTTTCTGGGGGCCGCAGTACTATCCCGACAGCTATCCGTGGGTGCCATCGGTCAATCCGGGCCTCAACGTCTTCATCGGCCAACCACAGGTGACCGCGCTGTCCTTGCTCAGCGGCGCGCTGGGGGATGTCTTCCGCACCATCCCGCCGATCTTCAACTAACCCGTCAGGGTCCCAGCGGCGCGGTGGTGCGGATCGCCTCGTCGCGGATCAGTCCGCGCAGTAGCGCGGTGCTGAACTCCGCGGCGATCTCCTTGGCGGAGCGCCGGCCGCTCGGCCGCAGCCACCGGTAGCTGCCCAGGGTCATCCCGATATAGCCCAGCGCCACCACGTGCGAGTCGCACTCGTAGAACTCGCCGCTGGCGATGCCCCGGTCGATCAGACCGTGCACGTGCTCGTAAACCTGCGCTTCCTTCTCGCGGACCTCGGCCACCTGCTCGGTAGTGAACCACTCGGTGATGTAGGGCTGCTCCTGGAAGTAGACGGCGGCGCGCTCGGGATTGCCCGCGATGCCGGTGAGCAGCCGGACGGTGTACTGGTACAGCGCTTCGCGGGCGGTCCAGGACGGGTCGTCGTGGACGGCGGCCAGCGTCCCCTCGGCCGCCTGGCGGTAGATGTCGAACAGGATCAGCGCTTTGCTCGCGTAGTAGTGGTAGACCGTGGCCTTGTTCAGCCCGATCACATCGGCGACGTCGTCCATCCGGGTGCCGTGGTAGCCGCGGGCGGCGAACAGCTTGGTGGCGACGGCCAGCAACTCCTCACGGCGGGTCAGGCCACTTCCGGATGCCATCTCTACTCACCCTCGTCACTGCCGGTATGGGGCCCGGACGACCCCCTACACGACTGATTATCAATCAACTAGTTGGACAGTTTAGGCAGGACCGCGCCTGTCGCAGCGACGCGGATAGGACTAGACTCGCGAAACAGACGCAATGGGGGAGTCGATCAGCAGTCGAGAGGTGGAGTGATGGACCCGAGTCCTGACTACGACGGAAGCGACGAGATCGAGTTTTTCTTCAGCTATCTCACCTGGGGTCTGCGCGGCGTTGAGTCCGGAAACGGTTACCCGCCGCCCAGCTACCCGCCGGTCTAGCCGCCGGTCACCACAGCGGAAAATCCACGCCATGCTCCGACGCGGGGCGTGGCCCCAATAGCCTGCGATCGGACTCGGCGATCGCGACATCATTGATGCTGGCTTCGCGGCGCGCCATCAGCCCGTCCGCGGTGAATTCCCACAACTCGTTGCCGTAACTGCGGTACCACTGACCATTCGCGTCGTGGCACTCGTATTGGAAACGCACCGCAATGCGGTTGTCCTGGAAACTCCACAGCCCCTTGCGTAGCGAATAGTCGAGTTCGCGTTGCCACTTGCGGGTCAGGAAGGCGACGATCTGCGGCCGCCCGACAATGTGCTCGTCGCGGTTTCGCCACTGCGAGTCGACCGTGTAGGCCAGACTGACCCGCTCCGGATCGCAGGTGTTCCAGGCGTCTTCGGCGGCCTGAACTTTCTGCAGCGCCGTCTCGAGGGTGAACGGTGGAAACGGGGGGCGGGCTTGCGTCATACCGGGTGTCCTATCGTGGCGGTCATGGACTTCGCAATGTCGGCCAAAGCCAGTGATTACCACAAACGACTGTCCGACTTCATGACCGAACACGTCTTTCCCGCAGAAGCGGACTACGACAAGCACCGCCACGAGGCCGGGCCGAACGACTTCAGCGTGCCACCGGTCATCGAGGAATTGAAAGTCAAGGCCAAAGAACGCGGGCTGTGGAACCTGTTCCTGCCCGCCGAGTCGGGGCTGACCAACCTGGAATACGCGCCGCTGGCCGAGTTGACCGGCTGGAGCCTCGAGATCGCCCCCGAAGCGCTGAACTGCGCGGCGCCCGACACCGGCAACATGGAGACCCTGCACCTGTTCGCCACCGAGGCGCAGCGTAAGCAGTGGCTGGAACCCCTGCTCAACGGCGAGATCCGCAGCGCGTTCTCGATGACCGAGCCGGCGGTGGCCAGCAGCGACGCGCGCAACATCGAAACCTCGATCGTGCGTGACGGTGCCGACTACGTGATCAACGGCCGCAAGTGGTGGACGTCGGGCGCAGCCGATCCGCGCTGCAAGATCCTGATCGTGATGGGCCGCACCAATCCCGACGCGGCCAGCCACCAGCAGCAGTCGATGATCCTGGTGCCGATGGACACCCCGGGTGTGACGGTGGTGCGGTCCACCCCGGTCTTCGGCTGGCAGGACCAGCACGGCCACTGCGAGATCGTCTACGACAACGTCCGGGTGCCGGCGACCAACCTGCTCGGCGAGGAGGGCGCCGGTTTCGCGATCGCCCAGGCGCGGCTGGGACCGGGCCGCATCCACCACTGCATGCGGGCGCTGGGCGGGGCCGAGCGCGCGCTCGCCTTGATGGTCAACCGGGCCAACAAGCGGATCGCGTTCGGCCGCCCGCTGGCCGACCAGGGCCTGGTGCAACACGCGGTTGCCAAGTCCCGCAACGAGATTGACCAAGCCCGGCTGCTGTGCGAGAAAGCGGCGTGGACCATCGACAAGCACGGCAACAAAGCCGCGCACCTGCTGGTCTCGCAGATCAAGGCAGTAGCGCCGCAAGTGGCCTGCGACGTCATCGACCGCGCCATCCAGGTACACGGTGCGGCGGGAGTCAGCGACGACACCGTGTTGGCCCGGCTCTACGGCTGGCACCGCGCGATGCGAATCTTCGACGGCCCCGACGAGGTGCACATGCGCACCATCGCGCGCACCGAGCTGGGCCGCGAGCAGTCCGCGCTCGCGGTGGCGGTCACCAGTCGTGGCTGAAACATCGCGGGAACTGTCCGGCGCGTGGAACTTTCGCGACGTCTCGGATGCGACGGCCAGTCTCCGCCCGGGCCGGCTGTTCAGATCCAGCGAACTGAGCGGCCTGGACGACGCCGGCCGGGCGGTGTTGCGCAGCTTGGGAATCACCGACGTCGCCGACCTGCGCTCCACCCGCGAGGTCACCCGGCGCGGCCCGGGCCGGGTGCCCGACGGCGTCGACATCCACCTGCTGCCGTTCCCCGATCTCGCCGACGACCAGTCGGGCACCGACGATGAAGCGCCGCACGAGAGCGCGTTCAAACGGTTGATGACCGAGGGCGACGCCGACGACTCCGATGAGGCCATCGAAGCGAACGCGGTGCGCTACATGACCGAGGAGTACCGCGAATTCCCCACGCGCAACGGCGCCCAACGCGCGGTGCACCGGGTGTTCACGTTGCTGGCCGCCGGCCGGCCGGTTCTCACCCATTGCTTCGCCGGCAAGGACCGCACCGGTTTCGTGGTCGCGACGGTCCTGGAAGCGGCCGGGCTGGATCGCGACGTCATCATCGACGATTACCTGCGCAGCAACGAAGCCGTACCGCAGCTGCGCCAGCAGATCACCGAGATGATCGCGCAACGCTCAGACGTCGAACTGACGCCCGAGGTGATCACCTTCACCAAGGCCCGACTGTCCGACGGAGTTCTCGGCGTCCGTGCCGAATACCTATGGGCGGCATGGCAAACGATCGACGAGTCGTTCGGATCGCTGGACGCCTACCTGCGCGACTCGGGCATCACCGAGACCGACGTGGCGCGGCTGCGGGACGCACTCCTGGGCTGAACGACGCGTCTATGAGTCAGGCCAAAGGCCAGACACCGTCCCCGAATCGCTCTACCCTCTCGTGAGTGTCTTACGTATTGACGCAGCCGGCCGCGTTGGCAGCGGCAGCGACGGAGTTGTCCGGTCTCGGCACGGCGATTGGTGAGGCTGCCGCGGCCGCGGCAGCTCCCACGACGGGACTCATGAGCGCGGCCGCCGATGAGGTGTCGGCGGCAATCGCCAACTTCTTCGGGCTGTACGGCCGGGAATTCCAGACGGCCAGTGCGAGGCTCGGGACCCTGTATCAGGGATTGGTGCAGAACCTCACCTCCACCGTCGACTACTACGTCAACGCCGAGGCCATCAACACCGCGCAGCTCCGGCAAAGCGTGACAAGCGGGCTCTACCGGCCCACCTCGCCGCCGGTATTCCCGCCGTTCACCGGGGTGACCAACGCGATTGCCATGGGCGGCACTGGAACTCCGATTCCCGGACCCACGTACCTCAACGCCGTCAACCAACTCTTCATCCAGCCCAATTCGCCTGGCGCCATTCTGACGTCGCTGGTCACCCCCGAGCAGCTGTATCCGATCACCGGTGTGCGATCACTGATCTTCGCCAGCTCCGTTCAGCAGGGCCTGCAGATACTCGACACCGCGGTGTGGGACCAGCTCAACGCCGGCAACCATGTCACCGTCTTCGGCTACTCGCAGAGTGCCGTCATCTCGTCGCTGCTGATGGGGCACTACGCGTCCCTCGGGCCCAATGCGCCGCTGCCCAGTCAGCTCAGTTTCGTACTGACCGGCAACGAGATGAACCCCAATGGCGGCATCCTGGCCCGCATACCCGGCCTGGACATTTCGACCGTCGGCCTGCCGTTCTACGGCGCGATGCCCAACACCCCTTATCCGACAACCACTTACACGCTCCAATACGACGGCTTCGCCGACTTCCCGCGGTATCCGCTCAACATCGTGTCGGACATCAACGCCGTCTTCGGCATCATCACGGTCCACACCACCTACGCGGACCTCACGCCGGCTCAGGTCCAGTCGGCCACGCTGTTGCCCACCACGGGAGCGACGACCAACAAGTGGTACATGATCGACCATCCCAACCTGCCGCTGCTGGATCCGGTGCGGGCCATCCCCGTTATCGGGGAACCGATTGCGGCACTGGTGCAGCCGAACCTGAAGGTGATCGTCAACCTCGGCTATGGCGACCCGAACTTCGGCTACTCCACCAGCCCGGCCGACGTCCCGACGCCGTTCGGCCTCTTCCCCGAAGTCCCGCCGGGGGTTATTGTCGACGCCTTCGCCAGGGGCACCCAGCAGGGCATCAACGATTTCCTCGCCGTCACGCCGCGGGCGCTGACGACGGCGCCGGTCATCGCACCGCCCGGGTTCCCGCCGCTGATTCAGGCCTACCTGGCACCGCCACCGCAGGTGCTGCCGCCGACACCGGTCAACATCGCCAACACGTTCGCGTCAGTGGTCTCCACCGGCTACTCGGTGCTGCTGCCGACGGCAGACCTGCTGACCGCCTTCGCGACCACCATGCCCGCCTACGACTTGACGCTGTTCCTGAGCCAACTGGCCCAGGGCAACCTCCGGAGCGCGATCGAACTCCCACTCGCGGCCACCGCGGGACTGGCGGCGCTGGGCGGCATGATCGAGTTCATCGCGGTCGTGGAGGCCGCCGCAGACATCGTCCAGGACTTGCAGAGCATCGGCCTGTAGCTCACAAAGAATTCACAAAATCCCCAAATATATTTGCGCCGGCGCTATTACACCATTGTCAAAGAGTCCGAATTCCGGACAACCATAGCCGCGCTGTCCTAACCTGAATTCGGGAACTGACCAAGATTCACCCTTGGTCACAGGGGGATGGGGTGGGCAATTATGTCTTTTCTGGCTGAGCCGGGAATCATATCGTCGGTCGTGGCGGATATCGGGGGCATAGGTTCCGCGGTGAGCGCGGCGTCCGCCGCCGCGGCGGCACCGACCTCCGGCCTGTTGGCCGCGGCGGCCGACGAGGTATCGGAGGCCGTCGCGAATTTCTTCGGCTCGTACGGCCAGGAGTTCCAGGCTGTCGTCGGCCAGGTCGAGGCGTATCACGCGCAGTTCCAACAGAACCTGGCCGCGGCGGCGAACGCATACGTCAACACCGAGGCCGCAAGCGCGGCCACGTTACAGGGGCTGCTGGGCCTGCCCCCTGCCGCCGCGTTCACCCCACCGCCGCCCGCGTTCCCGGTCACCAATCCGCCATTCAGTACATTTCCGACCGCGGTGTTCATCGGCCCCACCGGGGTCCCGATACCGCCACCGGAATACGCCACGCTGGCGAATCTCCTGTACGTGCATGCCAACAACCCGAACCAGGCACTGCCGATCCTGTATACGCCCGAAGAGCTGTACCCGATCACCGGCGTCAAGAGCCTGACGCTGAACCAATCCGTTTCCGAGGGCCTGACAATTCTCGGAAACTATGTTCAGAATCAAATAGCAAACGGTCCCTTGACCGTTTTCGGCTACTCCCAGAGCGCGATCATCTCGTCGCTGTACATGCAACAGCTGGCGTCCCAGGGTTTTCCGATTTCACCGGCGGACCTCAACTTCGTGCTGGTCGGCAACGAGATGAACCCCAACGGCGGCATGCTGGCACGTTTCCCGAACCTGACGCTGCCGACGCTGGGGCTCGACTTCTACGGAGCGACCCCGTCCAATACGCCCTACGACGTGGCCATCTACACGCAGGAGTACGACGGCTTCGCCGACTTCCCGCGGTACCCGCTCAACTTCATCTCCGATCTCAACGCGGTGTTCGGCATCGCCACCGTGCATACGAAATACCTGAGTCTTACTACCGCCCAAGTCAATAGCGCCGTTCAGCTGCCCACGTCCCCGGGCTATTACGAAAACGGCGGCAAGACGTACTACTACATGATCCCCACCGAGGAACTGCCGCTGCTGACGCCGCTGCGAGCCATACCGGTGATCGGCAACCCGCTGGCCGCCCTCATCGAACCCAACCTGGAAGTGATCGTGAATCTGGGTTACGGCGATCCCTACCACGGTTACTCGACGAGTTACGCCGACGTGCAGACGCCGTTCGGCTTGTTCCCGGACGTGAGCCCGGGCACCGTCGCCGAGGCCTTGGCAGCCGGAACGCAGCAGGGCATCCATGATTTCAGCGCCGAACTGCAGGCGCTGGCCGCGCAGCCGCTCACGTTGCCCTCGTTCGTGCCGCCGCAACCGACGGACATCCTCGCGACACTGGCCGCACTGCCGTCGCCGGAGAAGATCGTGAACACCGCGGCCACGGTCATCTCGACGGACTACGCCGTGCTCCTGCCCGCGGCCGACACCGCTCTCGCGTTCGCCACCTCGTTGCCTCTGTACGACTCGCAGCTGTTCCTCAGCCAACTCGCGCAGGGCAACCTCATCAACGCGATCGGCTACCCCATTGCGGCGGACGTCGGCCTGGCCACGATCGCCGGCATCGTCCAGTTCCTGGTCATCTCGAAGGCGATCTCACAGAACATCAGCGATATTCGGGCTCTCATCCCCTGACGCCCGGCGCTCGCCGATGGCGCGAAAACGCGGACAGAGTCAGCGGCCTCGTCATACGCTGGCGGCCAATCTGACCGAGACCACCGCCTTCGACGGGGGAAGAGACGCCAATGACGAATCTGCTCGTCGCGCCTGAGTTCATCACGACGGCAGTCAACGACATTGCGAACATCGGTTCGACGGTCAGTGCGGCAAGCGCAGCCGCCGCAGCGCCGACGACCGGCCTGCTGGCCGCGGCCGCCGATGAGGTGTCGGCGGCGATCGCGAATTTCTTCGGCACGCACGGGCAGGAGTTCCAGTCGTTCGTCGGACAGGTCGAAGCATTTCAATCCTCGTTCCGGCAGACCCTTGCCGACGCTGCCAACGCCTACGTGCAGACCGAAATCGCCAGCGCCGCGGCAATTCCGCCCTTCCCGGCGAATCTGACCTCGTTGTTCGTCGGGCCGACCGGTGTGCCCATCCCGTCGGAGGCCTACGTCCTCAAGGCGAACGAACTGTACGTCCGCTCCCTCAACACTTTGCAGGCGCTCTACACCCCCGAGAACCTGTATCCGATCACCGGCGTGAAGAGCATGACGCTGAACCAGTCGGTGGTCGAGGGCCTGACGATCATGGACAACGCGATCACCAGTCAGCTGGCCATCCCGGGTAACAGCCTCACCATTTTCGGCTACTCCCAGAGCGCCATCATCGCCTCGCTAGAGATGCAGAAGCTGGCGGCGATGGGCTCGCCCTATGTGGGCCAGCTCAACTTCGTCCTCGTCGGCAACGAGATGAACCCCAACGGCGGGATGCTGGCGCGGTTCCCGGGCCTGACGCTGCCGACGCTGGGGCTGTCGTTCTACGGTGCCACACCGTCGGACACGCTGTACCCGACGGCCATCTACACGCAGGAGTACGACGGGTTCGCCGACTTCCCGCGGTATCCGATCAATTTCATCTCCGACCTCAACGCGGTGATGGGCATCGCCACCGTGCACGTGAAGTACCTGGACCTCACCCCGGCGCAGGTCGACAACGCCATCAAGCTCACGACGTCACCGGGCTACACCGGCGTGACCGATTACTACATGATCCCCACCGAGCACCTGCCCCTGCTGGCACCGCTGCGCCTGACCTCCGTCATCGGCAATCCGCTCGCCGCCCTCATCGAGCCGAATCTGAGGGTGATCGTGAACCTGGGCTACGGCGACCCGTACCACGGCTACTCGACCAGCCCCGCGGACATCCGCACGCCGTTCGGTTTGTTCCCCGATGTCAGCCCGGGCACCGTCGTCGAAGCGCTGGCCGCCGGAACGCAACAGGGCATCCACGACTTCACCGCCGAGCTGCAGGCGCTGGCCGCACAGCCGATCACCTTACCCTCCTTCGCCCCGCCACAACCGGCAGACCTGATGGCGACGCTGGCCGCGCTGCCATCTCCGGAGAAGATCGTGAACACGATCGCCACCGTCATCTCGACCGACTACGCCGTGCTGTTGCCGACCGCCGATACCGCCCTCGCTTTCGCGACCACCATGCCGCTCTACGACACACAACTCTTCTGGAGCCAGCTGCTGCAGGGCAACCTCATCAACGCCATCGGGTATCCGATCGCTGCCAACGTCGGGCTGGCCACCATCGCGGGCATCGTGGAATTCCTGGTCATCGCGAAGGCGCTGTCGGAGAACATCAAGGACATCAGCGCCCTGATTCCGTGACATTCTGGCCGAATGACGTAAACGCCAGACAGTTTCGGAACGTGCCCTTACGCTTGCGCGAAAGCTTTGCGGGGTCGTGGGGAGAGGAACTGCGCTGATGTCGTTATTGCTGGCGGAGCCACAGGCGATGGTGGCTGCTGCCGCCGACATCGAAGGGATCGGGGCGACACTGAGCGCGGCCAGCATGGCCGCGGCGGCGCCGACGTCGAACGTGCTGGCCGCGGCCGGTGACGAGGTGTCGGCGGCCATCGCAAACCTGTTCGGCACCTTCGGGCGCGAATACCAGGACGTCGTAACGCAATTCGAGGCGTTCCACAACGAGTTCCAGCGCACTCTGGCTGCCGCGGGTTCGGCCTACGTACAGGCCGAGGCCGCCGCTGCCTCAGCCCTGGGCGCAGCGTTCGCGCCGCCGGCCCAGGCGGCGACCGCGGCCGCGATCCCGTGGGTGCCCAACGACATCTCGTTGATCCTGAGCGGCACCGGCGTTCCGATCGTCACCGCCGACTTCATCCAGAAGGCGAGCAAATACGTCGGTGGACCGACCATCTTCCAAGGGCTGAACACCCCGGAAGAGCTCTACCCGCTGACCGGCGTCCGCAGCATGTACTTCAACAAATCGGTCCAGATCGGACTGACTACCCTGGACAACGCGGTTTACCAACAGATCACCGGCGGAAACTCCGTCACCGTTTTCGGCGTTTCACAGAGCGCGGTCATCTCGTCGCTGTACATGCGCAATCTCGCGGCCGGTTTGTCGAATTTCGGCGCCACCCCTCCTCCGGCGAACATGCTGAATTTCGTCTTGACCGGTAACGAGATGAACCCCAACGGCGGTCTGCTGTCCCGATTCCCGGGTCTGGTCATGTCGAGCCTGGGGCTGGAGTTCTACGGATCCACGCCGTCGGACACCATTTATCCGGTCCGCAATTACACGCTCGAATACGACGGCTTCGCCGACTTCCCCCGATACCCGCTCAATCTCATCTCCGACCTGAACGCGGTAGCGGGCATCGTCTACGTCCACCCGCAGTACGTGAATCTGACCCAGGCTCAGATCGATGCCGCCATTCCGCTGCAGACGTCGCCGGGCTACAACGGCAACAGCCAGTACTTCATCCTGCCGACCCAGCAACTGCCGCTGTTGCAGCCGCTGCGCGCCATCCCGGTCATCGGAAATCCGCTCGCCAACCTCATCGAGCCGAACATGCGCGTGCTGGTGAACCTCGGCTATGGCGACCCGAACTACGGGTACTCCACGAGTCCCGCCGATGTCCCCACACCGTTCGGCCTGTTCCCCGAAGTCGCGCCGGGCACCGTGTTCGACGCGCTGGCGACCGGTACCCAACAGGGCATCAACCACTTCAGCGCCGACCTGCAGGCGATGGCCAGCCAACCGGTTACCGCGCCGACATTCGCACTGCCCTCGCCGACCGAGATCGGGGCCAGGGTGGCCGCGCTGCCGACACCGCAGGAGATCGCCAACACGGTGGGATCGATCGCCTCTACCAACTACGCCGTCCTGCTGCCCACCGCGGATATCGCCACGTCGGTGCTGACCTCGCTGCCGGCCTACAACGCGGCGCTGTTCACCGAGCAACTGGCGCAGGGCAATCTGATCAACGCGATCGGACTCCCGATCGCCGCCGACGTCGGCCTGGCCACGGTGGCCGGTGCGGTCGAGTTCCTGGTGCTCACCGAGGCGGTCGTGAACACCCTCAAGGATATTCAGTCGCTGGTCGCATGAGACTGACCGTCCCAAAAAATATTTAGCTCAGAAAAGCAGTATGCGCGCGGCGTGACCGTTCTACTCTGACACCAGCCGTGTCTCGCGTTTACCGGCTGTGCTGTAAATGCCCTGGCCGTGAAGGGAATTAGCCGATGTCGTATTTGACGACGCAACCGCAACTGCTGAGCTCTGCCGCCGAGAACCTCGCCGGCATCCGGACCGCCCTCACCGAGGCCAGCGCTGCGGCCGCCGGTCCGACCACCGGGTTGGCCGCCGCCGCGGCCGACGAGATCTCGGCCGCCGCGGCGCAGCTGTTCGGGACGTTCGGTCAGGAGTACCAGCAGGTCATCGGTCAAGCGGCGCTGTTCCACGAAGAGTTCAACCGTGCCCTGGCGGCGGCGAGCCTCACCTATGCCGAAGCGGAGATCGCCAACGCGGCCCAGGTCCTGGGCGGGGCTGGCGGATTCGGCGCGGCCGCGTCACCGATCGAGGCGCTGCTCGCTCCGGTGCTGGCTCCGCTGCAGCCGCTGCTCGCGCCGGTCCAGTCGCTGTTCGCGCCACTGCTCGCCCCTGCCACGAGCGGCGGCGGCACGATCATTCCCTCGGTTCCTATTTCGCCGACCGGGCCCTACAACGTCGCGTTGATCATGGCGGGCAGCGGCACACCCATACCGCCGCCGTCGTATCTGACCGACATCCGACCCTGGATCACATCCGCCTTCAACGTGCTCAACCCCACGTCGATTCCGCTGAACACTCCCGAGGGCCTGTATCCGCTGACGGCGATCAAGGACCTGACGCTCCAGGTTTCCGTCGACCGCGGCGTGACCATCCTGGATAACGCGCTGTTCGGACCGACCGGGCTGATCACCGCTGGACAGAAGGTCGCCGTTCTCGGGTACTCGCAGAGTGCCGTCATCTCTTCACTGGAGCTGCGCAACCTCATCGCGGCGGGCAGCCCCAACACCGCCGACCTCAGCTTCACGCTGCTGGGCAACCCGATGAACCCGAACGGCGGCCTGCTCGCGCGCTTCCCCGGTCTTTCCCTGCCGGCAATCGGCCTGGATTTCTATGGCGCCCAGCCGAGTGGCTCCGGCTACCCGGTCAACACCTTCACGCTGCAGTACGACGGGTACGCCGACTTCCCCAAGTACCCGATCAACTTCCTGGCAGACCTCAACGCGTTCCTGGGCATCCAGACCGTTCACGGCACATACCCCAACCTGGACCCGAACGCGCTGCCTCCCGGCTACAACCTCGTTCAGCTGCCGGTCTCCCCCGGCAACAACGGCCTCGACAACTACTACATGATCACCCAGCCGGGTCTGCCGCTGCTGTCACCGATCAAGGGCATCCCGGTGATCGGGGCACCCCTGGCCGCCTTGCTCGAACCGAACCTGACCTACCTGGTCAACTGGGGCTACGGCGACCCGCACTACGGATACAACACCGGTTATGCCGACGTGCCCACGCCTTTCGAAGTGCTCCCGCCCATCCCGACCAACTTCTTCGGTGACCAGATCTACCTCGCCGGACAGGGAGTCAACGGGTTCACGAAGGCCATCGGCGCCACGGCGCTGCCATCGGCGGCCAGCCTGGCCGACCTGCTGCCGGCCGGCGGCGGCACCGGACTGTCACTGCCGTTCTCGTTGCCCAGCGCGACCGCCTCGCCGGTCAACAGCTTCTTCGACGCGCTGAAGTCGGCGAACACCAACATCACCACGGCAATCACCAGCGCGGCCGCCGACACCTACGCCGTGGCACTGCCGACGGCGGACATCATCAACACGCTGGTGACCACGGTCCCGTCCTACGACCTGAACCTGTTCCTGGACGGCATCCAGCAGGCGTTCAACGGCGATCCGGCGGGATTGTTCAACGCGATCGGCAAGCCGATCGCCGCGAATGTCGCGGTCGGAACTCTCGCCGGTGGTTTCGAGTTCATCGTGCTGCTCGACGCGTTCCAGAATGTGCTCGGCGACCTCGCTGGCGCCTGAGTTCTCGAGCGGCTGTGCGACCCCGAATGTCGTTGTAATGGCGGACTTTGAGTTCCTGAGGTAGATGTTCGGATCCATCCGCCGAATCGCGATACTTACACGGACGTCAATGTAGGCTGACGCCCATCGGCCGTGCCGGCGAGATGACGTGTGGCGCCGTCGACATAGGTCGCCGATGCGAAGGATTGGCCGATGACGTATCTGAGTGTGGAACCGGACCTCATCGCCGCGGCCGCGGCAGATCTGGCAAACGTTCGCGGTGCGGTCGTCGCGGCAAACGCCGGCGCAGCCGCCGAGACGGTCGGCTTCGCGGCCGCGGCGGCCGACGAGGTGTCGGCCGCAATCGCGAAATTCTTCGACACATACGGCCGGGAGTGTCAGCTGCTGATGGGGCGGGCGGCGGAATTTCACGCCAACTTCGCCCGGGGCCTGACAGCTGGTGGGCTCGCCTACCTGGAGACCGAAATCGCCAATGCCTTTGCGGGCGTGCTCTATTCAGAAATTTCGCCGTTCAGGTCTCTGCTGACCAGCATGGCCACCGCTCCGGCGGCCGCCGTCACCCTCGTCATGGGCGCCAGTGGCTATCCGATCCCGATTCAGGACTACATCCAAGGGCTCCCGCCGCTGTACATCGACCCCTTCTTCCCCGGTGGCCCCAACATCGGTATCAACACTCCGGAGGGTCTCTATCCGCTGACCGGCGTCAAGGACCTGACCTTCGACGTCTCAGCGGCACGTGGTTTGACGATCCTCAACAACGCGATCAATCAGGCCTTCGCCGGGCTGCCGGCCGGCAGCAACGTGAACGTCTTCGGCTATTCGCAGAGCTCGGTCATAGCTTCGATGGAGATGAAGGCGCTCAATCCGGGCAACGTATTCGGAGCCGGACCGAACTTGAACTTCACGCTCGTCGGCAACCCCTCCAACCCCAACGGCGGCCTGCTGACTCGATTCCCGGGACTCAGCCTGCCCAGTCTGGGACTGACTCTGTTCGGTACAGCAACGCCGGACAATTCCTTTGCCACCAACATCTTTACCAGGGAGTACGACGGATTCGGCGACTTCCCTCAGTACCCACTCAATATCGTGTCCGACATCAACGCGTTCCTGGGCATCATCGAGTTGCACGGCAGCTACCCATTCCTGTCCCCCGAGCAGCTGACGGTACCGCCTGCGGGTACCGCCGTGGAGTTGACGAACACGGTCGGGCCCGTCTCCACGCACTACTACATGATCCGCACCGAAAACCTGCCGATTCTGTCTCCACTTCGCGCTATCCCGGTAATCGGCCATCCGCTGGCCTCGCTGATCGAGCCCAACATGCGTGTCATCGTCAATCTCGGCTACGGAAGCACGACGCAGGGCTGGTCGCCGGATCCACCGAATGTCCCCACCGGTTTCGGGGTGATCCCTCCGGTCAGTCCACTCGAGATCGCGCAGGCTTTGGGTGCCGGGACGCAGCAGGGGATTAGCGATTTCGCGGCCGACATCAGGGCCATGATCGCCTCGCCACCTGCCGTTCCCGTACCGGATATGCCAACAATCCTGCAGTCGATCAACACCGGCGGCACCACCCTGGCCAACGGGTTGTCCTCGACGCTGTCCTCGCCGGACAGTGTCATCGCGTCCGTACAGGCGGCGAACAACTACGTCACCAACGGGATATCGACGTCGGCCTCGGCGGCCGTGGCGACGTTGCTACCGACGGCGGACGTCGCCAACGCGATGGTGACCTCCGTGCCCTCCTACAACATCAACATCATGCTGACCGGGGCAGAGATGATCGCCGACGGAGATCCGCTGGGCGGCAGCATCTATGCCCTCGGCGGACCGCTGGCCGCCAATGTCGGCCTGTTAACCCTGTTCGCCGGCTTCGAGGTCCGCGTTTTCCAGCACGCGCTCTCCCAGATCATCAGCGCGTGGACGGGTGCGCCCCCGCCGTCGACGGCGGTCGGCGCGTTCGGAACGGCGTTCTGAAGCACCGTCACACGTACCGCCCGGGCAGAACGGGCGTTATTCCTCCTCGCCTTCGATCTGCACGCCGTGCCAGAACGCGACATGATTCTTGATCTTGCGCGCCAACGGACTCGGCTTCGGGTAGTACCAACCCGCATCGGCGTTGACTTCTCCGTCGACGCGCACGTCGTAGTAGTGCGCCACACCCTTCCACGGGCACAGGGTCGAGGTCTTGCTCTCGGTGAAGTACTCCCGCCGCAACGACTCCGGCGGGAAGTAGTGATTGCCCTCCACCCGTACCGTCCGCGGCGCTTCGGCCAGTACCGCGCCATTCCACATTGCTCGAATCATGTTGCCAGCAAACCGATCACACGTTTCGGGCTTGCAGTTTCGGCGACTCCGGATCGAGGCCCCACGCCAGGACCCGCCGCGGATGGATGCGGATCATCGCGCCGCCCTCGGTGGACAGCGCCTCGCCCTGCCCACGAATTTCGAGACCGCGCGGACGCCACGGATCGATGCTGGCGAGGTCGTCGAGCACCAGGGACACCCGCGGATTGCTCTCCACGTTGCGCAGTTTGCGGCTGCCCGCCATCGCCTTTCCGCCGATGTCGATGGTGCCCAGTTCGGCGTTGTAGGTGAACCGCACCGGCCGGACTTGCGGGGAACCTTTGGGTGTTACCGTCCCGAGTCTGCCGAGGCGCTGACTGGCCAGGTACTCGAGTTCGGTGTCGGTGAATACCGCCATGTGCTTGCTCCTTTTGGCTAAAGAACGAAGCGGAGTGGCGACAGTTTAGGAGCGGACACTCTTGCCGGTCAATGATCCTCAGCCGAGGTACTGATCGTCGCTGACCTGCTCCAGCCAGTCGACGAAACGCCCGTCGACTTCGTCTTGAATGGCGATGTGGGTCATCGACGAGCTGTCGGTGGCTCCGTGCCAGTGTTTGATCCCGGCGGGAGTCCAGACGACGTCGCCGGGGTTGATCTCCTGCCGGGCGCCACCCCACTGCTGCACCCAGCCGGTGCCCTCGACCACGATAAGCCGCTGTCCCGCCGGGTGCGTGTGCCACACGCTGCGCGCACCCGCGGCGAAAGTGAGCTGTCCGGCATGGGATTTCGAGGAACCCGCCGGCCCGAACAGCTGCTTCATGGTGACATCGCCGGTGAAGAATTGTTCCGGCCCCGGCATGGCCGGGCGCTCTCCCTCATGAGTGATCTGCATGTCCGGCTCGTGTTCGTGCATGGCCTGTCCTCCTCCGGTGAGAGATACCGGTACAGAGAATAGGGACGCGCAGCCTAGGGCTCCAGAACAACTTTGCCGAGCACGCCGCCGTCGTCCAGACACTGCAGCGCTGCACGGGCCTCCGAGAGCGGATAACGCTGCGGCGGAGGCGGTTTGAGCCCGAGCGAGACCAACTGGTTGAGGCCCGAGGAGAACAGCACCGCCGAGCCGGGGACCTTGTTCAGGTATTCCCCCCACGCCACGCCCAGCACGCCGATGTTGCGCAGCAACAGGCGATTGACCGTCAGAGTCGGGACACTGCCCGCGGCGAATCCGATGACCAGCAGCTTGCCGTCGATGGCCAGCGCGCGGATCGCGTCGTCGAAGGTCCGGCCGCCGATCGGGTCCACGACGATGTCGACGCCCTGGCCGTTGGTGTACTCGTGTACCTGCTCCACCCAGCCGTCAGTCAGGTGTAGCACCCGGTCCGCACCGAGGGCGGCGACGTAGTCCATCGCGGTTTCGCGGTGCACCACCCCGATCACCTGGCTCGCGCCCATCGCCTTGGCGATCTGGACGGCGGCCGTGCCCACCCCACCGGCGGCGCCGAGCACCAGCACCGTCTGGCCGGGGCGCATCACCGCGCGGCGGGACAGCGCGAAGTACATGGTGTTGTAGTTGACCAGCAGCGACACCGCTTCGGCGTCGTCGAGTTCGGTGGGACTGCGGATCACGTGAGAAACCGGAACGGCCACCTGCTCGGCGTAGCAGCCTAGCACCCCGAAAGCCGAAACCCGTTCTCCCACACGAAAACCCGAGTCAGCTGGGGCCGACCGCACCACCCCGGCACATTCCATGCCGGGGACGAACGGCGGCGGCAGCTTCAGTTGATATTTGCCCTTGGTCAACAGCAGGTCCGGGAAACAAACGCCCGCGGCGCGTACCTCGATGACGATGTTGCCACCGCCATCGGATACGTCGTCGATGTCTGTATAGACTAAGCCGGCTGGCCCGGAAAGCTCTTGAACAACAGCGGCTTTCATTAAAGTTAGAGCTTGAATCCAGCTTTGGTCGCCGCCGAGAGGTCGGTGATCTCACCCCAGTGGTCCGCGACATCCTGAACCGTGGGCGGCTTGTCGAAGTTGGCGCCCTCGTTGCCGAACAGCGCCACGCGCTGCACTTTGCCGCCGCCGACGACGAACACCGATCCGTTGTCGGCGTTCTCCTCGGTGCACAGGTAGGCCACCACCGGCGCGACGAACTCCGGCGTCAGCTTCTCCAGCACCTCCTTGGGCATGATGTCCTCGGTCATCCGGGTCGCGGCAATCGGCGCCACGGCGTTGGAGTGGATGTTGTACTTGGCCCCCTCCAGCGCCAGCGTGTTGATCAGGCCCACCAGGCCCAGTTTGGCTGCGCCGTAGTTGGTTTGGCCGAAGTTGCCGAACAGGCCGCTGGTCGAGGTGGCGACCACGACCCGGCCGAAGCTCTGCTCGCGGAAGTGCGGCCACGCGGCGCGGATGACGTTGTATCCGCCGTACAGGTGCACCTTGAGGACGGCGTCCCAGTTCTCCGACGTCATCTTGTGGAAGGTGCCGTCCCGCAAGATGCCGGCGTTGCTCACCACACCGTGGACGGCGCCGAACTCGTCGAGCGCGGTCTTGATGATGTTGGCGGCGCCGTCCGCCTCGGCGACGCTGTCATAGTTGGCCACCGCGCGACCCCCGCCGTCCCGGATCTCGGCGACCACCTGGTCGGCCATCGCCGAGCCGGCGCCCGTGCCATCCCGGGCTCCGCCGAGGTCGTTGACGACCACGCTGGCGCCCTCCCGGGCGAGGGTGAGGGCGTACTCGCGGCCCAGTCCCCCACCGGCTCCGGTAACTACGACGACGCGATCCTGCACTCCGGGCATCAGTTTCCTCTCTGGTGGCTATCAGGGTTGAGCGCCGGCACCAGGGACCTGGTGCCGGCGAGGGCGAAAGTCGGCGGCTAGAACAGCTTGCGCGCCAGCTTGAAGGCCCGCTCGGTATATGGCGGGTAGATCATGGCGGAGAAGTCGGGGCGGGTCGGCTTGGTGAGCACCGACTTGCGGTGGCTGAACTCGTCGAAGCCCCACTTGCCGTGGTAGGCGCCCATGCCGGACGATCCGACGCCGCCGAACGGCAGCTTGGCCGTCGACACCTGGAAAGCGAGGTGGTTGATCAGCATGCCGCCGGCGGGCACCTCTTTGATGAACCGCTCGCGGGTCGCCTTCGACTTGGTGAACAGGTACGCCGACAGCGGCTTGGGCCGGGCGTTGATGAAGGCGATGGCCTCGTCCAGGTTCTTGACGGTCAGCACCGGCAGGATCGGCCCGAAGATTTCGTTCTGCATCAGCGACCCGTCCGGAGCGGGGTCGACGACCACGGTCGGCTGGATCCGCAGGCTGGACGCATCGCGCTTGCCGCCAACGGCGACCTTCGATGTGCCGTCCGCCTCGGCCTCGGAGATGTAGCCGCTCAACCGGTTGAACTGGCGCTCGTTGACGATGCGCATGCCGTCCTGGTTGTCCTGGGAACGGAACTTGGTGATGGCGGCGGCAATCTTGTCGACGAGTTCGTCGCGGATCGACGCGTCGGCCAGCACGTAGTCGGGTGCGACGCAGGTCTGTCCGGCGTTGAGGATCTTCAGCCAGGCGATGCGCTTGGCGGCGACGTCCACGTCGCCATCGGCCGCGACCACGACCGGGCTCTTGCCGCCGAGTTCCAGGGTGACCGGCGTCAGGTGCGGAGCCGCGCCCTCGTACACCTTGCGGCCGATCTCGGTGCCGCCGGTGAACATCACGCGGTCCAGGCCCTGCGCGATCAGCTCCTGGCTGACCATGCCGTCGCCCTCGATCACCGCGACCGCGTCCTTGTCCAGGTACTTCGGTACCAGCTCGGCCATCAGGTGCGACGACGCCGGGGCCAATTCCGACGGCTTGAGGATGACGGCGTTGCCCGCGGCCAGCGCACCGACGGCCGGACCCAGCGTCAGGTAGAACGGGTAATTCCAGGCGCCGATGATGAGCACGGTGCCGTAGGGCTCGTACTCGACCCAGCCCCGGCCGGGCAGCTGCGGCGCCTCCAGCAGCAGATACTTGCGGCGCATCCACTTCTTGAGCTTCTTCGCCGCGTACTTGGCCTCGCCGGCGGTGGTGGCGATGTCGGCGATGAATGCCTCGACGTGGTTGCGGTCGAGGTCCTCGGCCAGCGCGGCGGCGATGGCGGGCTCGTTCTCCTCCACCAGCTTCGTCAGCTGCTCGAGCTGGTGCTTGCGCCACTCGTAACTGCGGGTGCGCCCGGTGGCGAAAGTTTTGCGGAGCCGGGCCACGGTGTCGGCGACACTCGGTTGCGTGGCCGCGTGCCCGTTGGTGGGCCCGGTGGCGGCTTTCGGCAGGGAATCGGTGGTCATCGTTGTCCTTCCTTCCCCGAGGTGCCCGCAGCAGGTCGCGCGCGGTCGCTCATCGGTGATAACCGCGATCCTAGCCATCCGGCCCGGACAGCAATAGGACGGCAACCGGAAAGATCCGGTCAGGACTTGATTGCGACGCGAAGCCGTTCTGAAATGGTCCCGGCTCTTCTTGCGGTGGCCTGCCCAAGCGGTTCGCCTCCTCGCGGGCGGTGACCGATTCGGTCGGTGTCGAGACCAGCAGGTCAGCGAACTCGTCCCGGATCAGCGGGGACTCGCATTACTGCCGCTCCGCCGTCACGAATTCGGAGAAGGCGTCCTTGTCGTCGGCCATCGGCACTTCGGCGACCCAGCGCCCCAGTCGCTCCATCTCGTCGCCGGAGCTCACGGCGGTGGCGCGCCAGCCGTGCTCGTTGAGCCAGTCGGCGACGGGCGCCCGATGCTCGTCGCGGTACATGAGCTCGCCGACGTCGATCGTCTCCTCGAGACCGATCCCCTCGGCGATCTTCTTGAACCGCTCCCGCATCTGCTCGCGCCGCTCGTCGGCGTGCGACGCCGCCGTCTCGGCGGCGATCCGGCTGCCCGGCGGGCTCAACTCGCCGACCAGGGTGAACAGCCTGTCCTGCGCCTCCGCGGGCAGGTACATCAGCAGACCCTCGGCCAGCCACGCGGTGCGCGCGCTCGGGTCGAAGCCCGCCGCACGCAAGGCGGCCGGCCAGTCCTGCCGAAGGTCAATGGCCACCGCGCGGCGGTCGGCCGACGGAGTCACACCGTTGTCGGCCAGGGTCGTGGACTTGTATTCGAGTACCTGCGGTTGGTCGATCTCGTAGACGGTGGTGCCGGCCGGCCAGTCCAACCGGTAGGCGCGCGAGTCCAGACCGGACGCCAGAATCACCACCTGGCGGATGCCGCTGGCGACGGCGTCGGCGAAGAACGTGTCGAAGAAATTGGTCCGCACCGCCTGGTAGCCGCGCATGTGCCGGACCATGGCGGCAGCTTCGGCGTCCAGCGTCTCCACCTTGGCCGCGACAGCCGGATCCAGCATGGCCTCCCACAGCACACCAGCGTTGGCGTTGGTGACCAGGAGCTTGGCGTACGGGTCGCGGATCAGCGCGTCGGGCTGTTCGGTCTCGACCGCCCGGGCCGCGGCGACCATCACCGCGGTGGTTCCGACGCTGGTCCTGATGTCCCAGGTGTCGTCGTGGCTGCGCAGCGTGCTCATTCGCGTACTCCTCGGATCAATCTGCTGGTGATCGCCTCATCGATCAGGTCCTGCGGTACCGGCCGGCCCAGACGAGCCATCTCCCGGTGGTTGTCGACACTGTGCACTTGCCAGCCGTGCTCGGCCAGCCACTGTGCAGGGTCGGAGCGGTGCGGCTCGTGATAGGTGAGCGCCTCGACGTCGACATCCAGACCCAGCCGGTCGCGCATCCGGTTCCAGCGCTGTTTGTTACCGGTCAGCTTCAGGTTGAAGGCCTCGACGGCGAGCTGACTGCCCGGTGCGCTGAGCGCGGTGCACATCTCGAAAAGCCGGTCCTGCGCATCGCTGGGCAGATAGGCCAGCAGACCCTCGGCCAGCCATGCGGTGGGGCGGTCCGGGTCGAAGCCGGCGCCGGTCAGGGCGGCGGGCCAGTCATCGCGAAGGTCGACCGCGACGGCGCGCCTGGTCGCCGCGGGCTGCGCGCCGTGCGAACTCAGAATCCCGGCCTTGTACTCCAGCACCTTGGGTTGGTCAATCTCGTAAACCGTTGTGCCCGAGGGCCATTGCAGTCGGTAAGCCCGCGAGTCCAGGCCCGCGGCGAGAATCACGACCTGCCGGATGCCGGCCCCCGCAGCAGAAGCGGCGGTTTCGAAGAACTCGTCGAAGTAGTGGGTGCGAACCGCTTGGTAGTCGCACCCAATGCGATGGATCCGCCGGCCGTGCTCGTCGCCGTCGAGCCATTCCATCTCGGCGTCCGCCAACCGGGCCCACGCCGGGCCGGCCGGGGACACCAGAAGTGCGGCGAACTCGTCGCGAATCAGGGGGTCGGGTCCGGCGGTCTCCACCGCGCGGGAGGCGGCAACCGCCAGCGCGGTGGCGCCGACACTTTCGGTGATGTGCCAGCTGTCGCCGGCTGTCCGTAGCGAGGGCGAGTCCAGATCAGTCATGACTCGACCATGCTACCTAATAAGTTAGGCAACCTATACGCTTTGTGCGTCAGGTCACCGGGATCAGACCTGGGCCCGCCACAGCGTGCCGGCGATCAACTGCTGCAGCGTTCCCAGGATGTTCTCCACTTCGGAGTAGCTGCCCACGAACCCGGCATAGAACCCGACACCGCACAACATCATCACCAGTGCCTCTGCCAGCACGGCCGCGTCGGTGTCGGGGGCGAGTTCACCGCTGGCAATGGCGTCGTCGATCGCCGAGACCAGGAACTCCCGGGTGATCGATATTGCGTCGTTGTCGTCCCGCCTCAACTCGGGGTGCCGTTGCGACTCCAGTACGGCCGTGCTCAAAAATGCTGCGGTGCTCGGATTTTGAGCATCAGCCTCCGAAGCGACGGCGATGAAGGCGGCGAGCCGGCCGGCCAGGGTCGAGGCGCAGCGCGCCCGTTCTATACCCGCGAAGACGACGAGTTCGTTGGTCCGGTCGGCCACTTCGGTGTACAGCACCCGCTTGCTGGGGAAGTAGTGGTTGATCGCCGGGCGGGTCAGATCGGCCCGCACGGCGATCGCCTGGAACGTCGCTCCGTCGTACCCACGTTCGCTGAACACTTGACGCGCAGCCCTGACGATGCGCTTTCGTGTGTCATCTGCTTTTGCGGCGGGGGGACGCCCGGGTCCCCGACTTGCCAGTTGAGGCATTACTAGAGTGTGCCACCGCCACGGTGCGGCATCAGAGCGTTCGGCGGGATGCTACGGAACTTGCCAGCTTGGTAATCCTCCAGCGCCTCGATCACCTCGGCGCGCGTGTTCATCACGAACGGCCCGTAATGGAACACCGGCTCCCGGATGGGCCGTCCACCCAGCAGCAACACGTCCAGCGGCTGCGCCCGGTCCGGTTGTGCGCTCACCGTGATCCGGTCCCCCGGCCCCAGCACGGCCAGCTGACCCTGCTTGACGGGATGACCGACCGGGCCCACCGACCCCTGTCCGGAGAGCACGTACACCAGGGCATTGAAGTCGCGGCCCCACGGCACATTCAGTCGGGCGCCGCTTTCGATCGTCGCGTGCGCCATGGTGATCGGCGTGTGTGTCACTCCGGGTCCACGGTGGCCGTCGATCTCCCCGGCAATCAGACGGATCAGCGCCCCACCGTCGTCGGAGGACAGCAATGCCGAGTCGGTGCCCTCGATGGCCTGGTACCGGGGTGCGGTGAACTTGTCGCGCCTCGGCAGATTCACCCAGAGTTGAATGCCGTGGAAGACACCGCCGCTGGTGACCATCTCCGCGGGCGGGGTCTCGATGTGCAGGATCCCGGATCCCGCCGTCATCCACTGCGTCGCGCCGTCACCGATCAGGCCGCCGCCGCCGTGGGAATCCTGATGGGCAAACTTCCCGTCGATCATGTAGGTGACGGTTTCGAACCCGCGGTGCGGGTGCCAGTCGGTGCCGCGCGGCTCGCCTGGCTCGTAGTTCACCTCACCCATCTGATCCATGTGGATGAAGGGGTCCAGCGCGGCGGTGCTGACCCCGGCGAAGGCACGGACCACCGGGAATCCCAGTCCTTCATAGCCCCGGGGACCGGTGGTGACCGATCGGACCGGCCTTTCGGTATCCGCCGGCCCAGCCGGGTTGACCCGCGGCAGGGCGAGTGTGTCTGCGGTGATAGCGGGCATGTGGGGCCTCCTCCAACTTGAGTTACCCCTATTAACCGGACCGCGGTCCGTTTATTCCGTGTCCCGGAGCTGCTAACCTCCGGGACATGCCGGAGGAGCCGAACGAGGCGCCCCCTGAGTCCGCCGGCGGCCGGTTCGGCGCCTCCATCCGAAACGCGGGCTACCTGCCCAAGTGGTTTCTGCTGGGCACCACGATCGGGGTCATCTCCGGCCTGGGCGCCGTCGTCTTCTACCTGGCTCTCACGTACACCGGCGAATTCCTGCTCGGCTATCTCGCCGGCTATCACGTCCCTACGCCGCTGGGCGAAGGGGGCCGGCGCGGGTCGAACGGGTTCATCCGGCCGTGGGCCATTCCCCTGGTGACGACGGGCGGCGCACTGCTCTCGGCGTTCGTCGTCGCCAAGTTCGCACCGGAGGCCACGGGCCACGGCACCGACGAGGCCATCGAGGCCGTGCACACCGATCCCCGCGCCATCCGCGCCCGGGCCGTCCTGGTGAAACTGGTGGCCAGCGCGCTGACCATCGGCTCCGGAGGCTCGGCCGGACGCGAAGGCCCCACGGCGCAGATTTCCGCCGGCTTCTCCTCGCTCCTCACGCGCCGCCTGGGCCTGTCCGATGAGGACGGCCGGGTTGCCGTCGCACTCGGCATCGGGGCGGGTATCGGGGCCATCTTCGCCGCGCCGCTGGGCGGGGCGGTCCTGGCCGCGTCCATCAGCTATCGCGACGACTTCGACTACCGCAGCCTGATACCCGGCTTCATCACCTCCGGCACGGCCTACGCGGTGCTCGGGTCCTTCCTCGGGTTCGATCCACTCTTCGGCTACATCGACGCTGAATACCGCTTCGAGCGGGCCTGGCCACTGCTGTGGTTCGTGGTGCTCGGTGTGGTGGCGGCGGCAGTGGGCTACTTGTATGCGAGGTTCTTCCACTCGACCGTCGCGCTCATGCGCCGGCTGCCGGGTGGCCCGATCCTCAAGCCCGCGGCGGGCGGGTTGACGGTCGGGCTGCTGGGATTGGTGATTCCGCAGATCTTGGGCAGTGGTTACGGCTGGGCCCAGCTGGCGGCCGACCGCGACTCACTGATGTCCATTCCGCTGTGGATCATCCTCGTCCTGCCGGTCGCCAAGATCGTCGCGACGTGCCTGTCCATCGGCTCGGGCGGGTCAGGCGGCCTGTTCGGGCCCGGGATCGTGATCGGCGCCTTCGTGGGGGCGGCGATCTGGCGTCTCGGCGACTTGGCCGGGCTTCCCGGTGTGCCGGAGCACCCGGGGATCTTCGTCGTCGTCGGGATGATGACCTGTTTCGGCAGCGTTGCGCGTGCGCCGCTGGCGATCATGATCATGGTCGCGGAGATGACGGGGTCATTCTCCGTGGTGCCTGGTGCGATCCTGGCCGTCGGCATCGCGGCGCTGCTGATGTCGCGGACCAACGTCACGATCTACGAGGCACAGCGGCTCGATCGGGCGGCAGCCGAAGCCGAGCGCGCGCAGGGCGATGCGCCGAACGTGAACTGACGGCGAGATTTTCGCGATTTTCTCGCCGTCAGTTCACGTTGGGCGTCTGCCTTGAGTGGCTACCGCGCCGCGTCGGCGGCGCTCTTTTCCGAGGTGGCGCCTTCGTGGGCCAGCTTGCCGCCGGCGCTCTCCAGGTGCGCACGGACGAACCACTGGAACTTCTCCAATTGCCCGGCCTGCCCGATCAGCAGATCCTGGGTGACCTGGTCGAGTTCGTCGGTCTCGTCGATGGCCTTGCGGATGTCCTCGATGACACCGGTGTAGACCAGGTCGAGCGCGGCCAGGTGGGCCTGGACGGTGTCGCGCCCCACCGAGTAGTCATCCCAGTCCCGGTCGTTGATGATGGCGTTCGGCGTGCCCTTCGGCGAAGCGCCCAGTGCCGCGATGCGCTCGGCCACGTCGTCCGCGTAGCCTCGCACCGCGTCGACCTGCGGGTCGATCATCTCGTGCACGCCAATGAAGTTGGGGCCCACCACATTCCAGTGGATGTGCTTGAGCGTCAAGTGCAGGTCGTTGTAGGTGCTGAGCTGCCGCTGCAGGATTTCGGCGAGCCGCGCGCCCTGCTTGTCGCTGAGCCCCGGAATCGTGAACTGCGTCATTGGATTTCTCCCTGAAATCTTTCGTTTGATGTCCTTTCTGCGAGTACCCGGTGAGGGAGGCGCTAACCCTGAGCCACGTCACAGTGGATGGATCTGCTGCACCGGAAGACGAGGCCCGCGGCGCGGTTCGTAGGCCAGGCCGCTGGCTTCCAGCACCCGCACCACCCGGTGCCGGTGCGGCCGCATCGGTTCCAGCAACTCGAGCATGCCGGCGTCGTCGAGCGGGCGTCCGATCAGCGTCCAGCCGATCATCTTGGAGACGTGGTAGTCGCCGACCGACAGTGCATCGGCGTCACCGAACGCCCGCTGCGCGGTCTCAGCCGCGGTCCACACTCCGACACCCGGCAGCGACATCAGCGCCTGCCGCGCCTGCTCCGGCGGCAACCTCACCAGCCGTTCCAGCGACGACGCGCGTCGCGCACACCCCACCACCGTCTGGGCGCGTCCCGGATCGACGTTGGCGCGGTGAAACTCCCACGACGGGATGTAGCGCCACGCGTCCGCGGACGGCAGTACCCGCATACCGTCCGGTGCCGGCCCCGGTGCCGGGGTGCCGTACTTGGTCACCAGCAACCGCCAGGCCCGGAACGCGTCGGCGCCGGGCACCCGCTGCTCTATCACTGCTGGGATCAGCGCTTCCAGCACCTGACCGGTGCGCCCCAGTCGCAGGTGGGGCACCTTGCGGTGGGCGGCGGCCACAGTTGGCTCCTGCGGATGGAAATCCGACGCGTCGTCCTCGGCACCGAGCATCGCCGGAAACAACTCGGCGAACTCCGTCGCACCGGCACCCCAGGCCTGGCAGCGGGCCGTGTCGCGACCGACGCGGGTGATGCGCGCCGTGACCGGCCCGCTGGGCAGCAGGCTCGTCCGCCAGATGGAGCCGTCGCCACCGGCCCGGAAACAGGGGTCGCCGCGGCCTCGCCGCAGCGGCGCGAGGGTATGCCCGAAGCCGCCGGCCCCGGGAAACGTGACGTCGCGTGTGGTCTGCACCTCGATGACTCTTAATACCGCACGGCACCGACCGAAGCCCGCGTTGATTGACCGTCAACTGTCCGCCGAGACAGGATGGACCTGTGATGTTGCCGTGATGACGCCTTTCGACGACCCACAGGCCGAACTGGCATGGATGTTCCTGCAGAGCATGTGCGAGGGCGGAGACCTCGACGAAGGCTTCCAGCTGCTCAGCGACGACTTCACCTACTGGACCATCATCACGCGCGAGGAGTGGAACAAGGAGACCCTGCGGCGCGTCGTCGAACGGCGCAAGCAGGTCTTCGAGATCAACATCGACCTGCGGCGCTGCGTCAACGAGGGCGAGACGGTGGTGGTCGAAGGGCAGGTCTACGGCGCCACCGCCGACGGCACCGAGTACGACAGCCCGTTCGTCTGCATCTTCGACACCCGCGACGGCATGATCGTGTCACTTCGCGAGTACACCGACACCCAGGCGCTGGCGCGGGTGTTTCCCTGACCTGTTAGCCGACGGTGATCTCGGCTTTGTTCGGATAGAACGCGACGTGCCCGGCGATCGCCCCGACCGCGGGGTAGGGCTGTTCGTAGGTCCAGATCGCGTCCTTGACGGTGTCGCCGGCCGAGGTGGTCACGCTGTAGTAGCTGGCCTCACCCTTGAACGGGCAGTAGCTGGTGGTGTCGGTCCTGGTGATCCGCTCCTGCACCACATCCGTCAACGGAATGTATTGCACCAGAGGTAAAGTCGCCTCCTGCAAGCCCAGCGCGGCGGTGGTGTCGGCGACCAGTTCACCGTTGACGCGTACTTGGACGCGGCCCTGCGTCGGCTCGATCGTGATCGGGTGACCTGCGTTCGGTTCTTTGATTTCCGGATGGCTCATGCGAAGTGCAACGCCGTCGGGGCGCCGACATTCCCGTCAGTAGGCATAACGGTGATACTGCGCCATCGTCCGCAACACCGGCACCCGCGCCATCATCCGGCCCATCCACCTGAACACGGGGGGCACCAGGTCGAAGGTGTCGCTGTCGAACACCGATTCCCACGCCACCAGCCGGACACCTGGAACCGCATCGAGGATGTCCGACGGTCCGTCGATCCCCCAGTGCAGGGTCGACCCGGAGCGGCGGACCACGGAGTTGATCACCTGCGTGCGAATACCGAACGTGTTGAACGCGTCGAATTGCAGTTCGCCGCAAGGGAATCGGTCGACCACGCGGCGCAACAGCGCCAGACCGTCGGCCTTGGTCAGATACATCGTCAGACCTTCGCCGAGGAACAGGGTGGGACGGTCGGCCGGTATGTCGGCGAGCCATTGCGGGTCGGTCACCGAGGCCGCGACCGTGCGGCAGTGCTCGCGAGGGGGATAGAGCCGCTCGTACAACTCGATCACCGCCGGGTAGTCGATGTCGTACCACCGCACGCCCGGGCCTGGATCGAGCCGATGAACCCTGGCATCCAGCCCGCAGCCGACGTGCAGCACCGTCGCCTCGGGATGGGCGGACAGAAACTGCCGGGTCCAGTTGTCGAAATGGGCGCTGCGCACCGCTACCGACGGGGCCCGTCGCGCGGTGATAGTCGTTGCGGCCCAGTCGTAGTCGATGCGTGCCACGGCCGCCTTCGCGTACTCGTCGTGCAGGATCGACGTGGGCGAGTCGGCGTCGAGCGCCTTGGCATACAGCGTCGCGAGCATGGTCTGAGGTGGCCCGTGGAGGTCCACGTGAACACGTTCCATCACCCCGAGCCTATTCGGGTGCGGCAGCCTTCTTCGCGGCCTTTCGCATACCGGCCCAGAAGCGGGCCGCCTCCCGGATCGACTCCTCCACCGGCCGTGGTTTCCAGCCCAGTTCGCGTACCGCCTTGCTGTGGTCGACCGGGGCTTCGGCCCGCATCATCCGCACCGAGTCGAGGCTCAGTTCGGCGTCCTTGCCGGTCAGCCGGGCCCGCAGGCTGCCGAACGCGCCCAGGGCATAGAGCACCGGCACCGGTATCGACCGCTGCGGTGGCCGGACCCCGGCCTCGTCGGCCGCGATGCGCACCACGTCGGACAGGGCCATCATGCGTTCGGAGATCAGGTACTTCTCGCCGTTGCGGCCTCGCTCGGCGGCCAGAATCATTGCCCGGGCCGCGTCGTCGACGCCGACCACCTCCAGCTGGATGCCGCTCATCTGGAACGGCAGCTTGCCGAAGACGGCGCCGGCGATGAAGGCGCCGTGCGGCGTGCGGCCCCAGTCGCCGCTGCCGTACGTGGTCGAGACGCACATCGCGACGGCCGGCAGTCCGTAGTCGGCGACGTAGCGCATCACCAGGTCCTCGGCCTGCACCCGCGACTGGACGTAGGGGGTGACCTTACGTGCGCCGATCCGGTCGGCTTCGGAGGCGACGTGACCGTGCCGGCGGTCCACCGAGGCATACGTGCTGGTGAAGACGAACCGGTGCAGATCAAGGTCTTTCGCGACGTCGAGCACGTTGCGCAAGCCCTCGACGTTGGTGCGGAACAGCGGTGCCGGGTCGCGCAGCCAGGCGCGGGTGTCCACCACGCAGTAGTAGACGTCGTCGCACCCGTCCATGGCTTCGCGCATCGTGGCGGTGTCGAAGATGTCGCCCTGAAACCTCGTCACCTCGAGGTCGTCGATCGCGCGGGTGTTGGCGGTGGGCCGCACCATCACACGCACGTCATGGCCGTCCTCGACCAGCAGGCGGGTCACGTGCGACCCGAGGAAACCGTTGGCGCCGATGACCAGTTTCGGCTTACCGCTCACTGCGCTCCCCCGTATTGCTTCATGAAGGCGGCGGCGTCGTCGTCGAGGTTGCCGCATTCCTGCGCCTTGCGGCACCACTTCAGCGCGGCCTGCACGAAGCGCAGCGGGTTGTAGATGTCTTCCTGGCGGCGCCACAGGCCGTCGCCGGCGTAGGTGATGATCGAGATGTTGGTCGCGGTGATCACGCTGCCGTCGCCCGGGTCGCGCATCGGGTTGTCGAGTTCCATGATGATCCGCCCGGTCGGTTCGTCGATGACCGAC
This sequence comes from Mycobacterium sp., assembly GCA_003987775.1. GTDB lineage: Bacteria > Actinomycetota > Actinomycetes > Mycobacteriales > Mycobacteriaceae > Mycobacterium. The sequence continues at coordinate 42,418 of RXJD01000016.1, forward strand.
CACAGTGACGGGAACTCCACCATGTGGCTGCCCGGGAATGCCGTCATGGTCCGCTTGATCCAGGTGCGGACCTCGTCTCGCCCGTGCATGGTGCCGGCCGCGTGCTCGATGTATTCGACATCGGGGGTGTAGTGCTGCACCCAGGCGTCCCAGTCGTGCGTTTCGGCGGCTCTGGCCACGGTCTGTTCGAACTGCGCGAAGGCCGCCGCCAGTTCACTTTTGGGGAATTCCGGGCCGCTCACGAGCCGTTACACCTCACGGGCGGAGTGTAGCCTGGGGGCGTTATCGGCCCCGGGCCGGTTAGGAGGACAGCAATGACGAGCACGCAAAAGGCCATCCTCGCGGGTGGCTGCTTCTGGGGCATGCAGGACCTGATCCGCAGGCAGCCCGGTGTGGTCTCCACCCGCGTCGGCTACAGCGGTGGCGACGTGCCCAACGCGACTTACCGCAACCACGGCACCCATGCCGAGGCGGTGGAGATCGTCTTCGACCCGTCGGCCACCGACTACCGCACCCTGCTGGAGTTCTTCTTCCAGATCCACGACCCCACCACGAAGAACCGCCAGGGCAACGACCGCGGGATGAGCTACCGCTCGGCGATCTTCTATCTGGACGACGAACAGAAGCGGGTGGCGCTGGACACCATCGCCGACGTCGAGGCGTCGGGATTATGGCCGGGCAAGGTGGTGACCGAGGTTAGCCCCGCGGGCGACTTCTGGGAGGCCGAACCCGAGCACCAGGACTACCTGCTGCGCTACCCCAACGGCTACACCTGCCACTTCGTGCGGCCGGGCTGGAAGCTGCCGCGACGGGCCAAGGCTACTCAGTAGCTTGGGAAGGACGGCGCCTGACCACCATTTGGCCGCCGTCTTTCGGCACGAACGCCACCCCCCGGCCGTGCCACGCCTCGTCCGGCGCGGTGGTGGGTTCGATGACGAACTGGCGCAGCACCGTTCGCAACACCACGTCCATCTCCATGTTGGCGAATGCGGCGCCCACGCAGCGCCTGGTGCCGCCACCGAACGGGATCCAGGCGAACGCGGGCGGTTTGTGACCGATATACCGCTGCGGATCGAAGCGCCCGGGGTCGGGGAAGACGTCCGGATTCTGGTGTATCCGGCCGATATTGACGATGATCGAGTAACCACGGGGTATCACCCACTCACCGAGTCGGTAGGTCTCCGGGTAGACGTGCCGGCCGGCGAGGTCGATGACCGTCCGGGCCCGCTGCACCTCGAGAATCGTGGCCTGCCGCAGCTCACTGCCGCCGTTGCGGGCTTCTTCGACGAGATCGGCCAGCAGCGCGGGGTGGCGGGTGATTCGCTCGAAGGCCCACGCCAGCGTCGAGGCGGTGGTTTCGTGTCCGGCGGCCAGCAGCGCCAGCAGTTCGTCGCCAATGTCCTTGCGGGACATCACCGAGCCGTCGTCGTAGGTGCTGCGCAGCATCAACGCCAGCACGTCGGTGCGATCGGCGAAGTTGGGATCTGAACGTTCCCGGTCGATCAGTTTGTCGATGACCACGTCATACTTCTGCCGGAATTCCGACAGCCTGCCCCACGGACTGAATCGGCCCCGGAAACCACCGTAGTCGCGCTTGGGCTTGGGTACCGCGGCCAGCCGGGAGCCCAGCGTCACCCACGGCGGAATGATCGTGCGCAACTCGTCGAGTTCTGCTCCCTCGGCACCGAAGACCGCGCGCAGGATGGCGTTCAGGGTGATGTGCATCATCGACGGCAACGTCGCGAACGACTGCCCCTGCGGCCAGCCGGCAGCCTCGCGCAGCGTCTCCTCCTCGATGATCGCCTCGTAGTTCTTCATGCTCTTGCCGTGGAAGGGGGGCGCCAGCAGACGGCGCCGACGGCGGTGGTCGTCACCTTCGAGCCCGAAGACCGATCCCGACCCGAACATCCGGCTGAGGTTGGGCTGGATGTTGCCGAGTTCATCCGGGCTGGTGGTGAAGACCTGTTTGGCCAGCTGGGGATCCGACACCATCACCATGTGGCCGTACATCGGGATGTGCATGGTGACGGCGGGGCCGTAGCGTTCGGTCACGCGTCGCAGCATCCCCTTGCGCGAGAACGCGAAGATCATGCCTTGCAACAGCTTCGGGATACGGGTGGCCGGCGGCAGCTTGACTTCGGACACTGCGCGGGCATCGATTGCTTGGCTCACGGAAGTGCGACTCCCTACGTTATGCCCCCGTACCGAGGGTTGGTACTGCGGTGTACCAAGGGCTTTCCCTGTACGGTACTCTGTGGTACCAAAGGTGACAAGCGAAGGGCCCCGACCGTGACCGCTCTGGCTGATGACGGGGCGCAACCCGATCCGTTCCGGCAGCGGCTGCTCGACGGCCTGGCCGCGTCGATTCGCGAACGCGGATATCGCGCCACGACGGTCGCCGACATCGTCCGGCATGCCCGCACCTCCAAGCGCACGTTCTACGACCAGTTCACCAGCAAGGAACAGTGTTTCCTCGACTTGCTGCGGGCCGAGATCGAGCTCCTGGCCGAGGACATCCGGATGGCGGTCGACCCCGACGCCGACTGGCATCAGCAGATTCGCCAGGCCGTCGAGGGCTATGTCGGCAACATCGAGTCCCGGCCGGCCATCACGCTGAGCTGGATTCGCGAACTGCCCTCGCTGGGCGACTACGCCCGCCCGGTTCAGCGTCAGGGACTCGAGCTACTGACCGGCCTGCTGGTTAATTTGAGTGGGAGTCCGGGATTTCAGCGCGCGAACCTGCCGCCGCTGACCGTTCCGTTGGCAGTGATCCTGGTGGGGGGCTTGCGGGAGCTGGTGGCGCTGGCCGTCGAGGACGGCCGGCCGGTGCGGGAGATCGTCGAACCGGCCGTCGACGCCTCAATTGCGCTGCTCGGGCCGCGACACTGAAATGCCCTGCTTCCAATGCATTTGAGTGTGCCTCTACGCTGATACCACCGCGGGAATCCCGTGCTGGACGCACACCCGAAGCCGTGCCCGCACACTCGACCGCCGGGGCGGGGCTACGCTCCAACGATGCGCCTCTCCACCCGCAATCAACTGAAGGGCACCGTCACCGAGGTCAACCTCGGCAGTGTCATGGCGATCGTCAAGATCCGATTGGACGGCGGCGATCAAATCGTCACGTCGTCGATCACCAAAGACGCCGCACTCGACCTCGGGCTCGAAGTCGGCCAGCAGGCGACGGTATTCATCAAGTCCACCGAAGTCACGATCGGCGTCGAATGACGGCCACCATGCGCGCCGAGCGCTTCTACGCCGACACCAAACGCGTTGTGCTGGAAGATGTTCCCATCCCCGAGCCCGGGCCGGGCGAAGTCCTGGTCAAGGTGGCGTTCTGCGGGATCTGCCACTCGGACCTGAGCCTGATCAACGGAACGTTCCCGGCCCAGGCGCCGGTGGTGACCCAGGGCCACGAAGCCTCGGGCACCATCGCCAAACTCGGGCCGGACGTGACCGGCTGGTCGGAGGGCGACCGCGTGGTGGTCGCGGCCGGGCGCCCCTGCCTGACGTGTCCGAACTGCCGTCGCGGCGACCTGTCGAACTGCCTGCGGATCCAGTTGATGGCGTTCGCCTATGACGGCGCGTGGGCCGAGTACACGGTGGCGCAGGCGGTGGGTCTGACCTGGGTACCCGACAACGTTCCGCTGGAGCAGGCCGCCATCCTGGCCGACGCGGTGTCCACGCCGTTCGGCGCCGTGGTCCGGACCGGCAAGGTCGCGATCGGGGAATCGGTCGGGGTATGGGGCGTCGGCGGGGTCGGCACCCATATCGTCCAATTGGCCAAGCTGGTCGGCGCGGTGCCGGTGATCGCCCTCGACATCAACCCGGCCGTGTTGGACCGCGCGCTGGAAATCGGGGCCGACTATGCCTTCGACACCCGAGACGACCAGTTGCAGGACAAGATCGCCGAGGTCACCGGCGGCCGGAAACTGGACGTCGCGTTCGACGCCGTCGGACTGAAGGTGACGTTCGAGCAGGCGCTGGAATCGCTGACCGCCGGCGGCCGCATGGTCGGCGTGGGCATGAGCGCGGAGTCACCGACCGTCGGGCCCACCGCGATGTTCGGGCTGAGCCGCAAGCAGGCGCTCGGGCATCTCGGCTATCAGAACGTCGACATCGAGACCCTGGCCAAGCTGGTTTCCTATGGGCGCCTTGATCTTTCGCGATCCATCAGCCAGGTCATCCCGCTGCAGGACATCCACGCCGGCATCGAGATGCTGGAGCGCCAGGAGGGCAACCCGATCAGGATCCTCGTCAAGCCCTGAGAAACGCGCGCAGTCTGTCGAGCACCAGATCGGGACGCTGGCTGACGATCCAGTGGCCCACGCCCTCGACCAGTTCGACCTCGAAATCGGTGATGTGGTCGGCATATCCGTCGATCAGGTCGGGCGTGATCACCGGGTCCTCGACACCGGAGAGCCAGCGCACCGGCACCTCGACCCGCGCGTCATCGAATTCCCCTCGCATCCAGCGCAGCATCTCTCCGGTCTGGAATGACCGGTACCACCGGGACCCGGCCTCGGCGTGCCCGGGCTGGCGCATGCAGTCGATATAGAGCCGGATGTCCTCGTTGGGCATTGCGAAGCCGCCGCCGACCCAGCCGAGCAGGAGACGGGCGAAGCGCGCCTTGGGATCGCTGAGCAGTCGCGGCCCGATCGCCGGCAGCGAGATCGGGATCTGGTACCAGAGTCGCCAGATGTTGCGGACCGACGACAGATCGCGCTTCACCCAGGGCGCGACGGTGTTCATGCCGAAGAAGCCGGTCACCCGGTCGGGGTGGCGCAGCATGAGAATGAAGGCCACCGGCCCGCCCCAGTCGTGTGCGGCGAGCTTGACCGTGGCGATGCCGAGTTTGTCCAGCACCGCCAACAGGTCGCCGGCCATCTCGTCCTTGGTGTACGTCGACCGTGGCGCGGAACTCCAGCCCGCACCGCGCAGGTCGGGGCACAGCACCCGGTAACCGTCGGCGGCCAGCGGGCCGATCAGCGCGTGCCACTCCCACCAGTTCTCGGGGAAGCCGTGAACCAGCATCACGGCCGGTCCGTCGGCCGGGCCGGCGTCGGCGACATGGATGGTGACACCGTCGCCGACATCGATGAACCGGTGTTCGACGCCCTCGAGGACGGGCAGGGAGATGGTCATGGTCAAAGAACCTACGTCAGGAATCGCTCGACGTAGGGCGCGAACCGGGTTCGCAGGTCGTCGTCGGCGAGCCCGAACATCTCGTATGACGTGGCCACGGTGCCCAGCCGCCCGCGCTGATGGCCGGCCAGGTATCTGCTGATGGCCGCGCGTGCGGCGTCGGTGAACGGTTCGCCGGCCAGTGCGTAGAGGCGCTCGGCCACGCCGAGTTCGTCGGCCATGAAGTCGTCGAAGCGGACGTCGACGGAACGGTCCGGGCCGATCACGTCGCGATCCCGAACCAGCGCATTGAGCATCTGTTCGAGGCGGTCGATCCAGTACCCGGCAATCTGCTCGACCGGAACCGGGGAGCGGTGCATGCGCGCGGAATAGGTGATCATCGCGACCATCGACAGCGCCACCGGCACCGGGTCGCGGTGGGTGAAGACGACGATGCTGTCCGGGAAGACGCGATTGAGCACCGGCACCTGTTCGAGATGCTGGGGCGACTTCAACAACCAGCGCTCGCCGCCGCGCAGGAACTGCATCGCCCTGAGTTGGGTGGCGAGATAGTGGTAGTGCGGCGTCTGATCGTGGGACTGGTAGTAGTCACGCCAGGCGGGAACATGGGCCAGCGTCTCGAACAGCATCGTCGAAAAGTCGTTGGCCAGCAGCTGGATTTCTTCGTGGACGTGATCTGTGGTCATCTCGTGCATGAGCGCGAAATGCGGCATCACCAGGTTGATCACACTGACTGCAACGTCCATGCGTGCGCGCCGCGGATCCGGCTCGGTGCCGGCTTCCGACGGCAGCGGAAAGGGTTCGTTGCTCTCCCAGTAGGGCATGGTGCGGAAGGTGGGCGCTGAGGCCAGCAGGTTGTGCAGGTGGGTGGTGCCGGTGCGCGGCAGTCCGGCGATCACCACCGGCGAGCGCAGTTCGATCTCGTTGATTTCGGGGTGGCGGTGCAACAGGTCGGCCAGCAGCAGCCGGTTCTTCAGCAACTGCAGTAGCTGCCCATAGAAGTTGACCACCCCGGCCGGGTGCAGTCCGTCGATGTCGCGCAACGCGGATAGGTAAACGTCGAGCCGTTCCCGGTAGTCGGCTGGACCGAAATCGTGCAGCCCTGTGTCGGCACTTGCTTTGGCGCACAACGCCTCAGCATCCAACGGACAATCGGGCGCCAACGCGGCCATCATGTCCAGGATGGGCTGCGCTTCAGCGCTGAAGCGGGGCTCGGCCAGGTCTGTCAAGCGAACGGGTTCGGTCACGGCGACTTATGTTACTCTGAGTTTCGTAATGGTAGAAGAGTCTGGCCGGCCCCGCGATCCGCGCATCGACGCGGCGGTCCTGAGCGCCACCGTCGAGTTGCTGGCGGAGACGGGTTACCCGGGGTTGCTGGTCTCCGCGATCGCCGGGCGCGCCGGCACCAGTAAGCCCGCGATCTATCGGCGCTGGGCGAGCAAAGCGCACCTCGTGCACGAAGCGGTGTTCCCGATCAGCGCCTCGACCGAAATCCCCGATACCGGCTCGCTGTGCCAGGATCTGCGCGAAATGGTCTGCCGCACAAGGGACGTACTGAGCACTCCGGCTGCTAGGGCGGCACTGCCCGGCCTCATCGGCGAGATGGCCGCAGACCCCACCCTGCATTCGGCGCTGCTGGAGCGTTTCGCCGGCCTGATCGGCGGCGGGCTCCACGACCTGCTCGCGAAGGCTGCGGCACGCGGCGAGGTTCGCTCCGACGTGACCGCCGCCGAGCTCGCCGAAGCGGTGGCCGGCGTGACACTGCTCGGCCTGCTCACCCGAGTGGAACTCGACGACACCTGGATCGACCGCACTACGACGTTGCTGCTGAGAGGAATTGGCGCATGACGCACGAATCGACGACGGCCTGGCGAGAGCTGGTCGCCACCCTGGGCGAACTTGACCGTTCCTTCCTCGAGGGCGATCGTGCCGTGACAGACGACCGGCATGTCGCCGACGGGTACCGCATGCTCGGCGCGACGCTCGGGGTGGCGTTGGACAGCTACCTGTTCCCGGAACCGGGTCGCCCGCAGTTCGTCGCGGTGAACACCCCGTTCCGGCGAGATCGCCGATGGGGCGGCGACAACACCGACGCCTATTACTACATGTGCCCGGTCGACCCGGACCGCCGTTACCGCATCAGCGGCAATAAGGGTGACAGCGTGTACTTTTCGGTGACGGCGTACAACGAACCGTCACCGGGTGCCTGGTCGGACCGCGTGGTTGCGATCGTCCGCGACACCGACCTCGACATCGACGCCGACGGCAACTTCTCCTTCGAATTCCCACCGACACCCGACGCTGCGGCCCTGATGACACGCGACTACCAGGCCGACCCGCTGACCGGCCGCCCCGTCGTCTGGAATATCGAGGCGCTCGACGGGCCCGAACCGATCCGGCACGGCGACTCAGAAACCGCGGCCCGGTTGCGCGCGGCGACCGCCTGGTTGCGCACCATGTTCGCCATCGTGCCGCTGCCGGTCGGGACGCGCGCCGACGACGCTCATGCACTCGGCCACGAAGTCGCGCACGCCGCAAACGAATTCGCGGATCCCTACCAGGTTCCGGATGCCAACTTCGGCTGGTCGGCGCGCGATGCCTGCTACGCCTACGGCAGTTTCGTACTCGGGGAGGACGAGGCGCTGGTCATCACGCACCGCCCGCCGCCGTGCCGGTTTTGGAACATGGTGGTGTGGAACCAGTTCATGGCCACTTACGGCGCTTCGGACGCACGCTGCTCGGTCAACGGGCACAGCGCCGTGCCGAACGCTGACGGGTCGGTGACAATCGTCTTGTCGGCTGCGGGGACGGCTCATCCCAATTCGCTGGCCACACTGGGCTATCCGCGCGGGAACCTGGCGTTCCGCTGGTTCCTCGCCGACTCGGTACCGGCGCGTCCGGAGGTACAGCTGGTCAAGGTGTCCGAGGCGCCGACCACGCCCGCTTGACCCCTCGCCGAGCGTGAAATGGGGGCGGGAAAATCACCAAAAAGCCACCCTCAGTTCACGTTCGGCGCTACGTGGCGCGCACCAACTCGATCGCCCGGCCCAGCGTGTCGAGCTTCTCGCCCAATGTCTCGCCCGCCGGATAGAGCCGCACCGTGGTCACCCCCGCGTCGCGCCACACCGCCAGCCGGGCGCGCACCATCTCCTCGGTGCCGATCAGGGTGGTGGCAAGCACCATTTCGTCGGTGATCAAAGCGGCGGCTGCGGGCCGGTCGCCGGACTGCCAGCGTTCCCGCACCGCGGCGGCCACCTCGCTCCAGCCCTGCCGGCTGTAGGCCTGGTTGTAGAAGTTGGTGCTGGCCGAGCCCATTCCGCCGAGACTGAACGCGAGTTCCGCCTTGCGTCCGGCCACCATCTCGCGCAGCACGTCGTCGTCCGCCGCGAAGGCGACCTCGGCGCCCTGGCAGATGTCGAGGTCGGCGCGGGTGCGACCGGATGCGGCCAAACCCTCGTCCAGGTGGGCGAAGTAGGCATGGTCGGCACCCTCGGGAACGAAGCTGGTGCCTAACCAGCCGTCGGCGAGTTGCCCGGTGAGTCGCAGCATGGCCGGCGACAGAGTGGCCAGATAGATGGGAATCGGGTGTTCGGGTCGGGTGGACAACCGCATCGGTTTCGCCTCGCCGCCTGGTCGGGGGATCTGGAACTCCCGGCCGCAGTAGGAGATTTTGCCGCCCTGGAAGACCTGCCGGACGATCTCGACGGTCTCGCGGATGCGCGACAACGGCCTGTCGAAGGCGATGCCGTGCAGGCCTTCGATCACCTGCGGCCCCGAGGCGCCGAGGCCCAGCAGGAAGCGGCCCCCGGACAGGTTGGACAACGTGATCGCCGTCTGGGCGACCAGCACCGGCGACCGGGTACCGACCTGCATGACGCCGGAACCGAGCAGCATCGTGTCGGTGCGGGCCGCGAGATACCCCAGCGCCGACGGGGCGTCAGCCCCCCACGCCTCGGCGACCCAGCACATGTCGAGCCCGAGCCGTTCGGCCTCGGCCACGAAATCCACGGTTTCGGCCACGTGCGCGGTTTGGGCCGTGGACAATTCGACCGTGGTCGCAGTCCGCATCACCGCACCCCGTGCTCGGCCAGCCTCTTGATCGCCGCCAGCGTCTTGTCGATCGCGGCCTCGAACTCCCGCAGCCGGACGAACACTATCTTCTGTTCCTTGTCCGGCATCGCATCGATGGCGTTGGACAACCCCGAACGGCCGGGCCCCATCTGCGTCCAGAACGAGAGCACGGTGCCTCCGTCGCGGGGGGTCAACCGGAATCGCCAGGTGGCTGCTGGGTATTCGGGTTCACCGACCGCCCAGGCGAATTCGCGGGGCCGGTCGAAGGAAACGATGTGTGACGTGGTGCTCCATCGCCCGAACGCCTCGTGCTCGTTGTGCCCGACGAACCGGGCTCCGATCCGGGGTTCGCTGACTCCATCCAGCCACGACACCGATTGCAGCTCGTTGCTCAGGGTCGGCATCAGCTCGATGTCGGAGACCAGGCTCCAGACCCGTTGCGGCTCGGCGTCGACCCAGGTCGAGGATTCCACCGTCGGTTTGTCCGCATAGCGCGCGCCGGTCCACTCCATTCGGCCCATTCTCCACCCAAGTCCACCCGAAAACGCAGTGAGACTGCGCCCAGGGATACCCGATGTCGAAATGACACACCCTGGGCGCAGTCTCGGCGCCGTCAGCTCAGGCTCGAACGGTTATGCGGCCACCAGCTCCAATTCGGCCGGAGCGGATTCCTTCGGCCGCCGGTGCCACGAGTCCGGAACGCTCAGCCGGATGATCTTGCGCACCACGGTGCCGAACTGCTTGAGCAGCGGTCCCTTGTTGTAGGGGATGCCGTAGCGCTCGCAGATCTCCTGAACCTCCGGCGCGATCTCCGCGTACCGGCGGGCCGGAATGTCCGGGAACAGATGGTGCTCGATCTGGTGTGACAGGTTGCCGGACATCACGTGGAAGAACTTGCCGCCGGTCAGGTTCGCCGAGCCGAGCACCTGGCGGAAGTACCACTGGCCGCGCGACTCGTTCTCGGTCTCTTCCATGGTGAATTCCTGCGTGCCCTCCGGAAAGTGGCCGCAGAAGATGATCGTGTAGGCCCACACGTTGCGCATCAGGTTCGCCGTGAGGTTGCCGGCGAAGACGAACGGCGCGAACGGCCCAGCCAACAGCGGGAAGGCCACGTAGTCCTTCAGTGTCTGACGACGGACCTTCCGCCAGATCTCCCGCAGCGTGTCGCGCTTGTCACGCAGCGTGATCTCTCCGGCGCGGATCCGCTCGGTCTCCAGCTCGTGCAGCGCCACACCGTATTGGAACAGCACCATCAGCAGGAACGCGTAGACCGGATTGCCCAGGAAGTACGGCTGCCAGCGCTGGTCCTCGCTCATCCGCAGGATGCCGTAGCCGATGTCGCGGTCCATGCCCACGATGTTGGTGTGGGTGTGGTGCATGTAGTTGTGCGAGTGTCGCCACTGGTCCGACGGGCAGGCGCTGTCCCACTCGAAGTCGCGGCCGGAGATGGTCGGGTCACGCATCCAGTCGTACTGGCCGTGCATGATGTTGTGACCGACCTCCATATTGTCCAGGATCTTCGCGAAGCCCAGCATCGCGGTGCCGAACAACCAGGTCGGCGGCAGGAACAGCAGCGCACGACCGCCGACCTCCAGGGCGCGCTGGGCCTTGATGACCTTGCGGATGTACTCCGCGTCCTTTTCACCAAGGTCGGCCATCACCCGTTCCCTGATGGCGTCGAGCTCCCGGCCGAAGGCGTCGGCCTGCTCCTTGGTCAGCGTGATCTTGTTCTGCGACATGGCTTTTCCTCCTTGAAGTGTGTGTTGGCAAAAGGGCTGTTGAAGGGCTGTTGGAGTGCTGCTAGAGGGCCAGATCGACGTCGCCGACCGGAACGGTGACGCAGATCTGCACGTCCTCGTCGGGGGCGGTGGAGACGGCGCCGGTGATCAGATTGCGCACGGTGCCGGAGGTCTTGCGGCGCGTGCAGGTGTGGCAGATGCCCATCCGGCATCCGTTCTGCGGCTTGAGGCCGGCCGATTCGGCCTGCTCCAACAGCGACCGCCCGTCATCGGTGACGTCGACCTTGCTGTCGGCGAAAGTGACCCGGCCACCGGTCGGGTTGGCCGGCGGCTCGAACACCGGCGGCACGAAACTTTCAGTGAACACATTTTCACAGAGTCCCTTGACGGCATCGACCAAAGCGTCTGGCCCGCAGACGAACACCGCGTCGGGCGCCTCCATCGCGGCGGCCAGATGCTCGGCGCCGAAACGGCCTTTCAGATCACCCGAACCCGAACGGGTGAAGCCGTGCAGGACCCGAACCCCGCGCATTGCTGCCAGTTCCTCGCGGTAGCACGCCTCCTCGGGGGTGCGGGCGTAGTGCACGAACGCGAGCTCGCCGGAATGCCCCCGCGCGACCAGCGTGCGCAGCATCGCCAGCACGGGCGTGATTCCGCTGCCGCCGGAGATGAACAGGATGCGGCGGGGCAGTTGCTCCGGCAGTACGAAGTCACCGCCGACGCCGTCCAGGCCGACCACCATGCCGCGGCGGGCCCGCTCGTACAGGTAGCTCGACACCAGTCCGCCGTCGTGCACACCGACGGTCAGCTCGATCTCCGTGCTGCCCTCGACGTTTGCCGGGGAGTAGCACCGCGAGTGCATCCGCCCGTCGATCTCGACGGTCACGTTCACGAACTGGCCGGCCCGGGCGTGGTGGCGCTCAGTGAACGCGGCGTTCGGAGCCAGCGTCAGGGTGACGCTGCGCGGGGTGGTCCGCCGCACGTCGACCACCTTGGCGCGGGCCTCACCGGAGGTCCACGTCGGCGTCACGAGCTCGGTGTACCGGTCGACGCCGTGCGGGCCGGTGAGCAGATCAACGAGGTCGGAACTCAGGACTCGCTTGGCGATCGTCCGAGTGAAAGTTTGAGTGAACATGTGTACACCGTGACACCGGTCGGTGCAGGTGGTCAAGGGTTTTCACCCGTTCTGTGTTACGGTTCACATAGTGAACAGTCGTACTCCTAGCTCACACTCGCGGCGGTCGAGCCGAGAACGGGGGCGCGAAAGCTCCCGTGATACGCCCTCGCGCGAGGAACGCAAAGAGGCAACCCGGCGGGCGATCATCGCCGCGGCGCTCAAGGCACTCAACGACCGCAGTTTCAGCAATCTGAGCCTGCGTGAGGTCACCCGGGAGGCGGGCATCGTTCCGGCGGCCTTCTACCGGCATTTCGAGTCGATGGAGGCACTCGGCCTGGTGCTGATCGACGAATCCTTCCGCAGCCTGCGCGACACGCTGCGCGGGGCCCGGGCCGGCAAGCTGGACCCCAGCCGGGTTATCGAGTCCTCGGTGGAGATCCTGATCGGCAGCGTCGCCGAACAGCGCGAGCACTGGCGCTTCATCTCACGCGAGCGCTCCACCGGCGTTGCCGTGCTGCGCTACGCGATCCGCACCGAGATCAGGCTGATCGTGTCTGAGCTGGCCACCGACCTGGCCCGGTTTCCCCGGTTGAACGAGTGGAGCACCGAGGATCTCAACGTGCTGGCAAGCCTGTTCGTCAACGCGATGATCGTCACCGCCGAGGCCATCGAAGACGCGCAGAGCGCCGAAGCGCTGGAAGACATTCACCGCACCGCGGTCAAACAGCTCCGGATGATCACCATCGGGGTCGCTTCATGGAAGAGCGAACCCTGATCAGACCTCGTTCTCGTCAACGACCTGGAACAACGAGGGTCCGTCCTCGGGAACACCGTCGATCTGACCGCGGTGGGCGCGGCCGGGCATGTCATCGACCGGCTCGACATCCGGGATGACATCGGGCTCCTCTTCGGCGAGCCGCTGGTCCAGCGACTCCCCCTCGCGCTCTTCCCGCGCGGTCATGCCGAACTTGTCGGCCTCGCTCCAACCCTCGGGCGGATCGACGACGATGTCTCCGTCATCGTTGAGCAGCTCGTCGGAGTCGGTGGACTCGGACGGGTCCAGGGTGTTGTCGGGACCGGTTTCCATAGCCGCATTATTTCCCACCGGCGGTGCGGCTAAACAGACAGCGGGAACCCACCACTGACCTTGAGGGTTTCGCCGGTGATGAACGACGCATCGTCCGAGCACAGGTAGAGCATCGCCGCCACCACGTCGTCCATCGTGCAGAGCCGGTGCACCAGCTGAAGGTCGTGGACGTAATCCTCGACCAGCGATCGCGGCACATCGGCGAGTGCGCTCTCGGTGTTGGTCATTCCGGGCGCAATCGCGTTGACGCGGATCAGGTCCGGCGAGAGCTCGGAGGCAAAGGCCACCGTCAAGCCGCGCACCGCCAGTTTGGACACCCCGTAGGGGGTACTGCTGGAATAACCGGCCGCCGACGACATGTTCAGCACCACCCCGCCACCACGGCCGCGCATCGAATCACGGCACGCCAGAGTGCAATTGATGACTCCCATGACATTGACGTCGAACATGCCGCGCAGGTCCGCACGGGAGAGGGCGCCAAACGGCTGGTTGTACTTCATCAGGTGGCGGCCGGCGTTGTTGATGAGAATGTCGACGCCACCCAATGTTTCGGCCGCAACCGCCACCGCGGCGTCGACCTGATATTCGTCGGCCACGTCGCAGGGCACCGCGATCGACTGCGCCCCTTGCGATGTCAGTTCGGCGGCCACCTGGGCGGCACTCGCGATGTCGATGTCGGCGATCACAACGCCGGCCCCACGAGCCGCGAGCGCCCGAGCGAAAGCGCGCCCGAGCCCGGCGGCCGCGCCAGTGATGAACGCGGTCTTGCCGGCGAACGCCTGCCCGGTCACTGCGGGTCGCGCCACATCGGCCACAGCGTCGGACCACCGTCGGGAATCGTGATCTCCCCGGTTACCCGGAAGCCGAAACGTTCGTAATACGGCACGTTTTCAGGCTTGGAGGACTCTAAGTAGGCGGGGCAGTACTCGGCGTCGCAACGCTGCAACCGGGACCGCATCAGCACCTGCCCGAAACCCCGGCCACGAACGTCCGGATCGCTGCCGACGACCGCCAGATACCAATGCGGCTCTTCTGGATGCGCGCGTTTCATGATCTCCTGCAGCTCACGGCCCCGCTGGGTTCGCGTCCCGAACGCCCGCAGGAAGGTGGGCAGCTGCGCCAGTTCCGCCCAGCGTGATTCCCGCCATTGATTCGGCGGATCCCACAGTGCGGCCGCACCGATGTCCGCTCCTTCGCAGGCCACCTCGACGCCGCCGCGCGGCAGATGGTGATGGCGGGTCATCGTGGCGAACACCCGGCCCAGGTGCTTCCGCCGCGCGTCATCGTCGGGCAGGATCCACATCGTGACCGGGTCGTCGAAGAAGGCGCGGCCCAGAGTGCGGCTCAACTTGCGAAGGTCAGCTTTGTGCGCCGGGCGCGCCTGCGGAGTCACCTCACTCACGGTAGGTGGCTGAGGTGAGGCACGCCAGCCTGTGCGCTGAAGGTGTGGGGGCAGGGGGCGAGGGTATTCCGATGCCATGACCGGTCTCTCGAGAAGGGCGATGGCGCAGCTGGCCGCCGGAATGGGCGTGGCTGCTGCCGCCGGGCTGTCCGGTTGCCAGTCACGGCAGGCGCCCGGGTCCGCGCAGCCGCGGGATGTCGGATTCGTGTTGTCCCACGAGCAGTTCCGCACCGATCAACTGGTCTCGCAGGCGCAGGCCGCCGAGAACGCCGGGTTCACCTACGTCTGGGCCAGCGATCATCTGCAGCCGTGGCAGGACAACCAGGGACACTCCATGTTCCCCTGGCTGACGTTGGCACTGGTGGGCAACAGCACCAGCCGGATCTCCTTCGGCACCGGGGTGACCTGCCCGACCTATCGCTACCATCCGGCCACCGTCGCGCAGGCATTCGCGTCACTGGCCATCCTCAGTCCGGGCCGGGTCTTTCTGGGCCTTGGCACCGGTGAACGTCTCAACGAGCAAGCCGCCACCAACACCTACGGCAACTACACCGAGCGTCACGACCGGCTGGTAGAGGCGATCGGATTGATCCGGCAGCTGTGGAGCGGCGAGCGAATCTCCTTCGAAGGCAAGTATTTTCAGACGAACTCGCTGAAACTGTACGACGTGCCCGCCGCGCCGCCGCCGATCTTCGTGGCCGCCGGCGGACCCAAGAGCGCAACGCTGGCCGGTCGGTACAGCGACGGGTGGATCGCCCAGGCGCCCGATATCACGAACGCGAAACTGCTCGCCGCGTTCAACGCGGGCGCGCAGCAGGCAGGTCGCAACCCCGCCACCATGGGCAAGCGTGCCGAGTTGTTCGCCGTCGTCGGTGACGCCGCTACCGCCGCGCGCGCCGCGGCGCTGTGGCGATTCACCGCCGGCGCCGTCGATCAACCCAACCCCGTCGAGATCCAGCGCGCCGCCGAGACGAATCCGACCGAGAAGGTGCTCGGCAATTGGACCGTGGGCACCGACCCGGCTGTGCACATCAACGCCGTGCAGGCGATTCTCGAAGCGGGTGCCGTGCCGTTCCTGCACTTCCCCCAGGATGACCCGCACACCGCGATCGACTTCTACCGCACCAGCGTGCTGCCCAAACTGCGCTGATCCTACGATGGTGTGACTCAACGATGCCGGCGCAGCGCTGCGCCGGGGAACGGTGGCCAACCGTGTGGGACTTCGAAACGGACCCGGAATACCAGGCCAAGCTGGACTGGGTCGAGAAATTCATGGTCGAGGAACTCGAACCGCTCGATCTTGTCGCGCTCGATCCGTACGACAAGCAGAACGCCGAGATGATGGCGATCCTGCGGCCGTTGCAGCAACAGGTCAAGGAACAGGGGCTGTGGGCCGCCCATCTGACGCCCAAACTCGGCGGGCAGGGCTTCGGTCAGGTGAAACTCGCGTTGCTCAACGAGATCCTCGGACGTTCCCGATGGGCGCCGTCGGTATTCGGTTGCCAGGCTCCCGATTCGGGCAACGCCGAGATTCTGGCGCTGTTCGGCACCGAGCAGCAGAAAGCGCGCTATCTGCAGCCCCTGCTGGACGGCGAAATCACCTCCTGTTACTCAATGACCGAACCACAGGGTGGTTCGGACCCGGGACTGTTCGTCACCTCGGCGACCCGCGACGGTGACGACTGGATCATCAACGGCGAGAAGCGGTTCTCCACCAACGCAAAACACGCGTCGTTCTTCATCGTTATGGCTGTCACCAATCCGGAGGGCCGCACGTACGAGAAGATGTCGCTGTTCATCGTGCCGGCCGAGACACCGGGCATCGAGATCATCCGCAATGTCGGTGTGGGCGCCGAATCCTCCAAACGCGCCACCCACGGCTACGTTCGCTATCGCGACGTCAGGGTGCCCGCCGATCACGTCCTCGGCGGCGAGGGGCAGGCGTTCATGATCGCGCAGACGCGCCTGGGCGGCGGCCGTATCCACCATGCGATGCGCACAATCGCCTTGGCGCGCCGCGCTTTCGACATGATGTGCGAGCGCGCGGTGTCCCGTCAGACCCGGCACGGGCGACTGTCCGACTTCCAAATGACCCAGGAGAAGATCGCCGACAGCTGGATCCAGATCGAGCAGTTCCGATTGCTGGTGCTGCGCACCGCGTGGCTGATCGACAAACACCACGACTACCAGAAGGTGCGTCGCGATATCGCGGCGGTGAAGGTCGCGATGCCCCAGGTTCTGCACGATGTGGCGCAGCGCGCCCTGCACCTGCACGGCGCGCTCGGCGTGTCCGACGAGATGCCGTTCGTCAAGATGCTGGTGGCCGCCGAATCGCTGGGCATCGCCGACGGCGCGACCGAGTTACACAAGATGACCGTGGCCCGCCGCACCCTGCGCGAATATCAGCCTGTGACAACGCCTTTCCCGTCACAGCACATACCGACGCGCAAGGCCGAAGCGGAGGCGCGACTGGCCGCCCGACTGGAGCACTCCATCGCCGAGTTCTGACGCCCGTATCCCGCGACACTGACATCGGGCACAAGACACGCCGCAGAGTGAGTGCCTGCCATCAATCTCGGTGGCGAACCTAGGTGATACCTAGGTGATACCTAGGTGATGTAGCGGACGATGCTCTCGGCCACGCAGGCCGGCTTGGCCGACCCTTCGATCTCGACGGTCGTGGACACCACCGCCTGCACCGCGCCGTTGCCGACGTCGTCGACGCTGACCAGTGAGCTCGTCGCACGCACCCGCGACCCCACCGGCACGGGGGCCGGGAAGCGAACCTTGTTCAGGCCGTAATTGATCGCCAGCTTGATGCCCTTGACGGTGTACATGTCGTGCTGTAGCCGCGGCAGCAGCGAGAGGGTCATGAACCCATGCGCGATGGTGGTCCCGAACGGCCCCTTCGCGGCTCGTTCCGGGTCCACGTGGATCCACTGGTGGTCACCGGTCGCGTCGGCGAACAGGTTGACCTCCTCCTGACTGATCGTCACCCAGTCGCTCTGTCCGATGGTCTCCCCCGCCGCCGCGGCGAGGTCGGCGACTGACTCGAAGGTGCGCATGGTCTCTCCTCTGGTCCTGATGGCGCCCGGGTATGCATAGAACTTATGCGGCTCCTGCTGATCACCGACACCCACGTCCCGAAACGCGCCCGCGACCTCCCTGCGCCGGTATGGGACGAGGTCGCCGCCGCCGACGTCGTCATCCACGCCGGCGACTGGGTGACGCCGGACCTGCTGGACCGACTCGAGGACGCGTCCGCCCGGCTGATTGCGTGCTGGGGCAACAACGACGGCGACGAACTGCGGTCCCGGCTGCCCGAGCGCGCGGACGTGGACCTGGGTGGACTGCGCTTCACCGTCGTGCACGAGACAGGCAGCGCCGCAGGCCGCGACGCGCGGATGTCTCGGCTCTACCCCGAGACCGACGTGCTGGTGTTCGGCCACAGCCACATCCCATGGGACACCACCACAAACACCGGACTGAGGCTGCTGAACCCGGGCTCGCCGACCGATCGGCGCCGGCAACCGTTCTGCACGTACATGACGGCCACGGTGGACCAGGCCAGCGCCCAGCTCGACGTGACGCTGCATCAGCTCCCTGCGGTGCGCCGGGAATAAATAGCTCGGCTACAGAGCTATTATGGACCGTGGTGGAAACCAAGACCGATGTGGTCGCTGACCTGCCGCGGATCCTCGGCAGGTTCCGTCGTCAACTGCGCCGGGCCGCAGGCACCGGATATCCGGCCGGGCGGCTCTCCGAGTCGCAGGCCGAATTGTTGCGCCTCGTCTCGCACCGCCCGGGAGTGTCGGTCAGCGTCGCCGCCGCCGAATTGGGCCTCGTGCCCAACACCGCCTCCACCCTGGTGTCCAAGCTGTCCTGCGCGGGATTGCTGGAACGGACGGCGGACCCGGACGACCGACGGGTGAGCCGGCTGCGGCTCACCGAATCGGCTCAGCACGTGATGGACGCGACGGCGGCAACGCGCCGTGCCGTGCTCGCCGACCTGGTCGATGAGCTTGACGACGACCAGATCGGGGTATTGGCCAAGGGGCTGGAGGTGCTCGAAGAGATGACCAGGAAGCTGCAGGAGCGATGCACATGACAGACGCAATCGATTGCCGGCACCTGACCTATCGCTATGGCCAGCACACGGCCGTCGACGACGTGACTTTCACGGTGCGGCCAGGCGAGACCATGGGTCTGCTCGGCCCCAACGGTGCCGGCAAGACCACGGTGGTAAGGGTGCTGACCACTCTGGCGCCGGTCCAGCACGGCGAACTGCGCATCTTCGGACTGGATGCGAAAAGCCAGACGATCGATATACGAAGCAATATCGGCTATGTGCCACAACAACTTTCCATTGAGACGACGTTGACCGGCCGGCAGAACGTGACCTGGTTCGCCAGGCTGTACGGCGTCCCGCGGGCCGAGCGGACCCAGCGTGTTGAACAGGCGCTGGCCGCGATGGATCTGCTCGATGTGGCCGACAAGCCCGCATCCAGCTACTCCGGCGGCATGGTGCGCCGTCTGGAAGTGGCGCAGGCCCTGGTCAACCGCCCCTCGCTACTGGTGCTGGACGAACCGACCGTCGGCCTGGACCCCATCGCACGCGACGGTGTCTGGACGCAGGTCCGCCGGATGCAGGAGCAGTTCGGCATGACTGTGCTGTTGACCACCCACTACATGGAAGAAGCGGACGCATTGTGCGACCGGGTCGCACTGATGCATCGCGGCGCACTGCAGGCCGTGGGCAGCCCTGAGGAGTTGAAGGCGGCCCTGTCGCCGGAGGCCACGCTCGAAGATGTCTTCCGCCACTATTCGTCGGCCGGTCTCACCCAAGACTCGTCAGATATCAGCGAAATCCGGGCCGTCAGAAGGGTGGCCCGCCGTGTCGGTTGATCACACCCCCCCAGTCACCTTCGAACTGGTTCGCGCTCCACACGGATTGGACAGGGCCAGAGCGACATTGAGCCGCATCGGCGCGTTCGCGATCGTGGAACTGCAGAAGTTGCGGCACGACCGGACCGAGCTCGTGATGAGGATGGTGCAGCCAGCGCTGTGGCTGCTGATCTTCGGCACCACCTTCAGCCACCTGCGCGTGATCGACACCGGCAACGTCAGCTATCAGGCGTTCCTGGCCCCCGGCATCATCGCCCAGTCGGCATTGTTCATCTCAATTTTCTATGGCATACAGATCATCTGGGACCGTGATTCGGGCGTCCTGGCAAAGCTGATGGTGACGCCGGCGCCCGCCTCGGCCCTGATCACCGGCAAGTCGTTCGCTGCCGGGGTGCGGTCGGTGGCACAGGTGGTCGGCGTGCTGGCGCTGGCCTACGCGACAGGCATCGGGCTTACCGTGAATCCGCTGCGGATTCTGGCGGCAATGGTCGTCGTCATGCTCGGCGCGGCGTTCTTCGCCTGCCTGTCAATGACATTGGCCGGTCTGGTGCGTAACCGTGATCGCCTGATGGGTATCGGTCAGGCCATCACCATGCCACTGTTCTTCGCCTCCAATGCGCTGTATCCGGTTGACGTCATGCCGGGCTGGTTGCATGCCCTGAGCAAGGTCAACCCGCTCAGCTACGAGGTCGACGTGCTGCGCGCGCTGTTGATCGGCACCCCATTTCACCTCGTGGACGTCATCGTGCTGCTGGTGGCGCCGATCGTCGGAATCGTCACCGCGTCAACATTTTTGCGGCGCCTCGTCGCATAGCGCATTCAGCGGCGTACCAAAAGGCGACGATACCCTTCCGGTGGCCATTCGTTACCCGACGGTGACCGGCTGAACTGGTATCCGGCCCGACTCCCAATCGTTAGCCAACCGCGACAAAGTTCTCCGGCCACGACGGGCTCGCCGGGCCCGTCGTCTGTGTTTCACTCGCCCAAGAACAGATTCCACGAGTGGCAGATGAAAGTTGGGATGGGTAGAAACGATGAAATTCGTTGAAAGGCTGTGTGGCGCAGCGGCAACCATACCTCGACGGTTGGCTTTCGCCGCTATGGGTGCTGCCCTGCTGACCGGTCTCGTCAGCGCGGTCGGCGGTTCGGCCACCTCGGGCGCGTTCTCCCGCCCGGGGCTGCCGGTCGAGTATCTGCAGATCCCGTCGCAGGCGATGGGTCGCAACATCCGGGTCCAATTCCAGAGTGGCGGAGCGCATTCGGTCCTCCTGCTGGACGGCCTGCGTGCCCAGGACGACTACAGCGGCTGGGACATCAACACCCCCGCATTCGAGGAGTTCTACAACTCCGGCCTCTCGGTGATCATGCCGGTCGGCGGGCAGTCCAGCTTCTACAGCGACTGGTACCAGCCCTCACAGGGCAACGGGCAGAACTACACCTACAAGTGGGAGACCTTCCTGACCCGGGAGATGCCCGCGTGGCTGCACGCCAACAAGGGCACCTCGCCGGTCGGCAATTCGGTTGTGGGCCTGTCCATGTCGGGCAGTTCGGCGCTGGTGATGGCGGCCTACTACCCGCAGATGTTCCCCTACGCCGCCTCGCTGTCGGGCTTCCTCAACCCCTCCGAGGGTTGGTGGCCGACCCTGATCGGGCTGGCGATGAACGACTCGGGCGGCTACAACGCGAACAGCATGTGGGGACCGTCCTCTGACCCGGCCTGGAAGCGCAACGACCCGATGATGCAGATTCCGCGCCTGGTCGCCAACAACACCCGGATCTGGGTCTACTGCGGCAACGGCACTCCCAGCGACCTCGGCGGCGACAACATGCCGGCGAAGTTCCTCGAAGGCCTGACGCTGCGCACCAACCAGCAGTTCCAGCAGACCTACGCGGCCAACGGCGGACGCAACGGGGTGTTCCAGTTCCCGGGCAACGGCACCCACTCCTGGAACTACTGGAACCAGCAACTGATGGCGATGAAGCCCGACATGCTGCAGGTGATCAACGCGGTCAACGCCGCGGCCCCTCCGCCACCGGCACCGGCGCCCGCCGGTCCTCCCGTCGCGGGCACCTGACGGGTTGCCACCAGAGCCACATCGGCAGCAGCGCTACGGCCAGCGCTGCTGCCGATGTTCCTTTTCGGAAGGTAGCAGCGCCCCCGATTAATCCAGCAACCCGCGGCGGTCGGCGTGCAGGTAGGTGTAACACGTGGTCACCAGACACACGACCGCGGCGACACCGAGCATCTGAGTGCCGCTGACCACCAAGCTGATCGCCCCTCCGATCGCCGCGCCCAGCATGAACGTCGCGAGCATCATGAAGTAGCCGAACCAGTCCTCGATCCGCCCCCCGGCCATGTGACGTTCGATGCCCTGGCCCATTTTCACCAGCGTGCCCGTCACGTAACTCAGCGGAATCGACACTTCGCCGTCCTTGACGAAAGAAGTGTTCAGCGCACCGATCCCGAAGACCACGAACATGATCGGCACGAAATCGAGCAGGGTCTGCTCCCACCCGCCCAGCACGATATCGAGGGCCGTCGCGAACACCAGACAAAAGGTGGTCAGCACCGTCGGACCATGCGGGTGCTCAGCCCAGAACCGGCGCCGGCACACCGACGAGACGATCACCCCGGCCACGAAACACAGCAGCAGCGTGCCCGCACTCAATGACAGGGTCACGTCGTCCCGGAACACCCCCAGCACGGCACGCTGGGCATTTCCGGTCATGAACGTGACGAAGTACCCCTCCGAGTGGGTGAATGCGGTGGCTCCGAGCACCCCGGCCAATGCGGCCAGCACCCAGGCCAGTCTCGCTTCGCTGTCGTACATCTCTTTCTGCACACGAGCATGCTTCCAGAGCGACGCGACTTGGGCACCCCAAAGGGCATAGCCGACCTCGAGTCAGGCCGTCGTCAGACGTGCGATCGAGCGCAGCGGTATCGGCAGCCAGGTAGGCCGGTGCCGTGCCTCGTATCCGGTCTCGTAGACCGCCTTGTCGAGCTCATACGCGGCCAGCAGCAGCGCCGAATCGCGCGGGTCGATCCCGGACGCGGCCGCGTAGCCGTCGCAGAACGCGGTGCGGTTGCGCTCGACCCATTCCCGGGCCCGCGCCGCCTTCTGCTTGTCCGCCGCGTTCTCCACCAACGGCCCGTAGGCCGCGTACTCGAAGGACCGCAACACCCCGGCGACGTCGCGTAACGGTGAATCCGGTGCACGCCGCTCCTTCAGCGGCTGGCCCGGCTCACCTTCGAAGTCGATCAGCACCCAGCTCTCCGGGGTTCGCAGCACCTGTCCCAGGTGCAGGTCGCCGTGCACCCGCTGCACGGTGATCTGCTCGTCGGCCAGCTTGCCGAACCGCTCCTCGATTGTCGCGGCGTACTGCTCGAGTTCAGGCACCGTGGCCACGGCCGCGCTGAGCCGCGACAGCACATGGTCCAGCGGAAAGACCGTCTGCGACGTCCCGAGGGTCTCGGCCAGGGTGGCGTGCACCGACGCCACCGCCTCGCCGAGCCGATAGGACTCGCCGGCGAAGTCACCGCCGACCTCATGGGCGTAGAGGTCACCCTCGGCAAACAGATCGCGGACGCTGGCGGTGGCCATCGCCCAGCCCTCGGCCGCGTTGGCCGCGAACGCGGTGACCATGCCCAACGGCGACGACGCGTCCGGATCGCCCGCCGCGCCCACCTCGTAGGCGCCGAGCAACTTCGCGACGTGCGTGTTGCCCGCGCGGCCGAGCACCCGGTTGAGCTCGATGTCGGGGTTGATACCGGGGCTGACCCGCCGGAACACCTTGAAGATGGCGCAGGGTGCCCGGTCGAAGATCACGCTGGTGTTGCTCTGCTCGGCGTCCGAGACCCGCGGATAGGCGTCCAGCGGCAATCCGGCGCCGGGCTCTTTGGAGAACCTGACCTGGCTTTCGGACTCGCCCCGCACGGCCGCGGAGTCGATCAGCGACAGCAGGAACTGCGCGGCCGACGGGTCGTACAGCGCGTCGAATGCCGTGTGATCTTCGGCCGAACCGATGGTGGCCAGGGTGCTGTACTCGGTGACCGGCTCGGTGTCCCAGCCCACGATCACCTGGTAGCGCTCGGTGAAGCCGTCGGCATAACCGACGTCGACCAGCACCAGGTCCAGGTTCGTGCGCAGCGGGACCACCAGCGATACGTCGGCGGTGGACAGTTGCCGGTTGCGCCCGGCGTACCACCGTTGCTGGGGGAGCCAGTCCGCCCAGGGGAGGTTTGCGGGCATTGTCGGGCGGGTCATCGGTTCTCCTCCGAAGCGGACAGCTGGAACCAGTAGAAACCGTGTCCCGGGAGCGTCAGCAGATAAGGCAGGTGCCCGATCCGCGGGAATTCCACCTGTCCGGTGAGTTCGATTGGGGTGTAGTTGTTCCACTGCTGCAGGTTCAATTCGATCGGCTGGGGGAACCGAGACAGATTGTTGACGCACAACACGACGTCGTTTTCGGCATCCTCTCGCACCACTTCCCGCACATAGGCCAGGACCGAGGGATTGGACCCACCGAGTTCGTGAAATGACCCGACGGCGAACGCGTCGTGCCGGCGGCGCACGGCCAGCATGGTGCGGGTCCAGTTGAGCAACGACGTGGACGTGTCGCGTTGCGCCTCCACGTTGACCGCCTGGTAGCCGTAGACCGAGTCCTGGTTGGTCGGCAAGTACAACCGGCCCGGGTTGGCGGTGGAGAACCCGGCATTGCGGTCCGGTGTCCACTGCATCGGAGTCCGTACCCCGTCGCGATCACCCAGCCAGATCACGTCGCCCATGCCGATCTCGTCGCCGTAATACAGCACCGGCGAACCGGGCAGCGACAACAGCAGCGCGGTGAACAGCTGCATCTGGTTGCGGTCGTTGTCCAGCAACGGCGCCAGGCGGCGGCGAATGCCGACGTTGGCCTTCATCCGCGGATCCTTGGCGTACTCCGCGTACATGTAGTCGCGTTCCTCGTCGCTGACCATTTCCAGGGTCAGTTCGTCGTGGTTGCGCAGGAAGATCCCCCACTGGGCCAGGTCCGGGATATCCGGGGTCTGTGCCAGGATCTCCGAGATCGGGAACCGCGACTCGCGGCGCACCGCCATGAAGATGCGCGGCATCAGCGGGAAGTGGAACGCCATGTGGCATTCGTCGCCGCCGGTGGAGGGGTCGCCGAAATACTCGACGACGTCGGCCGGCCACTGATTGGCCTCGGCCAGCAGCACCCGGCCGGGATACTCGTCGTCCACCACCTTGCGCACCCGCTTGAGGAAGGCGTGCGTCTCGGGCAGGTTCTCGCAGTTGGTGCCTTCGCGCTCGAACAGATACGGCACCGCGTCCAGCCGGAACCCGTCGATACCCAGGCCCAGCCAGAACCGCAGCACGTCGATCATCGCTTCCTGCACGGCCGGGTTGTCGTAGTTCAGGTCCGGCTGGTGCGAGAAGAACCGGTGCCAGTAGAACTGCTTGCGCACCGGATCGAAGGTCCAGTTGGATTCCTCGGTGTCGATGAAGATGATCCGGGCATCGGTGTACTTCTCGCTGGTGTCGCTCCAGACGTAGTAGTCGCCGTATGGCCCGTCGGGGTCGTGCCGGGACTCCTGGAACCACGGATGCGAGTCCGACGTGTGGTTCATCACAAGATCGGTGATCACCCGGATACCGCGGGCGTGAGCCTCGTCGATCAGCGCGACGAAGTCCTCGACGGTGCCGAAGTCGGGCAGCACCTTGTAGAAGTCACGGATGTCGTAACCACCGTCACGCAGCGGAGAGTCGTAGAACGGCGGCAACCACAGGCAGTCGACTCCCAGCCACTGCAGGTAGTCCAGGCGTTCGATGAGTCCACGCAGGTCACCGGAACCGTCGGCGTTCGAGTCGAAGAACGCCCGCACCAGCACTTCGTAGAACACCGCGTGCTTGAACCAGGTCGGATCCGCCGGCAGGGCAACCGCGTTGTCGAAGTCCTCGGCGGTCGGGTGCTCGACCACACCCCCTTCGACGTGACTGCCCTCCGCTGGATGGTGTGCGGGATCTTGCTTCGAGGCGCTTATCGCGTCATTCATCAAATCCACGATGCCACGGGTACCCGACGCACCTGGTTAAGAATCACCCGAAGCAACCCGACTCCGAACACGACGGTGAATCACGGCCAGCGCCAAACGAATTGACTCGATCAGGCCGGAGGACCCTCCGCCAGGGTCACGTTCTCGGTGCGGGCGACCCCGGTTTTGGTGGTGAAGCTGATCGAAACCATGTCGCCCGGGTGGTGCCCGTTGAGCGCATCGGACATCGCGGTGGCCGAGTTGATCGGGACACCGTCAAGGGCGGTGATGATGTCACCGTTGGAAATCCCCGCCGCCGCGGCAGGAGCGTTGCCGACGACGCGCTGGACCCGTGCGCCGCTGCCGTTGTTGTCGACGACACCGAGGCCGAGGAAGGCCGTGGGGCCGACGTGCACGGTGGGCGACCCGCCGCCGGACCGGATGTTGTTGGCGATGCTCATCGCCGTCCCGATCGGAATGGCGAAGCCCTGACCGCCCTGCGACATCTGGAAGTTCTCGGTCGCCGCGGTGTTCATACCGACCACCTGACCCGCGCCGTTGACGACCGGCCCACCGGAGTCGCCGGGCTGGATCGCGCCGTCGAACTGGATCAGTCCGTTGAGGGTCTCGGCGGCCCCGGTCAAGGAGTCGGACGCCTGCACGGTCTGGTTGACGGCCAGCACCCTGCCGGCGACAGCGCGCGGAGTACCACCCTGGCCACCGGTGTTGCCCATGGCCACGACCGGCTCACCCACGCTGACGCCGCCACCGATGGAGGCGGTGGGCAGACCGCCGGCCCCGCGCAGCTGCAACACCGCGACATCCTGGGTGCGGTCATACCCGACGACGTCCACGCCGTACGTGCGTCCGTCGCCGACGCTGAAGGCGCTGATGTCGGTGGCGCCCGAGATGACGTGGTTGTTGGTCAGCACGACGCCGTTGGGGTCGATGACGATGCCGGTGCCGGCTCCCACCGCGTTGTTGTAGCCCAGCTTGGTGTTGATGTTGACCACCTGCGGACCGACCTGGCCGACAAGCGCCGACGGGTCGAGTGGCACCGCCGGGAACTGCTTGTACGGCGCAGCCTGGGCGGGCGCCGGAGGCGTTGCCAGACCCAGTCCGCAGACCATTCCCACAACGGCCATGACCGCAACCGGCCATGACCACCTGAATGAACGGTGGCGCGTTTTGCTCATCCGGTAATCCTCCTGCGTCGGGCTAATAGTCATATTGTCCCAGCCGTAAGGTCCGGGCGGCGGCGCTGTCTGGGACCACCGTAATCCAGATACCCATTTAAACGGTGGTCAGGCACCAATTCGGCGAAATGCCGGATCGCATCCGAGTCAAATGGGCACCGAGTTAAAAACAGCCTAAGCCGACGGACCCGCTAACGGCCTAATCCAATAGGCCGGTGGTGACTTACGTCACCGGGTAATGCGCCGGTTCTAAGCTGGTGGCGTGGACGCCCGGGCCTGGTTCGCTCGATCCCCGGTGGCGCGGCTGGCGACTGTGGCGCCTGACGGAATACCGCACCTGGTGCCGGTGGTGTTCGCGGTCGACGGGGACGTCGTCTACACCGCGGTCGATGCCAAGCCCAAGAAACACCAGCGGCTGCGCCGGCTCGCCAACATCGAGCACAACCCGGCGGTCAGCCTGCTCGCCGACCACTACGCCGAGGATTGGACGCAATTGTGGTGGGTGCGCGTTGACGGCACCGCCACCGTCGCGGCCGACGGCCCCGCACTGCACACGGGTTACCGGTTGCTGCGCGCGAAATATCCGCAGTACCAATCTGTTCCGTTGGACGGGCCGGTCATCACCGTGACCGCAACGCGCTGGTCCAGCTGGCACGCCTGACGTAGCAGTGACATAGGGGCGCCCCCGACCCTTGTGCTGGGCCGCGGTTGGGAGAAAAGTTGCTCGTGCGTCCTGTGGGCTGGATCACGCCGCGTACGGGAGTCGGCGGCACCCCGGGAGAACTGGAGGATTGTCATGGCCGACAGAGTGAGTGGTTCCCCGGGCGCGAGCACGGCCCCCACCGCATCGGGTCCGGACGGCATCCGCAACGTCGTCCTGGTCGGACCCTCCGGCGGCGGCAAGACCACCCTGGTCGAGGCGCTACTCGTCGCTGCCGGAGTGTTGTCCCGGCCCGGGTCGGTCACCGACGGCAGCACGGTCTGCGACTTCGACGACGCCGAAATCCGCCAGCAACGGTCGGTGGGTGTCGCGGTGGCGTCCCTGGCGCACGCCGGCGTCAAGGTGAACCTGGTGGACACACCCGGATACGCCGACTTCGTCGGCGAACTGCGCGCCGGACTGCGTGCCGCCGACTGCGCCCTGTTCGTCATCGCCGCCAACGAGGGCGTCGATGAGCCCACCAAGTCGCTGTGGCAGGAGTGCAGCCAGGTCGGGATGCCCCGCGCGGTGGTCATCACCAAGCTCGACCACGCCCGCGCCAACTATGGCGAGGCGCTCGATGCCGCGCAGAACGTGTTCGGCGACAAAGTTTTACCGCTGTACCTGCCGACCGGCTCACCCGTGTCGGGCTTGATCGGGCTGTTGTCGCAGACTCAGTACAACTACTCCGACGGCAAGCGCACCGAGTCGGAGCCCGACGCCTCCGAAGCCGACCGGATCGAGGAAGCCCGCGGCAGCCTGATCGAAGGCATCATCGAGGAGTCCGAGGACGAATCGCTGATGGAGCGCTATCTCGGCGGTGAAGTCATCGACGAGTCAGTCCTGATCCAGGATCTGGAGAAGGCGGTGGCCCGCGGGTCGTTCTTCCCGGTCATCCCGGTATGCAGCAGCACCGGTGTGGGCACCTATGAACTACTGGAAGTCGCCACCCGAGGCTTCCCTTCGCCCCGCGAACACCCGCTGCCGGAGGTCTTCACACCGCAGGGCGCCACGCACGAGGAATTGGCCTGCGACGTCGACGCGCCACTGCTCGCCGAGGTCGTCAAGACGACGTCGGACCCCTACGTCGGCCGGGTCAGCCTGGTCCGGGTGTTCTCCGGGACCATCAAGCCCGATGCGACGGTCCATGTATCGGGACACTTTTCGTCGTTCTTCGGCAACGGCAGCTCAGGTCCGCACGGGCACGGCAGCACGCACCCCGACCACGACGAAGACGAGCGGATCGGGGTGCTGTCGTTCCCGCTCGGCAAGCAGCAGCGGCCCGCATCCGCAGTGGTGGCCGGCGACATCTGCGCGATCGGCAAGCTGAGCCGGGCCGAGACCGGCGACACGCTGTCGGATAAGGCCGAACCGCTGGTGCTCAAGCCGTGGAACATGCCGGAACCGTTGCTGCCGGTCGCGATTCAGGCGCACGCCAAGACTGACGAGGACAAACTGTCGGTCGGGCTGGGGCGGTTGGCCGCCGAAGACCCCACACTGCGGATCGAGCAGAACCCGGAGACACACCAGGTGGTGCTCTGGTGCATGGGTGAGGCCCATGTCGGCGTGGTGCTCGAGGCGTTGTCGAACCGCTACGGCGTCACCGTGGACACCGTCGAATTGCGGGTGCCGTTGCGAGAGACGCTGGGCGGCAAGGCGAAAGGCCACGGGCGGCACGTCAAGCAGTCCGGTGGCCACGGCCAGTACGCGGTGTGCGACATCGAGGTGGAGCCGCTACCGGAGGGCGGCGGCTTCGAGTTCGTGGACAAGGTGGTCGGCGGTGCGGTGCCGCGCCAGTTCATCCCGAGCGTGGAGAAGGGCGTCCGGGCGCAAATGGAGAAGGGCGTGCACGCCGGCTATCCGATGGTGGACATCCGCGTCACCCTGCTCGACGGCAAGGCGCACAGCGTCGACTCCTCAGACTTCGCGTTCCAGATGGCGGGCTCGCTGGCCTTGCGCGAGGCGGCGGCCGCGACGAAGGTGATCCTGCTGGAACCGATCGACGAGATCTCGGTGCTGGTGCCCGACGACTATGTCGGCGCCGTGATGGGCGACCTGTCCGGCCGTCGGGGCCGGGTGCTGGGGACCGACACCGCCGGCCACGAGCGCACGCTGGTGAAAGCCGAGGTGCCGCAGGTGGAATTGACCCGCTATGCCGTCGACCTGCGCTCCCTGGCGCACGGTGCGGCATCGTTCACCCGCACGTTCGCCCGCTACGAGCCGATGCCGGAATCCGCTGCCGTCAAGGTGAAGGCGACGGCCGGCTGACAACGTCACCCGGGCCGGCCGAAGCGCGCCGACACCGCGCGGCGGTCCAGCGAGCCCTTGGCCGTGTGCGGCAGGTCCTCGGCTTCCTGGAAGGTGGCGGGAATCTCGAAGGGCGCCAGACGATCCCGGCAGAACTCGGTGAGTTCGCCGGCGGTGGGTGACGCACCCCGCGGCACGACGACGGCCGCGACGGCTTCCCCGTACATCGGGTGCGGCACGCCGAAAACGGCCACTTCCAACACATTCGGGTGAGTGGCGAGGACGCCTTCGACGCGCTCCGGAGAAATCTTCTCCCCGCCGCGGTTGATGAGTTCCTTGATCCGCCCACGGATGCTGAGGTCACCGGCCTCGGACAGCGTCCCCAGGTCACCGGTGCGCAACCATCCGTCGGTGAAATTCGCCGCGGTGATCGTGGGATCACCGAGGTAGCCCCGGACCACGGTGGCGCCGCGCAGCCACACTTCGCCGACCGCGCCCGGCTCGACGGGCTGCCCGTCGTTACCGGCGATGCGGATCTGCGGCCCGGTCGAGCGGCCGACCAGTCCGGTCGAAGCCGCGGGGTTGGTCTCCTGGTCGATACCGGTGCTCGCCACCTGGTGGGTGGCCTCGGTCATCCCGAAGGCACACACCACGGGCGCGGAGAACTCGGTGTGCAGCGCCTCGGCCACCTCGGGGGTGAGCGGCGCGCTGCAGGAGCGGATGAAACGCAAAGCGGCGTTGGGCTTTTCCTCTGATGACGCCCGCTCCAGCAGGATCTGGTGAATCGTCGGCACGGCCGTGTACCAGGTCGCCCGCACCGCGTCGATGTCGTCCCAGAAGGTATGCGCCGAGAACCGTCCCCGGGCGGGCAGCAACACGGTGCCACCGGATGCCAGGGTCGCCAGCAACGCGGCGATCAGCCCGTGCCCGTGGTAGAGCGGCATCACCGCGACGGTGGCGTCGCGCGGGCCGAGCTGATATCCGGCGATGATGGCCCGCACCGACCCGGCGATGTTGTCGTGCGTCCAGGGCACCATCTTGGGCAATCCGGTGGTACCGCCGGTGAACATGATCATCGCGTCGTCGTCGTGCAGGCCCTCCGGGGAGTCCGTCGCCGGGCCCGGCTCGGTGGACGCGGTCAGGCGCGCCGCGAACGCGCCGTCCAGGGGGGTCACGGTAATCGGCCACCACCCGGACTCGTGGTCGTCGACCAGCACGGCACGGGCGCCCGCGGCCTCGCTGCGGGCGCGTTGCTCTGCGACCGGCAGCGCCGGGTCCAGCGGAACCACGATCAGGCCCGCGCGCAAGGCCGCCAGCAACCCGACGACGAACTCGGCATTACTGCCCGCACGCAGGGCCACCCGGTCCCCCGGGTTCAGGCCGGCCCCGGTCAGTTGGGCGGCCAGGTCGTCAGTGAGACGAAGCAGGTCGCGGTAGGTGATCGGGATGCGGTCGTCGGTGACGATGAGCGCGCGCGCATCCGGCGCGTGGGTGGCTGCCGCTTCGATCAGATCGGTGAAGCGCACATTCTGCACGGAAGTCATTCACAGCTCCTTCGTCCGTCTCAACGAGAACCCTGCCGGTGCCGGTCAGCGCTGTCCAATACCGATCCGCTAATAGTCGATAAACAGCGTGAATCACCGGATAGCGACCGGGTCTTGGACACGGCAGCCGAACCGGACGACAGTGAGTGCCGAGACACCAGCCAAGAGAGGGGCGGCCACCATGACCGAACCGCTGACCGACGGCTTTCACCTGGTGGTGGATGCGCTGAAGGCCAACGATGTGGACACCATCTACGGGGTCGTGGGCATCCCTATCACCGATCTGGCGCGCACGGCGCAGGACGCCGGCATCAGGTATATCGGCTTTCGTCATGAGGGATCGGCCGGCAACGCCGCTGCCGCCGCCGGGTTTCTGACGCAGCGCCCCGGTGTGTGCCTGACGACCTCGGGTCCGGGTTTCCTCAACGGCCTGCCCGCATTGGCGAATGCCACCACGAATTGCTTTCCGATGATTCAGATCTCAGGATCCAGCAGCCGGGCGGTGGTGGATCTGCAGCGCGGTGACTATCAGGACATCGACCAGCTCAACGCGGCGAGGCCATTCGTCAAGGCGGCCTACCGAATCGCACGCGTCGAGGACGTCGGGCGCGGCGTCGCGCGGGCCGTTCGCGCAGCCCTATCCGGCCGGCCGGGCGGTGTCTACCTGGACATTCCGGGCGAAGTGCTAGGACAGTCGATGACGCGATCCGCAGCGGCAGAATCGATTTGGCGTGTGGTGGACCCCGCGCCCCGCCAGCTGCCGGCGCCCGAGGCGGTCGACCGGGCACTCGACATCCTGGGCCGGGCCGCCAGACCGCTGATCGTGCTGGGCAAAGGCGCCGCCTATGCCCAGGCGGACAAGGTGATTCGGGAATTCGTCGAAAGCACCGGCATCCCCTACCTGCCGATGTCGATGGCCAAGGGCCTGCTGCCCGACTCGCACCCGCAATCGGCCGCGGCCGCTCGTTCGCTGGCCATCTCCCGCGCCGATGTGGTGCTGCTCATCGGTGCCCGACTCAACTGGCTGCTGGGACATGGCGAGTCACCGCAATGGTCGGCCGACAGCAGGTTCATTCAGGTCGACATCGAGGCGGCGGAGTTCGACAGCAATCAGCCGATCGAGGCGCCGCTGGCGGGTGACATCGGATCGGTGATGGCGGCGTTGCGCGATGGCCTTGGCGATCACCCGATCAGCGCGCCAAGCGAATGGGCTGCCGAACTCGCCGAGCGCAAGGCCCGCAACGACGCCAAGATGGCCGAGCGGCTCGCCGAGGATCCACACCCGATGCGTTTCTACAACGCGCTGGGCGCCATTCGGACCGTGCTGCAACGTAACCCGGACGTCTATGTGGTCAACGAGGGGGCCAACGCGCTGGACCTGACCCGCAATGTCATTGACATGGAACTGCCGCGACACCGGCTGGACACCGGAACCTGGGGCGTGATGGGCATCGGTATGGGCTACGCCATCGCCGCGGCGGTCCAGACCGGCCGGCCCGTGGTCGCCATCGAGGGCGACAGCGCATTCGGCTTCAGCGGCATGGAGATCGAAACCATCTGCCGCTACCGGCTTCCCGTCACCGTCGTCATCCTCAACAACGGCGGCGTGTATCGCGGTGACGAAGCGGGCTCCGGGTCCGACCCGGCGCCGACGGTACTGAACTCGGGCGCACGTCACGAGTTGCTCGCAGAGGCGTTTGGCGGCAAGGGATATCACGTGACGAATCCGGAGGAACTGGAAGCTGCGCTGTCCGAAGCCCTCGATTCAGCCGGACCCGCCCTGATCGACTGCCGGCTCGACCCCGCCGCCGGTGTGGAAAGTGGGCACCTGTCCGCCCTGAATCCCAAGAGCGCCGCGACGTCTACGGGTTGAGGTTGCGCAGCTGCGCGGCAAAGAACTCGTCGAGTTTGAGGTGCCGGGCCGAGGTGACCAGCGCGCGGGCCACCGGCGATCCCGGGCCGGATGCGTTGGTGGCCAGCCCGATCAGCGCTCGCGGTGCGGGATCGGTCAACTCGACAGCCCGGATCTCGCCGCGGGTCGGTGTCATCCAGAGCCAGGTATGCGGCACGACGGTGGCCCAGTTGCCGTTCGCCACTTGCGCGAACAAGGAAGCAACGGAATCCGTCTCGACCTGGGGGTGCACCGTGACGTCATGTTCGGCGAACGCCGCGTCGATGACCTGCCGGTCGCGCATGTCGGTGGTGAGCAGGGCCAGTGGCAGCTGCGCCGCGTCCGGCCAGCGCAGCGTGGATGCGCCCGGCGGCAGCATGTCCGATCGCGCCAACAGCACATACTGTTCCTCGTAGAGCGGCAGGAGTGCCACATCCTGGCTGTCCCTGACGTCCGCCGGATGCGCGATGACGGCGTCGAGCTCGAATTCGTGCAGGCGCCGGTACAGTTCGGTCGTGGCCAGCCGGGAGCTGATCTGCACCTTTGCCAAGGGGTGGGCCGAGCAAAAGGCCGACAGCACCAGGGACGCCGTCGTGGACGCGGTCGGCACGGTGCCCAGCCGCAGCGTTCCGGTAATGCCGGACTGCACCGCGTGCACCTCGGCCTTGAACGCGTCGTGCTCGGCCAGAATCCGCTTTGCCCACACCACCAATCGCTCCCCCTCGGGGGTCAGCCCCTCGAAACTGTGGCCGCGATTGATCAGCGTCACATTGAGTTCTCGCTCAAGCTTGGCAATTGCCGCCGACAGCGCTGGTTGGGAGACGTAACACTTCTCGGCGGCGCGGGCGAAATGGCGTTCCTGGGCCACTGCGACGAAGTACTCCAGCTGGCGGAAGAGCACCCGCACCTCCTGGTGGCCGTGGGCACGATCCCGCTGAGGCTAACGCGTGCGTCCCGGC
Source organism: Mycobacterium sp. (assembly GCA_003987775.1). Classification (GTDB taxonomy): domain Bacteria; phylum Actinomycetota; class Actinomycetes; order Mycobacteriales; family Mycobacteriaceae; genus Mycobacterium. The sequence continues at coordinate 76,455 of RXJD01000016.1, forward strand.
CGGGCCAGTCTGGCGCTGCGCTCCGTCCCCGCTACGGCGAAATTGTTTGCTATGGCCCGCGGTCCCGGGATAGCCCCTAGAATGACGGAGTCGTGTTTATCGCACCGTCCCGAAGGGTGAAGGCCATGCGTCGAGCGGTTCGTTATCTGTTTGTCGTGGTGGCCAGCGCGACAATGGCCGCGGCCGGGTCGGGCAGCCCGGCCACCGGCGCCGTCCCGGTACCCCACCCCGTGCCCGGCGTCGCCTCGATTTTCCCGTCCAACGGCGCGGTAGTGGGGGTGGGAGCCCCCGTCGAGGTGACCTTCACTGCCCCGGTCCTCGATCACCGTGCCGCCGAGCGGTCCATCCACATCGGCTCGCCGTCGAACATGACCGGTCACTTCCGCTGGCTCGACGGCAACCTCGTGCAGTGGGTTCCAGACCGGTACTGGCCCGCGCACAGCCACGTGTCGGTGGGCGTGCAGGAACTGACCGAAGGCTTCGAGACCGGTGACGAACTGCTCGGTGTGGCAAGCATCTCCGCGCACACCTTCACCGTCAGCCGCAACGGCGAGGTGCTGCGCACCATGCCGGCCTCGATGGGTAAGCCGAGCCGCCCCACGCCGATCGGGAACTTCAACGCCATGTCCAAAGAGCGCACCGTCGTGATGGACTCGCGGACGATCGGCATCCCGCTGAACTCCTCCGACGGATACCTGATCACCGCCTCATACGCGGTTCGCGTCACATCGAGTGGCGTGTACGTGCATTCGGCGCCGTGGTCGGTGGGCCAGCAGGGCTATGCGAACGTCAGCCATGGCTGCATCAACCTCAGTCCGGACAACGCCGCCTGGTACTTCAACCAGGTCAACATCGGCGATCCCATCGACGTGGTGGCGTAAGGCTCACCCCACTCCGGCCTGGACGATCTTCACCACCACCAGCACCACGGCGACCACCAGGTAGGCCCGCAGGGTGAACAGGCCCGCGCGCCGCGTGGGTGACATCACCGGGCGCTCGAGTGTCGCGAGATCCGGTGTCTGCCAATAGTTGAGGTCCTGCGCGCGCTCCGCGTGGGTCAGCCGCGGCGTCGGGTCCCGACGATTCGAGAGGACCGTGACGACACCCCCGAGAATGCCAACCAACACACCGGCACCCATCCCGATCCCGATGGTCGACGTCGACAGCCGCGGAAACAGGGTCGCGGCCGTCAACGCCAGCGACAGCAGTACCAGACTCCACACGATGGTCCAGGCAACGATGTTCTGCCGCAGGCTGTTTGACCACGGCCCCAGCAACGTGCGGTCGTTGCAGAGCAACACCAGGAACACGGTGGCCGACGGCAGCACCACACCCGCCAGAGCCTGCACGCCCTGCGTGATCAGGCCCAGCACATGGTCCGGGCTGAACGCGACGGCCGCCGACACGGCGAGCAGCAGCGCGTAACCGCCGTAAAACCATGGCGCCTCGGTGATCTTCCAGTGCAACGAATGCCGCTTGCCGAGTGCGTCGCCGACGGCGTACGTGGTGGCCAGCCCGATCGCGTTGGCGCCGATCAGTGATGCGTCGAGCAGGATGACCGCGAACAACACGCCGACGGTCCTGCTGCAGTGCTGAGCCAGACCCGCGGCCACCGCACCTGCGTCGGTGAAGTTGCCGGCATCGGGGGTTCCCGCCAATCCGAAGGCGGTCACCGCCATCAGAGCCGTCGCCCCGACCACCACGACGACGATGCCCAGCGCGAGATCGGCACGCGCGTAAGGGATCCAGCGCGTGGTGATGCGCTTGTCCACCACGTTTGACTGCTGGAAGTACAACTGCCAGGGCGCCACCGTCGTGCCCACGATCGCGACGACCAACAGCAGCACCGTCGAGTTGAGCCCGCCCGGGAACTGCGGCGTCAGCCCGCCGATTGTGGCGGTCCAGGTCGGACGCACCAGCAGCGCCATCGGGATGATCACCACGTTCACCGCAATCAGCAGGAACATCAACGCTTCCCAGCGGCGGAACGATCCCCCGGCCACCACCGCGAACAGCAACACGGCGGCGGCGGGGATCGCGACGCTCTTCGGGCAACCCAGGAACCCGAGCGCCAGCGACACACCGATGAACTCGGTGACGATCGTCAGTGCGTTGAGCAGCAACAGATCACCGACGCTGAATGCGCCCCAGAACTTCCCGAACCGCTGAAAGATCAAGCGTGCGTGCCCAACTCGGGTGACCACGCCCAGCCGCAGCGCCATCTCCTGGTTGACGTACAGCACCGGAACCAGCAGCGCCAGCGTCCACAACAGGGCCATCCCGTAGTTCTGGCCGGCCTGCGCGTAGGTCGCGACGCCACCGGCGTCGTTGTCCCCGACCATCGCGATCAGGCCGGGACCGCTGATGACCAGCAGAGTCCGCAGCCGACGCCAGCGTCCGTTGACGTGGCCGTCGCGGCCGATACGGCCGAAGGCACCGACGATGTCGCCGGTGTGCGCGCGATCCAGCACCGAAGGTTCGGCCACCGCGGGCAGCACTGGACGAGGGCTTGAGAGCGACGTCATGCCCTAGACCGCCAGCACCGCAAGGGGGCTCCGCGCTACGTAGGCGTCGGCGCGCTCTTGGGCGGTCATGTGCAGCGAAGCCTTCAATGCGCCGGCCCAGCGGCGAATGGCGAAAGTCACGTTGGTCATTGGACTACTCCTGACGGATAGCCCGACTGGCTCGCGTCTGGCGCGCGGCAGTATCTCAGCCGGCGGATATGCCGGAGCCGGATCGGGACAGGATGGATTTCAGATACGGACTATCGCCGGGACTCATCTCGCCCTCACCCCCTCACGGCCAGGACACACGCGGGTGTCACCATATCCACCACAGAGAGACGCGAACGCCCGACAGAACGTCGAGCGCACCCCTCTCGTCGGAGCTTTGGCACTGCACGGCGTATCCGGGCCGAAGACCGGAAGCCACTTGGGCTCAACCCTTAAGCCGGGAAGAGCTGTCCTGACCCGGGGCGTCTTTCGACGTTCGGGGTCAGTGGCCTGTATCCATGCAGACGCCTCACCTACCGAGGTGCTTGCAGGTCCCATGGTGGCACTGCGATCCCAGCACGTCAAACGCGGTAGTCACGGCAAGCGCCTACCCTCGGCGGTATGGCAAACACGTTGCAGGATCCCGCGGTGGCTTCGACGCTGGAGCGGATGTACAGCGCCGCGCAGGACCAGATGGCGCAATTGCAGGCGAGGAGCGGCGATTTCGACCGCCCGATGACGGCGGCCGAGCGTACCGAGGCGATGAGCGAGTTCTACATCCCGGTGACGCCGGAAGCCGGTCAGCTGCTCTACGCGCTGGTGCGGGGTAGCCGTCCGGCGACGGTCGTCGAATTCGGGATGTCCTTCGGCATCTCCGCGATCCATCTGGCCGCGGCCGTGCGGGACAACGGCAGCGGCACCGTCATCACGACCGAGCTCAGCGACAGCAAGATTGCCGCAGCCAAGCGGACATTCGCCGAGACGGGGCTCGACGGGGTGATCTCCATCCTGGAGGGCGACGCCCTGTCCACCCTGGCCGACCTGCACGGTCCGGTGGACTTCGTGCTGCTGGACGGGTGGAAAGACCTGTACCTGCCGGTGATCAAACTGCTGCAACCGTCGCTGTCCCCGGGTGCACTGGTGGTCGCCGACAACACCGAGTCGGCCGACCTCAGGCCGTATCTGGATTACGTGCGCGATCCGGGCAACGGTTACGTGAGCTTCAACTTCCCGGTGCGGGCCACTGACAGCATGGAATTGAGCTGCTGGACCGGTTAGCGGACCGACTCTTCCAGCCAGGGCAACATCCACTTGACCCCTTCCGGGGTGAGGTGCACACCGTCGCTGCGGACCTTGATGCCGTCGACCTTGGCGGTGTAAACGCCGTCCGGGCAGAGCTTTTTGTTGAGGTCGACGATACCGACCTTCGGACGCTGTCCGATTGCGTTGCGCAACATGGTGTTCCACTGGTTGACCCGGTCCGGTTGGTCCTCCGGGTACAGCCGTCCGTCCGGTTTCTCACCGCCGCGGCTGTAGGGCACCGTGGCGACCATCACCCGTACCCCGGTCGAGCCCACGATGTCGAGCGCCCGATTCAATTCGAAGTTCAGGTACGCGTCGAACGCCGGGTCGCCGATGTGGGTCCACTTGCCCTCGTTCACCCGGTCGACAGTCTCCCAACGGCCGATGACCAGGAGCGCGACATCCGGTCGGTCCTGGGCGATCTGGGCTGCCCAGCGGCCCGGCCAGGTGTCGCATTCGGGTCGCTGCTCCAGCGTCTGACCGATGTAGCGGTACGGCGTGCCGCGCACCAGGCTGCACCCGATGACGGTGTGGTCGATGAACCGGAACCCGGGTGTGGGCGGCAGGAAGTGCATCATCGTCCAGCCGATCGAATCACCGAACACCGAAACGGTGAACGGCTGATTGGGATCTCGCGGACCTGGCGCTGGCCGGTTGTCGATGGGGGGTGAGGGCGACACCGCCGCCACCGCGGAAACCCCGGGCGGCAGCCCGACTTCGTGCAGGCCGGTGCCGACCGGCACCACCAGGATCGTCGCCGCGGCAGCGCTGGCCACGGTGGCCGCGGCCAACGGCAACAGCGGAACCCGTTGCGGCCGCCAGCGCCGGATCGGTTGCTCGATCGCCCAATACGAGATTCCGGCCACCGCGAGCGTGAGCACACAGCGGGCGCCGAACAGGTTGAGTCCCGACCATCCGGTGCGTTCACCGTTGAGCACCAGGAAGATCGGCCAGTGCCACAGGTAGACGCCGTAGGAGATCGCGCCCAGCCACACCAGCGGGCGCCAGGCCAGCACCCGCGCCACCATTCCCCGCTGCTCGAGTGCCACCGGGGCGACCACCAGGACGGCGGCTATGGCCACCACGATCAGCAGCCCGTGCCGGAACTCGCTTGCGCTACCCGAGGCGTAGTGCGTCAGCGCCGCCAGCGCAGCCAGACCGGCAACCGGCAGTGCCCGTGCCACCCGGCGTGCCCAGCGGGTCCGGATCAGGCACCACCCACGGTTGAGCGCCGACCAGTCTCTGACCAGTAGGGCTGACGCCGCGGCACCCACCAGCAGCGCCTGGGCGCGGGTGTCGGTGCCGAAATAGATCCGGTCGCGGGTGGTGTCGGAGGTGAAGACGATCGCGGCCGCGGCCGAGGCCGTCGCACCGAGCGTGGCAATCACGAAGGCGGCGAACCGAACATGACCGACGGTGATCTTGGCGAAGTAGCGCCGGGCCCGCGCGGCCAAGATCAAGGTGATCCCGATCAGCAGTACCGGCCAGACGATGTAGTACTGCTCCTCCACCCCCAGCGACCAGGTGTGCTGCAGCGGAGACGGCGCGCCCTGGGTGAAATAGTCGGTCTTCTGGGCCACGAACCGCCAGTTGGCCACCCACGCGAAGGCGGCGATCGCGTCCCCGCGCAAACCGTCGAGCGACTGGTAGGGCAGAAACTCGCGGGCGACGCCCACGGTGAGCACCATCAGCACCAGGGCCGGCAGCAGGCGGCGCGCACGCCGTATCCAGAAGCCGGTGAGGTCGATACGACCGGAGCGTCCCAATTCGTCGAGCAACAACGACGTGATCAGGAATCCGCTGAGGACGAAGAAGATGTCCACGCCGATGAAGCCGCCACCGACACCCGGAACACCGCCGTGCCCAATCAGCACCAGGACGACGGCTACGGCACGCAGGCCGTCCAACGCGGGGATGCCGCTAGGCCGGTCCCCCCGGTCCCACGCCGCCCGTCGGCCGGCCCGCCGCACGGGAGCAACCCATCGAGACCTGGGTGCAGAACGTGCCGGTGCGGGATTCTTTCCGCCCGGCTCGGTTTTCGCTGTCAGCGCGCCCTGACCACGTCCTCGTCCGGCGCCGAATGTGATGCCGATACGTCGCTGCCCCTCCTCTTGATCCGAGAAATTTTAGGGGCGGCGCGGCCGGAATCGGCGTACGACACGCGGAATTGCCGAAGAACCGCAACGGATTTGCCGCGCCGGGGCTAGCTGCCGGTGAAGGCGGCGGGGCGCCGCTGGTGGAATGCCGACGCTCCTTCGATGAAGTCGTCGGACTGCACCAGGATCGCCTGTCCTTGCAGCTCGCGTTCGAACGCAACCTCAATCCCGTCCAGACTGGCCGCGTTGATCGCCGCCTTGGTGGCCGCGAACGCGGCCGACGGACCGGTCAGCAGCGCCCGGATGACCTTGGCCACCTCCCAGTCGAGTCGCTCTGGTGGATGAATGGCGCTGATCAGACCCCACGTCAGTGCCTCAGCCGCGGACAGTCGCTCGTTGAGCAACGCGATGCGCATCGCCCTGCCGCGGCCTATCGTCGCCGCCAGTGACGCCGAAGCGCCGGCGTCGGGCATCAGGCCCATTCTGGTGACTCCCAGCGTGAAATAGGCCGTCTCGGCCGCCAGCACCAGGTCGCACGCCAGGATCAGGGAGATGGCGTTTCCAGCGGCCGGGCCTTGCACGACGGCGACGACGGGCTGTGGCATCGCGGTGATGGCGCGCACCACCCGATTCCCTTCTTCGCCGAAGTTGATCGCCGAGCCGACGCCGTGCCAGTCGTCGACGTTCATGCTGGCTCCGGCGCTGAAGGCGCGGCCCGCACCACCCAGTCGCACGACCTTGATTTCGGGGTCGGTCGCCGTGGCCTCCAGCAGGTCGGCGAGACCCGACAGCACCGGCACGGTGAGCGCGTTGAGACTTTCCGGCCGGTCGAACGTCACCGAGAGCACTCCGTCGACCCGACTGACCGATAGCCCTTGCAGCGTGGTCGTCAGTTCCGCTTCGTAGTTGCGCATGCCCGTCTTCCTTTCGTCTGCCCCAGCCCAAAGGCCGCTAAGCGAAAGATACATCAGTGCATACGATCCATCAATGTAGCCGATGTCACGGTCCTATGCCGATCCGGCGGCTCCGCTGTCGACACCGGCATCGATGCAGTTCAGGCCCAGTTCTCCGAGCACCTCGGAGGTGTGTGCCCCCAAACCCGGCGCGGGACCCGAGATGCCGCCGGGTGTGCGGGAGAACCAGGTCGGCACGCCCGGGAACCGTACCGGGCCGTGTGGGCTGTCCACCGTCTCGAAGAACCCGACCGCATCGAGCTGCGGGTCATCGAACAGTTCGGCCGGAGACGACAGCGCTGACGCCGGTATCTCCAGCTCGCGGAGCAGGTCCAGCCATTCCGCGGTGGTGCGCTGGGCGAACGTCTCGGCGAGCAATGCGTAGATCGCGTCGATCCGGCCGGCGCGGCCCTCCAGCGTGGCGTAATCCTCGCTGACCCAGGCGGGCTGCACGGCATCGGTGAACGCGGCCCAGTGCTTGTCGTTGTAGATCAGGGCCGACAGGTAGCCGTCACTGGTGCGGTACGGCCGGCGGTTGGGCGCCACCGTGCGGGGGTAGACGGCGGGACCCAGTGGCGGATCGAACATGGCGCCGTTGGCATGCTCGACCAGCATGAACGAGGCCATCGCCTCGAACATGCCGATCTCCACCTCCTGACCCTCACCGGTGCGTTCCCGATGGAAGAGCGCCATCATCGTCGCGTAGAGCGCCGTCAGGCCGGCGACCTTGTCGGCCACGATCGTCCCCACATAACTGGCTTCACCGGTCAGCTGCTGCTGCACGGACGGCAACCCGCAGGCGGCCTGGATGGTGTCGTCGTAGGCCGGCAGGTCCCGTTTCGGCCCGCGCCGGCTGTAGCCGTAGCAGTTGGTGTAGACGATCGCGCTGTTGAGGGCGGCGACCTCGGCGTAGCTCAGTCCGAGCCGCCCGATCGCCGCGGCCCGCATCGAGTGGATGAACACGTCGGCGCGTTCGATCAGCGCATGCAGGGCGGTCCGGCCGGCGTCGGACTTCAGATCCAGGGTGATGGCGCGTTTGCCGCGATTGACATTGACGAAGACGCCGCTCATCCCGGGTGCCGGCCCTACCGAGACGTAGCGGGTGTCATCACCCTGCGGGGGTTCGATCTTGATGACGTCGGCACCCATGTCGGCCATGATCTGGGTGCAGTAGGGGCCCATCACCATCGCGGTGAGGTCGACGACGCGCACGCCCGCCAGCGGCCCGGACTTCGACGACTTGGAGTCAGACATGGTGGGCATTCTCCTTGATCGCCCACGCCGCTGACTCGAAGCTGTACCGGATGTGATCGGCGTGACCGTTCGGAACCGCCGGGAAGACCAGCGGCGCGCTGAGATCCCGCACGGCATAGAGCTGTTCGGCGACATCCTCGATGGTCCAGGCCAACCGTTGCACACCCGGAGTCTCGGCGGCCACCGCGCGGGCCACCCGGCCGGCGATGGCGATCAGCACTTCACCGTTGATCGGGCAGGACTCGTGCGCGAGAAACCCCACCACGGGCGCCACCAACTCGGCCCCCATCGGCGGATAGGCCGAAATATCGAGTCCTTCGGCCATTCTCGTCACCGCGGACGGCACGATGACGTTGCACAGCACGCCCTCCGCCGCGCCTTCGAGCGCCACGACATTGGACAGACCGATGAGGCCGGCTTTGGCGGCGGCGTAACTGGCGACGCCGTGGTTTCCGTACATACCACCGATCGAGGAGGTCAGCACGATACGGCCATAGCCGGCTTCACACATCAGCGGGAATGCGGGACGCACCACATGAAACGCGCCGCGCAGATGGACGTCGAGCACGGCGTCGAAGTCCTCGTAGCTCAGCTCCTTCAGCGAGCCGCGCCGGACGTTGCCTGCGTTGTGGATCAGGATGTCGACGCGCCCGAAGTGATCGAGCGCCGTTTGGATGATTGCCTGCCCGCCCGCCGGGGTGGTCACCGACTCGGCGCAGCTGACCGCTGTACCGCCGGCCGCGCTGATCTCTGCCGTAACCTCCTGCGCCGGTACGGCATTCGTGCCGTCACCGGTCAGCGTGCCGCCGGTGTCGTTCACCACGATCTTCGCGCCGCGGGCGGCCAGCATCAGGGCGTATTCACGTCCGAGGCCTCTGCCAGCACCGGTGATCACGGCAACCCGGCCGTCGAATCTCAGTTCGGTCATCGCAGTTCGAGACCGTCCAGGTCGCCCGCGGCGCGCCACTGCGCGAGCAGGTCGCCGAAGGCGTAGAAGCCGGGTCCGTACGGTTCTCCGAGATGTGAGCGGATTCCCTCGGTGCCGCCACCTTCGTTGTTGTAATAACCGGGCGTGCATTCCGAATCGAATTGGCTGTTGTCGATTGCGGTCTCCCGGATGGTTCGGCACCACGCGTCCTGCGCCTGCTGACTGGGTTCCACCGTCGTCGCGCCGCGCGCCAGGGCTTCCGCAATGACGTAGGCGATGTGCTCGCCCTGCAGTTCGTAGTTGGCGGCGATGTTCGCCGAGATGCCGACCTGGGTGAAGCCGGTGAAGAACTGGTTCGGAAACCCGCGGCTGGTCATGCCGTGCAACGTCCGGTAACCATCGCGCCAGTGGTCGAACAGCGACAGCCCGTTTCGGCCTTCGATCGTCTCCATCGAGTAGCGGCGCCGGAGTTCGGTGGTGATCTCGAATCCACTCGCATAGATGATGCAGTCGACCTCGTATTCGATCCCGTTTGCCACCAACCCGTTTGCCGTCGCGCGCTCGACGCCCTTGGTGCCGGAGACATCGACCAGGGTGACATTCGGACGGTTGAAGGTAGGCAGATAGTCGTCGTTGGTGCACGGTCGTTTGCACAGGAAGCGGTAGTAGGGTTTGAGCGCCTCGGCGGTCTCCGGGTCGTCGACGATATCCTCGATCCGGCGGCGCAGCCGCTCCATCAGCTTGTAGTCTTCCTCCTCGCGGATGCCCATGAACTGCTCGGGGGTCATGGTCGCCGGATCCGGCAGGGCGAGCACCCGGGCGGCCGTGTTGCGGCCGAGCTCGGTCCAGAAGTCGCAGACGAGGTCGGGCTGCCCCAGCGCCATTCCCTCGAACGTCCAGGCATGGAAGTTGCGCTGACGTTCCTTCTGCCAACCCGGCCGCAGCGACCGCGCCCATTCCGGATCGGTCGGCGTATTGTTGCGCACCCCAACCGAAGAGGGGGTGCGCTGAAACACGTAGAGATGCTTGGCGTATCGGCCCAGGAACGGCACGATCTGCACGGCGGTGGCCCCGGTGCCCACGACGGCGACCCGCTTGTCGCTCAGACCGGTCAGCCCGCCGGTGGCGTCCCCGCCGGTATAGCCGTAGTCCCAGCGCGACGAGTGGAAACTGTGTCCCCTAAAGTCCTTGATCCCCGGGATGCCCGGCAGTTTCGGTCGGTGAAACGGCCCCGAGGCGACCACCACGAACCGTGCCCGGATATCGTCGTCACGATTGGTGCCGACCCGCCAGCGCTGAATGTCGTCATCCCAGTGCAGTGTCCGCACCTGAGTGGAGAACAGCGCGGAATCGTAAAGCCCGTAATGCTTCCCGATGCGCCGGCAATGCTCGTAGATCTCGGTGCCGTCAGCGAACTTCTTACTCGGTATGAAATTCAGCTCTTCCAGAAGAGGTATATAACAGTATGATTCGTTGTCACATTGCAGGCCGGGGTAACGGTTCCAATACCACACACCACCGAAGTCGCCGCCCAGTTCGATGATTCGGACGTCGTCGACACCGGCCTTCTTCAGGTGAGCGGCGCACAGCAGGCCGCCGAAACCCCCGCCGAGCACCGCCACGTCGATGTCGGCGGAGATCGGATCACGGACCAGATCGGGCGAGTACGGGTCGATCTCGTAGAAGCCGGCGAAGTCGTCCACCAGTTCGATGTACTGCCGGGAACCTTCTGGGCGCAGCCGTTTTTCACGCTCCCGCCGGTACTTCTCACGCAGCGCAGGCAGGTCGATGTCGTCAGGTGTCGCGGTCGGCGGGCAGTCGGAAATGCCGGTCATGCCAACGCATTCTCCGGTAATGCCGCGGCATGCAGTGGCGCCGCCATGTCGTGCACGGCCGGCAGCACCTCTTCGGCGAACAAGCGAGTGCTGTCCATCGCCTCGTCATAGGGCATGGTGCCGAATTGCGGGACGATGGTCAGCTCGGCGAACGAGCATGCCTCCTGGGCAGCGACGATCCGGTGATAGATCTCGTCCGGCGTGCCGATCAGCAGGTTGGAGGCGTGATAGCCCGGCGTCTTCGGCGCACCTTTGGCGTCCGTGGTGACCGAGGATGCCAGCACCGCGGTGGCGGTGGCTTCCCGCGCCGCATAGGCCTCGTATCCCTTGACACCCTTGAAGTTCGACGCGTCGGCGAAGCCGTAATGGACCGTCACGTCCCGGTTGGCCGTCCAGATCCATTCCTCCGATTTCGCGGCGTTCCGGGCGTCTGAGACGCAGTACATGAACATGACGTTCTTGGGCTGGCACGGCGGCAGCCCCTCCTCCTTGCGGAAGATGTTCACCTGCTGCACTTCCCGGCCGGCGTCCTCGATGGGCTTGTTTCCCACGAACAACGGCACCATGCCGCGCCGGGAGAGGATTTCCAGTGACTCCGCGGTCGAGGACGAGCTGTAGATGCGGGAGAACAGGTCGGTGCTGCGCGGCTCGGGCCGAAGCGACATCTCCGGCACCCGGAAGATCTCTCCCTCGTAGGAGAACCGCTCACCGGAGAGCGCCAGTTGCAGGATGTCCAACGTCTCGTTGAACCGCTGACGGCTCTCCTCCCGCGGCACGCCGACGGCGTCGAACTCACCCTTGGACACTCCGCGCCCGATCCCGATGGTGTCGTAGCGGCCGTTGGAGATGATGTCGAGATAGGCGATCTGATGCGCCAGGCGGACCGGATGCCACCACGGCGCCACCACGACGAAGGTGCCCAGGCTGATCTGCTCGGTACGGCCGGCGAAGTAGCTCAACGCCTGAATGGGGTTGGGCGTCATGCCATACGGTGTCCCGCAGTGTTCCGGCATCCAGATGCCGTCGAATCCGAGCGGTTCGGCCAGATCGGCGATGGCCAGGGTGCTCTGCACGCACTCCCAATCCGGCGTGGTCGGTGGCCGGCTGAAGTCTTCGGCGAGCACGCGCTCCCAGTCCTGCGAGTTGTGCGCTCCGAAGCCGAGATTGACCTTCATCGTTGTATCTCCGTCTCTGTTGCCAATGGTTGCGGGGCGCCGGTCCCCATGTACTGCGCGAGGTTGCGGTGCAGGTTTGCGGTGCTGCGTTCCATGTAGGGGTTGGGCTTCGGCCCGCGGAAACCGAGCGACTTCATCCCTTGCTGCACCGCGGCCATGTTGGAGAAGTCCTGCGGCAGCACACTGCGCCAGTTCGGGTCATCCGGCGGTGCGTACACCCATTCGGTCTGCGGCTCTTCGCCTTCGGGGTACAGCTCGTAGCAGGAGGCTTCGAAGATGCACTGGTCGGGGTCATAGCCGTGCGGCCGCGCGCTGTAGCACAACGCGGTGGTCAGGCCCTGGCCGATTTGGAAATTCGGGAAGATCTGCCAGGCTGTGCCGCTGCTGGCCAGGTGCTCGGGATCGATGGCCGGCCAGATCACGCCGCGCGCAGCGTCGTCGTTGCGGGCCGAGGTGAGCCAATGATCGAGCACCCGGTCGGCCGGCGCGTCCTGCGGCAACTCGTCGACGAGTCGCAGTGCCGCGTCCACCAAGGTCCTGGTGGTGGTCGCATTGGTCTCCTCGAGCGTGTAGAGCTGCATTTCGGCGGTGGACACGCGGGGGTCCGCCCCGGTGCCGAGCCGGATCTTGGATTTGGTCTCGGCCAGATCCTTCGGTGCGTCATAACCGATGTTGCTGTGCCTGCCGTGCGCGGCCGCCCAGCCGCGGAAGTTGCCGAACTTGTTGAACTGGGGATGTGTGGTCGCGACGTGGTAGGTCTCGTTGAAGGCCTCCATCGCGACCTTCCAATTGCACTGGAAATGCAGCCACTTTCGCCACTTGCAGCGCATGTCCTGCAGATTGAACGGATCCAGCATGGTCGCGGCCGGCTCGAGGTAGTCGCGCAACGGCTCGGCTGCGGGGTCCATGTTGATCCAGATCCAGCCGCCCCAGGTGTCGACGTGGACCATGCCCAGGTGGGTGTTCTCCGGGGTCAGCGCGCCCTGCCAGTCGGCCCGTTCGGGGACGTGGATGCAGCTGCCGTCCTGGCCGTAGGTCCAGCCGTGGAAGCCGCAGACGAATGACTTCTTCTGCCCGCACGCGCTTTTGGCGCCGGCGGGGGTGTCCACCAGGCGGCGGCCGCGGTGTACGCACACATTGTGGTGCGCCTTGAAAGTGTCAGGGCCGGTCCGCACCACCAGGATCGAGTCGTCGAGGATGTCGTAGGTCAGGTAGCTGCCCACCTTGGGCAGATCCTCCACCCGGCCCACCTGCTGCCATACCCTGCGCCACAACCTGTCCCGTTCCGCGCGCGCATAGTCCTCGGAAAGGTAGGCCTCGACGCCGATCGTGACCGGGGCCGTCAATTCGTCGTCCATCTCACCTCCTGCTAGTCCCACCGCTTGATCGCGTCACGGAAGGAGTCGTCCTTGAGGAACAGCGAGGTGTTGTCCGCTCCCAGATGTCCCCATTTGAGATTCAGGCCGCCGTCGACCAGCAGCGTCTGCCCGGTGACATAGGTGGACAGATCCGACAGCAGAAACAGGACGGCACCGGCCACCTCGCCGGGGCGGCCACGCCGACCCATGGCGATGGCACGGCGGTCCCGGTGCGGATCGTCGTCGGTGTAGGTCTGCGATGCCGGCGTCGCAGTGACGCCGGGCGCGACGGCGTTGACCCGGATGGCCTGTCCGCCATCGTCATACGCCAACTCGGCGGCCATGGTCCGGGTCGCGGCGACTATCGCGGCCTTGGCGGTGCCGTAGGCGATGTGGAAGGGCGCGGTGTTCATCCCGCTGATCGAGGAAATCGACACGATGGAGCCGGGGAGCCTGCGGCGCTTGAGTTCTGCCGCCACGGCCTGACTCGTGAAGAACATCGTCTCCAGGTTCTGTGTGAACAACTCGCGCCAGTCGCTGCGCGTCACCCGGGTGGACGGCATCCACGTCGAGGGATCCGCGCCACCGGCGACGTTGACCAGACCATAGAGCTGTCCGTCGGCACGGGTGGCGGCCTCCATGGCCGCAGCCACCCCGGCATCGGTGGACACGTCGGCGGCAACCGGAACCACCGCCAATCCTTCGTCCACCAGCGGCGTGATGTGTCGATCGAGATTGTCGCGGCCACGGCTGACCGCGACCACGGTCGCGCCGGCTTCCGCGACGATGCGCGTCACCGTGGTGCCGATACCGCCGCCCGCGGCCCCGGCCACCACGATGACCCGGCCGGCAAGGCCCAGCAGCGCCGAGCTCATTCAATTGTCCGGACATGATAATGACGTGCATCCATTAGAGAGCATGATTCTCTCGTGACAGTCTGCGCGTCAAGGCCGATCGTGTTCACGCTGGTCGCTATTGTCTGGACCAGGCAATGATTGCTATCGTCCGACCGGTGAACGCTGCTCGTTACAGCGCCGCACGGCCTGCGACTCTTGCCGCAGGCTGGACCCTGACGCGGCTCACCGAGCCCAGCCGGCTGTTCGGGGCGAACGGTTTGCGCACCGGCCCCGATGGCCGGATCTACATCGCGCAGGTCACCGGCAGCCAGATCAGCGCGCTCGACCTGCGCACCGGTCACCTCGACACCGTGAGCGCCAAGGGTGGCGACATCATCGCCCCCGATGACGTGGCGTTCGACCCCGACGGCAACCTCTATGCGACCGAGGTGATGGACGGACGGGTGAGCGTCCGCGACACCGCGGGCCGCACCCGGGTGCTGCGCGACGATCTGCCGTCTGCCAACGGCATCACCGTCCATCACGGCCGGGTGTTCGTCGGCGAATGCCGCGCGGGGGGGCGCCTGGTGGAACTCGACCGGAGCGGCGGCGCCCCCACGTTGCTGCTGGAGAACGTGCCGTCACCGAACGCCATGGAGGTGGGCCCGGACGGGTACTTGTACTTCCCGGTGATGGGAGCCAATGAGATCTGGCGTATCGACCCCGATGGTGGTGAGCCACAACGGGTGGCGGGTGATCTCGGCGTGCCCGACGCGGTCAAATTCGACTCCGAGGGCTTCCTCGTGTCGACGCAGGTGCACAGCGGCCAGGTACTGCGCATCGACCCGCGTACCGGGCGACAGCAGATGTTGGCGCAGCTCAATCCAGGACTGGACAACCTGACCTTCGCCGACGACCGGTTGTTCGTCTCGAATTTCACCGGGGAGATCACCGAGATCTTCCGGGACGGCCAGACCCGGACGGTGCTGGACGGCGGGCTGAACTGGCCATTGGACCTGGCGTTCGGTGCCGACGGCAACCTCTACATCGCCGACGGGACATACTGCTACGCGCTGCTCGCAGACGGCACGCTGCGCACCGCCGGAATGCTGTTCAGTCCGGGCTACCCGGGATTTCTGCGCGGACTGGCGGCCGCCGGATGCGGCGAGTTCATCGTCACCACCTCGAACGGAGAGATCGCCCGCTACCGGCCGGCGGGCAGCGAAAGCCAGGTGCTGGCACAGGGTTTCGACCAGCTTTATGGTGTCGCCGTCACCGCTGACGGCGGGATCGTGGCGGCCGAGCTGGGCGCGGGCCGGGTGGTGGGGATCCGCTCGGGTGAGGTGGAGGTGCTGGCCGCGGGTCTGCACGAACCCGTCGGCGTGGCCGTCACTCCCGAGGGGGCCTGCCTGGTGTCCGAGGCCGGGGCAGGGCGAGTAGTCAGGCTGGGTGACACCCGGCCGGTGATCGAGGGACTGCAACGGCCACAGGGGCTGGTCGTTCTCGATCGGCAGGTATTCGTGGTCGACGCCGCCGCAAAGGAACTCGTCGCCGTCGACCTGGACGACGGGACCCGGGTCACCGTCGCGGCGGACCTGCCGGTCGGCGCGCCTCCGGGTGTCGTGCCCAAGCCGCTGCGCGGGATGCCACCATTCTCCGGACCGCAGGGACCGTTCGCCGGCATCGCCGCCGGACCTGACGGCACGCTGTACGTTTCCGCTGACGCCGAGGGCAGCGTGCTGGCGCTGCGCCGGGAAAGATGAAGGGCCACAATGTCTGACGCGAAGCTGGCCGACCACCGCTACCTCCAGGTGGCACGCACGTTGCGCAAGGAGATCGTGGACGGGGTTTATCCCGTCGGCTCCCAACTCCCGACCGAGCACGAACTGTGCGAGCGGTTCGCGGTCAGTCGCTACACGGTCAGGGAGGCGCTGCGCAGGCTGCGTGACGACAACCTGGTGTCATCCCGGCCGCGTACCGGAACGCTCGTCGTGCCACGGCCATCCGCGGATTCCTATGTGCAGCATGTCATGTCGATCAACGACCTGCTCGATTTCGCGTCCGGTACCCGGTTCGCCATCGAGTCCGTCGCGATGGTCAGCATCGATGACGACCTGGCCGCGCGCACCGGCCTGGCCGTCGGCGAGCAATGGCTGTCGGTTCGCGGGGCGCGCCAGGCCGTCGAGTCGACGCTGTGCCGCACGGAGTACTACATCAACCGGGAGTTCGCGGCGGTCGGCCGCCTGCTGCAGCGCCACGAAGGGCCGATCTTTCCCTTGATCGAGGACCTGTTCGGGCTCAGCATCGTTGAGGTGCACCAGGAGATCAGCGCAGTGCTGCTGTCCGCCGACCTCGCGACCGACCTGGACGCCGAGCCGGGCACTCCCGCGTTACAGGTTCAGCGCACCTACCGCGCTTCGGATGATCGGGTGGCCCAGGTGACCATCAACACGCACCCGGCGTCGCGATTCCGTCATTCGATGACAATGCGGCGTGTCCGTGGTTAGGAAACTGATCGACGGGCGGTGGCTCCGTTGGGACGACGAGCGGGCCGCGGCGGCGTACGCGCAGGGACTCTGGATCGACGGCACAGTGGCGGACGCCCTGCGGGAGGCCGCCGCGCGCACACCCGAGCGGGTAGCACTGGACGACGGCGAGCACCGTCTGACGTGTGCGGACCTCCACCGGCGGGCCACGGCGCTCGCACACGTCCTGCGGTCGCGGGTTCCGCCGGGCAGCGTGGTGTCGTTCATGCTGCCCAACTGGCACGAGGCCGCGGTGATCTACCTGGCCAGCACGCTCGCGGGCATGGTGGCCAACCCGATCCTGCCGTCTTTGCGGGACCGTGAACTCCGCTTCATCCTCGAAGACGCGGGCAGCCGGATGGTGTTCATTCCGTCGGCATTCGGGCGCCATGACTTCGCGGCGATGCTGCACAGGGTGACAGCGGAGCTGACGTCGCCGCCGGATGTCGTTGTGGTGCGTGGAGATTGCGAAGCGGGTCAGATCCCGTTCGACTCACTGGTTTCGCCCCCCATGCCGCTGCCCGCGCCCGATCCCGACGCCGTACGCATGATCCTGTACACCTCGGGAACCACCGGTCGACCGAAAGGGGTTCTGCACAGCCACAATTCGATCCATGCGCTGCTCCGCCAGATCGGCGGGCACTGGCTGGTGGAGCCGGGGGACGTGTTCCTGGTGGCCTCACCGATCGCGCATATCGGCGGCTCGATCTACGCCTTCGAGGCACCGCTGCTGCTGGGTGTCACCGCTGTGCTGATCGAACGCTGGGACGCCGACGAGGCGGTGCGGCTCATGGTCGCGGAACGTTGCACCCATATGGCCGGCGCGACACCATTCCTCGATCAACTGCTCTCGGCGGCCGAAAAGGTGCCTACCCGGTTGCCCGACCTCAAGGTCTTCATCTGCGGTGGGGCGTCCGTGTCGCCGACCTTGATCAGCAAGGCCGCAGCATATTTCGACTCTGCCGTCGTCACCCGGGTGTACGGGTCGACGGAGGTTCCGGTGACCACGGTCGGTTCACCGGGCAATCGCGACCACGCGGCCTGCACCGACGGGCGGCCCGGCATTGCCGACGTGAAATTGGTGGACGGGGAGATCCGCGTGCGGGGGCCGCAGATGCTGGTGGGCTACCTGCATCCGGAGGACGAAGACGAATCCTTCGACGCCGACGGCTACTTTCGCACCGGTGATCTGGCGCGCTGGGTGGACGACGAATACCTCGTGGTCACCGGCCGCGCGAAGGACATCATCATCCGAAACGGCGAGAATATTTCGCCGAAGGAAGTCGAGGACGTCCTGGCCGGCCATCCCGGCATCGCCGAGGTCGCCATCGTCGGGCTACCCGACGAACGCACCGGCGAGCGCGCGTGCGCCGTCGTCGTTCCGCGGGCTGCGCCGGGACCGGATGTGGCGAGCCTGTCGGACTTTCTGGGGGCGTCCGGCGTCGCGCGCTTCAAAGCTCCCGAGCAGGTGGTCATCTGGGACGACTTGCCGAAGAACGACGCGGGCAAGGTGCTCAAGCATCAGATCAAGGCGGCGCTGACGGAGGCGGAGCACTGACATGCAGGTAGCGATCGTGACGGGCGCCACCGGAGGGATCGGATTCGGTTGCGCGGCAAAGCTTGCCGAGTCGGGAATGGCCGTGTTGGGGACGGGACGGGACGAGGCGAAACTGGCCCAATTGGCAGCGGCGATCGGCGACCCCGAACGGGTGGCGACCGTGGCGGTCGACCTCGTCGACGACGACGCACCTCGCCGGATCGTCGATGCCGCCATCTCCCAGTGGGGCCGCGTCGATTTCCTGGTCAACGCCGCCGGGATCGGCAGCCCCCAGCCTCTGCACGAGACCGATGACGAATCCCTGGACCATTTCCTGGCTTTGATGCTGCGCGCGCCGTTCCGGTTGGTGCGTGAGGTGCTGCCGCAGCTGCGGCCCGGCTCGGGGATCGTCAACATCACGTCGACGTTCGCGGTGGTGGGCGGCATGCGCGGCGGGGCCTACTCGGCGGCCAAGGGCGGGCTCACCGCGATGACCACGCACATCGCCTGCCAGTACGGGGCGCAGGGAATACGCTGCAACGCAGTGGCTCCCGGCGTCATTCAGACGGCCATGACCGAACACCGGCTGGCTGACGAGCGGTTCCGGCGGATCAACGTCGAGATGACACCGCACCAGCGGCTGGGCACCGTCGACGACGTCGCCGGCACGGTGGCGTTTCTCTGCTCGCCCGGTGGTGCCTTCATCAACGGCCAGACCATCGTCGTCGACGGCGGGTGGAGCGCCACCAGGTACCTTTCCGAGCGGGCGTTGAACTCCGAGTGGAAGACCTGAACGGCATCAACGCATTTCGAAGTGATGCCGGATGCCGTAGAGCATCTTGGCGTGTGCCTTGACGGCCTCGCGGACGGTGAACGCGGCCAGCGGCCGGGGCGCGGCGAACCGGATCCGTTCGGTGACCCGGGTGCCGCCGTCGATCGGCTCGAAACCCACCGTCGCGCGCAGCCGCACGCCGGGCGACTGGTCGGCCTCGGTCTGCACGTCGCCGCTGACCGGGACGTAGAGCCGTGCCCGGTAGGTCACCTTCATCGCGACCGGCCCCAGCGGAATCCGGTCCACCACTTCATAGCTCACCCGGTAGCCGTCCGGCGTCTCGGTACGGGACAACAGCTCGACCGACACGATCAGCGGGTGCACCAGCCTGATGTTGTCCAGGTCGACGTAGTAGTCGCGAACCTGATCAGGCGGTGCGGGCACCTGTTCGGTCAATGTTCGTTCCGCGCGAGCGATCCACCAGGTCATGCCGACTCCCCCGTCAGGTGAACTGGGCAAGGAGCGACGCCGTGCGCCACCACACCAACACCCCGAACAGAACCAGCATCGCGACCGTCGCCGCCGCCTGGATGAGATCCCGTCGCTGCCGGGGCGCATAGACGTATGCCGCCGAAACCACCGCACCCGCGACCAATCCGCCCACGTGTCCCTGCCAGCTGATCTGCTGCGAGCTCACCAGGGGCACCACGAACGTGAAGACGAGGTTGAACACGATCACCGCGACCACCCAGCGGACGTCGAGGGTGAGCCGCTTGGCCACCACGAACGTCGCGGCGAACAGGCCGAACACCGCCCCCGACGCGCCCGCCGTCGCCGTATTGAGCGGGGACAACAGATAGACCAGCACCGAACCGCCGAGGCCGCTCAACGCATACAATCCGCCGAATCGCAATCTGCCCAGCCACATTTCCAGTGGCGGCCCCACGACGTACAGCGCCCACATGTTCAGCAGCAGATGGGTGGGGCCGTAGTGCAGGAACGCCGACGTCACCAGGCGGTAGTACTGGCCGTCGGCGACCGCGGGCGGCCACAGCGCGAATTGCCGTTGCACGTCCGGGATCGCCATCTCGGCGACGAACGCCAGCACGTTGACGGCGATCAGCGCGATGGTGATGACCGGCATACCGGAGCGTTCCCGACCGCCGAAGCGTGTCCGCTCCGGCCTGATGGTCCGGGCGCCGGCCTGCACGCACTCCACACACTGATGGCCGACGGCGGCGCTGCGCATGCAGTCACCACAGATCGGCCGCTCGCACCGGGTGCAGTGGACATACGTCTGGCGGCCGGGGTGCCGGTAGCAGGTCGGCGCTTCGGCCGGCGACCGCGTCTCGTGTGTTTCCATCGCCTACCCACCTTAGCCACTGCCCGCCGAGAAATCGGCGGGGTAGGTATTGCCGTTGTACCGCAACGGATTACAGAGGAGGCGGGCTCAGCATTGAATCGATCTAGCGGCGCGGGTAGCTGGGACTGCGGTCAGGGTCGGAGTCCCGGGTCGCATCGACGCGAGCCCGGTCACGAGCGTCGGACGGATAGGAAGTGTCGGTACACCACCAAGCGTCGCACAGCTTTGCCCACCACAGCGGCACCGGAAGCGGGGAGGCGCCGCAGCCCAAAACGCCATAGGAATTCGGATCCCCGTCGCCATTACCCACCGAAGATGCCACGAATTGATCGACCAATGTTGCGGTCTGACCGTCTACGTTGATCTCGCAGTGCACATTTCCGGAAAACGGTGGCGGAATGCTCACCTGCATGCCCGCTTTGGCCGAATCGGCGAGCATCGTGTTGGTGGTGAATTCGCGACCGGTAGCGCTCAGCGGAGCGGTCGCCGTATAGGTGTCGTTGACCATGTAAATTACCCGCGCACCGGAAATGGGCGCGTCGACCTTGACCGTATATGTCACGGTGTGCGGATTATGCGGGTCGGCCGATGCCACCGCGAGGAACAGTGGTGAGTTGAACGCGGCGCAAACCACGCAAACGATCGCGATCCATTCGCGGCGCCCGATCATGACGGGAGACTCTACGCCCCACCTGCGTTGTGGACTAGGCCTTCTCGGCACACTTCGAGGTTTCTCAACCGCCTACACCAGGCTGCATATTGACGCGAACGATATTTCAAAAGAATGGTCGCCGATGGCCCGCCTCACCGAGCCGATAACACGGAAAAATATTTCAGGGTTCTTTGCACCGGCACCGTAGGTTACGCTCTGCGCGACGTCCTCAGTGAACCAAGGATTCATAATGGATTCTGCTCTGATCCGGCGCCGGTTGCGCGAAAGCACGGTGGACCGCAGAACATTCCTGGCGCTGGCGGCGGCGACCGCCGGCGCGGGCCTGATGCGAAGTGCCGCTCCGGCACGGGCCGGGGCTGAAGAACTTCGCGATCTGGATGCTGTTCGCAGCGAAAACGGCGTGCTGGACTACACGCTGGAGGTGGTGACCAATCCCGTCGAGCTGGGTGGCCGTCAGGTGACGCTGGAGACGTACAACGGGCAATTCCCCGGACCGATCTTGCGTATACGCCAAGGCGACAACCTCCGGATTCTGCTGAAAAACCGCATCGTCCCGGTGGGCATTCCGACCAACAACGCGTTCATGGTGCCCTATTGCGCGTCGAAGTCCAACGATCCGCGGTACGACACCCGGCGTGCCTGCATGCACGATTTCTGGAATCGTTGGGAGAGAAGACAAACGATCGTCCAGGAGCTGATTGACACCAACCTGCACACCCACGGTTTGCAGGTGTCTCCGGAAGATCCGGGTGACAACGTCGGCCTGCAACTGGGCCCGCTGCAAGACCACCAGTACAGCTACAACATCCCGGCGAACCAGCCGACAGGTCTGCACTGGTATCACCCCCACTTCCACACGGCGACAGCGCACCAGCTGTGGAACGGGCTGTGCGGCCCGATCATCGTCGAAGGCGACATCGACGCGATACCGGAGATCGCCGAGATGCGGGAGCGCACCATCGTCATCAACGAGATGTGGATCGCCGACGACAGCGCCGAGGTGCCTTTTGCCGTGGTGGTTCCGATGGCGGGTCACGCACCGTTCGAATCGATCCCCGCGGTGCCGTCGTCGATGTACTTTCCGCTCAACGGCCAGATTCTGCCGGATATCAGCATCAAACCGGGCGAGGCGCAGCGCTGGCGAGTGCTCAATGCGTGCCCGCACCGGTCGATCTGGTTGCACGTGGAAGGCCACGCCCTGCACCAGATCGGCACGGACGGAACGCCTTATCCCGCGCCCAGAACTCGACAGAACATCATGCTGGCCGCGGGCAACCGGGCCGAGTTTATCGTCAAAGGCGGCGAGCCCGGCCGCTACCGGGTCTACGCCGCGGCCTACGACCAGGGCCACCCCGGCGGTCCCCGCCCGTCAATGCCGTTGGGCACGCTGGTGGTACGCGGCGCCTCGACCACCAGCCGCATGCCCACAACTCTGGTCGAACCGCCGCGGATGCCGAACCTCCCGGTGACCCGGCGCCGCACCATGGTCTTCTCCGGGGACATCACCGGCCGGACCGGAATGGGAGTGCAATTCCTCATCGACGGCCAGGAGTTCGATCACCACCGGGTCGATGCCGAGGTGGAGGCCGGCACGATCGAAGAGTGGACGCTCATCAATGAAGACGTCTTCCAGCACCCAATTCATATTCATGTCAACCCGTTTCAGGTCGTCGACATCCACGGGATCCCGGACGGCGACACGAGTTGGCAGACCGAGCCGGACGTGTGGTGGGACACCTTCCGCCTACCGCCGTTCGGCCGCTACACGCTGCGGATGTACTTCCGCCCGGACGTGACGGGCACGACCGTCTACCACTGTCACATCCTGCCGCACGAGGACCGAGGAATGATGGGCCTGCTGAAGATCGACCCGCCTGGACAGCACGAACACCACGAACACCACGACATGGAGTGACGATGCGCCGTCCACTGTTTGTCGTGCTCACCCTGGCGGCGTTGTCGGCTATCGGCGTTGCCACCGCTGAGCCGTCTCAGCAACCCATGGAGAACCAAGGGCGGTACAGCTTCAACCAACAGCATCGGGACAATCTGAGTTGGTGGAACCGCACCTGGGTTCCCCAGCTCATCCCCAAGGGCGCCCTGCTGGAAGTGCAGCTGCCCAGCGATCCCATCCACTGGATTCCTTACGGCGAGCCCGATTGTCAGCCCAGCCCAGGCTGGGACTGGGCCGAGATCAGCGGTTCCTGGTACCCGGACGGTCCGCCCAGACATCAACGGGTGGCCGTGCAGCTGGAGGGTCAGCGGACCGTCCCCAACCAGAACCGCTATCGGGAATCAGCAAATCCCTACGAGTTGCCGGGTGTCTACATCCCGTTCGAGAAGCGGGTGATCGGCAGTTCGACCATCACCATTTTCGACTACCGGCTGCTGCCGGGACCCGAGGACGATTACTGGGCGGGCAGAGGGCTGGCGACCATTTGCCTGCGGCCCGACCCGATTCCCCAGGACGTGAGGGTGCTGGGTTTTCCGCCTGACACCCCGCCTACGTACGTATTGACGCTTGTCGTCGGCGTGCGCCAGGCATCTTTCGGGGGCGGATTGCCCCCCACCCCGCTGCCGCTGCCGCCGGAAGTGCACCTCGAACCGGACGGTCCGCCCGGCTCCTGAGGCTATTTCCTCGCCTGCCGAGTTGACCTACTGTGACAAATGTGGAGTCACACGGAACCCCCGAATTGGTGCCCGTCGAGAATTTGCATTCAGGTGACCCGATCACCGACGGCGGCCAGCGGTACATCGTTCTCGAATCCAAGGCCGTCGGCGACGGCTGCGTAGTCCTTGAGCTGGAGTCCCGGGTGGACCACCATCTCCAGGTCATCGAGAAGTCGTTCCCGGCCGGGTACCACGTCGGCCGGGCTAATCACCGATATTTGTAGGGCGGATTTCCCGAGTCCCCTGTTTCTACGCGTGGCCACTCCGGGGCCACCGCGCAATTTGTTTATTGCACAATTCAACTCCGCGGTGGCCGTTGATCGTTGGGATTATCGGGATCGGGCGTCGGCACGCCGACATCGCCGCCCTGACCTCGGTGCTGCACGACGACATCCGGCTCGAGATGCCGCCGATGCCGGAGTGGTTCACCGGCCGCGATGACGTGGTGGGCTTCCTGGCCCGCCGTGCCTTCGGGGCTCCGGACGATCTGGTGATGATGCCGACGCACGCCAACGCACAGCCCGCGGTCGCCGAATACCGGCGTAACGCCGATAACATCATGGCAGCCCATTCCATCCAGGTCCTCACCTGCGATTCCCGGGCTGGGACACCCGGGATCGCAGCGATGACCGTCTTCCTCGATCCGACGCTGTTCGCCGCGTTTGGCTTGCCGCTCACCCGGTAACCCAGCGGCTTTGCGCCGGGCCGTGTGGACAGGTCCTCGAGGCGCCGGGAGGATTGGCGCGATAGGCGTGATCGAAGGGTGACGGATGAAGATACCGGGTGTGGCCGACCTTGTCGGCACTCTCACCGGTGGAGCAGTTCAGGCGCTACAGGCAGGGGTCAACGGGGCGGCGGGTGCAGTTGAAGCGGTCCAGAATCTGACGAGCCCGGTAACAGACCTGGTGGGGCCGGTGGTGCAGGCGGTTGCCAGCAACACCGGCCGCGCGATCGGCCTCGGGAGCGCGGTCAACGGAGCCCCGGAACCCGTCACGCCTCCGGTGCGCTGGCACAGCGGCAGACGGGTCCATCTGGACCTCGATCCGCTGCTGCCTTTCCCCCGCTGGCACGAATACGCTCCGGTGATCGAGGAGCCGGTCCGCCGGATCGCCGGGGTGGACAAGGCCCACGTCGAAGGCGCCCTGGGCCGGTTGGTCATCGAAATCGCCCCGGACGCCGACGCCGACGACGTCCTTGACGAGGTGCGCGAGACGGCGGCGGCGGTGGCCGCCGACCTCACCGCCGCCGAAACCGGCCCCACACCACATTCCGCACCGTTCGCGGACCCGGGCAATCCGCTGGCGATTCTGGTGCCACTGACGGCCGCGGCGATGGATGCCGTCGCGGTCGGCGCCGCCGTCACCGGCTGGTTCACCCGGTTGCCCGTGGCACCGCGCAGCGCGCGGGCCGCTGCCGCGCTGATGAACTATCAGCCGCGAGTGGTGGCCGTGCTGGAGTCCCGGCTGGGCCGCGTCGGAACCGACATCGCCCTCAGCGGTTCGACGGCGCTTGCGTACGGACTGAGCCAGTCGGTCGGGACCCCGCTGCTGAATCTCACGCAACGCGGGCTGCAGTTGTCCGAAGCCGCGGCGCACCGGCAGCGTTGGCGGGAACGGGAGCCCGAACTCGCCTCGCCCGCCCGGCCGCAGGCGCCGGTGGTTCCCATCCTCTCGTCAGCCGCGGACGAGCACACCCCCCGGCACAACTGGGCCGCCGCCGCCGCGGGTGAAGCCTCGCACGTCGTGGTGGACGGTGCCATCGACGCCGCGATCGACACCGGCAAGGGCTCCATGAAAGGCCCGATCGAGAACTACGTAGACCAGGCCGCGAGCGGCTCGGTGATCGCCGCGGCGGGCGCACTGTTCGCCGGCGGAGGCGCCGCCGAGGCGGCCGAGGCGATCCTGGCCGGAGTGCCCAAGGCCGCGCACGTCGGTCGCGAGGCGTTCGCGACCACCCTCGGCCGCGGCCTGGCCAACGCCGGGCTGCTGCTGCTCGATCCGGGTGCGCTACGCCGCCTGGACCGGGTGCAGGTGGTGGTCATCGACGGCGCCGCGCTGCGCGGCGACCACCGCGCGGTTCTGCGCGCCCAGGGCGACGAGCCGGGCTGGGACGACGACCGCGTCTACGAGGTCGCCGACGCGTTGCTGCACGGCGAGGAGGCACCCGAACCCGACCCCGACGAACTGCCCGCTATCGGTGCGCGGCTGAAATGGATTCGGTCGCAAGGACCGTCGGCCACGCCGGCGCAGGGGCTCGAGCACGCGGAACTGATCAACGACGGCGACCGGGTGGGCAGCGTGGACGTGGGGTGGGAAGTCGACCCCTTCGCAATCCCGCTGATGCAGACCGCCCACCGCACCGGCGCCCGGGTGGTGCTGCGCCACGTAGCCGGCACCGAAGACCTTTCCGCCAGTGTCGGCTCCACCCATCCCCCCGGCACGCCGCTGCTCAAGCTGGTCCGCGAGTTGCGGGCCGACCGTGGACCGGTACTGCTGATCACCGCGCTGCACCGCGATTTCGCTTCCACCGACACGCTGGCCGCACTGGCCATCGCCGACGTCGGAGTCGCCCTGGACGACCCGCGCGCGGCCACGCCGTGGACCGCCGACATCATCACCGGAACCGACCTGGCCGCCGCGGTACGGATCCTGTCCGCACTGCCGGTGGCCCGTGCCGCCAGTGAATCCGCCGTGCACCTGGCCCAGGGCGGCACCACTCTGGCGGGGCTGTTGCTGGTCACCGGTGAGGACGGCAGAACCAGTAATCCGGCGTCCTTCCGGCGCTGGCTCAATCCGGTCAATGCCGCGGCGGCCACGGCACTGCTGGGCGGGGTGCTGTCGGCCGCGCGGGTATTGCGGCTGCCCGACCCCACGCCGCAGCCGTTGACGGCCTGGCACGCGCTGGACCCCGAAATCGTCTACTCGCGCCTCGCCGGCGGGTCGCGTCCGCTGGCGATCGAGTCCGACACCCCGACCTGGCGCCGGCGGCTCGACGACTTGTCCTACGAACCGGTGGTGGCTCCGTTGCGCGGCCCGGCTCAGACCCTGGGAAGGCTGGCGGCCGCCACCCGTGTGGAGTTGCGCGATCCGCTGACTCCGATCCTGGCGGTGGGTGCGGCGGCATCGGCCATCGTAGGCAGCAATGTCGATGCGCTGCTGGTCGCGGGAGTCATGGCGGTCAACGCGATAACCGGCGGCGTGCAACGGCTTCGGGCCGAGGCGGCGGCCGCGGAACTCTTCGCCGAGCAGGATCAGCTGGTGCGCCGCGTCGTGGTGCCCGCGGTGGCGACCACCCGGCGCCGGCTGGAGGCCGCCCAGCACGCCACCCGCACCGCAACCGTGTCCGCCAAGAAGCTTCGGCCCGGAGACGTCATCGACCTGGCCGCCCCCGAGGTGGTACCGGCCGACGCCAGGATTCTCGTTGCCGACGACCTGGAAGTCGACGAGTCCTTCCTCACCGGGGAGTCGCTGCCCGTCGATAAGCAGGTGGATCCGGTCGCCGTCAACGACCCCGAACGAGCGAGCATGCTGTTCGAGGGCAGCACGATCGTCGCGGGACGCGCGCGGGCGATCGTCGTCGCAACCGGCGTCGGCACCGCGGCGCAACGCGCGATCTCGGCGGTGGCCGACATCGAGACCTCGGCCGGCGTGCAGGCCCGGCTGCGGGAGCTGACCAGCAAGGTGCTGCCGCTCACCCTGGCCGGCGGCGCGACGGTGACCGGATTGTCGTTGCTGCGCCGCACATCGTTGCGGCAGGCGGTAGCCGACGGCGTCGCCATCGCGGTCGCCGCGGTCCCGGAAGGTCTGCCGCTGGTGGCGACCCTGTCGCAGCTCGCCGCCGCTCAGCGCCTGACGACACGCGGCGTCCTGGTGCGGTCTCCTCGCGCCATCGAGGCTCTGGGCCGGGTGGACACCGTGTGTTTCGACAAGACCGGCACCCTCACCGAGAACCGGCTGCGCGTGGTGCGTTCGGTACCGACGGGCATCGGCCCCGACGGGCCGTTCCCGGAGGCTGACGACCCGCAGGCCGTCGCGGTGCTGCGTGCCGCCGCGCGTGCCTCGACGCAGCCGCACGACGGCGAGGGACACGCGCACGCCACCGACGAGGCGATCATCACGGCCGCGAGTTCCCTTGACGGCGAGGGTGATTCGCCGTGGACCATCCTCGCGGAGGTGCCCTTCGAATCCAGCCGCGGCTACGCCGCCTCCATCGGTTCGGAGCCCGACGACGCGGCGCCCGTCCTGATGCTCAAGGGCGCGCCGGAGACCATCCTGCCGCGCTGCCGATCCGTCGCCCCCGAGTCCGAGGCGCTGGTGGACAGCCTCGCCGCCCAGGGTTTGCGGGTGCTCGCGGTCGCGCGGCGCCCCTGGGAACTCCCCACCACCGACTGCGACACCGATTCCGACGCCGTCGACGCCGCCGCGCACGACCTGGAGCTGATCGGTTACGTCGGACTGGCCGACACCGCCCGACCGTCGGCCCGCCCGCTGATCGAGGCGCTGGTGGAAGCCGAGCGCAACGTGGTGCTGATCACCGGTGACCACCCCATCACCGCACGTGCGATCGCCCGTCAGCTCGGCCTGCCCGAGGACGTTCGGGTGGTGACCGGCGCCGAGTTCGCCAGCATCGACGCCGAGGGGCACACCAAACTGGCGTCCGACGTCCAGGTGTTCGCGCGGGTCAGCCCCGAGCAGAAGGTGCAGATCGTCGCGGCGCTGCAACGCGCCGGCCGGGTGACCGCCATGGTCGGCGACGGCGCCAACGACGCCGCCGCCATCCGGATGGCCGACGTCGGGATCGGGGTCAGCGGTCGCGGGTCCTCGGCCGCCCGGGGAGCGGCCGACATCGTGCTCACCGACGACGACCTGGGCGTGCTGATCGACGCGCTCGTGGAGGGCCGCAACATGTGGGCCGGCGTTCGCGATGCGGTCACCATTCTGGTTGGCGGCAACGTCGGCGAGGTGTTGTTCACCATCCTGGGGACCGCGTTCGGGCAGGGCCGGGCACCGGTGGGGACCCGGCAGCTGTTGCTGGTGAACCTGCTCACCGACATGTTCCCCGCCCTGGCGGTCGCCGTCACGTCCCAGTACGACGACCCCGAAGACGACGAGGAACTCACCGCGGAGCAGATCGAGGAGGCCCGCTGGGCGCTGCAGCGCCAACTGCTGACCCAGCCGGCCCCGTCCCTCGACGAGCCGCTGATGCGCCAGATCGTCAACCGCGGGGTCATTACCGCTGCCGGCGCGACAACCGCCTGGGCCATCGGTCGCTGGACGCCGGGCAGCGAGAGAAGAACCGCGACAATGGGTTTGACCGCACTGGTGACCTCGCAGCTGACGCAGACCCTGATGACCCGAAGCCACAGCCCGCTGGTGGTGGCGACGGCGCTGGGCAGCGCCGGCGTGCTGGTGGGCATCATCCAGACGCCGGTGCTGAGTCAGTTCTTCGGTTGCACACCACTGGGACCGGTGGCCTGGTCGGGCGTCATCGGCGCCACGGCGGGAACGACAGCGATCTCGGTGCTGGCGCCGCATTGGCTGAACAAGGCGGTCGGCGCGGTGCAACCGGCACCGGAATCCGAGGACTCGGAGTAGCCCGCGAAGTCCGACTTGTCGGTGTCCCCCAATAGAATTGGGGTATGAGTTGCAGCACGCGGGACGACTGGGCCGAGGCGCTGGG
Source organism: Mycobacterium sp. (assembly GCA_003987775.1). Taxonomy (GTDB): domain Bacteria; phylum Actinomycetota; class Actinomycetes; order Mycobacteriales; family Mycobacteriaceae; genus Mycobacterium. Next base: position 105,903 of record RXJD01000016.1, read on the forward strand.
CGCGCTTGGCGAGTCGGTGTCGCGGCTGCTGGACCTCACCGCGG
>RXJD01000019.1 GCA_003987775.1 Mycobacterium sp.
AGTGCCTGGTGGGTAGTTTAACTGGGGCGGTTGCCTCCTAAAATGTAACGGAGGCGCCCAAAGGTTCCCTCAACCTGGACGGCAATCAGGTGTTGAGTGTAAATGCACAAGGGAGCTTGACTGCGAGACCTACAAGTCAAGCAGGGACGAAAGTCGGGATTAGTGATCCGGCACCTCTGAGTGGAAGGGGTGTCGCTCAACGGATAAAAGGTACCCCGGGGATAACAGGCTGATCTTCCCCAAGAGTCCATATCGACGGGATGGTTTGGCACCTCGATGTCGGCTCGTCGCATCCTGGGGCTGGAGCAGGTCCCAAGGGTTGGGCTGTTCGCCCATTAAAGCGGCACGCGAGCTGGGTTTAGAACGTCGTGAGACAGTTCGGTCTCTATCCGCCGCGCGCGTCAGAAACTTGAGGAAACCTGTCCCTAGTACGAGAGGACCGGGACGGACGAACCTCTAGTGCACCAGTTGTTCCACCAGGAGCACCGCTGGATAGCTACGTTCGGACAGGATAACCGCTGAAAGCATCTAAGCGGGAAACCTTCTCCAAGATCAGGTTTCTCACCCTCTAGGAGGGATAAGGCCCCCAGCAGAACACTGGATTGATAGGCCAGACCTGGAAGCTCAGTAATGAGTGCAGGGAACTGGCACTAACCGGCCGAAAACTTACCAACACAACCAATCGCAACCACTATCTCGTCACGACGAATCTGGTAAAACAGACTTGTCGCGACACCACACCCCCCACCAACACAAATTTAAATAGAGTTACGGCGGCCACAGCGACAGGGAAACGCCCGGTCCCATCCCGAACCCGGAAGCTAAGCCTGTCAGCGCCGATGATACTGCCCTTTTCGGGTGGAAAAGTAGGACACCGCCGAACATACACAAAAACACCCCCATTCATTTGGGGGTGTTTTTGCATTCTAAGAGACGCGCTATCATGCGCGAGTAGCCGCAAAAGCCCCCGATTCGACATCGAAAAGGGGGCTTTTGCGTCGGCTCGCGCGGGGATTAGTCGAACAGCGTGAGGTCGGCCGGCGCCCGCCGCTTCTCCAAAGTGAGCAGCGTTTGTTTGCGATCCAGTCCGCCGCCGTAACCCGTCAATTTTCCGGCTGCCCCGATGACGCGGTGACACGGCACGATAATGGCGATGGGGTTGTGCCCGTTGGCCAATCCGACAGCACGCGCAGCGCCGGGCGCACCGATCTGTTCGGCGATCTGTCCATAAGACCGGGTTTCGCCATAAGGAATGGTGAGCAGCGCCTCCCATACCCGCCGCTGAAACTCCGTACCATGCAGGTCCAGCGGCACATCGAAATCGCACAACTCGCCGGCGAAATATGCGTCGAGTTGGTGCACCGCCTCGGAGAATCCGCTGTCGTCCGGAGTCCAGTCCGCGCGGCTGGGTTCATAGGTCTGGTCGACCATCCGTAGATTGGTCAACACTCCGTCGCGGCCGGCCAGGGTGAGCGGACCGATCGGGCTGTCGATTGTGCGAAAGCGAATCATGCGACCTCCTTGGGTGGCCAATGGTTAACCGGATGCTCGAGGGTGGACCACAAATGTTGGGTGGCGTAGGAACGCCATGGCCGCCAGCGGGCGCTGTGCTCCAGCAATGTGCGTTCGTGCTTCGGCAAGCCCAGCTGCTCGGCAGCCAGCTTCAGCCCCAGGTCACTGGCCGGGAATGCATCGGGATCACCCAACCCGCGCATGGCGATCACCTCCGCCGTCCAGGGCCCGATGCCCGGCAATTCCAGCAGCTGGCTGCGTGCCCGCGTCCAATCGCATCCGGGATCCAAGGTGACGCTGCCGGCAGCGAGAGCCTCCACAAGCCCGCTCACCGTGCGCTGACGTGACTTGGGGACGGCCAGGTGGACCGGATCGATGTCGGCCAGTTGCTCGACGGAGGGGAACGTGTGGGTCAAGGTACCCGCGGCGTCCTCCACCGGCTGACCGTAGGCGGCGACGAGCCGGCCGGCGTGGGTGCGGGCGGCCTTGGTCGATACCTGCTGACCCAATACCGCCCGCACGGCCAATTCGGCTTCGTCGACGGTCCGGGGTATCCGCTGACCCGGCGACTTGCGGACGACAGGACCCAGTTCCGGATCGGCGCCGAGCGCCTCCACGACGGCTTCGGGATCTGCGTCGAGATCGAGCAGCCGTCGACACCGGGCCGTCGCGGCGGCGAGGTCCCGGAAATCGTCCAGTACCAGCAGACACCGCACGTGGTCCGGCGCCGGCGTCAGCGACACCACACCGTTGCCGCAGGCGAGCCGCAGAGTGCGCCGATAAGTGCTGTCGCGCACCTCTTCACATCCGGGCACCGCAGTGGCAGCCAGATGTCCGAAGACACCTTCGTAGGCGAACGGCGTCCGGACCGGCAACCGCAGCGACAGCACGCCGGCTGACGTGGCGGTACCGAAGCGCGCCGCGGCACGCTTGCGCAACTCCGATGGCGTGCTGTCACACACCAGCCGAACGGTGTCGTTGAACTGCCGAATGCTGGAGAACCCGGCGGCGAACGCCACGTCGCCGAACGGCAGATCGGTGGTCTCGATCAACACCCGGGCGGCCTGCATCCGCTGCGCGCGGGCCAGCGCGAGCGGACCGGCTCCGACCTCGGCTTGCAGCAACCGCTCCAGCTGGCGGGTGGTGTAGCCCAGGTGGGCGGCCAGTCCTGTCACACCTTCGCGGTCCACCGTGCCGTCGGCGATGAGTCGCATGGCCCGCGCAACGACGTCACCGCGCATGTTCCATTCCGGAGAACCCGGAGACGCGTCCGGACGGCACCGCTTGCAGGCCCGGAAACCCGCACGCTGGGCGGCCGCGGCCGTCGGCAGGAATCGCACGTTGCGTGCGAACGGCGGCCGTACCGGACAACTGGGCCGGCAATAAATTTGGGTGGTCAGGACTGCGATGACGAACCAGCCGTCGAACCGGGCGTCCTTGGCCTGGACGGCCCGGTAGCAGCGTTCGAAATCCTCGTGCACGCTTCCACAGTTACACCCCTGGGGCGACAAGGCTGGCGGAAAACCGACATCAATGTCAGGTGGGGCGTGTGGCGGCCGGAATCAGCGGCGTGGCGTCGCCGGTTCCACCGGAGACGCCAACTTGGTGCGCTGATCGTGTCCACGGAGCTTCACGCTCTTACCCAGCGTCCACCGCTGGGCCTCTTCCTCGCCGGCGCCGTCCAGGGTCTGCTCGGTGGTCAGCAGCTTTCCGGGACGAGACTTCGCCAGTTCGCACAGTCGGGCCGCCTCGTTGACGGGCTCACCGATGACCGTGTACTCGAAGCGCTCTTTGGCACCCACGTTGCCGGCGACCACCGTTCCGGCCGCCACCCCGATACCGGCCTGTAGTTCGGTCATCTCGTCGGCCAGCCGGTCGGCGATGGCCCGCGCACAGGCCAGGGCCTCGTCCTCGGGAGAGTCCAGATGGTTGGGTGCGCCGAAGATGGCCAGCGACGCGTCACCCTCGAACTTGTTGACCAGCCCGTGGTGACGGTCGACCTCCTCGACGACGATCGTGAAGAACTGGTTGAGCAGATGAACGACTTCCACGGGTGGACGACTGGTCACCAGCTTGGTCGAGCCGATGACGTCGATGAAGACAACGGCGACGTGGCGTTCCTCCCCGCCGAGCTTGGGTCGCTCGCGTTCGGCCGCGAGTGCCACGTCGCGTCCGACGTGCCGGCCGAACAGGTCCCGGACGCGCTCACGCTCGCGCAGCCCGTCGACCATGGCGTTGAAACCCCGCTGCAATTCCCCGAGTTCGGTGCCGTCGAACACCACCAGGTCGCCGCGGAGGTCGCCTTGCTCCACGCGCTTGAGCGCGGCGCGCACCACCCGCACCGGTGTCGCCGTCAGCCAGGCGAAAATCCACAACAGGATGAACCCGAAGATCAAGGTAGCCGCCGAGATGATCAACACCCCGACCGCGAACTGCGTCTGCGTGAGGTTCTGCAGGGTCATCTCGAAGAACGCCATCAGGCCGATGCCCACGACCGGCACCCCGGAACCGAGCAGCCACACCATCATGGTCCGGCCCATGATTCCCGGGGCCAGTCGCCGCGGCGGCGGCCCGGCCTCCAGCGCCTGGGCGGCGACGGGTCGCAGGGCAAACTCGGTGAGCAGGTAGCTGCCGGTGGAGACGAGCAGGCCGCAGAAGCTCACCGCGACCAGAAAGCGGGGGATGAACATGGTGTTCGCGACGCCGTAGAGGATGGTCGTCAGCACCGTGCCGATGCCCCACAGAATGAGGTGGCCGACCGCGACGCGCCACGGCGCCATGAACGTGTTGCGCTCGTCCCGGTCGGTCGGCTTGCGTTCCTCGATCGCCCAGCGCAGCGCTTCGACCGTTCCGCGGGTGATTGTGTAAGCGCCCACGACCAACGCCGCGACGATGTACGCCGGGACCGCGATGATCGATATCCAGAGCGGGGCGTCGTCGAACACGCTGGGCACCGGCACCGCCACCGTCACCAGCAGAACCGCGACGGCGATACCGATCAGGTTCGCGGCGACGATGAGGACCGTCATGATGACCTGGATGCGGACCCGACGACGGTGCTGGTCTTCAGAGACCCGGCCGAGCAGCCAGGAACCGTATGCGGGAGTGTCCGGCAGTCGACCGCTCTGTCGGGTCACCTTCTCGAGGACCCGGCCCAGACGCTGCGCGACGCTTTTCCTGGGGGCCGTGTTGGGCGACATGGTGAGGTCAGCCTAATTCTTGCGTGGCGATCCCGATGACGCCGGGCCCGCTCCGGCACCGTCGGTGCCGATTGAGCAGGACGGGCCGGGATTAAGGAATCAGCAGCCGGTTCTTTGCGCCGGCTGTACTGGCGAGGCCAGCCGGGTGGGCTGGTCGTATCCGCGAAGCACCACCGACTCGCCCAAACACCAACGGGCAGACTCGTTTTCGTCAGCTCCACGCACGGCGTCCGAAGATGCCAGTAGATATCCAGGGTACTTCTTGGCCAGGGTGCACAACCGCGCGGCTTCGTTCACCGGCCCGCCGATCACGGTGTACTCGAAACGCTCGTTGGCGCCCACATTGCCCGCAACGACCTGGCCTGCGGCCACCCCGATTCCGGCTTTGAGTTCTGGAATTTCGTTCACCAGTCGGTCGGCGATTGAACGCGCGGCGGCGAGCGCTGAATTTTCGGCGCAAGCGAGGTGGTTGGGGGCTCCGAAGATGGCCAGTGACGCGTCGCCCGCGAACTTGTTCACCAGTCCCTGGAAAGCATTGATCTGCTCCACGATGATGGCAAAGAACCTGTTGAGCAGCGCGACGGTCTCGGCCGGAGGCTGGCTGGTGACCAGCTTGGTGGAGTCGATGATGTCGATGAACACCACCGCGACGTGACGCTCCTCGCCGCCGAGCTTCGGCAGTTCCCGTTCGGCCGCGGCCGCCACCTCCCGGCCGACGTACCGGCCGAACAGGTCGCGCACACTTTCACGTTGACGCAGACCGTCGACCATGTTGTTGAATCCGCGCTGCAGTTCACCCAATTCGGTCCCGTCGAAGACCACCATGTCACTGTGCAGATCACCCTGCTCGACGCGTTTGAGAGCCGCACGCACCACCCGCACCGGCGTGGCCGTCAGCCAGGCCAACACCCACATGAGGACGAATCCGAAGAGGAGCGTCGGTGCCGTCACGAGGATCACCCACCTGACAAACTGGGCGCCGGTGATATCGCGCAAGGTCAGATCGAGGATCGCCAACAGCGACACGCTGACCGTGGGAACCGCGGCCGTGATGAGCCAGCCGGTCATCGTCCTGCTCATGATTCCCGAGGCCAGCCGGCGCGGCGGCGGTCCCGCCTCCAGTGCGCGGGCGGCCACCGGGCGCAGCGCGAATTCAGCGAACAGGTAGCAGCCGGTGGCGACACCGAGGCCGGATATGCCTGTCGCGAAAAGCATTCGGGGGATCAGCAACGAGTTGTAAATCCCGTAGACGTAGGTCAGCAGGGCTGTCCAGATTCCCCAGAAGACGAGGTGGAAAACGGCGAGTCGCCACGGAATCAGTAGCGTGTTCCGCTGATCGCGAAGGGTGGGTGTGTCTCCTTGAATCGCCCACCGCAGTGATCGCACAATCCGCGAGGTAAGCCAGATACCGCCCACAGCGAGGCTGGCCGCTAGGTAGAACGGTCCGACGAGAAACTCGATCCAGGGCTGGATCTTGGTTCTGGCGGGCGGCACCGGCACCGACACAATCAGTGTCAGCATTACGCCGACTCCGATGAGGTTCGCAACCGCGACGACAAGAGTCAGCATTGCCTGCAAGCGGATGCGTGTCGTGTGCTCACTGTCCGACCGCTTACCCAACAGCCAGGAGCCATACGATGTCGTTTCGGGTGGGGGGATGCCGTAACGCGTCACGGTCCCGAGCGCGTTGGTCAGGCGCTGGGCAGCGTTATCCCTCGCTGTCATGGTGGCGGAGCCTAGCCGGGTTGACACGTTTTTGGGTAGAGCGAGCGGGAAATGATTCAGCAGGGATGCACCAGCTGAATGGGATCATCATGGCTGCGCCGCGTCACCGTCTCGCCTAAATCCCCAAGGCGACTTTCGGTTTCGTTTGCGCTCTGTACTGTCGCCGAGTTCGTCAACAGTATCTGGGTAGTGCGACGTCGCCAGTGAGCAGAACCGGGCTGCTTGGTGGACCGGCCGCAGATCACCGTGTATTCGGATCGCTCATGGGCGCCGACGTTGCCTGCCACGATCTCCCGCGCGGGATCACCTTCGAACTTGTTGTCCAGCCGGCAGTTTCGGTCGACCTCGTCGACCTCGTCGACCACGATGGCGAACATGCGAACCTGCCGGCAGGCCTGATCTTCCGAGACGTGCCCGAGCACCGAAGAACGTAGGCGGGAATGTTCGGCCGGGCACCTTGACGGGTCAGCCTTTCCAGGAAGTGGCCAGGCGCTTCCCGGTACGCGTTGCTGGGACCTCTTCGTTCGACACGGCGGCGTCAGCCTAATTCGCGAGACAGCGATTGCGGCCGGGTCGGGTGAAGGAGATGAGCCAGCTGCGTTGGCTGGTCGTGGCCACGAAGGGTCACCGTTCCGCCGGGCGACCATAAAGCGCGCTCGTCTTCACCTGCGCTGTACAGCATTTCGAAGCTCGCCAGCAACCTGTCGTCGTGGGACTTCGCCAGCTCGCACAGTCGGGCCGCCTCGTTGACGGGCTCCCCGATAACCGTGTACTCGAAGCGCTCTTTGGCACCCACGTTGCCGGCCACGACGGTTCCGGCCGCCACGCCGATGCCGGCCTGGCACTCCGACATCTCGGTGGCCATCCGATGGGCGATCGCTCGTGCGGTGGCCAGTGCGGCGTCCTCGGGGCAATCCAGATGATTCGGGGCGCCGAAAATCGCCAGCGATGCGTCACCCTCGAACTTGTTGACCAGCCCCTGGCGGCAGTCCACCTCCTCGACGACGATCGTGAAGAATTTGTTGAGCACATCGACGACGTCCACCGGTGGCCGGCTGCGGACCAGCTTGGTGGACCCGACGATGTCGATGAACACCACGGCGACGTGGCGTTCCTCGCCGCCGAGCTTGGGCCGCTCCCGCTCCGCGGCGGCGGCGACTTCGCGGCCGACATGTCTGCCGAACAGGTCGCGGATCCGCTCGCGCTCGCGCAGCCCGTCGACCATGGCGTTGAAACCCCGCTGCAATTCCCCGATTTCGGTTCCGTCGAAGACGACCAGCTCGCCGTCCAGGTCGCCCTCCTCGACACGTTTGAGCGCCGCGCGCACCACTCGGACGGGCGTCACGGTCAGCCACGACATGATCCACATGACGATGTATCCGAAGACCAGCGTGGCCAGCGAGATGATCAGTACCGCGATTTCCAACTGGGTCTCGGTCAGGTCCCCGACCACCAGCGATATCACCGATATCAGGGCGTTGCCGGCCAGCGGCACACCCGAGCCGACCAGCCAGACGTTCATCGTCCGGGTCATCATGCCGGGGTTGAACCGTCTCAGCGTGCGGCCGGCCTCCAGTGCCTGCGCCGCCAGCGGCCGCAACGCGAACTCCGTTGCCAGGTAGCTGTTGGTTGCGACCAGAGCGCCGCAGATCGCGACCGTCAGATAGACGATCGAGAAGAACACGCGGTCGATGGTCCCGTAGAGCGCACCCAGCGACGCGGCCGCGATATTCCAGAGAATGAAGTGGACGACTGCTACCCGGAACGGGGCCACCAGCGTCTTTCGCCCGTCGGCCGTGGTGGGCTCACGTTCCTCGACCGCCCACCGGCTGGATTCGGTGAGAATCCGTGCGGTGATCCACACGGTAGCGCCGAGCATCGCGCACATCGGCGCCAATCCGAAAGTGAGCCAACGGGATCCGTCGATATAGATGTTGGGTGCCGGAAACGCGAGGCACAGGATCAGCACGACGAATCCGACGCCGGTCAGATTCGCCAGCAAGCTGTAGAGGCAGGCGATCAGCTTGATGCGCCGGCGCCGGCGGGACTGAGATTCGGTGACCTGGCCCAGCAACCAGGTGCCATACGCCTCCTTGGCCGACCGCCGCTCACCCCGAGGGGCTACCCGCTCGACGAACCGGCCCCAGAGCGACGGGCCCTTCTCGGGAGTGCGCGTGGTCGACATGGTGGCGACAGCCTAGTTCTTCGTTTGCGGGATAGGTCACATTTCGTCGGGGTGGCCGGGCACTCTCGCGGCTGACCGCGCGGGCACGCTCGCGACCTACCTCCCGGGCACGTTTTAAGGTGGTCGGGTGCGTCTCGTCATCGCCCAGTGCACCGTCGACTACGTTGGCCGTCTCACCGCGCATCTGCCGTCCGCGCGCCGACTGCTGTTGTTCAAGGCGGACGGTTCGGTCAGCGTGCATGCAGACGACCGCGCGTATAAGCCATTGAACTGGATGAGCCCGCCGTGCTGGCTGACCGAAGAGCCGGGCCCGGTGTGGGTGGTCGAGAACAAGACCGGTGAACAGTTGCGCATCACCGTCGAGGCCGTCGAGCACGACTCCAGCCACGATCTGGGCGTCGACCCTGGGCTGGTCAAGGACGGCGTCGAAGCGCACTTGCAGGCGCTGCTCGCCGAACACGTCGGCCTGCTGGGCGAGGGCTACACGTTGGTCCGCCGGGAGTACATGACCGCCATCGGACCGGTCGACCTGCTGTGCCGGGACGAGAAGGGCGGCTCGGTGGCTGTGGAGATCAAGCGGCGTGGCGAGATCGACGGTGTCGAGCAGCTCACCCGTTACCTGGAACTGCTGAACCGCGACACTGTTCTTGCGCCCGTCAAGGGCGTGTTCGCCGCCCAGCAGATCAAGCCGCAAGCCCGCACGCTGGCTACTGACCGTGGAATCCGTTGTCTGACACTGGATTACGACAAGATGCGCGGAATGGACAGCGACGAGTACCGGTTGTTTTGAGATGGCTCGGCGTCGCAGACCGCCACCCCGGCAGCCCTTGCGGCTACCGGCGCGGGTCGAGACCGGAGCCGACGGCTACGAGTACGAGGTTCGCCCGATTCCCGCGGCGCGCGCCGTCAAGACCTACCGGTGCCCCGGCTGCGACCACGAAATCCGCTCCGGCACTTCCCATGTGGTGGTATGGCCGGTAGGGGCGGCAGCGGCCGTGGACGACCGCAGGCACTGGCACACGCCGTGTTGGACCAATCGGGCCACTCGCGGTCCTACCCGCAAATGGTCCTGAAGAAAAGCTAGTGCGCCGCGGGCTCGACCAGCTCGATCAGGACTCCGCCGGCGTCCTTGGGGTGGATGAAGTTGATGCGCGAGTTCGCGGTGCCGCGGCGGGGCTTCTCGTACACCAGCCGCACACCCTGGGAGCGCAGCTGCTCGCACATGGCATCCAGGTCCCTGATCCGGCAGGCCAGCTGCTGAATGCCCGGTCCGCGCTTGTCGATGAACTTCGCGATCACCGAAGTCTCGTCGAGCGGCGCCATCAGCTGGATCTGGGCGCTGGTACCCGGGACGGCCAGCATCGCTTCGCGAATGCCCTGGTCATCGTTGATTTCTTCGTGCACCAGGATCATGCCGAGGTGGTCGTTGTACCACTCGATCGCGGCGTCAAGATCGGCGACTGCGATGCCGACGTGATCGAGTCCTGTCACCAGTGACGTAGCCAGAGTAGGACGGGCGTCAACTTGATCGGTCGTCATTACATAACGGTAACCTCATCAGAAAGAATCCGCTTCTCCGGGTTGGCCCGATCAGCCGTTCCCGTGCCGTTTAGGAGGTTTCATGACGACGTCGGTGATCGTTGCTGGGGCTCGGACGCCCATCGGCAAACTGATGGGTTCACTCAAGGACTTCAGTGCCAGCGGCCTCGGTGCCATCGCGATCAAGGCCGCGCTGGAAAAGGCCAACGTGCCGGCATCGCTGGTCGAGTACGTGATCATGGGGCAGGTGCTCACCGCTGGTGCCGGGCAGATGCCGGCGCGTCAGTCGGCCGTGGGCGCCGGCATCGGCTGGGACGTCCCGGCCCTGACCATCAACAAGATGTGCCTGTCCGGAATCGACTCCATCGCCCTGGCTGACCAGCTGATTCGCGCCGGTGAGTTCGACGTTGTGGTCGCCGGCGGCCAGGAGTCGATGACCAAGGCGCCGCACCTGCTGATGGACAGCAGGGCCGGCTACAAGTACGGCGACGTCACGGTGCTCGACCACATGGCCTACGACGGCCTGCACGACGTGTTCACCGACCAGCCCATGGGCGCGCTGACCGAACAGCGCAACGACGTCGACAAGTTCACCCGCCAGCAACAGGACGAGTACGCGGCGCAGTCGCACCAAAAGGCCGCTGCCGCATGGAAAGACGGCGTGTTCGCCGACGAGGTGGTCCCAGTGCAGATCCCGCAGCGCAAGGGCGATCCGCTGCAGTTCAGCGAGGATGAAGGCATCCGGGCCAACACCACCGCCGACTCGCTGGCCGGGCTCAAACCCGCGTTCCGCAAGGACGGCACCATTACGGCCGGTTCGGCATCGCAGATCTCCGACGGTGCGGCCGCGGTCGTGGTCATGAACAAGGAGAAGGCTCAGGAGCTCGGTTTGACCTGGCTGGTCGAGATCGGCGCGCATGGCGTGGTGGCCGGGCCGGATTCCACGCTGCAGTCCCAGCCCGCCAACGCCATCAAGAAGGCGCTCGCCCGCGAGGGGATCTCGGTCGACCAGCTTGACGTGGTGGAGATCAACGAGGCCTTTGCGGCAGTGGCTCTGGCCTCGACCAAGGAACTCGGCATCAACCCGGACATCGTCAACGTCAACGGCGGTGCGATTGCCGTCGGGCACCCCATTGGAATGTCGGGAGCACGCATCACGCTGCACGTTGCGCTGGAATTGGCGCGTCGTGGATCGGGCTACGGTGTCGCGGCGCTGTGTGGCGCCGGCGGGCAGGGTGACGCACTGATTCTGCGGGCCGGGTAACCGGCCCGCGCGGCTGGCGAGTTTGCTGGCATGGTGCCGTGGCGGATACTGTCGGCATTACTGTGAGATTGGTCATAGCTCCGGCCCGAGGGCGTGCGAAGCCGAATTCCAGCTACTTTTCTTCCGCGCAGGAGGTCGCCGCGAGCAGGTCCTGACGGCGTGACAGACTTGAGACCGTGACACGTCCCCGACCCTCGATCGGGCCTGCGTTGGCCGGTGCGGTCGACCTGTCCGGTCTCAAGCAACGCGCACAGCAGAAGGCCAGTGCGCCTCCGGGCGGCTCCGGTGGCCCGGGTGGTACTGGCGGCTCCGGCGGTCCCGGCGGCTCCAGTGGTCCCGGCATCATTCAGGTCACCGAGGCCAATTTCGAGGACGAGGTCATCAACCGGTCCGACGAGATCCCGGTCGTGGTGCTGCTGTGGTCGCCCCGCAGCGAGGTGTGCGTCGACCTGCTCGAGACGCTCGCCGGCCTGGCCGCCGACGACAACGGCACGTGGGCGCTGGCCGCGGCCAACGTCGACGCCGCGCCCGGCATAGCCCGGATCTTCGGCGTGCAGGCGGTCCCGACCGTGGTGGCTCTGGCGGCGGCGCAACCGGTTTCCAGCTTCCAGGGGCCGCAGCCGGCTGATCAGTTGCGGCGCTGGATCGACTCGCTGCTCGACGCCACGGCCGGGAAGCTCCGGGGCGGCTCCGGCTCCGGGCAGCCGGAGGAAGTCGATCCGGTGGTCGCGCAGGCGCGTCAGGAACTCGAGGCCGGTGACTTCGACGCGGCCAAACGGTCCTATGAAGCAGTCCTGGAGTCCGACCCCGGCAGCGTGGAAGCCAAGGGAGCCATCCGCCAGATCGGATTCCTCAGCCGCGCGACCGCGCATCCGCCCGAGTCGGTTGCGACGGCCGATGCGGCCCCCGACGACATCGATGCGGCCTTCGCTGCCGCCGACGTCCAGATCCTCAGCCAGGATGTCACCGGCGCCTTCGACCGTCTGATCGGATTGATCCGCCGGACGTCGGGCGATGACCGCAGCAGGGTGCGCACCCGGCTCATCGAGCTGTTCGAACTCTTCGACCCGGCCGACCCCGAAGTGGTCGCCGGCCGCCGCAGCCTGGCCAACGCGCTGTACTGACAGGTTTTCCGCGAGCAGGCACAAAATCGCCCTGGAACGCGCGTTCCGGGGCGATTTTGTGCCTGCTCGCCAAGGGGGGCCGGGCCTAGGCGGGTTCGAGCCAGATCGCGGACAGCGGTGGCAACACCAGCACCGCTGATGCGGGGCGACCGTGCCACGGGTCGTCGGTGGCGTCGACGCCGCCGAGGTTGCCGATTCCCGAACCGTTGTAGACCGTCGCGTCGGTGTTGAGCACCTCGCGCCACCGGCCGGCCTGGGGCAGGCCCAGGCGGTAGTTGCCGTGTTCAGCTCCGGCGAAGTTGAACACACACGCCAGCACCGAGCCGTCGCTGCCGTAGCGCAGGAAGCTCAGCACGTTGTTGCCCGAGTCGTTGGCGTCGATCCACGAATAGCCCTCGGGTGTCGTGTCCCTGCTCCACAGTGCGGGGTGACTCGAGTAGATCCCGTTGATGTCCCGGACCAGGCGCAGCACGCCGTTGGAGAAACCCTGCTCATCGAGCTGCCACCAGTCCAGGCCGCGTTCCTCTGACCACTCGGCGCGCTGGCCGAACTCCTGGCCCATGAACAGCAACTGCTTACCGGGGTGAGCCCACTGGTAGGCGAGCAGGCTGCGCAGCCCGGCCGCTTTGGCGTGGTTGTCGCCGGGCATCCGCCCCCACAACGTGCCCTTGCCGTGCACCACCTCGTCGTGGCTGAGCGGCAGCACGTAGTTCTCGCTGAACGCATACAGCATCGAGAAGGTCATCTCGTGGTGGTGGTAGGTGCGATAGATCGGGTCGCGGCTGAAGTAGTCGAGCGTGTCGTGCATCCAGCCCATGTTCCACTTCATCGAAAAGCCCAGCCCGCCAAGGCTGGTCGGCCGGGTGACGCCCGGCCACGACGTCGACTCCTCGGCGATGGTGACGATACCGGGCGCGGCCTTGTGCGCGGTGGCGTTCATCTCCTGCAGGAACTGCACCGCCTCCAGGTTCTCCCGACCGCCATAGATGTTCGGCGTCCAACCCCCCTCGGGGCGCGAGTAATCCAGATACAACATCGACGCGACCGCATCGACCCGCAGGCCGTCCATGTGGAACTCCTGTAGCCAGTACAGGGCATTGGCCACCAGGAAGTTCCGTACTTCCGGACGTCCGAAGTCGAAAACGTAGGTACCCCAGTCCAATTGCTCGCCGCGCTTGGGGTCGGAGTGTTCGTAGAGCGGGGTTCCGTCGAAGCGCCCCAGTGCCCATGCGTCTTTCGGGAAGTGGGCCGGCACCCAGTCCACGATGACACCGATGCCGGCGTGGTGCAGAGCGTCGACCAGTGTCCGGAATTCATCCGGAGTGCCGAAGCGAGATGACGGTGCGTAGTAGGAGGTCACCTGGTAACCCCAGGACCCGCCGAAGGGGTGCTCGGCCACCGGCAGCAACTCCACGTGCGTGAACCCTTGCTCGACAACGTATTCGGTGAGCTGCTCGGCGAGCTCTCGATACCCGAGTCCGGGACGCCACGAGCCGAGGTGCACTTCGTAGGTGCTCATCGGCTCGAAAACCGGGTTGCGCTGGGCGCGCTGCTGCAGCCATTCCTGGTCGTTCCAGGTGTACTCGCTCACCGTCACGCGCGACGCGGTCTGCGGCGGCACCTCGGTGCCGAACGCGAACGGGTCGGCACGATCGGTGACGGCGCCGTCGGCGCCGTGCACCCTGAACTTGTACAGGCCGTCGATCGGAAAGTCGGGCCAGAACAGCTCCCAGACGCCGGAGGAACCCAGCGTCCGCATCGGGGCGTCGGTACCGGTCCAGCCGTTGAACTCGCCGATCAGGCTGACGCCCTTGGCATTCGGTGCCCACACCGCGAACGACACGCCGCTGACCGTGCCGTCGGGCGTGGTGAACGAACGGGGATGGGCGCCCAGCACCTCCCAGAGGCGTTCGTGGCGTCCCTCGGCGAACAGGTGCAGGTCGACCTCGCCCAGGGTGGGCAGGAACCGGTAGGCGTCGGCCACCGTGTGCGGTTCGGACCCGTCATAGGTCACCTCGAGCCGGTAGTCGACGAGGTCGGCGAACGGCAGGGCGACGGCGAACACCCCAGAATCGATGTGCTCCAAGGGCACTCTGTCTTCGCCGACGAGGGCGACGACGCTGGCCGCGTGCGGACGGAACGCCCGGATGACGGTGTGGTCGCCGTATTCGTGCGCGCCCAGAATGCCGTGTGGGTTGTGATTAGTACCTGCTATCAGGCTGGCCAGTTCGGCGGGATCGGGCGCCAGATGCGTTTTGGCGAGTTCATCGGTGTGATTCACTTGCCCTCACCTCCTGCCTAGCAGCGTGATTCGGGATTCTTCGGGTACGAGCGGCATGTTGATGATGTGGGCGACGGCGCGCCCCGGGTCGATGCGGATGTAATTGGATTGCCCCCATTGGTATTCCTCGCCGGTGATCTCGTCGCGCACCCAGAAGCGCTCGTAGGGCTCCATGCCCAGTGCTGCCATGTCCAGGTGCAGAATCGCTTCTTCGGGCCCGAATGCGTTCAGCGTCACCACCACCAGCACGCAGTCGCCGGTTTCCGCGTCGAACTTGCTGTAAGCCAGCAGCGCGTCGTTGTCCACCGTGTGGAAGTGGATGGTGCGCAGCTGCTGCAGAGCCGGGTGCAGCCGCCGAATCTCGTTGAGCCGGGCGATGAACGGCTCCAACGACCGGCCTTCGGCCAGCGCGCCGGCGAAGTCGCGGGGCCGCAATTCGTACTTTTCCGAGTCGAGGTATTCCTCGCTGCCTTCGCGCACCGCGCGGTGCTCGAAGAGCTCGTAGCCGGAGTACACCCCCCACGCCGGGCTCATCGTTGCCGCCAGCACCGCGCGGATGGCGAACATGCCCGGACCGTTGTGCTGCAGCACCTCGTGCAGGATGTCCGGGGTGTTGACGAACAGATTCGGCGTCCGGAAGTCGGCGAGCTTGGCGATGTCGTTGCCGAACTCGGTGAGCTCCCACTTCGCCGTGCGCCAGGTGAAGTAGCTGTAGGACTGCGTGAAGCCCAGCTTGGCCAGCCCGTACTGGCGGGCCGGCGGGGTGAACGCCTCGGACAGGAACAGCACATCGGGGTCGACGGCCTTCACCTGGCCGATCAGCCAGGCCCAGAAGTCCGGTGGCTTGGTGTGCGGGTTGTCCACCCGAAACACCTTGACCCCGTGCTGAATCCAGTGACGCACCACCCGCAGCACCTCGTTGTAGAGCCCGGCGGGATCGTTGTCGAAGTTGAGCGGATAGATGTCCTGGTATTTCTTCGGCGGGTTCTCCGCGTAGGCGATGGTGCCGTCGGGCAGTTCGGTGAACCATTGGCGGTGGTCCCGGGCCCACGGGTGGTCCGGGGCGCACTGCAGCGCCAGGTCCAGCGCCACCTCCATGCCTAATTCTCTTGTAGCCGAGACGAAGTCGTCGAAGTCGTCGATCGTGCCCAGCGCCGGGTGGACGGCGTCGTGGCCGCCCTCGTCGCTGCCGATGGCCCAGGGCGATCCCACGTCGCCCGCGGCGGCGGTCGGATTGTTGTTGCGCCCCTTGCGGTGCACCTTGCCGATCGGGTGGATCGGCGGCAGGTAAACCACATCGAATCCCATATCGGCGATCCGGGGCAGCGCCGCCGCGGCAGTGGCGAACGTACCGTGCACCGGGCGGCCTTCGGCGTCCCAGCCGCCGGTGGAGCGGGGGAACATCTCGTACCACGACCCGAAACGAGCCAGGGTCCGGTCCACCCAGATGCCGTACTGCTGGCCACGGGTGACCAACTCGCGCAACGGGAACTGGTCGAGCAGGTCCTCGACGTCGGGTGCCAGTGCCAACGCGGTGCGGGTCAACGGATCACCGGGCTTGCGCAGAGCCGCGGCGGCATCGAGCAGCGGGTTCCGCTGTTGGCGCGGGACGCCGGTGGCGGCGCGTTCGAACAGTGCGGCGCCCACCAGCAGATCGTTGGAGAGTTCCTTTTCGCCCTGGCCCGCATCGAGTTTGGCGACCAGTCCGTGGCGCCAGGAATGAATCGGGTCACCCCATCCGTCTACCCGGAAAGTCCACAATCCCACCCTGTCCGGCGCGAATTGTCCGTGGAACACGTAGGGCTCCAGGCCCATCGTCATCGGAAACTGCCGCGGTTTGACCTTCTCGGCGACTTCGACGCCCCCAGTCTCCTGCTCGGCGGCGGCTTGCACGGCTTTCATCCCGCGCGCATCGGTGACGTGGGGGTAGCGGCTGCCGAGGTAGCGCACGACCAGGGTCGCCGCCACCGCCTCGTGCCCCTCGCGCCACACCGCCGCGCTGACCGGAATCACCTCACCGACCACCGCCTTGGCGGGATACGTACCACACGAGACCACGGGCTGAACGTCGTCGATCTCGATACGACCGGGCACCCAATCACTCCATTCGATTTCCCGGCTCTTCGGCGGCCCGTCGTTGCGCCGCGTCGTCGCCGGGGCGTTCCGGATTCGTCACCCCAGGCGGCCGCACGGTCGTCGTTGAGGTGTTATTCGTCAGCTCGATGTCTGTCGCCTCTTTGCGCCCCATACCCACCCTAGTGTCCTGCTACACCGGCGGGTGCTGAAGCACACTCGGCACGTGCCGGCCACGGATCGCTGCACGCAGCGAAAACCGCACTAAGGTTGAGATGCGTGAAAGCCCTCCGCCGCTTTACCGTCCGCGCCCACCTTCCTGACCGCCTGGCTGCGCTCGACCAGCTGTCGACCAACCTGCGCTGGTCGTGGGAGAAACCCACGCAGGACCTGTTCGCGAGCATCGACCCGGACCTGTGGTTCAAATGCGGCAAGGACCCGGTTGCGGTGCTGGGCGCCGTCAAGCCCGCGCGGCTCGACGAGTTGGCGTCCGACGAGCATTTCCTGCGCAGGCTCGACGAACTCGCAGCCGACTTGAACGACTATCTGACCCGTCCGCTCTGGTATCAGCAACAGGAAGCGGCCGGGGTCGTGATGCCCACCGGGATCGCCTATTTCTCGATGGAATTCGGCGTCGCGGAAGTGCTGCCGAATTATTCCGGTGGCCTCGGGATCCTGGCCGGTGATCATCTGAAGTCGGCCTCGGATCTGGGGTTGCCGCTGATCGCGGTCGGCCTGTATTACCGCTCCGGCTACTTCCGGCAGTCCCTGACCGCCGACGGTTGGCAGCAGGAGACCTACCCGTCGCTGGACCCGCAGGGATTGCCATTGCGGTTGCTGACCGACGCCACCGGTGACCCGGTGCTGGTCGAATTGGCGTTGCCGGATTCCGCGCGGCTGCGGGCGCGGGTGTGGGTGGCGCAGGTCGGTCGGGTGCCGCTGCTGCTGCTGGATTCCGATGTGCCCGAGAACGAGCATGATCTGCGGAGCGTCACCGACCGTCTGTACGGCGGCGATCAGGAACACCGCATCAAGCAGGAGATTCTGGCCGGCATCGGCGGGGTGCGGGCGATCCGTGCGTTCACTGCGATCGAGGGTCGTCCGGCCCCCGAGGTGTTCCACATGAATGAGGGCCACGCCGGCTTCCTCGGTGCCGAACGCATCCGGGAGCTGGTCACCGAGGCGGGACTCGACTACGACACCGCTGTGACGGTGGTGCGGTCCAGCACGGTATTCACCACACACACCCCGGTCCCGGCCGGCATCGACCGGTTCCCGGTGGAGATGGTGCAGCGGTACTTCGACGACGAAGGCGACAGCGTGACCACGCTCCTGCCGGGCGTACCGACACAGCGGATCCTCGCCCTGGGCGCCGAGGAGGATCCTGCGAAGTTCAACATGGCCCACATGGGGCTGCGCTTGGCGCAGCGGGCCAACGGGGTGTCGCTGTTGCACGGCGAGGTGAGCCGGGAGATGTTCAATGAACTCTGGCCTGGCTTCGACCCCGCCGAGGTGCCGATCGGGTCGATCACCAACGGCGTGCACGCGCGTACCTGGGCTGCCCCCCAGTGGCTGCAACTGGGCCGCGAGCTGGCGGGGTCCGACTCGTTCAGCGAGCCCGCCGTGTGGTTGCGGCTGCAGCAGGTCGACCCGGGGCATCTGTGGTGGATCCGGTCCCAGCTGCGCGAGCTGCTGGTCGAGGACATTCGGGCGCGGCTGCGGCAGTCGTGGCTTGAGCGGGGCGCATCTGAAGCCGAGTTAGGTTGGATCGCAAAGGCATTCGATCCCAACGTGCTGACGGTCGGGTTCGCCCGGCGAGTCCCGACGTACAAGCGGCTTACCCTGATGCTGCGCGACCCGAGCCGGCTGGAGCGCCTGCTGCTGGACGAGGAACGCCCGATTCAGCTGATCGTCGCCGGCAAGTCGCACCCCGCCGACGACGGCGGCAAGGCGCTGATCCAGCAGGTGGTGCGGTTCGCCGACCGGCCGGAGGTGCGGCACCGGATCGCGTTTCTGCCGAACTACGACATGTCGATGGCGCGGTTGCTGTACTGGGGCTGCGACGTGTGGCTGAACAACCCGCTGCGGCCGCTGGAGGCCTGCGGCACGTCGGGCATGAAGAGCGCCCTCAACGGCGGCCTGAACCTGTCGATCCGCGACGGCTGGTGGGATGAGTGGTACGACGGCGAAAACGGTTGGGAGATACCGTCCGCCGACGGTGTCGCCGATGAGGACCGGCGTGACGACCTGGAGGCCACCGCGCTCTACAACCTGCTGGAGCAGGCGGTGGCACCGAAGTTTTACGAACGCGACGAGCATGGGGTGCCGCCGCGCTGGATCGAGATGGTGCGACACACCCTGCAGACATTGGGCCCCAAGGTGCTGGCCTCCCGGATGGTCACCGACTACGTCGAGCGTTACTACACCCCGGCGGCCCAGTCGCGGCGCAGCACCATCGCGGACGCGTTCGAGCCGGCTCGTGAGTTGACGGCGTACCGGCGGCGGGCCGAGGAGGCGTGGCCCCGGATCGTCGTCACCGATGTCGACAGCACCGGACTGCCCGACACTCCGCTGCTCGGGTCGAAACTGACGTTGACCGCGACCGTCCAGTTAGCGGGGCTGGCGCCCGATGAGGTGACGGTGCAGGCGGTGCTGGGCCGGGTCGACAGCGGCGACGAGCTGCTCGACCCGCTGACCGTGGAGATGACGTATACCGGCAGCGCCGAGGGTGGCAACCAGGTCTTCTCCACGACGACGCCGCTGCCCCTGGCCGGGGCGCTGGGTTACACGGTGCGGGTGCTGCCGCGTCACCCGATGCTGGCCGCCAGCAGCGAGCTGGGCCTGGTCACATTGGCCTGAGTCTCCACCGCGAGCAGACGCGAAATCGCACTCTAATCACGGAGAGTCGTGCGATTTCGCGTCTGTTCGCGCCAAGCGAGTCAGCGCGGCGGCGGGGAGTCGCGCAAACGCGTGAGGGCGGCGCGGACCTGCTGGGCGTTGGTGGTCTGCCAGAACGGCGGCAGCGACGCGCGCAGGTAGTCGCCGTAGCGTGCCGTCACCATGCGCGAATCCAGCACCGCGACCACACCGCGATCAGAGACCCGGCGCAGCAGCCGGCCCGAACCCTGCGCCAGCAACAGCGCCGCATGACTGGCCGCCACCGCCATGAATCCGTTGCCGCCGCGGGCGGCCACCGCGCGCTGGCGCGCGCTCAGCAGTGGGTCGTCGGGGCGGGGGAACGGGATGCGATCGATCAGCACCAGGGACAGCGACGGACCCGGGACGTCGACGCCCTGCCACAGTGACAACGTCCCGAACAGCGATGTCTCGGGGTCCTCGGCGAATTGCTCGACCAGTGCCGAGGTGCTGTCGTCGCCCTGACACAACACGGGGGTGGCCAGCCGCTCACGCATGGCCTCGGCGGCGGCCCGCGCCGCGCGCATCGACGAGAAGAGCCCCAGTGTGCGACCGCCCGCGGCGGTGATCAACTCCGCGATCTCGTTGAGTTGTTCGGCCGAGCCGGTGCCGTCCCGACCGGGCGGCGGCAGATGCGCGGCGACGTAAAGGATCCCCGACTTGGCGTGGCTGAACGGCGATCCCACATCGATACCCCGCCACGTCGTGTCTGCTTCGGTGAGGCCCCAGGCCTGCGCCATCGCGTCGAAAGCGCCGCCGACGGTGAGGGTCGCCGATGTCAGCACGGTCGTGGCACGCGAGAACACTTTCTCGGCCAGCAGGCCGGCCACCGACAAGGGCGCCACGCGCAGCACCGCGCGCGGCGTACCGCGGATCTCCTCGTGATCCAGCCAGACGATGTCCGTGCGATCGGGGATGGCCGGACCGAACGAATCGAGCATCCGCGCCGCCGTATCGGAGATCTCGATCAATGCCGAGGCCGCTTCCGCGCGTGCCGCCGCCGCCCGCGCGTCGCTGGTGCTCTCGATCGCCGACCGGGCCGCATTGGCGGCATCGCGCAACGCGGCCAGGTACGTCGCCAGCTCGTCGTCGAGGTGGTCGATACGGCCCGGCGCGGCGTCGTGGATCGCCGAGGAGAAGGTGGCCGAGGCTGCCTCCAGGCGATCGACCAGTTCCGGGCCGACCAGTCGCGCGACGCGGCGTGCGGCCACGCCGAGGGTCGCCGACGTCAGCTCGGCGGTGGCCACCGAGGTCACCCGGTCGGTCAATTCGTGCGCTTCGTCGACCACCAGCAAGGAATGTTCCGGCAGCACCGCGGAGTCCGATACGGCATCGATCGCCAGTAGCGCATGGTTGGTGACGACGACATCGGCGGTTCCGGCCCGCGCCCGTGCGCGCTCGGAGAAACACTCCGCGCCGAACGAGCAGCGCGCCACCCCGATGCATTCCCGCGCCGAAACGCTGACCTGCGACCAGGACCGGTCCGGTACACCGGGCTTCAGGTCGTCACGGTCACCGGAGTCCGTTTCGGCCGACCACTCGGTCAGCCGTTGCACGTCGCGGCCCAGCGCCGTAACCGCCATCGGGTTGAACAGTTCTTCCTGTGGCCGGTCGTCGGTGTCGTCCCCGGCGCTGCCGTTATGAATCTTGTTCAGGCACAGATAGTTTCGTCGACCCTTCAACAGCGCGAAGGTCGGTGGCCGGGGCAGCGCGCCAGCCAGTGAATCGGCCAGCCGGGGCAGGTCGCGGTCGACGAGCTGGCGCTGCAAGGCGATCGTGGCGGTCGACACGACCACGGGTGCGTCGTCCTCGATTGCCCGGACGATGGAAGGAACCAGGTACGCCAACGACTTTCCGGTGCCGGTGCCGGCCTGCACAACCAGGTGCTCGCCGGTGTCGAAGGCGCGCGCCACCTCGGTGGCCATTTCCACCTGACCGCTGCGCTCGCTGCCGCCGAGCGCCGATACCGCGATCGCCAGCAACGCCGGGACAGACTCGGTCACGGTTCAGGCCGGAATGGTTCGCGTCGGGATTGCCGGATCGCCGGGCGACAGGGCCAGTCCCTCCCACGGCAGGCTGCGCAGCCCGGCGGCGACCAAGTTCCGCGCCACTGTCAAATCACTGTCCATCAGGACCTCGCCGCCGTGAACCAGCGCCGTGGTCAGGACACGGTGCGGCTCGCTGACCGACGGCGCGCGCCCGAACGGATGCACGACCTCCTCGGTGACCGTGCCCGTCGGCCGCGACAACCGCAGCGCCGATTTGCGGCCGCCGTGCGACTCCTTCTGGCTGCTGCGCTTCTGCACCGCGATGCCGTCCACCTCCACCAGCTTGTAGACCATGCTCGCCGTCGGCGCACCCGAGCCGGTGACCAGGGAGGTGCCCACCCCGTAACTGTCCACCGGAGCAGCGAGCAGGCCCGCGATGGCGAACTCGTCGAGATCGCTGGACAGCACGATGCGGGTCTTCGAGGCACCCAGCTCATCGAGTTGGGCACGCACCTGGTGGGCCAGCACCGCCAGGTCGCCGGAGTCGATCCGGACGGCACCCAGCTCCGTACCGGCGGCGGCCACGGCGTTGGCCACTCCGGTGGTGACGTCGTACGTGTCGACCAGCAGCGTGGTATCCGGCCCCAGTGCCGCGACCTGCGCGCGGAACGCCGCCAACTCGTCGGGGCCCTGATCGGTGGTGTGCAGCATGGTGAACGCGTGCGCGGCGGTTCCCACCGACGGCACACCGTATCGACGCTGCGCCTCAAGGTTGGATGTCCCGGCGAATCCTGCGATATAGGCGGCCCGCGCGGATGCGACCGCCGCCTGCTCATGGGTGCGCCGCGAACCCATTTCGATCACGGGGCGGTCGCCGGCCGCGCTGACCATGCGCGCGGCCGCCGACGCGATCGCGGTGTCGTGGTTGAAGATCGACAGGATCAGGGTTTCCAGCAGCACGCATTCGGCGAAGCTGCCCTGCACCGTCAACACCGGGGAGTACGGGAAGTACAGCTCGCCCTCGGCGTACCCGTCGATGTCCCCGCGGAAGCGGAAGTCCCGCAGATACTCCACCGTGTCGGCGTCGAGGAACTCCGACAGCAACGCACAGGCGTCGCCGTCGAACCTGAACTGCGGCAAGGTTTCCAGCAGCCGGCCGGTTCCGGCGATCACCCCGTAGCGCCGTCCCGCCGGAAGCCGCCGCGCGAACACTTCCCAGCTGGTGCGCCGGTGCGCGGTACCGTCGCGCAGGGCCGCGGCCAGCATGGTCAACTCGTATTTGTCGGTCAGCAGCCCAGCAAGTACCGAGTCGTTCACATCGCAAAGGTATCGGCTGGCTGCAATACCGGCCTGGCTCGGTATCCTTACGCCATGGTTGTAGCGATCGCGCCGGCCAAGCCGGGCAGCACCGGGCAACGAGAATCCGCTCCGGTCGAAGCTACGACGAGTCCATGGGTGACCATCGTCTGGGACGACCCGGTCAACTTGATGACCTACGTGACGTATGTCTTCCAGAAGTTGTTCGGGTACAGCGAACCGCACGCCACCAAGCTGATGCTGCAGGTGCACAACGAAGGAAAGGCCGTGGTGTCGTCAGGCAGTCGGGAGTCCATGGAGGTCGACGTGTCCAAGCTCCATGCCGCCGGGTTGTGGGCGACCATGCAGCAGGACCGCTGAGTTCTGATAGTGCGCAAATGGAAGCGCGTCGAAACCCGCAACGGACCTCGTTTCCGGTCGTCGCTGGCCCCGCACGAGGCGGCTCTGCTGCAGAACCTGGTGAGTGCGATGGCCGGCCTGCTCGACGAGCGGCAGGCCACGTCGCCGGCTGACGAACTCGAAGAGATCACCGGTATCAAGACCGGACATTCCGAGCGTCCGGCGGACGCGACACTCGGGCGCCTGCTACCGGACTTCTATCGCAACGACGACGGCGATCCACTGACTCTGGAGGCCTCCGAAGCCCTGAACTCGGCGCTGCGCAGTCTGCACGAGCCGGAGATCATCGAGGCCAAACGGGTTGCGGCGCAAGAGTTGCTGGATACGTTGCCGGTCAACGGCGGCAGGTTCGAGCTGACCGAGGAGAGCGCCAACGCCTGGATTTCGGCCGTCAACGATCTGCGGCTGACGTTGGGCGTCATGCTCGAGATCGGGCCGCAAGGCCCGGAACGGTTGCCCGCCGACCACCCGCTGGCCGCCCACTTCGACGTCTATCAGTGGCTGACGGTGCTGCAGGAGTATCTGGTGCTGGTGCTGATGGGGCCACGATGACCCCTGTAAAAGGCAAGACGGTCAGATGAACTCCATCACCGACGTCGGCGGAATCCGCGTCGGCCATCACCACCGACTGGACCCCGACGCGTCCCTCGGGGGCGGGTGGGCCTGCGGCGTCACCGTGGTGCTGCCGCCCCCGGGCACGGTGGG
Organism: Mycobacterium sp.; assembly: GCA_003987775.1. Taxonomy (GTDB): domain Bacteria; phylum Actinomycetota; class Actinomycetes; order Mycobacteriales; family Mycobacteriaceae; genus Mycobacterium. Next base: position 24,229 of record RXJD01000019.1, read on the forward strand.
CGCCGTGGACTGCCGCGGCGGTGCGCCGGGAACGCGAGAGACCGACTTGCTCGACCCCGTCAACAGCGTGCGCTACGTCGACGCGGTGCTGCTGGCCGGCGGCAGTGCGTTCGGGCTCGCCGCCGCCGACGGCGTCATGCGCTGGCTGGAGGAACGTCAGCGCGGCGTCGCGATGGGTGACGGTGTCGTGCCGATCGTCCCGGGGGCGGTGATCTTCGATCTTCCGGTCGGAGCCTGGGATTGCCGGCCGACGGCCGAGTTCGGCTACGCCGCATGCGTGGCGGCCGACGGCTCCGGCGACGCGGCGCCGGTCGCCGCCGGGACGGTCGGCGCCGGCGTCGGGGCGCGCGTCGGAGTGCTGAAAGGGGGCGTCGGGACCGCGTCGGTCACGCTTCCCTCCGGCATCACCGTCGGGGCGCTGGCCGTGGTGAACGCGGCCGGCGAAGCCGTCGACCCAGCGACCGGCCTGCCGTGGATGGCGGAGTTGACCGACCAGTTCGCGCTGACGTCACCGCCTTCCGGACAGATCGCGGCGCTGGCGCAGTTACCGTCCCCGTTGAGCGAGCTGAATACCACGATCGCCGTGGTCGCCACGGATGCGGCGCTCAGCCCCGCGGGGTGCCGTCGCGTCGCGATCGCCGCCCACGACGGTCTGGCCCGGACGCTGCGGCCCGCTCACACCCCCCTGGACGGCGACACCGTCTTCGCCCTGGCGACCGGCGCCGTCGAGGTGCCACCGTCCGCCAAGACCCCGGCGGCGCTGTCGCCGGAGACCGGTCTGCTCACCACGGTGGGCGCGGCCGCCGCCGACTGCCTGGCCCGGGCGGTGCTCGACGGAGTCATCGCCGCGGAATCGGTGGCCGCGATACCGGCGTACCGGGACGTGCTGCCGGGTGCGTTCCGGCGGTGAAGGCATCGCGGTGCTGGTGATCCGTGCCGATCTCGTCGACGCGATGGTCGCCCATGCCCGCCGGGACCACCCCGACGAAGCCTGCGGTGTACTGGCCGGTCCGGACGGCTCGGACCGTCCGGAGCGACACATTCCCATGGTCAACGCGGAACGGTCGCCGACGTTCTACCGATTCGATTCCGGCCAGCAACTCGAGGTGTGGCAGGCCATGGAGCGCGCGAATGAGGGCCCCGTCGTCATCTACCACTCCCACCCCGGCAGCGACGCGTATCCGAGTCGCACGGATATCGACCTGGCGGCCGAACCCGGCGCGCACTATGTGGTGGTGTCCACCCGAGATCCGCACCGGCACGAACTGCGCAGCTACCGCATTGTCAACGGTGTCGTCAGCGAGGAACCTGTTGACATCGTCGAGCAGTACTGAGCCCACGCGACAGAAAGGCCAGCATGACCGTCACCGTCTCCATTCCGACCATCCTGCGACCCCACACCGGTGGCGAGAAGCGCGTCTCGGCCAGTGGCGACACGCTGGGGGCCGTCATCACAGACCTGGAAGCCAACTACGCGGGCATCTCGGATCGGCTCATCGATAACGGCCGCCTGCACCGCTTCGTGAACATCTACGTCAACGACGAGGATGTGCGCTTCTCCGGCGGTCTGGACACCGCCGTCGCGGACGGCGACTCGGTCACCATCCTGCCCGCGGTCGCGGGCGGTCAATGCGAGGTCTACCGGTAGCCTGGACCTTTGGACCCAGGGCGATGAGGAGGATCGGCGCATGAACAAACCGGCGCCGGCGAACCAGTCGAACAAGAAGCCGGGCTGGGTGATCGGCGCGACGACGATCATCACCTTCGTGGCCCTGCTCTATGTCGTTGAGCTGATCGATCAACTCAGCGGTGGCCGGCTGGACCGCAACGGCATCCGGCCGCTGACCACCGACGGCCTGTGGGGGATCGTCTTCGCCCCGGTCTTGCACGCGAACTGGCAGCATCTGATCGCCAACACGGTGCCGATGCTGGTGCTGGGCTTCCTGATGACACTGGCCGGACTGTCCCGGTTCGTGTGGGCCACCGCGATCATCTGGATCCTGGGTGGCTTCGGGACCTGGCTGATCGGCAACGTCGGCAGCAGCTGCGGCCCGACCGACCACATCGGCGCATCGGGGCTGATCTTCGGCTGGCTTGCCTTCTTGCTGGTATTCGGCATCTTCGTGCGCAAAGTGTGGGACATCATCATCGGCCTGGTCGTGCTGTTCGTCTACGGCGGTGTGCTGCTCGGCGCCCTGCCCGTCCTGGGCGTGTGCGGTGGCGTGTCCTGGCAGGGCCACTTGTGCGGCGCGATCGCCGGCGTGGTGGCGGCCTATCTGTTGTCGGCTCCCGAACGCAAGGCCCGCGAGCGGAAGAGGGCCCTGGGCACACCGCACCTGAAGACATGAGTTCGCCCCTGGCTCCCATCGGAGTCTTCGATTCCGGTGTCGGAGGACTCACGGTCGCGCGGGCGATCATCGACCAGTTGCCCGACGAGGACATCATCTACGTCGGCGACACCGGCAACGGGCCGTACGGACCGCTGCCCATCCCGGAGATCCGTGCCCACGCGCTGGCCATCGGAGACGATCTGGTCAGCCGCGGCGTCAAGGCATTGGTGATTGCGTGCAACTCCGCCTCCGCCGCCTGCCTGCGGGATGCGCGGGAACGGTACGACGTGCCCGTCGTCGAAGTGATCCTGCCGGCGGTGCGCCGCGCGGTGGCCGCCACCCGCAACGGCCGCATCGGGGTGATCGGCACGCGGGCGACGATCAACTCCCACGCCTACCAGGATGCGTTCGCCGCCGCGCGCGACACCGAGATCACCGCGGTGGCCTGCCCCCGGTTCGTCGACTTCGTCGAGCGCGGCGTCACCAGTGGTCGGCAGGTGCTGGGTCTGGCCGAGGGTTATCTGGAACCGCTGCAGCGCGCTGAGGTCGACACGCTGGTGTTGGGGTGCACGCACTACCCGCTGCTGTCCGGACTGATCCAACTCGTGATGGGGGAGGACGTCACTCTGGTCTCCAGCGCCGAGGAGACCGCCAAGCAAGTGCTGCGCGTACTCACCGAACGCGACTTGTTGCGTCCGCACGAGGGACCGCCGGCCACGCGGGTCTTCGAGGCGACCGGTGACCTCGAGGCGTTCACCAAACTCGCCTCCCGATTCCTCGGGCCCGCGGTGGTGGGGGTCGAACCCGCCCGACAGGCTCCCGTCTCGTGAAAAAGCCGACGATTCTGATGGCCCAATGCGGCGATGTTTTCCCCATCGTGCTAACTGGCATGGCACAGTGGTGTCCGTGCGACTAACCGTGCTCGGATGCTCCGGCAGCGTCGTGGGTCCGGACTCGCCCGCGTCGGGTTATCTACTCCGGGCACCGGACACTCCGCCGCTTGTCATCGACTTCGGCGGGGGGGTGTTGGGCGCACTGCAAAGACATGCCGACCCGGGTTCGGTCCATGTGTTGCTGTCGCATCTGCACGCCGACCACTGTCTGGATGTGCCCGGTCTTTTCGTGTGGCGGCGGTACCACCCGACCGCCAAACCCAACGGCAAGGCGTTGCTGTACGGGCCGAGCGACACGTGGTCGCGGCTGGGGGCGGCGTCGTCCCCTTACGGTGGCGAAATCGACGATTGCTCGGACATCTTCGACGTTCGCCACTGGGTGGACGGCGAGGCGGTCGGCATCGGCGCCCTGAGCGTGCTGCCGCGGGTCGTCGCGCACCCCACCGAGTCGTTCGGCCTGCGTTTCACCGACCCGAGCGGGGCCTCGCTGGTGTACAGCGGGGACACCGGGGAATGCGACCAACTCGTCGAACTGGCCCGCGGCGCCGATGTGTTCCTGTGCGAGGCCTCCTGGACGCACTCGCCGAAAAATCCGCCCGCCCTTCATCTGTCGGGCACCGAAGCCGGTCGGGCCGCGGCTGCGGCCGGCGTGCGGGAGTTGCTGCTGACGCACATCCCGCCATGGACCTCTCGCGAGGACGTCATCAGCGAGGCCAAGGCGGAGTTCGACGGGCCCGTGCACGCGGTGGTGCCCGGCGAGACGATCGAGGTCCGGCGCGCTGGCTGAGAGTGCCACCCAGTGTGCCGTGACCGCGCGATTTTCGACCTATCGCCGCGGTGAGCGCGCACCGAAAGCGGTGCCCGCACACTCAGTGCCGTCCGTGCGCACCAGAGGCCCGGCGATAGGGTGGACCTTGTGTCCAAACGAGAAGACGGCCGCCTCGACGACGAGCTTCGCCCGGTAACCATCACCCGCGGATTCACCGACCACCCGGCGGGTTCGGTGCTGATCGAATTCGGCGGCACGAAGGTCATGTGCACCGCCAGCGTCACCGAGGGGGTGCCGCGCTGGCGCAAGGGATCGGGCTTGGGCTGGCTCACCGCGGAGTACGCGATGTTGCCGTCCGCCACCCACACCCGCTCGGACCGGGAATCCGTCAAGGGCCGCGTTGGCGGACGTACGCAGGAGATCAGCCGATTGGTCGGCCGGTCCCTGCGGGCGTGCATCGACCTGGGCGCGCTGGGCGAGAACACCATCGCTGTCGACTGCGACGTGCTGCAGGCCGACGGCGGGACCCGGACGGCCGCGATCACCGGCGCCTATGTGGCGCTGGCCGACGCGGTCACCTACCTGTCGGCGGCCGGCAAGCTCTCCGACCCGCGCCCGCTGTCCTGCGCGATCGCCGCGGTGAGCGTCGGTGTGGTCGACGGCCGGGTCCGCGTCGATCTGCCCTACGAGGAGGACTCGCGCGCCGAGGTCGACATGAACGTTGTCGCGACCGACACCGGCACGCTGGTCGAAGTGCAGGGCACCGGCGAGGGCGCGACCTTCCCGCGCTCGACCCTGGACAAACTGCTCGACATGGCGCTGGGCGCATGCGACAAGCTATTCGCCGCCCAGCGCGAGGCGTTGGCGCTGCCGTACCCCGGCGTGCTGCCCGAGGGGCCGAAGGCATCGAAAGCGTTCGGAAGCTGAGCATGCCGGACGGTGCTGACCCGTCCCCCGCAAGCGGGCGGTGCCCCCAGCGCCCGGCTCCGCCGGGCTTGCGGCTGCTGGTGGCCAGCCGCAACCGCAAGAAGCTGGCCGAGTTGCAGCGGGTGCTCGACGGCGCCGGGTTGTGCGGGGTGACGCTGGTATCGCTGGATGATGTGCCGCCCTTCGACGAGGCACCGGAAACCGGTGCGACGTTTGAAGACAACGCGCTGGCCAAGGCGCGCGACGCGTTCGCCGCGACCGGCCTGCCGAGTGTCGCCGACGACTCCGGATTGGAAGTCGCCGCGCTGAACGGCATGCCCGGCGTGCTGTCCGCACGCTGGTCGGGCAATCACGGCGACGACGGCGCCAACACCGCACTGCTGCTCGCGCAGATGCGCGACGTGCCCGACGAGCGGCGCGGCGCAGCGTTCGTCTCGGCCTGCGCGCTGGTCGCCGATGGACAGCAGGTCGTGGTCCGCGGCGAGTGGCCCGGCACCATCGCGCACGAGCCGCGCGGCGACGGGGGCTTCGGCTACGACCCGGTGTTTCTTCCCGCTGAAGGGGATGGCCGCACTGCTGCGCAATTCAGCGCGGCAGAGAAAGACGCGGTGTCACACCGTGGTCGCGCGCTGGCCCTGCTGCTGCCGGCGCTGCGGACCCTGTAGGTCAGACCCCTCAGACCCCTCAGACCCCTCAGACCGCGAAGTTGGCCTTGACCTCTTTGGTCTGCCGGTGCTCGACGATGATCCCGAGCAGCGGAATGGTGCCGGCGAGCAGCACGCCGATGGTCTTACCGATCGGCCACCGAACTTTGATCGCAAGGTTGAACGCAGCCAGCACATAGACGAAATACACCCAGCCGTGTACGACTTCGATCCACCGGACCTCGCGGTGGTACACCAGGTGCGAAACGACCTCGCCGCACAAGACGATCAGCCAGATACCGGTCGTCCACGCCATCACCCGGTAAGCCAACAACGCGGAGCGGATCTTGTCGGCGGGGAACGCCGAAGCGCTGCGTTCGGGCGTCTCAGGTGTGCTCATGCGGTCGTCCTTTTCTGCTGTTCAGCATCGTCTTTGGCGAGTTCGGCCAGGTAGGCGTTGTATTCGCGTAGGGCGGGATCGTCAGGCTGTTGTGGTGCGGGCTTCGGTCGCTCGGGAAGCAGCCCGGGAGGAATCTCGGTGACGGTGTCCCGAGGGGCCGGCGGCGCCTCTTCGTAGCGGACGAATTTGCGGTACGCGTAGATGCAGAACGCGGCGAACATCGGCCATTGCAGGGCGTAGCCGAGGTTCTGGTAGGTCCCCGATACCGACTGAAACCGGGTCCACTGCCACCAGCCCAGCGCCAGGCAGCCGCAGGCAGCGAAGATAACGAGCGCGATGGCTGCGGGCCGTCTGCGCCTCGTGCGGACCGGGGTGGACACCCTACGACGGTACCGCGTACGAGTTTTCGGCCACGAATTCCTCGAGCGTGCCGCGCTGTCGCCGGGCGTGAACCAGGGGCGAGATTCTCGCCGAATTTTCGCCGGATTCTCGCCGTCGGTTCAAGCTCGGTGTCCGCGTGGCGGCCTGGTCGAAATCCGGAGCGGTACGATCGACCGACGCAGCGGGCGTGATGAAATTGGCAGACATGCCGGCTTTAGGTGCCGGTGCTCTTAGAGCGTGTGGGTTCGAGTCCCTCCGCCCGCACTCGTAATTGCTAAGCGGTTCGCTCATTTCAGCGAACGAGTGTTTATCGAAAGCCCAGATCGGGAAGTTGGCTACTTACCGTGCTTCAACCGTCTCACGGAACCTTCCGACACCCCCGGGAAGAACTATGGCTTCGACACTTCGCAGTGTCCTGCAATGGAGTAAAGCGCCTGCAGAAGGCGTGTCAACAGCGTCAACGCCGTGGGCGAACGTGGCACGCGGGCTCGCTGCCCGGGCGACCACGCCCCTGCTGCCCGACGACTACCTGAAGTTCCTCAACCCGCTCTGGTCGGCGCGCGAGCTGCGAGGCCTGATTGTCGGTGTACAACCGGAAACCGAAGACTCGGCGACCGTGACCATCAAGCCAGGGTGGGGGTTCTCCGGTGATTACCAGGCCGGTCAATACGTGGGCATCGGTCTGCGCATCGACGGTCGCTGGCACTGGCGGTCGTACTCGCTGACCTCGGTTCCCCGCCGGGACAACAAGCACATCACCATCACGGTGAAGGCCACGCCCGAAGGTTTCCTGTCCACGCACCTGGTGGACGGCGTCAAACCCGGCACCATCGTGCGACTGGCGGCTCCCAAGGGGGATTTCGCGCTGCCCGAGCCGCCGCCGGAGAAGATCCTCTTCATCACCGCCGGTAGCGGCATCACGCCGGTGATGGCCATGTTGCGAACCTTTCAGTCGCGCCGACAGCAGGCGGACATCGTCCACATTCATTCAGCGCCGAGTGAATCGGACGTGATCTTCCACGACGAGTTGCGCGAACTCGAGAGATCCCAGCCTGGCTACCGGCTGCATCTGCAACTCACCGAAACTCAGGGTCATCTGAATTTGGACGAGCTGGTCGACATCGCGGCCGACTGGAAAGAACGCCCCGCCTGGGTCTGCGGTCCCTCCGCGCTGCTGGATGACGCCGAGAAGCTCTACGAGAAAGCCGATCTCGGTGATCAGCTGCACATGGAGCGCTTCACGATCGCCGCTACCGACAAAGGTGGCGAAGGTGGGACGGTCACCTTCTCGGTCTCGGACAAGACGGTCGAAATCGACGGAGCCACATCGCTTCTGGACGCAGGAGAACAGTTAGGCATTCAGATGCCCTTCGGTTGCCGTATGGGGATCTGCCAAACCTGTGTACTGCCGCTGGAATCGGGGCATGTCCGCGACTTCCGGTCGGGGACCGAACACCGGGAAGGCGACCGCATCCAGACCTGCATCTCCACCGCCTCCGGCGACTGCACGCTCAAGATCTGACTCAATCTTCCGAGGAATAGAGGAACAATGGCCATCACCGATATCAAGGAATACGCCCACCTGACCGCCGAGGACGTCGAGCAGCTTGCGCAGGAGCTGGACGCGATCCGTGCCGAAGTGGAAGAGTCCCGCGGCGAACGCGACGCGCGGTACATCCGACGCTCTATTCAACTGCAGCGCGCGCTGGCCGCCGGCGGCCGAATCGCGTTGTTCGCCAGCCGAAACAAGTTCGCGTGGCTGGCCGGAACCGGAATGCTCGGAATGGCAAAGATTATCGAGAACATGGAGCTCGGCCACAACATCATCCATGGGCAATGGGACTGGATGAATGACCCCGAAATCCATTCCACCGAATGGGAGTGGGATACCACCTGCCCGAGCGTGCAATGGAAGCACTCCCACAACTTCGTCCACCACAAGTACACCAACGTCGTCGACCTGGACGCCGACGTCGGCTACGGAATCATGCGGGTCACTCGTGACGAGCCTTGGGAGCCTTACTATCTGGGCAACCCGATCTACAACATCCTGCTCGGCACACTGTTCGAGTGGGGCGTCGCGCTGCACCACATCGAGTCGAAGAAGCTCCGCAAGAAGGAGAAGACCTGGGCCGAGGCGCGCAAGGACCTCCGAGTGATCGGCACGAAGGTCGCTAAGCAGGCCGGCAAAGATTATCTGGTGTTCCCGGCGCTGGCCGGGCGCAACTGGAAGCAGACCATGAAGGCCAATGTCGTGGCCAATCTGATCCGCAACTACTGGTCGTACATGGTCATCTTCTGCGGCCACTTCCCGGACGGCGCAGAGAAGTTCACCAAGGAGGAGTTCGAGAACGAGACGCAGGGAGAGTGGTACCTGCGCCAGATGCTGGGATCGGCGAACTTCAATGCCGGACCGGTGATGGCGTTCGTCAGCGGCAACCTGTGCTATCAGATCGAGCACCACTTGTTCCCGGACCTGCCCAGCAACCGATATGCGGAGATTTCGGTACGCGTGCGCGAGCTGTGCGAGAAATACGATCTGCCCTACACGACGGGATCCCTTGGCCGCCAATACTTTCAGTCGTTCTGGACGATTCTGAAGCTCGCGTTGCCGGATAGCATGCTCAAGGCGACTTCCGATGACGCGCCGGAGACGCGTTCGGAGTTGAAGTTTCGCGTACGCGCCGGCCTGAAGGAGAGCTTCGTTGATCCCGAGACAGGCCGGCGCCGCGGTTTGCGCACCGCTTTGCGCGAGTTGCGTTCCGCGGCGGCCTAACTTGTGCCGCGACCGGTCCGCTGCTGCAATTCCTCGATGACCTGGGATGCCTGCGCTTTGGTCAGGTCGTCGGGAACATCCGCGCCGGCCTCCTGGGCCAAGGTCTGCACATAACTGCGCTGGGGACCGGTCATCGGTTCATCGCCGGTCACCCAGTCCGCAGGGTCCTTCTCCGGGTTCTCCTGGGGGGCCTGCACTGCTTCGTTGTTGCTCATGTCTGTCACCTCCGCACCCCGGATAGCCATCGCACAAACTTTCGAAACCTGCCGCCGGCGGTCAGTCGATACGATCACAGGAACGTGTGCGCAATCCGCCCTGAACCCGACGGGAGATCATGTGTCCATTGCACAACGCGAACGAGCCGCGCTGGTGGAGACCATCCGTGCTGTGGGGCCCGAGGCGCCCACCCTGTGTGAGGGGTGGACAACCCGCGACCTGGCGGCACACCTAGTGATCAGGGAATACCGGTTGGACGCCGCCCCCGGCATCCTCATACCGTTCTTCGCCGGGCACACCGAAAAGGTGCAGAACGAGGTCGCCGAGCACACGGGCTGGGACGAACTGGTGGGCAAGGTCGCGTCCGGCCCGCCGGCTTATTCTCCCTTCAAGGTGCTGGACCCGGTGATCAACGTTGCCGAGATGTTCATTCACCACGAGGACGTTCGTCGTGCCGGCGCGAGTTGGGAGCCCCGCAATCTCGAACCCGGCCTGAAAAACCGGCTCGCCCGGACTGTTCCCTTGATGGGGCGCCTCACGCTGGCGAAGGTTCCCGGGCGGGTCGCGTTACGGACCACCGAGGGCAAGACATTGCTGACCGCGGGCAACGGACCGGCCGTCACGGTCACGGGTGAACCCGAGGAACTGCTGCTGTTTGCGGTCGGCCGGGCCGCCCGGGTCGACTTCGAGGGCGACGAATCAGCGGTGCGGGCCGTCCGGGAGGCTCCCAAGGGGTTCTAGCGCGGAGTACGGAAGCCGATGCCGTATGCCTTACAGTCTCCTAGGTAGTTCGTAACCTGGCTGGAGGCGTGTGGTGAGTGCCCTGTTGTCAATCCCGCGGTACCCCACAGATGTGACGCCGGAGTGGCTGTCGACGGTGCTCAGCGCGCGGGGAACCTCCGTCGAGGTCGCCGACGCCGAGGTGGTGGCGATCGGCACCGGACAAACCGGGGCCACCTACCGGGTAACGGCCACGTACCGGTCGGACCCCGCAGGGTTGCCGCTGACGTTCGTCATCAAGTTGCCGGCTCAGGATGACGCCGTGCGGGATCGGGTGGTGTTCGGCTACCGCAGCGAGTGCTCGTTCTACAACTCCGTGGCCGACCGGGTGCGGGTCCCCGTGCCCGAGTGTTTCTACTGTGAGATCACCGACGACGCAATGGAATACGCGCTGTTGCTGGCTGATCAGGCACCCGCGGTGCAGGGCGACCAGATCGTGGGTTGCGGTGAGCGGGAGGCACGCCTGTCGGTGACCGCGCTGGCCGGCCTGCACGGACCCACCTGGTGTGACCCGAGATGGCTGGATCTGCCCGGCATCGCTTTCGGGCGCCCCGACGAGGAGTCGGCCAAGGGGCTCGGTGACGTGGCGCAGATGAGCGCGGACATCACGCTGGACAAGCTCGGTGACCGGATGACCGAGCAGGACCGTGAGACTTTCCGCGACACAATGCGTCTGGTGACACCATGGTTACTTGCCGAGCACGACCGGTATGCGCTGCTGCACGGTGACTACCGTCTGGACAACCTGTTGTTTGACCCCGGCCGCACCCGGGTTTGCGTGGTCGACTGGCAGACGCTCGGGATCGGACTTCCGGCGCGAGATCTCGCGTACTTCACGGCCACCAGCCTCGACTCGCAATTGCGGCCGGTCATCGAGCAAAGCCTGGTCGATGACTATCACCTGGCGCTGCTCGGCCACGGCGTCTCCGGCTACGACCGCGACGCCTGCTGGCGTGACTATCGGCTGGGAGTCGTTCAAGCACCGTTGATTTCAGCTCTGGGATTCGCATTCGCCTCGTCGACCGACCGCGGCGACGACATGGTGCTGACCATGCTCACCCGGGGGTGTCAGGCCATTCGCGACCTGGGGACGCTGGACCTGATCGGTTGATCAGGACGGGCGCTTCGCGAGGGGCGCGACCATCTGCACTACCTGCTTGCGGTCAAGCACCACCGTCGACCCATCGGGCAGCCCCAGGATCCGGTCCGTCGCAACGCCATACAGTTTCAGCCGCTTGACCGCGTCATCGATGGCCCGGCGGCGAGTCCTCGTGTCCGGTGCGTCCATGATGCGAATGACGTGCGTGTCCATGCTGGCAGCGAACCCCTGAATCATGTCACCGACACCCTCGGGATCAAAGGTGTCGAACACGCCCTGCTGCACCCCGTCGGTGATGAGTTCGGTCAGAACCGGACGGAACAGGTCCTCCCAGATTGCGACGATTCTCTGGAACAGCGGCCGGTTCTGCGGTGTCAGCAGTGATCTCATCGCCGCGATCTGTTCCGGGGCTCCCATGGCCATCTTGACCTGGTAGCTCGCCGCGAGTCCGGCATTGAGCCGTTCCAGCGCATTGGTGCCCGGCTGGGCGAACACCGGGCGCAACGCCTCGAACGCTTCCTCGGCACTGCGCCGGGCGAGCGCTTCGACCAGTGCCTCCTTCGACGGAAAGTAGTGATAGAAGGCGCCTTTGGACGTGCCTGCGGTGGCGAGTAGATCGTTCAGGCTGACGTTCTCGTAGCCGCGTTCGAGAAACAGGGCCAGTGCCTGGTCGAGCACTTCGGCCTGTCGGACGCTTCGCTGCTTGACGACGCGTGGCATCGTGGTGGCGGATCAGTCGGACTTCTTCGCCCAGCCGACGTAGGCGAGATGCAGACCGCACACTGCGAGCAGCCCGAATCCGATCCGCACCAGGGTGATGGCGGAACCCGAGGGTCGGGTGGAGGCTTCGGCGGCGTCGATGATCAATTGCGGCATGGCGAGCAACGCGAAACCCCGCAACAGCAGAAACCAGCCGAACAGGGAGATGATCACCGCGGCGAGGCTGCGCCAATACTGATGGAACGCAACGATGAACAGCCCGCAGAAGAACAGCAGGGCGCCCGTCGCCCATGGCCACATGGAGTCTTTGGCGAAAGTCGACAAGAGGCCGTCGAGGTCGGCGGCCCTGATGGCCACGATGGCCGGGACCACGGCGATGAACGGTCCGAGCACGCGCGCAAAGGAGCGGGTGCGCTGGCTACTGTCGGTCAGGTTCGCGAGGCTGTTCATTGTGATCACTGCTGTCCCCATGCTGATAAACCGCGGCCGGTTTAGACCGCTGGTCTAATATTTTAGACCAGCGGTCTAAAAATCGAAACGATTCTCCGGCGAGGCCAAGCGGCCGTTACCGCTGTGCCGCCTTGACCAGGTTGGACCCGATGATCAGTTGCTGAATCTCGCTGGTGCCCTCATAGAGTCGCAGCAGCCGTACGTCCCGATAGATGCGCTCCACCGGGACGCCGCGCATGTAGCCACTGCCGCCGTGCACCTGCACCGCGAGATCGGCCACCTTTCCGGCCATTTCGGTGCAGAACAGTTTGGCCGCCGACGGCGCGATGCGCCGATCCGAGTTGTCCACCCACTGACGGGCGGTGTCGCGGACCAGGGCGCGTCCGGCCAGCACCCCGGTCTGCTGCTCGGCCAGCATCGCCTGCACCAGCTGGAAGCTGCCGATCGGCGTGCCGCCCTGGGTGGCGGTCGCGGCGTAGGCCACGGATTCGTCGAGGGCGCGCTGGGCCGCACCCACCGCAATGGCGGCGATGTGGACCCGTCCCCGTGCCAGCGAGGTCATGGCCGCGCGGTAGCCGATGTCTTCATTGCCGCCGATCAGCGCGGTGTCGTCGAGGCGGACGTCGGTGAAGCTGACGTCAGAGGTCCAGGCGCCCTCCTGGCCCATCTTGGCGTCCTTCACGCCCACCTCCACGCCGGGCGCGTCGGCCGGAACCAGGAAGACGGCGATTCCGGGGCCCTGGTCGTCGGCGGGCCTGGTCCGGGCGAAGACGATGAACAGGTCGGCGACGGGCGCGTTGGTGATGAAGCGTTTCTGCCCGGTGATCACCCAGTCTTGGCCGTCGCGAACCGCTTTCGTTTTCAACCCGGCCGGGTTGGATCCGGCTCCGGGTTCGGTCAGCGCGAAGGAGGCCACCGTGTCGCCGGATGCGATCGACTCCAGCCAGCGGCCCTTCTGCTCGTCGGTACCGAAGCCGACCAGGACCTGCCCGGCGATGCCATTGTTGGTGCCGAACATCGAGCGCAGCGCCAGCGACGTATACCCCAGCTCCATCGCCATCTCGACGTCCTGGACCAGGTTCAGGCCGAGGCCGCCAAATTCCTGGGGGATCGCATAGCCGAACAGGCCCATCTTCTTGGCCTGGTCACGCAGATCATCGGGCACCCGGTCGTCATCGAGGATCTCCTGTTCGCGCGGGACGACGGCGGTCCGGATGAAGTGGCGGGTCTGCGCCAGGATCTCCTGAAAATCCTCGTCGGGGACCTCGGCGACCTCTGAAGTCATGGGTGAGGAGCTCCTTCCGGGCCGGTTGGCAAGGCTGGCTATATCATATATGAAATACGATATAGCGAGATTCGGGCCCGGCTGCGGGCATGACGAAGGGGTGCGTGATTCAGGTGTCGTTGCTGGACGGTCAAACCGCGGTGGTCACGGGGGCAGCGCAAGGACTCGGGTTCGCGATCGCCGAGCGATTCGTCGCCGAGGGTGCCCGCGTGGTCCTCGGTGACGTGAATCTGGAAGCCACCGAGGCGGCGGCCCAGAAGCTCGGCGGCGACGACGTCGCGGTGGCCGTGTGCTGTGATGTCACCAAAGCCGATGAGGTGCAAGCACTTCTGGACACCGCCGTCGAGCGGTTCGGCGGCTTGGACATCATGGTCAACAATGCCGGGATCACCCGTGATGCGACCATGCGCAAGATGACCGAAGAGCAGTTCGACCAGGTCATCAACGTGCACCTGAAGGGCACCTGGAACGGCACCCGGCTGGCTGCCGCGATCATGCGGGAAAACAAGCGCGGGGCCATCATCAACATGTCGTCGGTGTCGGGCAAGGTCGGGATGATCGGCCAGACCAACTACTCGGCTGCCAAGGCCGGCATCGTCGGGATGACCAAAGCCGCCGCCAAAGAGCTTGCCTACCTGGGTGTCCGGGTGAACGCGATTGCCCCCGGGTTGATCCGCTCGGCGATGACCGAGGCCATGCCGCAGCGCATCTGGGACTCCAAGGTCGCCGAGGTTCCGATGGGCCGCGCGGGTGAACCCAGCGAGGTGGCCAGTGTCGCTCTGTTCCTGGCCTCGGACCTGTCGTCGTACATGACCGGCACCGTCATGGAGATCACCGGGGGCCGACACCTGTGACAAGTGGCGCGAGGCAGGGGACCTCTCGGCGGGAGGCGGTGATCTGCGAGCCCGTCCGGACACCGATCGGACGCTACGGCGGAATGTTGAAGTCGCTGAGCGCGGTTGACCTCGGGGTCGCAGCGCTCGAAGGTCTGCTGCAGCGCACCGGCGTTGCCCCCGACGCCGTCGAGGATGTCATCCTCGGCCACTGCTATCCCAGTAGCGAGGCACCCGCCATCGGACGGGTGGTGGCCTTGGACGCAGGCCTGCCCGTGACGGTACCGGGAATGCAGGTCGACAGGCGGTGCGGCTCGGGCCTGCAGGCGGTGATCCAGGCGTGCCTGCAGGTCGGCTCCGGCGACAACGACCTGGTGATCGCGGGTGGCTGCGAAAGCATGAGCAACGTAGCTTTCTACTCCACCGATATGCGCTGGGGCGCGGCGCGTTCCGGCGTCCGCGTGCATGACGGGCTGGCCCGCGGACGCACCACCGCCGGTGGCCGTCATTATCCGGTGCCCGGTGGCATGTTGGAGACGGCCGAGAATCTGCGCCGCCAGTACGGCATCTCGCGCCGCGAACAGGACGAGCTCGCGGTGCGGTCACACCAGCGCGCCGTCGCGGCACAGCAGAACGGCATCCTTACCGACGAGATCATTTCGGTCACGGTGAGCACCCGTCAGGGCGAAGAGGTCATCGGCACCGACGAGCACCCGCGCGCCGACACCACCGTTGAGTCACTCAGCACACTGAAACCAGTTCTCGTCCAACAGGATCCGGAGTCCACCGTCACGGCGGGCAACGCCAGCGGGCAGAACGACGCCGCATCGATGTGCGTGGTCACCACCCCCGAGAAGGCGGCCGAGCTTGGCCTGAGCCCATTGGTGCGGCTGGTGTCATGGGGCCAGGCCGGGGTGGCGCCCCAGATCATGGGCATCGGCCCGGTGCCGGCCACCGAGGTCGCGCTGGCCAAGGCCGGCCTGCGGCTGAACGACATCGACCTCATCGAACTGAACGAAGCCTTTGCCGCCCAGGCTCTCGCGGTGATGCGGGAATGGAAGTTCGGCGCCGGCGACCAGGACCGGACCAATGTGCACGGCTCCGGAATCTCGCTGGGACATCCGGTCGGGGCCACCGGCGGAAGGATGCTGGCCACCCTGGCGCGCGAACTGCACCGCCGCCAGGCGCGCTATGGGCTGGAGACCATGTGCATCGGTGGCGGCCAGGGGCTGGCAGCCGTTTTCGAGAGGGTGACATGAGCCGTCCCGCGCTGCCGCTGGTTGGCATCACCGTCGTCGAGGTGTCCAGCTTCGTCGCCGCGCCGCTGTGCGGCATGACACTGAACCAATTGGGCGCGAACGTCATTCGCATCGACCCGATCGGCGGCGCCGCGGACGTGCAGCGCTGGCCGCTGGCCGACGACGGCACCTCGATCTACTGGACCGGGCTGAACAAAGGAAAGCGCTCGGTCACCGTCGATCTGCGCTCGGACCAGGGCCGGGAGCTGGTCCAGCGCCTGGTCGTGGAGTCCGACGGAATTGTCGTCACCAACGCCGCGGGAATGACGTGGCTGGGGTATGACGCCCTGGCGGCCCAGCGTTCCGACGTGATTCACGTGCAGCTGCTCGGCCGATGGGACGGGTCCACCGGGGTGGACTACACCGTGAACGCTGCTGTGGGTTTCCCCCTCGTCACCGGTCCGGCCGAGCACGCCGGCCCGATCAACCATGTATTGCCAGCCTGGGACGTCAGCTGCGGTCTGTACGCCGCGCTCGCCGTGGTGTCGGCGGTACACCGCCGGAACCAATCCGGCGAGGGCGCCCGCGTCAGCATCGCGCTCGAGGATGTCGCGCTGGCCATCGCAGGCAACCTCGGCCTGCTGACCGAACCCCAGGTGCTCGGGACCCAGCGGCCTCGGGTGGGCAACTCCATCTTCGGCCAGTACGGTCAGGACTTCGTCAGCCGGGACGGAGCCAGGTTCATGGTTGTCCTGTTGACTCGACGCCATTTTCGTGACCTGGTGGAGGTGACCGGCACCGGTGCGGCCGTAGCCGCACTGGCCGAGGCGCTGCACGTGGACTTCGGGTCCGAGGGAGACCGCTACCGGTACCGCGACGTGCTCTCGGGCCTGTTCGCCACCTGGTTCGCCGACCACGATGCCGAGCAGATCAGCGCGGCGCTGGCCGCCACCACGGTGCTGCACGAAAGGTACCGCACCTTCGCCGAGGTCGCCGCCGATCCGAAAGTGACTGCCAATCCGCTCTTCTCCCGAATGCACCAGCCGGGGGTCGGTGACTATCTGGTCCCGGCGATGCCGGCCGCGTTCGACGGCGTGCACCCCGCCAGTGCACCCGCGCCGGCGCTCGGCGCGGACACCACCGGCGTGCTGGCGGAGTACCTGGGTTTGACCGCCGACGACATCGCTCGGCTGGCCGACGCCAAAACCATTGCAGGCTGAAAGGAATTCGCCGCATGACCAAGCTCGCCCAGACCCTCGGTCTCACCGACATCCAGACCGAAATCGTGGCAACGGTGCGCCAATTCGTGGACAAGGAAGTCATTCCCAACGCCCAGGAACTCGAGCACGGCGACACCTATCCCCAGACGATCATCGACGGCTTGCGCGACATGGGACTGTTCGGCCTGATGATCCCCGAGGAGTACGGCGGCCTGGGGGAGTCTCTGTTGACCTACGCGCTGTGCGTCGAAGAGCTGGCCCGCGGCTGGATGAGCGTATCGGGTGTGCTGAACACCCATTTCATCGTTGCCTACATGCTGCGCCAGCACGGCACCGACGAGCAGAAGCAACGATTTCTGCCGCGGATGGCCACCGGCGAAACCCGCGGCGCCTTCTCGATGTCAGAACCGGAAATGGGTTCGGACGTGGCCGCGATCCGCACCCGCGCCACCCGCAACTCCGACGGCACGTACACCATCGACGGCCAGAAGATGTGGCTGACCAACGGGGGTAGCTCGACGCTGGTCGCCGTCCTGGTGCGCACCGACGAAGGAGCGGACAAGCCGCACCGCAACCTGACGGCGTTCCTCGTCGAGAAGCCAACGGGCTTCGGCGAAGTGGTGCCCGGCCTGATCATCCCGGGCAAGATCGACAAGCTCGGATACAAGGGCATCGACACCACCGAGCTCATCTTCGACGGCTACGGCGCGAGCGCTGACGACATCCTGGGCGGGAAGCCGGGGCAGGGCTTCTTCCAGATGATGGACGGCATCGAAGTCGGCCGGGTCAATGTGTCGGCCCGCGCCTGTGGGATCGCCCTGCGCGCCTTCGAACTGGCCGTCCGCTACGCCCAGCAACGGCAGACGTTCGGCAAGCCGATCGCCGACCACCAGGCCATCGCGTTCCAACTGGCCGAGATGGCCACCAAAGTCGAAGCGGCTCATCTGATGATGGTCAATGCCGCCCGGCTGAAGGACTCCGGGGAACGTAACGACGTGGCCGCGGGAATGGCGAAATATCTGGCCAGCGAGTTCTGCTCGGAGGTCACCCAGCAGAGCTTCCGTATCCACGGGGGGTACGGCTACTCCAAGGAATACGAGATCGAACGGCTGATGCGGGATGCGCCGTTCCTGCTCATCGGAGAAGGCACCAGCGAGATCCAGAAGTCCATCATCAGCAAGCGCCTGCTCGACGAGTACCGGGTGTGACGCCATGACGGTTCCCGACTTCGGCGCGCGTCCGCAGCTGTCCGAGGATGTCGCGAGCTTCGTCCGCAAGCGGATCTTCGAGGGCACCTACGCCGCCGGCCAGTACGTGCGGCTGGACCAGCTGGCCATGGAACTGGGCATCAGTGTCACGCCGGTGCGCGAGGCGCTGGTCGCGTTGCGGGCGGAAGGCCTTGTCGCCCAACAACCCCGCCGCGGTTTCGTGGTGCTGCCGCTGACCCAGCGTGACCTTGCCGATGTTGCCAACGTTCAGGCCCACGTCGGCGGGGAGCTCGCGGCGCGCGCCGCGCTGAACATCACCGACGATCAGTTGCGTGAACTCGAAGATATCCAGAACCAGCTCGAAGCCGCCTACGCCGCCGACGACGACGAGCGCACGGTGCGGCTGAACCACGAGTTCCACCGCGCCATCAACATCGCCGCGGACTCGGCGAAACTGGCGCAGCTGATGTCGCAGATCACCCGTTACGCACCCGAGTCGGTGTTCCCGATGATCGAGCACTGGCCCGACCAGGCCGTAAAGGACCATCGGCGGGTGCTCGACGCGCTGGGCAGGCACGACGAGCAGCAGGCCCGTGCTGCCATGTCAGAACACCTGGCCGCCAGCGCGATTCCGCTGATCGACCACCTCATCGAACGGGGTGTGGTGGTGCGGGGCGAACACTGACAGCCTTGTCCTCGCGTGGCGGCAGGACATACGCTGCCGGTACGGGTCGCAGGACAGGGGACGTCAATGCGCGTATTGCACACCACCGCGGTGCTCATGACCTGCGTGTCAGCGGTCGCGCTGGCGCCGCCGGCCGGTGCCGAACCATTGGATCCCATCCCGGGCAACGGTGTGTTCGTGGTCGGAACCGACATCGCGCCCGGCCTCTACCGCACCGCCGGCTCGGCCTCCACGTTCGGGGTGTGGATCAACAACGTGCCGACCCAGGACTCGATGTGCGCGTGGTTCACCTACAGCACACCCGATGCGAACAAGGAGCACGTGCTGCAGACGAATATCTCTGTCGGCCCGATGTTCGCGAACATCAACACCTCGGTAAAGGCCTTCGAGTCGCAGAACTGTCAGCCATGGACGCGGGTGCCCTGAGTAATCAGCAGCTCACGCAGCCGGGAGACGTCAACCTTTCCGGTACCGCCGCGCGGTAGGTCGTCATCAGCGTCCAGCAGCAGCCAGACGGTCGGTATCTTGAACGCGCTCAGCACTTCTCGTGCCGCATCCCGCAACCGCCGGGTGTCGAGGCCACTGCAGAGCACCGCCGCGCCCACCTGACCGTCCACCTCGGTGACGACGGCGTTGTCGACACCCTCGATGGTGCGTAGCGCCCGTTCGACCTCGCCGGGATAGACCGTGGCGCCGCTGACCTTGAACATGTCATCGGATCGACCGTGATAGTGCAGGAATCCGTCTGTGTCGAGCCGGCCCAGGTCACCGGTGGGGTAGTAGCCGTCGGCGGTGAACACGTCTTCCCGGCTGCGCCGGCAGATCCCGCGCAGCATGTGCGGTCCCCGGAGCTCGATCATGCCAACGGTCCCGGCTGCGACCGGCTGACCTGAGTCCACATCGACGATGCGAATCTCGATGCCGGGAAATGGCTTTCCGCAACTACCCCACGCCGGTACGGGCAGGTCGGTGTCGGCGGGGTAGCCGCAGTACGGTCCGAATGCCTCGGTCATGCCGAACAACGTCGCCCGCGCGCCGGCCGGCGCACGTTGCTCGACGGGCAACAGTGCCTCCAGGCTGCCTGGCCTGAGCGCGGAGAGGTCGACATCAGCCCGGTCCGGGTGCCGCGCCAGCGCTTCGGCCTGGTCGGGCCAGCCCCGAAACAATGTCACACGCTCGCGCTCCAGTAGCCGCAGCGTGGTCGCCGGCTCCGGCCGTTGCTCGGTCACCAGGGTGGCGCCGGCCAGCAGAGCGGACAGGATTCCGCTGCCGAAGCCGCCTACCCAGAAGAACGGCATGGGCAGATACAGGCGAGTGTCCGAGTTGATGCAGCGTGCTGATAAGCCTGATCGCACGGCGCCTAGGGCGTTGCCGTGCGAATGGATGACGCCTTTGGGCGCACCGGTGCTGCCCGAGGTGAAGATGATGGCGAGTGGGTCCGCCGGGGTCACCGCCTGCGCCATGGCTTCGACGATCCGGCGGGCCGGTCCGCCCGCGGGTGCCCGATCCAGCAGGTCAATTGGCCAGACATGGTGTAGCGCGGGAAGTTCGGCACGCGAGGCGGAGTGGACGGCGTCGAGGTAGCGGTGCCCACGGAACTCGTCGACGCTCACCAGGACCTGCACCGCGGCCGTCTTCAGCTGCCCGAGCAGTTCGGCGGGCCGCAGCAGGGTGCTCAGCGGCACCAGCACCGCGCCGATGCGGGTTACCGCGACGGCGACCTGCACCCAGCGGGTGCAGTTGGGCATGATCAATCCGACGCGGGTGCCTTTGCGCACCCCGGCCGCGATCAGTACCGCCGCCAGCTCGCCGGTGGTGACGTCGATGTCGCGATAGCTAAGGGCACCGGCGGGATCGACGACCATGGGTTTGGTGTCGTGCGCGGCAGCCTGCAACCGCACCAGCTGATCGATGGTGTCAGCCATCGAACAGCTTCTTCAGTTGCTGCACATCGACTTTGCCGCTGGACAGCAGCGGTACCTCGGCGCGGGACACGGCAAGGTGGCGCCGCGGAATCTTGTAGGCGGACAGTTCCGTTCTGAGGCGCTGACGCAGCGCTGCCTCGTCGAAGTCGTGCACCCCGTCGGGTAGGACGACGACCGCGGCGACCACCTGCCCGCGCGCCGGATCCGGTAGCCCCACCACGTGCGCAGTGACGCCGACGCGGGCCATCGCCTTCTCCACCTCGGCGGCAGAGACATTGGCGCCGGCCGTCTTGATCATCCCGCCCAATCGGCCGGCGAAGTACATGTACCCGTCATCGTCGGCGCGGACCAGATCGCCCGTGTGAAACCAGCCGTCGACGTCGAAGCACTCTTCGCGGCTGCGTTTGTAATAGCCCTGCATGACATACGGCCCCCGGATGCACAATTCGCCCACGTCGCCACGTCGCACCACAGTGCCGTCGTCCGGATCGACGATCAGCGTCTGGAACCCCGGCGCGGGCTTTCCATACGAGCCGCGGCGGCGTTCGGGTTGATCCGATTCGTCGCCGCTGATCAACACGACGCTTCCGGCCTCGGTCATGCCCAGCATGTTGTGCCGCAGCTCCGGATCGGCCGGGCGGGCCTGCGGTGCCATGATCGGATACAGGTTCCCCCGGCGCAGCGACGACAGGTCGCGCTGCGGGTAACTCGGATGGTCAGTCAGGTGTGCCACCCCTGCGACAAAACCATTTGTCATGGTCGGTTTTTCGCGTTCTATCAGGTCCAGCACGGCACCGGCGTCGGTCGAGGTCGAGCAGACCAACGTCGAGCCGGCCACCAGCGTCGCCAGCAGGGCGAACGCGAACCCGCCGATCCAGAAAAACGGCGAATTGCAGAACAGCGTGTCTTGCGCGGTCAGCCCACGAATGGCATTGAGGTTTCGCTGGTGTCCGATCATCGCGGCCTGGGTGTGCACCACGCCCTTGGGGGCCCTGGTCGAGCCGGACGTATAGACGACGGCCAGCACGTCAGAGCCCGCGACGTCGTCCTCCATTGCGCGCAAACGGGTTTCGTCGACGAGGCCGCCGAGCTGGCCGGCCCGCTCGACGCCGGTGACGTAGCGCAACAGGGGGAGTTCGGCGACGAACAGTTCGCCCTCGCGCGGCGCCTCGCCGAGGGCCTCGGTCAGGCGCTGCTGGTAGTCGTGGGTGCGGAACGAGCTGATGCTCAACAAGATTGACACATCCGCATCCAACAGTTGTGCCCGCAATTCGCGCCCGGTGACGAAGGTGGAGAACGGCACCACCACCGCGCCGATGCGGGCGGCCGCGAGCATCCCGACTGCGAAGTCGGCGCTGTTGGGGTAGAGCAGGCCCACATGGGTGCCCTTGCCCGCTCCCAGCGCGATCAGGGCGCGGGCCAGGCGTGCCGAGCGCTGCTCGGCGTCGGTGTAGCTGATGCGGTCGGCGTCGCAGACCAGCATCGGGTGGCCGCCGTGCGACTGAGCCTGCTGTCGCAGCAGTTCCGCGATCGTGGTGGGCTCAGCGTGCATGGGCTCGCTGGAAGAACTCACGGACCGCACCGAGGTCCGTCTTGCCGGACGGTGTGCGGGGGATGGCGTCGACGACGGCGATGTCGGCCGGAATTTCGTATCGGGCCAGGCGCTTCCGCAGGAAGTCCACCAATTCGCCGGTGGTGGCGGGTGCCCGCAATTCGACCATCGCCACCGGCGTTTCACCGAGCCGGTCATCGGCGCGGGCGACGACGGCCGCCCCGGCCACCGCCGGGTGGCTTTCCAGCGCGTTGCGCACGTCATCGGGCATCACCTTGAACCCGCCGCGGATGATGGCTTGGTCGGCCCGGCCCATGATCCAGAGAAATCCGTCCGCATCGATACGCGCCACGTCCGTGGTCTGCAACCACCGCGCCGAACCGTGTTGCGCGGGTTTGACTTCCAGGCGGCCCACCTGATCTGGTCCCAGCACAGTGCCGGTCTCGTCCACCACCCGCAATTGGGTTCCGGGGTTGGCCCGGCCCACGCTGCCGCGCTTGGCCGCCCAGTGCCGCTCATGGTCGGCCAGCGTCCAGCCCGCGACGCCGCCACCGAATTCCGTTGCCGCATAGGACGTGAGAACGGGGATGCCGTACCTGGTGGTGAAGGCATCGGCGTCCTCGGGCGACAGTGGGGCCGTGCCGCAGGTCACGGTGCGGATACCGGCCAGGTCCTCGCGGGTCAGGTCCGAGTGCAGCACCGTGCGCAGGGCAGCAGGCACCAGCGACACAGTCCCGGGCCGGTGCCTACGGACCGCCGCGGCCCAGTCGTTCAGCTCGAAGCGCTCCAGCAGGACGAACGGGCGTGCGTCGGCAACACACTGCAGCACCCGGAACACACCACCGATGTGAACCAGCGGTGAGTTGACGATTGCGACGCCGCGGCGTACCCCGGCAGGCGGGGGCGCGGTGCGGTAGTCCGGGCCCATCACGGTGTGTGCGAGCGTGTCGTAGCTCAGGTCGATGCGTTTGGGTGGGCCGGTGGTGCCGCTGGTCAGCATCCGCACCGCGACGCCCGAGCACACATCCACCGGTTCCGCTGCTTCGCCGGTCCCGTCGTACAGGCCGGCCAGGGAAACGGTTGCCGTGCCGGAATTCTCGGGGACCAGGGCGGCCAGATCCTCGGGCTCGCCCAGTACCACGGGCAGCCCCAGCGCGGCGATGTCTGCGCGGGTGCGCTCGTCTCCGCGGGACGGGTTGATCGTCACCACGGTGGCGCCGCGCATCAGGACACCCAGGAGGGCTGCCACCTGTTCGGGCCGGTTGCGCAACAGTATCCCGGCGTCGCCGCCCTTCACCGATGCACCAACCCGCCGGGCCGCGCTGCCGATCTGCGCCCAGGAGATCCACCGACGGTCGTACTCGATGGCTCCCGCGTCGGGTCGCAGGTCCAGCACCTCGGCGATTCGCCTGCTGAGCGGATGCACGGCCACTAGCGGATCTGTGGCTTTCGCTGCTCACTGTCCCGGGCCGCGACTTCGGCCATGCCGATCGGGTTGCCCAGCCGGGTGTAGATCAGGCCCTGCTCCATCGCGGCGCGATACGGCTTGTCGAGTGACTCCCAGATCGCTTTCACGGTGCCCTGGGTGGCCGACGGCGGCTTGGCGGCGATGGCCGCCGCGATCTCGTGCGCCCGCGGCCACAACCGTTCGGAGTCAACCACTTCCGATACCAGCCCGATACGCAGGGCGGTGTCGGCGCTGACGCGTTCGTCGTTGCCGAGCAACGCCATCCGCAGCGTCTCCCCGAGCCCGATCCGGCGCATCAGTCCGATCGGCTCGAGCGCGCACACCAGGCCCGCCGAGACGTGGGAGTCGAAAAACGTTGCGTCCGAGGAACAGATGACAACGTCGGACTCGTTCACGAAGTAGAAGGCGCCGGCGGTGCACATCCCCTGGACGGCGCACACCACGGGTTTCCACATCTTCTGCCACTTGGGGCTCAGGTACTCACCGGGATCTTCGTGATTCCAGATGTTGTCGGGCTGACCGTAGGGTGTCTTGACATCCAGCCCGGCGCTGAAGGCCCGGGTGCCCGCCGCGCGCAACACCACCGCGTGCACCGAATCGTCGAGTTTGACGATGCGCCAGGCTTCGGCCATCTCCATGCACATGGTGCGGTTGAACGCGTTCAGGTGCGCGGGCCGATTGAGCGTGATGGTCGCGACATGGCCGGCCGCATCGACCTCGAGCAGGATCGTCTCGAAACTCATCAGCGGCACTGCCAATCCGGTGTGCGCTTCTCGACAAAGGCCCGGGGGCCCTCCTGCGCGTCGGCGGTGCGCAGTACCCGCTCGCGGAACGTCTCGGCCAGTATCTCGGCCTCGTGCAGCGGCACGTTGAGGCCCTTGAGGATGGCGAGGCGGGTTCCGCGGACGGCCAGCGGAGCGTTGGAGTTGACGATGTCGGCGATTTCGCGCGCGCGGTCCAGCAGACGGTCGTGCTCGACGATCTCGCTGACCAGCCCGAGCTGATAGGCCCGTTGCGCGTCCATCCGTTCGTGCTTGCCCATCAACGCCATTCGCAGCGCGATCGAGCGGGGCAGCACCCGGGACACCCGCACCATCTCGCGTCCGGCCACCAGTCCGATGCTGACGTGCGGATCGAAGAAGGTCGCCCGCTCGGAGGCGATGACGATGTCCGAGGTGGTCACCCAGTCCATGCCCGCACCACAGCACAAACCGTTGACCGCGGTCACTACGGGCTTGGCCGTACTGCGAAACGGCGGTGTCCCTTCCTGCGGCGCCTCCCACTGGTCGTAGGTGGACAGGTAGGGGCGTTCGTAGATCACCTTGCCGTCTTCGGGAATGGCTGTGACATCGGCTCCGGTGCAGAACGCGCGACCGGTACCGGTCACGACGGTCAGCCAGACCCGATCATCGTTCTCGGCCTCGTCGTAGGCCGCCCGCAGCTCGGTGATCATGTGCGGGCTCAGGGCGTTCAGCGCCTCCGGACGGTTCAGCGTGATGGTGGCCGTGTGTCCGTCGACTTCGTAGGTGATGTTGTCGAACGCAGGCATGGCCGCTTCCCTTCTCAGCATTTCGGGCGCCACTCAACGGCCCCGGTATTCCGGCCTGCGCCGGTGCCGGAAGGCTTCCAGGCCCTCTTTGAAATCGGCAGTGCGACAGGATAATTCCAGATTGAACAGCTCCTGCGTCATCGATTGGCTCAGCGTCGCCTGCGCGGCGTGGTTCAAGGCCTGTTTGGCCAGTCCGATGGCGACAGTCGGGCCGCCGGCCAGGCGGTCCAACAGCGCCTCGACGATGTCGTCGAGTTCTGCCGGGGCGACCGCTTCGTGAATCAAGCCCCAGTCGGCCGCATCCGCTGCGCAGATTTTCTCGCCCAGCAGCAGCATTCGGCGGGCGCGCGCGAGTCCGATCAGGCGGGGGACCAGCCAGGAGGAGCCCGAGTCCGGGCTGAACCCACGGTCCACGAACGGTTCCCAGAACGTGGCGTCGGTGGCGGCGATGGTGAAGTCGGCGGCCAGTGCGAGATTGCAGCCCATGCCGGCGGCCCAGCCGCGCACGCTGCAGACCACCGGTAACTGGATCGTGTGGACGAGTTCGATGACGCGGTGGGCGGCATGGGGCACTCTGCGGACCAGCGCGCCGGTGCGCGGACGTTCGGCGCCGGGGTCGTTGGTGGCCACCCAGTCGGCGCCCGAACAGAAGTCGTGCCCGGCTGCGCGGATGTGGATCGCTCGCAACGAGTCGTCGGTGGAGGCGTCGGTGAGCAACTCGACGAACTGCCCGATCATGAACGGCGTCAGCGAATTACGCGATGCCGGGCGGTCGATGACGATTCGCAGCACGGGCCCGTCCCGCGAGGCGAGGACCGTGCCTTCGGCGGCGGCGCCGCCGGCGTCGTGGCTCACCGTTGCATCCGGCCTTTCCGCCTAGCGCCCGGTCTATACGGTTACCCATACAGTAGGCGATACGATTGCTACGGTGTATAAGTTAGCAAGGAAACCCTACCGGCGAAAACATTGCCGTGGGAACGGCCGGAAAACCGGACGACCCGGGAAGCGTTGAGGCAGCATGACCGAGGGCACAGGCGGGACAGTTCCCGGTGGCGCCGCGTTTGGTGAAGCGCCGCTTGCCCAGACCGTTGCCGTCGCCGGAGCCATCCGGCGGCTCACCTCAGTGCTGCTGTCCCTGGAACAGCCGCACCCCACGGTGGAGGCGATGGTCGGCCAATTCGCCGACTGGGAACGCGAACTGGCCGCAGCGGCGCCGCGCGATCCGGCGCCCCGCATCGGATCCGACAGCGACGACGAGCGCCGGGTGTATCTCGATCACGCAACCGACATCGGTGCCTACAACCCGTGCTTTCCGGAGTATTCGTTTGACCGGCTCGATGACGGCAACGGTGCTGGAACCGTCAGATTTCCGTTGGTCTACGAAGGGCCGCCCGGTTTGGTGCACGGCGGATTTCTCGGTGTCTTCTTCGACTGCGTCGTGCAGCACCACAACTGCGTCACCGGCTTGTCCGGCAAGACACGATCCTTGACGGTCACCTTCCGCCGGCCGACGCCGGTCTTGACCGACCTGCGTTTCGACATCACGCGATCACCGGTCGAGCGAGCCGTCGTCTCCACGGCCCGGCTGCTGCGCGACGACGAGGTGCTGTGCACCGGCGAGGTGAACACTGCGGCATCGCGACCCGATCAGCTTTCCACCACCCAATTCGGCAGACGCCGAAAGGAGTCCGGCTCATGACCGCCGCGGACACTGCTGACGCACGGATCCTCTTCGACGTCGACCATGGCCGGCGCATCGCCACGATCACGCTGAACAACCCCGAGCGACGCAACACCTACGACCCCGCCATGCGGGACGCCATGGCGCGGTGTCTGGATCAGGTTGCCGAGGACGACGACCTCACCGTCGTCCTGTTGCGTGGTGCAGGTGGCACATTCAGCACCGGTGCAGACATGAACAACGCTTACGGCTGGTACGGAGAGTCGGCGGGTGCGGAGGGGCAGGCGGCTAGGCGGCCGAGCCAGCGCCGCCGACTCGCTGTGGACCGCAAGTCATTTGGCTTCTACCACAATCTGATGGGCTTCCCGAAGGTCACGGTGGGAGAGATCGCCGGTTACGCTCTCGGCGGCGGGTTCGAGCTGGCGCTGATGACCGATATCTCGGTGATCGCCCGCGATACGAAGATCGGCATGCCGGCGACCCGCTTCCTCGGACCGGCGCTGGGCAGTCTGCACATGTTCTTTCACCGGCTGGGCCCGGTGTTGGCCCGCCGTCTTCTGCTCACCGGCGACATCATTGCCGCCGCCGAGGTTGCGCATCTCGGAATCTTCACCGAGACATGCGATTCGGAGTCAGTGACGGCCCGTGCCCGGTATTGGGCTGAGAAGGCGGCAAAGATGCCGGCCGACGGTGTCGTCATCGCCAAGGAAGCCTTCCGGCTGGTGGAACAGAGTCAGGCTTACCAGGGCGAGGAAGTCGCCAGTTATCTGTTCCACGCGTTCGGCACCAACCTGCAGTTCGCGCCGGGTGAGTTCAACTTCGTCAAAACCCGTGCGGAGCATGGCACCAAAGAGGCGTTCCGGTTGCGCGATCAACACTTTCACGTTCCGGAACCCGAGGAATGAGAGCCTTTCAGCGCGCGGCCGGAGACTTGGCGCGGGTGCGACGCGGCGCAGACTTGGCGGTTTTCGACGAGGACTTGCCCGCCTCGATCAATTGACCCGCGTGATCGAGGATGCATTCGAGCCCATACTCGAAGTTGTTTTCGTCCGGAGCGGCGATGCGGTGTCCCTTGCCGGTGACCTGAGCGATCAGCGGCGTGGTCTGCGGGTCCACGGCCACCGCTTCTTCGATGGAGCGCGTGCCGTCCTCTGATGACTGGTTTTTCTCGTGCAGCCGGTGCAGCACTACGGATCCGCGGACGTGCAGCGATATCGCGGAGTAGGTGTCGAAGGCGTCCTCGGGCGACAGCCCCGCCTCGACCAGATTGGCGATGGCCTTCTCCATTTCCTGGGCGCCGACCCGGGCTGCCTTCGGGCTCAGCGCCGCCCGGATCAGAATCAGGTCGCACAGGATCGGGTTGCCCATGAACGTCTTCCGCATCAGACGCGCATGGTTGCGCAGCGTCTCGCGCCAGTCCTTGGCTTCGACGTAGGGAGTCGCGAACACGTATTTGCTCAAGGCGCGGTCCGTCATGGCGTTGAGCAGATCGTCCTTCTTCCGGAAGTACCAGTAGATGCTGGTGACACCGACGCCGAGGTGCTTACCGAGCAGCGGCATGCTCAGATTGTCGATCGAAACCTGTTCTGCCAGTTCAAAAGCGCCACTGATGATGTCATCGGGATTGATGGACCCGCGTTCGCGCCGCTGCCGCTTCTCCGCAGTCGCCTGCTTTGCCACTCCCGGATACCTCCACTAAAATCCACCCCGCGTGCGGGTTCTCTGTCTGCTACTGTAATACCTATCGTAGGCTTTTTGATATAGATCGCCGGGCGGGCGGACGTGACGGTGCTGCAGCCATCGAATGAGCCACAGGCTAGGCCATCGAGCCGGGCCGGGCGAATGCCGGCGCTTTCCGCCGCTATCGGGAGGGCAGGCGATGGCGACGGCGAGTGAAGCACGGTCCTGGGCGCGTGGCGCCCTGCGCGGCATCGGCGACTCGTTGTACACGCCATTCTGCGGCACTGACGGCGACGACATCGACTGGGATGCGTACCGGACGCTGGTGCGCTACTGCGTCGGCGATCTCGGGCACCCGATGCTGTGGTGTACCAGTGGCCTCGCCGAGTTCTGGGCCTTGACTCTGGATGAACGAAAACGCTTGCTGGAAGTGGCGATCGACGAGGGGCGACGGGCGAATCCCGGTGTCGTCGTCCAGGCATGTACCGCGGCCACGAGTGCCAAGGATTGCCTGGATCTGACGCTGCACGCTCAGCGGGTGGGGGCCGACATCGCCTACATCCAGACGCCGATGATGGAAGCACACGGTGGCGAGGGCGTGCTGCGCTTCTTTTCCTACATCGCGGCGCGCACGGATATCGCTCTGGGCATGTTCAATTCGCCGTCATCGGGTTACGTGCTGACGGCGTCCGAAAGTGCCCGGATCTATCACGAAATCCCGGCGGTATGCGCCACCAAGGAGGGCGCCTTCCGCCCGGAGAGCAGCCGCCGGCTGCACGACCTTGCGCCCGGTCTGGTGCTCTGGGAGTGCGACCGCACGGTCTACCGGGCCGGATGGCTGCGTGCCGGCATCGTCTGCCCGGCGCAGTTGGGCACCGCCGGCTATCTCTTCGAAACGCCGCAGCGCCGGTTGTTCTCCGAGTACTGGGACCTGGTGATGGCGGACAAGTTGCTCGAGGCGATGGACTACGGCCGGGAGTCGGGTCTGGACCAGTTCGATCTGGACCTCGGCTCGTGGTGGACCTGCTATCCCGGACGTCCGGACTACTTCACCCACTGGGGCGGTGCGTTCAAATACGCGGCATCACTACTGGGGCTGCCGATCGGGTCGTATCCGCATTCGCGCCCGCCCCAGGCGTACCTGCCTGCTGAGGCCAAGTCACAGATCGAGGCCGCCTACCGCCGGCTGGGACTCATCAGCTGACGCGAAAAACATTGCACCCCATTGCATGCCAAAGGCCCGGTCATGTGACCGGGCCTTCCGCATGTTTGTCGGCTGCTTACTGGTGAGCCTCTTGGCGGGCCTCCTGGACCTTGGCCTCGCCACGGGCGGCTTCGGCCTGAGCCTCGTACTTGGCGGCGTCACGCTGAGCCTCGGCCTTGTCCTGCTGAGCCTTGCCCTCGTTCACCAGGTCGTCGCGGCCGGCGACCGTACCGATGACCTCTTTGGCCTTGCCCTTGACGTCCTCGACGACTCCCTTAATGGCCTCGGCCGGACCGCTGTTCTCGTTCGCCATGTCGCTCTCCTTTTCGTTTGTTGTCGCTGCAAAGGCTTTTCCCAAATCGAGGGTCAGCGCAAACGAGATGGAGATGTGTCGCTCGTCACGGCGTCAGCCGGCGGCACCGACGGGGTCGTGGCGGCGGCAGCGGTCCGGGCACCCGCGGTGAGCCGACGGCGGGTCCAGAGCGCGAGCGTGACGACCCCGCCGATCACCGACAGCCAGAACAACAGCTGAGTCAGCATCCACGCCAGCTGGGCGCGCAACGCCAATCCGCGCGCCTGCCCTACGCGATGAGCAACTGCTTTTGTTGTGTTCATGGAGTCCTCCCATAGGCCGTGTGTTCTGGCGTAAGCCAGCTATCGATAACCCGGACGCCGGCCTGTCCAAACCCGTCGGATTACCGCCCGGGCATGGTGGGCATACCCGTGCGGATGACTGCGACGCCAATCGTCGCTGTCGAAAGGACTGAAAATGCTCACTCTGGGTGTCATCGGCTGGATCGTGATCGGCGGCCTGGCCGGGTGGATCGGCAGCAAGATCATGAAGACCGACGGGCAGATGGGCCTGGTACTGAACATCGTGGTCGGCATCGTCGGAGGTCTGCTGGGCGGTTTCCTGCTGCGCGGCTTCGGTGTCGATGTCGCTGGGGGCGGACTGATGTTCTCGTTCCTCACCTGTCTGCTCGGGGCGGTGATCCTGCTCGCGATCGTCAAGCTCGTCACGGGCCGCCGCGTGTCCCGGTAGCTCGCCGAATATCCTGCTCACAACGACTCGAGGCGCCTGTCGCCCCGCGCGGAATGAAGTACCGATAGGTATACGGTATGGGTGAACATTTCACCGCCATCCCGCGAGGAGTGACTCATGAGCGCAGACGACGCGGAACGCGCGGTGCTGTACGAGGCCACGTCAGACGGCGTCGCGATTGTCACGCTCAATCGTCCGGATCGGCTCAACGCGTGGGGCCCCGATATGGCCGGCCCGTTCTACGACGCGGTGGATCGCGCCGAGCGGGACCCGGCGGTCAGGGTGATCGTGGTAACCGGGCGTGGGCGCGCCTTCTGTGCCGGCGCACACCTCGGTGCGCCTGGATCAGCCGGCCGCGTCGGTGAATCGCTGGAAAGCGCGGGCGGCAAGTCCGTCGCGGAGCTGGTAGGTGAGCGGCCCCCGCATTTCGTGACCGAGCTGCGTAAGCCCGTCATCGCGGCCATCAACGGACCCTGCGTCGGCATCGGGCTGACCCAGGCGCTGATGTGCGATGTCCGATTCGCCGCGGCCGGAGCCAAATTCGGCGCCGTGTTCGCGCGCCGCGGCCTGGTTGCCGAGTTCGGTATCTCCTGGATCCTGCCGCGACTAACCGGTTGGGGTGTCGCGCTGGATCTGCTGTTGAGCGGCCGCACGTTCCTGGCCGACGAGGCGCTTCGGCTGGGTCTGGTGAAGGAAGTCGTACCGCCTGAGGACCTCATGACGCGGGTGATGCAGTACGCCGGGGACATCGCCCAATACTGTTCTCCGACAGCGATGGCGGTGATCAAGCGGCAGGCCTATGGCGACGCCTCGCGCGACATCGTCACCGCGACAGCGGATGCCGAGGCGTTGATGTGGGAGGCCCTGCCTCGGCCCGATGTCCGCGAAGGGATCGTCAGTTTCCTGCAAAAGCGGCCGCCGCAATTTCCTTCGCTCACCGACGGGTAGTCGACGCCGAGCGCACCTTAGCTGCGCGGCCGATAGCTGCGTAACGCATTTCACCCGCAGTCGCAGTGGCCTCACCTTGCCCGATGCCATACCCGGTAGGGTATATTCACCAGGGAACGGCGCCGGACGAAGGAGGCAGATATGAGGGCACGGGCGTTTGTGTGTGCGACGGAAGGCCATCGAAACGAAGGCCAAACGACCCTTTCGGCCACTCGGGCCCGGCGCGAGACTCAGTAAAGGCAAGGCCGAAAGACCAGGGGAACCGTCATGCTCACCTTTCTCAAGCGAGCCTGGATACCGCTTGTCGTTGTGGTCGCCGTTGCCCTCGGCGGCATCGCGGTGCAGCGACTGCGTGGCGTCTTCGGCTCCGACAAGCTGTTCTCGACCACCGGCAGTGCCGCGGAAACGATCGTGCCCTTCAACCCAAAGACCGTGACCTACGAAGTATTTGGGCCCAGTGACACCACAGGAAGCCTGAGCTATCTGAACAAGGACGCCCAGGCCGAGGAGGCCAGGTTCAGCAGCCTGCCCTGGACGTACACGATCTCGACGACCAATCCGGCCGTCATCGCCAACGTCGTGGCGCAGGGGGACAGCGACCGAATCGGTTGCCGCATCACCGTCAACGGCGATGTCCGGGATGAGCAGTCAGCGACCGGTCATCACGCCCAAACCTTCTGTCTGGTGAAAGCCGCATGAAAACTGACACTGACACCCGCCCGCGCTTCATGCGATTCGTCCGGGCTTTCGCCATTCCGATCATCCTGTTGTGGTTCCTTTTGACCCTTGCCGTCAATCTCCTTGTGCCACCGATTGAATCGGTGGCCCGTACCCATGCGGTGACGATGTCCCCGCAGGACGCACCGGCCATGATCGCCGCCAAGCGCATCGGCGCGACGTTCCACGAATCTGACTCCGACAGCATCGTCATGGTCGTCCTGGAGAGCAAGAAAGACCTCGGTGACCAGGCGCACGCCTACTACGACGGTCTGGTCAAGAAGCTGGCCGCCGACACCAAACACGTTCAGCACGTGCAGAATCTGTGGGGCGACCGCATCACCGCGGCCGGGTCGCAGAGCGGGGACGGCAAGGCCGCCTACGTCCAGATCAATGTGGCCGGCAACCAGGGCAGCACGCTGGGCAACGAGTCCGTTGACGCCGTCCGCAAGATCGTCGATGAGTCGAAGCCGCCCCCGGACATCAAGACATACGTCACCGGTCCGGCGGCGCTGACCACGGACATGAATGAAGCCGCCGACAAGAGCATGTTCAAGATGATGGGCGTGACCGGTGTGGTCATCATGATCATGCTTTTCATCGTCTACCGTTCCGTCGTCACCGTGCTACTGGTTCTGGTGATGGTCGGCTTCGAAATGGGCACGGCCCGAGGCGTCGTCGCGATTCTGGGCAACTACGACCTGCTGGGCTTCTCCACGTTCGTGGTGGCCATGCTGTCGTCATTGGCCATCGCGGCCGGGACGGACTACGCAATCTTCCTGATCGGGCGCTACCAGGAGGCGCGGCAAGCCGGGCAAGACCGGGAAACCGCCTACTACACGATGTTTCGCGGTACCTATCACGTCATTCTG
Organism: Mycobacterium sp.; assembly: GCA_003987775.1. Lineage (GTDB taxonomy): Bacteria > Actinomycetota > Actinomycetes > Mycobacteriales > Mycobacteriaceae > Mycobacterium. The sequence continues at coordinate 57,721 of RXJD01000019.1, forward strand.
GGCTCCGGGCTGACGATCGCCGGCGCATCCTTCTGTCTGCACTTTGCGCGGTTGTCCTACTTCAAGGCTCTCGGCATCCCGTCGGCAGTGGGATTGCTCGTGGTGATCGCCGGTGCGTTGACCGCGGCGCCGGCCGTCGTCGCGGTCGCGACCCGATTCGGACTGCTCGATCCCAAGCGGATGATCAAGACGCGGGGATGGCGCCGGATGGGGACGGCAACCGTTCGCTGGCCCGGGCCGATTTTCGTCGCGTCACTGCTCATCGCCCTGGTCGGCCTGCTCGTGGTGCCGACCATGTCGATCAGCTACAACGACCGCTACTACATCCCGTCCGGTCTGCCGTCGAACGTCGGATACAACGCCGCGGAAAAGCATTTCAGCGCGGCCCGGCTCAACCCCGACATCCTGATGATCGAGGGTGATCACGATATGCGGAACTCGAGCGACATGATCATCCTGGACCGGATCGCCAAGGACATCTTCCGGACCCCCGGAATCGCCCGGGTGCAGAGCATCACCAGGCCGCTGGGCGGACCGATCGAGCACAGTTCGATTCCGTTCCAGGTCAGCATGCAGTCGCTGCCGATCCAGCAGAACCTGCAGTTCATGAAGGACCGGATGGCCGACATGCTCACGATGAGCGACGATCTCGGCGTCATGATCGCCTCGATGCAGCGCATGCAGGGGCTGGTGAACCAGATGAGCGGCACGACGCACCACATGGTCGGCGACATGGGCACGATGAAGGCCACCCTGGACGAGATGAGGGACCATCTCGCCGACTTCGACGATTTCGCCAGGCCGTTCCGCAGTTATTTGTATTGGGAACAGCACTGTTTCAACATTCCAGCCTGTTGGGCGGCGAAATCGGTGTTCGAGGCGATCGACGGTGTGGACAAGTTCAGCGAGGACATGACCACCCTGCTGGGCGACATGCACAACATCGACGCCCTGCTGCCCAGGATGGCCGCCGAATTTCCTCCGATCATCGCGGTGGCACAGTCGATGCAGGGCACGCTGCTGACGCTGCACAGCAGCTTCTCCGGGCTGGTCACTCAGATGTCACGGATGACCGACACCGCAAGCGCGATGGGCCAGGCCTTCGACTCGTCCAAGGCCGACGACTACTTCTATCTGCCGCCCGAGGCATTCGACAACCCGGACTTCCAGCGGGGCCTGAAGCTGTTCTTGTCGCCCGACGGGAAAGCGGCGCGGTTCATCATCACCCACGACACCGACCCGGCGACGCCCAAAGGCATCGCGGCCGTCAAACCCGAGCTCAACGCCGCGCACGAAGCGGTGAAGGGCACGCCGCTGGCCAATGCCAAGTTCTACCTCACCGGCACCGCCGCGGTGTACAACGATATCCAGACCGGCTCCCAGTTCGACCTGCTGATCGTCGGAATCGCCGCGCTGACATTGATATTCGTCGTGATGGTGGTGATCACACGGGCCCTGGTCGCCTCGCTGGTGATCGTCGGCACAGTGCTGCTGTCGCTGGGCGCCGCGTTCGGGCTGTCCGTCCTGGTGTGGCAGCACATCCTCGGTCTGGATCTCAACTGGATCGCCCCGGTGTTCGGCCTGATCATCCTGCTGGCAGTCGGCTCCGACTACAACCTGTTGCTGGTCTCCCGATTCCAGGAGGAGATCGGCGCGGGTCTGCGGACCGGGATCATCCGCTCGATGGGTGAAACGGGCGGCGTCGTCACCGCCGCGGGCCTGGTGTTCGCGTTCACCATGATGTCCATGGCTGCCAGCGACCTGAGTTCCATCGGCCAGGCCGGCACCACAATCGGGCTCGGGCTGTTGTTCGACACGTTGATCGTGCGCTCCCTGATGACACCGTCGATCGCCGCTCTGCTCGGCAGGTGGTTCTGGTGGCCGCTCAAGGTGCGGCCCCGCCCCGCCAGCTACATGCTGCGGCCCTTCGGTCCGCGCCGGCTGGTGCGCTCGCTGCTGTTGGGCGAAGAGGCCGATGCGCCCCGGCCGGCAGAACGCCGCGAGGAGAAGGTAGGGGCCGGCGTCTGACGGGGTGAAACCCTCAGACCCCGCGAAAGACGCCGCGACCGGAGTCAGGCAAGCTACTCCAAAGTCAGTGGGCGCGAATGATCCTCATCATTCTCAGATTGATGCGGGCGAAACGCCACAATTGCACGAAGGGGTTTCGGCGCCTGCGCAGTGTCGAATCGGTAGGAAGCGGGGCATCGGCAATGCGTTCGGCGGTCAGCACATTGACCTCCGAGTCCATGTCGTTCACGGGAGCACCTTTCACTCGGGGATCAGCCACCAGAACGGCCGTGCCTTCGCCTTGTAAATGAACAGGTAGTGCAACAATGCCTTGATCCAATGTCCTGCCAGGCCGAGTTCGCCTGAGGTGCCGGCGATGTCGCGCCCGGTCTGCGGATACTTGGCCGGATCGGGCACGACGGGGAACATGGTCATCGCAGCCGCTGATCCCTCGCGTAATCCGGTGCCTGCCGAGGCGACGCATGCGGCGCCCATACTTGCCATCGAGGCGCGGTGCGCGGGAGCCGCGGCCCCGTTGTCGATACGGTCCCGAATCGTTGCGGCCACCGTCTTGGCCATCACACCCGATGGCATGCCGGTGCGCGGCGGGCTGGGAGTGATGACGGTACCGTTGCGGCTCTTCCGCGGCTTCGAGATCGGGTGTGGCGGCGCGAAAGCGATCCCCGGCGCAAATATGTTGGGATAGGCCGTTGACTCGTAGGTGTGCGGCCAGTCCTCGGCGCTCCACTCGTCAAAAGGCTTGCCGGAGTAGTCGGCGTCCACTTTCAGGAAGCCGGACGGAGCGAACAGCAACGACGTGATGTCGTTGCCCTCTCTGTCATAGGCGGCCAGGCTGGCGCCCCTGAAAGGGGGCAGCAGCATGGCGAAGTCGAAGTCCAGGTCATGCTCTGTGCCGTCGAGCTGCTCATATCGCAGCTTGCCGTCCATCACCTCGTGCACGGCTGCCTGGGTGATCGCCTTGACACCGCGCTCACGGAACAACGACTCGGTCCATAGGCGGCTGGACTGCACAAAGCCCTTCTCGACGAAGCTCATGCCGCCCACGCCGAAGTCGCCAAGCTCGTATTCGTTTGTCAAATAGACGATTTCGGCCAGGTCGCGAACCCCGGCGGTACGCAGGGTGTGTTCTACATTGAAGGCGTATTCGAACGCTGCGCCTTCGCATGTGCAGGTGCCGTGCCCGACTCCGATGACCAGGCGTTGCTTATGGCCGGCCTTCAGTTTGGCGATGACCTCATCGAGGGCCTTCGCCGCCTCAGTGGCGTGGGCCGCGGTACAGACTGAATAAGAATGTCCCTCCGGTCCAAGACCAGGGGTTGCCGCGAAATTCAGCTGGGGCCCGGTGGCGTTGACGAGATAGTCGTAGGTGAGATTGCCAATCTCGCCCTGGCGCGCCCGGTCGGTATAGGTGAAGTCCACCGATGGCATCGACTGCTCGCCCTTGCCCTCTGGATAGATCGCCGTCGCGAGACCTTGATGAAAGGCGATTCCCTTGCGCCGATAGATCGGCTGCAGGGGGATGAGCACCTTTGAGGCATCCATCCTGCCGACCCCAACCCAGATGTTCGACGGGATCCAGTTCCAATCGGCATTCGGGGAGATTACGACGACTTCGTGCTTGCGGTTCAGCCATCGGCGGAGATGCAGCGCGGCAGTGTGTCCCGCGATGCCGGCGCCGAGGATGAGGACTCGTGCCATATTTCGCTCCCTCTCTGCAAAGACCCCCAACGCTCAGCGGGCGTGGACGCTCGTTGAGATTATACCCCGTAGGGTATACGAACGGCGACCCCCGGCGAGCGGCCTATTGCCAGAGTGGCCCGTGTTGGTGCGGCGTTCCTAGGGTCGAATGACCTTTATCGGCGGAACTCGGGCGCGCCACGCACGACGTCGCTGTGCGGGAATACCCCTCGGGGTATAACGGTTTCAGTAGGTACGAGCGGCCTGGCTGTTCCAGGATCCCCTGGACCGGCTCGCTGCCAGAGATAAGGAAGAGCAATGACCGTCAAATCCCTCACCGCCACCGACTTCGAGGCAACGATCGTCGACAATTCGATTGTGCTGGTTGACTTCTGGGCCCCGTGGTGCGGACCGTGTCGTGCGTTCGCGCCGGTGTTCGAGCGGTCCGCGCAGAAGCACGCCGACGTCGTGCACGCCAAGGTCGACACTGACGCCGAGCGTGAGCTGGCCGGCACGGTCGGCATCCGGTCGGTGCCCACCATCATGGCGTTCCGGGACGGGATCCTCGTTTACAGCCAGGCCGGGGCGATGCCGCCCGCCGTCCTGGAGGACTTGATCACCAAGGTCCGGGGCCTGGATATGGACGCGGTGCGCGCCAAGATCGCGCAGCGTAAGGCTGGGGCGAACGCATAATCGGCCGGGTCAGGCAATGGCGCCGGCGTCTTTGAGGGCGGCGATGCGGTCCCAGTCCATCCCGATCTCCATAAGGACGATCTCGGTGTGCTCGGAGGCTTGTGGTGCCCGGGTGGTTTGCAGCGGCTCGTGGTTGAACTGAACCGGTCCGCGTACCACTTTGAATGGCGCTCCGCCGCTGGCCACTTCGACCTCTGAGATCATGTCGTTGGCGAGCGCCTGCTCGTCCTGGGCCAGGTCGAGCAGGCTCTGGAACGGCGCCCACTGACCTTTCATGGTCTTCAGGTGCTGTCGCCAGTACGCGAACGGCTTGGCGGCGAACGCGTCGGCGATGAGCTTGCCGGCCGCATCGGCATTCTGTATCAGGGGCAGCACTTCGGAGAAGCGAGGATCGTCGGCCGCCTCCGGAATTCCGAGATGCTCGAAGGTATCCCGGATCAGCCCGGTCGGGCTGATGATGCAGAGGTTGATGGTGCCGCCGTCGGAGGTCAGGTAGTTGCCCATGAACGGGTTGACCGAGGGGGCGAGAGATCCGGGCATGGGTGTGCGCATCACCTCTCCGGCCTCCATGCCCTGGGTGACGCTTGCACCTGCCGCCCACCACGCGGTGCTCAGCAATGACACGTCGAGCTCGACAGCTTCGCCGGTGCGTTCCCGGTGCAGCAGTGCCGCCGAGATGCCCCCGGCGATGAACATCCCCCCGATGGAGTCGCCGAACGCCGGAATGCCTTGCCCCAGCGCGCCACCCAGTTCCGCGGGGGTCAGGGCGTAGCCCACGCCGCTGCGGGTCCAGAAGGCCGTGCCGTCATACCCGCCGGTGTGCCGTTCGGGCCCCTTGTCGCCATACGCCGACCCGCGCGCGTAGATGATGCCGGGATTCGCCGCGCGGATGTGCTCCACGTCGAACTTGTTCTTCTGGCGCTGCGCGGGAAGGTAGTTGGTGAGAAAGACGTCGGAAACCTTGGCTAATTCGTAGAGCACTTCCTGACCGCCCGGTGTGGCCACGTCGATACCGACGCTGCGTTTGCCGCGGTTCGGGTGCTCCATGAGGGGATGGCGGTCCGGGTTGATCTGGATGCCGCCCATATTGAGGAAGCCACGCTGGGTGTCTCCCCGCAGGGGGTGTTCGACCTTGATGACGTCGGCTCCCCAGTCGGCGAGGATCGCTCCCGCCGCCGGGACGAAGGTGAACTGCGCGACCTCGAGGACCCGAATGCCCTCCATCACCCTGATCATCGGCGGACCTCTTTCCCTGGGCGGCGTCGAACGTGAGACCTACTGTAGTCAGTACGGTATAGCGCTACGCATTCCCGGGCTGTCGCTGCGCCGCGCAGGCGTCCGTGAAGTGATCTCCGAGAGGCGTCTGATCAGGCATTCTTCTGACTTCCGACGGTCTCGGCGGTCATTGCAGAAAGCAGTACCGATAGGTATACAGTATGTACTGGGCGGCCGCGCGTCGGCGGGTCACGCAGCTTACTGGGGAAGGACGTCCACGATGGCAACGCTGGGCTACCAGGCGATCGACGTCGACAATCACTACTACGAACCGATCGACTCGTTCACCCGTTACCTGCCGAAGGAGTTCAAGCGGCGCGGCGTGCAGATGCTGCGGGACGGCAAACGAACCTGGGCGGTGATCGGCGAACGCATCAACCAGTTCATCCCCAACCCGACCTTCGACCCGATCATCGAACCGGGCTGCCTGGACTTGCTGTTCCGCGGCGAGATTCCCGACGGCGTCGACCCGGCCTCGCTGATGAAGGTCGACCGGCTGGAAAACCATCCGGAGTATCAGAATCGCGAGGCCCGGGTGCGCGTGATGGACACCCAGAATCTCGAGACGGTCTTCATGTTGCCGACCTTCGCCTGTGGCGTCGAGGAAGCCCTCAAAGGCGACATCGACGCCACCATGGCCTCGGTGCACGCATTCAACCAATGGCTGGACGAGGACTGGGGATTCGATCGTCCCGATCACCGCATCATCTCCGCGCCGATCATCTCCCTGGCCGACCCCGAGATGGCCATCCAGGAGGTCGAATTCGTGCTCGGCCGAGGTGCCAAGATGGTGCTGGTCCGGCCGGCTCCGGTGCCGGGCCGAGTCAAGCCCCGCTCGCTCGGGGACCCGGTGCATGACCCGGTCTGGGCCCGGCTGGCCGAGGCCGGCGTTCCCGTCGGGTTCCACCTCAGCGACAGCGGCTATCTGGCCATCAACGCGCTGTGGGGCGGCAAGGCCACCTTCGAGGGATTCGGTAAGAAGGACCCGCTCGACCAGGTGCTGCTGGACGACCGCGCGATCCACGACACGATGGCCTCGATGATCGTGCACCAGGTCTTCACCCGGCACCCCACGCTGAAGGTCGCGAGCATCGAGAATGGCTCGTACTTCGTCTACCGGCTGATCAAGCGGCTGAAGAAGGCGGCCAACACCGCGCCGTACCACTTCAAGGCCGACCCGGTTGAGCAGCTGAAGAACAATGTCTGGATCGCGCCGTACTACGAGGACGACGTGAAGCTGCTCGCCGAGACGATCGGCGTGGACAAGATTCTGTTCGGCTCGGACTGGCCACACGGAGAGGGCCTGGCCGATCCCATGTCGTTCACCGCCGACATCCCGCAGTTTCCCGAGTTCAGTACCGAGGACACCCGGAAAGTGATGCGCGACAACGCCCTTGACCTGCTGGGCGCGAGCGTCACGGTGTAACACGCACGATGAGCGAATGGACCATCGGAGCGGTACTGGATGCGGTCGCCGACGCCGTGCCTGATCGGCTGATGACCGTCTGCGGCACCCGGCGAAGCACCTTCGCCGAATCCGCCGACCGAACCCGCCGAGTAGCCAACTACCTGGCCGGGAACGGTTTCGGCGCGCACGCCGAACGTGCTGCGCTGGGCAACTGGGAATGCGGGCAAGACCGGGTCGCGCTGGTCATGCACAACGACCTCTACCCCGACATGGTCATCGCCTGCCTGAAAGCGCGGGTGGTACCGGTCAACGTCAACCACTACTACACCCCACGCGAAGTGGCCGACCTGCTGGCCTACGTCAGGCCGCGCGGCGTCATCTACCACCGATCTCTCGGTGCGAAGTTCGCCGATGTGCTGCCCGGCGCAGACCTGCTGCTGTCGATCGACGACGGCAGCAATGCCCCCCAGCTCGCCGGCGCGGTATCACTCGAAGACGCGATGGCACAGGGCGATTCCGACCACACCGGCACACCGTCACCGGACGACCTGCTGATGATCTGCACCGGCGGTACCACCGGCCGGCCCAAAGGGGTGTTGTGGCGGCAGGCGGACATGTACGTCGCGTCGATGAATGGAGACGACCACGAGGGCGTGGCCGAGATTCACCAGCGGGCGCTACGGGCCGGGGCGCCCTGGTTTGCGGTGTCCCCGCTGATGCACGCCGCGGGGATGTGGACCGCCTTCTCGGCCATCCTGTCCGGGCAGACGGCCGTCCTGTACGACACCCGCCAGAAGTTCGATCCCGCCGCGGTGCTCGAGGTCGCCGAACGCGAGAAGGTCGGCCTGATGACCATGGTGGGCGATGCCTACGCGGCGCCACTGGTGGAGGAGCTCGGCCGGCGCAGCTACGACCTGTCGGCCCTGTTCGCGATCGGCACCGGCGGGGCGGCCACCAACGTCAAACATCAACAAGCGCTGCTGAAGTATCTCCCGCACATCACGCTGATCAACGGATACGGCTCGTCCGAAACGGGAAACATGGGTTTCGGGCACAGCCGCCAGGGTGCTCAAACCGACACCTTCACGATCCGGACCGGTGGCCTGGTGCTGTCGGAGGATTACCGGCGCTTCCTCGAGCCGGGCGAACCGCAGATCGGCTGGGTGGCCCGCACCGGCCGTATCCCGTTGGGCTACTTCGCCGACGAGGCCGCGACCGCAAAGACATTCCCGGTCGTCGACGGGCAGCGGGTGGTGATTTCAGGCGACCGTGCTTCGCTGGAGGCCGACGGCACGTTGCGGTTGTTCGGCCGGGATTCGCTGGTGATCAACACGGGCGGCGAGAAGGTGTTCGTCGAGGAGGTCGAGGAGGTGCTGCGAGCACACCCGGCCGTCGCCGATGCCTTGGTAGTGGGCCGCGCCAGCCAGCGGTGGGGACAGGAAGTGGTCGCGCTGGTCGAGCCACGGGATGTGGGCGAGCTGGCCACGGCCGCGCTGCAAAAGCACTGCGCCGCCGAGTTGGCGGGGTTCAAAGTTCCCAAGATGTTTCTCGTGGTAGATCGCATCCGTCGGCTCGGTAACGGCAAGGCCGATTACCGATGGGCCACCTGCCACGCCGAAAACTCAAGCACCGCAAGGACATCCCGCCAATGACGCCACCTGACCCACGGCCGGTGATCGACTGTCTCGTCAATGTGCACTTCGGTGAAACCGAAGCCCAGCCCGAGTTCATGAACAGGGTGCGCGACGACTACTTCAAAGGTCCGCAGTCGATGTTCGACCCCGTCGACCTCGGCGCGTTGCTCGATGAGATGGACGAACACGGGGTGCGCAAGGCCATTCTGATGGACAACCTTGCCAAACCCTCGGTCACCGCACGCAAGTTCGCCGAAGAGCGGCCGGATCGATTCGCTCTCGCGATGGGCGGGATGAACCTGCTGCGTCCGGTCAAGTCGTTGCGGGAGTTGACCGCCGTGGCAGCCGACCTACCGGTGGCCTACGCGGTGGTGGGCCCCAGCTTCTGGGCCGACGGCCAGTATCCGCCCAGTGATGCGGTGTACTACCCGCTGTACGCCAAGTGTGCCGAGATCGAACTGCCGTTGTGCGTCAACACGGGTCTGCCCGGACCGCCCATCCCCGGCGAAGTGCAGAACCCGATTCACCTGGACCGGGTGTGCGTGCGTTTTCCGGAGCTGAAGCTGTGCATGATCCACGGCGCCGACCCGTGGTGGGACATTGCGATCCGGATGCTGATCAAATACCGCAACCTGCGGCTGATGACCTCGGCGTGGTCACCGAAGCGGTTGCCGGACAGCCTAATTCACTACATGCGCACCCGCGGTCCCGACAAGGTCATCTTCGCCTCCGACTGGCCGGTACTGCGCCAGCACCGCGTCGTGCCCGAGGCCAAAGCGCTGGACCTGCCGGCCGAGGTCCTCGACAACTACCTTCACAACAACGCCAACGAGTTCTTCTTCGGCGCCGGAAAGGATCAGGAGCGGTAACGAATGGATCGCTACGAATTACGCCGGATCGACTACAGCCTGACCGAGGATCACAAGGCCCTGCAATCGGCCTACCGACAGCTGCTGGACACCCATTGCCCCATCGAGACCGTCTGGGCCGCACAGGAGACGGGATTCGACAAGAGCCTCTGGGAGCGGTTGTGCGCGATGGGCGCCAGCTCGATGGCGGTAGGGGAGCACGCGGGCGGTGACGGGGCGACCCTGGTGGATCTGGCGTTGGTCGCCGAGGAACTGGGGCGGGCACTGGCACCCGTGCCGTGGATCGATCACGTCTGCGCGGCGCGCCTCGCCGAACGGCTCGGTGCGGTGACATCGGACGCGGTCGACGGCAACCGCATTCTCGGCCTGGATATCGCCCCGGAACCCGCGACCGGCCGGCGTCTTGTCCCGTCCGCCGCGGTTGCCGATGGTGTGATCGTGCGTGCCGGTGACGACATCCTGCTGCTGAGTTTCGCCACCCGCCCCGAGCGGGTGCCCAATCTCGGCCAGCTGCCGATGGCCTGGGTGGATCCCGATACTGCCGACTCGCGCACGGTTCTGGGTACGGGCCCGCAGGCCGTCGCCGCGTACCGTCGTGCCGTCGAGGAATGGCGGGTGCTGACCGCCGCAGCACTGACCGGTCTGGTCGAGCAGACGATGACGATCGCGGCCGAGTTCGCCAAGACGCGTTACACCCTGGGAGTGCCCATCTCGACGCTGCAGGCGATTTCGCATCCGCTGGCCAACATGGCGATCGCCGTCCAGGGCGGCCGCAACCTGGCACGGCGCGCCGCATGGTTTCTCGACAACGAGCCCGACGAGCGGCCCGAATTGCCCGGGTGCGCATTCGTGTTCATGGCCGAAGAAGCGCCCAAAGCGGCGACCATGGCGGTGCACATCCAGGGCGGTCTCGGGGTGTCGGTGGAAGCCGCCGCGACGGCGTATCTGGTCCGGGCCCGGGGGTGGGCACTGGCCGGAGGCGACCCCGGTCTGACGGCAAAACAGGTGGGGCGCATGGTTGCCGAGCGGGAAAGCGCGTAATCGCAATGGATTTCAGCCTTGTTGCACTCAACGACGATGACCGGGCCTTTCTCGCCGAGACCCGTGCGTTCCTCGCCGAACACGTCACCGACGAGGTTCGCCGGCGTGACCGGGAAACCGGCGACAACTTCGACGAGGGCGTGCATTTGGCCTTCGGCGCGGCCGGATATCTGGAGAAAGAGTGGACGCCGTTGTCCGCAGGCGGCTTCACCCGGGTGCGCCGTCGCATCTGGGAGTTGGAGAAGCGGCGCGTGCATACCCCGTGGGTGACCTGGGGCACCACGGCGATGGTGGCGCGCGCCGTCGCCGCCTTCGGCAAACCCGAACTCGTCGAGGAGGTGATGCCGAAGGTGTTCACCGGCGAGGTGCGCATGTGCCTGGGCTACACCGAACCTGAGGGCGGCTCGGACATTGCAACGTGCAAGACCCGCGCCGTGCGCGACGGCGATCAATGGGTGATAAACGGCTCCAAGATGTTCACCACCGGCGCCCACAACTGTCAGTATGTCTTCCTCATCACCAACACCGACCCCGGTGCGCGAAAGCACAAGAGTCTGACCATGTTTCTGGTCCCCCTCGACCTGCCCGGCATCGAGATCCAGGGCATCCGCACCGTCGACGGCGACCGGACCAACATCGTGTACTACAGCGATGTCCGGGTCGACGAGAAGTATCTGCTCGGCGAGGTCAACGGGGGGTGGACGGTATTGCGGGGACCTCTGGACGCCGAGCACGGTGCCGTCGCCGCGGCGCCGGACGGGTTGCAGGACGTGGCGATCATGCAGCATCAGACCGGGTTCATGTCCGCGGCCCTCGATGCCGTGGCAGCCCGGGTGGGACAGCCGGACGCGAGCGGGGTACCACCGATCGACGACGGGTCGGTCGCATATCGGCTGGGGCGCAGCGCGGCCCGGTTGGAGGCGGCGCTGTCGACGCCGAGCATTTTCGGCCGGGTCGCTCAGGCGCAGACCATGCGCGACATCGGGCCGGACCTGATGGATGTCGCCGGCCCGGCGGCGGTGCTGCCCATCGAGACCGACGGTGCCGCCGACAATGGGACCTCGGAATACCTGTACCGCTTTGCTCCACTGGCCGGGATCTACGGCGGCACGCTGGAGGTGTTCCGCAACATGATCGCCCAGCACGTGCTGGGCCTCGGCAAGCCGGCCTACTCAGCACCCGTGGGTTAGGTATGCCAAGTGGGGCTCTGCCCGGACTCCCACTTCGCTTCCAGCGACTTCGTGACGGTGGTGCCGCTTGCCAGGTTGACCCGGAACCGGGTGCGATAGGCGTTCTGAGGCAGAATCATTCGTCTCCGCCCCGGGTGCGGCGCAGCCGGCGCCCGCGCCTGATGTCTTTGCGCGCGGCCGCTTCGTCGGGATCGGGCGCGCGTTTGCGCTCGTCATCGGCGTCGGGTCGGGCCATACTCTCCGGTTCCCGCCGACGCGCCGGTCCACACCCGGCGCGGGCAATTGACGCGCGCCGTCCCAAGAATCGCCCAAGAATCCTCCAAGGCCACCTTCGCAGCATTGAGGTCAGGCCACCGCTGACGCGGCGGCGAAGGGGAGGGATATCGATGTCCACCGACGTCACGCGAGTAAGCCGAGCCGGCGATCCCGTGAAAGGCCGGTTGCTCGGCTATTGCGCGGCATTGGCGTTCAATGCGGGTCTGGTCAACGCTGTGGCGCTCATGATCTTGGCGGTGCCGGTCGGCAACCTCACCGGGGTGACCACTCAGCTCGGCATGGACACCGCCAACCCGTGGCGTTACGAGAGCCACGTGTTGCTCGCGATCCTGTCGGGGTTCCTGGTGGGCTCGGCAGTTGCTGGCGCGTTGCTGTCCTCCGACCGGGCCACGCTGGGCGCGCGTCATGCCACGGTGCTGACGATGCAGGCGACACTGCTGTTACTGGCCGCCGCCGGAGTGGAAGCAACCGCGATGGACACGGGAATACAGGCCATGTTGGCGGCAACGGCCCTCGGTCTGCAAAACGGCCTCACCTCGAGCTTCCGCGGAATGGCCGTGCGCACCACGCATTTCACCGGCACCATCACCGACCTCGGGCTGATGATCGGGCGCAGCCGCACGCACGGCATCGACAGGTGGAAGGCCGCGATTCTGGGCGTCACGCTGTTGCTGTTCCTGGGTGGCGGCGTGGCAGGGATTCTGGCCGGCGCGCGATTCGGCGGGTACGCGCTGCTGATACCCGCCGCGATCTGCCTGACGCTGGGCACCGCGTACCTACTGCAGAACCGCTACAGCGGCGCTGCGATCACGGAGGGCGCACCGCAGCCCGCAGGAGGAAACTAGGCAACATGGCTCGCTCACAGGGGTAATTTCCCACCCTTTCGGCGGGTAATTGCCGGATTTCTGCCGAGCAGCCGCAAACTCGCACGCGAGTGCGGGTTTCGGTGCGAGTTTGTGTCTGCTCGGCTTCCGGCGGGCACTTGTTTTCTATACTGTAAGAGTTACCGGACGCATCTCAGGTTGCCGGAGCAGGCGGAAGACGAGGAGTTCATGACCGCTGCCACGGTGGTTTTCGACCCGTTCTCCGAGGACTTCTTCACCAGTCCCTACCAGACGTACCGCCGGATGCGCGACGAAGCGCCCGTCTACTACAGCCGGCAGTACGACTTCTACGCGCTGACCCGCCACGAAGACGTCGCCGCGGCATTCAAGGACTACCAGACCTATTCGTCGGCATACGGCGTGGACCTCGCTCAGGTGCGCACGGGGCACGTGACCGAGCACGGCTCGATCATTGCGATGGACCCGCCCGCGCACCGCCGCATGCGCGGTCTGCTCAACAAGGTGTTCACGCCGCGGGCCATCCAGGCGTTGCGGCCGCTGGTGACTCGGGTGGTCGACACGTATCTGGCCGCGGTGGATCCGGCTCACTTCGACTTCGTCCAGGATTTCTCGGCGCTCTTTCCGGTCGACGTGATGACCACGTTGCAGGGAGTGCCGGAGCGGGACCGGCAGCAGATCCGACTGTGGATCGACGATCTCTTGCACCGCGGTCCGGGTGAGGTCGAGATGGGCGAGAGCGGGCAGAAGTCCGCCGTCGACATGGCCGTCTACTACTACCGGCTCACCAAACAGCGTCGCGAAAAACTGGGCGACGATCTGTTGAGCAGGCTGATCGTGGCAGAGATCGAACGCGACAACGGCGAGACGGGCCACCTGACGAACATCGAGATCACGGAATTCGCAACGTTATTGGGAGGTGCCGGGGCCGAGACCGTCACCAAGCTGATCGGCAACGCCGCCGTGGTGTTCGCGAAGTTTCCGGACCAGTGGCAGAAGTTGCTCGACGATCGCTCCAAGATCCCACTCGCGGTGGAGGAACTGCTGCGTTACGAGGCACCAGCACAGTACAACGTCCGGCGTTCAACCCGCGACGTCATGCTGCACGGCGTGACCATCCCGGCCGGCAAACCGGTCTTCCTGGTGGGTGCCTCGGCCAACCGGGATCCGTTGGCGTGGAAGGATCCCGATACATTCGAGATCGATCGCGACCGCACCCAGGCGCAGAACCTCGGGCTCGGCTACGGCATCCACAGCTGCCTCGGCGCTGCCCTGGCGCGGCTGGAGAGCACGATCGCCCTGGACCGGATGCTCGACTTCATGCCGCGCTACGAGGTGGACTGGTCACGGTGTCGACGCGTCAACATGCAGAACGTGGCCGGCTGGAGCCACGTACCGGTCCGGGTCCTGGATTAGCCGTCGCGGCGCCAGACCAGGGTGCTGTGTATGGCGCCCTGGTCCGTGGTCTGGCGGGCCGACAGCGTCAACCGGTCATCCTCGACCCGCGCGTGCCGAATCTGCGGCTCTAGCAACAGTTCCGGCATCGTCGCGATGATGACGTGGTGGGTGACGGTTGCTGCCGCTTCGTCGACCTCGAATCGCCCTCCGTAGGAGACGAATTCGCCGGTGCCCGGCGTCAGCTGCGCGGACATGTGGCCGTCGGTGGTGTACAGGATGAGGCCGGAGGGATGCTCGCCGAACGGGTACCGGACGGGACCGGTGCCGTCACGGCGCGAGACGAAGGACTCCAGCAGCCAGCCGCCCGGCAGCGCCTGTCGCAGAGTCATGGGTTCAGTGCCTGCTCGCGCGCCCACCGGTAGTCGGCCTTGCCCGAGGGGCTGCGCTCGATCACGCTGCGGAACACGACCGCTTTGGGCAACTTGTACCGAGCCAGCGACTGACCGGCGTGGGCCACCAGTTCCTGAGCCTCGACGCTGGCGCCTTCGGCCAGGGCGACGACCGCGACCACCTCCTGGCCCCACCGCTCGCTGGGGCGGCCGGCGACCACCACGTCGGCGACCGCCGGGTGCGAGGCGATCGCGGTCTCGACCTCCTCGGCGAAGATCTTCTCGCCGCCGGAGTTGATGGTGACCGAGTCCCGTCCCAGCAACTCGATGTGGCCGCCCTCGTGATGACGGGCGCGATCACCGGGTACGGCGTAGCGCACACCGTCGATCACCGGGAAGGTCGCGGCCGTCTTCGCGGCATCACCCTTGTAACCCAACGGCACATAACCGCGCTGGGCCAGCCAGCCGATGCCGTCGTGGCCTGGTGCGAGGAGCGTCGAAAAGTCCTCGGCCGCAACGAAAGTGTCCGGTCCGGCGTTGAATGTGCCGGTCGACACCGCGCCCGAGGTGGACATGTGGTGCATCTGGGCACCGGTCTCGGAGGACCCGACGCCGTCGACGATCATGGCGTTGGGCAGCGCGTCGATCAGGCGCTGCTTGACGTAGGGCGTCAGCAGGGCGCCGCCGTTGGCGACGACGAACAGCGACGACACATCGGCGATCCCCTTCTCGATCGCGGCGACCAACGGGCGGGCGATTGCGTCACCGACCACCGACACCACGGCCACGCCCTCGCGCTCGATGGTGCGCACCACGTCGTCGGCATCCAGATGGTCGACCACCGTGGGGAACACGATCGTCTGCCCGGTCGTCACGGCCATCATCACGGTCCACTGCGCGGCGCCGTGGATCAACGGCGGCAACACCATGACCTTGGTGCCGGGACCGGCGCTCACCCGCGTCACGATCTCCTCGACAGAAGTCACGAACTGTCCGGTCATCAGGTCGCGGCCGCCGAAGGAGGTCATGAAGATGTCGTGCTGGCGCCACAGCACGCCCTTCGGCATTCCGGTGGTGCCGCCCGTGTAGAGCACGTACAGGTCATCGGGCGAGTGCTGCACCGGCGGTGGGTCGGCGGGCTCCGCCACGATGCTCTCGTAATCGACTGCCCCGTCCAGCAGTTCATTGCCCGAGTCATCGGCGATCTGGATCAGCACCCGCAGATTCGGCAGATCGGGCAGCACCTCGGCCACCTGCGGAGCGAAGGCCGCGTGGTAGAGCAACGCGGTTGCCCCGGAGTCCGCCAGCAGGTACTGCAGCTCCTTCTTGACGTAGCGGTAGTTGACGTTGAACGGAGCGACCCGCGCCGCGAAGCTGCCGAACAGCGCCTCGACGAACTCGTTGCCGTTGTAGGCGTACAGGCCCAGCAGGTCCTGGCCGGCCTCGTGGCCGGGGAGCTCGGAGCGTTCGGTGTGGCAGCCCAGGCCGCGCGAGTGCAGGTAGGCGGCCAGCCGGTTGGACCGTTCGACGATCTGGGCGTAGGTGAAGCGCTTGTCGCCCTGGACCACCAGTTCGCGGTCGGGAATAGCGGCGGCAATGGCCGCCGCGACAGCGGGCACAGTGAATTCGGGCACGTGAGTCCTTCCTGCCGAGCAGTCGCAGAATCGCACACGCGGGCCCCGACGGGTGCGATTTTGTGTCTGCTCGCGCCGTTACGGTTGGTGGGGGAGCAGGCGGACCATCAGGCCGGTGGCCTCGGTGAGTACCGCACCATCGGAGCTTGTCATGCTGGCGGTGATGAACACCTTCCGGCCCTCGATTCGGTCGATGCGCCCATGCGCGGTCAGCGGTTCGTCGATCGGGGTGACCTTGCGGTAGTCGACGTGCAGGTAGGCCGTCCGGGTCGGACGGATGTCGGCACCGGTGACCACCATGCCGAACAGCCAGTCGTAGAACAGCGGGATCATGCCGCCGTGCACCGCGTGGTTCCCGCCCACATGGGACTGGGTGAAGTGTCCCTGCATGACGACTCCGTCGGAGCCCATCGTGGTCAGCGTCCACGGAGGCATCAGCGGATGGCCCAGGCCCGGGATTTCCAGGACGCGGCCGGCCGGCACCTCGATCTCGGGCACGCGATGGGATTCCAGCACGGCACAGGCGCTTTCGAGATGATCGCTGGCGGCGTCCCACGCCGCGGCGTCGGGTTTGGTGGACACCGTCAGGTCCTGCAGCCGGCGCAGGGCGGTGATGTAGCGCTCCAGCCCCGGCGGCGCCTCGAGGGGCCGGACATCGGGGAAACCACCCCGGATCTCGCTGGTCGTGTCTGTCATGGTGTCCCTTCAGCCCAGGCCTCGAGCAACGTGTCGGTGGTGGTGATGGTGGCGAGCAGCGACAGCGAGTTGGCGATGACCGCGTCGGCGTAGTCGGCAGGGATGCCGGCGACGGCGTCGCGCGGTACCACGACCCGGTAGGCCGCGTTCACCGCGTCCATCACCAGGTTGGGGATCGCGATATTGAGCGAGACGCCTACTGCCACGATGGTGGTCACACCCAGGTTGCGCAGCACCGCGTCCAGATCGGTACCGCCCATCGGCCCGACACCGTGCCACCGGCTCAGCGTCAGATCGGTTGGCTCAGGACCTAATTCGGGCAGCAGAGCGGCACCGGGTGTGCCGGGCGCGAGGTCGACGGTCCCGCCGCTCATCGCGAAGATCTTGGCGTTGTGATTGGAGCCGAGTCCGTCCGGTCGCCGCCGCACCAGACAGTGCACGACGTGCGCTCCGGCGGCGCGGGCGGCGGGCAGCAGTCGCACGATGTTGGGCAAAGCGACGCGGCGGGCCTCGGCCGCCAGCAAGGGCAGTCCGGCATCGGGGCCGATCACCGCGCCCTGGCACTCCTGGGTGACGACGGCGGTGTGCCCGGGTGCCACCAGCTGGGCGAGCGCGGGCTTCATGCGGACGCGTTCATCGTGCCGCGAGGTGGCACGTCGTAGAACTGCTGAGCCCACTTGCGCAGTGCCATATACCCTTTCGCATCGGTCTTGGAGAGCGCCGGATGCTCGACGTACTTCTGGTAGCGCCAGATCTCCAGATCGTCGAACACGGTGGACAGGAACTGCTTCTCGATCAGCTCGCGCAGCTTGCCCTGCGGCACCTCGCCGGTGTCGCCCGGGGTCCGCGGCCACCAGATGGAATAGAACAGGTCCGAGCATTCGTCGTCCACCGGCGTGCAGGTGAAGATCAGGCGATGATTCTGGGCACCCTCGAACACGCTGATCGCTCCGCCGAGGCCGAACAGGTGGCTGTGGAAACGTAGCGCGAGATCGTCGGGGTTGTCGCTGCGGGCGTCGGGCCAGCCGGCGACGAACCGCCATTCGTGGTCGGCGATCGTCCAGTCCAGCACCCGCGGTGTCACCGAGGCGTGGTGCACGTACTCGAAATGGGCGCTGTCCGGTGCGTTCTCCGCCACGATCTGGGGGTGCACCGGTTCGCGCTCGGCGCGCCGGGAGAACTCCGGGTACGCCCGGTAGTAGGCGGCCGGGTCCGTCTCGAACTGCGGGAACTTGCCGAAGATGTCCGGCATCGTCCATTGCGGGTCGCCGCCGAGCGGGTGGTGCCACAGGAAGACGCAGTCGTACTGCTCGGTGACCGGATAGGTTCGCAGCGTCAGCGCCTTGTTGGGGCGGTCCGGTTGGTAGGGGATGTACCGGTTGGTGCCGTCGGGTCCCCAGCGCCAGCCGTGGAAGGGGCATTGCACGCAGTCGCCGACCACCGTGCCGCCGTGGCCGAGGTGTGCGCCGAGGTGCTTGCAGTGCGCTTCGAGCACGTGCAGTTCGCCGGACTCGTCGCGGTAGGCAACCAGGTCTTCGCCGAAGTAGTGCAGCGGCCGGACTTCGCCGGCCGGAAACTCCGGCGACCAGCCGATCATGAACCAACCGGTGACCTTCCAGGTGAACGGAACCTGCAAGCCGGACACCTCCCGCCGTCTGATACTAAATTCGTTACAGTATAGATTTCAGCACGTTGGCTCTACTCATCCGGTGTCGCGAGGAGCGAGATGACTGAAGCGGTTGCCGGTACCGAGGCGTCGACCGGCGCCGACGTCCTGGTGATCGGCGCGGGCTTCTCCGGGCTGTACATGCTGTACCGCCTGCGTCAGCTCGGCCTGCGCGCGCGTGGGCTGGAAGCGGCCGAAAACGTTGGTGGCACTTGGCTGTTCAACCGCTACCCGGGCGCGCGCTGCGACATCGAAAGCATCGAATACTCCTACAGTTTCTCCGAGGAGATCCAGCAGGACTGGGTGTGGACGGAATCGATGCCCGCCCAGCCCGAGATCGAGGCGTACCTGAACTTCGTCGCCGACCGCCTCGACCTGCGTCGCGACATCACGTTCAACACCAGGGTCGTCGCCATGACCTTCGACGAGAGCACGGCGATGTGGCAGGTGCGCACCGAGGCGGGCGAGACGATCACCGCGCCGTTCGTCGTCGCCGCGACCGGCATCCTGTCCGTCCCGCTGGAGCCCGACATCGCCGGCATGGCGTCATTCGCCGGAACGGCGCTGTACACCAGCCGCTGGCCGCGTGACGGCGTCGATCTGGCCGGCCGGCGCGTCGGCGTCATCGGCACCGGCTCAACCGGAGTGCAACTCATCCCGGTGGTGGCCCGGGAGGCGCAGCAGCTGTTGGTGTTTCAACGGTCGGCGCCCTACACCCTGCCCTGGCAGGTGCACCGGTTCGAACCGGGTGAACTGGACGCGATGAAGGCCCGCTACGGCGAGATCCGGGCGGCGCAACGGGCTCACCCGATCGGTGCGGCCCGCCTCAGTGCCTTCTCGGTGCTGCTGGAGATGCTCGGCAGTCCGCCCCTGAAAGCGGCCACCCGGGAGGAGCAACTGCGCGCCATCGACGACAAAGGCGTACTCGGCGCGCTGAACTGGGGCGACGTCTTCTTCGACATTGAGGCCAACCGGATGGCCGCACGGCTCTACGGCGAGGCGGTGGCCCGCATCGTGCGGGACCCGCAGACGGCCGCGGCGCTGGTGCCCGCACATCCCTTCGCCTGCAAGCGCCCCATCATCGACCAGGGCTACTACGAAACGTTCAACCGGGACAACGTCACCCTCGTCGACCTGCGCGCAGACCCGATCGACACGGTGACTCCGGCCGGGATCCGCGCCGGCGGACGCGAGTACGAACTTGACGTGCTGATTTACGCCACCGGCTTCGATGCCATGACCGGAGCGCTGAGCCGCATCGACATTCAGGGTCGCGACGGCGTGCAGCTGAGCCGATTCTGGGCGGACGCCGGCCCGTTGTCCTACCTCGGCCTGGCGATTGCCGGATTTCCAAACCTGTTCATGATCCAGGGACCGGGCAGCCCCAGCGCGGCGACGAACTTCGTTGCGGCGCTTGAACAGCACGTCGAGTGGATCGGCGACTGCATCGCCTACCTGCGCGCCAACGGTGTGCGCTGCATCGAGGCGCAAGAGAGTGCGCAACAGGACTGGATCGAGCACACCACGGCGCTGGTGGCGCCGACCGTGCTTGTTCACCCGTCCTGCAACTCCTGGTACAACGGGGGCAATGTGCCCGGCAAGAGGCGGATGTACATGGGCTATACCGGCGGAATTCCCGAATACCGGCGGCGCTGCGACGAAATCGCGGCGAGCGGCTATACCGGTTTCAAGCTGAGGTAGGTGATTGGTATGTCGTGGGCACAGCGTGGGCTGGGTATCACCCGAGAACTGGGGATGGTGCTGCCGCGGACGGTGGCCGGCTTCAACGAGTCGACCCGGTCGGAGCCCTCGGCCCCGCGGGGTGTCCGCCAGTTCGGCGAAGTATTCCTCGATGAGCTTGTGCTGACCGGGTTTTCGGTGCTGGGGGGCAGTGCGCCGCGCAACATCCGATCGCTGGACGCCTGCGCGGCCGCAGCTGAGGAGTTGTCGGCGCTGGGCATCGACGGCGCGCACGCCGAACCGGCTGCGCTGCGGGTGCGGGCGATCAAGCGGCGCAAGATCGCCGGACTGGCCTATGAGCGCTTGTCTTTCGAGCATGATCCGGCGCTGCCGCCGACGTTGACCGACGAGGGATTCGGCGGCCCGTCGCGGGCCGCGGTGCATCTGTGCCGGCACCGCGATGGTCCGCGGCCGTGGCTGATCTGGATTCACGGGGCCGGCCAGGGCGGGGCCGAAGACATGCTGATGTCGCGCATCGACCGGATTCACCACGGCCTGGGGTTCAATGTCGCGATGCCTATCCAGCCCGGCCACGGCAGCCGAAAGGGCTACTGGCCGAGCTATCCGGACATGGACCCGCTGGGCAACGTCGCCGGCATGATGCGGTCGGTGTCGGAGATCCGGGCGGTGGTGCGCTGGGCCCGGCGGCAAGCCACCGCGGTTGTGGTTGCCGGGGTTTCGATGGGCAGTCCGGTTGCCGCGCTGGTGTCGCACCTCGAGCGGGAGGTGGACGCCGTGGCGCTGTACACGCCCATCTTGGGGCTCAACGCGATGATCGCGCGACACCTCGGGCGCTCCGGCTCGTCACACCGCGAGTACCGGAGGTTGCTGCAGTCCGAGGTGGTCTCCCGGCTCACCACCGTCATCGATCCGCTGATGGCCGACCCGGCACCCCCGCCGCAGCGCCGGCTGATCGTGGCCGCGCGCCACGACCGGATGGCGATGCTGGAGCCGGCGCTGGTGTTGCAGGACAAGTGGGGCGGTCAACTGCACTGGTACGGCGGCGGCCACGTCAGCCATGTCTTCTCCCGCCGCGTGCAGGCCATCTCCGAGCGGTTCCTGCGCGAGGTCAGAGACGACATGTCGCTGCGGACGGCCGATTGATGGGGGCAGTGCGCACCGCGCGCGAGGTGGTGGAGCTTTACAACCTGGTGGTGTGGAACGAGCAGGACCTGCAACTCGCCGACGAGTTGTTCGCCGACAACGTCATTCGGCACGGGGTGGGTGCGGCTCAGACCCTGACCCACGCCCAGGCGGTGCAACGCGTCGCCGACATGTGGCAGGTGTGCGAGTCGCTGCACTTCGACCTGAATATCGTGGTTGCGGGCGACGACGGCGAGCACGTCGCCATCGTCTATGACTCGACGGTCATGGCCGACGGCGGCGTCACCAACGTGGCCAGCATCGAGGTGTTCCGCGTGGTCGACGGCCGGATCACCGAGGTCTGGAATTGCGGCTATCAGCAAGGGGTTTGGAAGTGAGTGAACGGGTGCTCGACGAACTGGGCTACTACCTGCTGGCGGGGGCGGGCGGTGAGGGACCCGCAACGCTGATGGACGAGGCACGACGTGGTGAGGAGCTCGGCTTCGGCACCGCCTTCATCTCCGAACGCTGGAACGTCAAGGAGGCCTCCTCGCTGGTAGGAGCGGCGTGCGCGGTGACCAGCCGCATGCAAATTGCCACTGCCGCAACGAATCACAACACGCGTCATCCGCTGATCACCGGTTCCTGGGCCACCACCATGCACCGGCTGTCCGGTGGACGATTCACCCTGGGCATCGGTCGCGGTATCGCCGCGATCTACGGGGCGTTCGGCATTCCGGCGGTGACCACGGCGCAGATGGAGGACTGGGCGCAGGTCATGCGCCGCCTGTGGCACGGCGAGGTGATCTTCAATCACGACGGGCCGATGGGTAAGTACCCCATCCTGTTTCTGGACCGCGACTTCGACGAGGACATCCGGTTGGCGCTGGTGGCGTTCGGTCCCAAGACGCTGGCGCTGGGCGGGCGGGCGTTCGACGACGTCATTCTGCACACCTACTTCACGCCGGAGACGCTGCAGCGCTGTGTTGCCACGGTGAAATCCGCGGCGGAGAAAGCGGGCCGGGACCCGGACAGCGTGCGGGTGTGGTCGTGCTTCGCCACCGTCGGGGATCACCTGCCCGAGCCGCTGCGACTGAAGAAGATCGTTGCCCGGCTGGCCACCTATCTGCAGGGGTACGGCGATCTGATGGTCAAGACCAACAACTGGGATCCTGCTGTGCTGCAACGGTTCCGGGAAGATTCGGTGGTCACCTCGATCGCGGGTGGGATCGACCACAAGGCGACGCCGGAGCAGATCGAGCACATCGCCACCCTGATCCCCGATGAATGGCTGGAACCGTCGGCGACGGGTTCGCCCGAGCAGTGCGCCGACCGGATTCGGCGCGAGTTCGACTACGGCGCCGACGCGGTGATTCTGCACGGCGCCACACCCGACGAGCTCGAACCCGTGGTCGCGGCCTACCGCACCTAGCCTCGCGAGCAGACGCAAACTCGCGCTGCAGCGCGCTGCAGCGTGCGAGTTTGCGTCTGCTCGCGCAATGGAATGTCAGGGGCGATCACGGCGCAGGGGCATGGCCTGACCTCCGGGTGTGGTGGCAGAGGTTCGGTATGACACCGATCACAGGAGGAATACCCCTACGGGTATAGGTATTACTCTGAGTGGTAGAAGCAATGACCCATTACCTGACGGCCTCAATTCACAGTGATTGCGCAGGATGATGCCGCGGCGCTGGGTCGTCGAGTGAAGGAACGAACTCATGACCGCACATATTCAGGAGGTTGTCTTCAGCACGTCGGCAGCAGTGCCGTTACAGCGCAGAAAGACCACGCCGTCACCTCGTTGGTTAGTCGACAAATCCCGGGTCATCGGCGCGTCGATGCGTCGCATCTTCCTAGCGCCGAAACAGGCAGCACTCCCGGCGCGCAAGAAGAGCAAGCCGGAGCGCTACGCGTACCTTGAGCGCTCGTTGTTGGCCCGTGAGATTCACCGGCTGTGAGTTCGAGTCGCTGAGAATTGATCCCGTTGCGGCGGAGTTGATGTGAATAAGCCCGCCGGTTTTACCAGGAGCGTAGTCAGGGCAAGATCACGGTGCGGGTCACCGGCTCCGCGGGAATTTGCCGGGCGGACAGCGCGCGTTGCAGCGAGGCCAGCAGCGCATCGCGGGTCTCCCGCGGATCGATCAGTTCGTCGAAACCGAACCCTTCAGCCGAGCGGAAGGATGCCTGCAGCTCAGCGTCGCGCAGTTTGGCGGTCAGGTCCTCACCGGCGTGGGAGGCGCGGCTGAGTGCGGCGGCGCTCATCGCACCCATCGTCGCTCCCGGATAGGCGAACGTGGCGGACTGGTGGTCGAAGCCGAGCAGCGACATCACCATGGAGCCGAAGCCGTAAGCCTTGCGCAAGGTCAGATGCAACTTGATCGTCGTCGCGGCGGTCTGCGCGGCGAACATCCGCCCGCCGCTGCGCAGGACACCGCTGCGCTCGGAGCGGCTGCCGGGCAGCATCCCCGGATTGTCGGCCAGGAACACGATGGGCAGATGGAACGAATCGGCGACCAGGATGAAATGCGCTGCCTTGTCCGCGGCGGCGGCGTCGATCGAACCGGCCAGCACCTGCGGCTGATTGGCGACGACGGCGACGGGATGCCCGCCCAGGTGCGCCAGCGCGCAGATGATCGCCCTGCCGAACGACGGTTGCACCTCGAACCAGTCGGGGCGGTCGAAGACCACGTCGAGCACCGCGCGCATGTCATAGACGCGACGATTGTCCCGGGAGACGATGTTCAACAACTCCGGGGTGGGCCGCGGTGCCGTCGTTTCGTCGGCGGGCAGGCCGGGCGGATAGGACCAGGCGCTTGCCGGAAAATAGGACAAATAACGGCGGATTTCGTCGAGCACCGTCTCGTCGTCCTCGGCGACGTTGTGGATCACCCCGCTGGGCAGTGCGACGTCCGGGCCGCCCAGGTCCTCCTTCGAAATGTCCTCTCCCGTGGACTCTTTCACCACCGGCGGGCCGGCGGTGAAGATGGTGCCGTGCCGGCTCATGATCCGGAAATCACACACCGGAGCCACCAGGGCGCCGTGCCCGGCCGAGGGACCCAGCACCGCGGCCACCGTGGGCACCCGCCCCGAACACTGCGTCTGGGCGAGCAGGTCGGTGGGGGTGCGGCCGTAATGCCCACCGGTGGGCCGAAATCCCGCGCCGTCGAGCAGCATCACCAGTGGGACGCGGTCGCGCACCGCAAGCTCGGCGATCCGGTACCGCTTGGAATTGCCGCCGGGCCCGATGCTTCCGGCCAGCGTGGTGAAGTCCTCGGCGCCGACCATGACAGGTTTGCCATGGACCAGGCCCGAACCCGTGACGATCGCGTCGGCGGCGACGTCACCGCCGACCAGGGTGCCGATTTCCCGGAACGTGCCGGCGTCCAGGAGCCGCTCGATGCGGGCCCGCGCGTCCAGTTTGCCTTTGCCGCGGTGCTTGTCGAGGCGCTCCTGCCCACCCATGCCGCGGGAGTGCCGGCGGCGGCGGTCGAGGTCGTCGAGCGTCTCCTGCCAGTCCTGGGAGTTGGCCATGCCTTGGTCCTCACTCGCTACCGGGCGGTCGGTTCCTGATGACGTGCTCACTGTAGCGCCGCGCTGACGTTGACCCTACCGAATTGCTTACTGTAGCTTTCCCACTATGGTGCGTGGGGGCCTCAAGATCGACGGTGGCATACCCAACAGGCTGGACCGAGTGGTCGAGGCGGCCGGTGCTCTGGAACAGCAGGGCTTCGACGGCGGCTGGACCGCCGAAACCAGCCACGACCCGTTCCTGCCGCTGTTGCTGGCAGCCGAACACACCTCTCGCATCGATCTCGGCACCAACATCGCGGTGGCCTTCGCCCGCAACCCCATGACCGTCGCCAACCTCGGGTGGGACCTGCAGGAGTACTCGCAGGGCCGGTTCATCATCGGGCTGGGCACCCAGATTCAGGCTCACATCGAGAAGCGGTTCAGCATGACGTGGAGCCACCCTGCCCGCCGGATGCGCGAGTTCGTCGAAGCGCTGCACGCGATCTGGTCGGCCTGGAAGGACGGCACCAAGCTCCGGTTCGAGGGTGACTTCTACACGCACAAGATCATGACGCCGATGTTCACGCCGGAGCCGAACCCGTACCCGCCGCCGAAGATTTTTCTCGCGGCGGTCGGTGAGGCGATGACCGAGATGTGCGGTGAGGTGGCCGACGGCCATCTCGGTCACCCGATGGTGTCCAAGCGCTATCTCACCGACGTGACCTTGCCCATCCTGCAACGCGGTCTCGAACGGGCGGGCCGGGACCGCAGCGCCTTCGAGGTGTCGGCGGAGGTGATGGTCGCCACCGGCACCAACGAGGACGAGCTGAAAGCCGCCATGGCGGCCACCCGAAAACAGATCGCGTTCTACGGGTCCACCCCGGCATACCGCAAGGTGCTCGAACTGCACGGCTGGGGCGACCTGCACGAGGAACTGCACCGCCTCTCCAAAGAAGGCGAGTGGGATGCCATGGGATCACTGATCGACGACGAGATCCTCGGCACCTTCGCCGTGGTCGGCCCGGCCGACGACGTCAGCGTTGCGCTGCGTTCCAGGTGCGACGGAGTGGCCGACCGGGTGCTGCCCATCTTCTATGCCGCTTCGCCGGACTGTGTTCAGCGGGCGCTCAAGGACTTTCGCCGATGAGCGCGCCGACCATGGACGAGGCCGCGAGGTTGCTGGCGGATCCGCAGGCCTACACCGATGAAGGGCGGCTGCACGCGGCGCTCACCCATCTGCGTGCCAGCGCGCCGGTGTGCCGCGTCGACGTACCCGGTTACCGGCCGTTCTGGGCGATCACCAAGTACGCCGACGTGATGGATATCGAGCGCAACAACGGGCTGTTCACCAACTGGCCGCGGCCGGTACTGGCGACCATCGAAGGCGACGAGTTGCAGGCGGCCTCGGGGGTGCGCACGCTGATCCATCTGGACGATCCGCAGCACCGGGTGGTGCGTGCCATCGGCTCGGACTGGTTCCGGCCCAAAGCGATGCGTGCGCTGAAGATTCGCGTCGACGAACTGGCCAGGATCTACGTCGACAAGATGAGAGCAGTCGGTCCGCAGTGCGACTTCGTGCAAGAGGTGGCGGTGAACTTCCCGCTCTACGTGATCATGTCGCTGCTCGGTATCCCCGAGGCCGACTTCCCCCGCATGCTCAAGCTGACCCAGGAACTGTTCGGCAGCGACGACAGCGAATACAAGCGCGGCACCACGGCCGAGGACCAGTTGCCCGCGCTGCTGGACATGTTCGGCTATTTCAACGGAGTGACCGCTGCCCGCCGCGAGCACCCGACCGAAGATCTCGCATCCGCGATCGCCAACGCCCGCATCGACGGGGAGCCGCTGTCGGATATCGAAACGGTGTCCTACTACCTGATTGTCGCCACCGCCGGACATGATACGACCAGCGCCACCATCTCCGGTGGGCTGCACGCGCTGCTGGAAAACCCGGACCAGCTCCGGCGGCTGCAGGACGACCCCGCCCTGATGCCGCGCGCCACCGAGGAGATGATCCGCTGGGTCACTCCGGTCCGGCATTTCATGCGTACCGCTGCCGCCGACACTGAGGTGCGCGGAGTCCCGATCGCGGCCGGCGAATCGGTGCTGCTGTCCTACGTGTCGGCCAACCGCGACGAGGACGTATTCGACGATCCGTTCCGCTTCGATGTCGGGCGCGAGCCCAACAAGCACGTGGCTTTCGGCTACGGAGTGCATTTCTGCATGGGAGCGGCGCTCGCCCGAATGGAGGTCGGCAGTTTCTTCGCCGAGCTGCTGCCCCGGCTGACATCCATCGAGCTGGCCGGTGATCCGGAACTGGTCGCCGCGACGTTCGTCGGGGGGTCTCAAGCACCTGCCCGTGCGGTATTCGCTGTCCTAGGATGCGATCGATATGACGCCCAAGACGATTGTCATCACCGGTGCCAGTGACGGCATCGGTGCCGCGGCCGCTCGGCAACTCACCCGCGGCGGTGCGAAGGTGGTCGTGGTGGGCCGCTCGCAGCGCAAGACGACTGCGGTGGCAGAAGAGCTGGGCGCGGACTACTACGTGGCCGATTTCGCCGACCTGTCCCAGGTGCGGGCGCTGGCGGACAAGATCCGCTCGGAGTATCCGCGCATCGACGTGCTGGCCAACAACGCAGGCGGTATGTGCCGGGAACCCGAGATGACCGCCGACGGGCTGGAGAAGACGTATCAGGTCAACTATCTGGCGCCCTTCCTGCTCACCACAGAGCTGCTGGACACGCTCGTCGACTCGCGTGCGACCGTCGTCAACACCACCAGCTCGTCGCAGCGGTTGCTACCCAAGGTCACGATCACCGATTTCGAGCACACCGCGCGGCGCCGGCCCGGCATCGCCTATGCACTGACCAAACTGGCAATCGTGTTGTTCACCAAGGAATTACACCGCCGCTATCGGGAAATATCGGCGGCGACTTTTCATCCGGGCTACGTCAACTCCAACTTCGGTGAAGCCTCGGGCTCGCGGTTGCTGCACTTCATGAAGAACTACGTCCCGGTGACGGCCCGGTTCACCGCCACCGCGGACGAGGGGGCCGAACAACTGGTCTGGCTGGCCTCTGCTACCCCCGGGGTCGACTGGCAACCGGGCGAGTACTACTCGCGGCACAAAGTCTCGAAGGCCAACCGCGCGGCCTACGATCCCGTGCTGGCCGGCGAACTCTGGGATCGCACGGTTGCCGCACTGGCGCGGACCTAGCCGGGGTCGCTGTCCGGCCTGCTGCCGGCGCGGTAATACTGGATGCGCTACCGGAAGGGGACTTCGTGCTGGGTGTTCATCACGCCGCCATCTGTACCGCCGATGTCGGACGCTCGCTGCGGTTCTGGCGGGACGGACTCGGATTGACGGAACTGTTCGACCACACCTTCACCGGTGACTGGCCGGAACTGTTCGGCGCCGAGACCGATCAGTTGAGATCGATCTTTCTCGGGGACCCGCAGGCACCGGACGGCGGGATCGTCGAGTTGGTGGAGTTGTCCGGGGCCGACGAGACGCCGCGCGAATACTCCGGCCCCAGGCACGGGTTCTTTCTCCTCTCGCTGCAGCGCGAGGTGGATGCGACGCTGGCCACGCTGGCGGACCTGGGCTTCACCGACGGCGTCCGTCAGATCACCATGCCCGCCCCGGCGGGCAAGACGGTTCCGATGGCGGTGATCACCGCCCCGGACGGCGTGCTGGTCGAACTGATCGGACCCGCGGCATGAGCGCCTCGACTGCGCTGGTGACCGGTGGTGGCTCCGGGATCGGCCGCCAGGCCGCCGAGATGCTGCGCGATGCCGGCCACGACGTCGTCGTCTGGGATGTGGCAAATGGCGACATCGCCTGCGACATCAGCGATCTGGACTCCGTGACGGCGGCCATGGAGCAGACCGTCCGCGAGCACGGAGTGCCCACCCGGGTGGTGGCCTCGGCGGGTATCGGCTCGTCCGGTCTGTTGCTGGCCATCGATCCCGCCGAGTGGCAGCGGGTATTGGCCGTCAATCTGACCGGCACCTTCTACACGATCCGGGCGGCCGCCCAGGCCATGGTCGACGCCGAACAGGAAGGCTCGATCGTCGTCGTCTCGAGCATCAGCGGCACGGTCGCGGACCGGGACATGGGTGCCTACTGCGTGTCCAAGGCGGGCCTGGACATGCTGGTGAAGGTCGCGGCGGTCGAGTGGGGTGTGCACGGTATCCGGGTGAACGCCGTCGGTCCCGGTGTCACCCGGACCCCGATGCTGCCCGACGCCGAGAAGTGGCCCGCCTGGGTCGAGGGCATGTCCAAGCGGACCGCGCTGCGCCGGCTGGGCGAGCCCGGCGACGTGGCGCAGGCCATTGTGGGTGTGCTCGAAATGTCCTGGGTGACAGGCCAAGTGCTGCACGCCGACGGCGGATTGTCGCTACACAGCCCGATCGACGCCTACGGCCAGGTCGAGAAGCTGATGCGGCTCAAGAAGCTGCAGGAGCTCCACAAAGCCAAGCAGAAAGCCAGCGAGGCCTAGCGTCGAGAGTGAACCTCACGACGCAGTACCGGCGTGTCGCGTCGCCCAATTCACAGTCGGCGGGAACCGAGTTTACGACAGCCCGTAATCGATTACGCCCCTGACGATTTCACCGTTCAGCAGGTCGGCGTAGGCCTGGTTGATGTCGTCCAGGCGGTAGCGCCTGGTGATCATCTCGTCGAGTTGGAGCTGCCCGGTCTGGTAGAGCCGGGCCAGCCGGGAGATGTCGGCCTTGCCGTTGCACGAGCCGAAGATGGTGCCCGCCAACGTCTTGTTCATCAGGATGAAGTCCTGCAGGTTGATGTTGACCGAATGTGTCAGTTGCGACGTCATACCGGTCAGGACGCAGGTGCCGCCCTTGCGGGTCAGCGCCACCGCGTCGCGAACGTCGTCGGCGGTGATCAGGGACGGTGAGACCACCACCGAGTCGGCCATCACCCCGTGGGTGAGGCCGCGCACCAGATCGGTGGCCTCGGCCACCGATGCGACGCTGTGGGTGGCGCCGAACTGCAGGGCCGACTTCTGTTTGAACTCCACCGGGTCGACAGCGATGATCTGCGCCGCCCCGTTGATCCGGGCGCCCTGGATGGCGCCGGTGCCGATGCCGCCGGCCCCGATGACCACGACGGTGTCACCGCCGCGCACCCCGGCCCGGTTGGCGGCCGAACCGTACCCGGTCGGAATCGCGCAGGACAGCAGGGCACTGGGCACCAGCGGCAGCTCGCGTTCGATCTTGATCAGCGAATTCACCGATACCACAGTGTGTTTCGCGAAAGCGCCGACCTTCGCCAAATGGCCCAGCGGCTTGCCGTCGGCGGTGTGGTGCCGGAAGGTGCCGTCGGTCGGCATGCCCGGGATCATGGTGCCCATGCCGGTGTCGCAGAGGTACTCCATGCCGGTGGCGCACCAACGGCACTGGCCGCAGACGGCGACGAACGACATCACCACGTGATCGCCCACCGCGAAATCGGTGACGTCGGGCCCGACTTCGCGCACGATGCCCGATCCCTCATGGCCGCCGATCATCGGGAACATGGTCGGCAATCCCATGGCTTTCATCACCTCGTTGGGCGCCGACATGTCGCCCTTGAGGATGTGGTCGTCGGAATGGCACAGCCCCGCTGCGGCCATCTCGACCAGGGCCTCGCCGGCCCGCGGCGCGTCGAGTTCGAAGTCTTCCACCGACCACGGTCCGCCGATGCCGTGCAGGATCGCCGCGCGGCTCTTCATGAGGCGGGGCTGAAGGTGACGGGCAGTTTGTTGGGGGAGCGGAAGACGAGCCCGACGATCTTGGACTCCTCGCCGGTGCCGTCGTCTGCCACGAACTTCAGATCTTTCACCCTGTCGAACAAGCTGTTGAGCATCACCCGCGTCTCCAGCCGGGCCAGGTGCATGCCCAGACACATGTGAATGCCGCCGGCGAAGGCGATGTGGGCCTGACGCGGGCGGCGGATGTCGAAAGTATTCGGGTCGGTCCACCGGGTTTCGTCGCGGTTGGCCGAGCCCATGCACATGTCGATCTGCGCGCCGGCCGGAATCGTCTTGCCGCCCAGTTCGATTTCCCGGGTGGTGGTGCGCATGACCATGGTGAGCGGGGTTTCGTAACGCAGGCCCTCTTCCATCGCCACCGGGATCAGCGAGCGGTCCCGGTAGACCATCTCCAGCTGTTCGGGGTTGGTCAGCAGGGCGTACAACAGGTTCCCCGACGACCGATAGGTGGTTTCCAGTCCGGCTGGCAACAACAGGCGCAGGAACGCGATGATGGCCTCGTCGGTCAGCTTCTCCCCGTCGATCTCGGCGGCCACCAGATCGCCGATGATGTCGTTGGTGAGCTTGCGGCGACGCTGTTCGACCTGGTTGAGGAAGTAACCGTGCAACTCGCCCGCCGCGGTCAGGCCGGCCATGATGTCGGACGAGATCGAAATCAGATCCAGCGACAGACGACGGAACATATCGAGGTCTTCGCGCGGCAGACCGAGCAGTTCGGAGATGATCCGGGTGGGGAACTCGAACGTCAGCGCCTTCACCAGATCGGCGTGGCCGTCGGCCTTGATCTCGTCGATCAGTTGGTCACAGACCGGCCCGATCACCGAGGGTTCCCAGCGTTCCAGCGCCGTGGCCCGAAACGCCTTGGCCACCAGGCTGCGATGGTCATGGTGCTCTTTGCCGCCCATCGCCAGGATGGTGTGTCCCATCACCAGGCCGATGGTCTCGTCGTACTTCGCCGAGGTGAAGGTGGCGTCGTCACGGAAGCCCTGGAACACATCGTCGTATCCGAACAGCACCCATTCATCGCTGGGGCGCAATTCCTCCGGAACCTGCTCGGTGTCCATCAGGCCGCCATGCCACACCGGGTCGGTACGGCGCATGTACTCGAAGAAGGGGTACGGACTGTTCTCGCCGGTGAAATCGAGCGCGACCGGCGCGCCCTCTTGATTGGTGCTGAGCGTCACCAGCGCTCCTCCCTGAGCAACCGAGTTTGCCCGTGGACACGCGGGCCGGAAAGCGGAATGTCGCTATCATAATATAAATAGCAACCTAGACGACAACGGCTGGCCCCCACGAGCGAAGGCGGTGACACCCCGATGCCACAACGCCGATTCGTGTGCACGCTCGAGGACCTGCCGCCCGGGGCGATGAAGTTGGTCGACATAGGGAAATTCGGGGTCGGTGTGTACAACGTGCGCGGCGCGCTGTACGCGATCGTGAATTACTGCTCGCACGAGGGCGCTCCGCTGTGCCTCGGCCTGCTGGGCGGCACCAACGAGCCGGCACCCGAGGAGCCGGGCGGGGTGCGTCGGGTGCGGGACGGCCAGATCGTCCGATGCCCTTGGCACAACTGGGAATTCGACATCACCACCGGGCGCAATGTAGCCGATCCGGCTCGGCGCGTCCGGACGTATCCGGTGGATGTCGCCGATGGGGAAGTGTTCGTGACCGCATGATCGGCCCAGTCGTCGACGCCAACGTCCAGCCGCATTTCCGCTACAACGCCGAAATCCGGCGTTATCTCCCTGCCGCCCACCAGCTGCGCTCCATCCCCGACGTCGAACAGCAGTGGTACCAAGCGCCCGGCGGCGACCACCGCGCCGACCTCTACGGCGACGGATACCCGGGTTCGGATCCCGAGATCGTCAGCCGGCATCTGTTCGACGAGGGCCCCCCGGAATCGCGGGCAAGCTACGCCATCCTGAACCCGCTGACCCGCGGCAACATCGCCGACTACCTGCTGAACAGCCGTATCTGCGCCGCGGTCAACGACTGGCTGCTGGACCGGTGGCTCGAACCCGACACCACCGACCGTTTCAGGGGCACCATCCGGGTCAATCCCGAAGACCCCAAGGGTGCGGTCGCCGAGATCGAGCGCCTCGCCGGCCATCCCAAGCTGGTGCAGGTCGGCGTGCCGATGCAGTCGCGCGAGCCGTTCGGCAAGCCGATGTTCGAACCCATCTGGGAGGCCGCGGCCGCCCATGGTCTGCCGGTGGCGGTGCACATCAACGGCGGCAACGGCGTCGACCATCCGCCGACGTTCGCCGGGCATGCCCACACCTATCCGGGTTACGCGTCGTTCATGCCCCTGAACTACTTCGTGCACCTGGCCACCCTGATTGTCGAGGGGATGTTCGGCCGGCACCCCGGACTGAAGTTCGTGTTCGCCGACGGCGGCTACGACATCCTCACACCGCTGATGTGGCGACTGGACACCTTCTGGCTGTCGATGCGCGATCAGACGCCGTGGGTGGACCGGTATCCGAGCGAATACCTGCCCGGCCATGTCCGGTTCTGTTCCTCGGCGCTGGACGGATCTCCGACGGCCGGGCACGCGGCCCGCTGGATGGACTTCTCCGGCAAGGCGGATCTGGTGATGTACGGGTCGGGTTATCCGCACTGGTCGACGACGCAGGCCGCCGACGCGGCCGCCGGTCTCAGTGCCGAGCAACGCCGAAAAGTGTTGTGGCAAAACGCCAGCGATCTGTATGGCTTGACGGTGAGTGAAGGAAGCGCGTTATGACGATCGTGGAACGGTCCGAGCAGGACACAACGCAGGATGTCGCGGTCACCGTCGTCGACACCGATGTGCACCCGTTGCCCGTCTCCGCCGAGGTGCTCAAGTCCTACGCGCCCGCCGAGTGGGTGGACAAGATCTGGCCGACCGGCAACGCGGTGACGCCCGTGCCGCACTTTTATGACACCCCCGATTCGTACAAGACGATGTCGATGCGACTGGACGCCGCCCCGCCGGGCGGTGGATTCGCCGGCAGCGACCCTGACTACGCCGCCAAGCAACTGCTTCTCGACGCGGGCGTCAGCATCGCGTCGCTGGAGCCGATGTGCGACGCGCAGTTACCCCAGGCCGAGCACGTGCTGAAGTCGACCTACAACGACTGGCTGGCCGACGTCTGGCTGGACAAACACAACTGGCACGGCCGGTGGCGCGGCTCGATCAGTGTCAGCGCGCAGACGCCCGAGCAGGCGGCACGTGAGGTCGAGCGGTGGGCGGGACATCCCTACATGCATCAGGTGCTGATGACGCCGCAGACTCGCGGAATACCCTTCGGCAACCAGCATTTCGACCCGCTCTATGCCGCGGCGGCGCGCAACGGGCTGCCGGTGGCCACCCACCTGATGGGGCAGACGCCGTTCGAGCTGATTCCGATCTACCCGGTCGGCAACCCCGCGCACTGGCATGACTTCTTCGCGTCCTGGCCGCTGCTCTATGTCTCACATCTGATGAGCCTGGTGTTCGACGGCGCATTCGACCGCCATCCCGATCTGCGGGTGGTGTTCATCGAGGGCGGCTTCACCTGGGCGATGCCGGTGATGACGCGCATGGACCGGATCTGGGAGGCGCGCCGCGGCGATCTGCCGCACGTGCGCCGACGTCCCTCGGAGTACGTGCGCGAGCACGTGCGGTTCACCACCCAACCGCTGGAAGACGCCGACACCGTGCAGTTCCGCGAGTATCTGGAAATGATGGATCTCGGTGACAACCTGATGTTCTCCACCGACTACCCGCACTGGAGCTACGACTCCCCGATGTATGCGATCAACCGGTTCCCCCGCGACCAGCGGGAGCGGATCATGCGCGGCAACGCGACGGCGCTCTACGGTCTGCCCGGCACCGTCAAGGCCCTGCCCGGCGAGCGCGTCGACGGCGGTACGGTTCTCGATTAGCCGTTGACCGTCGAGCCGGAAGGCCAGAGGGCATGACACAAACGAATCTCACGCGGCCGCAGGGACTGGGCCGTATCGACCCTGAACTCCGAGACGCCGCCGCCGCACTGGGCACGGTCGAGTTCAGCGCCGACACGTTGCCGGCCGAGCGGGAACGTGCCGACCGGGCCGCCGCCGAACGCGCGTCCGCGGTCGACACCACCGGCGTCACCGTCGAATCGCGGACGATTCCCGGCCCGGACGGCGGCGAACTGAACGTGCGGCTCTACCGTGGCGCCACCGCCACGGGCGTGCCGCTGCTGATCTACGCCCACGGTGGCGCGTTCGTCACCGGCAACCTGGACACCGACCATGCGCACTGTGTGGAGCTGGCCCGGGACGCCGATTGTCTGCTGGTGTCGGTCGACTACCGGCTCGCTCCGGAGCACCCCTGCCCGGCCGCCCTCGACGATGTCGAGGCGGCGCTGTGGTGGGCGATTGGGCATGCGTCCGAACTCGACATCGACGCCGGGCGCCTGGCCGTGATGGGCCGCGACGCCGGCGGCGCGCTGGTCGCCGGAGTCGCCCAGCGCGTGTTCGATGCGGAGGGGCCCAGGATCGCCGTGCAGATCCTGCATCAGCCGATGCTCGACTCCGACGCGACGCCCTCGCGGCGGGAATTCCAGCGCACACCCGGGCTCAACGGTCCGGCGGTCAGCCGGGCGTGGGGGCACTACCTCGGGCACGCCACCGCCACCGGACAGCTGGTGCCCGCACACCGCGCCAACCTGGAGGGGCTCCCGCCGGCGTTCGTCAGCTGCTCCGACGTCGACCCGTGCCGCGACGAAGCCATCGACTACGCCAACCGGCTGTTGCATGCCTACGTCCCCGCCAGCCTGCACGTCATCGCCGCAACGTTCCATGGGTTCGACTCTGTGGTGCCCGATTGGGTTGTCTCGCAGGAGAACCGGGCGCTGCACGCCCAGACGCTGCGCCGCGCGTTCGCGGTCTGATCACGCGCGCCGAGCGTGAACACAGGGCGGAATTCGGGCGCCGTATCTCGCCCTCGGTTCACGCTCGGCGGAAGGGGTCGGGCTAAACCGGCGTGAACTTGGTGATCAGCCACTTCCCGTCGACCAGAGCCAGATTCACCAGTGCGCTGCTCGCCGCCATCGACGGTTCCGGATTGTCCTTGCTGGTCGTGCTCTGGTCCACGAAGACCAGCACCACCGCGGAGTCCGGGTGCAACTCCTGCACCGCGGCGCGCATGACGTGGGCCGAGGTCTTCAGCGACTTCTGTTTGGCCGCCGGCGCGACGATCTGCTGCGTGAACTGGTCGTAGTACGACAGGAAGTCGCCGGTCAAATGCGAGCGGGCCGAGGCGAAGTCTTTGTCGAGGGTGTCCGGCGCATAGGACAGCAATGCGACCGTTCCGTCCGAGGCCGCGCTGACCGCCGCACGCCCCACGCTGGGGCTGGTCCGCTGGTCGGGCCGGTGATAGTGGGCGTACAGCCATGCCGTCACGCCACCGGAGATCAGCACCAGCACGATCAGCAGCACCGGAATGGGCCTGACGGTGATCTTGCGGCTCCAGATGTCGCGCCGCCAGTTCGGCTTGCGCTGCGCGGGCTCGGCGTCCTCGGCGGCGTGAACCTCGGGTTCGTCTTCGACGTCGGCGTCCTCGTCGACGGCTTCGGCGACGTCTGCGTCGGAATAGTGGTCTGAGTAGTTGTCGGGATGGTCGTCGGAGTAGGTGTCCAACTCGTCGTCGCGATCCTCGCCGAGGGTGTCGATCACCGTGGTTTCGGTGTCGTCGGCGGGGTGCTTGGTGGCGTTCGATTCGCGTTCGTCATCGCTCACGGCACGAACTCAACTTTCGACATCTTGTACTGTCCGTCCTCTTCGGTCACGGTCACGCGCAAGCGCCACGCGCGGGGCTCGTCCTTGGCCCCTGCGGAATTGGTGACGCGGGAGGTCGCCGACACCAGCACCTGCGCGGTGCGCCCGTCCATGGATTCGATCGCTGCCGCGTTGACCGTGCCCTCGGTGACCACCTTGGACTGCTCGACCACCTTGGTGAAGTCGGCCGCGCGCTGCTGGAAGTCGTCGCGGAACTCGCCGGTGGAACTGTCGATGACGCGCTGGACGTCGTCTTTGGCCTTCTTGAAGTCCAGCGAGGTCATGTTGACGACGCCCTTCTTGGCACCGGCGATGAAAGCCGCCGCCTTCTGCTCCCGGTCGGTGGCCTGGTGGTGCTCCCACACGAAGTAGCCACTTAGGCCGCTGAATCCCAGGATCAGCAATACCGCGACCACCTTGGCGATCGTCGACAGTCCCGGGAACCGCACCGCGCCGCGCATGCGTTCCCGCCGCGACGGCTTCGCCGCTGCCTCGGGTTCGGCCTCGCTGTAGTTCTCCGACTCGTCATAGCCTTCCGGCTCTTCGTATTCGTCGGCGTCTTCGTACTCGTCGGACTCGTCGTACTCGTCGTCGTCGTAGTCCTCGTACTCGTAGTCCTCTTCGTCTTCGTCGTCATCATCGGCAGCGGCAAGCGCTTCCCGGCGTAACCGGGCGGCGCGAGCCTTGGCGCGTGCCGCCGCGGCCAGCGCCTCGGCCTCGGCGGCCTCAGCCTCGGCCTCCGCGGCCAGCGCCAGCACGTCGGCCTTCGACGGCACCGCGTCGTCGTCTCTGTCAGCCATTACGGCCACCGCTCGTCATTATCGACTGAACTCCGGTATCTCTTACGGTATCGCCCATTGGTAACATCGGAGTCGCCAGCGAACTCCGACGAGGACCGATCAGGCGGATGATTAATCACCCAATCTTTTCCCCCAGCTTCCTTCGCGACGGCGAAGGAATGCCAAGGAATGTCCGGTCGGCATCATGACCGCTGTCGACTCTCCCGAAAAGATACTCTTCACCACCACCAGCCAAGCCTTTCTGTCGAAAGAAGCGTCGCTGCGTCACGTCCGCGAACTGCACGCCGCGGGCGCATCGTGGGATCCGGCGTGGTGGCGGCGCGCCGCCGAGCTCGGCTGGACCGGGCTGCTGGTTCCCGAGGAATTGGGCGGCGGCAGTGTCTCCGGTGACGGGGTGGCGGACCTGGCCGGGGTCGCCGAGTTGCTGGGCAAGACGGTGGCCCCCGGACCGCTGTATCCGGTCAGCACCGTGCTCGCCGGACTGGTGGACTGCGCCGACCGGGACACCCACGCGGAATTGATCGATGCGCTGATCTCGGGGGAGACGGTGGCGTCGTGGGCGGTGTCGGAGCCGCGGCGGGGCTGGGCCCCGCAGCAGCCCATGGTGACCGCGACCGCGGTCGAATCCGGGTACCGCATTGACGGCACCAAAGACCGGGTGGAGGCCGGCGCGCAGAGCGCGGTGCTGTTGGTGGTGGCACGCTGCGCCGACGGGGTGCGCCAATTCCTGGTCCCGACGGACGCGCCGGGGGTACGGATCACCCCTGTGCAGTCGGTCGACCTGGTCAAGCAGTACGCACGGGTGGAGTTCGACGGTGCGGTGGCGTCAGCGGTGGTCGGCACCGCCGCCGAGACGGCCGGGCTGATCGACCGGCAGAGTCAGATCGCGCAGGTGTTGCAGTGTGCCGAGTCAGTCGGCATCTTGCAGACCGTTTTCGATTTCACCGTCCAGTGGGCCCTGGACCGGCACAGCTTCGGCCGGCCCCTGGCGTCGTATCAGGCGCTCAAACACGGTTTCGCCGATATGAAGCTGTGGCTGGAGGCGTGCCGCGCGACCACGGCGGCCGCGGTCGCCGATGTCGCGGCCCGGGCGCCGGACGCCGGCTTGTCGGCCAGCGTCGCCAAGTCCTATGTCGGCGAGGTCGGCGGGGAGATCGTGCAGCGGTGCGTGCAGATGCACGGCGGCATCGGGGTCACCTGGGAACACGACCTGCATCTGTATCTGCGGCGAATCACGTTGTACCGCTCCATGTTCGGCACGCCCGAGGAGCATAATCTCCGGGTCTACCAGGCGGGTGTGAAATGAGTTCCACCGAGACCGTCGCCGAGTTCGCCGCCCGTGCGCGGTCCTGGCTGGCCAAGAACATGCCCCGCATCGACCCCGAGTCCCCACCGGCCGTGCCGCGGGATGCCGAACAGTCCTGGCAGCGGGCGCGCGAACTGCAAAAGCGGCTCTACGAAGGCGGATTCGCGGGCATCTGCTTTCCGCGGGAGTACGGCGGCCTCGGGCTGGACTACGAGTACCAGCGGGCTTTCGACGTCGAGTCGCTCAATTACGAGATGCCGCTGATCCTCAACGTGCCGACGTTC
The DNA here is from genome assembly GCA_003987775.1 of Mycobacterium sp. Classification (GTDB taxonomy): domain Bacteria; phylum Actinomycetota; class Actinomycetes; order Mycobacteriales; family Mycobacteriaceae; genus Mycobacterium. The sequence goes on from RXJD01000019.1 coordinate 96,718, forward strand.
ACCATCTGCTGCGCCACCCTGCTGGACACCGGTAGTGAGGAGCAGAAGAAGCAGCACATCGCCGCGGCGCTGCGCGGTGACGAGGTGCTGGTGCAGCTGCTTTCCGAACCCAGCGGCGGCTCGGATCTGGCCGGGGTGATCACGCGTGCCGAACGCCACGGCGACCGCTGGGTGATCAACGGCGCCAAGACCTGGAGCACCAGCGCCTTCGCCGCCGACTACGGTCTGTGCCTGGCCCGCACCGATTGGGACGTGCCCAAGCACGACGGGCTGACCATGTTCCTGGTGCCGATCAACCACCCCGGCATCACGTTGCGGCGCATCACGCAGGTCAGTGGCGGCGCCGAGTTCTGCGAGGAATTCCTCGACGGGGTGGACGTCGGCGACGACGCCGTGGTCGGTGAGGTGAATAAGGGCTGGGCGGTCGCGTCACGGCAGCTCTATCACGAACGGCGCGCCGTCGGGCAGGGCTCGGAGTTCGCCAGCGGCTCGGGCAGCGAGGGCGGGCACACGACACCGGTGGACTATGCCGATCTGTTGGCACGCACCGGTCAGTCCGACAGCGAGCGTGCGCAGGAGATGGCCGGGCGCGCGCTGGTGCATCGGGCGGTCGCCGAGCAACTGATCAGCCACGTCTACCGCAGTGTCCGCGACGGCTCACTGCCGCCGGCCGGCGGAACATTGATCAGGCTTTTCCACGCCGAGACGGTGATGCTGGAGATGGACACCGCTCTGGCGCTCGCCGGTGCCGCCGGTGTGGTGGGGGAGGTGGGCGAAGGGCTGCAATCGGGGCTTCGGTACCTCTCGCGCCAGTCGGTGGCCATCGGTGGTGGCACCACGGAGATGGCGCGCAACGTCATCGGCGAGCGGGTGCTGAACTTCCCGCGGGAATTCGCCGCGGATCGCGGGGTGCCGTTCAATCAGGTGCGGCACGGCAGGACGCGGTAGCCGCCGGCTCAGTCCTCGACCAGGATGTCTTCGGATTCCCCGCTGCTGACCGGGATTTGAACCAGCGACAAGACGTGGTGGGCAGGGCTCCCCGGGGGCGCCACCAGTACGCAGTCGCCGCCCTGCTTGCGCGCCCGCTCCCGCGCCGCGGCCAAGGCGCTGACGCCCGCTGACCCGAGGTGCGTGACTGCGCTCAGGTCGATCGTCAAAGACGCTATGCCCGAACGACTTTCGACTGCAAGCTGACGATCCAGGGTGGACGCGGTGTTGGAGTCCACCTCGCCGCGCACGATGATCCGGCCACCGTCGGCGACCAGTGAGACGAACTCGCTGTCGATCTCGCGCGGATGGGTGACCCGGCTGGGCACCGGGTCGCTGACGAAGTTCACCGGCCGGGTGAGCCGGTGGGTCAGCGTTGCGGTCGTGCCGTCGAGGCTGTGCGTGACATGCGATTCGGTCACCAGCGCCTCGGCCATCGCCAGGCCGCGGCCGCGCCCTTTCTCGCCTTCGCGATGGTCCTTCCATTCGCCGCGGTCGATCACCGAGGCTCGCAACCGGCCGTCGCCGCCCAGCGACGCCTCAACGATCAGGCCGTCGGGAACATCGGCGCCGTAACCGTGTTCGACCGCGTTCTCGACGAATTCCGAGATCGCGTGCACCACATCGGAGATGTCCGCGGAATCGGCCCCGATCTCGGAGAGCCATTCCCGCAGCTTGCCGCGGATGCCCCGGGCGGCGTGGATCGTGGCATCCGACATGATGTACAACGGCGGTGTCGGCGTCCGGCGCTGCACCGCGAGCAATGTGACGTCGTCGCTGTAACCCGTTGAACGCAAAAGCAATTCAAGCGTTTCCGAGCAGAGCCGGTCGATGGGGCGAGCGGGCGAGTCGAGGATGAAGCCCCGGGTGCCGGCGGCGACACTGCCGGCCAGGTCGGCGAATTCGGCGGTGCTGGCCACCAGCGGGCGGCCCGGGCGCTCGATCAGGCCGTCGCTGTACAGCAGCACAGCGTCGCCGACGTCGAGGGTCTCGGTGCGCACCGGAAAGCCTGTGCCACTGCCCAGCGGCCCACCGCCCGACGGTTGCACGTACCGCGCGCTGGCATCGCCCGCGACGATCAGCGGGGGCGGGTGCCCGGCCGTGCAGTATTGGAATTCACCCGTCGCCAGGTCCAGCGAGCCGACGCAGACGGTGGCCGACTTGGCCCCCGGCACGTGCTCGTGGAAGGCGTCGAGCGCCTCGAGCGCTTCGCCGATCGGACGGCCCGCGGTGAGCTGCATCCGCAGTGCGGTGCGCAGCTGCGACATCACCGCCGCGGCCTCGACGCCATGGCCTACAACGTCACCGACGACGACCACCAGCCGGTCACCGAGGGCCAGCGCGTCGAACCAGTCTCCGCCCGCTGCAGTGTCTTCGGCTGCGACGAGGTACTCGGCCGCGATGTCGGCCCCGGGAACCACCGGAACGGAGGGGGCCAGCAGTGTCTGCTGCATGAGGATCGCCGAATCGCGGACGTTGCGGTAGCGCTGCGAGAGCTCCTCCACCCGGGCCTCGGCTGCCAGCCGTGCCTGCACGCGTGCGGTGACATCGTCGAAGACCAGTTGCACGCCCTCGATGGATCCGTCGGGCCCGCGCCGGGGCGTGACGAGGAAGTCGAAAAAACGCTCCTCGAGTCCGGAACCCTGCAGGTCGACCTGGAGGCGCCACTCGGATCCCGATTGAGACTCACCGGTGCGATAAACCCGGTCGAACATGTCGTAGATCTGCTGGTTCTCCAGCTCGGGATAGACCTCTTTGGCCGTCTTCCCCACCGTGTTCAGCTCTGGATTGAAGGCGCGGAAAGCCGCATTGACCGCGATGAAGCGGTGGTCAGGCCCGTGCAGGCCAACCACCATGGCCGGGATGTTCTCGAAGATGCGCCGCACGTCTTCAGCGGCGCCCACGGTGTTATCCCAGTCCTTTTCGGCCGACATATGGCCGTACCTCCCGCGGACCGATGTAGCAAACTAGTCGGGTGCGCTGACGACAGCGTCAAGCAACAACAACCAGACTAGCAATGCGCAGGACATCCACCACGCACCAAAATTTTTGAGCAGCGGGCGTGCCGCTCAAGCTAAGCCGCGGCGAGCGCCGATTCGGTCGTGGGGTGAACGGGCAACACGTGGCCGAAGGCGCAGGCTTCCACGATGCGGGCAATGCCGGGGTTGCTACTGACCAGCCGCAATGTGACACCGCGTCGGCGGCACCGCTCGGCTTCGTCGGCGAGCACGGCGAACGCGCAGGCGCCCATGAAGTCCAGGCCCGCGACATCCACGATCAGCGGTCCGGGCCGGACGGCAACCGCGGACGCTTCCGACAGCAGTCCCCGCCAGGTGTGCTCGTTGGCGGCGTCGACTTCGCCGCCGGCGCGGATGACCACGGCCGAGCCGCTGCGCACCGTGGTGGCCCGCAGCGTGCTGTCCGGTTCACCCAGCTCCAGCGACAACCGGTCGCTCAACGGCACCGGAATGGAGAAAGAGTCGGATGGACCCAGGTTCATCGTGCACCCCCATTGAGGGCCGCGCGGAAAAATCCCCCCGATGGAATGTCCACTGCGCGCCCGTAAGACGAACTGATGCCTTGTGTATAGCAGAAACTGTTGCCCGATTAGGGCGAATGGCGAGATCGGTAGCAGCCCGATAGACCCGGCTGTCTACCGACCCGCGGGCAGTCAGGCGGAGACCGGTTTTTTGGCCGGGGCCGACACCTTCATCAGCTTCATCAGGTTGCCGCCCATGATCTTGGCGACGTCGGCCTCGTCGAAATCGGTGAGCTCGTCGACGAAGGAGATGGGGTCCTTGAGGCCTTCGGGGTGCGGCCAGTCCGAGCCGAACAACACCCGGTCGGTACCCACCATCTTTACGATCTCGGTGAACCTGTCCTCCCAGAACGGAGTGATGTACACGCAGCGCTTGAAGGCTTCGACCGGGTCTTCGCTGAACGACTGCGGCATCTTCTTGTAGACGCCCTTGAGGCCTTTGAACAGGTCCGGCACCCAGTCGGCGCCGTTCTCGATGGACAGGATCCGCAGCTCCGGGTTGCGGGACAACGCACCGTGGCACACCAGAGCGCCCATCGCATCCAGGATGGGCCGGTGGCCCATGGCGAAACTGCGGAAGGCGGTGGGCTTGAACGGCAGGAACTCGTCGCCGGGCTCCCACACGTTCGCGAACTCGGAGTAACCGCTGTCCGAGGCGTGCATCGAGACCGGGATCTCGGCCTTGATGCAGGCCTGCCAGAACGGGTCGAATTCCTCGAGGCCGAACGACCGGCTGCCTTTGTAGCCGGGCACCGGGGCCGGCCGGACCAGCACGGTGCGGGCGCCGCGATCCAGGCACCACTGCAGTTCTTCCAGAGCGCGGTCGACGATGGGCAGGGTGATCACCGGGGTGGCGAAGATGCGGTCCTGGTAGTTGAACGACCACTGCTCATACATCCACTGGTTGAGCGCGTGGATGACATCGTGGGTCATCTCCGGGTCGTCCTTCATCCGCTCCTCGACCAGGCTGGCCAGGGTCGGGAACATCAGCGCGTAGTCGATGCCGAGCTCGTCCATGACCTCCAGTCGCGCACCCGGTTCCCGGAAGGCGGGAATCGCCTTCATCGGCTCGCCGAGTATCTCGCGGTAGCTCTTACCCTGCGCGCCGTTGCGGAAGTAGTCCTCCTGCGCGCCCGGGCGGGCCACTACCTCGAACGTCGGATTGGGGATGTACTCACTGATGTGGCCACGCACCACGATCTTGGTGCGGCCGCGTACCTGCACGTAGTCGATGACGCGCTTGCGGTTCTCCGGCAGGAACTTGGTCAGCGCCTCCTGCGGCTCGTACATGTGGTTGTCAGCGTCGAAGACGGGGAAGGGAAGTTCGCGGGACGGCATGGCGATCTCCTGTAGAAGTCTTGATCTCTCTGGGTGGTAATGACGTTACCACTTTTCGCGAGGGATGATGCTGGGGGTCAGCTTTGGGTGGAGCCGCCGGCCGGGTCCGGACTGCCCACGATGGCGAAATTCACTGTCGCCGTAGCCGCCAGCTCGCTGTCGCTGTCGCCGTAGATGTCGATCTGCATGACCAGCGACCGGCGGCCGGCCCGCAGCACTTTCGGGACTGCCAGGGCCGAGCCCTGCCTGATCGGCCGCAGATAGCGGATGACGAGATCGGAGGTCGTCATCGCGGTGCCCGGTTGCAGGTACTGCAGACCGAGCTGACCGCCCGCCACGTCGGCCAGGGTGGCGATCAGGCCGCCCTGTAACGCACCCGAAGTGTTCACCACCTGAGGGCTGACCGGCATGGTCATCGCGAAGCCGTCGTCATGAAAACTGGCCGGGCGCAGGCCAATCTGGGCGAACAGTTCGGCCAGGGTGGGATCTGGCGTCTCGTCACCCGTCTCGCGGATGCCGAGCGCGCGGCTGCAGAAGTCGTACAGTTGGCCGGAATCGATCGGCGTCCCGTTCAATTCGGTTCCGAGCCAATGCAATCGAAGCGCGCCGACCATGGTCTGCATGACGATCGCGGCGGCGGCGCCGACGTCCAGGCCCGGGTTGAAGACGCCCTCGGTGATGCCCTGGCCGATGATGTCGCGCATCAGGCGGTGCAGGGGCGAGAGGACCCTGGCGTATTCGCGGGGCCGGGTCTCGGCCAGGTTCTGGTTGTACAGGCTCAGCGCCCGGTTCAAGCTGTCCTGCGTCGTCGACTCCGGTTGGGCGCCGACGCGGTCGATGATCAGCTTCAGCGCCGCGGTGCTGTCCAGGCCCGCGGTCTCGGCACGCCAGGTCTGCGCCGCCTGGGCCATCGTCCGCTCGAAGAGCGCCAGCAGCAGTTCGTCCTTGCTGGAGAAGTGTTGGTAGAAGGCGCGCAGCGACGTCTTGGAGCGGGCGACGACTTCCTGCACGGTGAAATCGGTGCGCCCGGTCTCGCCGAGGATTTCGACCGCGGTCTTGATGAAGCGGTCGGCGCGGGTGACTTCGGCTTCGTCGACGGGTCCGGTCATCGGTGGTCTCCTCTTCGGGCAACGTGGCGCACGCTGTGAGAATGAGGTTACCGTGCGGCGGTTCGATTAGGGTCGAGCCGTGAACGTCGGCACCGCTGGTGGGGGAGCGGTCGATCATCGTCGCCTGGTGGAGCAGGCGGTTGCCTTGGTGCTCGGCGAAGCACCGCCGGGCTGGACGCGCCTGAATATCGCGTTCGACGCGGCGTCATCGGAGGTGACGGCAGTTGCGGATGGAGGGGCGGACGGGGGGGCGGTGCCGCTGGCGGTGCCATCCCAGGCGGTCGAAGCGCTAAGTGAATACCACCGCGAGGCTGTTTCCAGTGGGTCGTTGTGGCGGCGCCTGTCGATCGACTGCGGGTCAGACGGAACGCTGTCGATGCGCAAAGATGCGGCCACGCCGGGTGTTTCGCGCAGGTGGCCGCAGCGCGTGCTGGCGGCGATCACGCTGGCGTGCCTGGTGGCTGCCGCCGTGGTGTTCGCCGTTGGTTGGCGGCGGTCAGAGCCACCGCGCATCGGCGTGCTCGCCGTGCCGCCCCCGCCGCGTGCCAAGGCGGCGTTCGCGGTGCTCGAGCAGTGGTATGCCGCCGAAGACCAGGGCGACGCCGCACTGATGCGTCAATTGGCATGCGCTCATCCCACGCAGTCGCTCGTCGACTGGATCAACACGATCGCGTATTACGGGCAGGACCAGGGCCTGATCTTTCCCGATGCGTTGACCCAATTCCGAGACAACGGTTCGACTGTCTGGGTGAAAGTGGCGGTGCGGATCAGGCCGATCGACGACCGGATGAAGCGCGAAGTCGAGGAGGCGCAGACCCGCGGCGGCTTCTTCTTCGAGACCGTGACCCTCGCCGACGAAGGCGGCGCGCTCAAGGTGTGCGATGGACAGCGCTGAATCGGATAGGTCCCGGCACCGGGCGCGAATCATGTTGTGGCTCTGCTCTTTCGCGGCCGCATCCTCGATCGCGCTGTTGGTGGTCGCGGTCGTCGGTCGAGACCCTGGCGACGACGGGCCGACGTTGCGGCCTAGAGAGGTCGGCGACTCGATGAGTCAAGCGCAGGCTTACGAGGCTGCCGATTCCACGGTGCGGGCGTGGGTACGCGAACGCAATGCACGAAACCTGGCGAACCTCGAGGCGCTGACCTGTCTGGACAACGAGGGCACCGTGACTGCCGAGGTCGATGCGGTCCGGAAGAAGAAGCCGGTCGGCAAGCCGATGCATGTGGTCTCCACTGGGGCGCTCGGCCGCCACGATTCGCTGTGGACCTTGAGCACGCACTTCGACAACGACGTCAGCGTTCAGTTCGTGTTGGGGGTGCGCGGCGGCCAGTTGCAGGTCTGCCGGATCGCTTCGGCCCCGGTGCCGTGACTAGCGTGATTGGCGTGATGCTTTCGAAGGAAGGGTGGTGACGGTGCCGGGTTCGTCGTTGCCGCCGGACGGTTTTCGGTGGGTTGAGCAGCCGCCGTCACCGCAGCGTCGCGCGCGGCGATTCTGGTGGATCGGCGCGGCGGTTTTCCTCGTGATTGCGGTTGTCGCCGCAGGAGTTGTCGTGGTGCTGCGCCGTCACGCGCCAAGTCAGGGCGCCGACGCACCCGCCGGACGCCCACCCATCGGGACACCGCAGGACCTGCTCGTGTCGTTTCCGTTGAATCGTCAACCGGTGCCGGGTTGGCAGGTCAGCGGCGCGGATATCGGATTGCCGCCCGGCGTCAAGGTTGGCGACCTGTTCTCCCGCAACGGCACCAAGGCCTACTTCATCACCCTGGAGGGCTGCGAGAAGTCCTGCCACAATCCGACCGGTTGGCTGTACGGTCTTGAAACAACCACTGGTGCAAGGCTTTTTCCGCCGCTGGCGCTGCCGGGTTTCTTCGGAACCAACTCGGACTGTCATAGCAATGGTCCAGCGGTGGCCCTCTGCACGAGCCGCACCGAAGGGCAGGAAGCTCATCTCCCACCACCGGGAGCATGGGTGATCGACCTCGATCGCGGCGCCCTGACGTATCACGGATCAAACACTCTCAATCCCAAGATCATTGGCAGCGGAATTGAACTCGAGTCGGTGGGCTACCACGACGGCCCGGCCTACCTGGTAGCCGCTCACCGCGGAGAGGGCCTGCACGGTGTCGGCGCACACGCCGAGTTGACCTGGTTCCTGCCCGGCAGCGGGGAGATCCAGGATCCGGGAGCCTGGAATCCCGACATTCCGCCACTGACCCTCGCCGTGCAACCGTTGAAGTCTCCCGGCGATAACCGGGGAGATCGGGTCTTCTCGGTAGTCGACGGCAAAGACCTGACCCCCTCACCGACTTCGGGCACGCGACTGGAGGAGGCCGTCGTATACAACGGCGGGTTTGCCTATCAGGTGGACGCGGGCACGCGGATGTATGACACCGCCGGCCGTGAAGTCGGCCGGCAGGAGCCCGAGCGCAGTTACCCACAGCAGAACGCCGCGATGCTCACACTCGCGGTCGGAAGCAACTTCCAGATTTACGATGCGACAGGCAAACTTGTCGCAACGATCCCGTCGCGCGGTCTCGCTGCCGATTTCGAAATTATCGGCACCAAGGTGTACATCAGGACCGCGGGCAGTGGTGACGGCATGGAATCTGCCTGGCAGCAATGGGACCTGCGCACCGCAGCGCCCGGTGCCACCTGCACCATGGCCCTGTGGCCCGACTACGCCGGCTCCGACGGCACCGTCGTGGTCACCCGAAGCCGTGCCGACGATGTGTCCCACTACGTGGCCATCGACACCACCAATTGCCAAGCGCTATGGGATATTCCCGGCAAGGTCTGGATCCACAAGATAGGCACGGGCCTGATAGAAGTGGACCATGACCGGGACACGGTCTCCTCGCTGCGGGAACCCCCGAAGTAGCCCACTTCACCGACGTGACTCGCGCAGCTCGGCTATGTCCTCGGCGACGTGCTGAAGTTAGAGAAACCCCCACTTCGCGACCCGCCGCCACAATCGACCAGTCCCGCGCTCGCAATTCCATGAAACGTTCACGCCTGGCCGACTGCGGCCGACGGCGCGCTCTCTACACGACGCGACGACGACAACACAACCTCCAGAACCTGGTGAAATGTTGCGGCAGGCCTCCAAAAACCACCATTGTTAAATTTGTGCAGCACGAGCAGGTCAAGATCTTTCTCGGGATCGACGTTTCCGCAATCTTTGCCAATGATCGGTTTCGCATCGTGGCCTTGCGCAGGAGCTGATCGCCCAGCGCAAATTCGGCTCGGGACGCTGCGGTATTGGTGGCCAACGTAATCGTGGTCAGCGTCGACGCTGCTGCGCTTGGCGCTGTGCGCTCAATCTAGCCCCCTACACCGGCCGAGTCGTGAAGCTCAGAATCCCGGTAGTGGCACCTTCGGGCCGGTCAATCCCTTGCTGCCAATAGCACCGCCGCTGCCAGCTCCGCCACTGCTTCCTGCGGGACTGCCTGGTCCGCCGAGCCCACCAGCCGCGCCGGCACCGCCGGTCCCGCCGGTGCCACCGGCGCCCGGGGTGGCCCCATAGAGCGACGTGCCGCCGGTACCGCCTCTGCCGCCGACCCCGCCGGCTCCGCCGCGTCCGCCGGCACCGCCGGGTGCCGCCGCACCCATGGGTCCGGCCGGACCGTTGGGGCCGCCCGAGCCCCCGGCTCCGGGGAGCCCGGCAGCACCGCCCATTCCGCCGGCACCACCGGCGCCACTGTTTCCGCCGGCTCCGCCGGTACCGCCAATGCCGGTCAGCGTAGCGCCGCCGCCGGTGCCGCCCGTGCCACCGATCCCTCCAGTGCCACCGACACCCCCGACACCGCCGGCGCCCGCGGCGCCGCCATGGCCGTACATGCCACCGGCCCCGCCGTTGCCGCCCGCGCCACCAACGCCGCCGACACCGCCCGATGCGCCATCTCCACCGTCACCTCCGTCGCCCCCAAAGGTGCCAACCGAACCACTGGGTCCGCCCATACCGCCACTGGCTCCGTTGGCGCCCACACCGCCGGCACCGCCCGCACCGCCGATGCCGCCTGCGCCGCCATTGCCCCCCATCGACCCGCCGTGTCCCCCATTTCCGCCCACCCCGCCGGCGCTCCCTGAGCCACCGATGCTTCGGGCACCAGCGGCGTCACCACCGGCACCGCCGTCACCGCCAGCCGCACCTGCCCCGCCGGCACCACCCCGGCCGCCAGCGGCGCCGATACCGCCATCACCGCCGTCGCCGCCGTTGCCACCGCCGATAGCGCCGATTCCGGCGCCACCGCTCCCGCCCGCACCGCCAGGCGCACCGGTACCCCCGTCACCACCATTGCCGCCGGCACCGCCGGGCTGCCCGGCGAGGGCGTTGCCGCCTCGGCCGCCGGCACCGCCCGCCTGCCCGGTAATGCCGTCAGCTCCGATGCCCCCCGGCAGGCTGGGTCCACCGGAACTGCCCGCCGCGGCGGGCTGTGTGACGGACTGCGTCGGATTAACGCCTGCGGTGCCAGGCGCACCGGCGCCACCGGCGCCTCCTGCCCCACCGTTGCCGAGCGTCGCAACGTTGCCGCCGTGGCCCCCGGCGCCGCCTCCGATGCCGCCGCGTCCGCCCGCGCCGCCGTTTCCGAAGGTGGCGTCGCCACCGCGCCCGCCGGCTTGACCGGGCAGCCCGTCACCGCCGCGACCGCCGTTGCCGCTCAGCCACCCACCCGGCTTGCCGGGTCGGCCGGGAGCGCCGTCTACGCCGTTGCCCACCAGCGGGCGTCCGGTCAGTGCCAGTGATTGCGCGTTCGCCGCGGCGCTCACCGCTTGGGCGGGGGCAAGCAAGTTCTGCGCCGCGGCGTTCACCGCGCCGAGCGGGTTCGCCGCTGCGGCGGTGTTCGCGGACTCGGCGAGCTGATACAGCCCGGCGTTGGCGAGCAGGGTGCGTGCAAACTGTTCGTGAAAAGCGTTGGCCTGCGCGCTGAGCCGTTGATAAGCCCGCGCATGACCCTGCAGAATCGCCGAGGCCATCGTCGAAACTTTATCGGCTGCCGGAGCCAACATTCGAGTTGTGTTGGCCGCCGCGGCGGCATTGGCCTCCGCTATTGTCGAGCCGACTCGGGCTAGGTCAGTGGCAGCCGCCGCGAGTGCTTCCGGGCCAGTGAGTACGTACGACATGGCACTTTCCTTCCATAGAGTGAAAACTCGAATGCGAGTTCTATGCGGGGCAGCCAAGCAGTGAGCGAGGCGGCCGGCATCGTCTGATGACGGCATTCACGAGCCCGCCGACGTGGCCGTTCTGTTAGAAATCGCCGGTGCGGGCGACACCGGACAGCAGATTGCCCAGATTGAGTAAGCCGGAGATGGCGGTGCCGACGTTTTGGTAGCCCGAGCCGCCGAAGAAGCCAGTTGGGTTGACGTTGAAGATCCCGGAGAGGCTTGACCCGCGGTTGCCGAAGCCGGAGTTGCCGCCGGTGCCGGTGTTGAAGAATCCTGACGAGGGTGTGGTGCTGGTGGTTCCGAAGCCCGGTGCGGGCGGCAGGTCGAAGCTGGCGATGGTGGTGCCCGGCAAGGTGATGCTTGGGATGCTCAGGCTCGGCAGGGTGAAGCCGGACAGCGCGAACGGCGGGATTTTCAGGCCCGGAAAAATGAAGGTGTCGAGGCGAATTGGGTCGAGATTGAGTCCGGGGAGGGTGAAAGTGCTTAGCCCGATGGAGGGAATCGTGGTGCTAGGCAGAGTGATGCGCGGCAGGCCGAAGCTGTCTACACCGATTGGGTCGATGGTGAACGCCGCGGTGGTCACTCCGGGGATGGTGAAGGCACCCACGCGGATCGGGGGAATGCTGATGTC
>RXJD01000043.1 GCA_003987775.1 Mycobacterium sp.
TCTTGTGTCAAGTATCTGGCAGGTTTTGTTTGTCCAGGTAAGCCTGTTTTGGGGTTTGGTCGTGCAGGGCCTGGTGGGGTCGGATGGTGTTATAGATGAGGCGGAATCGGTGGGATTCCATGTCGAGGGCGTCGCCGTCGCCGATGTAGCCGCGGTAGAGGTGTTCGTATTTGAGGGTGCCGAAGAAGCGTTCGATGACGCCGTTGGTTTGTGGGGATTTCACTCGGGTTCTGACGTGTCGTAGCAGTGGGTCGTCACCGGCGAAGGCGGTTTGGAAGACTTTCCCGCGGAAGCAGGGGCCGTTGTCGGAGACGACGGCGATGGGGGCTGGTGCTTGGCCGATGACGGTGTCTTCGGCGTCGAGGATGTCCATGAGTCCGCGGTCGGTGCGCAGGTCGTGCAGGTCGAGCAGTCGTTGGGCCTCGGTGATGGCCAGCTGTAGGCAGTGCAGTGCATCGGTGCCGCGGCCGGTGGGGGTGACGGTGAGGGCGAGGCAGTATTTGGTGGCGTAGTCGATGACGGCGCAGATGCGCCAGATGCCGCCGTTGGTGGTTTCGAACTCGGAGAAATCGGTCTGCCAGACCCGGTTGCGTTCGGTGGGCGGATCACGGAACACTTTGCGGCGCAGCACCGCCCATGATTTCCGGTCAGCGCGAAACCCCTGCGGCAGCAGCAGCCCGCGCCGGCGCAGGGCTCGTGCCACTGAGGAGTTGGTGACGCGGTGGCCGTCGCTGCGCATCATGGCGGCGATCTTGCGGTAGCCGCAGGCCGGCCAGGCTTCGGCGTACTTGGCGGCCAGGGACTCGATGCGGTCAACTACCGGGGCTGGCCAGGGCCCCTTGACGGGATCACCGTGACGCAGCCGCGCCAGGCGCCGCCGGTAGGTCCGCTCCGGGATGGCGGCTAGGGTACTGAACCTCGAAACCGGCAGTCCCGCTGCTTCTCTTAGGGCTTCGAGGTCTTGGAAGGGACGTGATCGGCAAATGCCGCGCCCCGCTGCCAGATCCGCAATTGCACCGTCGCTTCGGCCAGCGCCAGTTTGAGTTGCTCGTTTTCCATCTGCAGTCGGCGCTGTTCCGGAGTGCCTCGCGACCCCGGTGGGCCGCTGGGCACTTCCTCGAGTCGCTCCGCACCGGCGGCCAGGAACTGGTGCTTCCATTTCGTCATCGTCACCGTCGTGACCCCGCAGCGGCGTGCAGCCTCAGCGCAGGTCATCTCGTTGGCCAGCACCGCCAGCACCAGCCGGGCCTTTTCCTCGGCAGGGATCTTCGTCCGTCTCGACCGCACCATGCCCTTCAACCTTTCAGTTCCGGCCGCGGTTATCCACAAACACGCGACCCTGCCAGAAAGTTTGAGTCAGTAGACGGGCATCGATTCGAACATGTGTTCGATACTACTCGGGCCCGCCGACACTTCCCTGCACCGGACTCACGCCCAGGTCAGAGCCGGTCTTTCACCGCCGCCGACAGCCTCGAGCCGTCCGCCTTCCCCTCGGCGATCCCGGTCGCCACCTTCATGACGAGACCCATCTCTTTCCTGGAAGGCGCGTGCCCCAACGTCTCGGCAACCTGGGCAATCGCGGTCTCAACGACGTCAACCACCTCGGCATCGGTCAGCGGCGTCGGCAGGTATTCGTCGATGATCCGCGCCTCGGCATGCTCGTTGGCTGCGAGCTCGCCGCGACCATTCTGTGTGTAGATCTCGGCGGCCTCACCCCGCTTGCGAGACTCCCTGGCCAACACCTTGAGCACCTCGTCATCGGTGAGCTCCTTGGCCTCTTTCCCCGAGACCTCTTCAGTCTGAATCGCCGCCAACAACATGCGCAGTGTCGCAGTCCGCAACTTGTCCTGCGCCTTCATCGAGTCGGTCAGGTCCGCCCGCAGCCGGGATTTGAGTTCCGCCATTGCACAGACGCTACGCGCTGACCCGGGGACCTACATTGAGAAATGCACCAACCGCCGACAGGATGGACCCCATGACAAACGACGACAGCCGCTGCCTACGGTGAGCACGCTGCCGCCTGAATACCCGGGTGACACTTCGCCGGGATCCGCCGGTCAAGAGCCGCCCCCGGCCTACGAGCCGCCTCCGGCATACGGACCACCTCCCGCATACGGCCCGCCTCCCGCTTATGCCGCGACAGGCGGGTACGGTCCGTCCGCCGGTTACGGGCCACCTCCGGGTTACGGTCCGCCCGCGGGCTATGGCCACCCGCCGGGCTACGGCCAACAGCCTTCCGGCTACGGCCCGCCCTCGGGCTACGGGCCCCCACCGGGCTACGGCCCGCCCGCGGGCTACGGCCAACAGCCTCCCGGCTACGGCCCGCCCTCGGGCTACGGGCCCCCACCGGGCTACGGCCCGCCCGCGGGCTACGGCCAAACCCCGCCGGGCTACGGTCCGCCATTGATCCCGGGCGCCGTCAAGCCCGGCATCATTCCGCTGAGACCGCTCACCCTGAGCGACATCTTCAACGGTGCCGTGGGCTACATCCGGGCCAACCCGAAGCCGACTCTGGGCCTGACGGCCATGGTCGTGGTCGTCATGCAGGTGATCTCGCTGCTGGCGACCATCGGTCCACTCGCCGCCGCGAACTCACTGCAGACCAACAAGTCCGAGCCCAGCCTGGGCGCCGTCGGCGCATGGACGGCGTCGCTGGGCGGCAGCGCCCTGGTCAGCTGGCTCGGCAGCATGCTGCTCAGCGGCATGCTCACCGTCATCGTCGGGCGCGCGGTGTTCGGCTCGCCGATCACCATCGGCGAGGCGTGGGCCAAGGTCCGGGGCCGCCTCCTGGCGCTGCTCGGCCTGGCACTGCTGGAGGCCGTCGGCCTGGCCGTGATCATCGGGCTGGTGGTGGTGATCCTGATCGGCGTCGGAGTGGCCGCCAATGCCGGCGCCGCGGTGCTGGTCGGGTTCCCGTTGTTGTTGCTGGTGGCCGCATTAATCGCCTATGCGTACACGGTGCTGATGTTCGCGCCGGTGCTGATCGTGCTGGAACGGCTGCCGGTCTTCGACGCCATCACCAGGTCATTCCGGTTGGTGCGCAACGGCTTCTGGCGGGTACTGGGCATCCGCGTACTGGCGGCCATGGTGGTCGGCATCGTCGGCGGGGCGATCTCGGCACCGTTCAGCATCGTCGGTCAGATTTTGTTGATGGGAGCGTCGAGCACCACAACGCTGTTGGTCGGCACCGCGCTGTCGTCCATCGGCGGCGGTATCAGTCAGATCGTCACCACCCCGTTCGTTGCCGGCGTCGTGGTGCTGCTGTACACCGACAGGCGCATCCGCGCCGAGGCATTCGATCTGGTGCTGCAGACAGGTGCGGCCGGCGGCATGGCAGCCGTGGAATCCACCGACAACCTCTGGCTCACCCGGCCTTACTGAGGAGCACAGTGCCCGCCATCGACATCGACCGCGATGCCGCGCACGATGCTGCGCAAAGCGAGTTGAACAAGCCGATCTATCCCAGGCCGTCGTTGACCGACGAAATCTTCGACAAGATCAACGAATTCCTGCTCAAACTGATGTTGAAGGCGTCGCACGTGTCGGGTGGATGGTTCACGGTCACCGTGCTGCTGATCTTGCTGGCCATCGCCGTCTTCTTCGCCATCCGGATCGCACGCCGCACCATCCGCACCAACCGCGGCGGTGACTACGAACTGTTCGAGGCCGGACAACTGACCGCCGCACAGCATCGGGCGACCGCGGAATCCTACGCCGCCGAGGGCAATTGGGCGGCTGCCATCCGGCATCGGCTGCGCGCGGTGGCCCGTGAGCTGGAGGAGACCGGGGTGCTCACTCAGGTTCCCGGACGTACCGCCAACGAGCTGGCCCATGACGCCGGCGAGGCACTGCCCCACCTGGCTGCGGAGATGTCCCAGGCGGCAACGGCTTTCAATGACGTGACCTACGGCGAACGGCCAGGGACACAAGCCGCCTATCAGATGATCGCCGACCTCGACGACCATCTACGTTCGCGGTCCGCCGCGTCGCCGGCGGTGGCACAACCCGCCGCACCGGAGTCATGGGCGAAGGTCCGGTGACGCTCACCCGCCCCGGAGTGCCGCCTGGCACCACGCAACAACGACGCCCGTGGCGTGGGGTGCTGCTCACGCTTGCCGCACTGGTCATCGTCGCGTCGATCACCACATACCTGACCGCGCCGCGACCCGGCGGCACCATGGACCCGGAGGCCACCAGCCCCTCCGGCGCGCACGCTCTGGTGACACTGCTGAGCGACGCCGGCGTCGAGGTGGTGGTCGCCAACACCGTCGCCGAGGTCCAGCGCGCCGCCCGGCCGGACACGTTGCTCCTGGTGGCGCAGTCCCAGTACCTGACCGACAATTCGTTGCTGGACAAGCTGTCCAACGCACCCGGTGATCTGCTGCTGGTGGATCCGACGTCGCGGATCCGCGCCGCTCTGACGCCGCGGCTGCGCGTCGGGGCCGCCAGCAACCTGGACAACGAGCCGGATTGCGATCTCCGCCAAGCCAATCGGGCCGGCACCGTAAATCTCGGACCGAGTGACGCCTACCGGGCCAAAGGCGACCTGGATCTCGTCAGCTGCTACGGCGGGGCGCTGGTCAGCTACCGCGACGGAAGCCGTACCGTCACCGTGGTCGGCACCAGCCACTTCATGCAGAACGACGGCCTGCTGGAAGAGGGCAACGCCGCACTGGCGATGAATCTGGCCGGCGCCCGGTCCCGGCTCATCTGGTACGCCCCGCAGCGCGCGGAGGGGCACACCTCGGAGCCAGCATCACTGATGGATCTGATCCCGGAGAACGTGACCTGGATGGTCTGGCAGCTCTGGCTGGTGGTAATCCTCGTTGCGCTGTGGAAAGGCCGGCGGGTCGGCCCACTGGTCGCCGAAGACCTGCCCGTCGTGGTGCGCGCCTCGGAGACAGTGGAAGGCCGTGGCCGCCTCTACCGGTCGCGGCGAGCGCGCGACCGAGCCGCCGAGGCGCTGCGCACAGCCACACTGCAACGACTGATGCCCCGGCTGGGCCTGGGCCCCAACGCATCGCCGCCCGCGGTGGTGATGACGGTGGCCCGGCGCTGTGGCGCCGACCCGGATTTCGTCCAGCACCACCTTTTCGGACCCCCACCGGCCAACGACTCCGATCTACTCCAGCTAGCCCGTGCACTCGACGACATCGAAAGGCAGGTCACCCACTCGTGACAGAACCGGATTCCGCCCGCGAGGCGTTGCTGGGATTGCGAGCCGAAATCGGCAAAGCCGTCGTCGGGCAGGAGGGCGTGGTCAGCGGCCTGGTGATCGCGTTGTTGTGCCGCGGCCACGTCCTGCTCGAAGGCGTTCCGGGGGTGGCCAAGACGCTGATGGTCCGTGCCCTGGCCGCAGCGCTGCAACTCGAATTCAAGCGGGTCCAGTTCACGCCCGACCTGATGCCCGGTGACGTCACCGGCTCACTGGTCTATGACACCCACACCGCGGAGTTCGCCTTCCGGCCGGGCCCGGTGTTCACCAATCTGTTGCTGGCCGACGAGATCAACCGCACGCCACCCAAGACACAGGCGGCGCTGCTCGAGGCGATGGAAGAGCGCCAGGTCAGCGTGGACGGCGAACCCAAGCCGCTGCCGGACCCGTTCATCGTCGCCGCCACCCAGAACCCGATCGAGTATGAGGGCACCTACCAGCTGCCCGAGGCCCAGCTCGACCGCTTCCTGCTCAAGCTGAACGTCACGCTGCCGCCGCGCGACGCCGAGATCGCGATTCTCGGCCGGCACGCGCACGGATTCGATCCGCGCGACTTGTCTGCGATCAAGCCGGTGGCGGGTCCGGCGGAGCTGGCCGCCGGACGCGAGGCGGTGCGTCAGGTGCTGATCGCCGACGAGGTGCTGGGCTACATCGTCGACATCGTCGGGGCCACCCGCTCCTCCCCCGCCCTGCAGCTGGGGGTCTCACCGCGCGGGGCGACCGCGCTGCTCAATACCGCCCGGTCCTGGGCGTGGCTGTCCGGCCGCAACTACGTGACGCCCGACGACGTCAAGGCCATGGCCCGCCCAACGCTGCGGCACCGGATCATGCTTCGCCCGGAAGCCGAACTCGAGGGAGCCACCCCCGACGGTGTTCTGGACGGCATCCTGGCCTCGGTCCCGGTGCCCCGCTAGTGATCCTCACCGGCCGCACCGGACTGTTCGCGCTCGTCTGCGTCCTGCCGATCGCGGTATCACCCTGGCCGGCAAAGGCTTTCGTGATCCTGCTGGCAGTATTGGCAGCGATCGTGAGCATCGACGTGGCGCTCGCTGCCAGTACTCGCCGGCTGCGCTTCGTCCGATCGCCGAACGGTTCGGCCCGATTGGGTCAGCCGGTGGATGCCGGCCTGTTGGTCCACAACGACGGACGGCGCCGTTTCCGTGGTCAGGTTCGCGACGCGTGGCCGCCCAGCGCCCGCGGTGAGCCCCGAACCCACCGGTTGGTCATCGCGCCGGGGCAGAGCCAGCAACTGCACACGCAGCTTCGGCCGGTCCGCCGCGGCGACCAGCGGGCCGCGGTGGTGACGGCGCGCTCGATCGGGCCACTGGGTTTCGCGGGCCGGCAGAGTTCGCAGCCGGTACCCGGCCAGGTGCGCGTGCTGCCGCCGTTCCTGTCCCGCAAACACCTGCCGTCGCGGCTGGCGAAGCTGCGGGAGATCGACGGCCTGCTGCCGACGCTGATCCGCGGGCAGGGCACCGAATTCGATTCGCTACGTGAGTATGTCGTCGGCGACGACGTCCGCTCGATCGACTGGCGAGCCAGCGCGCGGCGCAGCGACGTTATGGTGCGCACCTGGCGGCCTGAGCGGGACCGCCGTGTAGTGATCGTGCTGGACACCGGACGGATGGCGGCGGGGCGCGTCGGCATCGACCCGACGGCCGCCGACCCCGCCGGCTGGCCGCGGCTGGACTGGGCGATGGACGCCGCGCTCTTGTTGGCGGCGTTGGCCTCTCGCGCCGGTGACCACGTGGACTTCCTCGCGCACGACCGGTTGAGCCGGGCCGCCGTCTTCGGTGCGTCGCGCACCGAACTGCTCGCCCAGCTGGTCGACGCGATGGCCCCCCTGCAACCGGCGCTCGTCGAATCCGACTGGCGGGCAATGGTTGCCGCAATTCTGCGACGGACCCGGCGGCGGTCGCTGGTGGTGTTGCTCACCGACTTGAACTCGACCGCGCTGGACGAGGGACTGCTGCCGATGCTGCCGCAGTTGTCGGCCAAACACCATGTGCTGGTTGCCGCGGTGGCCGACCCGCGGGTCGACGAGCTCGCGGCCGGCCGCAGCGACGCGGCGGCGGTCTATGACGCCGCGGCAGCCGAGCGCTCCCGCAACGAACGCCGTGCCATCGCCTCCCGGTTGCGGCGCAGCGGGGTGGAAGTCGTCGACGCGCCACCCACCGACATCGCACCCGGCCTCGCCGACCGCTATCTGGCGATGAAAGCGACCGGACAGCTCTAGATCTCAGGCGCCCAGTGTGAATTGCACGACGCGTCGGCGGGGTGTCGCGTCGTGCAATTCACACTCGGCCAGGGAAAACGGGCCTAGGAGGTGGGGACGTAATCCGGGGCGTCCTCGATATCGCCGGTCTCGCCGGCGGCCACGCCCCGTCGTCCGAAGTAAATGATGTAGGACAGGAACGCCGCCTCGGCGAGGACGCCGATGGTGATACGGGCGAACGTCGGCAGCGGCGACGGCGTCACCATCGCTTCAATCAGCCCCGAGACCAGTAGCACGCCGACCAGCCCCACGGCGACCGAGACCACGCCGCGCCCCTCCTCGGCCAGGACCTGACCACGTGGGCGATCGCCGGGGGAGATCACCGACCACCCCAGCCGCATGCCCACCGCGCCGGCCAGGAACACCGCCGTCAGCTCGAGCAGCCCGTGCGGCAGCAGCAAACCCAGCAGCAAGCCGCCCTTGCCCGCCGGGAACATCAGACCAGCGATGACGCCCACGTTGGCGGCGTTCTGGAACAGCACAAACGGAATCGGCGCGCCGAGCAGCACCGCCATCGCGATGCATTTGGCGGCCACCCACGAGTTGTTCACCCACACCTGCAGGGCGAAGGCCGCGGCGGGGTGCTCGCTGTAATAGGACTCGACGTCGTGGTTGATCAATTGGTCGATATCGGCCGGGGTCCCGATGGCGGACTGTACTTCGGGACTGCCGGCCACCCAGAACGCCATGACCACCACCACGGCGAAGAACGCGAGGGCCGTCGCCAGCCACCACCGCCAAGACCGGTAGGCCACCACCGGGAACGACACGGTCCAGAAGCGGACGAAAGTGCTGCTCAGCGGGGCATGCGCGCCGGTGACCGCAGATCGGGCCCGGGCCACCAGACTGGATAACCGGCCGGTGATCAGCGAGTCCGACGACACCGACCGCAGGATCGACAGGTGGGTCGACACCCGCTGATAGAGCTCGACGAGTTCATCGATCTCGGCACCGGTCAGCGAACGGCGCTTCTTGATCAACTGGTCGAGCCGGTCCCAGGTGCCCCGATGGGTGAGCAGGAACGCATCGACGTCCACTTGGGCAGCCTACCCAGCCTGTAGCGTTTCGAGGTATGTCGGAGGTGGTGACCGGGGACGCCGTAGTGCTCGACGTCCAGATAGCCCAGCTACCGGTGCGCGCAATCAGCGCGATTATCGACATCATCGTCGTCTTCATCGCCTACATCCTCGGAGTCACGTTGTGGGCGGCCTCGCTAGCCCAGTTCGACGAGGCACTGACCGTCGCATTTCTGATCATCTTCACGGTGCTGGCGATGGTCGGCTATCCGGTGGTGATCGAGACCGCAACCCGGGGCCGCTCGGTGGGCAAGATGGTGATGGGTCTGCGGGTCGTCTCCGACGACGGCGGACCGGAACGATTCCGCCAGGCGCTGTTCCGCGCACTGGCCGCCGTGATCGAGATCTGGATGCTGCTCGGCAGCCCCGCGGTGATCTGCAGCGTGCTCTCTCCGAAGGCCAAGCGCGTCGGCGACATGTTCGCCGGCACCGTCGTGGTGAGCGAACGCGGACCCCGCCTCGGCCCACCGCCGGTCATGCCGCCGGCACTGGCGGGGTGGGCGGCGTCGCTGCAGCTCTCCGGTCTGTCCACCGGCCAGGCCGAGGTGGCCCGGCAATTCCTCTCGCGGGCACATCAATTGGATCCGGCGCTGCGTAATCAGATGGCGTACCGGATCGCCAGCGACGTGGTGTCCCGCATCGCGCCGCCACCCCCGCCGGGCGTCCCACCGCAACTGATCCTGGCCGCGGTACTGGCCGAACGACACCGGCGGGAACTGGCCAGGCTGCGCCCGCCATCGGCACCCGGGTGGCCTCAGCCGGCGCCATCACCAGGCTGGCCGCAACCGCAGACCTGGCCGCAACCGCAGACCTGGCCGCAACCGCAGGGATGGCCGCAACCGCAGGGATGGGTGCCGCCGCCCGGTCAGCCCCCGGGTCAGCCCCCCGGCCCGTCACCCGTCCCGGAGCCGCCGCAGGGCGGGGCGACCACTGCCGCCCCGGCACAAACCCCGGAAATCACCGAGGCCGGCGGCTTCTCCCTACCGACTTAGTACTGGGCGACGGAGGCCGCCAAGATGGCGACGTCGGTCACCAGCAACCCCAGACCGATCAGCGGGACCGCGATGCCCCAGTGCCGTTTGGCGGTGAAGACCGAGGTGATGATCACCAACACCGCCACCAGCGGGGGACCGTAGAAGAAGACGTCGAAACTGATCCCGCCGCCGAGGTTCGGGCACTGGTTCTGGGTGCACGAGTCGGTACTCATCACCGCCCCGAGCGCAAAAAGCATCACGATCGCGGCCGCGGGGACTGTCAACAGGGCCAACACCCAGTTGACCCGCGAACGAGCCCTGTCGCCGTCGTCGCCCGCCGGATCGGTGGCGCTGCCGGGTCCGGTCATGGTCCGGTAGCGGTTATTGCCGTTCACCCGTCAGGTGCTACCCGGCGTTCGGGGTGCGCAAACGGTCGAGGTTCGGGCCTGCAGGACCCCAGGCGGTTGCCTTCCGATACTTAGCGATATATCGTGATACGTAGTGATACACCGGAGCGTCGGTGAGCGACGCCCCACTAGACCAGAAGGACTACAACGATGAACACCCTTTTCACTCCCCCTACCGGGCCGTTCGGCCCACGGCCCGGATTCGGCTTCGGCCCGGGCGCCCGGCGGCAAGCCCGCCGGGAATTCTTCGAGAACATGCGCGAGCAGGCCGGCAGCCACGACGGCCCGATGGGCTTCGGACCGGGATTCGGGGCCGGCTTCGGCCCAGGCTTCGGGTTCGGGCCCGGTGGCCGCGGCGGACGCCGGGGCGGGCGGGGCCGGCGCGGCGACGTGCGGGCCGCCATCCTGGCGCTGCTCAACGAGCGGCCGATGCACGGCTACGAGATGATCCAGCAGATCGCCGAACGCAGCAACGGAATCTGGAAGCCGAGCCCCGGCTCGGTGTACCCGACGCTGCAACTGCTCGACGACGAGGGCCTGATTACGGCCAGCGAAACCGACGGCAGCAAGAAGCTGTTCGAGCTGACCGAAGACGGTCGCGCCGCAGCGGCGAAGGTGGAGACCCCGCCGTGGGACGAGATCGCCGAAGGCGTGGACCCGGGACACATCAATCTCCGGACCGCCGCCCGTCAGCTGTTCGGCGCCGTCGGCCAGTCGGCCCATGCGGCGAGCGCTGACCAGCAGCAACGCATCGTCGACGTGCTCAACAATGCACGCCGCGAGATCTACGGCATCCTCGGCGAGGACTGAGATCCCGCGAGCGGACCCTGGATCAGGACACGTCCACCCAGTCCAGGGTCCGCTGCACCGCCTTCCGCCAGCCTGCGTACCCTTCGGCCCGCTGTTCGTCGTCCCAGTTCGGCGTCCAGCGCTTGTCCTCACGCCAATTGGCGCGCAGCTCGCCGGGACCTTCCCAGAAGCCGACCGCAAGGCCGGCGGCGTAGGCGGCGCCCAGGGCGGTGGTCTCGGCCACCACGGGCCGCACCACGTCCACACCCAGCACGTCGGCCTGGATCTGCATGCACAGGTCGTTGCCGGTGATTCCGCCGTCGACCTTCAGAATCTCGAGGCGGACGCCGGAGTCGGCCTCCATGGCGTCGACGACGTCGCGGCTCTGGTAGCAGATCGCCTCCAAGGTCGCGCGAGCCAGGTGAGCGTTGGTGTTGAACCGGGACAGCCCGACGATGGCCCCGCGGGCGTCGGAACGCCAGTAGGGCGCGAACAAGCCGGAGAACGCCGGCACGAAATACACCCCGCCGTTGTCGGCGACCTGCCGGGCCAGCGACTCACTCTGCGAGGCGCCACTGATGATGCCCAGCTGATCGCGCAGCCACTGCACCGCCGAGCCCGTCACCGCGATCGAACCCTCGAGCGCGTACACCGGTTTGGCGTCCCCGAATTGGTAACACACGGTGGTGAGCAGCCCGTTCTGAGAGCGCACGATCGTCTCGCCGGTGTTCAGCAGCAGGAAATTGCCGGTGCCGTAGGTGTTCTTGGCCTCTCCGGCGTCCAGGCACACCTGCCCGACCATCGCGGCATGCTGATCACCCAGCACACCCGTGATCGGCACCTCGCCGCCGATGGGGCCGGTTTCGGACGTGACACCGTAGGGTTCCAGCGGCGACGACGGCTCGATCTTGGGCAGCATCTCCCGGGGAATCGAGAAGAACGAGAGTAATTCGTCGTCCCAGTCCAGCGTCTCCAGGTTCATCAGCATGGTCCGGCTGGCGTTGGTCACATCGGTGACGTGCATGCCGCCGCGCGGTCCGCCGGTCAGGTTCCACAGCACCCAGGTGTCCGCGGTGCCGAACAGGGCCTCACCCTTTTCCGCCGCGGCGCGAACCCCGTCGACGTTCTCGAGGATCCATTGCAACTTGCCGCCGGAGAAGTAGGTCGCCGGCGGCAGACCCGCCTTGCGCCGTATCACGTCGCCGCGACCATCCCGGTCGAGCGCCGACGCGATGCGATCGGTCCGGGTGTCCTGCCAGACGATCGCGTTGTAATAGGGCCGGCCGGTTTTGCGGTTCCACACCAGAGTCGTCTCGCGCTGATTGGTGATACCCAGTGCAGCAATACTTTTCGCGGATATGTTGCTGGAGTTGAGCACGGACATCAGCACGGACGCGGTGCGCTCCCAGATCTCCACCGGGTTATGTTCCACCCAGCCGGCCCGGGGCAGGATCTGGTCGTGCTCGAGTTGATGACGAGCCACCTCGGCACCGTCATGATCGAAGATCATGCAGCGGGTACTCGTGGTGCCCTGGTCGATGGCTGCTACGAATTCCGGCGACTCGGCCAACTCCGGCCTCTCCTAGGGTGACGTTGGACACTGCAGGTACATGATCGCGCAGCGGCGGGCCGGGTTGCGCGCGGCCCGGGAAACCTGTTCCATCGGTCAGGTGGGCGAAGAGGTCAAGCGCACCACGTATGACCGCGCACATCGGCGGGAATACCGGCGCAAAGTGCGGGTGTGTCTCGACGTATTCGAGACGATGCTGTCGCGTACCAGCTTCGATTCGGAGCACCCGCTCACCGGCATGGAGATCGAGTGCAACCTCGTCGACGCCGAATATCAGCCGGCCATGTCCAACCGATTCGTGCTGGACGCCATCGCAGATCCCGCCTATCAGACCGAATTGGGCGCCTACAACATCGAATTCAATGTGCCACCTCGTCCATTACCCGGACACGCCACCCTGGACCTGGAGAAAGACGTCCGGGCCAGCCTCAACGACGCCGAACTCAAAGCCAATGGCAGCGGTTCGCACATCGTGATGATCGGCATCCTGCCGACCCTGATGCCCAAACATCTGTCCGCCGAAGGCTGGATGAGCGAGTCGAACCGCTACGCGGCCCTTAACGAGTCGATCTTCGAGGCCCGCGGCGAGGATATCCCCATCAATATCGCCGGCCCCGAACCGCTGAGCTGGCAGGCCGCTTCCATCGCACCCGAATCCGCTTGCACCAGCATGCAATTGCACCTGCAGGTGGCCCCGGAGGACTTCGCCGCCAATTGGAACGCGGCGCAGGCACTGGCCGGCCCCCAACTGGCGCTGGCCGCCAACTCGCCGTATTTCTTCGGCCACCACCTTTGGGCGGAAACCCGCATCGAATTGTTCGCCCAGTCCACCGACACCCGCCCCGAAGAACTGAAGACTCAGGGGGTGCGGCCGCGGGTCTGGTTCGGCGAGCGGTGGATCTCCTCGGCCGTCGACCTGTTCAAGGAGAACATCCGCTATTTCCCGTCGCTGCTGCCGGAACTGTCCGATGAGGATCCGGTCGCGGAGCTGACGGCGGGACGCACACCGCGGCTCGCGGAGCTGCGCCTGCACAACGGCACGGTGTATCGGTGGAACCGGCCGGTGTACGACGTCTACGAGGGCCGACCTCAGTTACGCCTGGAAAACCGGGTACTACCGGCGGGACCCAGTGTCGTTGACATGCTTGCGAATTCGGCCTTTTACTACGGCATGCTGCGGACTATGTCCGAAGCCGAACAGCCGGTGTGGTCGCAGATGAGTTTCCCGGTGGCACACCGGAATTTCCTGGAGGCCGCTCAACGAGGAATCGAGGCGCAACTGCACTGGCCGGGGGTGGGCGAGGTGAGTACGCGAAAACTGTTGTTGGACAAGCTGCTACCGATGGCCCACGAGGGTCTGCAGCGCTGGGGTGTCGACGTCGAAGTCCGCGACCGCTTCCTCGGGGTCATCGAGGGGCGGGCCAGGACCGGACGCAACGGCGCCAGCTGGCAGGTGTCCACGGTCACCGCACTCGAGGATGCCGGCATGACCCGGCCCCGGGCCCTGGCCGAGATGCTGCGGCGGTACTGCGAGCACATGCACGCCAATGAGCCCGTGCATACCTGGCCCGTCCGGGGCGGCTAACCGATTTCGGCCAGCTGAGTCAACCGCACGCTGTTGCCGGACGGGTCGCGGAATCCGCAGTCGATGCCATACGGCATCTCGTGTGGCTCTTCAGTGAATTCCACTCCACGGGAACGCATTTCGGCGTAGGCGGCGGCGCAGTCCTCGGTGGTGAGGAACACCGTGCCGGCAAAACCCTTCGCCATCACTTCGGCAACCTGCTGCTGTGTCACCGCGTCCATGACCGGCTCCCCCGGAATCGCCATCAACACGATGGACACGTCGTCCTGGCCCGGAGGGCCGACCGTGAGCCACCGGAAACCGAGGTCTGGCAGTGAAACATCCTGCCGCACTTCCATACCCACCTTCTCGGTCCAGTACTTCAGAGCGACTTCCTGGTCGTGCACCCAGAGGTGGGCGCTGGCAATCTTGAGCATGGGCACCACGCTACGGCCCGGCCCTGCTGTCCGTCTTCTCCCCGTGTGCTGTCTTGACGCGGCTGTCGGCGGGTGGGCGGGTGTCGCGGGCGAGGATGCAACTCGGTACCCGCGCGTGCACCGACGCTGGTGGAAGGCCGGCCCGATAGGCGGCCGGCGGCATCCCGTACACGCGGGCGAAACTCGTTGTGAACGAACCGACGCTGCGCAGTCCGACCATGACGGCGATATCCGCGACGGATCGTTCGGTGTAGCGCAGCAACGCCGCCGCTCGCTCCAGCCGGCGCGTCTGCAGGTACGCGCGCGGCGATTCACCGAACGTGCGGGTGAACATCCGGCTGAAGTGGGCCCGCGACAGACCCGCGGCCGCGGCCATGTCATCGACCGTGATCGGCTCGGCGTAGCGGGCGTCGGCGAAGTCCTTCGCGCGGAGCAGGTAGCGGGCCGGCGGCGGCTGCGACATATGTCCCAGTATGCGGCGGGCGTACGTTGGGAGCCATGACGGATCAGGTGATGGACTGGGATGACGCGTATCAGGAAAAGGTTTTCCAAGCGCCGCCGCCCTGGAATATCGGCGAACCGCAACCCGATCTGGCGGCACTCGTCGCCGCCGGCCAGGTCCGCGGCGAGGTGCTGGACGCCGGATGCGGGGTCGCTGAGTTGTCACTCGCGCTGGCGGCCGCCGGTTACTCCGTTGTCGGAATCGACAATTCGCCCACGGCCATTGCCGAGGCGACCAGCACCGCACAGCAGCGCGGGCTCACCACGGCCACCTTCGTGGTGGACGACATCACCCGATTCTCGGGGTATGACGGCCGCTTCAATACCGTCATCGACAGCACGCTTTTCCACTCGCTGCCCGTCGAGCACCGCGCCAACTATCTGCAAGCGGTGCACCGTGCTGCGGCGCCGGGTGCAAGCTACTACGTCCTGGCATTCGCCAAGGGCGCCTTCCCGGCCGACGCCCCCTACCGACCCAACGAGGTCGACGAGCAGGAACTGCGTTCGGCAGTCGCGAATACTGGGAGATCGACGACGTCCGGCCCGCGGCGATCCACGGGAACATGCCCCAGGTCCCGGACATGCCCGAGGTTGCGGACATGCCAGCGCCTCCGTATCCCGTCGACGACGAGGGCCGCGTGATGATGCCCGCTTACCTGCTGACGGCGCACAAGGCGGATCAGTAGTTCTGCAAGAAGATCCCGGCCAGGTTCGACCCGATGCTCTGCAGGCCGGACACGAAGCTGCTGACGTTTGCCGGCAGCGTACCGATGTTGCCGAGACCTGACACGCCGCTGCCCAGGACCGAAAGACCCGAGGACCCTTCGCCGAACACGTTGTAGCCCGAAGCGCCGATGAGTCCCAACGGGTTTCCGCTGAAGAAGCCGGACACCCCGCTGCCGTTGTTGAAGAATCCCGAGCTGTTGCCACCACCGGTGTTGAAGAAGCCCGACGTCGTGAAGATGTTGTCGGTGGTGTTGCCGTAGCCCGGCGTCGGCGGAATCTGGAACTCGAACAGCTTCTGGCTCGGCAGGTGGATGCTCGGAATGTAGATCTCCGGCAGGTTGAAGGCGCCGATACCCAGCGGCGGAATGACCAGCGGCGGCGTGACGAAGCCCGGGAAGTCGATCTGCGGCAGGATGAACTCGCCGATGGCGATGTTGGGAATCCCGATCGACGGCAGGTCGAACGCGGAGGCAATGACCTGGGGCAGGTTGAACGCCCCCAGCGCGATCGGCGGAATCCCGATCTCGGGCAGCGAGAACGGCCCCGACGTGAGTTGCGGCAGCAGGAAGTCGCCAATGGAGATCGGCGGGATCGTCAACGCCGGAGTGGAGAACTCGGGCCAGCTGATCGGCGGCAGCACGATCTCGCCGAGATCGATCGGCGGAATGGTCAGCGGCGGGGTGGTGAATTCCGGCCAGCCGACCTGCGGCAGATCGAAGGAGCCGAGATTTATCGACGGAATGGTCAACGCCGGCGTCGAGAACTGCGGCCAACCCACCTGCGGCAGATCGAAGTCCCCGAGCTGAATCGGCGGGATCGTCAGGGCCGGAGTGGAGAACTCGGGCCAGCTGATCGGCGGCAGCACGATCTCGCCGAGATCGATCGGCGGAATGGTCAGCGGCGGGGTGGTGAATTCCGGCCAGCCGACCTGCGGCAGATCGAAGGAGCCGAGATTTATCGACGGAATGGTCAACGCCGGCGTCGAGAACTGCGGCCAACCCACCTGCGGCAGATCGAAGTCCCCGAGCTGAATCGGCGGGATCGTCAGGGCCGGCGTCGAGAACTGCGGCCAACCCACCTGCGGCAGATCGAAGGAGCCGAGATTTATCGACGGGATCGTCAGGGCCGGCGTCGAGAACTGCGGCCAACCCACCTGCGGCAGATCGAAGTCCCCGAGCTGAATCGGCGGGATCGTCAGGGCCGGCGTCGAGAACTGCGGCCAACCGATCTGCGGCAGCGTGAAGCCGCTGAACTGCACTGGGTTGAAAGTGATGGACGGGATGTTGAAACCGGACAGCCCGATCGACGGAATGATGTAGTTGCCACCTGCATTGCTGATGTTGAGAGTCGGCAGGGTCATCGCACCGATCTGGATGCTGGGGAAGCTGAATTGCTCGATGTAGCCCTGCGTAGTGAAGCCCAGCGAAATCGCGTTGATGTTGAAGGTACCGAGGTCAATTCGGTAGGTGGGGGCCGCAATGAAGCTCGTGTCCAGGGTGATGAGCGTCTGGTTTCCGCCCGGGACGGAGATGTTCGGGAACTGTATACGCGGGATATTGATCTGCGGAACGGTGACCGAAGGCAGGTTCCAGCCCGTGACAGTTACGGTCGGTGTCTGGAAGGGCGGAATGATTACCTGCGGTAGATTTATCGGTGGTACCGCTATAGGCGGCGTAGTGACGGACGGCAGGTTAAACCCTCCCACCGTAAGCGCTGGCGACTGGTAAGCCGGAACCGTTATCGCGGGTATACCGATCTGGGGCAGACCAAAGCTACCGATATTGATATTCGCCGGCGTCGTGTACGCCGGAATAGTGATCGCCGGAATACCAATCTCCGGCAGACCGAAATTACCGATATTGATATTCGCCGGCGTCGTGTACGCCGGAATAGTGATCGCCGGAATGCCGATCTGCGGCAGTGAGAAACTACCGATATTGATATTCGCCGGCGTCGTGTACGCCGGAATAGTGATCGCCGGAATACCAATCTCCGGCAAACCAAAACTACCGATATTGATATTCGCCGGCGTCGTGTACGCCGGAATGGTGATCGCCGGGATGCCGATCTGCGGCAGGGCGAAGCTGCCGATCGTGATGGTCGACGGCGTCGTGTACGCCGGAATGGTGATCGGCGGGATACCGATCGCCGGCGTCTCAAACGCGCTCAGCGACGCGATCGGTGACAGGAAGCCACCGATGTTGATCGGCGGGACGGTGATCTGCGGCAGGTTGAACGCCGAAACCAGGACATCTGCGGGCGACGTGAACGGCCCGATGCTGATCGGCGGGATGTCGATCGTCGGCAGGTCGAACGGGAGGATCGTGATGTTCGCCGGTGTCGTGAACGGCGGGATGGTGATGGGCGGGATACTGATCTGCGGGGTGTTGAAGGCGCCGACCAGAATCTGCGAGATGTCGACGGGTGGCAGCTGGATGTCCGGGGTGGTGATGGCGACGACGACGCCACCCTGCTGGTCACCTGTCCAGCCGATGCCGTTGTTCATGTTGCCGGTGTTGAGGGCACCGGTGTTGAAGTTGCCCCAGTTGGAATAACCGGTATTGGTATTGCCGATGTTGAAGCCGCCGGTGTTGTACGAACCGGGGTTGACGTCGCCCGTGTTGAAGCTGCCGACGTTATAGGTGCCCGTATTGGCGAATCCCGCGTTGAAGGCTCCGGTATTGAAGGTGCCCGGGTTGAATAACCCGGTGTTGACGGTACCCGAGTTGCCGATGCCGGTGTTGAAGCTGCCCGAGTTGAAGAGTCCGTAGTTTCCGTTGCCCGAGTTAAAGAAGCCGATGTTTCCGGTGCCGGAGTTGAACAACCCGAAGTTGCCGCTGCCGGAATTCAGGTTGATCCCGAACTGGTTGTCGCCGGTCAGCCCGATGCCGATGTTGTTATTGCCGGTATTGCCGAAACCAATGTTGAAGTTACCGCTGTTGGCAAGGCCCTTATTACCGATGCCGAAGTTCCCGAGACCGATGTTGGACGTTCCCAGGTTGCCGAAGCCGATGCTGAAATTGCCGATGTTCGCATCGCCCAGGTTGGAGATGCCGAAGTTGCCACTGCCGATGTTGCCACTGCCGACGTTGCCGAAGCCGAAGTTGCTTGCCCCGACATTCGCCCACCCAAGCGTGAGTTGCAGCGTCTCCCCGGCGGCGCTCGGAAGTCCGGCGGCAGCCGCAGACCCGGCGGCCAGCTGAGCCGGCAGACCGGCAAGGGCTTTCAGCGGCGCGGTGAACGGGGCGAGCGCAGCAGCTGCGGCAGAGGCACCGCTGTAGTAGCCGACCATCGCGGCTACGTCCTGGGCCCACATCTCCTCGTACACGGCCTCGGCGGCGGCGATAGCCGGTGCGTTCTGGCCGAACAGGTTCGACAGCACCAGCTGCACGAAGCCATTACGGTTCGCCGATACGGCTATTGGATGAACGGTCGCTGCCACGGCCGACTCGAAGACGCTGACAACGGCCTTCGCCTGAGCCGCCGCACCCGAGGCCTGCGCGGCCGCAGCACTCAGCCACCCGGCATAGGGCAGCGCCGCCGTCGACATCGCCGCGGCCGCCGGTCCCTGCCACGCCTGACCGGTCAACCCGGCCGTGACTGAGCTGAAAGATTGTGCGGCCGAACTCAACTCAGCCGCCAGACCATCCCAGGCAGTGGCCGCCTCAAGCAACGGGCCCGGCCCTGCGCCCGTGAAGAGCCGAAGCGAGTTGATCTCAGGCGGTAGTACAGCAAAACTCATCGAAAGAGGACCCTTCGTCACTGGATCGATCGCCAACGCGGCGAATCGCGCAAGTGTCAGGTGCCCACCCTTAACAACCCGTCGGCGTTCGAAGCAGAAGTTACTCCACACACGCGCAATATGCACGATTTTCGTACGAGAATTTTTGCGGCACAGGCGGAGCAAGGTCTCCGGTTTGAATCTAGCCCGCGGCGGTAACCGCCGTCGCTTCGATCAGCGCCTCGACGAAAGCTTCCAAGTCTTCGGTCGAGGTGTCAAGGTGCGGGGAGATACGCAGCACCGGCGCCGTCAGCTCCATCGGGGCGCGCTGCACCCCGGCATAGGTGGTCAGGATCCGGCGCTCGGCCAGCAACCACTCTCGCACCGCTTGCGGGTCGGAACCGTCGGTAGGCGCCAAAGTCGTTATCGCGCTTGGCTCCTCGACTTCCTCGACCACCGCCCAGCCGGCGACGTCGGTCAGCAGCCTGCGGGCGATGCCGCCCAGTTCGGCGAGCCGGGACCGCACCAGCTCCGGACCGCACGCGAGATGCTCGCCCACCGCCACCGAAAATCCCACCCGCGCAGCGACATTCGCTTCTCCGAAGCCGAAGGGCACCGGTGGCCTCAAACGCTCCATCAACTCGGGCCGCATCGCCAGCACCCCCACCCCGCGCGGTCCCGCCAACCATTTCCGCGACGACGAGTACGTGACGTCGGCTCCCACCGCGCAGTCGACCTGGCCCAACGCCTGCGCGGCGTCCACCACCAACGGCACGCCCAACTCGCGACACAACCTGGCCGTCATCGCCAACGGCTGCACCGTGCCGCGGTGGCTGGCCACCGGCGTCAGGTGGACCAGGTCTGGCGGGTTCTCCTCCAACTGGTATGCCGCGTCGTCGATGGCCAGCCGGCCATCGTCGAGGGTGGGGAGCTGGCGTATCTCGAATCCGTGGGCCTCCATCACCGCCAGGTTTGGTCCGTACTCACCGGGCAGACAGGCCAACGTGCGGCGGTCGCGGGGCCAACTGCGCAACAGCAGCTCCAGGGCATTCAGGGAACCGGTCGTGTAGACCACCTCCGGATCGACCAGACCGCAAAGCCTCGCGACCGCGGCGCGCCCCGCGTCCAGCACCGTCGACGCCGCCTCCGCCGCGACGTACCCGCCGACCTCGGATTCGTGCAGCGCATGACGCGCCGCCGCGTCGAGTGCCGCCAGACTCTGGCGCGAGCACGCCGCGCTGTCCAGGTGCAACCCCGCCGCGGGCGGCCGGGCGGCGCGCCACTGCTCGGACAGAGCCTGGCCGTTACTCACTTGGCGGCCAGTGACAGACCAAAGTCACCTGCGTCGTCGGTCCACCACTGGACCCGGCGCAATCCCGCGGCAGTCAGCTCATCACGCACCGCGTCCGGACGGAACTTGCACGAGACCTCGGTGATCATCTCCTCGCCGGCGTCGAAGTCGACGGTCATATCCAGCGCGTCGACGCGTACTCGTTGGCGGCGCATGGAGCGCAGCCACATCTCGATGCGCTCCTCGTCGCTGTTCCACCGGGCGACGTGTTCGAAAGAGTCGACGTCGAAATCCGCGTCGAGCTGCCGGTTGATCACCGCGAGCACATTGAGGTTGAAGCGCGCCGTCACTCCTGCCGCGTCGTCGTAGGCCCGCACCAGCCGGCCGGCGTCCTTCACCAGGTCGGTGCCCAGCAGCAGACTGTCCCCGGGCTGCATCACCGCGGACAGCGCCGCCAGGAAATCGGCGCGCGGCTCCGGCGTCAGGTTGCCGATCGTCGAGCCCAGGAACACGAACAAGCGCCTTCCGCCGCCGGGTATTTCGGCGAGGTGTTCCTCGAAGTCGCCGCAGACCGCGTTGATGGCAACGCCCGGGTATTCGTCCTGGATCGCGCGCGCGGCCGCCGACAGCACGCTCGCGTCGACGTCGAACGGGACGAAGCTGCGCAGCGACCCGCGGTCGCGCAACGCACTGAGTAACAGCCGGGTCTTCTCCGATGTGCCGCTGCCCAGTTCGACCAGCGTGTCGGCCTCGCTGGCCGAGGCGATCTCGGCGGAACGGGCACGCAGGATCGCGGCTTCGGCGCGCGTCGGGTAGTACTCCGGCAGCCTGGTGATCTGATCGAACAGGTCGCTGCCCGCCGCGTCATAGAACCACTTGGGCGGCAACGACTTCGGCTGCTGCTGCAGACCGACGAACACGTCGCGCCGCAACGCGTGCAGCGCCGAGTCCTCGGCCAGATGGTTGGACAGCGTGAGCGTCATCGGGATCCTTTCGAGCGGTTCAACGCAGTCAACTCGACGCCGTCGCCGGTGACTTCCACCAGATGCCGGTCGGGTACGTCTTCCCAGTCCGGGTCGTCATCGTAGGGTTCGCTGGCCAGCACCACGCCGTCGGCGCGGCGCAGTATCGACAGGGTGTCTCCCCATGCCGTGGCTATCAGCCGAGAACCGTTGGCCGCCATGATGTTCAGCCGGGCCAGCGGGTCGGCGGTGCCTACTTCGGCGATGGTGTCACCCAGGGCATCGAGGCCGCGGGCGAAGATGGTGGCAGCCAGAACCGCACTGTCGCATACTGATTCGGCGGTCGGCGAGAGCGGCAACACCGAGCGGTCGACAACTCCGTTGTGCGACAACAACCATTGCCCATCGGTGAAGGGAGCCGTGGCGCTCGCTTCGAGAGGCATGCCGACGGTCGCGGACCGGACCGCGGCCACCACGCAATGACTGCGCAGCACCGGAGCGACGGAGTCGAACGACGTGTCACCCCACAGCGGTGCCGGGCTGCGCCACCGTCGCGGCGTGGGGTCCGGCAGATCCGCGAAAAAGCCCACACCCCAACCGTCGGCGTTCATCAAGCCGTGCTTCTGCCGGCGCGGCGCGTACGACTGCACACGCAGACCGTGCGGCGGCTCGAGGACCAGCGAGGAGACGGTGACCGGTGCGCCCAGCCATCCCAGATGCCGACACATCAGGCGTCCCAGGCCAACCGGACGCCTGAGAAGATCTGCCGGCGGTAGGGGTGGTCCCAATTGCGGAAGCTGGGACGCAGGATGGACTGTTCGACCGCCCACGAGCCACCGCGCAGCACCCGATAATCGCCGTCGAAGAAAGGCTGGGAGTAGCGCTCGTAGATCATCGGCACGAAGCCGGGCCACGGGCGCAGCGGCGAACTGGTCCATTCCCAGACGTCGCCCAGCATCTGTTCGGCGCCGTACGCTGACGCTCCCGCCGGGTAGGCGCCCACGGGTGCGGGGCGCAGCGCGCTGCCGCCCAGGTTCGCGCGATCGGCCGTGGGCGGCTGGTCGCCCCACGGGTAGCGCCGACGCGCCATGGTCGCCGGATCCCAGGCACATGCCTTCTCCCACTCGACTTCGGTGGGCAGCCGGGCGCCGGCCCAGTTCGCGTAGGCCTCGGCCTCGAAGTAGGAGACATGCTGCACCGGCTCGTCGGCGGGAATTTCCTCGAGGTAGCCGAACCGGGTGCGGGTGTCGGCATTCCAGAACTGCGGAGCGGACAGGCCTGCCTGCTGACGGTGCTGCCATCCGCGTTCGGACCACCACCGCGGCTGTGCGTAACCCCCGTCGTCGATGAAATCGCGCCATTCGCCGTTGGTGACCGGAACCCGTCCGATCCGGAAACTCGGCACGTCCACGGTGTGGGCGGGCCGTTCGTTGTCCAACGAGTAGGGCTCGGTGGCGGCGTCGACGCCGAGGACGAAGGGCCCGCCGGGCACCGGCACCGACGTGCCGGCCAATTCGGGCCGGCCGGCGGGGACCACCGATGTCTCGCGCAGTAGCGGCGCCCCGCTACGCAGGTTCAGCGCCTGCAGCATGGTCTCGCCATGCTGGTTCTCGTGGCTGATGACCAGCCCGAACTGGAAGTCTTCCGCGTCCTCGGGGAGCCGGTCCAGCGTGTCCAGCGCCGCGTCGCGGACCGTGCGGCAGAACGACCTCGCCTGCGCGGGAGACAGCAGCGGCAGGTCCACCCGGCTCGCCCGGGAGTGCACGAAGGCGTCGTAGAGGCCTTCGATCTCGCGGGGCAGCATGCCCGGACGCTCCGGGTTGCCGTCGCGCAGCAGCCACAGTTCTTCCTGCTGACCGATGTGCGCCAGGTCCCACACCAGGGGGCTCATCAGCGGGTTGTACTGACGGCGCAGTTCGTCGTCGTCGAAGTCGACCAGCCACAACGTTCTGGTGCGCGCCCGCTCGAGGTCGCAGGCCAGCTGTTCTCGTGCTGTCACTGCTCCCCTTGCACCGCACGCGCAGCTTCGGCGACCGTGGCGGCAATTCCATGTTCGATGACGCGGTCGGAGAAGTCGTCGGCCGGACATCGCCCGGTTTCGACGTTGAGCATCAGTTGCTGCATCGCGTCGGCGAGCTCGGCCGGCACGCGCTCGGCGGCGATGGACAGACAACGATTGGCCGCCGCGTAGAGCCGCCGGTCCCGCAGCCCGAGCCGAGCGGCGGTGTCCCAGGCGGTGGCGACCGGTTCGACAGCCGCGGCGGCCAGATCGGCCGCGGCCGGATCGTCGAGCAGGGTGGTGAGTGTGAACACCAGAGCCGGCCAGACCGCGTCGGGCACACTGTCGAGATAGCGGATCTCCAGCCACTGCCGTGGCCGTACCGGCGGGAACAGCGTGGTCAGGTGGTATTCGAGGTCCGCGATGGTGGGCCGGCGATCGCCGAGCAGCGTCCGGCCCTCCACCCAGTCGGTGAACGGCACGTAGTGCGTGACTGCCACCGCGTCCGGGGCGTGCACCATCATCACCGGCGCCTTCAGCGCATACCGGGCCCAGTCGGTGCCCGGATCGTCACCGCTGACGCCCAGCACCGGTCCGCAGCGTGCCGAGTCCATCTGGCCCCAGACCCACTGCCGGGTGGACTGCCAGCCGGAGAACTCACCGGCCAGCATCGGGGAGTTGGCCGCGATCGCGATCATCGTCGGCCCCAGCGCGTGGGCCAGCCGCACCCGGTCGGCCCAGCCGCCCTGCGGTCCGGCGTCGAGGTTCACCTGGATCGAGGCCGTCGAGGTCATCATGGCCGCGCCTGCCGCACCGCTGTGACTGGCGGCGAAGAACTGCTCCATGGCACGGTAACGGGCGCCCGGGTTGATCCGCCTGGGCGAGCGCAACGGATCTGCCCCCAGAAAAACCAGCCCGAGACCGGCGTCGGCCACGGCAGCTCCCAGCACCGCCTGGTCACGGGCCATGGCTTCGATCGCGGGCAGCACGCCGTCAGCGGGTGGGCCGGAGAGTTCGATGGCGCCACCAGGCTCCACGGTGATCGCGCTGCCGCCGGGGAGCGGGCTGATCCACTCCAGCAGGCGGCTGATCTCGTCCCAGGTCGGCCGCCGACCGGGGTCGGCCGGGTCGAAGCAGTGGGCCTCGATTTCGAGGCCGACCCGTCCCAGTGGTCCGTCGACCAGGCACCCGTCGGCGATGTGCTGGGCGACGGCGGCTGAACTGGTCAGCTCGGCATTGGCCAGGTCGAGGTCGTCCAGCTGCGAGCCCGCGCCGGCGGCGATGCGCGTCATTTCACGGTCCCTCCGGGGCAGCTGGATACGAAGCTTTCGACCACCATCACTTCATCTTCCAGAGAGCACCGACATATTCCCGACCTTTTCAGCTGCACGAGGGAGATGGGTACCCAATTCTCACCCCGGCTACTGACCCAGCGCGTTCTGCATCGCCCCGGCCAACACGTTCACCGCGGGCCCGGCGTTGCCAGACTGGCAGACCTTGGCCTGAAGCAACACGTTTTCACGCAGTCGGGTTTGAACGAAACAGCGGCGATCGGTTCCAGCTTCCTGCTTGGTCCAATTCGCGTCGGCAGCGCCGGCCGGTGGGCCGGAGAACGACCACACCTGGGTGGTGCCGTTGTCCAGATGCATTGCCGTCGTCTGACCCGAGCAGCCCACTGTGAGGTCGACGACCCGGTGGTAGGCGCGGTCGGCGGCGTCGTTGGTGGCGAAGACACCGACTGCCTGCTTGACGAGGTGATTCTGGTCGTTGGCCGACGTCTGGGCGGTGGCTCCGTTGAA
Source organism: Mycobacterium sp. (assembly GCA_003987775.1). GTDB lineage: Bacteria > Actinomycetota > Actinomycetes > Mycobacteriales > Mycobacteriaceae > Mycobacterium. Next base: position 25,307 of record RXJD01000043.1, read on the forward strand.
GGCGGCCAGGTCGGGGTCGTTGTACACCTCGGGCAACCCGATCTCCGCCCAGTTGTTGCATACCGCCAGTTCCACCGCGTACGCCTGGAAAGGTTCGGTGAAGACCGCTTCCCATCCCATCGGCGCGCCGACGATGTTGCCCACCGAGCCCTTGCCGAGCACGGCGTAAGACACCACTCCCGGCTCCGACGGGTGGGCCGTTGCGGTGGCCGCTCCCCCGACGGCCAGATACACGCCCAGCGCCGCCACGGCAAGGCGCATGCCGGGCTAGACCTTGGCCGAGACGGCGACGTCGATGTTGCCCTTGGTGGCCTTGGAGTACGGGCATACCTGGTGAGCCTGGTGGACCAGGTCGTCGGCCGTGCTCTGCTCGAGCCCGGGCAGGTAGCCGACGATCTTGCCGGTGAGTCCGAAACCGCCGTCGGAGTCCTTGCCGAACCCGATGTCGACCGTGACGTCGGTGGCGTCGTCGAGTTTGACCTTTGCCTTGCCCGCGACCAACCGCAACGCGCCCAGGAAGCAGGCCTCGTAACCGGCGGCGAACAATTGCTCGGGGTTGGTGCCCTCGCCGTTTCCGCCCATCGCCTTGGGGGGACGGGTGTCCAGGTCGAGGCGACCGTCGTCTGACTTCACGTGGCCATCGCGGCCGCCGCCCGTCGCCGTGGCTGCGGTGGTGTACACGACTTCGATGCTCATGGGCTCGATCATGCCAGCCCCGGCATCATCAGCCCAGGTTCGCCCGGACTCCCTCTTCGACCTTCTTGCCGAGATCGGGGTCGACGTTTCGCCAGTACTCGAACACCCGGGACAGCACCGGCTCCTTCACTCCCTTGGAGACATGACCGATGATGTTGTGCGCCAACCGATCCCGTGCGTCGTCATCAAGCACCTCGCGGACCAGCGTGCCGGCCTGGCCCCAGTCGTCGTCGTCGGGGCGCAGCGTGTAGGCGGCCCGGATCATCTCCCCGTCGGCCTGCCAGCGCACCTCGGCTGCGCGTGCCGGATCGGCGTGCGGGCCGCCGAATGAGTTGGGCGCGTAAACCGGATCCGATACGTTCTTGACGCGCATAGCGCCGTCTTTCGAGTAGCTGTTGACCTCGACCTTCGGCGTATTGACCGGAATCTGTTTGTAATTCGTCCCGAGCCGGGCCCGGTGCGCGTCCGAGTAGGAGAAGCCCCGGGCAAGCAGCATCTTGTCCGGGCTCAGCCCGGTCCCCGGAACGATGTTGTTCGGCTCGAAGGCGGCCTGCTCGATCTCGGTGTGATAGTCGGTGACGTTGCGGTTCAAGGTCAGCTTGCCGACGTCGATCAGCGGGTAATCGCCGTGCGGCCACACCTTCGTGAGGTCAAAGGGGTTGTAGCGGTAAGTCTTTGCCTCTTCGAACGGCATGACCTGCATCTTGAGCGTCCAACTCGGGAAGTCGCCACTCTCGATGGTTTCGTAGAGGTCGCGCTGGTGATAGTCACCGTCCTCACCGGCGAGTCGATCGGCGTCCTCCTGAGTCAGGTAATCGATGCCCTGGTCGCTGATGAAGTGGTACTTCACCCAGAAGGTCTCGCCCTGGGCGTTGATCCAGCTGTAGGTGTGACTGCTGTAGCCGTTCATGTGACGCCAGGTCTTGGGGATGCCGCGATCTCCCATCAGCCAGGTCACCTGATGCGCCGACTCGGGCACCAGCGTCCAGAAGTCCCACTGCATGGTGTGGTCACGCAGATTGGTTGCCTGCATTCGCTTTTGGGACCGGATGAAGTGCTGGAACTTCATGGGGTCGCGGATGAAGAAGACCGGCGTGTTGTTGCCGACCATGTCGAAGTTGCCTTCGGACGTGTAGAACTTCAGCGCGAAGCCGCGTGGGTCGCGCCAGGTGTCTGGGCTGCCCCGCTCCCCCGCCACGGTGGAGAACCTGATCAGGGTGTCGGTCTTGGTGCCGGGCTGGAACACCGCCGCCCTGGTATAGCGGCTGACGTCGTGGGTCACCTCAAAGTGGCCGAAGGCGCCGCCGCCCTTGGCATGCGGTTGGCGCTCGGGGATGCGTTCCCGGTTGAACTGCGCCATCTGCTCGATCAGGTAGTGGTCCTGAAGCAGGATCGGGCCGTCGGGACCGAGGGTCAACGACTGCTCGTCGCTCGGGGCGGGGCTGCCGCCATCCGTTGTCGTGTAGCGTTCCGTCATTTCGCTATCTCCTCTACCTGAACAATCGGAAAATTAAGCGCACACGGGAAATTCGGGATTCTCTCCCCGTTGATACCCCGAGCCACCGCCCCGAAACTAGGGGCGCGTGGGCGGAGCGCTAGGCGCGGCCGGGGCGGAGGTCGGCGTCTGACCGGGGCTGGCACCAGGCGGGACAGCGCCGGGTGCACCGGGACCCCCCGGACCACCGGGGAAGCCGGGACCCATGCCAGGAGGCGGGCCGCCCGGGTAGCGGAACTGCCAGCCGGGACCGCCGTAGCCGCCGGGACCGTCGGGCCGGAACATGCCGTGGTGGTGGCGATGGTGGTAGCAGTGTCCGCCTCCGAAGATCATGGCAGCGGTGAACAGCACGGTGGAAGCAATGAACACGATCCCGGCGACGATCACCACCCAGGCGGCGACCACGTACAGACGCGGCGGCTTTTCCCGGTACTCCGTCCTGGGCGGCGGCGCGGTGGCAACCGGGGGCGTTGCAGCGGTGGGTTCGGGTGTATCACTCATACCTTCGAATATGGTCCAGGCCCGCAGCAGCGTAAAGGGGAGCGCTCACAAAGTTGTCGTGAATTGATGAAGCCCGGCGCTCGTGGCCGAGCGCCGGGCTGTCGGGTTGAGTGCGTTCAGCGCCCGGGTGTGGGCGAAGGTGTCAGGGTCGGGGTGACCGAGGACGGCACCTGGGCGGGACCGCCAGGTCCGCCGGGTCCGCCGGGTCCGTAGCCCGGGCCGACCTGCTGGGCTCCCCCGTTGGCGGGGAACCCCGAACGGTGCATCATCGCCGGATGGTGCTTGTGGTGCCGGTGGCCGCCACCGTGTCCGGCGGCCATTCCCAACCGGAAGCCGGTGAAGAAGATGACCGAGACGATGAAAACGATGCCGGCGACGATGGCCACCCAGGCCGCGGCCTTGAAGACCTTGGGGGTCCGGTGTTCGACCCGCTCAACCGGCGCGGGTGGTGGGGCTACTGCGGTCGAAGTCCGCGAGGTGTCAGAAATTTCGCTCATGCCACGAATGATCGGGGCCCAACAGTAGGGACCGCTATGCGCTGGTTATGTAGCAGCTGTGAGCGTGAGCCCGCCGCTGACCAGGCATTCTCGTCGATCCGGTGCCCGGAGAAGGACCTCACGTTTTCGGGAGCTTGAACACCTGGCCGCCGTGTAACCCCATGGTGTCGGTGACGTAGACGCTTCCCGTCGAGTCCACCGCGACACCGCACGGTGTCACCAGGCCGGTGAACGGCAGCACCTGCGGAGCCGAGGCGCCCGCGGGCAGTTTCTCCACCAGATTTTTGCCGGAACTGACGACCCAGAGGTCGCCGGCCGAGTCGACGGTGATGAACACGGTCGCCACCAGGCCGGGGAGCGCACGCTGCGGCCAGCACGGCCACGACAGCCGCCACAGATAGGACGGCTGGGAAAGCGGTGCGGGCGCGCGTTCGGGTGAACATGTGACCTCGCTTCCGGTCACCCCCCCGGTAAGTCGTCAGCCTAGCCGACAAATTCGCCGAAAGTGCCTCTCACCTGGCCGGATCCTTGGCGAGGACGACGGCGTTCGGCCATGACGACGGATGCCGGCGCATCGCCTCACCGAGTTCGCGTTCCCGCCGCCTGACCGCATTCCACTTGTGATGAGCCTGCAGGGCAATGACGTTGGTCTCCCGAGCTAACGCCATGGATTCGATCCCTTCACTGTATGCGCGCAGCAGTCCGTTGCCCGTCCATTCGAACAGGCCGTGCGGTGAGCCGCTAGGGCCCGAAGTCCTCGCTGGTCCAGGATTAATCTGCAGGCCCACGTGGGTATAGCCCCGGTATGCACGTCTTCGGCCGGGCTCGCACGCTGATCGCCGGATTGGGCTTGACAGCGTGTTGGTGCGGTGCCGGCATCGCCCACGCCGACGACAACCACGAGCGGGAAGCGTGCGCACTGATGGACGACAGCGCCAGTGCCGTCCATTTCGGATATGGCGAGTCGGTCCTGCAATACGCCTACGCGGTGCTCTCCACCAAGATGCCCGCGGATGCCGCCGCGCACGTCCTGTACACCGCCACACAGAACCGCTGCCCCAACCATGCCGCCGACCTGCCGCCCGGCTGGCGGTAACTCAGGGCCTGAACGGATTCACCGCGTACTGAATCACCCGGTACGGCGCCTCACGGCGCGCGTCGGTGTCCCACTGGCTGACGAATATCCGCAGTTCATCGAGGGTTGACCCGGGTGAGATGTAGCCGCCGTACGGCTGGGAGAGCCGGTTGTCATACGGGGGCGGCAGGCTCTCCGGCGGATCGGGCCATTCGTCGTCGTGTCGCACCACGGTGGTCACCGGCGCCGACCCCAGCGACGTCGGGTCCGCGGCCACCCGGACCTCCATGTCGCCGGTGGTGGCGTTGAAATACGACAGCACCGTCATGCCGTCGATCTGCTTGATGCTCATCTCGCCGATCAGGTCCGGCCACAGCGGCGTGGGCGTCTTGTTCCACCCCGCGCCGGCCGCCCAGCCCTGCCAGCGGGACCGGTCGGTGAACGTCTCGGGCGTAGACCGGTACAGCACCACCGGTTGGCGACGGGTGAAGCTGTTGGCCACGATGTACACCCACCCGGTCGGCGAGTCCGGCCGGGGAATCGGGTCGTAGTAACCGCTGATCTGGGTCTGTCGGCCGCCCTGGAAGGACGCCGCGCGCACCGACCCGGCGACCGTCTCCCACCCGCCGCGGGCCGGGTCGACACGCACCAGCCGGGAGTTCTGTGGGTCCAGATTCTTGGTGGTGGCCACCATCAGGTAATTGCGGCGGTTGATCTGCACCACCCCCGCCGGCAACTGCGACGCGCCGGGCGGCGTGGGGTCGGCCAACAGCGGCCGGCTGATGCCGGTGACTCCGGTGTACCGAACGCCGTCGGGGTCGTCGACCGACGCGGTGTCGACGCGCAACGCGACGGGTGCGTACCACCCCCCGTACCCGACACCCTGGCCCGCGAAGCTGTCGCCGCAGACCTGCAGCAGTTGACTGGGGAATTCGACGAACTCACACAGGTCGGTGGCGCCGATGCCGTAATCCGCGGTGGGCGTCCCGGTTCCGGCCGCCGGGCCCATCCGCAGCACCTGACCCGGCGCCAGCGGCTGCAAAACCGGCTGCGGAACGGGCGCCGGCGGGTCGGCGCGGGCAGGCCAAACGCCGTGCAAGACAAACAGAGACAGCACCGCCAAGCACCGCGCTACCGGGGCGGTACTCAACTCGCTTCGATCAGAGCTCGGCGGCCAGCAGCTCGGCGATCTGGATCGTGTTCAGCGCCGCCCCCTTGCGCAGGTTGTCCCCCGATACGAACAGCGCCAGACCGCGCCCGTCCGGCACCCCGGGGTCCTGCCGGATGCGACCGACCAGCGATTCGTCGACACCCGCGGCGGCCAACGGCGTCGGCACATCGACCAACTTCACCCCGGGTGCGCCGTCGAGCAATTCGCGAGCCCGCTCGGGTGAGAGGGGGCGGGCGAATTCGGCATTGATGGACAGCGAGTGGCCGGTGAACACCGGAACCCGCACACACGTCCCGCTGACCAGCAGGTCCGGGATCCCGAGGATTTTGCGGCTCTCCGAGCGCAACTTCTGGTCCTCGTCGGTCTCACCGGATCCGTCGTCCACCAACGACCCGGCCAACGGCACCACGTTGAATGCGATCGGGGCGACGTACTTGCTGGGCGGTGGGAAATCGATGGCGCCGCCGTCGTGCACCAGCTGTTCGACGTCGTTGATGACCGCGCGCGCCTGCGTCGCCAACTCCTCGACGCCGGCCAGGCCGCTGCCGGAGACCGCCTGGTAGGACGACGCGATGAAGCGGGTCAGCCCAGCCTCGTCGTGCAGCACCTTCAGCACCGGCATTGCCGCCATCGTGGTGCAGTTCGGGTTGGCGATGATGCCCTTCGGCCTACGGTGCGCGTCCCGCTGGAAATTGACCTCGGACACGACCAGCGGCACGTCCGGGTCCTTGCGCCACGCCGAGGAGTTGTCGATCACCGTGACGCCGGCGGCCGCGAACCGCGGCGCCTGCACCTTCGACATCGCTCCGCCGGCGGAGAACAGCGCGATGTCCAGCCCGCTGGGATCGGCCGTCTCGGCGTCCTCGACCTCGATCTCCTGACCGCGGAACGGCAGCTTGCGGCCCTGCGATCGGGCCGAAGCGAAGAACCGAACGGAGGTCGCCGGGAAGTCACGCTCGTCGAGCAGCGTGCGCATCACCTGGCCCACCTGGCCGGTGGCACCTACAACTCCAACGGCAACCATCGTTATCGACCCGTCCCTGCGTACACCGTCGCCTCCTCCTCGCCGCCGAGCCCGAACGCCTCGTGCAACGCCACGACGGCCTTGTCCAGTTCCGTGTCGCGGCAGAGTACCGAGATGCGGATCTCGGAGGTGGAGATCAGCTCGATGTTGACCCCGACGGCCGCCAGCGCCTCACAGAACGTGGCGGTGACGCCGGGGTGGCTGCGCATCCCGGCGCCGATCAGCGAGACCTTGCCGATGTGGTCGTCATACAGCAGCTGCGTGAAGCCGATTTCTTCCTTGAGCGAGTCGAGCTTGGCCACCGCGACCGGGCCGCTGTCCCGGGAGCAGGTGAACGTGATGTCGGTCTTGCCGTCCTCGACCTTGGAGACGTTCTGCAACACCATGTCGATGTTCACGTCGGCGTCGGCGACGGCGCGGAACACCTTGGCGGCGTAGCCGGGGATGTCGGGGATCCCGACGATGGTCACCTTGGCCTCGCTGCGATCGTGGGCGACGCCGGTGAGGATGGGGTCTTCCATAGGTGTGTCCTTGATAGATCCGACGACGATGGTGCCTGGCTTGTCCGAATACGACGACCGGACGTGCACCGGAAGGTTGTAGCGGCGGGCATATTCGACGCAGCGCAGCATCAGCACTTTGGCGCCGCAGGCGGCCATCTCGAGCATCTCCTCGAAGGTGACCTTGTCCAGCTTGCGGGCATTGGGCACGATGCGCGGGTCGGCACTGAAGATGCCGTCGACGTCGGTGTAGATCTCGCACACATCGGCGCCCAGCGCCGAGGCCAGCGCGACGGCGGTGGTGTCCGAGCCGCCGCGGCCCAGCGTGGTGACGTCGCGGGTGTCCTGGCTGACGCCCTGGAATCCGGCGACCAGCACGATCCGTCCCTCGTCCAGCGCGGCCTGCAGCCGGCCCGGCGTCACCTCGATGATCTTCGCGTTGCCGTGCGTGCCGGTGGTGATGACTCCGGCCTGCGAGCCGGTGAACGAACGGGCGTGGGCTCCCAGGGACTCGATCGCCATGGCCACCAACGCGTTCGAGATGCGCTCACCGGCGGTCAGCAGCATGTCGAGTTCCCGCGGCGGCGGAACCGGGCAGACCTGCTGAGCCAGGTCCAGCAGGTCGTCGGTGGTGTCGCCCATCGCAGAAACAACGACCACCACGTCGTTTCCTTGCTTCTTGGTCTCCACGATCCGCTCGGCAACGCGGCGAATCCGGTCGGCGTCGGACACCGAGGATCCGCCGTACTTCTGCACGACGAGCGCCACTGATCAATTCCTGTCTGGACGGGCCTGGATTAAGTCCACAACAGAATACGTGGCGCCGCATCTCGGTTTATCTCCGATGCTGCCTGCCCAAGGGGCTCGGCGTGCTTGGGAGCGGTTTTGGCCAGGCGGTGGGGCGCGGTAGAGTTCACAGCGTGCAGCGGGTGCTCCTTCTCGGACGCCGCGACGGGGTCTGATCCAGACCGGCTTCCCGTCGCGGGTGTTCGCGATGCGCCGGTCTGAGGTTCCCTCTCGAAAAACCCGGAGCAACTACCGTGACTAATCCCGATTCACCCGACGCTTACGTCTCAGCGCGCACCATTCACAAGCCCGCCGGCCCGCCCCGGCCCGGCCAGCCCGCGTGGAACCCGCAACGCGGCACGTCCATGCCGGTCAACCGGTACCGTCCGTTCGCCGACGAAGTGGAGTCCATCCGCGTACCCGACCGCACCTGGCCGGACCGCGTTATCGAGCACGCGCCGCTGTGGTGCGCGGTGGACCTGCGCGACGGCAACCAGGCGCTGATCGACCCGATGAGCCCGGCCCGCAAGCGGCGCATGTTCGACCTGCTGGTGCGCATGGGTTATAAGGAGATCGAGGTCGGCTTCCCCTCGGCCAGCCAGACCGACTTCGACTTCGTCCGCGACATCATCACCGACGGCGCGATTCCCGACGACGTCACCATCCAGGTGCTGACCCAGTGCCGGGACGAGCTGATCGAGCGCACCTTCCTGGCCTGCGAGGGCGCCGCGAACGTCATCGTGCACTTCTACAACTCCACCTCGATCCTGCAGCGCCGTGTCGTCTTCCGCGCCGACCGCGCCGCGGTGCAGGAGATCGCCACCGCGGGCGCACGCAAGTGCGTCGAGGAGGCGGCGAAGTACCCGGGCACCCGCTGGCGGTTCGAGTACTCGCCGGAGTCCTACACCGGGACCGAGTTGGAATACGCCAGGCAGGTGTGCGACGCCGTCGGCGACATCATCCAGCCGACGCCGGACAACCCGATCATCTTCAACCTGCCGGCCACCGTGGAGATGGCCACGCCCAACGTCTATGCCGACTCGATCGAGTGGATGAGCCGTAACCTGGCGCGTCGCGACTCGGTCATTCTGAGCCTGCACCCGCACAACGACCGCGGAACCGCCGTCGCCGCAGCCGAATTGGGCTATCAGGCCGGCGCCGACCGGATCGAGGGCTGCCTGTTCGGCAACGGTGAGCGCACCGGGAACGTCTGCCTGGTCACCCTGGGCCTGAACCTGTTCTCCCGCGGCGTTGATCCGCAGATCGACTTCTCCAACATCGACGAGATCCGGCGCACGGTCGAGTACTGCAACCAGCTGCCGGTGCACGAGCGTCACCCCTACGGCGGCGACCTGGTCTATACCGCCTTCTCCGGCAGTCACCAGGACGCGATCAACAAGGGCCTGGACCAGATGAAGATAGATGCTGACAGCGACGGCTCCGATGTTGAAGACATGCTCTGGCAGGTGCCGTACCTGCCGATCGACCCCAAGGACGTCGGCCGCACCTATGAGGCGGTGATCCGGGTCAACTCGCAGTCCGGCAAGGGCGGGGTGGCGTACATCATGAAGGCCGACCACGGCCTGGCGCTGCCCCGGCGACTGCAGATCGAGTTCTCGCAGGTCATTCAAAAGATGGCCGACGGCGAGGGCGGTGAGGTCTCGCCCAAGGAGATGTGGGAGGCGTTCTCCGAGGAGTACTTGGCGCCGATCCTGCCGCTGGAACGCATCAAACAACGGGTCGACGCGTCGGAAGAAGACACCGGTACCACCAGCATCACCGCCACCGTCAAGATCGACGGGACGGAGACGGAGATCAGCGGTACCGGCAACGGCCCGCTGGCCGCATTCGTCGACGCGCTGGGCACGGTCGGGTTCGACGTGGCGGTGCTGGACTACTCCGAGCACGCGATGAGCGCCGGCGACGACGCGCAGGCCGCTGCCTATGTAGAAGCTTCGGTGTCGATCGCGAGCGCGGCGCAGCCGGGCGAAGCGGGTCGGCACCCATCAGGCCCGGTATCGGGCAGGACCGTGTGGGGCGTGGGCATTGCCCCGTCGATCACCACCGCGTCGCTGCGGGCGGTGGTGTCGGCGGTCAACCGGGCTTCCCGCTGACAGGCAGGGGCGGGCCCGGCCTCGCCGGGGCAGGAAGGCCGGGCCCGTGCTCGGTTGGTTACACCGCGAGCAGTCGCTCGAAGAACTCGCGGTAGTGCATCAGCGCCAGGCGCAGGTCTTCGGTGGATGCCTCCTCGCCGCGTGACCACTGTTCTTCCAGACGTGAACGCGCGTGGGCGAATCCGGTCGTGAGCTGGTCGACCAGGTCGGAGACCAGCACATCGGCCTTCTGGACGCAGTCTTTGGGATCGTCGACGAAGGCCGCCTGCACGCCAGCCCAGCGCGACCGCAGATCCGCGAGGTCCGCGTCACCGAAAAGTGTTTCTTCCGTTGAGGATTGGCTGGACTGTTGATTAGCCTCGCGCGAATGTTGCACCGGCGCCGCAACTTCGCTGCGGGGATCCAGTCTGCCGTCCGGGCTCCCGGCCCGGGTCTCGGAGAACGCGGGTGCCTGCTGCTGTGGTGGCACGCGGTCCTCGGCCGGAGGCGTCGGCTGCATCGTTCGCTGGGATTCGTCGGATGCGCCGCTCACGTCGGTTCGCTCTTCGTGTGTCGTCATTTCTTCGCCTCCTGTGGTGTTGTCTCCAAAAGCTTTTCGAACAGCGCCCGGTAGTGGACGAACGCTTCTCGCTGCTGTTCAGTGCTGACTTCGCCGTGCTGTTGTGACAGGTGAACCGCATGTGCGGCGCGGTAGTTGTCGACGATCTGGGGATGGTCGACCGAGATGTCGGCCGCCCGCTGATCGAAGTTGTCTACGGGATAGCCTCTTTCGCGCATCACATCTGTCACCAGACGATCGGCGACGCCGACGGCAGTAGTGGGGTTGTCGACGAACGCCGTCTGCACCTGATTCCAGCGGGTGGTGAAATCCGACCGGGCGGCAGGCGCCAACGGAACGATGTCCAGCTTCTCCCGCTGGCGTTCGCGCGCGATCAGCTCCTTTTCCGCCTCCTTCTGACCTCCGGTCTGCGATACCAGGCGCTCGTACTCAGAGCCGTAGTGCTGTCTCAGTCGCTGTGTCCTGCGGCGATTCATGGCGTAGCCGACCGCGCCGATCAGCAGCGCGACCGCGAGCACAGCGAAAACCGCAATCAAAATCGTTTCCCAAGTGGGCATTTCGCGCTCCTCTCATACACATGTTGAATAACCGGCCCGACAGCGGCTAAACCACGCGCGTGGAATTGTTGAAATCGAGTTTTCCCGTTGCGGCAGAGACCAATTCACTCGACCACCCCTAAAGGGTGCATCGATACACCCCTAAGGGGGTAATCACTCCGACATGCCGCCCGCATCCGGCGCACCGATCACGATCGCGCTCGTCGACGACTACGACGTCGTCGTGAAGGGTGTCGCCAACATGCTCGACCAGTACCGCGACCGCATCGTGATCGCCGAACTGGACTCCACCCTGCCCGTCAAGGACGCGGTGGACATCGTCCTCTACGACTCGTTCGCCCAACCCGAGTCCGATCACGAGGAGATCGGGCACCTGGTCGCCAACCCGCGTTCACGCCGAGTTGTGGTGTATACGTGGAACTTTCACCCAGATCTTATCGAGAGCGCGCGGCGTCACGGCGCCCATGGATATCTGTCGAAGACGTTGCCCGCCCGCGAACTGGTCGCCGCGCTCGAGGCCGTGCACGCCGGGGAGGTGGTCGTCAGCGAAGTGGCCATGCGCGCCCGCAGTGCACCCGGACTGGACTGGCCCGGACGCGGCGAGGGGCTCAGCGACCGCGAAGCGGAGATTCTGGCGCTGATCACCCAGGGCAAGAGCAACGCCGATGTGGCGCGCTTGACCTACCTCAGCCCCAACACGGTCAAGTCCTACATCCGCACGATCTACCGGAAAATCGGCGTCGGAAGCCGAACGCAGGCCGTGTTGTGGGGAGTCGACCACGGCTTCACCCCCGACCATCACCGCATCGAGCACTGGCGCGGCGGTCCCTGACCGCCGTCTTCAGAACAGCGCGAACTGCTCGTCGACCATGACGGTGTCGGCGAACTCCTCCATGCTGCGGCCGCCCACCACCGCCCCGACGCCGTCCATGAACTGCGCGTCGGAGACCACCGGCACCCCCAACTGCAGGGCGTGATAGCCCTTGCCCTGCTCGGGAGCGGTTTCGTTGCACACCACCAGGGAGGTCTCCCGATCGACGTCGTCGCTGTAGGCCAGCCCGGCGTGCAGCATCCGCTCGACGAGTTCCTCATGCGTGCGCCGCACCTCGGCCGCCAGCGCCACCCGCATGCCCTGCACTAGGGGCCTGCCGCGGACGTACCGGCCGGGGTTGAGAAACGGGCAGGGCATCCGGGCGGCGAGCGCCTTCAGTGGCCGCAGCTCTTCATGCGTCACCCGCCCGTTGGGCCAGCGCTGCCGGGTCACCGGACGCACCGGCAGCCAGATGTCGCGGTCGCGCGCCCGCTCGAGTGCGGGAGCCAGGATCCCGGTCAGCACCATCGCGTCGTCGAAAGCATCGTGCGGCCGCTCCTGGGTGACGCCCCAGTGCGCGGCCAGGGTCTCCAGCCGCAGATTGTCGACGCCGAGCTCCAGCCGCCGGGCCAGCTCGACCGTGCACATCACGGAGTCGACCGGCAGTTCGGCCTCGGCGATCTCGGCCTCCGCGGCCAGGAAGGAGTAGTCGAAGGCGACGTTGTGCGCCACCAGCGTGCGGCCGCGCAGCACCTCGACCAGGTCGTCGACGATGTCGCCGAACTGGGGCTGGTCTTCCAGCATTGCCGCGGTGAGACCGTGCACGTGGGTCGGCCCGGGATCCACCCCCGGGTTGAGCAAGCTCACAACCGACTGTTCGACCCGGCCGTCGACGTCCAGACCCAGCGCCGCGACGCTGATGATCCGGGCCTGACCCGGGCGAAAGCCCGTGGTCTCGACGTCGATGACGGCCCATCCCGCGTCCGGCTCCCGCGCCGGCCGACCCCAGGACATCCGGTTCATGCTTTGAGAATGGCACGTCTGACCGACATCGCTGAGTCGCTGCCGCGTCGTGTCGGCGGTTAACCTGCACGGGTGATCACCACGCGCGCACGTCTGGCTCTTGCCGCCGGGGCAAGCGCGCGCTGGGCGTCGCGGGTCACCGGCCGCGGCGCCGGGGCCATGATCGGCGGACTGGTCGCGATGACCCTGGACCGGTCGATTCTGCGACAGCTGGGAGCGGGCCGGCGCACGGTCATCGTCACCGGCACCAACGGCAAGTCGACGACCACCCGGATGACCGCGGCGGCCCTTAGCACCCTGGGCGCCGTGGCCACCAACGCCGAGGGCGCCAACATGGACGCCGGCCTGGTGGCGGCGCTGGCGGCGGATCGGCGGGCCGAACTGGCGGCCCTGGAAGTCGACGAGATGCACGTGCCGCACGTGTCCGATGCGGTGGAGCCGACCGCCATCGTGCTGCTCAACCTGTCGCGCGACCAGCTGGACCGCGTCGGCGAGATCAACGTCATCGAGCGCACCCTGCGGGCCGGTCTGGCCCGGCATCCCCATGCGGTCGTGGTGGCCAACTGCGACGACGTGCTGATGACCTCGGCCGCCTATGACTGTCCGAACGTGGTCTGGGTGGCCGCGGGCGGCTCGTGGTCGAACGACTCGGTGAGTTGCCCGCGCAGCGGCGAGGTGATCGTCCGCGAAGAGGGCCACTGGTATTCCACCGGCGCGGACTTCAAGCGCCCCACCCCGCAATGGTGGTTCGACGAGAAAACCCTCTATGGACCGGACGGTCTGGCGGTGCCGATGCGCCTGGCCCTGCCCGGCGCGGTGAACCGCGGCAATGCCGCACAGGCCGTCGCGGCAGCCGTCGCGCTGGGCGCCGACCCGGCCAAGGCGGTGGCGGCCGTGTGCATGGTCGACGAAGTCGCCGGGCGTTACCGGACGGTCCGGATCGGAACGCATGAGGCACGGATCCTGCTGGCCAAGAACCCGGCCGGCTGGCAGGAGGCGTTGTCGATGGTCGACAAGCATGCCGACGGCGTGGTGATCGCGGTCAACGGCCAGGTTCCCGACGGCGAGGACCTGTCGTGGCTGTGGGACGTGCGCTTCGAGCACTTCGAACAGACCCGGGTGGTGGCCGCCGGCGAACGCGGTACCGATCTCGCGGTGCGCCTCGGGTACGCCGGCGTCGAACACACCCTGGTGCACGACACGGTGGCGGCGATCGAATCCTGCCCGCCCGGGCGGGTCGAGGTCGTCGCCAACTACACCGCCTTCCTGCAGCTCAACCGGAGGCTGGCGCGACGTGGCTGAAACTGTGCGGATCGGCCTCGTCCTGCCCGACGTGATGGGCACCTACGGCGACGGCGGCAACGCGGTGGTGCTGCGGCAGCGGTTGCTGCTGCGCGGCATTCCCGCCGAGATCGTCGAGATCACCCTGGCCGATCCGGTGCCCGAGTCGCTGGACCTGTACACACTCGGAGGCGCGGAAGACTACGCCCAGCGACTGGCCACCCGGCATCTGTTGCAGTACCCGGGCCTGCAGCGGGCGGCGGAGCGCGGGGCCCCGGTGCTGGCCATCTGCGCCGCGGTCCAGGTGCTCGGCCACTGGTACGAGACGTCGTCGGGAGAACGGGTGGACGGCGTCGGCATGCTGGATGCGACGACCTCGCCGCAAGACACGCGAACCATCGGCGAGCTGGTGTCCCGGCCGCTGCTGCCCGGTTTGACGCAGCGGCTGACCGGATTCGAAAACCACCGCGGCGGCACCGTGTTGGGACCGGCCGCGTCGCCGCTGGCCGCGGTCACCAAGGGCGCGGGCAATCGGGCCGGCGACGGATTCGACGGGGTCGTGCAGGGCAGTGTGGTGGCAACCTACATGCACGGGCCGTGTCTGGCGCGCAATCCGGAACTGGCCGACCACCTGCTGAGCCAGGTGGTGGGAGAGTTGGCGCCGCTGGAGCTCCCCGAGGTGGACCTCCTGCGCCGTGAGCGGCTGGGCGCCTAGAACGCCTGCAGCCAGTCGCCCAGGCCCTCGAAGGCGGGGCTGTTGGCCAGTGCGGCGTACAGGGGCGTCTCCGTTGCCGCGGTGCGGGCCACCACCGGGGTGATCTGCGCTTCGGCCGCCACCGGCCCCGCCGCACCAGCGCTCGCCACGGTTTCGGCCTGCAATGCCGCCTGGTTGGCGGCGTCCACGGTCGAATAGGACTGCGCGCCCGCGCGCAGCAGCTGCACGAACTGATCGTGGAAGGCGCCGGCCTGGGCGCTCAGTTGCTGGTACGCCTGGCCGTGCCAGCCGAACATCGCCGAGATTGCCGCCGATACGCCGTCGGAGCCGGGCGGCGGCACTGCCGTCGTCGGCGCCGCCACGAAGGCGTTGGTCGCGGACAGGGTGGCTCCGATATCCGCCAGGTCCGCCGATGCCGCCTCGAGCAATTCCGGTCGTGCGCTTACGAACGACATCGCCATCCCTTCTGCCACGGGTCCGAGCACCGTCGCTCAGGAAGCATTTCGTCTGTTGAGACCGAAACGTTATCAGCAGACCGGGCCGAATTAGAATCCTCACGCGGGGGCGCGAGAAAGGGATCGTCATGGCCCCTGATATCCGGACGAATGTCGCCACAGCCGTCGCACTGGTGGCCGTGGCCTGCTCGCTGCTCGGATGCCCCGGAACCGCCGCGGCCGATCCCAACACCGCCGGGATGCACGGCGACCCGGGCGCGGCCGCCGCCTATTGGCGTTATCAGATGCAGGAACGCGACTGCGGGGAGATGGCCGTGGCCGATGTCATCGGCCAGCTCACCGGCAACGAGATCTCTGAGGAGGAGATCGACAATGCAGCCGGGACCGTCCCCAGCACCACCCACTCCGGACCGATCTACACGCCGGGAAACAGGACCAGCAACCGCGACCTGCCGGTGCTGCTGGCGCACTACGGCATCGCGTCCGACGGAATCAAGACCGACACACCCGCGCTGGAGCGGGCCCTGGATCAGGGCCGCAAGGTGATCGCGGGGGTCAACAACCGGATCCTGTGGAACGAGGGCGGTGACCGCAGCCGCGAGAACCACTTCGTCGTCGTCACCGGCATCGACACCCGGGCCAATGTGGTGCATCTCAATGACAGCGGCATCAAGGCCGGCCGCGACGAGCAGGTTTCGCTCGCCACCTTCGAGGCGGCGTGGGCCACCAGCGACAATTTCGCCGTGGTGACCAGGTGATCCGGCCCTAGACCATCGCCCGGCGCCCGGTGAGCGCACGGCCCAGCGTCAGCTCGTCGGCAAACTCCAGGTCGCCACCCATCGGAAGGCCGGACGCAATGCGCGTCACGGTCAAACCGGGGATGTCGCGCAACATCCGGACCAGATAGGTGGCGGTCGCCTCCCCCTCGGTGTTGGGGTCGGTGGCGATGATCACTTCGGCGATGTCGACGTCGTCCACGCGCTCGCCGATCCGGGTCAACAGCTCCCGGATCCGCAGTTGCTCGGGTCCGATTCCCGACAAGGGATCGAGCGCACCCCCGAGGACGTGATAGCGGCCGCGGAATTCGCGGGTGCGCTCGACGGCCTGGATATCCTTCGGCTCCTCGACCACGCACACCAGCGACCCGTCGCGGCGTGGATCGGCACAGATGCGGCACCGTTCGTCGTCGGACACGTTGCCGCAGACCGCGCAGAACCGGACACCGTCGCGCACCTTGCCGAGCACGGCCGTCAGCCGGTCGATGTCCGGCGGTTCCACCGACAACAGATGGAAAGCGATGCGTTGCGCGCTCTTGGGTCCGATCCCCGGCAGCTTGCCGAGTTCGTCGATCAGATCCTGAACCGGTCCCTCAAACATTCCGCCGTTCAGACCCCCGGGACACCGGGCGGCGGTCCGGGAGGCGCGGGCGGACGCATGCCGCCGGCCAGCGCACCCAGGCGCTCCTGTGCCATCGTGGTGACCTGCCTGGACGCGTCGCCCATGGCGCCGACGATCAGGTCCTGCAGAGTCTCGATGTCATCGGGGTTGACGACCTTGGGGTCGATCGTCACGCCGATGACCTCACCGCTGCCCTTGACGACGACCTTGACCAGTCCCCCGCCGGCCTGACCATGCACCTCGGAGTTCGCCAACTGCTGTTGGGCTTCGAGTAATTTCTGCTGCATCTGCTGTGCCTGCGCCAGCAGCTGCGACATATCGCCTCCGGGTTGCATGACAGTCCCCTCGCATCTTGGTCTCGAGTTGGTTTCGCCTGCGGTTGTCGGGCGATTTGAAGACTTCAGCGTAGTCCGCGCCGCGTTACCTTGGCGCAGTGGACGTACGTGTAGGCCTGCGTGTCGGGTTAGCCATGCTCATCGGGATGCTCGTCGCTGCTGCCCAGCCGCTGATGCCTACCGCCGCCGCGGCGCCGGCCAATCTCGCCGGCATGGTCGTCTTCATCGATCCCGGCCACAACGGCGCCAACGACGCGTCCATCGGACGTCAGGTACCCACCGGTCGGGGCGGCACCAAGGACTGCCAGGCCAGCGGCACGTCGACCAACAGCGGATATCCGGAGCACACTTTCACCTGGGACACCGCGCTGCGGCTGCGCGCCGCGCTGAACGCACTGGGCGTGCGCACAGCGATGTCGCGCGGCAATGACAACGCCCTGGGACCGTGCGTCGACGAACGCGCCAACATGGCCAACGCGCTGCACCCGAACGCCATCGTCAGCCTGCACGGCGACGGCGGGCCGGCGTCCGGCCGCGGCTTCCACGTCAACTACTCATCGCCGCCGTTGAACGCCGCCCAGGCGGGGCCGTCGGTGCAGTTCGCCCGCGTCATGCGGGACCAGTTGCAGGCGTCGGGCATCCCGCCGGCCAACTACATCGGCCAGGGCGGTCTCTACGGGCGGGCTGATCTGGCTGGACTGAACCTCGCCCAGTACCCCTCGGTGCTGGTGGAGCTGGGCAACATGAAGAATCCGGCGGACTCGGCGCTGATGGAGTCAGCGGAGGGCCGGCAGAAGTACGCCGACGCACTGGTGCGCGGCGTGGCGGGTTTCCTGGCCACCCAGGGCCAGGCCCGCTAGTGGGGTCAGCCCTCGATTTCCTTCTTCAGGTTTTCCAGCACCTGGCCCTGGATCTTCTTCAGTCCCAGGGGTGCGAACGTCTTCTCGAAGAAGCCCTTGACGCCGCCGGCGCCGGTCCAGGTGGTCGTTACGGTGACGCTGGATCCCGGTCCGGCAGGAGCCACCGTCCAATTGATCACCATCGAGGAATTGGCGTCTTTCTCGATGACGGTGTGGCCCGCGACGTCCACGTTCACCTTGACGTCGCGCACCCGCGACTCGGTCGCCTGCAGGCGCCACTTGGCCACGGTGCCCTGGCCCTGGCCACCCTCGAGCACCTCGTACTCGCTGTACTGCGGGGAGAGGATCTTCGGGCGGACATTCTGGTAGTCGGCGACGGCGTCGAGCACCTTCGCGGGCTCCGCGTCGATCAACACGGTGCTGGCTGCTTTCACCTGTCCCATCAGGTGCAACTCCTCTTTTAGTAGCCGTTGTCGAGAACCACGATATAGGTGGGGCAGCTGCCCAAATTCACCCTCAGCCTTCGATCCGGCGCGCACCCAGTTCGCTTTGCAGCAACTCGAGGGCGACTTCCTCCGGGTCGCGGCGCGGTGCCGAGGGGTCGTCACGGCCCGCTTCGGCGAGCATGCTCTCCTCTTCGTCGCGCTGGACAGAATGGGGCTCGGGCGCGGGCTGTTCCACCTTGGCCGGCGCCGCGCTGATGTCGGCTGCGGCGGGCGAGCCGGTCTCGCAGCGCACCCGCCAGTTCACCCCCAGGGCGTCCTTGAGCGCCTCGACGATGACGTCGGCGTTGCGCTGTTCGGACAGCCGCCTGGCCAGCGGAGCCGCCTCGTGCGCCAGCACCAGCGTGTTGTCCTCGACCGCCAGAACCGTTGCGCCAGAGAGCATCACCGCAGTGGTGCGGCTACGTTCGCGGACCTTGTCGCGCACCGTCGGCCACATGCTGCGCACCGCCGCCGCGTTGAGTTCACCCGGGGCCGCTGCCGCCGGCGGCGGGGCCGCTTCGGGGGCAGGTGCCGGCGCGGGCGGCGGTGCCGGTGTGGGCGCCGGCGGCGGGGGCTCCGGCTTGCGCTCCGGCGCGGGTTCGGACGCGCGCTCCTGGGCGGCGGCCCGCTGGACCGAGCGGCGAACCGGCACGGGGCGGGCCGGAGCCGCGGGCGGCTCTGCCTCGGCGGCCGGGATGGACATGGCCAGCCGGGTCTCGATGCGCTCAACGCGTTGCAGCAGGGCCGATTCGGCGTCACTGGCCGAGGGCAGCAGCAGCCGCGCGCACACCACTTCGAGCAGCAGGCGCGGGGCCGTCGCGCCGCGCATCTCACCCAACCCTGCCTGCACCACCTCGGCGTAGCGAGTCAGGGTGGCCGGGCCGATGCGGGCAGCCTGCTCGCGCATCCGGTCCAGGATGTCCTCCGGCGCATCGACCACGCCGCGGGACACCGCGTCGGGCACCGCCTGCAGCACGATCAGGTCGCGGAAGCGCTCCAGCAGATCCGTGGCGAAGCGCCGCGGATCGTGGCCGGCGTCGATCACCGACTCGACAGCTCCGAACAAGGCCGCGGCGTCGCCCGCGCCCAGGGCGTCGACGGCGTCGTCGATCAGGGCCACGTCGGTCGCACCGAGCAGGCCCAGGGCGCGCTGGTAGTGCACCCGGCCGCCGTCCGATCCGGCGACCAGCTGGTCCAGCACCGACAGCGTGTCCCGCGGCGAACCCCCTCCGGCACGGATGACGAGCGGGTACACCGCCTCGTCGACGACGACGCCTTCCTGCTCGCAAATGCGGCCGATGAGCGCCCGCATGGTGCGCGGCGGCAGCAGCCGGAAGGGGTAGTGGTGGGTGCGCGACCGGATGGTGGGCAACACCTTCTCCGGCTCGGTGGTGGCGAAGATGAAGATGAGATGCTCGGGCGGCTCCTCGACGATCTTGAGCAGCGCGTTGAAGCCCGCGGTGGTCACCATGTGGGCTTCGTCGACGATGAACACCCGGTAGCGGGACTGGGCCGGCGCGTAGAACGCGCGGTCGCGCAGTTCGCGGGTGTCGTCGACGCCGCCGTGGCTGGCCGCGTCGAGTTCGACGACGTCGATGCTGCCGGGCGCGTTGGGGGCCAGCGCCTGGCAGGAGTCGCAGACGCCACACGGAGTGGGCGTCGGGCCCTGCTCACAGTTCAGCGATCGCGCCAGGATGCGCGCCGAGGATGTCTTGCCGCAGCCGCGCGGTCCGGAGAACAGGTAAGCGTGGTTGATCCGGCCCGCCTGCAGCGCGACGGACAGCGGCTCGGTGACGTGCTCCTGCCCCACCACCTCGGCGAAGGTTGCCGGTCGGTACTTGCGGTAGAGGGCCACGGGAGCAGGCTACCCACGCCCGGTGACGATGCGCGCCCCGGAGGTCGCGAGGCGGACGTTATGCGCTGATCACCGAAACCGTGTTGCTGAACATGTTGGCGACATACACCGCGCCGGTGCCAGGGTCGACCGCAACACCCCATGGATTAGAGCCGACGCCGATGGTGGCGGAGACGGTGTGGGTGATCGAATTGATCACCGACACGGTGTTGCTGTCGTAGTTGGTGACGAAGACATAGTCGCTGACCGGGCTGACCGCCACCCCGAACGGTGACTGACCCACTCCGATCGCTGATCCCATGACGGTATTGCTGAACGAGTTGATCATGGACACGGTGTTGCCGAGAGTGTTGGCAACGAAGACGTGGCCAACTGAGTCGACGGCAACCCCCCTCGGATAGGGGCCGACACTGATCGACCCGATCACGGTATTGCCGTTCGGATCGATCACCGACACTGTGTTGCTTGCGGCGTTGGTGACGTAGACATCGCCTCCGGGGTTGATCGCCACCCCGTCCGGGCCCGAGCCGACGCCTATGGACGTAACGGTGTTCAATGGCGGATCGATGACCCGGACGGTGTTCCCGGTGGAGTTGGCCACATAGACGTATCCGCCCGGGTCTGGCTTGACTGCCACCGCGATAGGGTCGGCGCCGACGGGGATCGCTGACCCGATCACGGAATGCGATGACGGATCGACGACCGACACGCTGTTGCCGCCGTTGTTGGCCACATAGACGTAGTGACCTGGGTTTGGACTGACCGCCACCGCTCTTGGTTGATTGCCGACAGCGATTCCTGACCAGGTCACGGTATTGGTGGTCGGATCGATCACCGACACCGTGTCATTCCCGCTGTTGGTGACATAGACGCCGTCGCCGGGATTGACTGCCATTCCCACCGGCACATGAAATCCGGTGATGGTGGCCACCTTGCCCCCGGAGCCACCGTCACCGCCTACCCCGCCGAGCCCGCCGATCTGCCCACCGCTGGCAGTGCCGATGCCACCCGCCTTACCCGCAGCACTGAATCCGGCAGCGGCGGCACCGCCTTGACCACCGCCTCCGCCGACCCCGCCGGTGCCACCTAGACCGGGCGTCCCCGCAGATCCCGGCGCCCCCAGCAACCCCGACCCGAAGAGTCCGGCGGCTCCCCCCGACCCAGCGAGCCCGCCGTCGCCACCCGCACCGCCGACCCCGCCGGTTCCACCCGCCACAGCCCAGGTCGCACTCAATCCACCGGTCCCGCCGGCGCCCCCGGCGCCGCCATATCCGCCGGCGCCACCGGTGCCGCCGACCCCGAACAATCCAGAACTTGCGCCCCCGGCTCCACCGTGACCGCCTGCACCCCCGGCAAACCCCACATCACCCGCACCGCCACCCAGAGCACCGGCGGAACCTACCGCCAACGTCAGCCCACCGGCACCGCCGGACCCGCCGGCACCGCCGAGCCCGAACACCAGCGCACGTGCCACACCGCCGGCACCGCCAGCACCACCCGCACCGCCGACGCCAGTCGTGCTGAGAGCACCGCCGCCTCCAGCCCCGCCTGTCCCGCCGGATCCCGCTAACCACCCTCCGGCCCCACCCGCACCGCCCGCACCCCCAGCACCGCCTCCGACACCAGGACCACCCGCACCGCCGGCACCGCCACTTCCGAACAGCCCAGCGGCCCCACCGCTGCCGCCCGCTTGCCCGGCCGCTCCTGAGCCCCCCGCGCCGCCGTTACCCCACAACAACCCGCCATCCCCGCCGGCCTGCCCGCTCCCCGCCGCCCCGCTCACACCATCCCCGATCAGCGGACGCCCCAACAGCGCCAGCGTGGGGGCATTGATCACACCCACCACCGACTGCTCCACACCCTGCAGTGACGATAGATTCGCCGCCTCGGCAGCGGCATACGCCACCGAACTCGCCTTCAACGCCTGCACGAAGCGTTCGTGAACCAGCCCCGCCTGCGCGCCGAGTTCCTGGAACTCCTGCCCGAAGCCACCGAACAGGCGCGCCACCGCCACCGACACCTCGTCGGCCGCTGCCGGAAGCAATCCCACCGTCGCCGGCGCCGCCGCCGCCGAAGCCGATGTCGTCGCCGCACCTATTCCGGCTGCCTGGGCCGAGAGCGCCGCGACCACTTCTGGCTCAACCACGAAAAAGGACAGCACGACGCCTCCAAACCATCAGACCGCGCAGCACCCGCCTGCCGCGGCAGCAAGATGTGTCGACAATTTACGCCCCCACAAGACTGCGCAAGGATCTTTCGCGCAAGCAAGGTGTTGGTGCTGCGCTCAGGGCGGAGGCCACTCGCACTGCTGCGCCATGAGCGCAGAGTCAACCGCTAAAGCAGCGACTCCGTCGCCGCCAGTAAGGCGCACGTCGAGAGCCCGTCGACCGCGTCGCGCAGATCCGGCAGCGACGGGAAGGACGGCGCGATACGGATGTTCTTGTCCTCGGGATCCTTGCGGTACGGGAACGACGCGCCCGCTTCGGTCACGGCGATGCCGGCGTCCTTGGCCAGGGCGACGGTGCGACGCGCCGTGCCGGGCAGAACGTCGAGGCTGACGAAGTAGCCGCCCTTGGGGTCGGTCCACGAGGCGATCTTGGAGTCGCCGAGCCGCTGGGACAGGATCTCGGCCACCAGGGCGAACTTCGGCGCCAGTATCTGCTGGTGGCGCTGCATGTGCAGGCGTACCCCGTCGGCGTCGCCGAAGAAACGCAGATGCCGCAACTGGTTCACCTTGTCGGGGCCGATCGACCTCTTGGCGGCGTACTGCAGGTACCAGGCGATGTTGCCCAGCGATCCGCCGAAGAAAGACACACCGGCGCCGGCGAAGGTGATCTTCGACGTCGAGGCGAAAATGTACGGCCGATTGGGGTTACCGGCCTTGGTGGCCAGACCCAGCACATCCACCTGCCGGACGAAGTCGTGCGTCAGCGTGTGCACGGCGTAGGCGTTGTCCCAGAACAGCCGGAAGTCCGGTGCCGCGGTCCGCATCTGCACGAGGCGGCGCACCGTCTCCCACGAGTACGTGATCCCGGTGGGGTTGCCGAACACCGGAACCGTCCACATCCCCTTGATCGCGGGGTCCGCCGCGACCAGTTCTTCGATCAGGTCGACGTCCGGGCCGTCCTCGACCATCGGCACCGGGATCATCTCGATGCCCATCGTCTCGGTGATGGAGAAGTGCCGGTCGTAGCCCGGGACGGGGCATAGGAATTTGACCGCCGGCTCCTCTTTCCAGGGCCGCGGCGAGTCGACGCCACCGTGCAGCATGGAGAAGACGACGACGTCGTGCATGAATTCCAGGCTGGCGTTGTTGCCCGCGATCAGGTTCTGCACGGGCAGGCCGAGCAGTTCGGCGAAGATCTCCCGCAGTCCGGGCAGCCCGTGCAGGCCGCCGTAGTTGCGGGTGTCGGTGCCTTCCGGGTCGCGGAAGTCATCACCGGGCAGCGTCAGCAACTGGTTGGACAGGTCGAGCTGCTCGGGTGACGGCTTTCCGCGCGTCAGGTCCAAAGACAGCTTCTTGGCCTGCAGATCCGCATATTCCTGCTGGTGACGCGTGTGCAGAGCCGAAAGCTCCGCGGGGCTGAGGGAGTCGAAGGACACCAGGGACCCTTCCCATCGAGAACGCATATCGAGCGCGGGCATAAGGGGACCCCGCGCACCCGACAGAGCCCATTGACCCTTGCTGCCTTCCGGCCCTGGGGGAGTTCACAGGATAGACGCCGCGCGGGGTCCAACGGCGAGTGTAGTACCTGGGTTTTCCCGACGCGGCGGCGGCAGTGGCAGGTACCCGAGACACTCGGCTCCCGTCAGCAGCTACCATGACCACGGAGGATTCGCCTAGTGGCCTATGGCGCTCGCCTGGAACGCGGGTTGGGTTAACAGCCCTCGCGGGTTCAAATCCCGCATCCTCCGCTGCACGGTCTGCCGTTTGACCAGGGCCGATACCGGTACCGACGGTCGGCCCGGTCACCTTCGGGGGCTTGAGTTCACCAGCTGAGGGAGTGGTATGGGGCGCAAGGTCGCCATCTTGTGGCACGCATCGTTCACGATCGGCGCCGGCTTCCTCTTCTTCTATTACGTCCTGCCGCGGTGGCCCGAGCTGATGGGCGAAGTCGGTAGCGGGGCGGGAATGACGCTGCGCATCGTGACCGGCGCCCTGCTCGGCCTGGCCGCCTTGCCCGTGGTGTTCACCCTGCTGCGCACCCGCAAGCCGGAACTGGCTACACCGCAGATGGCGCTGACCATCAGAACCTGCTCGGTGGTGGCGCATGTACTGGCCGGAGCGCTGATCATCGGCACCGCAATCAGCGAGCACTGGTTCAGCCTGGACACCGCCGGTCAGTGGTTGTTCGCGATCTACGGGGCCGCCGCGGCGATCGGCGTGCTCGGGTTCTTCGCGTTCTACCTGTCGTTCGTCGCGGAGCTGCCGCCACCGCCGCCGAAACCGATCAAGCCGAAGAAGGTCAAAGAACGCCGCGTCCGCGGGAAGAAGCGCGGCAAGACCGGCGCTGTCGCCACGGACGACGACGAAGAAGACGAAGAAGACGAAGACGCCGAGGACACCGACGAGGCAGAGGCCACGGAGGTCGCCGGGGACGCCGAGTCTGAGAGCACCGAATCCGACGAAGAGGCCGCGGCCGAGACGGTCGAAGCCGCTGCCCCGGCGCTGAGCGAGGAGGAGCCCGCAGCGGCTTCGGACGACGCGGAAACGGTCGAAGCGCCGGTACCGGCATCCGCGAAGTCGTCCGAGAGCACGTCCGAGAAGACTTCCGAATCGTCCGCGCGGCTGCGCAACCGCCGCCCCAGCGGCAAGACGTCGCACCGCCGTCGCCGCACCAGGGGCGGTGTCGCGGTCGAGGAGTAGTCCTCCGCGGTCACTTATTGGGATCGGTAGCGCAAGCGGCGATCTGTACTTCTGCCATGACGACGCCATCGGGGCGGCGCATGACGGAAGGAAGTCCAGTGAAGCGTGTTATCGCGGTGGCGATCGGAACCCTTGGCTGCGCGTCGGCGTTGGTCGGGTGCTCCAGTGGCGGGCACAGCGCCAGCCCGGCTTCGGGCGGCCCGGCGAGCGTGGCGACCAACAACGGGGCGGGAACCGAGGTCAAGGTGGGCGGCGCCGACCTGCCCGGTCTGAACCCCTCCTCGGTGACCTGCGTCAAGCAGGGCGGCAAGATCAACATCGGCAGCGGCTCCACCGGCGGTCAGCAGGCGCTGGCCGTGGTGATGGCCGACGGTAACCCCCCCACCGTCGAGTCGCTGGCCATGGTCGTCGACGGCAACGCCTTGTCGGTCGCCGACAACATGGGATCCAAGGTCGGTTCGGCCAAGGTCTCGGTGGACGGCAAGACGTACACCATCAGCGGTCAGGCCGAGGGTGCCGACCTGAAGAACCCGATGGCCGGAATGATCACCAAGGAGTTCAACATCAAGGTGTCGTGCGGCTGACGAGGGGCGGTCCGGCGCGGCGGGCATGCAATGCATGTCCGCCGTTCCGGATTCGAGCGGAGATTTATGATGCAGCCGTGTCGATCTCCGACGACCTCGAGCGCGCCCTCGAACAGGCCCACCGCCTGGCGTTCGCGGCCGACGAGGCCGCGGCCCGGGATCTGCTGCTGTCGCTGATGCCGCGGATCGAGCAGGTGGATCGCGACGATCTCCTGCTGGAAGTCTTCGCTCAGCTCGGCGCGATCTACCTGGTTCGGGGCGCCAATGACGGGGTGCGCGAATGCATTCGGCGTATCGGTGAACCGCTGGAGATCTACCGGGACATCCTGGCCGGCAGGCGGCCCGAGGCCGCCGGACAGGTGCGCATGTCGCCAGCCGAGGTCACCCGGATGATCTGCCGCTACTCGCTGCGGGCACAGTTCCTGCAGACCGGCCTGGCCGCGGCAGAGGGCCGGCACGAAGAGGCACACGCCGCCCTTGCTGAGCTGGCCGAACCAGGTCCCGCCGATCTCGCCGACGAGCAGGCGGACCTGCTCACGCACGCCCGGGTGCTGTGTGCGACGGCGTTGTGCGACGACGACCTGCATGTGCAGTCCGTGCCGCTGTGGGAACCGGTGCTCGAGGTCTTGCAACGGCCTGCGGCTGCTACCGAATATGCGGAGCACGTCTGGGTTTTGGCGGCCACCGGGTACGGGCGGTTCTGTGTCGAGACCGGTCGCCTGGCCGAGGCCGAGCCCTGGCTGCGTCGCGCCGGGGCGCGGGCTGAGGCCAGAGGATGGGAATTGGCCCGCGCCCGAACCCAATTGGAGCGCGCGGCCGCATGCTGGTCGGTCGGCGACCACGTCACGACCGACCAACTGGCATCGGAGGCCTACCAGGTGATCAACCGCTACGCGCGGGCACACGACGTCGCCCGCTGCTGGCTGTACATGGGACTCACCCGGCTGGGCAGCGGCGCACTGGAAGAAGCCGACCGGTGCTGGGAACAGGCCGAGCAGCATTGGCGCGACCTGGGCAAGCCGCTGCATCTGCATCGTATTCTGTTGCAGCGCAGCTGGATCGCGATATTCTGGGGACGGTTCGCCGAGGCCGTCGAGCTGATCGCCCAGGCTCGCGAGTTGCTTGATTCCTCCCCGCGCAGCAGCTGGCTGCAGTACGCCCTGCTGGACAATCACCTGGGAACGGTATGGCGCGCCGATGCGTTGTCGGACATGGGATTCGACGGTTCCGGCGACCCAGAGGAGTCGTTGCAGGAAACCGAGGCACGGCAGGCCGAGTCGCTGGGAATTCTGCACGGCGAGGTGGGCACCCCGGAGTATTGGCGTGCCATGACCAAGTTGGAACAGGCCGCCGAACTCAAGGTGCCCGCGGCCCTGGCCGTCGACTCGGTGCGGTATTCCATCGCCGACGCCGATGCGCGATCACGCTGGGCGGCGCGGGTTTCGGCCTCCGTCCTGGCGAGTGCGTTCGCGGTCGCCTGGGAGTGGGAGAACACCCAACTGGTCAGCGAGCTCGTCGAATATCACAGCGCTCGAGGCACTTTCAACACCGAGCAGCAGCAGCGCCGGGTCGGCGAGTGGGAGTCGACCGCCGCCGCGCCTGCGTTCGTCGACGCCGCTGACGAACTCGCGACGGCCCTCGCCGCAGCCGGTCCGTCAGGCGCGGAAGGCGCGGAAGGCGCGGAAGGGAGTTCGCTGACGCGGCTGGGACCCCTGCCGCCTTTGCAGATGGATCCCGTGTCCACACCGATCATGAGCCATTATCGCGACCTGGCGTTGCAGCGGTACGGTCGCGCGGTCACCGCCCCCGAGCCCGCGTGGACGACCTGGCCGTGACCACTCCGGGCCCGCAGACGCTCGTCCTGCGGTACGCCGACGTCGGAATCGCCACCTACGGGAGTCTGCGGGTGGTCGGTGACCCGTCACGAACCGTCAACTGGGTGGTGGAGGAGCCGATTCTGCTCGCGGCGCTGGCGGAACTGACCGGTGCGCTACCCGAGCCCTACGGAGACGAGAGCCGCCGCGACGCCATCGAGAGAGCGCTGCGCCGGGGAGCGTTCGCCACGCCGGAGACCGAGCTGACGGCCGCCTACATCCTCGGAGTGCTGTTGATCGGCGCCGCGGGCTGGCAACTCCTGTCCGAGTGCGTGGCATCGCCGCGGCCCACGTTGTTCATCTCCCCCAGCGTCCGGCTGGCCCGGGTTCCGTGGGGGCTGCTGGCGCTGCCTAAATCCGGTCCGAGCAAAGAAGAACTGGTGCGGGCCCGCCAGGATGCCATCACCGCCAGCGGCCGGGTCGCCGCCCGGATTCCCTGGCAACTCGCCGACGTCAGAGACCACACCGACGGGCACCGGTTGATGGAGCTGGCCGACGTGCTGCTGGCGGTGCCACAGAACATCGTTCACGCGCCGCGCACGCCGGCCCGGTGGGATGTGCGACGGGACGGCCCACCGCTTCTGATCCTGGACCCCCGGGTGCCGGGGCAACGGCCGGATTCCGCACTCGGGTCGGTGCTGGGCAGGCCTTCGGAGCACACGCGGCTGGCGCGGCACTTCGCCGGGTTGATGCAGCGGCGCGGTCTGCTGCCGGGCGTCGACAACGCGGTCGAGCTGTTCCGCCGCTCAGACGCGGACCGGAAGTGGCTGGCCGACTTGCTCGTTCGGCATCCGAGCCGGCTGGTCTACGTCGGGCACGCCAGCTCCGCCGATGGCGCTTCCGGCCAGGCGGATCGGGCCGCGCTCCATCTGGCCTGTACCGCGGCCGCACCGGGCGACGCGGTGGCCATCGGCAACCACCGCCCGTTGACCGCGTCGGACCTGATCGCGCTACGGTTGCCGATTCCACCGCGAGTGGGGCTGATTGCCTGTGCCTCCGGCGGTGATTACCAGTTCGACGAGGCGACCGGTCTGGTCGCCGCCATGATTCTGGGCGGAGCCGAGCTGGTGACCGCCACCCTGTGGTCGCTGCCGACAACCGCGGCCTACCGGCAGTTCGCCACGCCCGCCGACGATCCGGATCCGATGGCCGACGTGGTGATCGCCGTCGACACCGCGCACGAAGAAGCAGACGCCGGTTGCGCCGTGAATCGTTGGCAGCGGGCGCAAATGCGCCGCTGGCGTGACGGGGATGTGACGGCCAACCCGTTGTTCTGGGGTGCACTGGTCACTTTCGCCGTGGACGGCGCGCGGTGAGCTCAGGCCAGCACCAGACCCGAAGCGCGCACGGCCAGTACGTCGTCGGGCAGCGAAAGTTCCTCAGGTGCAGCAGGATCGAAGGCGACCAGCATCACGAGCCCGGGCCGTAGGGTGGACAGGTCCGCTTCGGATTCATGGTCCACCAGCCGCCCGACGAAGGTGTCGCCATCCACGCTGGATACCTCGATCCACACCTGGCGTTCTCCACCAACGGCTTCCGGCAGGTCGTCGACGACGTCACGCACCGTGCCCACCCCGACGGCGAGGCCGTCTGAGCCGCGCCGCATCGCGCCGGCAATCCGGCCGATCACGAGCACGGCGATCCCGGCTATCAGAACACCCGCTACGGCTATCCATGATTGGTTCATGCGACCAGCTTCGAGGCGCCCGACGGCTACCGAACCCAACTTTTCGGGTACCGCAATTTTTGCCGGTGCCCCTATTCTGTGGTCATGAGCGCCGATCCGCAGGCATCGCCTGCCGCCGACAATCGTGCGGCGGGTCAACCCCGCCGGGCGGTGATCGACCATGCCTGGCGCGCAATCGGTCCCGGCGTCGAGGTGTTCAGCAGTGACGACGGTGGCCCGCTGACCCGCACGGTCAAACGCATCATCGACCCCCTGGTCTTGCGGTTGAGGTCCAACCCGCAGTTCTCCGCACCCGTCGTCGGCAGCGAAACGGCCGCCGAGATGCACGATCTGATCCTCGACAATGCGAGCCAATTGCGTTTCGCCGCAGCCTGGTTCGAGGTGCTCAAACTCGAGCGCCGCAGACTGCGCATTCGCAGCGGCAACGCCCAGGAGCTGTACTTCCCGGTGTGCTTCGAGCTGGCGGTGACCAAAGGTGCGCCCACACCCCAAGATCGCGAGGCCGCCGCCGCGGTGCTGCACGAGGTGCACCAAGGGCGCGACCGCACCGCGATCGAGGTGCTCAACGACTATGTCGCCGATCCGAAAGTGGTCGCCGCCCTGGCGGCTCAGCTCGAGGCGAGCTGGCGTGACGTCCGGCCCGGCACCGCCGTGCTGGAGCCGTTCCTGGCGGCGTTGACCACGGTCCTCGGTCCCGCCCGCAGCCACACCGCGGCCACCGCACGTCAGCGCGTGTGGTCTTCGGTGATCGCTGACGCGACGCCGTACAACCTGGGTGCCCTCGCCCGGGCCGAGGGTGCCGAGCTGCCGTGGTCGATCGCCGAGCTTGGTTTGAGTTCGGTTGTGCCGCAACGCCCTCCGCAGGTATCGGGCGGTTCCGACGGCGACCGTCCGATGGATCGGACCGTGGTGGACCGGGTCCGTTCCACCTTGCGGCGCGCACTGGACCGTGACGCGCTGCCCGACATTCCCCTGCTCTGCGAAGAGGAGGTCGACCGGGCCTGCGCGCCATGGGGTTTGCTCGCGGAAGACAAGCAGGCGACGTTGGTGACCGGCATCGAGGTGGCGGGCGAGCTCGCACCGTTGGACCGGTCGGTGGCCAGTCGTTATGCGCTGGCCGCGCAGATCCAGTCGCGGCTGCGCAAGGAGGCCTACGTGCTGCACGCGCGGCGGTATCTGGCCGAGGGTGGTCCGATCCATCCGCGCCAACAGCAGGTGGTCGACGACCTGGCGCGGTATCGGCAGCCGTATCTGAGCCGGCTGTGGGCGCGGCTGCACGGACGCGATGTGTGGCAGGAGCCCTGCGAAGACGTCGACGACGTGCGCTCATTGCTCGAGGGGGTGGCCAGGTCGGTCAGCCTGGACCACCGGCAGCGGATCAAGTCGATGCTGGAATTGCAGGTGGCCGGATGAGGCCGGTCGAAGCCGCGCAGCAGCCCCTGCCCCTGGTGGCGGTGCTGGAAGTCAGCGGCGCGGTGCTGTCCTGGATCATAGACAGCCCCGCCGACCCGGCCGACGCGGTGGAAGTCACCATCGTCGACCCCGCCCGGGCCGACTGGCTGTGGCGCGTGGTCGGCGAGTCCGGCCACGTCGCGCTGCTGTCGTCCGTCGAGGAACCGCGGGAATTGACCGGCCTGCGCGTCGCCCCCGGGTCGATGAACCCGCTGCACCGACTGGCACTCGGGCATTGGCTGCGGCGGTGGTGGCCGGCCAGCCAGCGCGACGACATCCCCACCCTCGACCGCGCTCTGCTCGACACCGAGGTGGCCCTGCTGACGGTCGGCGCCCAGGATTTCTTCAGCGACGACACCCTCGATTCCGATGTGACCGGCCTGCTCGCGCCGCACGCCGCGGCCCTGACCGGCCACGCGCGAACGAGTGATTCGCGAGTGCGTGACCTGGTGCGGGCCGGTGCCGAGTTGGCCGACGAGGTGGGCCTGGACGGCGACGACTGGGCGGATCTGTCGGTCGCGCTCGATGATCCGGAATCAGCGCTGTCCATGCCGACGGGTTACCGCGACGACTACGCGCTGGCCGCAGGCGCCGGGGCGGGCCCGCGTTCGTCCGCGGCCATCGGGCAGGGCGTTGCCTCGATCAACTGGGGCGCGGTGCCACCGGGCATCTTCGACGCCGCCGAGGACACCGTGGACTGGAGTGTCGAGGCAGCCGGACCGGCCGTCGTCGCGGTGGTACGGGCGGCCGTCATCGGCCCCGAACCGGCCACCGACATCGCGGTCCGCGTGCAGTCCGGGGACGTCACCGGCGCGGCGGCGCTGGACGCCGGTGGCCGGGCCACCGTTCCCCTGGTCGATGCCCAACGTCGGGACCTGACGGAATCGGCGGCCTGGAACCACGACTGGCCCGCGACCTCGGTGGTCATCGGGGCACCGCTCGCACAGACGGGCGAGCCCCGGGAAGTGCGGGAGCGGGTCCGCAGGTGGGTGCGGGCACGACTCGAGCAGCCCCCGCAGGATGCCTACCTGGCCGAGATTCTGGCGAGTGAGTCTTCCTACTGAGCGTCGGGCCCGCTTTATGCTGAGCGAGTGCCCAACACATATCGCGTCGTGCAGTGGACGACAGGAAACGTCGGTAAGAGCTCGTTGCAGTCGATCGTCGCCAACCATCAATTCGACCTGGTCGGGTGCTACGCGTGGTCCCCGGACAAGGCCGGCCGTGATGCCGGTGAGCTGGCCGGGATCGATCCCACCGGCGTGGTCGCCACCAACGATGTCGAGGCGTTGCTGGCCCTGAAGCCGGACTGCGTGGTCTACAACCCGATGTGGATCGACGTTGACGAGCTGGTCCGCATCCTGTCCGCGGGGGTCAACGTGGTGACGACGGCGTCGTTCATCACCGGACACAACCTGGGTGAGGGACGCGACCGCATCCAGCGTGCCTGCCTGGAGGGCGGCTCGACGATGTTCGGCTCCGGTGTCAGCCCCGGCTTCGCCGAGTTGCTGGCCATCGTGTCGGCGATGGTGTGCAACCGCGTCGACAAGGTCACCGTCAACGAGGCCGCCGACACCACGTTCTACGACTCCCCCGACACCGAGAAGCCGGTCGGCTTCGGACAGCCGATCGGCCACCCCGACCTGGCGCAGATGGCCGAGAAGGGCACCGCGATCTTCGGCGAAGCGGTCCGGCTGGTTGCCGACGCGCTCGGCGTCGAACTCGACGGAATCCGCTGCGTGCCCGAATTCGCGCAGACCACAGCCGATCTCGAGATGGCATCCTGGACCATTGCGGCGGGATGCGTCGCGGGCGTCTACATCAGCTGGCAAGGCTTCGTCGGCGACCGCACCGTCATCGACCTCAATGTCCGGTGGCGCAAGGGCCAGACGCTCGAGCCGGACTGGAAGATCGACCAGGACGGCTGGGTGATTCAGATCGACGGGCAGCCCACGGTGACCACCCGGGTCGGCTTCCTGCCACCCCCGTACTTCCAGGCCACGACGCTCGCCGAGTTCATGGCCCTGGGTCACATCATGACGGCGATGCCCGCCATCAACGCCATCCCGGCCGTGGTCGCCGCGGCACCCGGCATCGTCACATACGCGGACCTTCCGCTGACCCTGCCGCGCGGGACCGTGCCGGCCGGCTGAGCATGAAGCCGCCGGTCAGCGGGTATCCCCTGCGCATGGCTACCAACAACCGATTGAGCAACACAGCCCAGTACTGGGGCGGCAGGGCCAAAGAGACGCTCGGCCGACTCTCCGGCAACCGGCGCACCCGGTACGAAGGCAAGCTGGACCAGGCGAAGGCAAACGTGAAGGACGCCGGGCTCGATGTCCGGAACGCATTTCGGCGCCGGCGGGCACGGTACTGAGGGTTTCAGCACCCGCCGGGGTTTCAGCACCCGCCGGGGTTTCAGCACCCGCCGGGGTTTCAGCACCCGCCGCATTCGGGTACTTCCCACCAGTCAGCCGAAAAGCGAAGAAGGAGCCGGGCATGAGCGCCGAAGACAAGATCAAGAACAAGATCGAGGACCTGGGTGGTAAGGCGAAGGAGACCGTCGGTAAGGCTACGGGAGACCGCAGCACCGAGAACGAAGGACGCTTCGACCAGGCCAAGTCCAGCCTGAAGGACGCCGGCGAGAAGGTGAAGGACGCCTTCAAGAAGTAGCAACTTCTGCGAAATGTGCTCAGCGGCATGAGGTTTCAGGCAACTGGGCGCGACGCCGATAGCCACCCGAAGCTGTCCCGCGCGGTCCGGAACCGTCCGCGCGGGACAGCTTTGTGGTTGATACCCCGGTCTTTGGGCTACCCCCTAGCCATGATCAGTTCACAACGCCTGCTGGCCGGCGCCGGCGCGGTAGCGGTGCTCACCGTCTCCCAACTGGCCGGCGGCCCGGTTCCCGCGGCAAAGGCCGCCCCGTGTCCCGACGTCGAGGTCGTATTCGCCCGGGGCAGTGGCGAGCCCGCCGGGGTGGGCGGTGTCGGGCAGTCGTTCGTCGACTCGCTGCGCTCGGACATCGGACCGAAATCCCTTGGCGTCTATGCCGTCAACTATCCGGCCAGCACCGACTTCGGCAGCAGCGACTTCCCGCTGACGGTCATCGACGGCATTCGCGACGCGGGCTCGCACATCCAGTCGATGTCGTCGGCATGCCCCAACACCCGAGAGGTGCTGGGCGGTTACTCCCAAGGGGCGGCGGTGGCGGGCTACGTCACCTCGGCCGCCGTGCCACCGGGAGTGCCCGCCGCGGCCGTTCCCCAGCCGCTGGCACCGGACATCGCAAATCACGTTGCGGCGGTGGCTCTGTTCGGAACGCCCTCACCGCAGTTCCTGAGTCAGTACAACGCGCCGCAGATCGCTATCGGGCCGCTGTATCAGCCCAAGACGATCGAGCTGTGTGCCGACGGCGACACGATCTGCAACGGGGGCGGCACCACGCCGAACTTCGCCCACACCACCTATCCGGTCAACGGGATGACCAGCCAGGCAGCCGATTTCGCGGCGGGACGGCTATAACTCGTCCCGCTCCTCGTCGTCGTCGGGCTCCGGCGTCGGCAGCGGCGGCGACGTCTTGAGCCAATCGCGCAGCCGGAGCAGCCCGTTGATGACGATGGCGAGACCCAGCAGGACCAGCGCCACCACGATGATTGCGGTGGTCACCACACCATGGTGTCAGGCGGCGGGCTTGACCTCGAGTCCGACATGCACCTTGTCGATACCGCCGCGCACGATCGAGTGCGGCAGGAACCACCAGGCGTGGTACCAGTACCGCCGCAGCACCGCGTTGTAGACCTGCCGCGTCTCCGACTTCGGCAGCACGCGTGCGATCCCCTCCACGTCCTCGCTCTTGGGCTTGCCCAATGATCCGCTCTTGGCGAGCGTCACCCGCGGGGTGTTGCGGATTCGCTTGACCTTCCACGACTCGTCGTCGGTGATGATGAGCAACCGGTCGCCATCCGGCACGCCCCAGATCGCGGTCGGCTTGGGCCGGCCATCCTTGGTGAAGGTGGTCAGCAGTAAGTACTTCGACTTGATGACATCTTTGAATCCGACGGCCACGTGTTCCTCCTGGTTCCTCGTGGCTCAAGAATGTGCCTCGAAATGTGCGGGGAAGATACCCGGTGCGAGCGAGGCGGAAACCGCCGCGGATTGTGATGCATCGCACCTACCCCACCGGTCGGGCAACCGATCGGCGGTTGCAGAATGCCACCATGCACGTTCTGGTAACCGGAGGTACGGGTTTCGTCGGCGGCTGGACCGCCAAGGCCATCGCTGACGCGGGTCACGATGTCCGGTTCCTGGTGCGGAAGCCGGAACGTCTGCAGACGTCGGTGGCCGCGCTGGGTGTGGACACGTCGGACTTCGCGGTCGGCGACATCAAGGACCGCGACTCGGTTCGCGAG
Source organism: Mycobacterium sp. (assembly GCA_003987775.1). Lineage (GTDB taxonomy): Bacteria > Actinomycetota > Actinomycetes > Mycobacteriales > Mycobacteriaceae > Mycobacterium. The sequence goes on from RXJD01000043.1 coordinate 60,370, forward strand.
GCGCTGCAAGGCTGCGACGCCGTGGTGCACAGCGCCGCACTTGTCGCGACCGATCCGCGCCAGACCGCTCAGATGCTCGCCACCAACATGGAGGGCGCCCGCAACGTGCTGGGCCAGGCAGTCCAACTCGGACTCGACCCGATCGTGCATGTCTCGAGTTTCACTGCCCTGTTCCACCCGAACCTCGGGACGCTGACCGCCGACCTGCCCGTGGTGGGCGGGACGGACGGCTATGGCACATCCAAGGCGCAGGTGGAGATCTACGCCCGCGGCTTGCAGGACGCCGGCGCACCGGTCAACATCACCTACCCCGGAATGGTTCTGGGCCCCCCGGTCGGTGACCAGTTCGGCGAGGCCGGCGAGGGAGTCAAGGCCGCGTTGCAGATGCATGCGATCCCGGGACGCGGCGCGGCCTGGATGGTGGTCGATGTGCGCGATGTGGCCGCGTTGCACGCGGCGCTGCTCGAACCCGGACGTGGGCCCCGCCGCTACATGGCCGGCGGCCACCGGCTCGCGGTGGCCGATCTGGCCAGAACACTCGGCGAGGTCAGCGGCACAACGATGGTCTCGGTTCCGATCCCCGACACCGCGTTGCGGGCCGCCGGATCGATCTTCGATTTCGTGGGTCCCTATCTCCCCTTCGACAACCCGATTACCGCGGCGGGCATGCAGTACTACACACAGATGCCCGAGTCCGACGACTCGCCGGCCGAGCGTGAACTCGGCGTCCACTTCCGCGATGCCCGCACCACGCTTGCGGATACGGTTGCCGCGCTGGATGATTCCGCAAGCTAGCCGAGTGGGATCGCGGCAACGGGGATCGGTGAGCCCCGCACGCCGACGTCGATCCTGAGCAACGCGCCGATCGTGGTGACGTAGATCTCGGTGCCCGCGAACGCGAGCGAGGACACGAATCGGCCGGGCACGTCGACGATGTGGTCCAGACCTCCCGTTGCATCGAAACGCGCAATGCCGCAACCACTTCCGAGCGCCACCCACACGCCGCCCTCGACGTCGACCGCCAGCCCGTCGCATTCGCCGTGGGGCGCCTCCGCGAATTCCGCCGCACCCTGCTGGCCGATGCCACGTACACGCGCGGCCGCGTATTCACACACATACAACCGGGTGCCGTCCGGCGCGTACCCGACACCGTTGGGCCACAACAGATCTGACACAAGAATTGTGGCGGTGCCGTCAGGTGAGAGCTGCACCAGTTCGGTGGGCCCGGCCGTCTCACCCCGCTGATGACGCAGGACACCGACGACCACCGAGCCGTCCGGAGCCACGGTCAGATCGTTGAGACCGGTCGCACCGTCGGCCGCCCATACCGTTCGCGGACCGCCGGACCGGTATATGCCAGATCCCGTCCGCTGACCAGCAGTCCGCCGTCGGCATGCACCGCGATCCCGCCGATACCGCGACGCTTCTCCAGCACCGTGGACACGCCGCCGTCCGACCACCGGTAGACCCCACCGGCCGTGGTGTTGGCGAACAGCACCGAACCGTCGGGCAGCGGCCGGGGCGCCTCCAGAAGGCCCTCCGATTCCCACAGGACCTCCGTCACGGCATCTGCTCCGCCCACACGATGTGGCCCTCGAAGCCCAGCGCGACCGCCATCTCCAGGTAGCGGTCCGCAAGGCGCGCGTATTCGTCGGAACGGCCCGTGCTGCGTGCCAGCAACGCCCGCATACGGAGCAGCCAGATGTCGCGGACCGGAAGTTGCTGGTCGGGACGGTGCTCGGCCACCCGGTCGATCGCCGCCGCGGCTTCGGCGACGTCGCCGGCGGCGCCGCGATCGAGCAATGTCTCGGCCGCCGAACGATCCAGCATGGCCGCCAGCGCCGTCACTTCCCAGCCGCGCCCCACCAACGTCGACACCGGGACTTCGGTGCGTTCGTCATCGGTGGCAACGCTGAGCAACTGGCGGCCGACCAGGGCGTCCACCGCGCCTTTGACGTAGACCTGTTGCGGCTGCCCCAGCACCGTCACACCCTCGACCAGTCGCGCCGTCGATTCGCTGACCATCACCCCGCCCGGGGGAGCCACCGACTCCATCCGTTGCGCGATTCCCACCTGTTCCCCGACGGCGGTGTAACCCAAAGCGCCCGAACCGATCTCGCCGGCGATCACCTCGCCGGAGTTCAGGCCGATGCGCAACGAGAGGGCAACGTCACCGTCGAGTTCGGCGGCCAACCGCTGGGTGGCGTCCTGGATCCCGAGCGCGGTCAAACAGGCCCGCAGCGCATGATCCTCCAGCGCGACGGGGGCGCCGAACAGCGCCATGATGCCGTCCCCGGTGAACTTGTCCACCGTGCCGCCGTAGCGCTGCACCACCGCGGAGGTGCGAGTGACCAGCTGAGTCATGATCTCGCGCAACCGTTCCGGACCGACGGCCGCCGCGATGTCCATCGAATGCACCACGTCGGCGAACAGCACCGTCACCTGCTTGAACTCCGCCTGGGCGTCGGCCCGCGCGATCGGGGCGCCGCAGCCGTGGCAGAACCGGGCGTTTGCCGGCGGTTCGGTGCCGCACTTGCTACAAGCCGCCACGGCTTGTCAGGTTAGTGCAATTCACCCAGACGTTGGGGGACGAAAAACGGCCGGGCCGCGGATCACCCGTTGGCGGCGAGCGCCCGGTCCGAGAGTGCCGCGAGCGCCGGCGCCAGCAGCTTGGAGTATTCGAGTGTCAGGTGACCCGCGTCGACATACACCAGGGTGTTGCCGATGATGACCGGGCAGTGCTGCTTGGTGCAGAACAGATCGGTGAGGTCGACGTACTGCCCGCCACCGGCCTGGACCGCGGCGGCCTCGGCTGCCATGCCGGCCCGGTCGAAGGCGGTCGACATCGGCGGCGCGCACGCCATCGCGTCGGTGAGGTGCTCGGACAGACAGCCGGGCACCGCCGCGTTCAGATGCGGAAGCGGCCCCAGCACCATCACCTTGGCGCCGATGCCGCGCAGTTGCTGCACCAGGCCCTTGAGACCCTCGACCCACGCCGCGTCGTACGACGAGAAACCCGAAAGGAACCCGTTGCTGTGGGTAGCGGTGTACCCGCGGAACACGCTGACCACGACCAGCTTGGGGTGCTCGGCGCGCAGCCGGGACATGATCTCCCCGCGCCACTGCTCGCAGTGCTGGAGATATTCGACAATCGGGGCGACAAAGCGGTTGGCGATGGGCAGATCCATCATCGGGCAGGCCGCCTTGGCCATCGCTTCGATCCGCCAGGGCCGCTGTTTGCCGATTTCCCGAAGCGCCGGGATCCACATCGAGGAATGTGAGTCACCGATGACGGCCACAGTCGTCTTGGACGCCTTGTCTCCCATCGCGCACTCGGGCTGTCCGGCTTGAATCGGCAGGCGCAGGCAGCCGTCGAACATCATCTGCCCGACTTCGCCCGCCGCGTCGGCAAGTGACGGGTCGAGGTTCGACGGAACGTCTTTCATCTCGGCCGATGCCGCGACGGCCGCTTGCACCTGTCCGAAGACGTTCTGCACCGCCGCGTCGTAGGCCGCGATGTCGTCACCGGTAGGCGCCGGCGGAGGCTTGATTGTCAGGGGTGCCGCCGCGGCACCACGCCCGACCGGGATGGGCATCGGGATCGAGGACACGTACATCAGCAGCGCCACACCCACGCACGCGGCGAGCGAGGTGGCGAAGCCACCGACCGCCAGGCTCTTCATCGGCGACTTGTGCAGAGCAGCCGCGTAGCGCAGCGGGTTCTCGATGTAGCGCAGCGTCAGCCAGCCCAGCCCGCCGGAGACCACGACCGCGGCCATGAACTTGCCGAACAGCCCCAGCGGGTGGCCCACCACGATCGGGGCGAACACCAGCACCGGCCAGTGCCACAGGTACCACGAATACGACAGCCGTCCGATCGCCCGCATCGGCGACCACCCGAGCAGGCGCCCGGCGCCCTGCGACGGGGTGGAGCAGCCGGCGCCGAGCACCAGCGCCGTGCCCAGCACGGGCAGCAACGCGGCAGTGCCCGGATACGGGATGTCCGGGGTGTAGAAGACGCAGGCCACCAGGACCATCGCGGTACCGATCCAGCCGATGGTCACCGCGGCGCGCTCCGGGAGCCGGCTCCACTGGTTGGCGGTCAGGGCCACCAGGGCACCCAGCGCCAGCTGCCAGGCCCGAGTGAACAACGAGAAGTACGCCGCGAGCGGCATCACGTAGGTGACCAGCAGCGACAGCAGGAACGACGACAACGCGATCGTCGTGACCAGCACCAGATAGGGAGTCTTCGAGGGCGGCGTCGGCGGCGCGTCGGCGGATTTCTTGCGCCGGCGCAACCGCCGGATCAGCCACGCCGTACCGACGATCATGGGTGGCCAGAGCAGATAGAACTGTTCCTCCACGCCCAGGGTCCAGTAGTGCTGGAACGGCGAGGGCGCGCCACCGGCGAAATAGTCGACCTGTTGGACGATGAACCAGAAGTTGGGTACGTACAGCGCGCAGGCGATGGCGTCCTTCAAAGCGCTCTGGGCCTGCACCACGGGCAGCAGGAAGGCCGCGGCGATGGCGGTGATGACGCCGATCGTCGCCGACACCGGCAGCAGTCGCCGCGACCGTGCCCCGTAGAACTTCTTCAGCCCGACGGTGCCGGTGGTGCTTACCTGTTTCCACAACTGCCCGGTGATCACGAAGCCGGAGATCTCGAAGAAGATGTCCGGGCCGACGAAGCCGCCGCTGACACCGGGCATGGAGATGTGCCAGCCGACGATGGCCAGCAACGTGAAACCGCGCAAGCCCTCGATGTCGTCGCGGAATCCGCTCTGCGGTGTGTGCTTCGCCTGCGCGTCCGGCGACGGCAGCAAGCTACGAGCGGAGCTGACGTTCTCGGACTGGCGCACGAGTCTCCACTGTATATAAGTGGGCGCGAATACAAGCCTGAACGGCGGCAAGTGACCAAAGGGTGCCCGAACAGGGCCCTAATGCCCTCGCGGCGATCACCCGCCGAGCGGACCATCTCCCCTGGACAGGAGATGCGTGATGACCAAACCGATTCCGCCGCTCGACCTTTCATGGCTGCTGATCGAGTCACCGGGCAGCACCACCCACGTCGGTGCGATGCTGCTGTTCCAGAAGCCGCCCGGCCGCGAGTCGCTGGTGCGCGAGATTGTGGATTCCTACCGGGCCTGCTCGCCGGCACCGCCGTTCAATTACGTGCCGGAGCTACTGAACCGCGGCGGGCCCCACTTCCGCGAGGTGGACACGTGGGACCCGCACTATCACGTCGAGCACCTCGCGTTGCCCGACGGATCCAGCTATGACGACCTGCTGCGATTGGTCGCCGACCTGCACGAGGCGCAACTCGATCGCAGCCGGCCGCTGTTCCGCTGCTGGATCATCGACGGCCTGCCGGACCGGATGTTCGCGATCTACACCAAGACGCATCACTGCATCATCGACGGCGAGTCGGGCCTGAAGCGGTTGTACGACGGTCTCAACCTCTCCGACGAGCCGACCATCCCCAAACCCGCGTTTGCGCTCGACGCGCCCGCGCCGACGCCGCACCCGCCGACACCGCTGATCGGGCGTATCACCGACTCGATCCGCGGCGCCATCACCCAGGTGGGTGCGCTCAATCAGGTTTCGGTCACCGCGCTGCGCAAGGTGTTCGCCGGTCTGTTCACATCCCACCTCGAGGGCAGCCTGCCGTTCGCGGCCCACCACGCGCCCACCAACGAACCGCTCAAGATCGGGCGCAGCTTCGCCACGCTGACGCTGCCGCTGGACGAGATGCACGACGTCGGCCGCCATTTCGGAGCCACCCTCAACGACGTCGCCGCCAGCATCGTCGACGCGGGACTGCACGCGTATCTGCGCGAGACGGGGCGCGCCTTCGGGCACCCGTTCATCGCGATGTGCCCGGTCTCGCTGCGCGACGGCGACGACGCGACGATCGGCACCCGGGTCTCGGCGCTGTTCGTGCGGCTCGGCGAGCCGGCCGCCGAGATGACCGAGCGGATTCATCAGGTGACGGAGTCGGTGGCCGCCGCCAAGAGGGAGCTGGCCGCCATGTCCAAAGAAGCGGCGATGACCTACGCCGTGGGACTGGTCGCGCTGGCGGGCCTGGGCTCCTCCACGCACCTGGACCGGGTCACGCATCCCGCCTGCAACCTGGTGATCTCGAACGTGGCAGGCGCGAAGGAGGTCCGCTACCTCAACGGCGCGCGCCTGCTCGGCATCTACCCGGTCTCCGCGCTGGCCGCGTCGATCGGGCTCAACGCCACGCTGGCGTCCTACCACGACAGCATGGATTTCGGCTTCGTCAGCAACGCCGCGGCGATCGACGACATGTCCAGGCTGGCCCACTACACGCAGCAGGCCTACGAAGAGCTCAAGAAGGCGCTGATGACGAGCCCTCGGCAGGATCAGCCTTTGGTGGACACCGAGACGTAGTCGACGAGCATGGGCTGCCCGGAAACCGTTGCACCGGTGGGACCTCCGCCGAACGCGTTCGGGAAGGATCCGCCCATCGCCACGTCCAAGATGAGGAAGAACCCGTGGTGGGTGGCGTTGTTCCAGTCGGTTGCGGAGACCTGGTTGGAGTTGATGGTGAAGTAGTTGTTGCCGTCCAGGTAGTAGCGCAGCTGCTCGACGCTCGTGCTGCGATCCAATTCGACGGCGTAGGTGTGGTAGCTCGTTCCCGCGTTCGGGACGGGGTGTTCGCCGGAGCTGATTCCGGTGGGCTCGTTGAACGGCGGCCCGCCTCCCCAGACATTGCCGTGCAGCGTTGACCACACCGAGCCGCGGCCGTTGATGGACTCCATGATGTCCAGTTCGCCGATCCATGGCCAGTTCGTGGCACCGACGGGCCGCGCCGCCTCGCCGAGCGCCCAGAACGCCGGCCAGTAGCCCTGACCGTTCGTGGTGTTGACGTTGGGCTGCTGAATCGACGCCTCGATGCGCATCACCCCGCCCGGCGGCGCCGCGAAGTCGGTGCGCACCGTCTCGATCCGGCCCGACGTCCAATGGCCGGCGGGGTCCCTGACCGGGCTGATCGCGAGGTGGCCGTTGCCGTCGAGATAGACGTTCTGGGTGCTGTCAGTCATCGTCTCGATCTCCCAGGTGCCCCACTGGGGCGCTGAGTTGCCGAATCCATACTGCGTGCCGAGGTCGTAAATCCAATTCGACCGGTTGACGGTCGAACCCGCGGCGCCGGTGAAATCGTCGCGGAAGATTTCCGTGAAGCCGTCGATACCGCCACCACCGCCCGTGCCGCCACCACCGCCCGTGCCGCCACCGGTGGCACCAGTGTTGCCGCTGACGCCCGCCTGACCGGCCCTGCCGAGCAGGCCGGCCGCGCCACCCGCACCCCCGACGCCGCCGGTGCCGCCCGTACCGCCGGCACCGACCGCACCTGAACCGTCGGCTGGGCCACCCAGCCCGCCAGTGCCGCCGACCCCGCCGGCGCCGCCCGTCCCACCGTTGCCGAATAACAGCCCACCGTGACCGCCGACCCCACCCGCCCCGCCGGTGCCGCCGATACCGCCGCCCTGACCCGCGAGGCCGGTGGGGCCGATCAGCCCAGCTCCCCCCGCCCCACCCGTCCCGCCAGTGCCGAACAATCCCGCCGCGCCGCCGGCGCCCCCGGTTTGTCCCGGCGCCCCGGACCCGCCGTCACCACCGTTGCCCCACAGGATCCCGCCCGGCCCGCCGGCCTGCCCGGTCCCCGCGGCTCCGTTGCTGCCCTTACCGATCAACGGGCGTCCCAACAACGCGTTGAAGGGCGCATTGATCACGCCCATCACGTCCTGCTCAAGGGTCTGCAACAACGAGCCATTGCCGGCCTCCGCGACCGCATAAGCCCTCGCCCCCGCACCCAGAGCCTGCACAAGCTGCCGGTGGTATCCCACGACCTGCGCACTGATTGCCTGATAGGCCTGCCCGTACTCGCCCCAGGCCGCGGCAACCGCCGCCGACACCTCATCCGCCCCGGCGGCCAGCAATTGCGTCGTCGGAAGCGCCGCCGCGACGTTCGTGGACTTCAGCGCCGAGCCAATGCCCGCCAAATCCGTTGCGGCCGAGACTAATTCCTCGGGAACGGCCAGAACGTACACCATCAGAAAGGTTCCTCTCTAGGGAAGGTCGAACGACAGGCGGGTCGGCGGCAGCGAGTTGCCAAGGATCAGCACTGAACTCTGGGAGTTCACGTCGTCGAAGGGGAAGCCGTAGGCGAGGCCGTCAATGCTGTTGGCGTGGAAGAACTCTGACCAGTTGTTCCACCGCCCGCCCGTCGGATAGTAGGCATCGACATTGGCCCACTGGTCCGGAGAATTCGCCACACCGCGGTTGAACGCGGCGTTGAGTTCTGCGAGGAACGCCCCCTGTTGGCCGACGCCGACGAACGGGCCATTGGCGGCAAAGGTCTGCGCCGTCGTCGGCATGACCATCGTGTAGCTCGTGGCGCTGCCCCCGTCGGGGGTCAGGTTGTAGACAAACAGGTTTCCCGCGTCGACGTTGCCGGTCACCGTGTAGCCGGGTCCGTCGTACAGGAATGGATGGGTTTGATACGTCGACCAGAAGTTGTTGATGGCAGGGTCAAGCCAGGAGGCCAAGGCGCCGGGCTGGGCGGTGCGCGGGGCCAGAATCCGCAGCGGGTTGCCGGTGCCGTCGTTGATGATCAACGACTGGAACTCGGCCGGGAGCGTGGTCGTGTACTGCTGGAACACCTGAGCCCGCGACAGTGTCATGCCACGGGTGTCCGAGAACCCGGTGGAATCCTGCGTCAGCGTGAACGAGAATGGCAGCCCGAACTGGTCCACCTGGGTTGTGTTGCCGCCAAAGGGAATTGCGCCATATTTGTACGTCAGCTCATACCAGTCGTAAACCGTGTTGTAATTGGGATCGGCAGGATTCGCGGGGTCAAGGCCCGCCCAGCCCATGTTGTCGGGGCTGATGCCGATGTACAGCGGCTGCTTCATCGACAGAAATATCCGGCCGCCCTGGAACTCGGACGGAATCGAGAAGTTACCGGTCTGGTCGAGAGTGAACGACATATTGGCGTAATTCACCCCGTTGTGCGTGAGGTGGTCGGGGGCGTTGGCGGCGTTGTGGTCGATCGCGTGGGCCACGCCGTTCTGGTCGATCCATGACCACTGGCCGGGTGACGTCTGCCCGAGTGCGGTGAGGTAGATCTGGCTATTGGGCAGACCGGTGTTGTTGACGAAGGGCCCGACCGCGAATCCGGTGGAGCCGCCGGTAGCGCCGTCAGCCCCGGTTGCACCGACGACGCCCACCTGACCGGCGCTGCCAAACAATCCGGGCGCGCCACCCCCGCCCCCTAGCCCGCCGGTTCCGCCCTTCCCACCGGCACCGAACACTCCTGAACTAGTGGGCGGACCCCCGACGCCACCGGTGCCCCCGATGCCACCGGCACCACCATGGCCGCCGTTGCCGAACAGCAGCCCGCCCTGGCCGCCGATCCCGCCGGTTCCACCCGTACCGCCGAGACCGCCCGTCTGACCCACCGCACCGGTCTTGCCGACCAGGCCGACCCCGCCGGCCCCACCTGTTCCGCCAGCACCGAACAACCCCGCCGATCCGCCGGCACCGCCGTTTTGCCCCGCCGCCCCGGACCCGCCATCACCCCCGTTACCCCACAGAATCCCGCCCGGCCCTCCGGCCTGGCCGGTCCCCGGGGTTCCATTTCTGCCGTTGCCGATCAGCGGGCGCCCCAACAACGCGTTGAAGGGCGCGTTGATCGCACTCAGGACGCCCTGCTCGAGGGACTGCAACGACGCGACATTGGCCGCCTCGGCGGTCGCATAAGCGCCCGCCCCTGCGTTGAGGGCCTGCACAAACCGCTGCTGAAACGAAGCGACTTGTGCGCTGATCGACTGATAGGCCTGCCCGTGCTCACCTAGCAGCGCCGCAATGGCCGCCGACACCTCATCCGCGCCGGCGGCCAGCAACGTCGTGGTCGAACCCGCCGCCGCCGCGTTGGCGTTGGTGACCGACGAACCGATAAGCACCACGTCCGAAGCCGCCGCCAGAACCGTCTCCGGCATCACGCTGACAAACGTCATTCCGCACCTCCGAGCAACCATGCCGCAAAATCTTCGAACGAGGATGGCCGGTGCTTGCCTGCAGGTCAACAGGTTCCAGAGAATTGCGACGAATACCTGACGTAGCGTCCTGGGTGACGTCTCACATATATGCTTTGAACTGCGGTTATTAACCGCCAGGACGGCGTTCTTGTCTTACCTTGAGATGAAATTTCTGACGGTCCGGCGCATGCATTGAAAACGGCCGAGAGCACTTATCTGCGTGCCGCCAGCTAATTACCGATTTGCGACTGCCGATGTCATGAGGGTCGGGTTTCAGGGAGCTTGTGCACCGGAGCCGCTTCGCGGGTGCGGATGCTCACGGCTTGACGACGTCGGCTCACAGCGTTGGAACGAACCCGCCGTCGATGCGGTAGTCGGACCCGTTGATGTTGCCGGCACGGTCGCTGGCGAGAAAGAGCACGAGGTCGGCCACCTGTTCCCGGGTGGTGAAGCGGCCCGTCGGGGTGTCTTCCATAATGTTGGCCAGCACGTCGTCTGCGGGTTCGCCGTTGGCGGCGGCCAGTCCGTCGGCCAGGCCCCCCTCGATCCACTTCTCGGTCATCACCAGTCCCGGGCTGATCGAATTGACCCTAATATTCAACGGCCCCAACTCATTTGACAACGCCTTGGCGAGATTGGTGACGGCGGCCTTGGTGGCGCAATAGTCGTAGGTCACCGCGCCGGGGTAATAGGCGTTGATCGAACCGATGATCACGATGGAACCGCCACCGCGACGTTGGATCTCCGGCACTGCGGCGCGGGTGGGCCGCACGATGCCCATCATGTTCAGCTCCCAGGACGCCTGCCACTCGTCGTCGGTGATGCCGACGAAACCCGCCGGGCGGGGAGTGGCGCCGCCGACGTTGTTGACCAGGATGTCGACCCCGCCGCGACGGGCGGCGGCGGCGATCAACTCCTCGCCGCCCCGGGGGCGGGCCAGGTCGACCGATACGTACGTCACGTGACCGGCCTCTTCCAGGGCGAGCAGGTCCTTACCGGGGGTCCGCGACCCGGCCACCACGTGTGCGCCCGCGTCCACGAATGCCTTGGTGACTGCCAGGCCGATCCCCCGGCTGGCGCCCGTAACGACGGCGATCTTGTCCGTCAGATGAAGGTCCATGTCACCTGCTTCGGATAGCCCCGCGTCACAGAATATGTGCGATCGGGCATACCCGGGTGGGTTCTTCACTTCTTGCGATCGGTGTCCCGCGACGGCTGAACGCGCTTCGGTTCGCCCGGCATCTTCGGGTAGTTCGGCGGGTACGGCATGTCGCCCAGGCCGCGCTCCTCGTCGGCGTCCACCATGTCCAGCAGCGCGGCGATGGACTGGGCGTCATCGTCCATCCCGGCCCACGGATCGTCGCGGCGCGCGACGATGTCGGGGACGGTTGCCATCGTGTAGTCGTCCGGGTCGGCGCCTGCCAGCTCGTCCCAGGACAGCGGCATCGACACGGTCGCGATCGGGGTGCGCCGCACCGAATACGGCGAGGCCATGGTGCGGTCCCGCGCGTTCTGGTTGAAGTCGATGAAAATGCGCTCGCCCCGTTCTTCCTTCCACCACGACGTGGTCACCTGCTCCGGGGCACGGCGCTCGACCTCGCGGGCCAGCGCGATGCCCGCCCGGCGTACCGCGATGAAGTCCCACTCGGTGGCGATCCGCAGGAACACGTGGACGCCGCGTCCCCCGGAGGTCTTCGCGTAACCCGTCAACCCGAGTTCGTCGAGCAGCGGCCGCAACACGTCCACCGCGACCGTCCGGGCCTGCTCGAACCCGGTGCCCGGCTGTGGGTCCAGATCGATCCGCAACTCGTCGGGATGTTCGGTATCCGGGCACCGCACCTGCCAGGGATGCAGGGTGACGGTGCCCATCTGTGCCGCCCACACGATCGCGGCGGGGTGGGTGACCCTCAGTGCGTCCGCGGTCCGGCCGGACGGAAAGGTGACCCGGCACGTCTCCAGGTAGGCGGGATGGTGCTGCGGCACCCGCTTCTGGTAAATCTCCTCGCCGTCGATCCCGTCGGGGAACCGCTGCAGATGGGTGGGACGGTCGCGCAGCGGCGCGAGCATCGGGCCCTGGGACACCGACACGTAGTAGTCGATCAACCGGCCCTTGGTGCCGTTCGAGCCGAGCTTGGGGAAATAGACCTTGTCGCGATTGGTCACCCGCACGGCGATACCGTCGACGTCGAGTTCTTCTGCTGCAGCGGCCATATCCACAGTCCAGCATGCCGCAGGCCAGAATGAAGCAATGGACTTACCCGTCATGCCACCGGTTTCGCCGATGCTGGCCAAGTCAGTCAAGACGATCCCGCCGGATGCGTCCTATGAGCCCAAGTGGGATGGCTTCCGCTCCATCTGTTTTCGCGACGGTGACGACGTGGAGCTGGGCAGCCGCAACGAGCGGCCGATGACGCGCTACTTTCCCGAGTTGGTCGCGGCGGTCCGGGCCGAGCTGCCGCAACGCTGCGTGCTCGACGGCGAGATCGTGATCGCCACCGACCGGGGGCTGGATTTCGAGGCGCTGCAACAACGTATCCATCCCGCCGATTCGCGGGTGCGGATGCTCGCCCAGCAGACACCGGCCTCCTTCATCGCGTTCGACCTGCTGGCGCTGGGCGACGACGACTACACCAAGCGCCCGTTCGATGAACGGCGCGCCGCGCTGGTCGACGCGCTGGACGGCTCCGGGCCGTCGATCCACGTCACCCCCGCCACCACCGACCGGGCCGTCGCGCAGCGCTGGTTCGAGGAGTTCGAAGGCGCCGGCCTGGACGGCGTGATCGCCAAGCCGCTGACCGTGACCTATCAGCCGGACAAGCGGGTCATGTTCAAGATCAAGCACGAACGCACCGCGGACTGTGTGGTCGCCGGGTACCGGGTGCACAAGTCCGGCGACGATGCGATCGGCTCGCTGCTGCTCGGGTTGTACCAGGACGACGGGCAACTGGCCTCGGTGGGCGTGATCGGCGCCTTCCCGATGGCCGAGCGCCGGCGGTTGTTCACCGAGTTGCAGTCCCTGGTCACCGGCTTCGACGTGCATCCCTGGAACTGGGCCGCGCACGAGGCCGGCGAACGCACTCCCCGCAAGAACGAAGGGTCGCGGTGGAACGCGGGCAAGGATCTGTCGTTCGTGCCGCTGCGACCCGAGCGGGTGGTCGAGGTGCGCTACGACCATATGGAAGGCGCGCGGTTCCGCCACACCGCCCAGTTCAACCGGTGGCGTCCGGACCGTGACCCGCGTTCCTGCACCTACGAGCAACTGGAACAGCCGCTGACGTTCAGCCTGGGTGACATCGTTCCCGGCCTCGGCGCCAAGTAGTACTCCAGCACGGTGTTCGAGTCGTACGGTAGAGCACATGCGGCCGTCGCAAAGACCGGACGTATCTCCGGTTGCCATACCCGCGGAGCTCCGCGCGCGGGTGATGCCGGCAGTGCTCGACGAGCTGGCACGTTGGGGTGTCGAACGATTCAGCGTGGAAGCGATGGCGGAGCGGCATCGGCTGGATGTCGCGACGATCTATCACTACTGGGGGAACCGTCAGCAACTGATCGTCGATGCCGCGGTCCGCGATGCCGAAGTCTTCCGTTCGACGTTGGACACCGGGTCGCTGCGCGGTGACCTGCTTGCCCTCGCCCGCACGCTCGCCGCGGATGTCAACACCCCTATCGGCCGCACCTTCCATCGGGTGATGGTGATGGACAGCCGGGGCGGCCACCACGACGGCGAAACTCGAATGCTGTTCTGGCAGCACCGTTTCAGTGTTCTTCGCTCCGTTATCGATCGGGCCCGGGAGCGTGGCGAGCTGCGCGACGGCGTGCACACCGTTGCGGCGATCCAGATCGTGACGGCACCCATCTACGTACGCAGCCTCTACATGGAGGATCCCGTCGACGACGGTTACTGCGTGGCCATCGCCGACCTGGCGTGGCATGCGCTGCGCCGGGAATAACGGTTCTGGGCACCCGCGGCCCTTAAGATGACGAAATGCTGCACGTCTCTGCGCTGTTCGTTCCGCGCACCGCCGCGTTCGACGAACAGGGCGCCATCAATGCCACGTCGATACCCATGGCGTGGTTCCAGGTCGATCAAATGCCTTTGTGGGCAACGGTCCCGGTCGTCCTGGTGGTTCACGCCCCGGCGGGCGGCGACTACGACCCGGAGATCCACGTCGTCTGCAAGGACCCGGCCGGAACTCCCCGAGGATCGCTGCGGGCGGCGTGGCACTGGCCGGACGACGGCAATCGCGCCTCCAAATACCGCTGCTTCACGCAGGAACTCTCCTTCCCGGTGGAAACTGAGGGCGAGTACACCCTCGGCGTCTACTACGACGCCGAGGGCAAATTCGAGCTGTCCACACCGGTCCCGATGTCGATCCTGTTGGCCGAGACGGGGCAGACGGACGAACCGAGCGCCGAAAATTTCGGCGAGCCTGCCGAATAGGCTGGCGCGCGGGCAGATCGCCCTTAAGATGTCGTGATGCATGTAGCCGCTTTGCTCGTGGCGGGCTCCGCCAACATCGATGATTCCGCGATCGACGCAACCCGGGTGCCGATCACCAGCTATGAGGTCAACCAGACCCCGGTGTGGCTGACCGTCCCGCTGGTGCTCGTCGTTCACGCGCCGTCCGGTGGGGATTTCGATCCGGAGTTGTTCATCGTCTGCAAAGACCCGGCCGGGACCATCCGGGGCACGGTCCGCTCGGCCTGGCAATGGCCGGACGAGGACAAGCCTTCCAAGTACCGGTGTTTCACGCCGCAGCTGTCGTTCGCGATTGAGACCACGGGTGAATACACGATCGGCGTCTACGACGACGCCGAGGCGCTGCGGCCGATCGCCACCCCGATACCGCTGATGATCAACATGGCCGGGGGACGTCCGGGACGCAACGGCAGCTGAGCCGCGATCGTCACCCCCGCGGGGTGACGATCGGCTGCTGCCGCGGTTCGCCCGCTGACCGCGCGTGCGGCAAGCGGGCGGCCGCTGTGGCTTCCAGACCGGCCGGCGACGCACACCCGGGCAGCGCAGTACTCAAGAAGCGCCCGAACCCCAAGTGCCGCAATGCCTCCCGGCCGCATCGCCTACCGGCCGCCTCGCGGTCGGCCATCACTTGACCGCGGGGTCCCCAATCCTGTTGTGCTTCAGGGCAATTCGGGCGGTGAAGCCTAGTTTCCGCCCTTACCTCCGTCAGCACCTGCGCCACCTGCGCCACCGCTGCCACCGGTAGCACCGACGGGTGCGGTGCCGTTGGTGCCGGGGTTCGAGGGTTGCCCGGTGCTACCAGCGCCACCGTCGGCACCGCTGCCGCCGTGTCCACCATCGCCACTGCCACCACCGCTGCCGCCGGAGCCTCCGGTGCCTCCGGTCGCGTCGCCGCCGTCACCGCCTTGGCCGCCGGCGCCACCCTTGCCTCCCGCCGCGCCAGCGGTGCCGGAACCGAGTGCGGCGTTGCCGCCGTCGCCCCCGTCACCGCCGTCACCGGCGTTGCCGCCGATGCCGCCGACGGCTCCGGCGTTGGCGGCCGCACCACCCACACCGCCATTGCCGCCGCCGCCGCCGGCACCGCCCACGCCAGGCACGAAGCCGCCGGTTGAACCCGGGGCACCGGTGCCGCCGATACCGCCTTCACCGCCGCGGCCGCCTGCGCCGCCCGTGTTGCTCACCGTGCCGCCGGTGCTGCTGCCCCCGGCGCCGCCGTTACCGCCGCCCCCGCCTTTGCCGCCGGCGGGAGAGGTGCTGAACGGGGTGTTCAGGTTGCCGCCGTTGCCGCCCTTTCCGCCGTCACCGCCGGCGCCGCCGATCTCCACCTCATCACCGACTCCGCCGCTGCCACCGTTGCCGCCGTTGCCGCCGACACCGCCGGTCAGCCCGGCCCCGCTGATGTTGTTGTCGGCAGCGTTGCCTCCGTTGCCGCCGCTGCCACCCGCGCCGCCCGCGCCGCCGACAGGGCTGACCAGGCCTCCGGTACCGGCGTTCCCGGCGTTGCCACCGTTGCCGGCGTTGCCGCCCGCCCCGCCGTAGCCTGCGGTGCCGAAGCCGTTGCCGCCGTCGCCGCCGCTACCGCCGGCGCCGCCGGCCCCGCTGGCCCCGGCGGTTGCCTTACCGACGGCGTTGCCACCATTGCCGCCGGCCCCTCCGGCTCCCCCGCGACCCCCTGCGTCACCGGCTGCACTGAAGGTGGCGTCATTGCCGTCGGCACCGTTGCCACCGGCACCGCCGGCACCACCGGCGCCACCGGCGCCACTGGCGCCTTGGCCACTGCCCGTGCCGCCCCTACCGCCGTTGCCGCCGACGCCACCGTTGCCACCGTTAGGTGCGGTCACGTTGCCGATCCCAACATCGGTGCCACCGTCGCCACCATTACCGGCGTTACCGCCGGCCCCGCCGGCCCCGGCGACACCGAGTTTGCCGTAGCTGACCCCGCCGTTGCCTCCGGCCCCGCCGTTGCCGCCGTTGTCGCCGGCGTTGCCGGGGTTGCCTGCGTTGCCGTTCGAGCCGTTCCCGCCGGCGCCGCCGTTCCCGGCGGTGCCGCCGTTCCCGCTTCCACCGAAACCGGTCCCGTAGTAGCCGGCGTCACCACCGTTGCCACCTCGTCCACCGTTGGGTGCGTTGGTGCCACCCGTCCCGGTGTCGGCGCCGCCGTTCCCGCCCCTGCCGCCGTTGCCGCCGTTGCCGGCGTTGCCGCCCTTGCCGTCGTTGTCGGTGGAGCCACCGCCGTTGCCGCCGTCACCGCCGGTGCCACCGGCCATACCCGCCTTGCCGGCGCCGCCGTCGCTGCCGTTGGTGCCGTCGCCGCCGTTACCGCCGTCGCCGCCGATCGAGCCGCTGCCCGCCTTCGACCCGGTGCCGGCCTTCCCGGCGTTGCCGCCGACGCCCCCATTGCCGCCGTTGGGTGCCTCAGTGGCGGAAGCACCGGGGGCCCCACCGCGGCCGCCGTCACCGCCGTCGCCGCCGGCGCCTGCGGTGCCGCCCACGCTGTTGGCGCCGGTGGCGTTGCCACCGTTCCCGCCGACGCCGCCGGCACCGCCTTTCACGCCGTTGGCTCCAATACCGCCGGTGCGGCCGGAAGCGCCGGTGCCCCCGGCACCGCCGTCGCCGCCTGCGCCCCCACTACCCGCGATGTCACCGCTGCCCGCCTGGCCGGCATCCCCGCCCCGACCACCGTCACCGCCCGCAGCGGCGGCGGTGGACGAGCCGGCCGGGGTGCTCGCCCCGCCATCCCCGCCGCGACCACCGTTCCCGCCGTCGCCTGCGTTACCCCCGACACCGCCCTTGCCCAGGGCTGCGCCGCCGCTGCCACCGGTGCCGCCGCGACCACCGTTCAACCCTCTGGTGTCGGATGGTGCCGCCTGGGCGTCGGCGCCGTCGCCGCCGCTGCCGCCGTTACCTCCGATAGCGGCTTTGCCGTCTTTGGCACCTATGCCATTGCCGGACCCCGCCGCGCCGGTTTGACCGCCGGCGCCGCCTTGGCCGCCATTCGGCACGTCGGTGGTGGTGCTGGGTCCCGCTTGACCGCCGTTGCCGCCGTTGCCACCGTTGCCGGCGTTGCCGGCCTGACTGTCGGCGCCGTAGGTGAAGCCTCCGGAGCCACCACGCCCGCCGTCACCACCGCCGCCACCAACTGCGCCCGCGCCGCCGGCACCGGCGTTGCCACCGTTGCCGCCGGTGCCGCCGTTACCGCCGGCGGCGAAGTTTCCGCTCGCGGTCCCGCCATCACCGCCGATTCCGCCGTTGCCGCCGTTGACCCCCGGGTTGCCGATGGTGCCATCGATGCCGTTGGCGCCGTTACCACCGTTACCGCCGTTGCCACCAATACCGCCGTAACCCGCGGTGGCGCCGGTACCGGCGCTGCCGGCGTTGCCACCGTTACCGCCTCTGCCACCGTCCGGTGCGTTCGCCGCACCGTTGCTGGCGCCCCCATTGCCACCGTTACCGGCGTTACCGCCATTACCGGCGTCGCCGCCGACGCTGCCCTTGCCGGTCGCGTTGCCGCCGTTGCCGCCATTGCCACCGGAGCCGCCGTTCGCACCGTTGACGCCGATGTCGCCGTCGGGCCCGTTGGAGCCATCACCGCCATTGCCGCCATTGCCGCCGTAGGCGCCATTGCCGTTAGTGGTGGTACCGGTACCGACCTTGCCGGCATCGCCGCCATTGCCGCCGTTACCGCCGCCCCCACCGCTCAGGCCGTTGCCGCCATTGCCGCCGGCGCCGCCGTCTCCCGCGTTGCCACCGGTACCGCCGGGACCGGAGGCATTGCCACCGGCGCCACCGGCGCCACCGGCAGCCCCAGCGCCGCCGGTCCCGCCATCGCTGTTTCCGCCGTTTCCGCCGAGGCCACCATCACCGCCGGACCCGGCGGTGTTCGTGGTGAGGCCGCCGGTGCTGTTTCCGCCCGCGCCACCGACCCCTCCGGCACCACCGGCGGCGCCGGCCCGTCCGCCGTCCTCGTTGGCACCGTTGCCGCCGTTGCCGCCGTTGCCGCCGGAGCCGGCTGTCTCGGCTCCGTCTCCGACGCCCGCGTTCCCCCCGGCACCACCGTTACCGCCCGCGCCACCGTTGCGCTGGGCTCCGAACACACCGCCGGCACCACCGTTACCGCCGGCACCACCGTTACCGCCGGCACCACCGGCGAAACTGATCGCTCCGCCGGTCCCGGCTTTGCCCGCGGCGCCGCCGGCGCCGCCGTTGCCTCCGTCACCGGGGCCACGGAAGGGAGCCTTGCCGCCGTCGCCCCCATTCCCCGCGTCACCGCCGTTCCCGCCGGCCCCGCTGGCGCCGTTGGTGCCGCCGGCACCGGAGTTTCCACCGTTGCCACCGGTGCCGCCCGCACCGCCGTCACCGCCGCTGTTGACGAAGGTCGAGGAACCTGACCCTCCATAAACAAGCCCGTCGGTGCCATGGCCGCCGCTACCGCCCGACCCGCCGACGCCCCCGTTGCCGGCGGTGGTGCCGGTACCGGCATTGCCGCCGTTGCCTCCGTTGCCGCCCGCGCCACCGGCCGGTGCGTAGCCCGAGGCGGCAATGGCATCTTTGCCGCCGTCGCCGCCATTGCCTCCGCTGCCACCCGCGCCGCCGCTGCCACCGACGCCACCGGTGCCGGGCGCGTTACCTCCGGCGCCACCCGTACCGCCCTTGCCGCCGGCGATGCCCGGATTCGCCTCGGCGCCCTTGATGCCGTCGCTGCCGTCCCCACCGGCACCTCCGTCGCCGCCGATTCCGGCCTTGCCGATGGTCCCCCCGGCGCCGGCCTTACCTGCGTCGCCTCCGCCGCCGCCGTTACCTCCGCTGCCGCCATTGGCGCCGCCGTCGCCTGCCCGGCCGCCCGCACCTCCGTTGCCCGCGTTACCGCCGACATTGCCCGGCTGGCTGAAGGCCGCGCCGCCGCTGCCGCCGGTGCCGCCCTGGCCGCCCTGGCCGCCGGTGCCACCGGCAAAGCCCTGGCCGCCGAAGGTGGAGTCGCCGCCGGCACCACCAGTGCCGCCGGCCCCGGCATTGCCGCCGGCGCCGGCCGTGCCACCGGTGCCGGCCGTCCCGCCCGTGCCACCGTTGCCACCCGCACCACCAGCGCCACCATTACCCGCCGGAATCAAATCTGGGAGCTTGGCGATAGAGAAGGGAGTGCCAGCGCCGCCAGCGCCACCCGTGCCGCCGGCGCCGCCGGCCCCAGCATTGTTCTTCGAAATTCCTCCGGTGCTGGCACCGCCGGCCCCGCCACTACCGGCGGCCCCGCCGGCGCCGCCGTTAGCGGCGGCTTGCGGCGACGCGCTCTGCGTCCACGTGCCGCCGGCACCACCATTACCGCCCCGCCCACCCGAGCCGGCGGTTGCGGCGTTGTCGCCGAATCCACCGGCGCCGCCAACCCCGCCGTTACCACCCGCGCCGCCGGCGTAGCTCGAATTAGCCGCAGCCGCGCCGCCGTTGCCGCCCGCCCCACCGTTGCCGCCCGCCCCGCCGCCGGCGCTCGCCACCCCGCCACTGCCGGAGGTGCCGGCCGCCCCGCCGTCGCCACCCTTACCGCCGGCCCCGCCACCGCCACCGCTGGTGCCATTGCCGCCGTTGCCCGCGTCGCCGCCTTTACCACCACCGCCGGCAGCACCGTTGACCCCGCCGGGCCCGGAATCGCCGCCTCGACCGCCGACCCCGCCGGCCCCACCGCCGCCACCGCTGTCGCCGGCCAGACTGCCGGTGCCGTTGGCCCCGTTGGCGCCGTTACCGCCGGCACCACCTTGTCCACCGGCACCACCGTTGCCCGCGGCACCACCGCTGCCGGTGTGCCCGCCGTTACCCCCGGCACCGCCGGCGCCACCGACGGGCGCCGCGACACCGCCCACACCGGTATCAGCACCGGCGTTACCGCCCGCGCCACCGGTACCGCCGGCGCCACCATGACCCGCAACCCCACCGGCACCAGAGCCACCACCGGCCCCGCCGTCACCGCCACTGCCACCGGCAAAGCCGGCCACTCCGGCAGCCCCGGCAGCACCGGCTCCGCCGTCACCGCCGACACCGCCGGTACCGCCGTGGCCATAGCCGCCCGCGACACCCCCGCTACCGCCTGCACCCGCGGCGCCGCCGGCTCCGGCGTTACCCCCGACACCTCCGGTGCCGCCGGCCGCACCAACCGCATTGACCCCGGCGCCGCCGCTGCCGCCAGCACCGCCGGTACCGCCGTCACCACCTACGCCACCGTTGCCGTTGATCCCGCCGAAGGTGCTCGCACCACTGCCTCCGGCGCCGCCGAGCCCACCGGCCCCGCCGGCCGCACCCGGCCCGCCGACCACACCCGCGCCGCCGGATGTGCCCACGCCGCCTGCGCCACCCTTGCCACCCGCGCCGCCAACTCCGCCCTGACCATTGATGAGGTCGTTGTCGATGCCACCGGCGCCACCGTTGCCACCGGCGCCGCCGGCCTGACCAGGCGCGCCTGCGGCACCGGCCCCACCGGCTCCGCCATTGCCCGCGGCCCCCTGCTCCGAGCCCGCACCGCCGTTGCCGCCGTTGCCGCCGCGCCCACCCGGGGTTATCGCATCACCGCCGGCACCACCATTGCCGCCGTTACCCGTCAGACTGCCGGCCGCTCCCCCGTTGCCGCCCGCCTGCCCAGGCGCACCCGAACCACCTCGGCCGCCGTTACCGAACAGGATCCCGCCATCACCACCGTTCTGCCCCGTCCCGTCCACCCCGTTCGCGCCATCGCCGGAGATCGGACGCCCGAGCAGGAACTCCGTCGGCGCGTTCACCACACCCATCACGTCGTTCAGGAAGGGTTGCAGCGGCGATGCGTTGGTTGCTTCAGCGCGTGCGTAGGCCGCCTCCCCCTCGGCGAGCGCCCACACCATGCGCTCGTGAATCTTCGCCGTCTGCGCGGTGATGGACTGGAACTCCTCGCCGAAACCGCCGAACAAGCGCGCGATCGCCGCCGACACCTCGTCCTGGGCCGCCGCGGCTATCCCGATCGTCGAGGGTGCCGCCCACGCGGTGGCCGATCTGATCGCCAGGCCGATGGCAGATAAATCCGTCGATGCTGCGGCAAGAGCTCCGGGAACTGCGACGAGGTATGAAGACACGTGAACTCCAAAAATTATGTATTCAAGTCGGGGCGGACGGGTGTTGCGGCATTGCATGGGTAACGAATCCCAGCAGCTATGCAGAATCGGCAGTTGTCCCAAGAAAGACAGCTGCATTCTGTTGCGGCTCAAACATTCATCACGCCACCGGGCACGTTTATACAGGGCATACGACCCTCTTGCGCAGCGATGTGCGAAAAACGCCGTGAATTTATGTCGCGCTGTGCAATCTGCACAGTGCGGGTGTGCAGTGTGCCCAGAAATCGCGAGTTGTGTTTCTCGGATTCGGCTGCCGCGGCGGAATCCGTTGTCCGGCCTGCGTTTGTCCGCAGCGGGCCAGCAACTGTCGACGCGCCGGCGCCTTCGACGTTCCTATTTCGGCTGCGAGAAATCCGCCCCGAAATGGCCACTAATGAGTTCGCTGAAATTGAACTGAGCAATATCAGGATTTCGAAATATAACCGCGGCGACAACGCTTATGGACACGGTAACGGAACCAGCACGTACTTACCCGTCAATTATGTCGTGGAAAACCCCGGGCTCCGTCCCACCACGCACCGACATCGGCATTTCCCCTCCGGCGGAAAGCCTCAGCGAATTCGAAGTTCGGGCGCCGGCAAGGCGATGCCATCCGATTGCCCTCGGAAATCGCGAATTCTCCGTGGTCCATCCGCACCGCACGTCCCGGCAGTGACGATGCCGCAAATTTTCTCGACTGCCGCACCTCAACGCCATACCTTCATCCAGAAATGGCACAGCGGTCGGTGGTGGTCAGAACCCCTCCGACAAGCCCTCCAGGCTCGGGTGTGACATCAGCCGATCCAGGACGACCCGCTGGCCCTTGAGCAATTTGTCGCGCGCCTGCGCCACCGAAAACCAGCCGACGCGGTCCACCTCGGGAAACTCTCGCATCCTGCCCGAGCCGCGTGGCCACTCCATCTCGAAGGTGTTGCTGCGCGCATCGGTGACGTCGAGATCGGCCCGGACCGCGAAGGCCGTCACCACCTTGCCGCTGGGTTGCTTGACCGGTCCGAAGTCCAGGCGCGGCCCGGCGGGCACCGGCAAACCCAATTCCTCGGCGAACTCACGCTGCGCCGCCACCCACGGGTCGTCGCCCTCGCCGTACTCGCCTTTCGGGATCGACCAGGCGCCGTCGTCCTTGCGCGCCCAGAACGGCCCGCCCGGATGCGCGATCAGCACCTCGACCACACCGGCTCGCTCCCGGTACAGCAACAGTCCGGCACTCAGCTTGGGCACCCGGTTAGACCCCTACGGCCTGCTCCAGATCCTTCAGTGAGGTCTCCAGGTGCGCGAGCAACCGCTGCAGGTGCGGCACGCTGCGACGGCAGCCGACCAGACCGAAGTCGAGGTTGCCGCCGTTGTTGACCAGGGTGATGTTCAGCGCCTGACCGTCCGGGATGTTCGACAGCGGGTAACTTCCGTCCAGCTTGGCGCCGCCGTAGTACAGCGGGTCGCCCACCCCGGGCACGTTGGAGATGACGATGTTGAACGGTGGCGGCACCGCGGAGAGGAATCCCGGCACCCCAGCCAGCGTCAGCGGCGCCATATTCAGCGCCGACAACGCCATCACCTGGTACGACGGCAAGTCGGCAAGCACCTTCTTGTTGCGGCGCATCGACTCGGCGATGACCTCCAGCCGATCGGCCGGGTCCTCGACGTTGGTCGCGAGATTGCACAGGATGCTGCCCACCTTGTTGCCACCGCTGTCGGCGTCGGCTTCCGACCGCAGGCTGACCGGCACCATCGCCACCAGCGGCGTGTCCGGCAGCGCGTCCTGGTCCATCAGGTAGTAGCGCAGGGCGCCGGCGCACATCGCCAGCACGGCGTCGTTGACGGTCACGCCCGCGGCCTGCTTGACGCCCTTGATGCGGTCCAGCGAATAGGACTGGGCGGCGCACCGCCGGGCCCCGCCGACCTTCACGTTCAACATGGTGTGCGGCGCGGCGAACGGCAGCGTCAGCTGCTGCTCGAGCAGCGCGGCGCGCGCCAGCCTCAGCGTCGAAGGCGCCACTCCCACAACCGATCCCGCCATCTTGACCAAGGCGCTCAGCGGGTTTGACCCGCCGCCGTCGGTCGGGGGCTTCGGCGGCCGGGGCGGTCGCGGGAGGTTCCACATCGCCTTGACCTCGGTGTCGTCCGGGTCGGTCGACATGGTGCGCTGCATCAGCTTCACCGCCGAGACCCCGTCGATCAGCGCGTGGTGCATCTTCGTGTACATGGCGAAGCGCCCGTCGTTGAGTCCCTCGACGACATGCAGTTCCCACAGCGGGCGGTGCCGGTCCAGCAGGCTGGTGTGCAACCGCGAGGTCAGTTCGAGCAGGTCACGCACGCGCCCCGGCGACGGCAGGGCCGAGCGCCGGACGTGGTAGTCGACGTCGACCTCGTCGTCATAGGCCCAGGCGACCCGCGCGATACCGCCGCCGATCGTCGCGGGGTGCTTACGGAACGTCGGCTGAAATTCGTCGTTGGCGATCAACTTCTCGTAGAACTCCCGGACGAATTCCGGACCCGCCCCCTCCGGCGGCTGGAACAGCGACAAACCACCTACATGCAGCGGATGCTCCCGAGATTCGGTGAACAGAAACATCGAGTCGGTGGGCATCATCAGTTCCATGCCCGCTATTACACCCCGAGATTCCGGTGCAAAGCGAAGGTGTTCTGAAAATCGGGGACGTTAGTCCCCGGTGGACACGGACCACGAGGAGGTGGCTATCAGCTCGCCCCGTTCCAGCCCGGCAGCGCGGTGTTCGTGCACTAGGGCATACTCCGGCGTCGACACCATGTCCATGAACGCTTGCGGAGTCGGGTACTCCACGATGAGAATGGCATCCCACCATGGCTTTTCGCCGACGCCGATGACGTTGGTCGGCGAGTTCCCGCCGTAGCGCACGACGCCACCGACCCGTGCCAGCAAGGGCGCGACCTCTCGGGTGTATCGCTGATAGGACTCCAGCCCACCCGTGGCCTTGAACTTCAGCAGATTGACCATCAGCACCGGGGCGCCGGCCGGCCGCGCCGCCAGCGCCGCGATCTGCTCGACCGAAGTCTCGGCGGTAGCTGTCATCTCAAATCCCCTGTCGTGTAACGAATTCTGGCTCCACCATGCGCCGGTCGGCATTTCCGTGTCTTGACATACCAGGACATCTTTTTGACAATCCGGGACATGTCGGTGGTGCGCGGGACCGCGCTCTCGAACTACCCGCGGCTGGTCGCGGAGCTGGGTGGCGACCCGGCCGCGCTGCTGCGATCGACGGGCATCCGGGAACAGGATGTCGGCAACTACGACGCGTTCATCCCGATCCGGGCCGTCATCAGGGCGCTCGAAACGGCCGCTGAAGCCACCGCCACACCCGATTTCGGCCGGCGGCTGGCTCACGGCCAGGGCATTGAGATCCTCGGTCCGGTGGGGGTGGCGGCGCGCACGGCGGCAACGGTGGCTGACGCACTGGCCATCTTCAGCACATTCATGGCGGCCTACAGTCCCGCGATCGTCCTCTCCATCGCGCCGCTGACGGACCCGAAACTGTCCTTCATCGCGCTCGAGTTCCGGCTCGACGAGGCGATCGACTGCCCGCAGACGATGGAACTCGCTCTGGGCGTCTCACTCGGGGTGTTCCGCCTCCTGATGGGAGCGGAGTTCGCCGCCGTCTCGGTGCATCTGCCGCATGACCCGCTGACGCCGAGATCGGGCTATGCCCGATATTTCGGTACCACGCCCCACTTCGCCGAACGCCGTGGCGGCTTCACGGTGCGCACCGCCGATCTGGCCCGGCCGCTGAACCGTGACGACCTCGCCCACCGCGCCGTCGTCGACTACCTGAGCAGCATCACGCCCCTGGGCGCCGGCATCGAGGAATCGGTGCGCACCATCGTCCGGCAACTGTTGCCCACCGGGGCGGCGAGCCTGGAAGTGGTAGCCGCCCAGTTTCACTTGCACCCGAAGACGTTGCAGCGCAGGCTCACCGACCACGGCACCACCTTCGCGGCACTCCTCGACGAGGTGCGCAAAGAGACCGCCGACCGCTATCTGCGCACCACCGGCATCAGCCTGTCGCACCTCGCCCGGGAATTGGGCTATGCGGAGCAGAGCGTGCTGTCACGCTCATCGAGGCGGTGGTTCGGCACCGCCCCGGCGTCCTACCGCAGCCAGCTCAGAGGCCGACCGCCCGCTGCAGTTCCTTCAGTGACGTCTCGAGGTGACTGAGCAGCCGCTGCAGGTGCGGAACGCTGCGGCGGCAACCCACCAGCCCGAAGTCGAGGCTGTCCGCCGTGCTGGTCAGCGTGATGTTGAGGGCCTGGCCGTTGAGCGTCAGCGACATCGGGTAGTTGCCGACCAGCCGGGCGCCGTTGAGGTACCGCGGCTCACGCACCCCGGGCACGTTGGAGATGCAGACGTTGAACGGCGGCGGCGTGGCCTTGGCCAGGCCGGGCAGCGTGTTGAGTGCGGCCGGGCTCAGCAGCAGCAGCGACAGCGCCATCGCCTGGGCCCGCGGGAGCTGCGCCAGCACCTTCTTGTTGTCGCGCATCGAGGTGTGGATCGCCTGCAGGCGCTCGGCCGGGTCATCGAGGTGGGTGGCCAGGTTGCACAGCACTGCGCCAACCATGTTGCCGCCCAGAGCGTCTCGCTCGTTTCGCAGGCTGACCGGCACCATCGCCACCAACGGCGTGTCCGGCAGCGCGTCGTACTCGTCGAGGTAGCCGCGCAGCGCACCGGCGCACATGGCCAGCACGACGTCGTTCAGGCTCACCCCCGCAATGTCTTTGATCTCCCTGACCCGATCCAACTCCCACGACTGCGCGGCGCACCGGCGGGCTCCCCCGACAGCGACGTTGAGCATGCTGCGCGGCGCCCCGAACGGCAACGTGAGTTGCTGCTCGAGCAGAGCCGCGCGCGCCAGCCGCAGAGTCGACGGGCCCAGTCCCGCAACCGAACCCAGCGCAGAGCCGGCATGTCGCAGCAGCCCGGGTGATTTCCGGTCGCGGGGCGCGCGCCGCGGCGCCGGGGACCACGCGGTGCGAAAGTCTGTGTCGTCGGCATCGGTGTTGAGCGACTGCCGCATCAGCGTCACTCCGGATACGCCGTCCACCAGGGCGTGATGCATCTTGGAGTAGACCGCGAACCGTCCGTCGCGCAGCCCCTCGATCACGTGCGTCTCCCACAGCGGGCGGTGACGATCAAGCAGATTGGCGTGCAGCCGCGAGGTGAGGTCGAGCAGGTCCCGGACCCGGCCCGGGGCGGGCAGCGCGGAACGGCGCACGTGGTAGCTGAGGTCGACGTCGTCGTCGGTCGACCACCCGAGATTGGTCAGCGCCCCGTGCCACGAGCTGGGGCGCTTGCGGAACAGCGGCGCGATCTCCTGGGACTCGAGCATCGCCCGGTGGGTTTCCCGCGCGAAGGCGCGGCCCGCCCCCTTGGGTGGCTCGAACAGCTGCAGAGCACCGACGTGCAACGGGTGTTCGCGCGATTCGGCCGACAAGAACAGCGCGTCGATCGGTGACATCAATTCCATGGTGTGCTCCTCCGTCCCACGGAACACACTGTGCGTCACACGGCCGCGGGAAGTCTTGACAGCAGAAGACAACTTCTTGACAGTTCAAGACAAGGGCTGGCCGCGACGGCCGGTTATCCCACTGGCGTGACGCCCGCGTTGGACAGGGTGAAACCCCGGCCCGACCCGACCGTGCACGTGACACCGTTCGTATCCGAGCGGCAGGTGAAGGGGCCGACGCCGGCACTCTGCCCATAACCGAGCACCGGGGTGCCCTGTCCCGCATTGCCCAGGCAGGACTCGCCGTCGCAGGTCTTGAATGCCCCGGTGGGAGTCATGCGCACGGACCGGGGCGGCGCATCGGACTGGCAGTACGCCTCGTCGGTGATGCCACTCCCGCGTTGATAGTTCAACTCGCAGCCGATGTTGCGCGACGGCAGCAAAAACGAACACCACGTCGACGTGCAGACCGGGTTGTCGGCCGTGGCCGCAGGCATGCCGAGGCACGCGCCGACGACGATGATTCCGAGCGTGGTGACTGTGGCCCGATTCAAGGCTCGATACATGGTGGCCCCCCGACCCCAACGGCTGGTGCTTACGCAAGCTAACAGATCCACGGTGCACGGGTGGCGGCTTTCGCGGGATAGGAGGTGACAGTTACTGTCAAGAAGTCATGATCTGCCACCCTGCTAACCGGAGGTGCCGATGGGGAGCGCGACCAAATTCCGTGTCATTCAGTGGGCCACCGGTGGTGTCGGCAAGGCCGCCATCGAATGCGTGCTCAACCATCCCGAGCTGGAGCTGGCCGGGTGCTGGGTCCACAGCGCCGACAAGAACGGGGTCGACGTCGGACGCATCCTCGGCACCGACCCGCTGGGCGTCACCGCCAGCACCAGTCTCGACGAGATACTGGCGATCGATGCCGACTGCGTGATGTACAGCCCCCTGGTTCCCAACGACGAAGAGGTCATCGCGATCCTGCGGTCCGGCAAGAACGTCGTCACCCCGGTCGGATGGGTTTACCCCGACATGGCGAACCCGCGCGTCCGGGCGATCGCCGACGCGGCGACCGAAGCCGGGGTCACGCTGCACGGCTCGGGCATTCACCCGGGCGGCATCACCGAACGTTTCCCGCTGATGGTGTCGTCGCTGTCCTCGGCGGTCACGCACGTGCGCGCCGAAGAGTTCTCCGACATCCGCACCTACAACGCGCCCGACGTGGTGCGCCACATCATGGGTTTCGGGGGCACCCCCGAAGAGGCGATGCAGGGCCCGATGGCCGGACTACTCGAAGCGGGCTTCAAGCAGTCGGTGCGAATGATCGCCGACACCATGGGTTTTCGTATCGATACCAATATCAGGACGATCCAGGAGATTGCGGTCGCGACCGGCGACATCGACTACGAGCCGATGACCATCGCGCCCGGGACGGTCGCGGCACGACGGTTCCGCTGGCAGGCGCTGTCCGACGGAGAGCCGGTGATCACCGCCGCCGTGAACTGGCTGATGGGTGAGGACAACCTGGAGCCGGCGTGGGAGTTCGGCGATCAGGGGGAACGGTTCGAGGTGGAAATCACCGGCGATCCCAGTGTGAGCCTGACTTTCAAGGGCCTGCAGCCGCAGACGATCGCCGAAGGGCTGCAACGCAATCCGGGTGTGGTGGCTACCGCCAACCACTGCGTCAACGCCATCCCCTACGTCGTCCCCGCCGATCCCGGCATCAAGACCTACCTCGACCTGCCGTTGATCGCCGGCCGCGCATGACAGCTGTCGTGGGTGACGTCTCGTTCTGCCACCTCGTCGTCGGCGTCACCGACATGGATCGCGCCCTGGCCTTCTACCGTGACGTGCTGGGCATGGAGGTCGTCTTCGAATCCCTGATCTCCGGCGAGCCTTTCGACGCCGTGCTGCACGCGACGCGCAAGCAGGAGGGCCGCGTCGTCGGTGGCCTGCTGGGCGGGTTGATGCTCGAACTGCTGTCGCTGGGGAAGTCGTCGCCCACGCCGGCCCCTCGGGGAGTCACCGGGATTCACAATTTCGCGCTGTCGGTCACCGATCTCGACGACACGCACCGCCGGGTCAGCGAGGCCGGCTACCCACCCGAGCAGAAGCCGTTCGAAATCGGCGGAGTGCGAATGTTTTTCGTCAAGGATCCGGATGGGACCACGGTGGAGTTCATCGAACTTCCGGGCGGGGTGCGCAGCACCTACGAGATGCATCGCGGGGTGCCGCTGCGACTGGGGCCGGCGCAATGACCCCGAGCTACTCGCATCCGGAATCGCTGCGTGGGCACGTCGCGATCGTGACCGGCGCTGCCCAGGGCGTCGGCAAGGGGGTGGCCGCCGCGTTGCTCGAGCGCGGCGCTTCCGTGCTGGTGGCGGACATTCTCGCCGACAAACTGGACGCGACGGCCGCTGAGCTCGGTGAGATGGGTCCGGTCGAGATGGTGGTCGCCGATCTGCGCGACCCGGACAGTGCGCAGCGCATCGTGACGGCCGCGGTGGACGCGTTCGGCACCGTGCACGGATTGGTCAACAATGCGATTGCCACCAATGAGCCCAAAAGGTTCGTCGACATCACCGTCGACGACCTGGCTCTGGGCTACGAGGTCGGACCGCGGGCCAGCTTCCTGCTCATGCAGGCCGTGCATCCGCTGATGGCCGCCGCCGGCGGTGGTTCGATCGTGAACCTGGGTTCGGGCACCGGCACCGGCGGTGAACCCAAGTGGGGTGGGTACGCGGCGGCCAAAGAGGGCATCCGCGGGCTGTCCAAGGTCGCGGCGCTGGAGTGGGGACGCGACAACATCCGGGTCAACGTCATCTGCCCGTTCGCCGAATCCGACGGCGTCAAGCTGTGGAAGCAGTTCGCGCCCGACGATTACGCCAAGGCGGTGCGGCGGGTCCCGATGAAGCGCATCGGCGACGTCCGCACCGACGTGGGCGCACTGGTCGCGTTCCTGCTCGGCGCCGATGCGACGTTCATCACCGGACAGACCATCCACGTCGACGGCGGAATCGGCTGCTTCCGATGAACCTGCGCGACCGACAGCGCGCGCAGGTCCGCGCCGACATCAGGCGGGCAGCGTTCCGGCTGTTCGTCGAGCGCGGCTATGACACGGTGACCACGGAGGAGATCGCCACTGCTGCAGGCGTTTCGCCGCGCACCTTCTTCCGGCACGTACCGACCAAGGAAGAGTTGCTGTTGGGTCCCATCCGTCATGGCGGTGCCGAGGTGGTGAACCTGCTCGAACAGCGGCCGGACAGCGAGTCGCCGGACGTGGCACTGGTCAACGCCATCATCGCCCGTACGCGGTCATTCGGTGACGTGGAGAGCGAAGAGTGGCGCGAGGCGCTGCTGGTGGCGCCCGGATTGCTGAGCAAGGTCACCCTCTACACCCCGGCCGACCGGGAGCGGGCGGTCAAGCTGATCGCCGAGCGGATGGGCACCGACCCCGACACCGACATCCGTCCCAGCCTGTTGGTGCAACTCGGTTTCGCCGCAGGCGATTTCGCCTTCCAGCGGTGGATACGTCAATCGGGGAACTCGCTGGACCGGTATGTCACCGAAGCGCTTCAGGCGATCAAGAGTCCGTACTGGGGTTCGCGATCCTGACCGGCGCGCCGTCCAGCCACGCGACGACGGCCTCGACGGTGTCGGCGTAGAAGGCGGCCAGCATTTCGCGGGTCACATAGCCGAGGTGGGGCGACAAGGTGACATTCGGCAGTCGCCGCAGCGGGTGTTCGGCAGGAAGCGGCTCGGTGTCGAAGACGTCGAGTCCGGCTCCGGCGATGCCGCCGGCCTGCAGAGCCCCGATCAGCGCCTGCTCGTCCACGATCGGCCCGCGGGAGGTGTTGACCAGGTAGGCGTTCGGCTTCATCAGGCCCAGTTCGGGCGCACCGACGAGGCCGCGCGTGCGTTCGGAGAGCACCAGGTGGATCGACACCACATCGGAGTCGGCGAACAAGGCCGCCTTGTCGACCAGGCGCGCCCCGGCCGCTGCCGCCGCCTCCTCGGTGAGGTTCTGGCTCCACGCGATCACGTTCATGTCGAAGGCTCTGGCGTACTTGGCCATTCGCCGACCGACACGACCGAGGCCGAGCAGCCCCAGCGTCTTGCCGTTGAGGGTCATCCCGGTCGTCGTCTGCCATGCTCCCTCCCGCATGCGCCGGTGTTCTTCGGCCAGATGGCGGACCGTCGCAATCATCAAGCCCCAGGCCAGTTCCGGTGTCGCATCTCGGACGGCGGCGAATCGGGGGTGGGCGAAGTTCGACTGCGCGACCAGGACGCCGTGTTCGGTCGCCGCGGCCATGTCCAGGTTCGGCAGGCTGCGGCCGACGATGGTGATGAGCTTGAGGTTCGGCAGCCGCTCGATCAGCGTGCGCGGAAACGCCATCCGCTCGCGCAGCGTGCAGAGCACCTCGAAGGGCCGCAGCTGCTCGGCAGCCTCCTCCTCGTTCAGGTGCCGGTCGAAAACGGTGACAGCCGAACGGTTTTGCACCGGCGACCAGTCCGCCAGCTGCAACGCGACGCTCGCGTAGTCGTCGAGGATCGCCACCCGCGGCTGCGCCATCAGCGCCGGTCCTGGTGCGCGGCGGGCAATTGCGGTCCGCGCTGTGGCCCCGGGTAGTGGCGCCATGCCTCCCACATGCTGCGGTGCAGACCGGGAACGAGGCGCGGCACGGGCCCGTCGAAGACCTGGGCGACCTGGTCATCGGAGTAGGACGGCCAGCCCGGCGTACCGGTCCGGACGAACTCGATCCAGCGCCGTTGCACGCAATCGCTCATCGCCTGATACCTACCGCGCCCGATGAGGGTGAGCAGCTGAAGAGCCGGCATGTCGGAGCCGAAGACCAACGGCACATCCATGGCATGGATGGCGCCCATCCCGATCACGTGCATGACGGCGGGGGCGAAGTCGATGCGGTAAAGGTAGGTCGGCGCGAATTGGGCGTGTCCCTCGGCGACCGCGATCATCGGTCGCACGAAGAAGCAGTCGGTGGCGAGCCGGGTCACGGCCCCCCGGCTCGGATAGTCCGGGTAGTGAGCCAGCACCCGGGCTTTGGCGGCGGGGTCGGTCGCGGCGAACATGCGGTCCACCCGCGCCGGTGTGGTGGGGACGATGTCGACGAACCGCCGCACCGGACCCCAGCCGGCGTGACCCAGCTCGTCGCGCATCGAGCCGATCAGCAGGGGCAGCCGCTCAGCCCGTCCGGCGGCGATCGCCGATGTCGGATCCTCGGGCAGGAAGTCGCCGTCGATGACCGGCGCCAGCGACATCCGGCACGGAACCTCACGCGCCGCCGTCAGCATCACCCGGATCGCCGCCTGGGTGATCGCCGGCGCCGGCGCCGTACGCAGGACTTCGGCGGCTCCGTCCGGGTCGGCACCGAGTGCCTCGACACACCGGCGCGCGGTGTCGGCCGCCTGCTGCGGCGTCCGAACCGCATCGGGTACCGGACTCTGCGCGATGGCCCGGTGGAACAGGCCCCGGGAGGCCGGCATGGTCAGGTGGGCGAGAACCGCACTCGCGCCGGCGGACTGGCCCCACAGCGTGACGTTGTCCGGGTCGCCGCCGAACGCGGCGATGTTGCGGCGCACCCACCCCAGGGCGGCCACCTGGTCACGCAGCCCGAGGTTCGACTGAAATTCCTTTGCGTACTGCGAGAAATCGACGAAACCCAGGCCGCCCAGCCGGTAGTTGATCGTCACCAGCACGATCCCGAACTTGGCCACCAGCGGCTTGGGGTCGTGCACAGGCAGGGCGGAGGTGCCCTCGAAATAGCCGCCGCCGTGGATGAACACCAGCACCGGGCGGGGCGTAGTACCCCGATCGACCGGAGCGCAGACGTTGAGGGTCAGACAGTCCTCGTCCTGCAGCTGCCGCTTCAGCAGGCCCAACGGTGAGCTCAGGCGGTGGGAGTGCGCGGCGTAGCCGAACCGGGTCGCGTCGAGGACGTCCGGCCAGGCCGCGACAGGCTCTGGTGCCCTGAAGCGCAACGGCCCCACCGGGGGCGCCGCATAAGGGATCGTGCGCCACAGGTCGACGTCGCGGAAACGACGGCCGCGCACCGTGCCGGACTCGACGGCGACTTCCAGGTCCATCGGCGCACCTCCCTGCCGTGGAGTGTGCCGCATGCGGGCGCGGCTATCCAGCGGCGGGGTGCTGGCCGATCAACGCGGCGCGCGCGAGGGTCTGCTGCGCCATCTTCACGTGTGCGGCATCGACGAGGACGCCGTTCACCCCGACGGCACCACGGCCACCGGCCTCGGCTTCCCGGTACGCCGCGACATTGCGCTGGGCGCGGGCGATCTCGTCGGCGCTGGGCGCATAAACCTCGTTCGCGACCGGCACCTGCGTCGGATGAATCGCCCACTTGCCGGTGTAGCCGAGCAACGACGCCCGACGTGCGTCGCGCTGGTAGCCGCTGAGATCGCCGTAGTCGGGATAGGGCGCGTCAATGGCGTCGATGCCGGCGATACGGGCGGCGACGATCACCTTGTTGCGCGCGTAATGCCAGAAATCGCCCGGATATTCGCCTACCGGAACGAAGTTGGTGTCCACCCGGGCGCCCTGCGACAGCGAGAAGTCCCCGACCCCGAAGATCAGTGCGTCCAGTCGGGGGCTGGCCGCCGCGATGGCCTCGGCGTTGGCGAGCCCCTCCACTTCCTCGATGAGCACCTCCAGGCGGATCTGCCTGTCGAGCCCCAGTTTCGCCTCGAGTTGGGACAGCAGGACGTCCACCCACCAGACGTCGCGGGCTGTGCGGGCCTTGGGGATGATGACGGTGTCGAGGTTCGCACCCGCCTTGCTGAGCACCTCGATCAGGTCGTCATGGCACCACCGGGTATCCAGTCCGTTGATCCGGATCGCGCGTGCGGTAGATCCCCAGTCGATATCATTCAGCGCAGCAATGGCTTTGGAGCGTGCCGCCTCCTTGAAGGAGGCGGGCACCGCGTCCTCGAGATCCAGGAAAACCAGGTCGGCGCCGCACTTCGCGGCCTTCTCGAACATGTGCTCGCTGCCGGCCGGTACGGCCAGCTCGGAACGGCGCAGAATCACGGTGTCCTCCCTCAAATCACGCCGCGCCGGCGCAGGTCGTCAATGTCGTTGCAGCTCAACCCGAGCAACTCGCCGTACACCTGGCCGTTGTGCTCGCCCAGACGCGGGCCGAGATGGCTGATCACCCCTGGTGCCGACGAGAACCTGGGCACCGGGGCCTGCACCGTCATCGCACCGAGTTCGGTGTCCGCAACGCCGACGAACACCTCTCGATGCGCCAGTTGCTCGTCGGCGACCAGGTCGGTGATGTCGTAGACCGGCGCCGCGGCCACCTCGTAGGACTCGAAGATGTCCATCGCCTCGGAAAGCGTCCGGGCGGCAACCCAATTCGCCACTACCTCGTCGACCTCACCGGCACGGGCCAGCCGCCGCTGCGGGTCGGAGAAGTCGGCATCGCGCACCAGGTCGTCGCGCCCGATCGCCTGAAAGACCCTCAGCGCCAGCGCCGGTGAGCTCCCCGACATGGCCAGCCACCGGCCGTCCGCCGTTTGATAGGTGTTGCGCGGCGCCGAGATGTCCCACCGGTTACCCGAGCGCCGCGGTACCAGGCCCAGCTGGTCGTAGCCGAGGAGCGTCTGCTCGAGCAGACGGGCAAGCGGGTCAATGAGATTGACGTCGACGAGCTGACCGGGGCCGCCGTGCACGTCACGGTGGTAGAGCGCCATCATCACCGCGTACGCGGCGTTCAGCGACGCGACACCGTCGGCCAGCATGAACGGCGGCAGCGTCGGCGGGCCGCCGCCCTGCCCGGTGATGTGCGCGAAACCGCTCATCGCCTCGCCGAGCGTGCCGAAGCCCGGCCGCTCGCTCTTGGGCCCCGCCAACCCGTATCCCGTGATGTGCAGCATCACGATCCGGTCGTTGACCGCACGGAGCGCGTCGTAGTCCAGTCCCCAGGTGCGTAACGTCTGCGGCCGGGTGTTGACGATCACCACATCGGCGCGCTGAACAAGCTGGCGCACCAAATCCTGACCTTCGGCACAGCGCAGGTCGAGTGTGATCGCAAGCTTGTTGCGGGACAGCGATTTCCACATCAGGCCGACGCCGTCCCGCTGATTGCCCCAGGACCGGATCGGGTCGCCGTGCACCGGCTGCTCGACCTTAATCACCTCGGCGCCGAACTCCCCCAGATAGGTGGCCACCAGCGGGGCTGCGGCCAGGGTGGCCAGGTCGAGTACCCGCAGGCCGTCAAGCATGGGCGACCGCCGGGCGCTGCAGCCCGAGATGGCCCCGCAGCGTCGACGACTCGTACGCAGTGCGGAACAGGCCGCGGCGTTGCAGCTCCGGCACCACCATGCGTACCACGTCCTCGAACGCGCCCGGCAGATGTGTTGCAGCCAGCACGAATCCGTCGCACGCGCCGGTGTGGAACCACTCGGCCATCTGATCGGCGACCTGCTCACCGGTGCCGACGAACCGCGGCCCCTGCAACAGGGTGGCCCGATGTCCCGCCAGGTCGCGCACCGTCACCGTATCGCCCCCGATGTGCGTGCGCAGGTTCTGCACCAGGCCACGGATGCCCGAGGACGCGGCGATGAGTTCGTCGGTGACCGCGTCGTCCAGATCATGTTGCGCGAAGTCGTAATTCATCAGCTCCGACAGCAGGGTCAGCGACGCCATCGGATGCACCAGGTCGTCCAGGAACATCGCCTCGCGCTCCTTGGCGTGCGACTCCGACTCGCCCACCACGGCGTAAGCCATCGGGCAGATCCGCACCGAGCCCGGATCGCGGCCGGCGTCGGCGATGCGGGCCTTCTGGTCGGCATAGTGGCCGCGGGCGACGTCGATGCCCGGGTCGCCGGTGAAGATCAATTCGGCCCAGCGCGAGGCGAATTCGCGTCCGCGTCCCGACGAGCCGGCCTGGATGATGACCGGGCGGCCCTGCGGTGGGCGCGGCACGGTCAGCGGCCCGCGCGCGGAGAAGTAGCGGCCGACGTGTCCCAGCTCGTGCACCTTGGCCGGGTCGGCGTAGCGACCGGACGAGCGGTCGTGCAGCACGGCGTCGTCCTCCCAGGTGTCCCAGAGACCGGTCACCACGTCCATGAACTCGTCGGCGCGGTCGTAGCGCTCGTCGTGCCCCAGGTGGGCATCGACGCCGAAGTTCTGCGCCTCGCTGTCGTTGACCGAGGTGACGACGTTCCAGGCGGACCGCCCCCCGGACAGGTGGTCCAGTGACGCGAAGGTCCGTGCGACGTGAAACGGCGCGTAGTAGGTGGTGGAGTAGGTCGCACCCAGGCCGATATGGGACGTGGCCTGGGCCAGCACACCCAGGATCACCCCGAGGTCGAGCTTGACCGGGCGCGCACCGTGGCTGACGGCCTCGGCGACCGAGCCTCCGTACACCCCCGGCATCGCCAGCCGGTCGTCGAAGAACATCAGGTCGAAGCAGCCCTCTTCGAGCTGCCGACCGATTTTCGCGTAGTAGGACGCATCGAGATAGCGGTGCTCGGTCGCGGGGTGCCGCCAGGACCCCGCATAGACCGAGGTGCTGCCCGCTTGCATAAAGGCCACCAACGCCATCTTGTCGCTCCGCATGGTGTGCAAATCTAACATCTGATATTTCAGATATCAAATGCACGGTTTGATATGCTCTGCCCGTGGCTTCCACCGTCGACATCGCCGGCACGGTCCGCGAGCGCGCCGCACGTGAACTGCGGGACCGCATCCTCACCGGCGCCCTGCCGGCCGGTTCCCGCCTGGACCTCGACGCCATCACCGAAGAGTTCGCCACCAGCCGCACCCCGGTCCGCGAGGCGCTCCTGGAGCTGTCCTTCGAGGGACTGGTCCGGGTCGCCCCACGGAGCGGCGTCACGGTGATCGGTATCAGCCCCGAGGACGTGCTGGACAGCTTCACCATCCTCGGCGTGCTGACCGGGCAGGCGGCGGCGTGGGCGGCGCAGCGCATTGAGCCGGACGAACTCACCGCGTTGCGCGCGCTGGCCGACGACGTGGCAGCCCGTTCCGGTGACGACAGCATCGGCGAAGCCAACTGGCACTTCCACCAGAAGATCCACCGCGCCGCACACTCGCCCCGGCTGATGGCCCAGATCAGGCAGGCGGCCCGGGTGGTCCCGACCAACTTCCTCACGCTGTTCCCCGAGCACGAAAAGCATTCGCTGGACGATCACCGGGAGTTGCTCGACGCGTTCGCCGACCGGGACGCCGCGCGGGCGCGGGAGATCGCCGAACGGCACGTCCTGGATGCCGGACGTTCGCTGGCCGACTGGCTCGAGCAGCGCGCGTAGGTGCGACCACCCAGCGTGGCGCGACTGTGACTCAGGCGACGACCCGGCGGCGGGTCACGTCGCGCGATTCACACTCGCGCGCTGGGTAGGGTTCCATGAGTGCCCGAGATCCCCGCGCAGTACCTGCTGTCGGCTGACGCACCGAGTCCGCGCACGCTGATCGACATCATCCGGGCCACCGCCGCGCGTTACCCCGACGCCGCGGCGATCGATGACGGCGAGGTGCAGCTCACCTACAGCGAGCTGATCGAGGACATGAGCGACAGCGTCGCCTGGCTGGCCGCGCGGGGTATCGGACGCGGCGACCGGATCGGTATCCGGATGCCCTCGGGCAGCTACTCGCTGTACACCGCGATCCTCTCCGTGCTGGCCGCCGGCGCCGCCTATGTGCCCGTCGACGCCGACGATCCCGACGAACGGGCCGAATTGGTCTTCCGGGAGGCCAACGTCGTGGCCGTCATCACCGACAAGGGCATCGAGCGCACCCAGGGCGCGTCCCGGGGCTGGCGCGCCGAGGCGCCGCTGCCGCGCGACGACGCGTGGATCATCTTCACCTCCGGCTCCACCGGCACCCCGAAAGGGGTCGCGGTCAGCCACCGCAGCGCGGCCGCGTTCGTCGACGCCGAAGCGCAGATGTTCGTGCGGGACAGCCCGATCGGGCCGGGCGACCGGGTGCTGGCCGGGCTCTCGGTGGCATTCGACGCGTCGTGCGAGGAGATGTGGCTGGCGTGGCGGCACGGCGCGTGCCTGGTTCCGGCGCCGCGATCGCTGGTGCGCAGCGGGATGGACCTGGGACCCTGGCTGGTCACCCGGGACGTGACCGTGGTCTCGACGGTCCCGTCGCTGGCGGCGCTGTGGCCCGCCGAAGCACTGGAAGCGGTGCGGCTGTTGATCTTCGGCGGCGAGGCATGCCCGCCGGACCTCGCCGAGCGGCTGGCGGTCGAGGGCCGCGAGGTGTGGAACACCTACGGCCCCACCGAAGCCACCGTCGTCGCGTGCGCCGCACGCCTCGACGGCGCCGGCCCGATCAGCATCGGGTTGCCACTGCGTGGGTGGGACCTGGCCGTGGTGGACGCCGAGGGCCGGCAGGTCGATTACGGCGAGACGGGCGAGCTGGTGATCGGCGGCGTGGGACTGGCCCGCTACCTCGACGCGGACAAGGACGCCGAAAAGTACGCGGCGATGCCGACACTCGGCTGGAAGCGGGCATACCGCAGCGGCGATCTGGTGCGGCTGGAAACGGACGGGCTGTATTTCTGCGGGCGCGCCGACGACCAGGTCAAAGTCGGAGGCAGGCGCATCGAACTCGGCGAGGTGGACTCCGCCCTGGTCAACCTGACCGGGGTCAGCGGTGGCGCGGCCGCGGTACGCCGGACCGGCGGCGGCACCGCCGTGCTGGTCGGTTACGTGGTCAGCGCCGACCCGTCCTTCGATATCGCCAAGGCGCGCAACGAACTTGCCCAGCACCTGCCCGCGGCGCTGGTGCCGCGGCTGGTGCTCATCGAGGAGCTGCCCACCCGCACGTCGGGCAAGGTGGATCGCGATGCGTTGCCGTGGCCACCGCCGGGCAGCACCGACGCCGAGGAGACGCCGGATCTGGCGGGCACGGCGGGGCGGCTGGCCGAGATGTGGCGGGATCTGCTGGGCGCCACCGTAACCGGGCAGGAGGCCGACTTCTTCGCCCTGGGCGGCGGGTCACTGGCCGCCGCGCAGCTGGTCTCCACCCTGCGGCAGCAATACCCACAGATCACCGTCGCCGACCTCTACGACCACCCCCGGCTCGGTTCACTCGCCGGGTTTCTCGACGAGTTCGGCCCGCCGCCGCAGGTCCATGAGCGCGTGGTGAAGCCGACTCCGCGCCTGACCCAGCTGATCCAGGTCGCGTTGACGGTGCCGTTGGCGACCGTCGCGGGACTGCAGTGGGTTACCTGGCTGGCGTTGGGGAACAACATTGCTCGTGCTCTGCATCTGGTGCCCTGGACCGTGGCGGTGAGCTGGTGGTGGGTGGCGATCGCGTTCGTGTTGTTCGTGACGCCGCTGGGCCGGATGGGCATCGCGGTGCTGTTCGCGCGGCTGTTGTTGTTCAACATCGCGCCGGGCAGCTATCCCCGGGGCGGGTCGGTGCACCTGCGGGTGTGGTTGGCCGAACGGCTCGCCGAAGCCAGTGGTGCTGAAAACCTGGCCGGCGCACCGTGGCTCGTCTACTACGCCCGCGCCCTGGGCGCCGAGATCGGCAAGGGCGTGGACCTGCATTCGGTGCCGCCGGTGACGGGCCTGCTGACCGTCGGCGAGCGCAGCGCCATCGAACCCGAGGTCGACCTGCGCGGACACTGGGTGGACGGGGACGTGTTCCACCTCGGCACCATCACGATCGGTAACGACGCGACGATCGGGGCCCGCACCACCCTGCTGCCCGGTGCGGTCGTCGGCAAGAACGCCGATGTGGCACCGGGATCGGGGGTCACCGACAAGATCAAGAACGGCCAATACTGGAAGGGCTCGCCGGCGGCCAAGTCCGGGCGGGTGAATCACCCGTGGCCAGACGAGCGGCCGGCGCGAAAGTCCTATTGGGTGGCCGGTTACGGGTTGACCTCGCTGGCGCTGGCCGGGTTGCCGCTGCTTGCCCTGGTGGGAGGGCTGGCCATCATCGCGTTCGCCGTCCGGCACACCCGCACCCTGTCGGAGGCGGTGCTGCCGGCCCTGGTGTGGACACCGCTGGCGGCGCTGGCCGGCTTCGTCGCGTACGCGCTGGTGACAGTTGTCGCCGTTCGGCTGCTGTCCATCGGGCTGCGCGAGGGCTATCACCCGGTGCGCAGCCGCATCGGATGGCAGCTGTGGACCACCGAACGGCTGATGGACGCGGCGCGCACCTACCTGTTCCCGATATACGCCAGCCTGTTCACCCCGATCTGGCTGCGCATCCTGGGCACCCGGGTGGGACGGGGCACCGAGATCTCCACGGTCTTGCTCACCCCCAAGTTCGCCGTCATCGAGGACGGCGCATTCCTGGCCGACGACACCATGGTCGCCTCCTATGAGCTTGGCGGCGGCT
This sequence comes from Mycobacterium sp., assembly GCA_003987775.1. GTDB lineage: Bacteria > Actinomycetota > Actinomycetes > Mycobacteriales > Mycobacteriaceae > Mycobacterium. The sequence goes on from RXJD01000043.1 coordinate 100,863, forward strand.
GGATCTACGCCGCCGAGACCACGGTCGGCCGGCGGGCATTCCTGGGCAATTCGGGCATCACGCAGCCGGGGCGCCGGGTTCCCGACGACGGTTTGGTCGCCGTGCTGTCGGCGACGCCCCCGAAGGCCAAGCGCGGCTCCTCGTGGCTGGGCAGTCCGCCGATGCGGCTGCGCCGACGGCCCGCCGAAGCAGACGAGGAGACGACGTTTCACCCGCCCCGGCGCTTGAAGGTGATGCGGGCCGCGGTGGAGATCTGCCGGCTGCTGCCGGTAGTGGTGACGGTGGCGATCGGGGTGACGGTGCTGGGCGCATTGCAGGCGCTGTCGATCACTTTCGGGATCGGCTGGGCGGCGCTGGCCGGTGGAGTGGTGCTGCTGGCCGCGGGTGCGGTCGCCGGCCTGGTGACGGTGGCGGCGAAGTGGGCGCTGGTCGGCCGGATCCGGGCGAGCGAGTTCCCGCTGTGGTCGTCGTTCGTGTGGCGCAACGAACTGGCCGACACGTTCGTCGAAACCGTTGCGGCGCCGTGGTTCGCGCGTGCCGCCGGCGGTACGCCGGTGATGAATCTGTGGCTGCGTGGCTTGGGCGCCGCGGTCGGGCGTGGTTCGTGGTGTGAGACCTACTGGTTGCCCGAGGCCGATCTGGTGGTGCTCGGGGAAGGCAGCACCGTCAACCGCGGGTGCGTGGTGCAGACCCACCTGTTCCACGACCGGATCATGCGAATGGACAGCGTCGTGCTGGAACCGGGCGCCACCCTGGGACCGCACTGCGTCGCGCTGCCCGCCGCGCGGGTGGGCGCCGGGGCCTCCGTCGGGCCCGCGTCGCTGGTGGTGCGCGGCGACGAGGTGCCGGGATCGACTCGCTGGCAGGGCAATCCGGTCCGGCCGTGGGTGAGCCGGAAGAAGGGCCGCAAGAATGCGGCGGACGTCAAGGACAACGCGGCGTGAAGTCCCCGGCGAAGAAGACCACGCCAAGCCAGGCGATGGACCCCTACCTGCCGCAGAACGGCAACTTCGGTTACACGGTGTCGCGTTACGAACTCGACCTCGAGTACAAGGTCTCGATCAATCGGTTGTCCGGAACCGCCACCATCACCGCGGTGACCTCAGCCGAGTTGGGGGAATTCACCCTCGATCTGTCCAGCGCGTTGTCGGTGTCCCGGGTTTCGGTCAACGGCAAGCGCGCCGCCCGCTTCAGCTGCCGCAGCGGCAAGTTGCGCATCGCACTGGAGTCGAAGTTGCCGACCGGCGCCGCGATGTCGGTGGTGGTGCGTTACGGTGGCAACCCCAAGCCGCTCCGAACCCTATGGGGCGACGTGGGATTCGAGGAGTTGACCGACGGCGCCCTGGTAGCCGGGCAGCCCAACGGAGCCGCGTCCTGGTTCCCCTGCAACGACCACCCCAGCGCCAAGGCCGCCTTCCGGATCCAGATCAGCACCGAGAGCGGATACCGCGCCATCGCCAACGGCAAGCTGGTGTCGTCGCGGGCGCGGGCGTCGCAGACCGTGTGGACCTATGAACAGCCGGAGCCGACGTCGACCTACCTCATCACCCTGCAGATCGGTGTGTACGAGTCGGTTCGGCTGGCCAGGACTCCGGTCGCGATCCGCGCGGCGTTGCCCGAACGCCTCAAGGACAACTTCGACCACGACTTCGCCCGTCAGCCCGACATGATGGCGGTGTTCATCGACTTGTTCGGGCCCTATCCGCTCGCCGACGGGTACACCGTCGTGGTGACCGACGATGCCCTGGAGATTCCGCTTGAGGCACAGGGCATTTCGATTTTCGGCGCCAATCACTGCACCGGCAACCGGGGCAGCGAGAGACTGATCGCCCACGAGCTGGCGCACCAGTGGTTCGGCAATTCGGTGACCGCGCGCCGGTGGCGCGACATCTGGCTGCATGAAGGGTTCGCGTCCTACGCGGAGTGGCTGTGGTCGGAGCGCAGCGGCGGGTCCAGCACCGTGGCCCTGGCCCGCTACCACCTTGGCCAGTTGCGGCAGAAGCCGCAGGATCTGCTGCTCGCCGATCCCGGCCCGCGGGACATGTTCGACGATCGGGTCTACAAACGCGGCGCACTGACCCTGCACGCGCTGCGCGGACAGCTGGGCGACGACAAGTTCTTTGCGCTGCTCAAGGATTGGACGACCCGCTACCGGCACGGGACGGCGAGCACCGAGGACTTCACCGGGCTGGCGGCCAACTACAGCGACGAGTCACTGCGGCCGCTGTGGGATGCCTGGCTGTATTCGACCGAGGTCCCGTGATCACAGGTTAGCCAGGTCGTCGGGCACGTCCACCGCGTGCTCCTGCAGCACCTCGAGCGGAACCACGTCCAGCGTGCGCTCGTGGGTGGAGGCCAAAACCACCGGCGCGGCGCAGCCGTCGTTGTGGGCCCGTAGCCAGTTACGGGCCGTGACGCACCAACGGTCGCCGGGCAACAGCCCGGGAAATCGGTACTCCGGCACCGGCGTTGACAGATCGTTACCGATCGATCGCTGGTGCTCGAGAAACTCGGCGGTCACGACGGCGCAGATGGTGTGCAGTCCGCGGTCTTCATCGCCGGTGGAACAGCACCCGTCCCGATAGAAGCCGGTGACCGGATCGGTGCCGCAGGGTTCCAACGGGCCACCCAGGACGTTGCGATCAGGCATGGCCTCAGTATCGCGCGTTGCGCCGTTAAACCCCAGCGCACATCGCGACACTGCGCGCGTCGACGAATTTCGGGGGCGGGAAGCGCTGCGGTAGGTTCAGCGGCGTGATACTTACGGGCGCTTTCCTGGCCGACGCGGCCGCCGTCGTCGACAACAAACTCAATGTTTCGGGTGGGGTGCTGTCCCGATTCGCGCTCGGCCCCGACCGCTCGGCCCGCTTCGTCCTGGTGGTGCTGACCCAGGCGGAGCCCGGCAACACCGATCGGACGCTGAAGATCGAGATGCGCCCGCCGACGGACGACGACCCGATCCGGTTGGAGTTCGAGGTGCCCGAAGCCTCGGTGGCCGAGTTCCCCGGGTTCGCGTTCTTCGAGCTCCAGCTGACCTTGCCCAGTGACGGCCGGTGGGTTCTGGTGGTGACCGGGGGCACCGGGGCCATTTCGCTTCCGGTGCTGGTCACCGAATTCACCCCGCCGCCGCAGGGGCCGTCGTTCGGGCTCTAGAGCGTCAGGTCAACGCGGGCAGCACCCGGTCGGTGAGTAGCTGCACCGACTTCCACGCCTCCTCGACGGGCATTCCGCCCACCAGTGGGTGCAGCACGATCGGGCCGTAGTAGTCCGCGGCCCGCACTTCGGCGATCAGCTGCTCCGGCGTGAGGAACCGGTAGCGCCCGGAAGCTTTGACCTCCTCGAGCGTCTGGACTCCGGGCAGGTGCATCAGCGATCGTTCGTCGGCGGACCATCCGCCATATGTCACTGCCTCCCAGAGGATGTGCCCGCCCAGTTCGGCCCAGGCCCGGTCCGGGTCCTCGTGCAGGTAGATCATTCCCCTGTTGACCGGACCCGGCATGATGACGAACGGTTTGACACCGGCTCGGGAGCACAGTTCGCGATAGTGATCCGCCACGTCGGGCAGGTGATCGGCCAGGCTCAGCGGCAGCCCGAATCGGGCCGCGCGCCGCGCCGTGGCGAGCGAGCCTCCGCCCACGTACAACGGCGGGTGCGGCCTGGTCCAGGTTCCGGTGCAGACACCGTCATCGGTGCCGGCCCACCGGGCCAGCATTTGTTCGACCAGGGCGTCCATCAGCTTGCCGCGCCGGGTGAAATCCACGCCGAGTGCCTCGTATTCGACGGTGCGGTAGCCCAGGCCCACGGTGGTGTGCAGCCTGCCGCGACTCATGTTGTCGACGAGCGCGATGTCCTCGGCGAGGCGGACCGGATTCCAGAGCGGACCCAGCGCGCAGTCCACGCTGGCGATCATGGTGGTGGTCCGGGCAAGGAACATTGACGCGGCCATGATCGGGTTGCAGCACCAGCCGTGCCCGGTCGCATGGTGTTCGTCGACGCTGACCGTGGTGATCCCGTGCGACTCACCCCACTGCGCCAGTTCCAGTGCGGCGTTCAGCAATTCGCTCTGTTTGCGCGGATTTCCCTGCGGCGACGCGAAATTGAACCGCAGCACGGTCAGGATCATGCCGGTCATAAAGCCTGGGACTGCAGGAAGGCGGCGAAGTCCGGGAACAGCGCTCGGTCGACGATCTCGATGCGCGTCCCGCCGGCGTCGACGTAGTAGGCGAACATCGCCAGCGTCGAGCCCGGCAAATCGGTGGTCATTTCGAAGGAGAACCCATTGTCCTCCAACGCTTTAGCGGTCTCGGTGAGGTTGTCGGCGAAATAACCGAGATGATGAACGGCGTTGCCGGGGGCCGCCACCCAGGGGGTACCGGGAACCTCCTGGATCAGTTCCAAGTACGGGGCCTGCAGCGAGTAGGTGAAGTTGGACGTCAGTTCGCGGGTGCCGGTCCCGGTGCGGAAGGGCAGCGTGTAGCGCATGGGCTTGATCCACCGGTAACCGGCCAGCGCGGTGAACCGCGTCATCGCGGCGTCGAGGTCGGGTACCACGATTGCGGTGTGGTAGAGGTCCTCAGGCCGAAGTGCGTGCGCCATATTCCGTCCTCAGATGCAGTCCGATGCGCCGTCCACGACGAACACCGCACCGGTGGTGTAACTGCTGTGTTCGGTGCACAAAAAGGCTACCGTGGGCGCGATCTCGGAGACCGCCCCGAAGCGTCGCAGGGGGACATGCGCCAGTTCGGCCTCCACCAGTTCGGTGACCGAATGCATGGGTGCGGTCATCGGGGTGTCGACAGCGCCCGGCGCCACCGCGTTCACCCGGATACCCTGGGGCGCCCACTTCACCGCGAGGTTCCTTGTGACGCAGATGATTCCGGCCTTGGCGGCACCGTAGCCGGGCACCAATGGGACGGCGCGCAGTGCCGACATCGAGGCCAGGTTGACCACGCTGGCCCCACCCGTTGCCGTCGATGCTTTCAAGGCGCGGCGCAGCCCGACCGTAAGCCGGTACGGTCCGCTCAGGTTGAGCGCCACCGACGCTTCGAATCCGTCCGGCTTGGATTCGTCGAGCCCTCCCGGGAAGTTCGCTCCCGCGTTGTTCACCAAGACGTCGAGTGCGGTGAATCGCTGGGCCAGCGCGTCAACGGAGTCCGGGTCGGTGATCTGCAATTGGTGATAGGTCATGCCGGACAGGTCGGCGTCGTACTCGCCCGCGCTGCCCCTGGTTCCGGTGATGCTCACCTCGGCACCGGCGTCCCGGAACAGGGTGGCGATCGCGTGACCGATGCCGCTGGTACCTCCGGTGATGAGCGCCGTGGTGCCGGTGAAGTCGAAGCTGACCCGTGCGGTCATGAGTTTCTCGCTATCTGTTTCTTGAGCCAGCTTGTTTCCCAGAAGTTTTTACTGGCCGCCAGCAGGTCTTCATGCGCCTGCCTGAGCACCTCGCGCGCACCGGGGTGATCGCGGGACACCAGCTCGGCGAGGTGGATCGCGTGCAGCGGCCGCCCGGCGCACAGGTGACCCCGCGCACGGTCGACCAGTGCGTCGGCGCCGGCGAGTTCGACGATGTCGGCCGACACTTCGTCGAACCCGACCGGGTAGAGCTCGGTGGTCGAGCGGTGATGGAACCAACCGGAGTAGTTCTCCCAGATAGCCCGCACGTCCCAGGCGACCTTGCCGTACCCCTGGCCCACGTCGGCGTCCGCGGGCAGCGTGATCTCGCGCATCAGCTGGCCCACGTCCTTTCCGGCGTTCATGCCGGCCACCGTTTCATCATGAATGTGCCTGATGGCGTCGCGCAGCCGCGTCAGCTCCGCGTCGATACGCTCCGCGCCGGCGATCGGGTCGAAGTGACCGGTGACCAGTAACTCGGGCCGCAGCTCACGCACCCGTTCCACCGAGGCGATCGCCGTCAGTGCGTCGCGGTACCGGTCGCCGCGGATGGTGACCAGGTTGGGAATGTGTCCAAAGATGGGTCCGAAAGTGTTCCCGCACAGGCAGATCCGTTCCTCCGGGAGCCACACCACCAGCGAGTCGGTGGTCTCGCCGCCGGGCACCGAGATCAGTTCCAGGCGGCGGCCGCCGACCTGGAGGGTGAGCGTGTCGTCGAAGTCGAGGTCGACGGTGGGAACACTCTGCCCGGGCAGCTTCCTGGTGCCCAGCCGCTGCTGAATGGCCCGGATGCCGGTGGCCAGTGTGTCCTGGAACGCGAACGCACTGCGGCTGGCGCGATAGGGGATGAGCCGTTCGTTGTCGTCGCGCCACAGCTTCCAGTTCGCCTGTGCGACAACGACGGTGTCAGGATCGCGGACGCTGTCCAGGCCGCCGACGTGGTCGACGTGCCCCTGGGTGAAGATGATGTAGCGCACCGGCGAGGCGTCGACAGCATCGAAATTGGCCCGGTGTACCGGGCCCTCGAAGCCCATCCCGGTGTTGACGATGACCCGGCCCTCGTCGGTGGTGAGCAGGTAGGCGTTCGACAGGCCCGGCGAGCACCAGATTCCGGGGGCGATCGGCTCGGCGCGGTCGGCGGATGCCGGACGCATGGCATCGGCGCCCGGGCGGCTGCGGTACACCGGTTCGGATGTCACAGGATCTCCTTCATTCGGCGCGGACGTCGAACCTGTCGAAGTAGAAGTCGAATCGCTGACGCAGTTCGTCGGGGGAGATGCCGAAGTGGCGCTGCAGGTCGTATTGGATCCGGCCGTGCTTGCCGCGCGGGTTGCCGTCCAGGTACTTCTGGAAGTGTCGCTGCACCTTGTCGGTCAGTTCCGCGCCGGCACGCCGGTAAAGCTCGGTCAGCAACGGCATTTCGTTGCCGTTGAGCTGATGGAAGCTGATGTCGATGCTGCGTTCGGCCGCAACCAGCTCGCGGTCGCGCACGCACGCACTGAGTAAGCGGTGCACGCGGTCGCTCCAGTAGTCCAACAGCCAGGCGGGGTCGATGCTGGTCCGGCGCAGCCGGTCGGAGTAGGCCATCATGGTGATCGCCGATTGGATCACCGCGACGGGATCGCGGTGGGTGAAAGCCACCGTGGCGTCAGGAAAGGTCGCCATCAGCGGGCCGAGTTGCTCGCAATGCTGCGGGCTCTTGAGCACCCAGGTCCGCGGACCACGCAGAAACGTCAGTGCCTGCAGCACTTTTCGCAGGTACCGGTAATGCCGGTGCTGGTCCAGAGTCAGGTAGTAGTCACGCCAATCGGGCACTCGCGCATGCCATTCCAGGACGTAGGCGGCCAGGTCCAGATCCAGGATCTCGACCTCCTCCTCGATGGCCTCCGGGAAACGGTCGTGCATGGCCGCCACGACGGGCGCGCTGACCATCAGCGCGTCGTGTTCCTGCTTGCACCGGGTGTATCGCGGATCGACGCCAAAGATGTCGGGCCCCTCGCCGACGGCCGGGATCGGCTCCTGGCTCTCCCAGTACGGCAGCGCGCGCCGGCGGGGGTCGGCGGCGATGAGGTTCACCAGGTGGGTGGTGCCCGAGCGTGGCATTCCGACGACGATGATCGGTTTCTCGATCGGGATCGACTCGATCTCGGGATAGCGCTTGATGAGGTCGGTCAGCGACAACCGGTTGCGCAGCAGCCGCACCACTCGTTGCCGCAGCGTGGAGCGGGAGAGTTGACGCAACCCGTCGTCTCCCTCGATGGCCGCGACGTGCACTCGCAGCCTGTCGGTGATGCCGTCGGTGTCGTCGAGGTCGTCCGCGCCGGCCTGGCCGCGGGCCTCGGCGAGCATCCTGTCGATGTCGAACTCGACGTGGCGGCTCTCGGTGAATTCCAGGATCTGGCGCTGGACGTCGGTCAGGCGCGGCGACGTCAGGTCGTCGAAGTCGATGACATCAGCGTTCGTCGATCCAGCGCCGGCCTCCATCGATCACCTCCCGCCCTTGCGTTGTCGAATATTCGATATAGCATTCGAAAATATGACAGTCACGGTAGATGCAGACACGTCGGGCCGTCAACCCGCGTCTCCCCCGACAGAACGCGTGGTCGCCATCATGGAACTGGTGGGATCCCAGCCCGGGCGCAGTTTCTCCCTGGCCGAGATCTCCCGCGAACTGGGGATCAGCCGCGCCACCGGACATGCGATCGTCACCACCTTGGCCAGCCACGACTGGTTGGTGCGCGACGCTGCCGGCGCCTACTCGCGCGGCCCGGGCATCGCGTCGCTGACCGAGGCCGCCGACGAGCGCATCTACCACGGGATTCTGCATAACCTCGCCGAATCTAGTTGCACGCAAACATTTTTGGCTCGGCGCGAGCAGAACAGCCTGGTCGTGATAGACAGCGCGGGCGAGTCACCGTCGGGCATGCGGATCGATCGGCGGCTGCGCATGCCTCTGGTCGCGCCGTTCGGCCGCGACTACGTCGCCTGGGGCTCCGCCGGTGCGCAGCGCGCGTGGCTGGAAGGCGTGGGCAAACCCTCGACGGCGTTGTCACGCCGAATGTCCACGGTGCTCAACGAGATCCGGGAACGCGGTTATGTCATCGAACGACTCAGCCGCGAGTACGTCCGCGTCTACACGGCGCTCCGGGCGCTGGGCGCTGACAGTGAACCCGACGCCATCACCGCGCGACTTGCGCGGGCATTCGCCGACCTGACGGTCATCGATGTGCTGTCCTCCGAATTGACCGGCAACGCGACGCACAATATCGCCACCATCTCGGCCCCGGTCTTCGACGCCGACGGTCTCGTCGCCATGTCGGTCACTGTCGCACCGTTCGCCGAACTCACCGGCGCCGAAGTCCGTCGCCTCGGCCAGCAGGTCCGCGCTGCGGCCGAAAACATCGGGCAACACTTCACACAGACGCGGTGAGCGGTACCCTGCAGCGGGAATCGCGTCGCCCCGTTCAACAAGAAAGGCAGCTCCGGTGCTCGTCGTCACTACCAATGACATCCCCGGTTGGGAAATCCAGCGCGTCTGCGGCGAAGTCTTCGGTCTCACCGTGCGGTCCCGAAATGCCTTCGCGCAGTTTGGTGCCGGCTTCAAGTCGATGTTCGGCGGCGAGCTGCAGGGCATGACCAAGAACCTGGCCGAGAGCCGCAATGAAGCCATGTCCCGGCTGATCAACGAAGCGCGCGCCAAGGGCGGCAACGTCATCGTCGCGATGCGCTTTGACACGACGGAGCTCGGTGACGTGTGGACCGAGATCTGCGCCTACGGGACGGCGGTACAGGCCGTGCCGGTCACCGATGGCGCCCGCTACACCGCCTCACAGCTGGGGTACGGCGGCGGCGCCCCGCAGCCTCAGCAGTAGCCGGCCCGGACGTCGGCGGTGCTTATCTCGGGCGGGAGCGGTAGTTTCACCCAGTGATAGTCGGGGCCTTTCTGGCCGAAGCTGCTTCGGCGACGGACAACAAACTCAACGTTTCGGGCGGTGTGCTGCTGCGATTCGCCGTCGAGGCCGATCGGCTGGCCCAATTCCTGCTCGTGGTGCTGACGCAGGCGGAGACCGACAGCCCGGAGCGGCGCGTCGACGTCGAGATCCGCCCACCGACCGACGACGAGCCGCTGAACATCGAATTCGAACTGCCCGAGGCCGCCACCATCGCCGAGCTCGGGTTCGCGATCTTCCCGATTGAAGTCACTCTGCCGGTCGACGGCCGCTGGGTTCTGGTGGTGACCGGCGGAGCGGGCATGATCTCGCTTCCGCTGATCGTCAGTGGTTAGGTAGAGCCGATGGGAACACCGAATTACCCCGGCAACCCCGAGCAGCAGCCGCCCTGGGGACAGCAGCCCTACGGCTACCAGCCACCCCAGCCGCCATACCAGCCTGGCCAGCCACCGCCGCCCCCGCAGTATCCGTCCGTTCCCCAATATCCCGGCTATGGGGGCTACGGCGTCGATCCGCAGGCGCCGTTCGGGCGGGATCCGGCCACCGGGATGCCGCTGTCGGACAAGTCCGCCACCACCGCCGGACTGCTTCAGCTGTTCTTCGGTGCGTTCGGGGTCGGCCGCTTCTATCTGGAGTCAACCCAGATCGCGGTCATTCAGTTGTGCCTCGGCCTGGCCGGCCTTGTCCTCACCGTCCTGTGCGGCATCGGCATCTTCATCTTGGCCGGCGTCGGAATCTGGGGCTTCGTCGACGCGATCATGATCTTCACCGGCAGCGTCACCGACAGCTACGGCCGCAAACTGCGCTAGCTCGCTGATGTCGAAAGTGACGGCGGGATAACAATTTCCACCCTCAAATTGTCGCGGCCCGGTATGCCGCGGGACGTGTGCTGCGTTCCGAACTTACCGTCGCTGGGTGCAACGCCGAACCGCTCTGAAGCTGCCACTGGCGTTAGCGGCCGCCACGGCACTGACCCGGACGCCGCGGGCGTCCGCCGAGGCGGGCCGCTGGCCGGCCGACCGTGCGCACAACTGGTATCAGGCGCAGGGGTGGCTGGTCGGCGTCAACTACGTCACCTCGACGGCGATCAACCAGCTCGAGATGTTTCAGGCCGGCACCTACGATCCCCGGCGCATCGACAACGAACTGGGAGCGGCTCGGTTTCACGGGTTCAACACGGTGCGGGTCTTCCTGCATGACCAGCTCTGGGCGCAGGACCGGGCGGGCTTCCAGGGTCGGCTGGCCCAGTTCGTCGGCATCGCGGCGCGGCACGGCATCAAGCCGCTGTTCGTGCTGTTCGACTCCTGCTGGGATCCGTTTCCGCGGGTGGGTCGGCAGCGTGCGCCCACACCGGGCGTGCACAACTCCGGGTGGGTGCAGGGGCCGGGCGCCGAGCACATCGACGACCCGCGCTACGCGGCTGTCATGCAGGATTACGTCACCGGTGTGTTGAGCCAGTTCCGCAACGACAACCGGGTACTGGGTTGGGACCTGTGGAACGAACCGGACAATCCCGCGCGCGAGTACCGCAAGGTGGAGCGCAAGGACAAGCTGGACCGGGTCGCGGCCCTGCTCCCCCAGGTGTTTCGCTGGGCGCGCGCGGTCGATCCGGTGCAGCCGCTGACAAGTGGGGTCTGGCAGGGCAATTGGGGCGATCCCGGTGCGCGCAGCGCCATCGCCGGCATTCAGCTCGACAACGCCGACGTGATCACATTCCACAGTTACGCCCCGCCGGGGGAATTCGAGGGCCGCATCAACGAACTCGAGCCGCTGGGGCGCCCGATCATCTGCACCGAGTACCTGGCTCGCTCACTGGGCAGCACGGTCGAAGGCGTGCTGCCGATTGCCAAGCGGCACAACGTCGGTGCGCTCAACTGGGGACTGGTGGCGGGCAAGACCCAGACCTATTTTCCGTGGAGTTCGTGGGACCATCCGGCGACGGCGGTACCCAAACAGTGGTTCGCCGACCTCCTGCAGCCCGACGGGCGGCCGTTCGCCGACAGCGAGGTACAGACGATCCGCAAGCTGATCACCGGGCGGGAACGCGAGTGATCAGCCCGGCAGATCGAGCGTCCCCATCGGCCGGTTGTAGGCGGATTCAACCATCGGGCGCCACTGCAGTTCGTGGATTCGCTTGTTCTCGGCCGATTCCAACCGCCAGGTGACCATCGGCAGGTAGTACGTGGCCGGCGCGCCCAGAATGTAGGTGGCGTTGCCCTCGACGTATGACTTGTTCCCCGGGTCGGTCAGGCTGAGCTTGCTGTAGTCCAGATGCGGGCCCCGCAGTTCACCGGTACCGCCGACGAAGTTGGAGGCCACTCTGTTGAAGCGCGCCACCGAATTCGCCAGGTCACCCGGGCAGTCCGCCCAGAAATCGTATTGCCGGATCAAAACTTTCACCGTGTAACGGGTGTCGGCCGGGAATCCCCTGCCGCCATACGCCGCGTTGCATCCGCTGTTGGAGATGAAAGTGCAACCGCCGTATTTGTTCTCCGGGTCACCGGTGAGAATGAACGTGACGCTTGCGGGATCGATATCACTACCGGGGCCGTACCGGCGCAACCAATCGTCTTCCACCTGAGCGCCTTCGCTATGACCGAGGACGATCTTGCGGCCCGCCGTGGAATGCAGGAGCTGGTTGAGGATATCGGCGCCCTGATGGACGAAGTAGGCATTGGGCAGATTCGTGTAAGGGACTTTGACTTTCACATTCGGTGCGGCGAAAAGCTCGCCACGCAACCAGTTCGACGGTAACGGGAAAAAGGCGGGGTTGATCGTCAGTACCGTCGCGGCAACGGATTCGTCTGCCGCCCTGGCTTTTACCGGCGCCATTGCGCTGGCAACGACCATTGCCGCCAACGCGATAGACGTCATCAAGCGTCTCACCGGCGCCACCCCATGCGGGCATATATATCATCGCGGGCGTCAAAATCTTTGGTGCGATTGGTGAATCGTGACGGGAATGACGCCGGCCCGCGATCTCGCGCGAGTATCGATGCTGCGCATTTCGGCGTGATCAGGGGTCGCGGTTTAGGCGGCCCGTCCCGCGTGAATCCCCTTGTCGCAATTCCCAGCGAGAGGGGTCCCACCCGTGTCCAGAAGACGGCGCTGAACCATGGCCGACATCATCGACCTCATCTATGCCGATCACGACTGGATTCGGCGTCAGTTCTTCCGGCTCGACGACGCGACAAGCGACGACGACCTCTCCGCAATCTGGAACGTTCTCGCTGCGCGCCTCGACGTTCATGCCGAGGCAGAGGAAGCGGTGTTCTACCCGGCACTGCTCAAACACGGTGGCCATGACCATCCCAGCAATCCCGAAGGCGACCCGGAGGACGAGACCGAGGACGCCATCACCGATCACAATGCGATTCGCGATGCTGTCCGCCGGTCGCGCGGGCTCGAGCCGGGCAGCACCGAGTGGTTCGAGGCTGTTCACCAGGCCCGCGAGCAGAACGGCAAACACCTCGACGAGGAAGAACGCGAGGCGATGCCGGACTTCATCAAGAGCGCGTCGCTCGAACTCAGGAACGAGCTGGGCATGCAATGGATGCGTTTCTACGCCGAACGCGAAGCCATCACCGGCATCGACAACCGCGACAAGGACGCGACCGAATACATCGATAAGCATTCGTGAGATACCCCGGCCGGTGGCCGGGGTATCACGGCTTTTCAGCGTGTGTAGATGCAGTGCGCGTCTCCACCGACCGGTTTCTCGGCCACCACCTTGCCATTGAGGGTGATGCGGCATCCGGGATTGGATTGCTTGCCGGTCGCTACTACCTGCAACATCGTGACGTCGGCGCCGACGGTGATGGTGCGCTTGAAGGGAAGTGGCGCATTGCTGTACAGACCGGTATCGGGGTCGGTGACGACGGAGTAGACGTCGCCCGGCCCGAACGCCTCGAACACCACATTCCCACCAGCGGGCGACTGAGGTGCTGCGACCCGGGATGCGGCAGCGGCGTTGTCCGCCAACGTTGCCGAGCGCTCGTCGGGGGTCACGCAGATGGTGTCCCCGTCGAACGCCTCGCGCCAGACGTAACCGTTTACGCAAGTGTTCGGACCGTACGCGCCCCCGTTGGGAGCGCGGTGGTTGGTGGGATTGGCGTTTTCCTGCTGGGTGCGCGCGCGCACGTCGGGAGTGACGCAGACGTGGTCGCTCGGCCGCGCTTCGCGCCATACATAACCCGAAATGCAGGTGTCCGGAGCCGCCTCCGCGGGCGCCGGCACTGCGACGGTGATGAAGGCGGTGGCGGCGCACATCAGCAGCGGCGGTATCGATGAACGTGTAATAGACATGGACTTTCCTCCCCAGAATCCACTTTGGACCCGATTGACGGGGGTCGATCACCTTCTGGATCGACCCGTTCTTAGATTCAGGCTGAAATTAGCTTCGGGAGTTTGCGGAAATCTTGCACAAAACTTGGAACGACCCACCGCTGTCGGGCGAAGCACCCGGCAGGCCTGCTGCGGTGCACGCCAAAGCCTTTGCTACTCATGGTGATTCACGATGAGAACGAGGTCGCGGTCTAGTCGTCCATTGGCGAATTGAAGAATATGGTCCCGCCGGTGGGACTGTACGAGAAGTAGATCGGCATCTGCGTGAAGATGTAGTTCCCGGTATTGAAGTCGCCCGCCGTGACTTGCACCGCATCGGGGGACGCACTGACCGTCTCGGTATACAGCGTGATGTAGCCACCCTCCACGGTCCCGGGAACCCGCACTTGAATCGTTGTGCCCGCCGGCAGATAGTCGCCTGCGGTGTAGCCGGGTACGAGGGCTTCCGGAATGTCGCCGTCCACGCCACCGCTATCGACGTACGCGTTGGTGGTGGGTTGCCAAGCGCCGCCGTTGACCGAGATTTCGAATTGGTTGGTGATCGGCGCTCCGGTGACCGCGGCAAAGGGATTCCCCGGGTTGGGACCGAAGACCATCTCCTGGCCAGGTTGATTGATCAGCACTCCCTGGCCGAGGATTCCGGGCAGCTGCTGCACGGCGCTGGTCTGGAAATGCGGCAGGCTGGTGGTGTTGGCCCCGACGCCGAGAAGGCCTTCTGGCTCGTCTGGCACGCCATTGAATGTTTCCGAGGTGATCACGCCGATGGTCATGGGTCTGGTGATGATTCCGTGTCCGAAGTTAAGCGACGACGTGTAGGTGTCGTAGTGGACGACGGTTTCCTGTTCGGGCGTGCCGAACGTATACACGCCCGAGCCGGTGGAGGGGCCTAGCGATGCGAGATCGACGTCTGAGAGCGGAATCAATGTCGTGGTGGACCCCGTGTCCACTGACACCTGCACCATCTGTCCGTCGCCGACAGCGACATAAACCTTGGGCCGAGTGCCGTCCACTTCGAGATCGATGGCCGCTTGGCCGCCTGCTTCTCCGGTAGCCCCCGCGTGACCTCCCAACAGGCTGCCAGGTCCGCCCTGACCGCCAGCGCCCAACACCCCGCCGGTTCCACCGGCGCCGCCGTTGCCGAGCAGCCAGCCGCCACGACCCCCCGCACCGCCGGCGGCAAGCTCCCCGCCCGTCCCGCCGGCACCACCGTCGCCGAAGAACAGCGCGCTGCCGCCCGCCCCGCCGGCCGCTACCGGTCCACCCAGTCCGCCGGTGCCGCCGTTGCCCCACAGCAACCCGCCGGTGCCGCCGATCCCACCGGGTGCTCCCCAACCGCCGCCGCCACCGGCGCCGCCGGTGCCGATCAGACCCGCCGCGCCGCCCGCACCCCCGGGCGCACCGTCGGCAGTGCTCTCCCCACCGGCGCCGCCGTTACCGAACAAGATCCCGCCGGCACCACCAGAGGTTCCGACGCCCTCGGCGTCGGTAATCCCTTCGGACCCGTTGCCGATCAGCGGCCGGCCCAACAGCGTGTTCGTTGGCGCGTTGATCAACGCTAGAACGTCGTGCTCGAAGGTCTGCAGCGGCGCTGTGTTGGCGACCTCGGCCGCAGCATAGGCGCGCGCGCCGGCGTTGATGGTCTGTACGAACTGGGCGTGAAACGCCGCGACCTGCGTACTCAACGCCTGATACGTCGACGCCTGCTGAGACAACAACGTTGCGATAGCCGCCGACACCTCGTCACCGGCAGCGGCGAGCAACCGCGTCGTCGGCACGGCAGCGGCCGCGTTGGCCGCGCTGATCGTCGATTCGATATGCGCCAGACTTTTTGCTGCGTCCGTCACCACTTGTGGAGACACGAGCACAAACGACATCGCCCACCTCCGGCAACCCGTTCCATCGAGTTGTCGCCCCCCGAGTGCGACATGCGGGATATTAGCGGCTCTGGGCCTGTGACGTGCGCGTTTGCGCGAAAAGGCCTGCTACGCCCAGCGTCCAGGCCCGGTAGTCATCGACGGGTTCGACGCCGTTCACAAGGCCATGCCGAACGGCAAACGCCCGCATCTCTGCAGCTCCGGAATGAACTGGCCGTGCAATGGTTACGGTTCACGCCGAACGCGCAGCGACTACGGGAGTCGACGCGATAAGGACGCGGACACCTATATCGATAAGCATTTACGAGAAACCCCGGCCGGTGGCCGGGGTTTCCGCCCAGCTGATTTACGGGTGGTCTCCGATTCGGCAATTGGTGAGATTGGCGTCGCAGTAAAGGCCGACCGGCGGCGGCGGCTTCGGTGGCGGGTTGTCCCCGTCCCAAATCATGTTGGACACATTACCCATTCCGCTGTAGAGGTAGTAGTAGGTGTGACACACGCTCATGTCCCAGCCACGGAACGGGTCGGTGATGTGATTACCGGTCGCCGGTAGCGGATCACCCGGGCACCAATGCTTCGGCGGACCCCAACCATTGTCGTCGGTGGCGAATGGGCCGGGGTATTGCGGAACGGGACCTGGGTGGGCCTGGGCAATACCTGCGGCCATACCCAAGCCGGATACCGCAAGGCCACCCGACAGCAATGCCCCGCCGATGATTCTCTTCAATGTTTGAGGAGTGCTCATGGATGGTTCCTTTCTCTGTCGGGCTGAGATTAGCCCCGGTGGTTTGCGGAATTCTTGCGTTTGACGAATTGGGGAAGAGCGTCAGCCTCCTTTTACTCGCGCCGGTCGATGAGAATTGCTTCAGCCATTGAGACCTGGTTGTCCGGGTTCGCCGAAATCGGAAGGACTTCCGCCCGCGCCCGTTCCACCTTTCCCGCCGGTCCCACCGCCGCCGCCCAAGCCACCGATGACTCCCGTGCCGCCGTTGCCACCATTTCCACCGTTGCCGCCTGGTCCGCCCTGCTTGCCGTTGCCGCCCAGGCCACCGACACCGCCGGTACCACCGCCACCTCCGGTGCCCCCCGCGGTGGCGGTACCACCGTCACCACCTCGACCGCCGAGTCCGCCACCGCCACCGGAGGTGAAGATCGTGTCACCGTTCCCGCCGATGCCACCGGTGCCACCGGTGCCACCGACACCGCCGACGCCCCATTCTGTGCCGCCACCGGTACCGCCAGCTCCACCGGCGCCAGCGGTTCCGCCGTTGATGAAGATCGCTCCACTGCCGCCGTTGCCGCCGGTGCCGCCTTTACCTCCGGCGCCGCCGACTCCGTTGCCGAATGCGAAGCCACCGTCGCCGCCTCGGCCGCCGACAGCGCCGGTCTGGCCACCCGCAGTCGTCGGATGACCCGCATTGCCTCCGGCTCCTCCCACGCCGCCGTTGCCGTAGGTGCCGGTCGCGCCGTTGGACCCGCCATCAGTGCCCGCGCCGCCTTGCCCCGCCACGCCACCGAAACCTCCCCGGCCGCCGTTTCCGCCATTCTGAGGGTTAATTCCGTCGCTGCCTGTAGCACCCGCACCTCCGGCACCACCGGTGCCACTGGCGCCGCCCTTGCCGCCATTACCACCGTTGACACCGTTGACGCCGGCACCGCCGGCACCACCATTTCCGCCGGCACCACCTTGTTTGCCATCGCCTCCGTTAGTTCCAGGAGACACCGCGTTGGTACCCGCAAGACCTACACTGCCGGTACCACCATCGCCTCCGTTGCCGCCGTGGCCTCCGTTGCCCGCAGCGCTAGCGCCATTGCCACCGGCGAATCCCGCAGCACCGCCAGTGCCGCCGCCTCCGCCGTAATTATTGAATTGAGTGAGCCCAAGGACGGCGTCTCCACCGCGACCGCCCACTCCGCCGTTGCCGCCATCGCCATTACGGCCGCCGATCCCACCGCCGTCGCCGCCGGTCCCACCGGCACCGCCAACGCCACCGGTGCCACCGTTGCCGTTGCCGAAACCGCCTAGGCTGCCGTTGGAGCCGCCTCCACCGATACCTCCGGTTCCGCCTTTGCCACCGTTTCCACTGCTGCCAGTCGCGTCCGTAGCTTGGCCCCCGGCACCACCGGAGCCTCCGCGTCCGCCAGCGGAGCCGTTTGCACCGCTCCCATCGATACCGGCGCCACCGCCGCCACCAGTGCCACCGTCACCGCCGGCGCCGCCGTTGCCCGCCGCTCCCACCCCGGTGCCCGCGGATCCGCCGGTTCCGCCCGCTCCACCGACACCTCCCGCACCGGGCGTGCCGGCACTTGACCCGCCACTGCCGCCCTGACCGCCGGCACCGCCGGCGCCGCCGTCACCATTGACTCCGCCTAGACCACCGGAATTTCCACCGGTTCCACCGGCGCCACCCTTGCCACCGGTAGCACCGGTCTCACCGGTATTGAATCCGGAGTCGATGCCATAGCCGCCAGTCCCCCCGGCACCGGCGTTGCCGCCGCTGCCGCCCAAGCCTGCCGCCCCGGCGCCGCTACCTGCGGCACCGCCGGCACCGCCGTCGCCACCGACGCCGCCAGCGCCCGGAGTGACCCCGGCCGCCCCGCCGGTTCCGCCGGTTCCGCCAATACCGCCGTTGCCACCGGAACCGTTGATCCCGCCGACCCCGGCGCTACCGCCTACGCCGCCGGCCCCGCCCTTACCACCAGCAAACCCGGTCGCTTGCGCAAAGACGCCGTCGCCTCCGGCAGCCCCGGCGCCACCGTTGCCGCCGCGTCCACCGGTCCCGGCGTTGCCCACGCTTCCGCCGGTTCCGCCGGTACCCGCGGCGCCCCCGGCACCCGCGTTACCGCCTGCACCGCCCGCGCCGCCCTTACCACCGTCTACGAATTGACCGACGCCGCTGCCGCCGCTGCCGCCATTCCCACCGATGCCACCGTTGCCACCGGTGCCGCCACTGCCGTTGGTGCCCCCGGTACCGGCACCGGCGTTGCCGCCGGCACCGCCAGCACCGCCCTGGCCACCCGCGGCACCCGCATCGCCGATGACTCCGGCCCCGGACCCGGCCGCCCCGAAACCACCCGCACCGCCGACACCACCAGTGCCACCAGTGCCGCCGTCACCGGACTTGCCGGCCGCACCGGTCACCGAACCGGCGCCACCAGCACCCGCTGCACCGCCCTGGCCACCGGCGCCACCGTCGCCACCCTGACCGCCATAGAGACCCTGATTGGCACTGTTGTCGATCCCGGCAGCGCCCGCACCGCCCTGACCACCCACACCGCCGGTGCCACCAGTACCTCCGGCGCCCTGGACCCCGCCAGCACCGGCACCGGCAGCGCCACCCACACCGCCAGTGCCACCGGCCCCGCCAGCGGCACCCGCATCGCCGATGACTCCGGCCCCGGACCCGGCCGCCCCGAAGCCACCCGCACCGCCGAAACCACCGGTGCCGCCGGTGCCACCCGAGCCGGACTTACCAGCCGCGCCGGTCACCGACCCGGCGCCACCAGCTCCGGCGTCACCGCCGACTCCGCCGGCACCACCGGTGCCGCCGACCCCACCGGCCACCCCGGCCAGCGCACTGTTATCCCGGCCGCCGCCGCCGAACCCGCCGGTGCCACCGACACCACCGTCACCACCAGCGCCGCCGGCGCCTTGCACCCCGCCGGTCCCGGCACCGGCAGCGCCACCGACGCCGCCGGTGCCACCCGCCCCACCGGCGCCACCGGTAAACCCGGACCCGCCCTCAGGGGCCCCGCCGATACCGAAGCCACCGGCCCCGCCGACACCACCGGTGCCACCAGTGCCACCGGAGCCCGACTTACCCGCGGCCCCCACGGTCGAGCCGGCGCCACCGCCCCCGGCGTTACCGCCGACCCCACCCGCGCCGCCGGTGCCGCCGACCCCACCCGCAGCGGCTTGCACCGCACTGTTGTCGACACCGGCCCCACCGATGCCGCCCTTACCGCCCACACCGCCATCACCACCGAGGCCACCAGCACCCTGGACCCCGCCGGTCCCGGCACCGGCAGCGCCGCCGGCACCACCAAAGCCGCCCTGGCCACCCGCGGCGCCCTCACCACCGGTGCCGCCGCCGGCCACACCCGCGGCCCCGAAGCCACCGGTCCCGCCGACACCACCGGTGCCACCGACACCGCCGTCACCGGACTTGCCGGCCGCACCCACCGTCGACCCGGCGCCACCAGCACCCGCGGCGCCACCGACACCGCCAGCACCACCGTCACCACCCTGACCGCCGTAAAGACCCTGGTAGCCGCTGTTATCGATGCCGGCAGCGCCCGCGCCTCCCGTACCGCCCGCACCACCTGTGCCACCGATACCGCCGGCGCCCTGGACCCCGCCGGTCCCGGCACCCGCAGCGCCACCGACACCACCAGCACCGCCCTGACCACCCGCGGCACCCACCTCACCGGTGCCTCCGGCCGTGGACCCGGCCGCCCCGAAGCCACCCGCACCGCCGATACCGCCATGACCGCCGGTGCCGCCGTCACCGGACTTGCCCGCCGCGCCGGTCACCGACCCGGCGCCACCAGCACCGGCGTCACCGCCGACACCACCGGCACCACCGGTGCCGCCGACCCCACCGGCCACCCCGGCCAACCCGCTGTTATCCCGCCCGGCGCCGCCGAACCCGCCGGTGCCACCGACACCACCATCACCACCAGCCCCGCCGG
>RXJD01000060.1 GCA_003987775.1 Mycobacterium sp.
AACCTCGCCGGCATCCTCAACACCGGCACCTACATCACCGGCCTCTACAACACCGGCATCAACAACTTCCAAACCCCCGACCTCATCACCGGCATCGGCAATATCGGCGCCAATATCACCGGATTCTTCCGCCAGTTGTTCTGATCCACAGCGGTTTTCGGGGTGTTACCGTTGGCGACGGTGCATGAGCTCTCGCTGTGCCAGGCGATCGCCGGGGTGGCCAAGTCCCACGCCGCGGGTCGTCACGTCGACCTGGTGCGGGTGCGGATCGGCGCCCTGCGGCAGGTCGTGCCCGAATCCCTGTCCTTCTGCTGGACGCTGGTGCGCGATGCCGAGGACATGCCGGACGCCGAGTTGCACATCGAACACGTCGCCGCGCAGATCCGCTGCCGTGCCTGCGGCCGCGGGTCGGAGGTCACTTCGCCGTGGTCCATCTGGTGTCCGGAATGCGAAAGTCCCGACGTCGAAGTGCTGTGCGGCAACGAGTTTCTGGTGATTTCACTCGACGTGTCCTGAAATCCCGTCCGTACAAGGTTATTTCAGCGTAAGCGATCTTGCGAAAGGTCCGCAGCAGAAGAACTGACGGAACCGAAAATAAACTACGCCCGTTGCGTGCCAGACGATTTGATCGAAGCGGTCACGTTATGCAATGCGTGTGCAACTGAAGTTCTGGCACATCGAACCGTTGACATTGCTCCCCACCGCGAGTAGGCCTGAAAATAGCGCCGTGCAAGTGGGCCGACGGTCGACTCCGGCGGCGTAGGGGTCTCAGCCCGGCCCCGGAAAGCTGCACTATGCCCACAGAAGCAGCAGTCAAAGCAGAACAAACGTTGATTCACGTTCTGTGGATCAACGCCGGCCTCAGTTGCGACGGTGATTCGGTGGCGTTGACTGCCGCCACCCAGCCCAGCGTCGAGGAGATCGCCCTAGGTGCCCTCCCCGGTCTCCCGCAGGTCGCCGTCCACTGGCCGCTGATCGATTTCGAATGCGGACCCAACGGAGGCGCCGACGACTTCCTGGAATGGTTCTTCAAGGCCGATCGAGGCGAGCTCGAGCCATTCGTGCTGGTTGTCGAAGGGTCCATTCCGAACGAGCAGATCAAGAGCGAAGGCTATTGGTGCGGCTTCGGCAACGACCCGGCCACCGGCCAACCGATGACCACCAGCGAGTGGCTGGACCGGCTGGCACCCAAGGCCACCGCAATCGTCGCCGTCGGCACGTGCGCGACCTATGGCGGCATCCACGCCATGGCCGGCAACCCGACCGGCGCGATGGGTGTGCCCGACTACCTCGGGTGGGACTGGAAGAGCAAGGCCGGCATACCGATCGTCTGCGTGCCGGGCTGCCCGATCCACCCGGACAACCTGGCCGAGACGTTGACATACCTGCTGTACATGGCGACCGGCCAGGCACCGATGATCCCGCTCGATGACGCCCTGCGCCCCAAGTGGTTGTTCGGCCAGACCGTGCACGAAGGGTGCGACCGAGCGGGCTACTACGAGCAGGGCGACTTCGCCACCGAGTACGGTTCGCCGAAATGCATTGTCAAACTTGGCTGTTGGGGCCCCGTGGTGAAGTGCAACGTGCCCAAGCGGGGCTGGATCAACGGCATCGGAGGCTGCCCGAACGTCGGCGGCATCTGCATCGGGTGCACGATGCCCGGCTTCCCGGACAAGTTCATGCCGTTCATGGACGAGCCGCCCGGCGGCAAACTGTCCAGCACCGCCTCGGGTCTGTACGGGACCGTGATCCGAAGCCTGCGTCACATCACGGCGAAGACCGTTGACAAGGAACCGCGTTGGCGCCACAAGGGCACCGAACTGGTCACCGGCGCCCGCCGTACCTGGTGAACGGCTCAGTTCACCATTCCCAGAGAGCCGTCTAGACGGAGAGCAGTATTCGCTATGACAACCATCATTCCCGAACCGTCAACGTCCAAGCGGGAACCCGGTCAGCTCGTCGAGATGGCCTGGGACCCCATCACCCGGATCGTCGGCAGCCTCGGCATCTACACCAAGATCGACTTCGAGAACCGTGAAGTGGTCGAGTGCCACAGCACGTCGTCGATCTTCCGGGGCTACTCGATCTTCATGAAGGGCAAGGACCCGCGCGACGCCCATTTCATCACCAGCCGCATCTGCGGTATCTGCGGCGACAACCACGCCACCTGCTCCTGCTATGCGCAGAACATGGCCTACGGCGTCAAGCCGCCGCACATCGGCGAATGGATCGTCAACCTGGGCGAGGCCGCGGAATACATGTTCGACCACAACATCTTCCAGGAAAACCTGGTGGGCGTGGACTTCTGCGAGAAGATGGTCGCCGAGACCAACCCCGGTGTGCTGGCCAAGGCGGAGAAGACCGCCGCACCACATGCCGACGCGCACGGGTACAAGACGATCGCCGACATCATGCGCTCGCTGAACCCGTTCAGCGGTGAGTTCTACCGCGAGGCACTGCAAGTCAGCCGCTGGACCCGAGAGATGTTCTGTCTCATGGAAGGTCGGCACGTGCATCCCTCCACGCTGTACCCCGGCGGGGTGGGCACCGTGGCCACCATCCAGCTGATGACCGACTACATGACCCGGTTGATGCGCTACGTCGAGTTCATGAAGAAGGTCGTCCCGATGCACGACGACCTGTTCGACTTCTTCTACGAGGCACTGCCCGGCTACGAGAAGGTCGGCCTGCGCCGCACCCTGCTGGGCTGCTGGGGGTCGTTCCAGGATCCCGAGGTGTGCAACTTCGAGTACAAGGACATGGAGCGCTGGGGCAACGCGATGTACGTCACCCCGGGCGTCGTCGTCGACGGCAAGCTGCTCACCCATTCCCTGGTCGACATCAACCTGGGCATCCGGATCCTCTTGGGCAGTTCGTATTACGACGACTGGACCGACCAGGAGATGTTCGTCAAGACCGATCCGCTGGGCAACCCGGTGGACCGTCGGCACCCGTGGAACCAGCACACCAACCCGCATCCGCAGAAGCGCGAAATGGACGGCGGCAACTACAGCTGGGTGATGTCGCCGCGCTGGTTCGACGGCAAGGACCACCTGGCGCTCGACACCGGTGGCGGCCCACTGGCCCGGTTGTGGTCGACCGCGCTGGCCGGCCTGGTCGATATCGGCTACGTCAAGGCCACCGGCAACAGCGTCAAAATCAACCTGCCCAAGACGGCGCTGAAGGGCCCGGTGGAGTTCGAGTGGAAGGTGCCCAGGTACGGCTCGAACACGATCGAGCGCAACCGCGCCCGCACCTACTTCCAGGCGTACGCGGCCGCCTGCGGACTGTACTTCGCCGAACAGGCACTGGCCGAGATCCGTGCCGGGCGCACCAAAACCTGGGAGAAGTTCGACGTGCCCGACGAGGGCATCGGCTGCGGGTTCACCGAGGCGGTGCGCGGCGTGCTGAGCCACCACATGGTGATCAGGGACGGCAAGATCGCCAACTACCACCCGTATCCGCCGACCCCGTGGAACGCCAACCCGCGTGACAGCTACGGCACGCCGGGCCCCTACGAGGACGCGGTGCAGGGGCAGCCGATCTTCGAGGAGAACGACCGGGAGAACTTCAAGGGCATCGACGTGATGCGCACCGTGCGCAGCTTCGATCCGTGCCTGCCTTGCGGCGTGCACATGTACCTGGGCAAGGGCAAGACGCTGGAGAGACTGCACACACCCACCCAGTCACCCGCAGCCGGTGAGTGAGGAGATGGTGGATGTCCCGCAGAACTCCGACTCGGAAGCGCAATGGCGCGCCGCGGGCGATCGGATCCAGACGCTGCTGGATTCCTTCGCCGCCGGCGGGACGGCCGCCTACGAGCGGGCGCAGCACCTGGTGCGCGAAGTGGTCGGGCTTTACGGCGCTGGGCTGGAACGGATTCTGGCCCACGCGGGCCCCGAGTTGACCGAGCGGCTGGCCACCGACGACCTGGTGGCCAGCCTGCTCCTGGTGCACGGTCTGCATCCGCACGATATGCGGCGCCGGGTGTCCGAGGCGCTCGACCGGGTGCGGCCCTACCTGGGATCGCACGGCGGGGACGTCGATCTCATCGAGATCGACGTCCGGCACGGTGCGACTCGCATTCCAGGGCAGCTGCAAGAGTTGTCCCTCCTCGGCGGTGACATTGGAGCTCGCGGTGGAAGACGCGATCAGAGCTGCCGCACCGGAGATCACCGACATCGAGGTGGTGACGACCGCACGGACCGACGTGATCCCGGCCGAATCCCTGCTGGCCCCGATGCGTTCGGGTGCAGTCCCTGCCTGGCACGCCGCGCCGGAGTTGGCCGGCCTGGCACCCGGCGAGGTGGCGGGCTTCCTGATCGCCGCCGTTCCGGTGCTCGCCTGCCGGGTGGACCAGCGGATCTTCGTCTACCGGGACCGCTGCCCGGTCTGTGCGGACACTCTGGCCGGGGCACTGCTGCACGGAATCATGCTCGAATGCCCCAGGTGCGGAACGCAATTCGACGTCGTTCGGGCCGGCGCCGGGCCCGGCGGCCACCTGGAGCCGCTGCCGCTGCTGGAGCGCGACGGAGTGCTGTCGGTGGCGCTGCCGCGCGAGATGCTGGGGGCTTCGGCATGAGCGGTCCCTACGACGTGTTGACCCGTATCACCAGCCGGCGGCCCCCCGAGCCGGCCGGCGAACGGTGCGACATGTGTGCCGAGTCGATTGCCGACGAGCACCAGCACGTGGTCAATGTGGCTGGCCGACAACTGATGTGCGTGTGCCGCGGCTGCTACCTGCTGTTCACCGACCCGCACGCCGAACTGCGCTACCGCGCGGTGCCCGACCGGTATCTGGCATTCCCCGGGTTCGCGCTCGACCGCCGGGCGTGGGAGGCGATGCAGATTCCCGTCTCAGTAGCGTTCTTCTTCACCAACTCCGCGCTGGGCCGCACCGTCGCGTTCTACCCCGGCCCGGCCGGTGCCTGCGAGTCCGAGCTGGAGCTGGACATTTGGGAGGCGATCCGGGCCGCCGACCGCCGCGTCGACCTGCTCGCCGACGACGTCGAGGCGCTGCTGGTGCGGGTACCGGAAAGTGGTTCGCCGCAGACGTTTCTGGTGCCGATCGACGCCTGCTACGAATTCGTCGGCCGGCTGCGGATGCTGTGGCGCGGCTTCGACGGTGGCCAGCAGGCGCGACACTTCATCGACGACTTCTTCGCGCAGATCGCCGCCCGGGCCCGGGATACCCTGCCATGACCGAGCACCTGGATGTGTCGTTCGCCGTGCTGGACGTGGCGCCCGAACCCTATGCCGTCACACCGATACTGACCGCACGTATCGGCGTCGTCGCCGAGGACCCCGTGCACGCGATCGCGCTGCGCTGCCAGGTCCGCATCGAACCACTGCGCCGCTCCTACACCGACGAGGAGGCCGCCGGCCTCACCGACCTGTTCGGCACCCGGGATCGCTGGGCGACCACCCAGCGCACCTTTCTGTGGCAGCACTGCGGCGCGATGGTGCCGGGATTCGCCGGCAGCACGACGGTGGCGCTGCCGCTGGAGTGCACCTACGACTTCGAGGTCACCGCGGCGAAGTACCTGCACGCGCTCCGCGACGGTGCACTGCCCCTGCAATTCCTGTTCAGTGGAACCATTTTCGTGAAGTCCGCGCGAGGATTCTCGGTGCAGCAGGTGTCCTGGGACTGCGAGGACCGCTACGACATGCCGGTCAGTGTGTGGCGCGACCTCGTCGCCCTGCACTACCCCAACACCGGTTGGGTGCGTCTGCGGCACGAGACCGTCTCGGCGCTGGCCGGTTACAAGTCGGCGCACGGCCTGCTCGATCTCGACCATGCGGTGACC
The DNA here is from genome assembly GCA_003987775.1 of Mycobacterium sp. Classification (GTDB taxonomy): domain Bacteria; phylum Actinomycetota; class Actinomycetes; order Mycobacteriales; family Mycobacteriaceae; genus Mycobacterium. Next base: position 5,808 of record RXJD01000060.1, read on the forward strand.
GCGCTCCTGACCGAGTCGGCAGTACGGGAGATGGCACCATGAGCTGGGACCAAGCCCGCGCCGTCGCGGACGCGGTGCTCTACGAGGGGTACCTGCTCTATCCCTATCGCGGGACATCGAGCAAGAATCAATCCCGTTGGCAATTCGGCGTACTCGGCCCACCCGGTGCTGCCGCGGCCGGACTCGGCGAGGACGAGGCACTGGCGGCGCAGTTCCTGGTCCGCTCGGGTGATGCGATCACCCTGGTGGTGCGTTTCCTGCAACTGCAACACCGTCAGGCCCAACGAGAGGTCGCCGGCGGCTTCGAGTCGCTCGACGCGCTCAGCACCGCAGCCGGGTCCTGGCTCACCTGGGACGAAGCGGTGGAGTGCGAGCTTTCGTTCGGCCCGTTGGCTTTCGACGACGCGCCATTCGACCTGCCTGTACTGGCCTGCGCCGCGACCGAGATCGAGTCCGTCGGCGGCGGCCGCCTGGTCCGGGATCGGCGCGAGGTACGCGCTCACCTCACGGTCTCCGCCGAGACGGATGGGGATCTGCTGCGAATGTCCCTGCGGCTGGCCAACACCGGGACGACGGCCGGCGACAAGCGCGACGCGCTGGCCCGCTCGATGATCGGCTGCCACGTGATCGCCGCGGTCGAAGGCGGTGAGTTCGTGTCGCTGTTGGAGCCACCGGCCGCCGCGGCGGGCGCGGCAACACGGTGCCGGCACCATCGGTGTTTCCCGGTGCTGGCCGGACCGCCGGATGCCCGCGACATGCTGCTGATCTCGCCGATCATCCTCTACGACCACCCCGAGGTGGCCGAACAGAGCAGCACCGCACTGTACGACTGCACGGAGATCGACGAGATCCTCACGCTGCGCGTGATGACGATGACCGACGACGAGAAGGCGCAGGCCCGGGCCACCGATCCACGCGCTGCGCAGATCATCGACCGGTGTGACGCGATGTCCGCCGAGGACATGGGCCGCCTGCACGGAGTGTTGCGCGATCCCCACCGGGCCGCCGGGCTCGTTCCCGACGTACCCGACGGTATCGACTGGTGGGATCCACTGGCCGACAACGCGGTCCGCCCGGATGTCGACGCCGTGCTGGTGCACGGAGTGCGGGTGGCGCGCGGCAGCCGGGTCGTGTTGCGACCGCGCCGCAACGCCGACGCCCAGGACATCTTCGTGGTCGGCAAGACCGCCCGCGTCACCTCGGTGCACCAGGACGTCGAGGGCAACAGCCACGTGGCGGTGGTGGTGGAGGACGACCCGGCGGCCGACCTGCACGACTGGTACGGCCGCTACCTGTACTTCTCCCCCGACGAAATCGAACCGCTCACCGAAAGGAACCCGTCATGGATGTCTTAGGTTGGATATTCCTTGCGCTCATCGCGCTGGTCGTCGCGGCCGCAGTGGGCCTGGGCCTGGCGTCCCTGCCGGATGCCAAGCGGTACCTGCGATTGCGGCGCATGTAGGTCGGGACGGCCCGTGGCAGCGCGCATTCTGGTAGCCGGCATCGGCAACATCTTCCTCGGCGACGACGGTTTCGGCTCCGAGGTGGCACGACTCACCGACGTTCCGCGCGATGACGCACACGTCGTCGACTACGGCATCGGCGGCATGCATCTGGCATACGACCTGCTCGATGAGTGGGACGCGCTCATTCTCATCGATGCCATCCCCGGCCGCGGCAGTCCGGGAAGGTTGCACGTCTTCCAGGCCGACCACGACAGCGATTCCGGTGCAACCGGTTTGGACGCGCACAGCATGGATCCCCAGGCGGTGTTCGCCAGCCTGCGGGCATTGGGCGGCGCCCCGCCCTACACCGTCATCGTCGGATGCGAGGCCGGCAGCGTCGAGGAACACCTGGGACTGACCGAACCGGTCGCCGCCGCCGTCCCGCGCGCCGTCCGCGCGGTGCGCAAAATCGTTGCGGCGTTGCAGGCTTCGGCACCGGCAGAGCGGCAGTGCTGATGTGTCTGGGGATTCCCGGCCGGGTGATCGGGGTGCTGGAGGGATACGAGGGCCAACTCGCCCTGGTCGACGTCGCCGGGGAGCAGCGCAAGGTCAACATCGGGATGCTGCCGGAGGAGATCTTCGAACCGGGCGACTGGGTGATCATCCACATGGGCTTCGCCGTGCAGAAGACCGACCGCGCCGGGGCCGAGGAGGCCATGGCAGGCCTGCAACTGATGGGCCGGGGCCCTGCGGAGGGCGGTTGAGGTGACCACCGCACCCCTGACCCGGTCTGACGATGTGCGGCGGCGCATCACGGTGACCGGGGTGGTTCAAGGGGTCGGCTTCCGTCCGTTCGTGCACCGTCTCGCCGTGCAACTGGGGCTGACGGGATTCGTCGGGAACGACTCGGGTGCGGTGTTTCTCGAGGTGCAGGGAGATCGCGGCCGGGTGGACGAATTCTCCCGCCGGTTATGCGGTGAGGCACCCCCACTGGCCCGCATCACGTCGGTATCGGTGACCGACGCCGAATTTCGCGACGCGAGCGCACCGGCATTCCGCATCGTGGCCAGCCAGGCCGTGGACGGACCGGCGACGCCGATCCCACCCGACGTGGCGGTGTGCGACGACTGCCTCGCCGAACTGTTCGACCCGCACAACCGCCGCTACCGCCACCCGTTCGTCACGTGCACCAACTGCGGGCCGAGGTTCACCATCATCCGGTCGCTGCCCTACGACCGGCCGGGCACCACCATGTCGGGGTTCGCCATGTGCGGCCGATGCGCCACGGAGTACCACGATCCGGCCGATCGGCGGTTCCATGCCCAGCCCATCGCGTGCCCGCAGTGCGGACCGTCACTGTGGTTCGACGGCAAGCACGGGCGCACCGAAGGATCCGACGCGGCTGTCTCGGCGGCCCAGCAGGCGCTGGCTTCGGGCGCCGTCGTCGCCGTCAAGGGCATCGGCGGCTACCACCTGGCCTGCGCCGTCGACGACGAGTCGGTGGTCACCGCATTGCGGGCACGAAAGTCGCGCGGGGGCAAGCCTTTCGCTGTCCTGGTTCGCGACCTCACGGTCGCGCGGCGGTGTGCGCGCATCGATGACACCGAGGCCGCGGTCCTGGCCGGTCCGGCGCGGCCGATCGTGTTGCTGCGCCGCCGGCCCGGCGCACCGGTGGCCGGCTCGGTCGCACCCGGCAGCCCGCTGATCGGCCTGATGCTGCCGTACTCCCCTATTCACCATCTGCTGCTGGACGGACCGCTCGACGCGGTGGTGCTCACCAGCGCGAACCGCTCCGACGAGCCGATCTGTTTCACCGAACAGGATGCCGCAGAACGACTTCCGCTGTTGTGCGACGCCGTCCTGAACCACGACCGGCCGATTCACGTGCCGTGCGACGACTCGGTGGTGCGCGTGGTGGACGGGCGGGAACTGCCGATCCGCCGCTCACGCGGCTATGCGCCGCTGCCGGTCGAGCTCGGTCTCGACGGCCCCGCGGTGCTGGCCGTCGGTGGCGAGCTGAAGAACACGTGCTGCCTCACCGACGGTTCGCGCGCCTACCTGTCCGGTCATCTCGGCGACATGGCCGGGTATGAGGCGCTGCGGTCCTTCGAGCGGGCGGTAGGACAGCTCAGCGAGATACGCGGCCATCCGGCACGATTGGCGGCCGATCTGCATCCCGGCTACCACACCCGCGCCTGGGCGGAGCGGCACGCGCAGGACCGGCCGCTGGATCTGGTTCAGCACCACCACGCGCACGTCGTGTCGCTGCTGGCCGAACACGGGCGACTCGGCGAGCCGATCGTCGGGGTGGCCTTCGACGGCACCGGCTATGGATGCGACCAGACCATCTGGGGCGGCGAGATCCTCATCCTGGGTCACGACAGTCACCGGTTCCGGCGGGCCGGGCACCTGCGCCCAGTGCCGCTGCCCGGCGGCGACGCGGCGGTACGCAATCCGTGGCGCATGGCCCTGTCCCAGCTGCGGCAGGCCGGGATCGGCTGGGATGCCGATCTGGCGCCGGTGCGCGCGGCCACGGCCGACGAATTGCGGCTCACCCGTTCCCTTCTCGAGACCGGGGCGGCGTGCGTGCCGTGCTCGAGCATGGGGCGGCTGTTCGATGCGGTCGCCTCCGTGCTGGACGTGCGCCACCGGATCGACTACGAGGGCCAGGCGGCCATCGAATTGGAGATCCTGGCGCACGCGGCGCCGGCCGTCGAACCGCTGCACCTCGCGGTGAACGCAGACGGGATGATCGACCCCGCTCCGATGATGCGGGCAATGGTGGCGGCGCTGCGCGGCGGAGTGCCGGCGGCGGCGCTGGCCGCGGGCTTTCACCGGGCGGTGGCCGAAGCCGTCGCCGACGTGGTGTGCCGGGTGGCCGGCCCGATCCGGCTGGCCGGGCTTACCGGCGGCGTTTTCCAGAACGTACTGCTACTGGAGCTATGTCGTAAAAAGCTGCAGGACAGAGGCTTTGAGGTGCTGACCCACCGGGTCGTGCCGCCGAATGACGGGGGGCTGGCGCTGGGCCAGGCCGCCGTCTGTCTGCTGATCGCGCGGGAGGAGGGACACCGATGAACAGCAGCACCGTCGTGGAAGGCGGACTCGCGGCCGGTTTGGCTGCTGATCTGGCGAGTGCGGCCTTCACGGCAGCCAGGCGGTTCGCTGCGGGCGCCACCATGTGGTCGATCGCGCCGTCGTGGGAACCGCATGCCAGGCACATCGCGGTCGAGTTCGTGCACCCGGTGATCGTGGGTAAGCGGGCACTGCCGGCGGTCGCACTGACCGGGCCTGACCTGGTGGACCTGGTCCGGGTGTCGGTACGGCCCGGTGACCTGGTGATCGCGGTCGCCGGCGCTGACGACCCGGACGTGCGATCGGTGACGCGTCGCTGTCCGGCCTGGGGAGCCACCACCATCTGGATCGGCAGCGGTAGCCGGCCCGAACCCGGAGCCGCCGATCATGTGCTGTGGCTGGAGGACCCCGATCCCCTGGTTCCCGTGACCGGTGGCTTCGTGTTGTTCTACCACCTGCTGTGGGAACTGACCCATGTCTGCTTCGAGCACCCTGGATTGTTGAAAGCGCCTCCCGCCGAGACGGTTTGCGTCACCTGCAGCGACGAGGGCCGGCTCGGGGAAGTGCTGGCCCCGGGTGACGGCGACCATGCCACCGTGCGAACGGCACGGGGCACCGAAACGGTGGTCACGACCCTGATCGGGCCGGTCGCTGCCGGCGACCTGGTGGTCGTGCATGCGGGGACGGCGATCTCACGCGCCGCGCGGGAGGACTCATGACGGACCAGGAGCCGACCAACTTCCTCTACCCGTTCATCGACGCGCAGGAAGACGATCCCGATTCGCTGCTGGCCGACCTGGCGGCGTCTGCACAGGCCAAGGCCGCCGAGAGCCTCGCCGTGCGCCGTGCCACCCTGGCCGCCAATGCCGGCCTGATGGAGCGTGCCGCAACTGAAATGGCGCGGCGGTTCGGCGCCGGCGGACGGATGTTCACCTTCGGCAACGGCGGCAGCAGCACCGATTGCACCACGCTGGCCGGGCTGTTCGCCCGCCCACCGGTCGGAAACCCCTTGCCGGCCTGGTCTTTGAGCACAGATCAGGCGATCGTCACCGCGCTGGGCAATGACGTGGGATTCGAGTTGGTATTCGCCCGCCAGTTGATCGCGCGGGCCACGTCCGGCGACGTCGCGGTCGCCATGTCCACCAGTGGGAGTTCACCGAACCTGCTCAACGCGCTCGCAGAGGCCCGCCAACGAGGCTTGTACACCATCGGTTTCGCGGGATATCACGGCGGCGCGTTCGCGGACAACCCGAATGTGGACGCCTGCTTCACCGTCGGATCCCAGAGCGTGCACCGGATTCAGGAAGCCCAAGCGCTGCTCGGCTATCGGCTGTGGCTGGCCGTGCAGCACAAGTGTGACCAGAAGGTGGGGGCCGCATGACGAACTCAGCCGGGGAATACCTCTCGTCAGGACCGCGATTCGCCGAGGGGCAGGTGATCGAACGCATCGAGTCGTTCCGCAGGCGGCGTCCCCGCTTACTCGACGACCACATCACGCTGGCGCACGGAGCCGGCGGCAAGGCCTCGGCGGCACTGGTGGACGCCGTGTTCCTGGATGCCTTCCGCAACCCGCTGCTCGAGTCGCTGGGCGACGGTGCGGTGCTCACCCTGCCCGGGGGCCAGCGGATCGCCATGTCTACCGACTCATTCGTGGTGCAGCCCAGACGGTTTCCGGGTGGCTCGGTGGGGACCCTGGCCGTGCACGGCACCTGCAACGACCTCGCGATGGCCGGTGCCGTGCCGTCCTGGATCTCGGCGGCCTTCGTACTCGAGGAGGGCTTCCCGATCGCGGAACTGCGGGAGATCGTGGCCGACATGGCGTCCGCGGCCGCCGATGCCGGTGTGCAGATCGTCACCGGTGACACCAAGGTGGTGCCCAACGGCGCGGCCGACGGCATGTTCATCACCACCACCGGCACCGGGGTGATACCCGCCGACCGCGCTTTGTCGGCCGGGTCGGTGCGTGCCGGCGACAGAGTGTTGTTGTCCGGGACGATGGGCGATCACGGCATGGCGGTTATGCTGGCCCGCGGTGACCTGGCCATCGAGGCCGACATCGCCTCGGACACAGCGTCATTGAGCCCGCTGGTGGAGCTGTTGATGACGGCTGCGCCGTCCACCCGGTGGCTGCGCGACGCCACCCGCGGCGGGGTGGGAACGGTCTGCAACGAACTGGCCCAGTCCTGCGGGCTCGGCGTCTTGCTCGAGGAAGTGCGCCTGCCGGTACAGCCGATGGTCACCGGCGCATGTGAACTGCTCGGCATCGACCCGCTCTACGTCGCCAACGAAGGAAAGTTCGTCGCCGTGGTGCCGGCCGGGGAAGCCGAGGCGGGGCTGGCCGCCCTGCGCTCCCACCCGCTGGGCGCCGAGGCCGCCGACGTCGGTCAGATCGTGACCGAACCGCGCGAAAGCGTGCTGCTACGAACCGGATTCGGTGGCACCCGGATCGTCGACATGCTGGTCGGCGACCCGTTGCCGCGAATCTGCTGAAACCAGAGAGGAGCCGGCCGATGTGCCTGGGCATTCCGGGACGGATCGTCGCCATCACCGATCCCGCGAACCATTTGGCCAAAGTGGACGTCAGTGGCGTGCAGCGCACCATCAGTGTGCGCCTGCTCGAAGGCGACCCGCCCGCGCCCGACGACTGGGTGCTGGTCCACGTCGGCTTCGCGATGGCCAAGATCGACGAAACCGAAGCGCTGCTGACCCTGGCCGCCATCAAGAAGCTCGGCGAGGCCTACACCACCGAGATGGAAGCCTTCGATTCTTCCGCGATTGTTTAGGGGGCGCAATGAGATTCGTCGACGAATTCCGGGACCCGGCGGCGGCCCGCACGCTACTGAGTGCGATCGAGCACCTCGCGGGGGCCGGTCCCGAGCACTTCAAATTCATGGAGGTGTGCGGCGGTCATACGCACACCATCTACCGCCACGGCATCGAACATCTGCTGCCCGAGAACGTGGAACTCGTGCACGGCCCGGGCTGCCCGGTCTGTGTGATCCCGATGGGCCGCATCGACGACGCGATGTGGCTGGCCGAGCGGCCCGGTGTGATCTTCACCTGTTTCGGCGACATGATGCGGGTGCCCGGCTCGGCCGGAAGTCTGCTGGACGCCAAGGCGCGCGGCGCGGACGTACGGTTCGTCTACTCCCCGTTGGACGCGCTGAAGATCGCCCTCGACAACCCGCATCGCGAGGTGGTGTTCTTTGCGATCGGCTTCGAGACCACCGCTCCGTCCACCGCCGTGACGCTGGTGCGGGCCCGTGAGTTACGGCTGCCCAACTTCAGCGTGTTCTGCAACCACGTCACGATCGTGCCGCCGATCAAGGCGATCCTGGAATCGCCGGACCTGCGACTGTCCGGATTCATCGGCCCGGGACACGTGTCGACGGTGGTGGGCAACCGGCCCTACCGGTTCGTCCCGCAGGTGTACCGAAAGCCATTGGTGGTCGCCGGTTTCGAGCCGTTGGACATCCTGGCCTCGGTCGCGATGCTGCTGCGGCAGATCCGCGAGGGCCGGTGCGAGGTGGAGAACCAGTACAAGCGGGTGGTGCCGGAGAACGGCAACCCCGCCGCGCTGGCCCTGATGGGCAGGGTGTTCGCACTGCGACCGCATTTCGAATGGCGCGGGCTCGGTTTCATCTCGCAGAGCGCACTGCGCCTGCACGACGACTTCGCGGATTTCGATGCCGAACAACGCTTCTCGATGCCCGGCGTGCGGGTCGCCGACCCCAAGGCGTGCCAGTGCGGCGAGGTGCTCAAGGGCGTCCTCAAACCGTGGGAGTGCAAGGTTTTCGGCACCGCCTGCACACCCGAGACACCGATCGGCACCTGCATGGTGTCCCCGGAGGGGGCCTGTGCCGCCTACTACAACTTCGGGCGCATGCACCGTGACGCCGTCACGGTGGCGGGGTCAGCCCAGCCGTGACCGACGCGGCGGGCGCCGAGATGTTCGCCCGATACGCCTACGCGCCCAACGCGCTCGGCTATTGCGGCCCGCCGCTGGGCGCCACCCTGCGGGACGGCACGGTGGACGATGTGCTGACCGCGGCGCGCCGCTTCTCCGGCGCCTGGCCGTATCTGCGGGTGCTGTCGCGGCTGACTCACATCGCCGATCCGCTGGACCATCGGTTGGTCGAGTCGTATTGGCTCGGCGGCGGTGTCGGAGCGGAAGTCGCCGGGCCCCGATTCTTCGGCGAACTGCTCGCCATCATCGGCCCACAGGCCGGCCGATACTGGTCACACCTGACCCCCGACCTGGCCGGCGAGGCGGCCGGTAACCACTGCTTTCACGTCTTCGGCGTGTATCCCTGGACGCGTTTCCTGGGCCGCGGCATGGATGAACACCCCCTGCATGTGCTCGACAGTTGCCGGATCAACTGGGGCACGGTCAGCTCCCGCACCGGTGACGCTGTCGAGGTGCGGTGCCGGCGGCTGGTGTGGGACGGCCGGGGGCTCGGTCTGTCCGAACCGGAGCACCGGGTGCTCGAGGTCTGGGCCGACGGGTACTGCGCGGTGCCGGACGTGGCGGCCGGTGACGACGTCGCGCTGCACTGGGGCCGGCTGTGCGGCCGGCTGCACCCGGACCAGGTGCGCGCGCTCGCCGACAGCACGGACCGGCAAATACGGGTGACCAACCAACGTCTTGATAGGTGATTCCGTGTCACACTGGCCCTCGTGCCCGATTCCCTGTGCGACGTGCTGCCCAGCACGGCGGCTCTGCTCGGGGTACCTGGCGCGGTGGACGCGCTCGGGCTGACGGAATCGCTCGGGGACGTCGACCGGATCATGGTGGTCCTGGTCGACGGGCTGGGCTGGCACCTGTTGCCGGATCTGGTTGACGACGCCCCGCTGCTGGCCTCCGTGCTGGCCGGTCGCACGGGCCGGTTGCGCCAGCTGAACTGCACGTTCCCGTCCACCACGCCGACGAGCCTGGTGTCACTGGGCACCGGCGCCCAGCCCGGGCAGCACGGCATCCTCGGCTTCACCCTCAACATCCCGGGCACCGACCGCGTGCTCAACCACATCCGGTGGCGGGACGAACCGCCGGTGGACGAATGGCAGCCTCTCCCAACGTGGTTCGACCGGTTCGCCCATGCCGGGGTCAAGGCCCGCGCGCTGCTGCCGGAGTGGTTCATCGGCAGCGGTCTGACCGAAGCCGCCTACCATGGCGCCCTCTTCCTGCCCACGCACGCCGACGACGACTACGCACAGCTGATGATCGACGAGGTGCACGCCGCCCCCGGCCTGATCTACGGCTATACCGCTGACCTGGACACGATGGCGCACGTGTTCGGCGTCGGCTCGCCGGAGTGGCATGAAGCGGCGGCCCGCGTCGACGCCCTGCTGAGCAGGCTGGCCGAGTCGCTGCCCGCCAATGCGGCGCTGCTGGTGACCGCAGACCACGGCGGCCTGAACGTCGCCGCGGACGCGCGTATCGACATGGACGCCAACCCCGAACTGGCCGCCGGGATCAGAGTGGTCGCCGGAGAGCCGCGCGTGCGCTACCTGCACACCGAGCCCGGCGCCACCGCCGACGTAGTGGCCGCCTGGACCCAACGCCTCGCCGGTCGCGCCGATGTCTACACGCGCGACCAGGCCGTCACGGCCGGGTTGTTCGGTCCGGTCAACCCGGTTCATCTGCCCCGCATCGGTGACGTCGTAGTCGTGTGCACGGGCGGATCGGCGGTCCTGGCGACCGGCCACGAACCGCCGGAGTCGGCACGGCTGGTCGGCTTTCACGGTGCGGCGACAGCGGCCGAGATGGCCATCCCGCTGATCGAATTGCTCTAATCAAACTCAAATCTCTTTTGCATCCTCGCGGTGCGCCGGGCGCGATAGATTCAAATTTGTGGAGCTCCCAGCCGTCGTGTGTGCGCGTCGCCTGTTCGCAGGGCGGGAGATCTAGCCGTGGATTACGGGCAGTTGCCGCCGGAAATCCACTCGGCGCGAATGTATTCGGGCCCTGGTGCGCAGTCGCTGCTGGACGCTGCGGTCGGGTGGAGCAACGTCGCTGAGGGACTCGAGGAGGCCGCGGACGGATTCCGCCACGTGGCCGCGAAGCTGAACTGCGGCTGGCAGGGTACGGCGGCAGTCGCCATGACCCAGGCCGCGACGCCCTACCTCGGGTGGCTGAACGCCGCAGCGGCCAAGAGCAGACAGACCGCCGAGCACGCCCGGGCGGCCGCGGCCGCGTACCAGGAAGCCTATGCGGCGATGGTGCCCCCGCCGGTGGTCGCGGCCAACCGCTCCCACCGTGCGTCGCTGGCGGCGGCCAACGCGCTGAGCCAGGACACTCAGACGATCGCGGAGATGGACGCACACTACGAACAGATGTGGGCCCGCGACGTCGAGGCCATGTACACCTACGCCGAATCCGCGGCCGCCGCCGCGCAGCTGGCGCCGTTCACCTCCGGCCCGCTCGCCCTGGACCTGCCGGTGCTGGCCCGGCAAGGTGCACTCGGCGACCCCGACGTGATGGCCGCCGGCTCGCAGTTGATCTCCTCGATACCGCAGGTGTTGCAGTCGCTTTCGGCATCGCCGTTGACGTCCCTGGGCACCGCCCTTGCCACGGTGTCCTCGTCACTGGCGAAGCTGAGTTGCCTTGCCGTCCCGGTGAAGTTCCCGATGCACCTGCTCAACTTCCTCGGCAAGGGCCCGGCCGCGGCCCGCAAGGTCCAGGCAACGGTCCAGGCGACCTGGGGCAGAGGCATGTCGGTCGGCCGGCTGTCGGTGCCACCGGCCTGGGGCACCGCGGAACCACCCAAGCCGGCCGTTGTCGACCTCTACTGCTCGAGACGGCGCCTGCGAACCATCGGAGGGCTCGCGGTCAGCGGGAGCCTGGTCTACTCCTAACGCCTCGCCGAGGCCGCGGTCAGGCCCGGTCCGGCTTCCGGAACTATGTCGGCTACAGCGGCGTCACATAGGCGGAACTGATACCGCCGTCCACCAAGAACGTCGAGGCGGTGATGAACGAGGCGTCGTCACTGGCCAGAAATGCGACGGCAGCGGCGATCTCGTCGGGGTCGGCGAAGCGCCCCAGCGGCACGTGCACCAGCCGGCGGGCGGCCCGCTCGGGGTCTTTGGCGAAAAGCTCCTGCAGCAACGGTGTGTTCACCGGTCCCGGGCACAGTGCGTTGACGCGGATCCCCTGCCGGGCGAATTGCACCCCGAGTTCCCGCGACATCGCCAGCACTCCGCCCTTGGATGCGGTGTAGGAGATCTGCGACGTCGCCGAGCCCATGACCGCGACGAAGGACGCCGTGTTGATGATCGAACCCTTGCCGGCGGGCACCATGTGCCGCAGGGCCGCGCGGCAGCACAAATACACCGATTTCAGGTTGACGTCCTGGACGTGTTGCCAGGCAGGCAGTTCGGTGCTCTCGATCAGGTCGTCCTCCGGCGGCGAGATGCCGGCGTTGTTGAACGCGATGTCGACCGACCCGCATGCGTGCGCGGCGCCGTCGAATAGCTTGTTCACCGACTCCTCGTCGGAAACATCAACTGCCACATACAGTCCGGAGAGTTCTTCGGCGGCAGCACCACCGGCCTCGGCGTCGATGTCGCCGATGACGATGGTCGCGCCCTCGGCGTGCATGCGCCGCGCCGCGGCCAGCCCGATGCCGCTGCCGCCGCCGGTGATGACCGCCACCCGGCCCGCCAGCCGTCGACTCAGGTCGATCACTGCTCCTCCTTGATGGCGATGAACACGTTCTTGGTCTCGGTGAAATGTAGCGGGGCGTCGGGCCCGAGCTCACGGCCCACACCGGATTGTTTGAACCCGCCGAACGGGGTGGTGTAACGCACCGAGGAATGCGAATTCACGGACAGGTTGCCGGATTCCACCGCCCGCGACACACGCAGGGCGCGGGACAGGTCGTTGGTCCAGATCGAACCCGAAAGACCGTATTCGGTGTCGTTGGCCAGCGTGACAGCGTCGTGCTCGTCGTCGAAGGGCAGGACGGTGACGACCGGACCGAAGATCTCCTCGGTGACGCTGCGGTCGGTCCGCCTCGGGGTGAGAACCGTTGGCGGGAACCAGAATCCGGGACCAGCAGGGGCGGTGCCGCGAAACGCGACGGGGGCATTCGGGGGCACGTAGGAGGCCACCTTGTTCCAGTGCGCCCGCGACACCAGCGGACCCATCTGGGTGCCGTCGGCCGCGGGGTCGCCCACCACGACGGCGCGCACGGCGGGTTCGAGCAGCTCCATGAAGCGGTCGTAGACACTGCGCTGCACCAGGATCCGGCTGCGTGCGCAGCAGTCCTGACCGGCGTTGTCGAACACCCCGTCCGGCGCCGTCGCGGCCGCCCGCTCGAGATCGCAGTCGGCGAACACGATGTTGGCGCTCTTGCCACCGAGTTCCAGCGTCACCCGCTTGACGTGCGCCGCCGCACCGGCCATCACCTTCTTGCCCACCGCGGTGGATCCGGTGAACACGACCTTGCGGATGCCCGGATGGGTGACGAACCGCTCCCCCACCACCGAGCCCTGACCCGGCAACACCTGCAACAGGTCGCCGTCCAGCCCCGCTTCGACAGCCAGCTCACCCAGGCGCATGGTGGTCAGCGGCGTCCACTCGGCCGGCTTGACCAGCACCGCGTTGCCCGCCGCCAGCGCAGGCGCGATCCCCCACGTCGCGATCACCATCGGGAAGTTCCACGGGGTGATCACCCCTACCACGCCCATCGGCTCGTGGAAGGTGACGTCGATGCCGCCGGCGACGGGAATCTGCTTGCCGGACAAGCGTTCCGGGCTGGCACTGTAGTACTGCAGCACGTCGCGGACATTGCCCGCCTCCCACCGGGCCGAACCCAGTGGGTGCCCGGAATTGGCGACTTCGAGCGCGGCCAGTTCGTCGAGGTGCGCGTCGACGGTGGCCGCGAACGCCCGCAGTCCGGCGGCGCGTTCGGCCGGCGCCAGCCGCGCCCAGCGCCGCTGCGCGGCGCTCGCCCGTGCCACCGCGTCGTCGACGGCGGCGGCGTCGGCATGCTCGACCGAGCGCAGCACCTCTTCGGTGGCGGGGTTGATCAGCTGCGCGGAGGTCATGCGGCCGCATAGGATCGGGCGGCGTCGACCAGGGCGGTGAACAGCCGCAGATCGTCCAGCGACTTCTCCGGATGCCATTGCACCGCAAGGGCGAACGCATCCCCGGGCAGCTCCACCGCCTCGACGACGCCGTCCACGTCCCACGCGCTGACCACCAGCGCCTCGCCCACCGCGTCGATCGCCTGATGGTGGTAACACGGCACCTCGGCGGTCTCGCCGATCAGCGCCGCCACCCTGGTTCCGGGAACGGTGCGCACCGGCAGCCTGCTGAATACGCCGTTACCGGCGCGGTGACCGGAGTGGCCGATCACCTCGGGCAGGTGCTGGTGCAGGGTGCCGCCATAGGCGACGTTGAGCAGTTGCGCGCCACGGCAGATGCCCAGCACCGGCAGCCTGCGGTCCAGCGCGGCGCGCAACAACGCGAACTCCCACGCGTCGCGGTTGACGCGCGGCTCGTCGGTGGTGGCATGGGGTTGCTGCCCGTACGCCGCGGGGTCCAGGTCGTAGCCCCCGGTGATCACCAGCGCGTCCAGGCTGTCCAGCAGCCGGTTCACCGCGTCGACGTTGACCGGCTGCGGCGGCAGCAGCACCGGTATCCCACCGGCCAGCATGACGCCCTCGAAGTAGTCGGCGGGCAGGTACGCCGCGGGAATGTCCCACACCCCGGTCCGCACCTGCTCCAGGTACATCGACAGTCCCACCACCGGGGCGTTACAGCCGCTCAAAGCCACGAATCCTCTCCCAATCGGTGACCGCGGCGTTGAACGCCCGGAGTTCGACGCGCGCGTTGTTCAGGTAATGCGCGACCACGTCGTCGCCGAAGGCCTCCCGCGCCAGCGCCGACTCCCCGAACAGCGTGGCGGCCTCGGCCAGCGTGCCGGGCAATCGCTCGACGTCCTGCGCCTGGTATGCGTTGCCGGCGTAGGGCTCGCCGAGTTCCAGGCCCCGGTCGATACCGTACAGACCGCCCGCGATCAGCGCGGCGACCGCCAGGTACTGGTTGACGTCGCCACCCGGTATCCGGCATTCCACCCGAATGCTGCGTCCGTGCCCCACCACCCGCAGTGCGCAGGTGCGGTTGTCCAGCCCCCAGGCCACCGCGGTCGGAGCGAAGCTGCCGTCGGCGAAACGCTTGTAGGAGTTGATGTTCGGCGCGAAGAACAACGTGAGTTCGCGCACCGTGGCCAGCAGGCCGGCGACGAAGCTACGGAACGTCGCCGACATGCCGCCGCTGCCGTCGGCGAATGTCGCGGTGTCGTCCGGGCCGCGCAGCGACAGATGGACGTGACAGCTATTGCCTTCGCGCTCATCGTATTTCGCCATGAACGTCAGGCTCTTGCCGTGCTGGTCGGCGATCTCCTTGGCGCCGTTCTTGTAGATGGCGTGGTTGTCGCAGGTGACCAGCGCCTCGTCGTAGCGGAAGCCGATCTCCTGCTGGCCGTTGTTGCATTCGCCCTTGATCGCCTCGACCCGCAGACCCGCGCCCTGCATCCCCAGGCGGATGTCGCGCAGCAGCGGCTCCATGCGCGAGGAGGCCATGATCGCGTAGTCGATGTTGTAGTCGCTGGCCGGCGTCAGGTCCCGGTAGCCGCCGGCCCACGCCTGACGGTAGGACTGGTCGAACACGATGAATTCCAGCTCGGTGGCCACGTCGGCGACCAGTCCGCGCTGCGCCAGCCGGTCAAGCTGGCGGCGCAGCACGGCGCGTGGCGACACGGCCACGGGGCTGCCGTCGGCCCAGGCCAGGTCCGCGATCACCAGCGCGGTGCCCGGCAACCACGGCACCGGGCGCAGCGTCGACAGGTCCGGCGTCATCACCATGTCGCCGTAGCCGGTCTCCCAGCTCGACATGGCGTAGCCGGGCACGGTGTTCAGGTCGACATCGACGGCCACCAGGTAGCTGCAGCACTCGGCGCCGTGCGCGGCCACCTCGTCGACGAAGAAGCGGCCGGCCACCCGCTTGCCGACCAGACGGCCCTGCATGTCGGTGAAAGCGACGATGACGGTGTCGATGTCACCGGTGCCCACCAGCTGCACCAGTTCCGTCAACGCCAGGCGTGACGAATCATGTTGTGGCACTTGACTGAACCCCCGCGCCTACCAGGCGCTGGTGCGCAACACGATTTCGGTGGCCAACTGAGCTGTCGACTCCTGGGCGTTGCGGCGGCCCGCCAGGTCCACGACCCGGTAGTCGGAAAAGACCAGCCGCTGGCTGTCGCGCGCCGCGTCTCGCGCGGCGGGAGAGCTCACCAACACGGTGGTGCCGATCTCCACCGGTGGGCAGTCGTCGTCGCGAACCACCCCGTCGGCACCGGCCACGGCCGGGTGCCCGCGATCGATGGCGACCAGGCCGGCGAACCGGCCCAGCCTCGTAGCCGCCAGTTCCCAGGCGAGTTCCGCGCCGTCGCGGTCACCCACCACCACGGCCCAGCCGATCCCCAGCGAATCGAGGATTCCGATGACCGACTTCGCGGTCAACCGCGGATCCGCGGCGATCACGACGGTTCGCAGCGACGCGGTGTGCAGGCGCTCGCAGATCGCGTCGTACGCCACGACGGCGCGCTGCTCGGCGCCGAGGATCACCACCACGACACCCTTCTCCGGACCGGCAACTCCTACCTGGGCGGAGAACCCGTCGAGCGTGGTCATCATCCTGGACACCCCGCCAAAACTACGCCCAATGGTCCGCGTTTACACGCCGGGAAGCAGACCCGTCAGTTGGCGGAGCAGGAAGGTGGCGACCTCGAACGCGAGATTGCCGACATAGAGCGCCCGCGGCAGGTAACCGACGTCCAGCAGACCTGCGTTGTAGATCCCGAGGTTGGCGAAACCGGACAGCGTGGCGCCGACATTGAGCAAGCCCGAATTGGCGGCGCCGAGATTCAACGGGCCGGACAGCGCCGTGCCCAGATTCAGCGTCCCGGAGTTGCCCAGCCCGGCGAGCAGCAGGCCGGAGTTGCCGGCGCCCGGCGTCACCAGGCCGGAGTTGCCCGCACCCAGTGTCAGCAGACCCGAGTTGCCCAAACCCGATGCCAGCCAGCCGGAGTCGCCGGCATAGATGTTCAGCAGGCCCGAACTGCCCGCGCCCGGGTTCAGCGTTCCCGAATTGCCGGCGCCGGCGTTGTAGTTCCCGGACGTGCCGAAGCCGAAGTTCTGGTTACCGGAGCTCCCCGTGCCGGGGTTGTTGATGCCGGACGTCCCTCCACCGACGTTACCGGTACCCGCGTTGCCCGCTCCGGGATTGCTGGTGCCGGAACTGCCGGCGCCGATGTTGGTGCCGCCGGAACTGCCGAAGCCGATGTTGCCCGAACCGGCATTGCCGCCGCCCACGTTGCCGCTGCCCGAACTGCCGGCCGTGCCGTTGTTGTTGTTGCCGGAGCTGCCCGCGCTGCCCGCGTTGTCGGTGCCGGAGTCCCCGCCGCTGCCGGAGTTGCCCGAACCCGAGCTGCCCGAGGCGGCGATGTTGCCGGTGCCTGAACTGCCGAAGCTGATCGCGTTGTTGTTGGCGCCGGAACTGCCGGCGCTGCCGTTGTTGTTGGAGCCCGAGTTCCCGGCGCTGCCGTTGTTGCCGGTACCCGAGTTGCCCGCAGTGCCGTTGTTGCCCGAACCGGAGCTGCCGCCGGCGGCGTTATTGCCCGAGCCGGACGTACCGGCGCCGCCGTTATTGCCGGTGCCCGACTGTCCGCCGCTGCCGTTGTTGTTGAAGCCCGAGTTTCCGGCGGTCCCGTTGTTCCCGGTGCCTGAGCTGCCACCGGCCGCCGCGTTGTTGAGGCCCGAACTCCCGAAGGTCGCCCCGGTGTTGCTGGTGCCCGAGTTGCCGCCGCCGCCGCTGTTGTTCAGACCTGAGTTGCCGGCGCTGCCCGCGTTACCGGATCCGGAGTTGCCGCCGCTACCGGAGTTGCTGGTTCCCGAGTTTCCGCCTGCGGCAATGTTATTGGCGCCCGAACTGCCGAAGGTGACGCCCGTGTTGTTACGGCCCGAGTTGCCGCCACCACCGCTGTTGCTGAAGCCCGAGTTGCCGGCGCTGCCGGAATTGCCTTCGCCGGAGTTGCCCGCGCTGCCCCTGTTCCCGATGCCCGAATTGCCGCCCGCGCCGGCGTTGGCCTCACCTGAACTGCCCAGCGACCCGCTGTTGTTGGTGCCGGAGTTTCCGGCGCCCCCGCTGTTGTTGGTCCCCGACTGTCCGGCGCTGCCGCTGTTGCTGAAGCCGGAGTTCCCGCCGCTGCCCTGGTTGCCTTCGCCGGAGCTGCCGTTGCTGCCGGAGTTGTTGGAGCCGGCGTTGCCGCCGCCGGCACCGCTGTTGCTGGTACCCGAGTTGCCGCCACCGACACCGCTGTTGAAATTGCCGGAGTTTCCGCCGCCGGCCACATTGTTTCTACCGCCGGAGTTGCCGCCGCCCGGGCTCGCGTTGCCTGTACCAGAATTGCCGCCGTTGGCGAACCCGCCGTTGTCTTTCCCGGAATTGCCTGAGCTGCCGAAGCCACCGTTGCCGGTACCCGAGTTCCCGCCGCCCGCACCACCGTTACCGATGCCTGAGTTTCCACCGCCCAGACCGACATTGTTGGCACCCGACGTGCCGTTGCTGAGGCTGTTTCCGAAGCCGGAAGTGCCGGACGCCGCGGCATTGTTGAACCCTGACGAGCCCGCACCGTTGTTGGTTCCCGAGGCGGCGACCGGAGCCCCGTTGCCGGTGTTGTTGTCGCCGACGTTCCAGCTGCCGGAGTTGTTGTTACCGGTGTTGGTGTTCCCGGAGTTGTTGTTGCCGGTGTTGGTGTTCCCGGAGTTGCCGTCGCCGGTGTTGGTACTGCCGGTGTTGTCGTTGCCGGTATTGGTACTGCCGCTGTTTCGGCTACCGGTATTGGTGTTGCCGGAGTTGTTGTCGCCAGAGTTGGTGTTTCCGCTGTTTCCGTCGCCGGTGTTGGTGTTGCCGGAGTTGCTGGATCCGGTGTTGGTGTCGCCGCTGTTGCCGGTGCCGGTGTTGGTCTTACCGGAGTTGTTGGCCCCGGTGTTGGTATTCCCGCTGTTGCCGTCGCCGGTGTTGGTGAAGCCGGCATTCTTGTTGCCCGTGTTGGTGTTGCCGGAATTGAAGTCAAACCTGTTGGTATTGCCCGAGTTTCCGTTGCCGGTGTCGGTGAAGCCGGAGTTCTTGTCGCCGGTGTTGGTGTTGCCGGAGTTGAAGCTGCCGGTGTTGGTGCTTCCCGAGTTCTTGTCGCCGGTATTGGTGAAGCCCGAATTGTAGTTGCCGCTGTTGGTGTTACCCGAGTTGCCCGTGCCGGTGTTGGTGTTGCCTGAGTTCCGGAAGCCAGTGTCGGTGAAGCCGGAGTTGTAGCTACCGGTGTTGGTGTTCCCTGAGTTGTAGCCGTCCGGGATGCTGGGGTTGTAGTAGCTGTTGGTGTTCCCCGAGTTGAAGTTGCCGGTATTGGTGTTGCCGGAGTTGGCGTTTCCGGTGTTGGTGTTGCCGGAGTTCAGGTTGCCAGTATTGGTGTTGCCCGAGTTGCGCGCACCGGAGTTGGTGTTGCCGGAGTTGAGGTCGCCGGTGTTGGTGTTGCCGGAGTTGTGGTTGCCGGTGTTGGTGTTGCCGGAGTTGTAGCTTCCGGTGTTGGTGTCGCCGGAGTTGTAGCCGTCGGGTCGGGAGGCGTCGCCGAAGGTGTTGGTATTGCCCGAGTTCAGGTTGCCGGTGTTGGTGTTGCCCGAGTTCTGGTTGCCGGTATTGGTGTTCCCGGAGTTCTGGTTGCCGGTATTGGTGTTCCCGGAGTTCTGGTTGCCGGTATTGGTGTTGCCCGAGTTCAGGTTGCCGGTATTGGTGTTGCCCGAGTTGTAGTCGCCGGTGTTGGTGCCACCGGCGTTGTAGTTGCCGGTATTGGTGCCACCGGCGTTGTAGTTGCCGGTGTTAGTCCCGCCGGCGTTGTAATTGCCGGTGTTCGTCCCGCCGGCGTTGTAATGGCCGGTGTTGGTGCCACCGGAGTTGTAGTTGCCGGTGTTCGTGCCACCGGAGTTGTAGTAGCCCGCGTTGGTGCCGCCCGAGTTGTAGTACCCGGTGTTGGTGCCGCCCGCGTTGAAGCTGCCGGTATTGGTGCCGCCCGCGTTGTAGCTGCCGTAGTTGGTGCCACCGGCGTTGAAACTGCCGGTGTTAGTACCACCAGAGTTGAAATTGCCCGTGTTGGTGCCACCGGCGTTGTAGTTGCCGGTGTTCGTCCCGCCGGCGTTGTAGTCACCCGTGTTGGTGCCGCCCGAGTTGTAGTCGCCGGTGTTAGTGCCGCCCGAGTTGTAATTGCCGGTGTTGGTGCTGCCCGCATTGAAACGCCCGGTGTTCGTGCTGCCGGAGTTGTAGAGGCCGGTGTTGGTGCTGCCCGAGTTGAACAGGCCGGTGTTGGTGCTGCCCGCGTTGAAGAATCCCGTGTTGCCGCTGCCGGAATTCCACAAACCGGTGTTCAGGTTGCCAGCGTTCCAGAATCCGGTGTTGTAGTTACCGGAGTTCATCGCGAAGGT
Organism: Mycobacterium sp.; assembly: GCA_003987775.1. Lineage (GTDB taxonomy): Bacteria > Actinomycetota > Actinomycetes > Mycobacteriales > Mycobacteriaceae > Mycobacterium. The sequence goes on from RXJD01000060.1 coordinate 25,862, forward strand.
GTTGCCGGTGCCGCCGTTCCACCAGCCCAAGTTGCCGCTGCCGGCATTACCGAAGCCGATGTTGTAGTTCCCCGAATTACCGAAGCCGATGTTGCCGCTGCCCGAGTTCCCGAAGCCGATATTGAAGTTTCCGGAGTTGCCCAGGCCCAGGTTGAACCACCCCGAGTTCAGTCGGCCGATACCGAACTGGTTGTCACCGGTGAGCCCCAGCCCGACGTTGTTGTTCCCGGTGTTGCCGAAGCCGATGTTGTTGGTGCCGTTGTTGCCCCACCCCTGGTTGTTGGTTCCGGTGTTCCCGCCACCCTGGTTGCCGGTCCCGGTGTTTCCCATGCCGGGGTTGTTGTTGCCGACGTTGCCGTTCCCGGCGTTGCCGTTGCCCCGGTTGCCCTCTCCGACGTTGCCGCTGCCGGTGTTGCCGCCACCCTGGTTGTTGCTGCCGGCGTTGCCGTTGCCAACGTTGCCGCTCCCGGTGTTGCCGCTGCCGGCGTTGGAGTTGCCGATGTTGCCGCTGCCGGTGTTGTTGCTGCCCTGGTTGCCGTTGCCGAGGTTGTTGTCACCGGTCCCCAGTCCGATGCCGCGGTTGCCGCTGCCCGCATTCCCGTTGCCGATGTTGCCGCTGCCGGTGTTGTTGCTGCCCTGGTTGCCGTTGCCCAGGTTGTTGTCACCGGTCCCCAGCCCGATGCCGCGGTTGCCGCTGCCCGCATTCCCGCTACCGATGTTGCCGCTACCGGTGTTGTTGCTGCCGATGTCGCCGTGACCGACGTTTCCGTTGCCCTGGTTGCCCGACCCCAGGTTGTTGTCGCCTTTGTTGCCGAAACCGGCATTGCCGTTGCCCAGGTTGCCATTACCGGTGTTGTTGTCGCCCCGGTTGCCCAGACCTGAATTGGCATTGCCGAAGTTGCCGTTGCCGACGTTGTCGTTGCCCCGGTTACCGTTGCCCTGGTTGTTATTGCCGGTATTGCCGTCGCCTGTGTTGGCGTTGCCCTTGTTCCCGTCACCGGTGTTGTTGTCGCCGGCGTTACCGAAGCCGGCGTTGCCGTTGCCCTTGTTGCCGTCGCCGTTGTTGGCATTGCCGGCGTTGCCCAGTCCGGCGTTGTTGTCGCCCTTGTTGCCGTTGCCGACGTTTCCATCGCCCAGGTTGCCGGAACCGCCGTTGGCGCTGCCCTTGTTGCCGTCGCCTCCGTTGGTGTTGCCCAGGTTGCCGTCACCCACGTTGTTGTCGCCCTTGTTGGCGTCGCCGGTGTTGCCGCTACCCAGGTTGCCGTTGCCCCGGTTGTTGTTGCCTTCGTTGCCGTTTCCGACGTTCGAGTCACCCAGGTTGCCCATGCCCTGATTGGTGGCGCCCTTGTTGCCGTCGCCGATATTGCCGTCGCCGAGGTTGCCGTTGCCCTGGTTGTTGGCGCCTTTGTTGCCATCACCGGCGTTGCCGCCGCCCAGGTTGCCGTCGCCGGCGTTGCCGTGGGCGAGGTCGCCGGTGTTGTTGTTTCCGTCGCCGCTGTTCAGGTTCCCGATGTTGCCGTTTCCGGCGTTGCTGTTACCGGTGTTGCCGCTGCCGGTGTTGAAGTTGCCGCGGTTGCCGTCGCCGGTGTTGCTGATGCCCTGATTGCCGTTGCCCTGGTTGCTGTTGCCGGTGTTCCCATTGCCCGGGTTCGAGCCGCCGGTGTTGCCGTCACCGTTGTTCAGGACACCGTTGTTGCCGTTGCCGACGTTGCCGTTACCGGTGTTGCCACTCCCGGCATTGCCACTGCCCCGGTTCCCGTCCCCGGCGTTGTTGCTGCCCCGGTTGCCGTTGCCCTGGTTGGAATTGCCGGTATTCCCGCTGCCGACATTGTTGTCGCCGATGTTGCCGCTACCGTCGTTGCCGGTGCCCTGGTTGCCGCTGCCGCCGTTGGTCGAGCCGGTGTTGCCGTCACCAATGTTGCCGCTGCCCCTGTTGCCGCTGCCGACGTTGTCGTTGCCCCTGTTCCCGTTGCCGCTGTTGCCGGTGCCCTGATTGCCGATGCCGGCAGCCAACGCTGCTGCGGCGGATCTGGGCGCTGCGACCGGATCGCCGGCAGCAGCCGCCCCCGGAACCGCGGCGGGGCTTGCCTCAGCGGCGCGGCTTGTCTGCGCGGCGGCGCTGTCTGCCGCGGGAGTTGCGGCCGGCGGGTTCGCCCGGATCCCCAGCAACCCGGCGACCCGGCCGGCCAGGTCCTGCAGGGAGCTCTGCCATGGCATCAATTGAGCGACGGCAGCCGAAACCTGCGAATAATAATCCGACATTGCCGCGACGTCCTGCGCCCACATTTGCTCATAGACCGCTTCGGCCGCCGCGATAGCCGGGGTGTTCTGCCCGAACAGGTTTGAGAAAACCAGTGATAACAATTGTCCTCGATGCGCGACCAATGCGGCTGGATGCACCGTCGCGGCCCTGGCCGCCTCGAAAGCCCCGGCCGCGACCCGCGCCTGACCGGCAACCTCCGCCGCCCCGGACGCCGCCGCATTGAGCCAGCCCACATAGGGGGCGGCGGCGTTTGCCATCGCCGCCGCGGACGGCCCCTGCCAGACGCCACCAGCCAGCCCTGCCGTCACTGAATCGAAAGATGCTGCAGCCGAATCTAATTCACTGGCCAATCCGTCCCATGCCGCCGCAGCGGACAGCATGGGGGTAGGGCCGGCTCCGGTGAAGATACGGGCAGAGTTGACTTCCGGCGGAAGGGCGAAGAACGTCATGACCCGGCCAGGGCGCAACTCGACGCACGAGCCGCGCCACTCGCCCAACCGTGCGCAGGTCGCACCATACCGCCTCCAGAATTCAGCCCGAGCAGTCAAGCTACAACACAGGAAGCTGTCCGATATCCGAATTCGTAGAACGCACTTCTACTTTAACCGGAGCAAATGTGCGCTGTTGAATTCATCTGGTGCGGCAGTTATTGCTACATTTCCTCGGGGCCCCGTTGCGGACAGACGCGAAATCGCACGACTGCGGGTGAACCAGTGCGAGTTTGTGTCTGCTCGCGCCAACAGGCTCAGGGCAGGGTGAGGATTTCCGCGCCCGTCTCGGTGACCAGCAGGGTGTGCTCGAACTGCGCCGTCCACTTGCGGTCCCTGGTGACCACCGTCCAGCCGTCGTCCCAGATCTCGTAATCCAGGGTGCCGAGGTTGATCATCGGCTCGATGGTGAACGTCATCCCCGGCTGGATGACCGTCTCCACCGCGGGCTGGTCATAGTGCAGCACCACCAGCCCGTTGTGGAACGTGGTGCCGATGCCGTGGCCGGTGAAGTCGCGAACCACGTTGTAGCCGAACCGGTTTGCATAGGATTCGATGACGCGGCCGACCACCGACAGCTGCCGTCCCGGTTTGACGGCCTTGATGGCGCGCATGGTGGCCTCGTGGGTCCGCTCGACGAGCAGCCGGTGCTCCTCGGAGACGTCGCCGGCCAGGAAGGTCGCGTTGGTGTCGCCGTGCACTCCATTGATGTAGGCGGTCACGTCGATGTTGACGATGTCGCCGTCCTCGATCACCGTCGAGTCCGGGATGCCGTGGCAGATCACCTCGTTGAGCGATGTGCAGCACGACTTCGGGAAATTTTTGTAGCCCAGTGTCGACGGGTAGGCGCCGTTGTCGACCATGTACTCGTGTGCGATGCGGTCGAGTTGGTCGGTGGTGACGCCCGGCGCGACGGCTTTGCCCGCCTCTTGCAGCGCGCGCGCCGCGATCTGGCCCGCCACCCGCATCTTCTCGATGACCTCGGGGTCTTGCACCCAGGGCTCGGAACCCTCTTTGGCGGTGGACTTGCCGACGTACTCCGGGCGCGCGATCCACTTGGGTACCGGCAGCGTCGGGGAGAGCACGCCGGGAGACAGCGCGGTTCGAACAGGCATGGCAGCTAGCTTAACGATGCTGCGCCGTTAGTGCCGCCGAGCGGCTGCGCCGCATCGAGCCTGCCAAATTGGCGAGCCCCACTCGCACTTCCACTGCAGAATTGCAGCCTGGGCGCACCGACCCGCTGCCGGGCTCCCGTACACCATCGAGCCTGCACAATTGGCGAGCCCCACTCGCACTTCCACTGCAGAATTACAGCCTGGGCGGAGCGTCCAAGCCGATCCGGCGCCACACCGCACATTGCGCAGGCCGGCGGGCAGTCACAACCGGGGACGCCGCAGCAACGTCCGTCGCGGCCCGCGGATGATCACCGAGCCGAACACCACCTGACCGCTCAGCACCACGTGCGGATTGCCTTCGGCCGGCGGGTCTTTGCGCCGATCCGACGCACTGCCCACATAGGCTTCGACGTTGTCGATCGACGCGCTGGCCCCCTCGGGCAGCCACAGGTTCAGCGAGCCGAACTTCATGTCGATCTCGATGACCACCACCGGACCCGCGAACCGTGCCTTCGTCAGGTCCAGGTCGATCGACCCGAACCGGCGCACCAGCGACAGCCGGGTGGGCACCGTCCACTCCCCGTGGCGCTTCAGGGAGCCGGCCCAGCCCCGCAGTTCCACGCGGTCGGTCGCCGAGGTGACGATCTCTCCCGGCGCGGGCAGGTCGCCGACCAGCCTGTCCAACTCGTCGCGGGTGCGCGCGTAGGACACCTGGCGGGTGCGCTGTTCGAACTCGTCGATGTTGATCAGCCCGAGCGCCAGGGCATTCTGCAGTCGGCGCATGGTGCCGTTGCGGTCGGCGTCCGACACCCGCATCGCCGCCATGTCTCCGCCCGGCCCGGTCATGCTCACCTTCGCAACTTACCGCTGTTGCGGGCCCGCAATCGCGTTAGGCCAGGTAGCCGGGCGGTAGCGAGTCGAACATCACTTTCGTCATCCGCACGGCGTACTCCGAGCTGCCGCCTCCGACGATCAGGGCAGCGAACGCCAGGTCACCGCGATATCCGGCGAACCAGGAATGCGAGCCGCCCGCGAATTCGGCTTCCCCGGTCTTGCCGTAGATCTCCCCGCAGCCCGCGATCTCTTTTGCCGTGCCGTTGGTGACGACCAACCGCATCATCGGGCGCAACGCCTCGACCATCTTCGGGCTAATCGGGGTGTTGTCGCCGGCGACCGTGGTCGGCCGGCCCGCGATCAGCTGCGGCACCGGGGTCTTCCCCGCTGCGACGGTCGCCGCCACCAGGGCCATGCCGAACGGGCTGGCCAGCACCCGGCCCTGGCCGAAGCCGTCCTCGGTGCGTTCGGTCAGGTCAACCGTCGGCGGCACCGAACCGGTGACCGTGGTGATCCCCTCGACCTGGTAGTCCAGCCCGATGCCGTAGCGGGTGGCGGCCTGCGTCAGCCCGCGCGGCGGCAGTTTGGCGCTCAGTTCGGCGAACGTGGTGTTGCAGGAACTGGCGAAGGCGCGCGACATGGGCACCACACCGAGATCGAAGCCGCCGTAGTTGGGAATGGTGCGGTGGCCGATGTCGATGTGGCCCGGGCAGCCGACCATCGTGTTGGGGGTCGCCATGTCGCGGTCGACAGCGGCACCGGCGGTGACCATCTTGAAGGTAGAGCCGGGCGGGTACAGGCCGGTGGTGGCCAGCAGGCCCTCGGCGTTGGCACCGGCGTTCTGAGCGATCGCCAGGATCTCTCCGGTCGACGGCTTGATCACGACCAGCATCGCCTTGCCACCCCGGGTGTCGACCGCATGCTGCGCGGCGTCCTGCACGGCCCGGTCCAAGGTGATCGACACCGACGGCGCGGGCGAGCCTTCGACCTCGTGCAGCACCGCGACGTCGACACCGTTCTGGTTGGTGCTGACAATGCGCCATCCGGCCTGGCCGTCGAGCTGATCGATCACCGACTTCTTGACCTCGGCCATGACCGCCGGCGCAAAGTGCGGATCGGTGGGCAACAGCTCCGGATGCGGGGTGATCACGACGCCGGGCAGCTGCCCGATCGCCGGGAACACCCGGTTGCTGTCGTCGGGCAACAGCGTGGCCAGGTCGATCGGCTGGGTGGCCGAGCTGGCCGTTTCAGCCAGCAGCTGAGGATCGTTGAGCGTGTCGTTGAACGGATGCAGTGCGTCGATGACGGCGTGCGCGGTGCCGATCAGGTCGGGTCCCGCCTTGGTGGCGTCCAGCGAGTAGTTGTAGATGTAGCCGGGCGCCAGGACGTCCGAGCCGCCCAGCTCGTTTACCGAGGCGCGCCGCGGCTGGTCGGCACGCAACGCGAACGTCTGGTGTTCCCCCAGCTTCGGGTGCAGCCCGGTGGTCGCCCAGCGGACCTGCCAATGCCCTTCGTCGCGAGCCATCTTCAACTGGCCGTCGTAGGTCCAGGTCCGGTTCTTCGGCAGGTGCCAGGTGAAGCGGTAGACGACGGTGCCGGTGTCCTCGGCGTACTTCGAGCTCAGCACCTGTGCGTCCAGGTGGGTCGCTTGCAGGCCGGCCCAGGCGGCGTTGAGCGCCTCGCGTGCCTCGTTGGGGTTGTCGCTGAGCTGAGCGGCGGTCGCGGTGTCCCCGACGGACAAGGCCGCCAGGAACTTCTCGGCGGCGGGGCCTGGCCCTTCCGGCTTCGGGGTGCATCCGGGCAGTACGACCAGCGCCATCAGCAGAACTGCAACGGATGTTGCCAGTGTGGTTTTTGAGCCTATTGTGACCATCGGTACTGATGTTAAGAACTGATGCGGTCACGTCGGCGCAGACACACCGAGACCTGACCGTTATCCGCGCGAAAGCAACGAGGCTGCGATTTCGAGCGCCGAGTGTCGCAGGGCGGTTCCACTCGCGGAATGAACCGCTACCCCGCCACTAATCCAGCAGCACCGTGGCGAACGTGCCGACTTCTTTGAAACCGACCCGGGCGTAGGCGGCCCGGGCGACGGTGTTGAAGTCGTTGACGTAGAGACTGGCGATGCGCCCGCTGCCGACGATGACGGCGGCCAGCGTCGCGGTGCCGGTGGTGCCCAGTCCGAGGCCGCGCCGCTCGGGGTGCACCCACACCCCCTGGATCTGGCCGACCGACGGCGACTGCGACCCCACCTCCGCCTTGAAGATGACCTGCCCGTGCTCGAAGCGGGCCCAGGCCCGTCCGGCCGCAATCAGGCTGGCCACCCGCCGCCGGTAGCCTCGGCCGCCGTCGCCCAGCCGCGGGTCCACGCCGACTTCGCCGATGAACATGTCGACGGCAGCCACCAGGTAAGCGTCGATCTCCTCGGGCCGCACCTGCCGCACTTCGAGATCCAGCGCGCAATTGGGATGACTGTCCAGCGCCATCAGCGGTTGCCGATCGCGCACGTCGCGGGCCGGGCCCCAGGCCGGCTCGAGTCGCTGCCACATCGGCAGCACCAGATCGGCCCGGCCGACCAGCGACGAGCACCGGCGGGCCGTGCTCTTGGCTTCGTCGGCGAAAGCGTTCAGGTCGATCAGATTGCCGCGTAGCGGGATGAGGTTAGCCCCGGCGAAGCACAGCGATTCCTCGGGAGCGCGCCGGGTCCACAGTTCGCCACCGATGGAGTTGGGTTCGACACCGTAGTCCGCGACTCGCGCGGCCACCATGCAGGATTCGACCGGATTGTCACCCAGGACCCGCCATACCGCGGCGGCATCGCGCACCACCGAAACCCGTCTCTCGCCGACGAGGCGCAAGATGGGCGGAGCCGACATCTCATAACTCTCTGTGGTGCGTACCGGGGGCCAGTTAACTTGGCCCCTATCAGCTTACGGTCACAATAGGCGAACCGCTCGCTGCCGTCCCGGGATCGTCTTCGGTTTCCAGGCCCATTTCCTCGGCGAGCCGCATCGCTTCCTCGATCAGCGTCTCGACGATCTGCGCTTCGGGCACGGTCTTGATCACCTCGCCCTTGACGAAGATCTGGCCCTTGCCGTTGCCCGACGCCACTCCGAGGTCGGCTTCGCGAGCCTCGCCCGGACCGTTGACGACGCAGCCCATCACCGCGACCCGCAGCGGCACCTCCAGGCCGTCCAGGCCGGCGCTGACCTCGTTGGCCAGCGTGTAGACGTCGACCTGGGCCCGTCCGCACGACGGACACGACACGATCTCCAGCTTGCGCGGCCGCAGGTTCAGCGACTCCAGGATCTGGGTGCCGACCTTGACCTCCTCCACCGGCGGCGCCGAGAGCGACACCCGGATGGTGTCCCCGATGCCACGCGAGAGCAACGCACCGAAGGCCACCGCGGACTTGATGGTGCCCTGAAATGCCGGACCGGCCTCGGTGACGCCGAGGTGCAGCGGGTAGTCGCACTGCGCGGCCAGCTGCTCGTAGGCCGCCACCATCACCACCGGGTCGTTGTGCTTGACGCTGATCTTGATGTTGCCGAAGCCGTGCTCCTCGAACAGCGACGCCTCCCACAGCGCCGACTCCACCAGCGCTTCGGGGGTGGCCTTGCCGTACTTCTGCATGAACCGCTTGTCCAGCGATCCCGCATTCACCCCGATGCGGATCGGGATACCCGCGGCGCCGGCGGCCTTGGCGACCTCCCCGACGCGGCCGTCGAACTCCTTGATGTTGCCCGGGTTCACCCGCACCGCCGCGCAGCCGGCGTCGATGGCCGCGAAGATGTACTTCGGCTGGAAATGGATGTCGGCGATGACCGGGATCTGGCTGTGCCGGGCGATCTCGGCCAGCGCGTCGGCGTCTTCCTGCCGCGGGCAGGCCACCCGGACAATGTCACAACCAGCCGCAGTCAGTTCCGCGATCTGTTGCAGCGTCGAGTTGACGTCATGGGTCTTGGTCGTGCACATCGACTGCACGGAAATCGGGTAGTCGCTGCCGACGCCGACGTCGCGGACCATGAGCTGACGCGTGGGACGCCGAGGAGCGAGCGTGGGCGCCGGTGGTTGCGGCATACCCAGGCCAATGGTCACTGTGTTTCGCCTTCTCTCTATTACTGGAAGAGCCGGATCGGGTTGACCAGGTCAGCGGTGACCGTCAACAACATGTAGCCGACCACGAAGATCAGCACCACATAGGTCGCCGGCATCAGCTTCAGATAGTTCACCGGCGCGGCGGCAACCTTGCCGCGGGCCGTGCGAATCGAGTTGCGGATCTTCTCGAAAACCGCCACGGCGATGTGGCCGCCATCAAAAGGCAGTAAAGGCAACAAATTGATGGCGCCCAGCACGAGGTTCAGCTGGGCCAGGAAGAACCAGAACGCCACCCACAACCCGTGGTCGACGGTGTCTCCGCCGACGATGCTGGCACCGACCACGCTCATCGGCGTCTGGGGGTCGCGCTGTCCGCCGCCGATCGCGTGGAAGAGCGCCCCGACTTTGGTCGGGATGGCGGCCAGCGACTTGCCGACCTCGACAGTCAGCTGGCCGGCGAACGCGACGGTGGCCGGCGCGGCCGACAGCACGTTGTAACGGGTGGGTTCATTGCGCGGAGCGCCGACACCGATGGCGCCGACGTTGGCCGGCTCGAGTTTGTTGTCCTGTCCGGTGGGGACGTAGCGGCGGGTGGATTCGACGGTGACGTTGGTGGTGATCGTCTTGCCGTCGCGCTCGACGACGATCGGCACGCTGCCGTGCATCTTGCGCACCGCCGTGGCCATGTCCTCGAACGTGCTGACCGGGGTGTCGCCGACCTTGACGACGACGTCGCCGGGGCGCAGTCCCGCGAGCGCCGCGGGCCCCGGGCCGTCACACTTGTCGAGCTTGCCCTGGCTGACTTCCTGAGCGACACAACCGGTTTCGCCGACGATGGCCTTCGTGGACGGGTGCAGATTCGGCAGACCCCAGATCAACGCGATCGCGTAGAGCAGCACCAGGCAGATGACGAAGTTCATACCCGGACCGGCGAACAGCACGGCGACCCGCTTCCAGGTGGCCTGCTTGTACATCGCGCGGTCCTGCTCGTCGGGAGCCAGCTCCTCGACCGGGGTCATACCGGCGATGTCGCAGAAGCCGCCCGCCGGGATGGCCTTGAATCCGTATTGGGTCTCGCCGCGCTGGGTGGACCACAGCGTCGGGCCGAAGCCGACGAAGTAGCGGCGCACCTTCATGCCGGTGGCGCGGGCGGCCCACATGTGGCCGCACTCGTGCAGTGCGACCGAGATGAGGATCGCGAGTGCGAACAGCACAATGCCGATAACGAACATCATCTGTCTGTTACGACCTTTCTCACGCCATGCCCGAGACTCTGACCGCCGCCGGTGCCGAGCTTGCTGCCGCGATCGCACGTTGCGCTCGCTCACGGGCCCAGCGCTGCGCCTCGAGTACGTCATCCACGGTAGCTGGTGACGCGGCCCATTGGTCGGCAGCGTGCAGCACGTCGGCAATAGTGGCGACGATGGCAGGAAACCGGATGCGTCCGGAAAGAAACGCCTCTGCCGCTTCCTCATTCGCCGCGTTGTAAACGGCGGTCAGGCAGCCTCCGGTTCCCCCGGCCTGTCGCGCCAGCTCGACGGCCGGGAACACCTCGGCGTCCAGTGGCTCGAATTCCCAGGTAGAGGCGGTGGAGAAGTCGCAGCAGGTGGCCGCCCCCGGCACCCGGTGCGGCCAGCCCAGCGCCAGTGAAATCGGCAACTTCATGTCCGGAGGGCTGGCCTGGGCGATCGTGGAGCCGTCGGTGAAGGTCACCATCGAATGCACGATCGACTGCGGGTGTACGACGACCTCGATGCGGTCGTAGGGAATGCCGAACAAGAGGTGGGTTTCGATGAGTTCGAGCCCCTTGTTGACCAGCGACGCCGAGTTCAGGGTGTTCATCGGGCCCATCGACCAGGTGGGGTGGGCGCCGGCCTGTTCGGGGGTGACGTGCTCGAGGTCGGCGGCCGGCCAGCCCCGGAACGGTCCCCCGGAGGCGGTCAGGATCAGCTTGGCGACCTCGTCAGGGGTGCCGCCGCGCAGGCACTGAGCCAGCGCGGAGTGTTCGGAGTCGACCGGAACGATCTGCCCGGGCCGAGCCGCGCGCAGCACCAATGGGCCGCCGGCGACCAGAGACTCCTTATTGGCCAGGGCCAGCCGGGCGCCCGATTCCAGCGCGGCCAGGGTCGGCCGCAGGCCCAGCGCCCCGACCAGCGCATTGAGGACGACGTCCGCCTCGGTCTCCTGCACCAACCGGGTGACGGCGTCAGGGCCCTGAAATGGGATGTCCCCCGCCCGCTCGGCGGCGCCGGTGTCGGCGACGGCGATGTTGGTGACTCCGGTCTCGGCGCGCTGACGCAGCAGCGTGTCCATGTTCCCGCCCCCGGCGGCCAGCCCGACGATCTCGAACCGGTCCGGGTTGGCCGCGATAACTTCCAGCGCCTGGGTGCCGATGGAACCGGTGCTGCCCAGCACCAATACGCGTACCCGCTCGACGGGAGCCTGGCCGTCACCCGAGAAAGTCACCCACCCATTGTGCCGTCTTTTCGAAATCGCACCCATCCGTGATCGCCGCCACTCCGAATGACTTCATGTACGGCACCAATGGCGGCGTCGGCCGTCAGTTCAAATTTGTTTCCTAACAAAGGAATTGACACGTGATGAATACTCAGGCCAAGTCAGTGGCAGCAGCGGCTCTCGCGGCGATCGCGATCGCGGGTGTCGCCGGCTGTTCCAACGGCAAGCCCGCATCCCAGGGCACCAGCAGCGCGACCTCCGCGAGCGTTTCGGCGACTGTGAGCTCCGCACCTTCGTCGGCCAAGGCTGACCCGGCCGCCGACCTGATCGGCCCCGGCTGCTCGGAGTACGCGGCCCAGAACCCCACCGGACCCGGCTCGGTGGCGGGCATGGCGCAGGACCCGGTGGCGACCGCGGCGTCGAACAACCCGATGCTGACCACCTTGACCTCGGCGCTGTCCGGCAAGCTGAACCCGCAGGTGAACCTCGTCGACACGCTCAACAGCGGCCAGTACACCGTCTTCGCGCCCACCAACGCCGCGTTCGACAAGCTGCCGGCAGCCACCCTCGACCAGCTCAAGACCGACGCCAAGCTGCTCAACAGCATCCTGACCTACCACGTGGTGAACGGTCAGGCGAGCCCGGCCAAGGTGGCAGGCACCCACAAGACGCTGCAAGGCGCCGACGTGACGGTGACCGGAGCCGGCAACGACCTGAAGGTCAACAACGCGGGGCTGGTGTGTGGCGGCGTGCACACCGCGAACGCCACCGTCTACATGATCGACACGGTGCTGATGCCCCCGGGCCAGTGACATCGCGTCTATCAGGACAAGGCTTTCTGGACAAGGCAGCCCACCTCAGGTGGGCTGCCTTTTTCTTGACGGATTTCCCTGGCCTTTCCCTGGCCTTTCCCTGGAGTTGAACCAATCCGGGACCGCCGCCGTGACGAATGACTGACATGTGGACCCTGGCGCTGATCGGCTTTATCGGCGGTTTGATCACCGGCATCTCACCGTGCATCCTGCCGGTGCTGCCGGTGATCTTCTTCTCCGGTGCGAACAGCACCTCGCGCGAAGCACCGGCCGAAGGTGCGGTGGCGGTCAAACACAAGGTGAATCGATCGGAGGCGACCCGCCCCTACCGGGTGATCGGCGGGCTGGTGCTCAGTTTCAGCGTGGTGACCCTGCTCGGCTCGGCCTTGCTGTCGGCGCTGCACCTGCCGCAGGACGCCATCCGCTGGGTGGCGCTGGTTGCGCTGGTGGCAATCGGGGCCGGTCTGATCTTCCCCCGTTTCGAGCAGCTGCTCGAGCGGCCCTTTTCCCGTATCCCACAGAAGCAGATAGCCATGCGCGGCAACGGCTTCGGGCTCGGACTGGCGCTGGGTGTGTTGTATGTGCCGTGCGCGGGGCCGGTGCTGGCCGCGATCGTGGTGGCCGGGGCGACCGCGCGGATCGGTGCCGGCACAGTGGTGCTCACCACCGCCTTCGCCGTCGGCGCCGCCTTGCCGTTGCTGTTCTTCGCGTTGGCCGGCCAGCGAATAGCGCAGCGGGTGAGCGCATTTCGGCGTCGCCAGCGCGAGATCCGGATCGGCGCCGGGATCGTGACGATCCTGCTGGCGGTCGCGCTGGTATTCGACCTGCCGGCCGCGCTGCAGCGCGCGATTCCCGACTACACGGCGTCGCTGCAGGAGCGGGTCGGCGGCTCACCTCAGGTGCAGGAGAAACTCGGCGGAATCGTCACCGATCAGAACGTCGCGTTGTCCAATTGCACACAAGGCGGCACCAAGCTCGAAAACTGCGGGCCCGCACCGGATCTGCGGGGCATCACCGGGTGGCTGAACACCCCGGGAAATCAGCCGATCGCGCTGAAGTCCTTACGCGGCAAGGTCGTTCTGATCGACTTCTGGGCCTATTCCTGCATCAACTGCCAACGGGCCATCCCGCACGTGGTCGGCTGGTACCAGGCCTACAAGGATGCCGGCCTGGAAGTGATCGGCGTTCACACCCCGGAGTACGCGTTCGAGAAAGTGCCGGAGAACGTGGCCAAGGGAGCGGCGGATCTGGATATCAAATACCCAGTGGCGCTGGACAATAACTACTCGACGTGGACCAACTACCGCAACCGGTACTGGCCGGCCGAGTACCTGATCGACGCCAATGGCACGGTGCGGCACCTCAAGTTCGGCGAGGGCGGCTACCACGACACCGAGCAGCTGATCCGACAGCTCCTCAGCGATGCCAGGCCGGGCGTCACGCTGCCCGGGCCGGTGGGTGCACCCGACCTCACGCCGAAGGCGATCACCACGGCCGAAACCTATTTCGCCGTCGGCAAAGCCGTCAACTACGGGGGCGGCGGCGAGTACGACGAGGGCACCCAGACGTTTCGCTATCCGCCCACCCTGGCGGCCGACAGCTTCGCCCTGAGTGGCCCGTGGGCGCTGGACTACCAGGGCGCCACCGCAACCGGCGACGATTCGGCCATCAAGCTCAACTATCACGCCAAGGACATCTATGTCGTCGTCGGCGGCACCGGAACACTCACGGTGACCCGCAACGGCAAACCCACCAGCATGGCGATCGACGGGCCGCCGACCTCGCACCAGATCGTCGCCGATCCACGTCAGGGTTCGGGCACCATCGAGGTGCGTCCCAGCAAGGGACTACAGGTTTTTTCCTTCACTTACGGCTGACACCCGTCCGGACGCTGTCCGGCTCCGAATCAAAGATGACAAGGGTCCGTCCCACTCACCACGAGGAGCGAACTAACCATGAAGAAAACATCAATGGCAGCAACCGGTTTCGCGGTAGCGCTGATGTCGTGCGGCGTAGCGCTGGCTCCCACGGCAGCGGCGAGCGACCTGGTCGGTCCTGGATGTGCGGACTACGCGGCGGCCAACCCCACCGGCCCCGCGTCGGTGCAGGGCATGTCGCAGGTTCCGGTCACCGAGGCGGCGGCCGCCAACCCGCTGCTGACCACGCTGACGTCGGCGCTGTCCGGCCAGCTCAACCCGCAGGTCAACCTGGTCGACACGCTCAACAGCGGCCAGTACACGGTGTTCGCACCGACCGACGCCGCGTTCGGCAAGCTGCCGCCCGCCACCATTGACCAGCTCAAGACCGACTCGAACCTGCTGACCAGCATTCTCACCTACCACGTGGTCAGTGGGCAGGCCAGCCCGAACCGGGTGATCGGCACTCACAAGACGTTGCAGGGCGCCAACGTCACGGTCACCGGCATGGGCAACAACATCCGGGTCAACAACGCCAATGTGGTCTGCGGCGGCGTGTCGACGGCCAACGCGCAGGTCTACCTGATCGACACGGTGCTGATGCCCCCGGCGTAAGGCCTGCAGCCACGTTGCGGCGATCCCTCCGGGTGGAGTGCTGACCGCAGGCCAACGGCCTGTGCCAGAATGTTCAGGCAGTGTCAGTCCGAGTGACAACCGGAGGGATCGCCGTGGCCAGTACTGAGGTAGAGCCGTTTGCCGGCGTCGACGAGGCCGAGGTGCCGTCCGCGCGCTGGGGATGGAGCCGCATCAACTACCGCACCTGGCACGCCGTCGGGATCTTCGTCGTCATCTTCCTGCTGGCAATGCTGCGCGGTAACCACGTCGGCCATGTCGAGGACTGGTTCCTCATCGGATTCGCCGCGCTGTCGCTGTTCGTCCTGGTGCGCGACATCTGGGGTCGCCGGCGCGGCTGGCTCAGATAGCCGGTGCAGCGGCCGGGTCGCGATGGATGTGTACATCGCCGGAGCCGCTGCGCACCTGTAGCACCAAGGTCTCGTCGTCGTCTTGCGGCCCGTCTGCGGTTGTCAGGCGGTTGGTGACGCTGCCGGAGCCGGTGACGATGTCGAACCGGACGGCCGTGCCTTCCGGAACGCCGACCGCAACCTCACCACTGCTGGTGTGCGCCGATACGACGCCGCGGATGCCCGCCTCTACGATCACGCCTCCCGACGCGGTCCGCGACCTGACGGCGCCACGCAAGGTGTCGACCGACAGCGATCCGCTGGCCGCCTTGAACTTCAGCTCGCCGTCGAGGTTCTCGACGCGCACCGCACCAGAGGACGTGGCGATCGATGCGTAGCCTTCGATCCGCTGCACGGACAGCGAGCCGGAAGCGCTGGTGCTCTTCAGCTTTCCGGTGACCGCGTCGATGTCGATGTCGCCGGCGGCGGCCGCGACCCGCACGTCGCTGTAGTCGCCTTCGGCGCGCAGCTCGGCCGATCCCAGCGTGGCGGACACCCGGGAGCCAGACGGCAGTGCGATGTCGATCTGCACGGCGCCGCCCCGGTGTCGCGCCCGCTTGGGCGTGGAAACCGTCAGCCGCCCGTCACGGAAGTCGACGCGGACGTGTTCGGCAGTCCACACGTCGGCGTCGCACGTGTCGTCGTCCGGGCGCACCTGTACGGAGGTGTCGGTGCGATCGGTCGCCGTGAGCCGCACCGACCCTGTTCCGGCTGCGACTCGGACGCTGATGGGATCAGGTGTGGTGAATAAGGACATGGTGGTCTCCTCGGTGTTCAGTGTGTTCAGCGCGCCCAGCCGGTGAGGCGGTGCGCGTTGCGGTGTGTGGACCGGCCGCCGCCCGCGGCGGTGGCCGCGGCTCGTACCAGCCAGCTGTTCAGCGAGGCGCCCTCGCGGCGCGCCGCCGCTTCTACCGGAGCCCGCAGGCCTTCCGGCAGGCGGAGGGTGACGCGCCAGGTGGCGCCGTCGTCGTCGAAAGGCGGGACGACCACCTGCTCGTCGGGGCCGTCGACACTCAGCTCCTCCGACGCGGCGCTTACGACGAACTCCGGGTCGCGGCCTCGCAACCGAAGTTCGACCGACCCCGGTGCCAGCTCGCCGGTGATTTCGTCGGCGGCTGCCGAGAGAGCTTCCAGCAGCGCCAGCCGCAGGGCGGACTCCAGCGTGGCGGTCAACCGCTCGGCCAGATCCTGCGCGTCGGTACCGGCGGCCGATGCGGCCACCGTCAGCTCGTCGCGCACCGTGTCGATATAGGGCTGCAGATCCACACTGTCATAATGACACCATTGTGGTGTCACACACAACCATGTGTAGTGTCACGGCCGCGTCGCCGTCGGTACCAGGTGCCCGCCAACACGGCCGCCAACGCCACGGTCAGTGCCACCACCCATGGCCAGCCACCGTGCTCGTGCACCCAGCCGGCAATCGCGCCCTGCACGCGAGCGGCGGCGGCGATCACGGCGTCATCAGGGTTGCCCTTGGCGTCGAACAACCGCACTTCGTACACCCCGTAATAGGTGACGTACGCCCCGACCAGGACCAACAGCACGCCGCTGAGGCGATTGACGAACGGCAGGACCGTCCGCATCCTGGCGACCAGCGTCGAGCGTGCGGTTGCGGCCGCGACCGCCAACGCGCCCACGACCAGCGTCAGACCCGCGATGTAGGAGGCGTATACGGCCACACTGCCGAGTACCGAGCCACCGCGCAGTCCGGCCCCGGTGACCGCCAGGAACGGTCCGACCGTGCATGACAGCGAGGCGATCGCGTAGCTGATCCCGTATCCGTAGAAGGAACCCAGTCGCGCGCTCGGCGCCCACCGCGGGCCGAACGGGGCCAGTGCCGTCAGTTCCCGGCCGGACAGCAGCCAGCCGCCGAGCGCAATCAGCATCACGCCTATCACCACCGTCGCGTAGGGCAGGTAGCGCTGCACGGTGGTGGCCGCCGAGATGGTCAGCGCGCCGAACACGCCGAAGACCGTCATAAACCCCAGCGCCATTCCCAGGGTCGCGGCCAGCGCTCGGCCGACGGCGGTGACTGGGCCGACTGGCTGCCGTCCCCGGACGACCAGCAGCAGATAGGCAGGGAGCATGGCGAATCCGCACGGGTTCAGCGCTGCCACCAGTCCGGCGGCGAAAGCCAGGCCGATGAGGGCGTCGTTCACCCTCAGGACGTCAGCGCCGCGACCCGGCCCTGCAGATCCTGCTGCGAAATGGCCGAGGTGGTGTTGTTGACGAAGGTGGAGGACCCGTCCGCACGGTAGAAGACCCAGGCGGGCTGCCACGGGACGTTGTAGCGCGCCCAGATCGCACCGTCGGCGTCATTGAGGTTGGTGAAGTTCAGGCCGTATTTGGACACGAAGCCCTGCATCTGCCCGACGTCCGAGTGGGCCGCGATGCCGACGAATGTGACGCCCGGGTTCGCGGCGGCGACCTGGCTGAGGCCGGGCGCCTCGGCGTTGCAGAACGGGCAGAACGGCGTCCAGAACCACAGCACCGCCGGCTTGCCCTGCAGGGTGGCGCCGTTGAACGGGGCACCGCTGAGGGTGGTTCCGGTGAAATTCAGCCGATCGTCGGCGGCGACCGCGCGCGGAGCGACAGTCAGCCCGAGCGTCAGAGCGACCGCGGCTGCGGCGGTGAAGATCTTCAGCAGGGACAGCAGTTTCATGACACACCTCATTCGCCGGCTTTTGCTTTGAGCACGTATGGCCAGCGGGGAAAGGTTCAAAACCTTGCGGCATCTGGGCGGCGGGGGCTCACTCAGAGTGCGACATTGGCGGCCGCTACTCGCGCTTTCGCTGCAGATTTGCAGGCTCAACGAGCTGCCCTACCCGCCTTCGGCGGCCAGCTGTCCGCACCGCAGGCACAATCGCGTGCGCTCCAGCTACCCGCCTCCGGCGGCCAGCTGTCCGCACGCGGCGGCGATCTCGCGGCCGCGGGTGTCCCGCACCGTGCACGAAACACCCTGCGCGCGAACACGTCTCACGAACTCGCGCTCCACAGGCTTCGGGCTGGCATCCCAGTCGCTGCCCGGGGTCGGGTTCAGCGGGATCAGGTTCACGTGCGCCAGTGCGCCCAGCGCCCGATGCAGCAGCTTGCCCAGCAGGTCGGCCCGCCAGGGCTGGTCGTTGACGTCGCGGATCAGCGCGTACTCGATCGAGACCCGCCGGCCGGTCACGTCGGCGTAATAGCGGGCCGCCTCCAGCACCTCGCTGACCTTCCACCGGTTGTTGACCGGCACCAACGTGTCGCGCAGTTCGTCGTCGGGCGTGTGCAGCGACAGCGCCAGCGTCACCCCGAGCCGCTCGTCGGCCAGTTTGCGGATCGCGGGGGCCAGACCCACCGTCGACACCGTCACCGAACGCGCCGAGATCCCGAACCCGGACGGCGGCGCCTCGGTGATCCGCCGCACCGCGGCCACCACCCGGGAGTAGTTTGCCAACGGCTCCCCCATGCCCATGAACACCACGTTCGACAAACGGTCACCGAAGTCGTCGCGTAGCGCCACCGCCGCGGCCCGTACCTGCTCGAGGATCTCGGCCGTCGACAGGTTGCGGGTCAGCCCGCCCTGCCCGGTGGCACAGAACGGGCACGCCATGCCGCAGCCGGCCTGCGACGAGATACACACGGTGTTGCGCTGCGGGTAGCGCATCAGCACCGACTCGACGGTGGCGCCATCGCCCGCCCGCCACAACGTCTTTCGCGTCTGGCCGGCATCGCAGGTGACCTCGCGTGCGGCGGTGAGCAGCACGGGGAACATCTTGGTCGCGACGGCATCGCGCACCGCCGCGGGCAGGTCGGTCATCTGGTGCGGATCGGCGATCAGTCGTCCGTAGTACTGGTTGGCGAGCTGCTTGGCGCGAAACGCCGGCAGGCCCATCTCCGCGACGGCCTCCGCGCGCCCGGCCGCATCCAGGTCGGCCAAATGCCGCGGCGGCTTGCCGCGGCGGGGCGCCTCGAATACCAATTGCTGGACCATGACCCGTCCAGTCTGTCACGCCGAATCAGGTGCGAAAGCTCACACAGCGCCGCCGTCGCCGCCGGTGCCACCGGCGCCGCCCCTGCCACCCCGATCGGTGTCCGGAGAAATCCCGGCAGCACCGGGGCCCCCGGAGCCGCCCGGATACTGGCCCCGGTAACCGGACCCGCCGGCAGCGCCGCTTCCCCCGGAGCCGCCGCTGCCCCCGTAGGACCCGCGGCCACCGCCGCCGTCGCCGCCGGTAGCTCCTGCACCGCCCCCGCCGCCGTCACCACCGGGAGCGTCGCGACCGGCGCCGCCCACACCGCCCTGACCGCCGGTACCACCGTCGCCGCCGCTGGTACCGATCGCCACGGAACTGCCGCCGTTGCCACCCCGTCCGCCGACGCCGCCGTCGCCACCGGGACCGTTGTTGCCGACGCCGCCGATGCCACCCTGACCGCCGCCGCCGCCGGAGCCGCCGTTGTTGAAGTTGCCGCTGGCGTTGCCGCCCACGCCACCGGCGCCACCTGCGCCACCGTTGCCGCCGGGACCGTTGTTGCCGGTACCCCCGGTACCGCCCCGCCCGCCGTCGCCGCCGTTACTCGGGTCGCCGGTCGCGCCGTTCCCCGCCCCGCCGGTGCCACCTGCGCCGCCGTCGCCGCCGGCCCCGGCTGTGCCGTTCCCGCCGCGACCGCCGGCACCGCCGGTGGCGCTGGTTTCGAAGCGGCTCGAGGCAGAGATTCCGCCGGTGCCGCCACCACCCCCGTCACCACCGTTGGCACCGGTTCCGCCGACGCCGCCGTTGCCACCGACGCCCGCCTGGGGACCGTTGAGGACGGCGCCGCCGCCGTTGCCGCCGCGGCCGCCATTGCCGCCGTCACCGTCAACGGCCGTTACACCGTCTCGGCCGACGGTGGAGCCCGTGCCGCCCTTACCGCCATACCCGCCGCTACCGCCGTCGCCGCCGCGGCCGCCAGTCCCGCCGGCCGCATCCCCCTCGGGGAAGAAGCGGGATGTGTAGTCGGCGCCGTTGCCACCGCGCCCGCCGTCACCGCCGTCACCGCCGCGGCCGCCGTTGCCGCCGTCACCACCAGCACCGGTCCGGCCATCGCTGAACGACCCACCTGCTTGGGTCCTGCCGCCGAGGCCGCCTGCTCCGCCGTCCCCGCCGGCCCCGCCGTCACTCCCGCGGACACCGGCCCCGCCGTTGCCACCGTCGCCACCGTTGCCGATGCCGGCCGAACCCTGCCGACCGGCGCCGCCGGCCTGGCCGGCCTGACCCTGGCCGCCGAAACCGCCGTCGCCTCCGTCCCCACCGTTGCCGCCCAGCGCTCCGCCCATGCCTCCGGCCCCGCCGGCGCCTCCGACCCCGCCATCGGTGCCCGATGCGGTGGCGTTGCCGCCGTTTCCGCCGGCCCCGCCGAGGCCGCCGTTGCCATAGAGCCCGCCATCGCCACCCGCCCCGCCGGCGCCGCCTGCGCCGGGGAAGTTCGCGTCCCCACCGCGGCCGCCGTTGCCGCCGTTACCACCTGCGGTCAGCGTTGTGCCAGCGGCACCGTCCGACCCTCGGGTCGAGCCACTACCGCCCGTCCCCCCGGCGCCGCCGACGCCGTTGTCGCCGCCGTGGCCGCCGCGGCCGCCGGACAGTCCAGTCCCTCGAGTGGCATCGGCACCATGACCGCCGTCACCAGCCAGCCCGCCCGCACCACCCTTACCTCCGGCACCGCCCACACCCTGAGTGCCATCGGCGTATCCGACCGCCTGCGCCCTGCCTCCCAGACCGCCGGCGCCACCGACTGCGCCAGTACCACCAGTACCGCCGTTGCTGCCGTCTCCCCCGTTCACGTCGCCACCGACTACCCCGTCGGCGCCGGTGACGCCGTTGCCGCCCGCTCCGCCTGCGCCGCCTCTGCCACCGGCCCCGCCGTCGCCACCGGCACCGGCCAGCGCTCCGCCCTTGCCGCCGGCCCCGCCGACACCACCGGCACCACCATTACTGCCGTCCTCGCCGGGCGTTCCCGGGGTGTCGCCGCCCGACCCCGGGCGGCCGGCCGCGCCATTGCCACCGGCACCACCATGACCGCCGTTGCCGTAGAGCCCGCCGTCACCACCGGCCCCACCGGCCGACCCCCGCCAGCCTTCGCCCGACGCGAACGTGTTCGTGGCATCGGTCCCGCGGCCTCCGTCGCCTCCGTTCCCACCGATGGTGGGCGTCGCCCCGGCACTGCCGTCTGAACCTCGCACCGAGCCGCCACCGCCGCTACCGCCGGCCCCGCCCGCACCGTTGTCGCCGCCGCGCCCGCCGGCGGCCCCGTCACCGAATAATGAGCCCCCAGCATTCGGTAGGCCGTCGGAGCCGCGGCCGCCGTCGCCGGCGGTCCCTCCGGACCCGCCCTTGCCTCCTGCCCCGCCCACGCCCTGGGTGCCGTCGTGGTAACCGGCGGCCAGCGCGTGACCGCCGAGCCCACCACTACCACCGGATCCGCCCACGCCGCCCACGCCGCCGTCACCGCCGGCGCCGCCGGTTCGGGAACCCGGGGTGTTGGGGCCGACGCCGTCAGCGCCGTCTGCGCCGTGAGCGCCGGCACCACCGGCGCCGGCCGCACCGCCGGCACCCCCGTGACCGCCGTCGCCAGCGAGGGTTCCGCCACTGCCGCCCGCACCGCCGGCACCACCGTCCCCGCCTGTCAGGCCGTTCCCGCCGGAGGCACCTGGCGCGGCGGCGGCCGTGCCGGTGGCGCCGACCGCGCCAGCGCCGCCATCGCCACCGGTACCCCCGTTGCCGTAACGCCCGCCACCGCCACCGACCCCGCCAGTTCCGCCCTTTCCGCCGAAGGTGGTCGCGTCCGCGCCGCGGCCCCCGTTGCCGCCGTCACCGCCACTGGTCGAGTTCACGCCGTTCGAACCGTGGGCACCCGGGGTCGCGCCGACACCCCCGGCCCCGCCTGCGCCACCCATGCCTGGGTCACCGCCGGAGCCACCGGCCCCACCGATACCCGTGCCGCTGCCCGCAAATGTTCCTGTCGCGCCGCTACCGCCATGACCGGCAGCTCCACCGGCGCCACCGGTTCCGCCCGCACCGCCGGCACCCTGGCCACCCAGGAAACTGATCAGACCACCATCACCGCCCGCTCCACCGACCCCCCCGGATCCGCCATCGCCACCGTTGCCGCCCTGGCCGCCGGCACTACCGAGAGCCGTCCCGTCGGCGCCGGATCCGCCGGCACCCCCGGCGCCACCGACGCCACCGAGACCTCCGGCGCCGCCCGCGCCGATCAACGACCCACCGCGTCCACCGACACCGCCATTGCCGCCGTCGCCGCCAACACCACCAGACTGCCCGGCCCCAGCCAGTGCGCCGTCGCCACCCGACCCTCCCCAGCCACCGGCGCCCCCCGCGCCGATCAACCCCGCAGATCCTCCCGCCCCGCCGTTGCCCCCGGTCAGGCCCTGCCCACCAGCTCCGCCGGCCCCACCGCCCCCGAACAGTTGGGCGTACCCGCCGGCACCGCCGGCGCCCCCGCTGATCGTGCCCGCACCACCGGCGCCTCCGCTGCCGCCGTTGCCGAACAACATCCCGCCCCGTCCGCCGATACCGCCGGCTCCGCCCGAGCCGGAAGCCCCGCCGATGCCGCCCGCACCACCGGCGCCGCCGTTGCCGAACAGACCCGCCGCCCCGCCGGCGCCTCCGGGCCTGCCGACCGCACCCGAGCCCCCGTCACCACCATTGCCCCACAGCAGGCCCCCTGCCCCACCCGCCTGGCCGGTGCCCGGGGCTCCGGCGGTTCCGTTGCCGATCAGAGGACGCCCCAGCAACGTCTGGGTCGGCGCATTGATGAGGTCCATGGCGTTGAATGCCTCGGCTGCCGCATAGGAGCCCACGCCGGAGGTGAGCGTCTGAACAAACCGCTCGTGAAACTCCGCCACCTGCGCGTTGACCGCCTGGTATTCCTGCGCATGCGCACCGAATAATGCCGCGATCGCTGTCGACACCTCGTCCGTTCCGGCGGCCAGCACCGCAGACGTCGAACCCGCAGCCACCGCATTCGCGGCCGTGACGGAGGCCCCGATACGGGCCAGGTCCGAAGCCGCGGCGCTGGCCAACTGCGGCGCTACACGCACAAAAGACATCGCGACCTCCGAGCACCCGATTCAGGAAGATACTGTCGCCGCGATCCTGACCAGCGGATACGCCGAAGTCAACGGCCTAGCGACAAGTGAGACCGCGCTGCGGCGACGCGGTCGTGCGGCTGTCTCACCCCGCGGGCCGGACGTGCGGATATCCGGTCGATGAGCTTTATCGGCGTCTCACGGCGTGACAGATTGATCCGCCGCCCGGCGACCGGAATCGACCAGCCGGCGGTGTCTCAGGGCAACAGCGTCAGAACGGTCCAGGCGGCCACCGCGGACGGCAGGATGCCGTCGAGCCGGTCCATCAGACCGCCGTGGCCGGGCAGCAGCCGCCCCATGTCCTTGATCCCCAGATCACGCTTCACCTGGGACTCGATCAGGTCGCCGAGCGTGGTCGTCAGCACGAACAGCAAACCCAGCAGCGCGCCGACCCACCACAATTTGCCGGCCAGAAAAGTGGCCGTCAGGATCGTCGCGGTGATGCCGAAGACCAGCGAGCCGCCGAAGCCCTCCCAGGACTTCTTCGGGCTGATCATCGGAACCATCGGATGTTTGCCGAACAGTGCTCCCACCGCGTATCCGCCGGTGTCGGAGCACACGACGGCGATCATCATGCAGAACACCCAGCCCGGGCCGTGCTGAGGGTCATAGACCAGCATCGCGGCGAACGACGCGAACAACGGGACCCAGACGCACAGGAACACGGTGGCCGAGACGTCGCGCAGGTAGTTCCTCGCCGGTGGCACACCGTCGGCTGCTGCCTGATCATCGGCGGCCGGCTTCTCCTGCATGAACAACCGCCAGATCATGCAGACCACCACCATGCCGCCGAATCCGGCGAGCGCGCCGACGGCCCGGTACGGCCAGGTCAGCCAGACCGTCACCTGGCCACCGATCAGCAGCGGGATAACCGGGATCAGATACCCGGCCTCACGCAACCGGCGGACCACCTCATGGCTGGCCACCACGGTGGCCAGTGCGCAGTACGCGACCCAGAAATGCGGAAACCAGAGCAAGGTCGCGATGAGGACCGCGCCGATGCTGGCGCCCACCGCGATCGCCGCCGGCAGATCGCGCCCGGCCCGGGACGTCTTCTTCACCGGCTCGGTGGAGACGTGTGCCGGTTCATGGGCCGGTTCGTCGGACGGGCTTCCGGTGCCGGCATCGTAGGTTGCCACGGACGTCAATGGACTGAGCTGCGGGGTGGTCGTCAGACCTCCAGCAGCTCGGCTTCCTTGTGTTTGACCAGCTCGTCGATCTGGGCGACGTACTGGTGGGTGGCCTTCTCCAGGTCCTTCTCCGCGCGCCCGACCTCGTCCTCGCCGGCCTCGCCGTCCTTGCGGATGCGGTGCAGCTCCTCCATCGCCTTGCGGCGGATATTGCGCACCGAGACCCGGGCGTCTTCGCCTTTGGACTTCGCCTGCTTGACCAGCTCCCGGCGCCGTTCCTCGGTGAGCTGCGGTATGGCGACCCGGATGATGGTGCCGTCGTTGGTGGGGTTGACTCCCAGGTCAGAGTTGCGGATCGCGTTCTCGATGGCGTTCAGCTGGCCGGCCTCGTAGGGCTTGATCACCACCATCCGCGCCTCGGGAACGTTGATGCTGGCCATCTGGGTGATCGGCGTCATGGCGCCGTAGTAGTCGATCGCGATCCGGGAGAACATTCCCGGGTTCGCCCGGCCGGTCCGGATGGTGGAGAGGTCGTCACGGGCCACCGATACGGCCTTTTCCATCTTCTCCTCGGCATCGAAGAGAGCCTCGTCAATCACGTGCGCCGCTCCTTCCCCCGCAAGCGGGTGGTGCCCCCGCATCGGTGCTAGCTGCATCGTCGCAAGCGCGGACCATTATTTCGTCTTCCCGTCAGGTGGTGACCAACGTCCCGATTTTCTCACCTGCCACCGCCCGGGCGATATTGCCGTCGGTCAGCAGGTTGAACACCAGGATCGGCATGCCATTGTCCATACACAGACTGAACGCGGTGGCATCGGCCACCCGCAGGCCGCGGTCGATGACCTCACGGTGGCTGATCGCGGTGAGCAACTCGGCGTCGGGATTCTCGCGAGGGTCCTCGGCGAACACACCGTCGACCGCCTTGGCCATCAGCACCACTTCGGCGCCGATCTCGAGGGCCCGCTGTGCGGCAGTGGTGTCGGTGGAGAAGTAGGGCAGTCCCATACCCGCGCCGAAGATCACCACGCGACCCTTCTCCAGGTGCCGCACCGCGCGCAGCGGCAGGTAGGGCTCGGCCACCTGACCCATCGTGATCGCCGTCTGGACGCGGGTGGCGATGCCTTCCTTCTCCAGGAAGTCCTGCAGCGCAAGGCTGTTCATCACGGTACCGAGCATGCCCATGTAATCCGAACGGGTGCGTTCCATACCGCGCTGTTGCAGCTGCGCACCACGGAAGAAGTTGCCGCCGCCGATCACGACGGCGACCTGCACGCCGCTGCGGACCACTTCGGCGATCTGCCGGGCCACCAGCGCGACGACGTCGGGATCCAGCCCGACTTGCCCCCCACCGAACATCTCGCCACCGAGCTTGAGCAGCACGCGCGAGTACTTCGACGACGAGCCGTTAATCCTTGGAGCCGCCGAGCCGGCGGCGTCGGGCTCCCTGGACTCCGTCATCAGTCTCCTCGCATGAGAGTGCCATCCCGGTCACCACCCCGGAACGGCGCCTCATCATCCTGCCTCATAGCCACGCTCTGGCGTGGGCGGGGTGCACAATCTCCCCGCTCATGTTTGACCGCCGCAGGGTGGGGGAATCCGCAGCACGCGGCGATCGATCGGCGTCTTGAGAAGCAGGACCCGCATCGTCATGAAGCAGCGGTCGTTTCTTCGACCGGTGAACCCACCCCCGAAGACCCGTCGTCGCTGATGCGACGGCCAGTGAGAGGAACACCATGGCGGACAGCAACTCCGGCCCGGCTGAAGCAGTCAAGGGAATCGTCGAGGACGTCAAAGGTAAGGCCAAGGAAGCCGTCGGTACCGTGACCGGGCGCGGTGACCTGGTC
The DNA here is from genome assembly GCA_003987775.1 of Mycobacterium sp. Lineage (GTDB taxonomy): Bacteria > Actinomycetota > Actinomycetes > Mycobacteriales > Mycobacteriaceae > Mycobacterium. The sequence continues at coordinate 51,969 of RXJD01000060.1, forward strand.
AACGAGGGCGAAGCGCAGCAGGACAAGGCCGAGGCGCAGCGCGAGGCGGCCAAGAAGGAAGCCCAGGCGGAGGCTGCCCGCGGTGCCGCCCAGGTCGCCGAGGAACGGCAGAAGTCCAACCAGTAGAGCTTGTTTCGAGGATGGGCCCGGTCTGTGCATACGGACCGGGTCCATCGAACTTTGCGGAGAAGTCGCCGTTTCGCAGTACCCGCGGTATCAAAAATGGAATAATCGCACGCTGAACGGGGTATTCGGCCTTCCGTCGGGGCGGCATCTCTACCGGAGGTGACGAAGGGGTCGGAGGATGGTTCGCTGGGATTGCGGGCACCTAGGTTTGGAGATGGCGGTTGGACGTTCTTCTGCTCACCAATGAGGCCGACTTTCAATCCGCGTTGCCCACTTTGGACACGTTCGCCCTGACCGTTCGCGTCGCACCTCTGGGCGACGGCGAAGTCGGCCTCACCGAGGGCGCGGATGTCGCCATCATCGATTCCCGCACCGACCTGGTGGCCGCCCGCTCGGCTTGCCGGCACCTGACGGCCAATCGGCCGGAACTGGCTGTTGTCGCCGTGGTGGCGCCGGCCGATTTCGTCGAAGTCGACATCGACTGGAACTTCGACGACGTGTTGCTGGCCGCGGCCGGTGCCGCCGAGTTACAGGCTCGACTGCGCCTGGCCATCACCCGCCGACGCAAGGCCGTCGGCGGCACGCTGGAGTTCGGCGACCTGCTGCTCCATCCGGCCAGCTACACGGTGTCCCTGCACGGCAAGGACCTGGGCCTGACGCTCACCGAGTTCAAATTGCTGAATTTCCTTGTGCAGCATGCTGGTCGGGCCTTCAGCCGGACGCGCCTGATGCATGAGGTGTGGGGTTACGAGAGCAACGGCCGGGTGCGCACCGTCGACGTGCACGTGCGGCGGTTGCGCGCCAAGCTCGGCCCCGCGCATGAGTCCATGGTCGATACCGTGCGGGGCGTCGGGTATATGGCGGTGTCTCCCCCGCAACCGCGCTGGATCGTCGGCGAGCCGATGCTCAATCCGGTGTGGACGGAATTCGACCGCGACTCAATCGCCCAGTAAGCGGGCGCACGGTCAGCCGAACACCGGCAGTGCCCGCTTGCGGGCCAGCGCATCCATGCCGCGCTGGATGCTGTCCTGGACCTCGCGGTACTTGGCGTCGACGTAATCCTCATCCTCGGCGCGTTCGGGGTCGTGATCCAGCTCGATCGGCGGCATGAACCGGGTCCTGATCTTGGCCGGTAGCGGCAGCTGCGGCAGCGCCGCCGGCGCGATACCCCAGGGCAGCGAGATCGCCACGGGGAACACCTTGAGCCGAAACAGCTTGTCCAGCCGCAACATTCGGGAGAGACGGTCACCACGGATGAGCACCGGCATGGCGTCGGCGCCACCGACGGTGGCGATCGGCACAATCGGGACGCCGGCGCGGATCGCCATCTTCACAAAGCCCTTGCGCCCGGCCAGGATCGCGCGGTCGCGTTCGACCCACGGCCGTAATGAGTCCACCTCGCCGCCAGGCCACAGCGCCACGTCGCGTCCCTCGGCGAGTGCGGTCGCGATGGCATCCGGCGCCGCCGGCAGCACGCCCATCGCGCGGAAGTACTTGCCGATACCCGGAATGGCCATCAGCGCGTCGTGGGCCGTGCCGTGCAACGGGCGGTCGGGGCCGAACCGTCGCCACCATTGCAGGCCGACCGTCCATGCGTCCCAGACGAACGGCGCGCCCGAGTGGATGCCGATCAACAGCGCGGGTGCCGGGCCGATGTTCTCCCAGCCGTCGATCTCCATGCGAAACCAATAGTCCACCAACGCATTCCAGAAAAACTTCTGGCGGTGCATGGTGTCCTCGTCCTGGCCTTCGAGGTCCCACGCGCCGGCGCGCTGCGCCACCCAGCCGCTGACGCCGCCGTCCTGCTTGTCGCGCTTCTTCTGCATGGCCGTCCGCGCGTCGTCGGCGAATCGCTGCGCCTGATCGCGGACTACCGGCGGCCGGTGGTCTGTGGTGTGGGTCATACCGTGTTCATACCCACAACGCGCATAGACAACTCACATTGCTGCCGGCTCCTGCCGCGAACAGCAACCTCCCCGCGCCATGGCCGTGGCGCGGGGAGGGGGCGATGCTGGTTAGCTCTGCTGAATCGGCTCGTTAGGCGTCATCCCAGGAGCCGGGTTCGGCTGGCCCGGTGCGGTGTTGGGCTGGCCGGGCATGGTGTTCGGCTGGCCGGGCATGGTGTTCGGCTGGCCGGGCATGGTGTTCGGCAGCTGGCCCGTCTGGCCCGGGACCGAGTTGGGCGCCGGTGCGCTCGCCGGGTTGGTGTCCCACACCAGCACGTCCTGCATGCCGTCGTTGTAGACGACCTCGCTCGGTGCCGGCCCGGTCACGTCAAAGTAGATCTTGCCGGTCGAGGTGCCGCCCTGGGTGATCGGAGCGGGGCTCAGACCCTGCGGGGTGGCCGGCGCACTGATCACCCGGTAGTTCTGCTCGCCGGCGCGGGCATTGAAGTTGGACACGACCGGAGTCACCACGCCGCTGTTGGCGCGGGCGTTGATGTCGGCCTGCCACAGCTGGCCCTGCGGGGTGTAACCGGGGATGGTCACGTTGGCCGGCTGCAGGTTGCTGACGGTGTAGTCGGTAACCAGCGCGCCGTCGACCAGTGTTTGCGGGGTGCCGAGTCCCTCGGGGACGCCGGGCGTGGCCGACGCGGCCGCCGCACCGAAAAGGCTCACTGCCGCAATTCCCGCGGCTGCGATGGCAGTTTTAGCAGTGGTGGTGGTGAACTTCACGCTGAATCCTCTCCGTTGGTGTCGTTCGAGGCGGCGCGCGCCCTTGACTCAAGCGCTCAACCGCACCCCGGTCGCATTACCGGTGCCGCCGCGGCTCAAACACCCGCAGGTGCCGAAACCGTCACCTGCGAGCTTTCTAGCTGGGCAAACATCGCGAATTTGATTTGGGCCACATCCAATTCGCCGACTCACTTGCGCAACACCGGTCACTGCATTTGGGCGGAGACCGAATTGGCGGCGATTTACTGATTCGCGGAATCGCGCGGCTTTGTTCGCCGACGCCCAGGCCGCTGATATGTCAATATCCCTGATATGACTTCGGTCCAGGACGCGCCGCTGGGATATCTGCTGTACCGGGTGACGACCCTGCTCCGGCCTGAGGTGGCCGCGGCGCTGAGTCCCTTGGGGCTCACGCTCCCCGAATTCGTGTGTCTGCGGATCCTGTCCCTGAGACCAGGCTTGTCGAGTGCCGAGTTGGCCCGTGGCGCCGGCGTCACGCCTCAGGCCATGAACACGGTGCTGCGCAAACTCGAAGACCTCGGTGTGGTGTCGCGACCGGCGTCGGTGTCCTCCGGCCGCGCCCTGCCGGCGTCCCTGACCAGCCAGGGCCAGGAGTTGCTGCAACGGGCTGAGGCGGTGGTGCGCACCGCCGACGCCCACATCCTCTGCCGGCTCAGCGACGCCGAACAGCGCGAGTTCAAGAACATGCTCGTCAAGCTCGGATCGGACTGAACGTCAGTCGTGGATCCTTGCCCACGGCCGGGCCTCTTCGAGTTCATAGGCCAATTCGAGTAACCGCGCCTCCCGGCCGGTGTCGGCCGCCAGCATCATTCCCACCGGCAGCCCGTCCGCGGACTGCGCCAGTGGCAGCGAGATCGCGGGTTCGCCGGTCACGTTCTGCAGCGGAGTGAAGGCCACCCAGTCGATCAGCCGGTCGATGACTTGCTGATAGTCGGAGGGCGCGAGGTATCCGATGGCGGGCGTCGGCTCGGCGAGGGTCGGAGAGAGCAACACGTCGTAGTCGCCGAAGAACCGGGCGCTGCGCCGCCGCAGACCGCGCAGCCGCGCGATGGCCAGTGGCACCCGGTGGATGTTGCGTCGGGTGTGCCGGGCCAGTCCCAGCGTCAGCTCGTCCAGCCTGGTGCGGTCGAAGGTGTCGCCGAACAGTCGGCGACCGCTACCCACCTGCGCGAACGCCAGGAAGCCCCAGTACAGGACGAAGTCGTCGACGAAGCTGGCCGGCACCCAGTCGTTGTCGATGTAGCTGACGTGATGGCCCAGTTCCTCGAGCAGCGCCGCCGATTTCAGGGTCAACTCCCTGATCTCGGGACTCGCCTCGCGCCGCACCGAACTGGTCAGTGCCGCGATCTTGAGGCGCTGCTTCCCCGGTCGCGTCACGTCGCCGATCGGCGGCAGCTTGGGATTGCGCCACAGCCGCTCGGCCTCACGGTAGAAAGCCGCGGTGTCGCGCACCGAGCGGGTCAGGACGCCGTTGGCGACGATGCCCACCGGCAACCGCCGGTATTGCGGGTCCAGCGGCATGCGCCCGCGCGACGGCTTGAGCCCGATCAGCCCGTTGCACGCTGCCGGGATCCGGATGGAACCGCCGCCGTCGTTGGCGTGCGCGATGGGCACCACCCCGGCGGCGACGAACGCGCCGGACCCCGAGGACGAGGCGCCGGCGGTGTGGTCGGTGTTCCAGGGGTTGCGGACCGGCCCCAGCCGCGGATGCTCGGCGGCGGCGCTGAACCCGAACTCCGACAGCTGGGTCTTGCCCAGCGATATCAGTCCGGTGTCGAGCACCACCCGGGTGACCGCACTGTCCGCGCTGGCCGGTCGCGGCTCCCAGGCGTCGGTGCCGTTCATCGTGGGCTGTCCGACGACGTCGATGTTGTCCTTGATCAGCGTCGGCACGCCTTCGAAAAAGCCTGTGCGGAAGCCGCCGCCGTGTTGCCCGGCGGCGGCCCTGGCCGCGTCGAAGGCCTGGTAGGCCAGGCCGTTCAATGCTGGGTTGACCGCCTCCGCGCGCGCGATGGCGGCCTCGACGGCATCAACCCGGCCCACCCGGCCGGTGCGGATCGCCTCGGCCAGGGCGACCGCATCCAGGTCGCCTAGGGCGTCGTCGCGAAAAGCGTGTACCCGAGCCATGCGTCGAGTGTCGAGGCAGACCCGGACTAGGCCTGCCCCACCTCGAAGCGCACGAAGCGCGTCACCGTGACTCCGGCCTCGTCGAGCAGTGCCTTAACCGACTTCTTGCTGTCGGACACCGACGGCTGCTCGAGCAGCACGCTGTCCTTGAAGAAGCCGTTGAGGCGGCCCTCGACGATCTTGGGCAGCGCCTGCTCCGGCTTGCCCTCGGCCTTGGCCGTCTCCTCGGCGATGCGGCGCTCGCTGGCCACCACGTCCTCGGGGACGTCGTCGCGGGACAGGTAGCGCGCCTTGAGGGCGGCGATCTGCAGGGCAACCGAGTGCGCCGCGTCGTTGTCCTCGCCGGTGAATTCGACGAGCACCCCGACGGCCGGCGGCAGGTCAGCGGCCCGCTTGTGCAGGTAGGTCTCGACGTTGCCGTCGAAGTACTGCACGCGGCGCAGCTCCAGCTTCTCGCCGATCTTGGCCGACAGCTCGGCGATGGCCTGCTCGACCGTCTTGTCGCCGATGCTGGCCGCTTTGAGGCTCTCGACGTCGGTCGCCTTGGACTCCAGGGCGGCGTTGACGACCTCGTCGGCCAGGGCCTGGAACTCCGCGTTCTTGGCGACGAAGTCGGTCTCGGAGTTCAGCTCGATCAGTGCGCCCTGCTTGGCGGCCACCAGACCTTCAGCCGTCGCACGCTCAGCACGCTTGCCGACGTCCTTGGCGCCCTTGATCCGCAGCGCCTCGACCGCCTTGTCGAAGTCGCCGTCCGAGTCGGCCAGCGCGTTCTTGCAGTCGAGCATTCCAGCACCGGTCAGCTCCCGAAGTCGCTTGACGTCGGCAGCGGTGAAATTCGCCAATGCTCAGCCTTTCTTGAGATATCTCAGGATGCGTCTGTTGTTGATTCGGGGGTGCCACTCGGGGCTTCGGCGGCGCCGGCGGTAGCGGCGGCACCGGCCAGCAGCTCCTGCTCCCACTCGGGCAGCGGCTCGGCGGCTTCGGCCTCGGGCTTGCCGTCGCCACGGCCCAGCCCGGCACGGGCCTGCAGACCCTCGGCGACCGCGGAGGCGATCACCTTGGTGAGCAGCGCGGCCGAACGGATCGCGTCGTCGTTACCCGGGATCGGGTAGTCGACCTCGTCGGGGTCGCAGTTGGTGTCGAGGATCGCGATCACCGGGATGCCCAGCTTGCGGGCCTCGCCGACGGCGATGTGCTCCTTGTTGGTGTCGACGACCCAGATCGCCGACGGCACCTTGGCCATGTCGCGGATACCACCGAGGCTGCGCTCGAGCTTGTTCTTCTCGCGGGTCAGCATCAGGATTTCCTTCTTGGTGCGACCCTCGAAACCACCGGTCTGCTCCATCGCCTCGAGCTCCTTGAGGCGCTGCAGACGCTTGTGCACGGTGGAGAAGTTAGTGAGCATGCCGCCCAGCCAGCGCTGGTTCACGTACGGCATGCCGACACGGGTCGCTTCAGCGGCGACGGATTCCTGTGCCTGCTTCTTGGTGCCGACGAACATGACGCTGCCGCCGTGGGCGACGGTCTCTTTGACGAACTCGTACGCCTTGTCGATGTAGGTCAGCGTCTGCTGCAGGTCGATGATGTAGATGCCGTTGCGGTCGGTGAAGATGAACCGCTTCATCTTGGGATTCCAGCGACGGGTCTGGTGCCCGAAGTGGGTGCCGCTGTCAAGCAGCTGCTTCATGGTTACAACAGCCATGGCAATGCCCAGCTTTCAATGTCGGTTGTCGCCCGGAATCGGTTGAGACCGGGCCCTGGCGCCTGCTGCGATGCCGAACCCGCGTCCGGGGACTAACGGGACCGCTCGGCATGCTGATGCGGGTCCCTCGATTACTGGGCCGCGTTGCAGACGCGCGAAGTCAGCCCGCTTTCACGAGCTGCGTAGAGGAGTTTACACCGCGCGGGCGGGTGGTTTTTCCCGCTGCCCACCGGGCCGATCCCAGCGTCCACAGGGCCGTCCCAGTGACTGGCGGGGCGTGGGCGGGTCCGGTGCACTACCCGGATGCGATGGATATTGCTGGTCCTGGCGGTGTGTTGGGTGCTGCTCAACGCTCCGCCGGCCGACGCCGCCGGTGAGCGGCTGCAGTGGCCGCTGCGTCCGGCACCGGCAGTGACGCGCGCGTTCGATGCACCCAAGCCCGACTGGCAGGCCGGGCACCGTGGCGTTGACCTGGCGGGCAACCCGGGCCAGGCGGTCTACGCCGCGGGCGATGCGACGGTGATCTTCGCGGGGCTCTCGGGGGGCCGCCCGGTGGTGTCGCTGGCTCACCCCGGCGGCTTGCACACCAGCTACGAACCGCTGCGCGCGCGGGTGCGGGCCGGCCAGACGGTGGCATCCGGCGCGGTCATCGGTGAGTTGTTGGCCGGGCACGCCGGGTGCCCGGTGGCGGCGTGTCTGCACTGGGGGGCGATGTGGGGTCCGGCCTCGCACGCGGACTATGTCGACCCGCTGGGCCTGCTGGCGTCGACGCCGATCCGGCTCAAGCCGCTGACGGGTCAGGCCCGCGGGTGCGCCTGGTCATGCACCGCGCGCAACCGGGCGACCGCGACGTGGGTGTAGAGCTGGGTGGTGGCCAGGCTGGAATGGCCGAGCAACTCCTGCACCACCCGCAGGTCCGCTCCCCCTTCGAGCAGGTGGGTGGCGGCGCTGTGCCGCAGCCCGTGCGGTCCCATGTCGGGTGCGCCGTCCACCGCCGCGACGGTCTGGTGCACCACCGTGCGGGCCTGCCGCACGTCGAGCCGGCGGCCGCGCGCGCCCAGCAGCAGCGCAGGGCCGGACTCCGCGGTGGCCAGCGCCGGACGCCCGTTCGACAGCCAGGCGCTCAGCGCTTCGGCGGCCGGTGTCCCGAACGGCGCCGTGCGCTGTTTGTTGCCTTTCCCCAGCACCCGCACCACCCGATGCGCGGTGTCGACGTCGTCGACGTCCAGACCGCAGAGCTCGCTCACCCGGATGCCGGTGGCGTAGAGCAGTTCGACGATCAGCCGGTCGCGCAGGGCCAGTGGATCACCCTGTTCGGCTCCGGATTTAGCGGCCGTCATGGCGGCCAGCGCCTGGTCCTGGCGCAGCACCGACGGCAGCGTGCGGTGGGCTTTGGGCACCTGCAGGCGGGCGGCGGGATCGGTGGCCAGCAGGCCCCGGCGCACGGCCCAGGCGGTGAAGGCCTTGACCGAGGAGGTGCGGCGGGCCAGCGTGGTGCGGGCCGCCCCCGCACCGGCGGCCCCGGCCAGCCACGACCGCAGCACCGGCAGGCTCAGGGTTTGCAGATCCGATCCACGCGCGGTGAGGAAATCGAACAGCGAGCGCAGGTCGCCGCGGTAGGCGCGACGGGTGTGCGCCGAGCGACCGCACTGCAGTTCCAGGTATTCGTCGAACTCGTCGAGGACGGCCTGCATTCCCTCACGCTGACACGGCGCGCCCCGGTCTTTCAGAGGACGCGCCGCAGCGTGTCCGGGGTGAGATCTTTGAGCGACGGGTAGCCGTCCACGGCCATGGTCAGATCCGCTTCGGCGAGCAGGCTGCGCAGTACGTGGACGACGCCATCGACCCCGCCCAGGGCCATCCCGTAGGCGTAGGGCCGGCCGACGCCGACCGCGGTGGCGCCCATGGCCAGCGCCTTGACGACGTCGGCTCCGCTGCGGATGCCCGAGTCGAACAGCACCGGCAGCCCGCCGGCGGCCTCGACGACGCCGGGCAGGCAGTCCAGTGCCGGCAACCCGCCGTTGGCTTGGCGGCCGCCGTGCGTCGAGCAGTAGATGCCGTCGACGCCGCCGTCGATCGCGCGCCGGGCGTCGTCGGGGTGGCAGATGCCCTTGATGATCATCGGCAGGTCGGTCAGGGACCGCAGCCAGGTGAGGTCGTCCCAGGTGAGCGGGTTTCCGAAGGTCTGCGCCCAGGCCAGCACCGTGCCCTGCGGGTCTTCCTCGGGCGGCCGTTGCAGCCCGGCGCGGAACACCGGGTCGCTGGTGTAGTTACTCAGGCAGTGACCCCGCAGTTGCGGGAAGTTGGCCGTGGTCAGGTCGCGGGGGCGCCAGCCGGGGATCCAGGTGTCGAGGGTGACGATGATGGCCTTGTAGCCGGCGGCTTCGGCCCGCTGCACCAGGCTGGCGGCCAAGTCGCGGTCCTTGGGCGTGTACAGCTGGAAGAACCCGGGGGTGTCGCCGAACAGCGCGGCGACGTCTTCCAGCGGGTCGGCGGTCAAGGTGGAGACCACCATCGGCACGCCGGTGCGCGCCGCCGCGCGCGCCGTCGCCAGGTCGCCGTGCCCATCCTGTGCGCACAGGCCGATCACACCGATCGGCGCCATGAACAACGGCGAGGGCAGTGTCAGGCCGAACATCTGCACCGACAGGTCGCGCTCGGCGGCACCGACGAACATGCGCGGCATCAAACCCCAGCGGTCGAACGCCTCGCGGTTGGCGCGCTGGGTGCGTTCATCGCCTGCTCCCCCGGTGACATACGACCAGACTGAGGGCGCCATCGCCTTTTCCGCCCTGGCCTCCAGCTCGGCGAACGCCATCGGAAGCGAGGGCGCTACCCCGGCCAGACCCTGGAAATAGATTTCGAGCTGATAGTCGCCGAATGCCATGACTTAGAGGATGCCAGCCCGCGTCTGAGCCGAACCTACTGCTCCGCGGACTCCGCCTCAGCCAGCTCCTTTTTCCACTGCCGGAACGACTCCTCGGTGCGCCCGCGCCGCCAGTAGCCCGAGATCGAGGCAGCCCACTGGGCGTCGACGCCGCGCTCCTTGCGGATGTAGGGCCGCAGATTGTGCATGACGGCCTGCGCCTCGCCATGGATGAAGACATGCACCTGGCCGGGCAGCCAACGGGCGGTGGTGACCGCCTCGATCAGCGGGGCGTGGTCACCGGCGCGATCCTCCGGCACCAGATCCGCGCGTCCGCCGCGGTACACCCAGTTGACCTCGACTCCTTCCGGGGCGGTCAGCGGTATCTCGTCGTCGGGGCCGGCCACCTCGATGAACGCCATGCCCACCGCCGAGTCCGGCAGTGCCTCCAGGGCTGCCGAGATGGCCGGCAGCGCGGCCTCGTCGCCTGCCAGCAGGTGCCAGTCGGCGGCCGGGTCGGGCGCGTAGGCGCCGCTGGGGCCCATCAGATAGATCGGCTGGCCCGGCTGGGCCGTGGCGGCCCACTGTCCCGCCACTCCGTGCTCGCCGTGCACCGCGATGTCCAGCGTGATCCGTTCGGCGGCCTCGTCGACTCGGCGGACGGTGATGGTGCGCACCGGCGGCCGCTTCTCCGGCGGCAGTCCGGCGAAGCTGTCGATCGTCAGCGGCTGCGGCAGCGCAGCCACGTCGATGCCCTCGGCGACGAACACCAACTTGACGTAGGAGTCGGTGAACTTGCTGGGCACGAACGTGTCGAAGTTGTTGCTGCCCAGCACCACCCGCACCATGTGCGGCGTCAGCTGCTCGGTACTGACCACCTCGAAAGCCTGCACGGGCCGGCCTGCCACGTTTTCTCCTGTCCCGATCTGACCCCACGTCGACTATACGAGTCGGCTCTGGCGACGCCGCTGACGCACAATCCGCCAGCACCCGTCGCGGCACTCGGCCAGACCCATGAGTTCCAGCAGTGCCAGCGGCCCCAGCACGAGTTCTGGCGCCAAGCCTGCGGCGACGGCGATCTCGTCGACCACGGACGCGCCCCGGCCGGGTAGCGCCTCATAGACGCGTCGCTCGGTCTCCCCCAGCTCGTCGAGGGCGGTGGCGGGCCGCGGCTCGTCGGGCGCCAGCTCACCGATGTGGCCGACCAACTCCACGACGTCCTCGTAGCGGGTGACCAGCTCCGCGCCGTTGCGCAGCAGCGCGTGACAACCCGCCGATGCCGACGACGTCACCGGCCCCGGTACCGCGGCCACGACGCGGCCCAGCGATCGCGCCCAGGCGGCGGTGTTCGCGGCCCCACTGCGCAGTCCCGCCTCCACCACCACCGCGGCGCCCGCCAGGGCGGCCACCAGCCGATTGCGGGTGAGAAAGCGGAACCGGGCCGGGCGTACCCCGGGCGGGTACTCGGTGCAGACCAGACCGTGTTGGGCGATGCGGTGCAGCAGCGCGGAATGACCGGCCGGGTACGGGATGTCCAGCCCGCTGGCCAGGACGGCGACGGTGATCCCGTCGGCGGCCAGGGCGGCGCGGTGAGCCGCCCCGTCGATGCCGTAGGCGGCGCCGGAGACTACGGCGATGTCGCGCTGCGCGAGCCCGGAGGCCAGTTCGCCGGCGATGTGTTCGCCGTAAGCCGTCGCGGCCCGGGTGCCGACCAGTGCGGCCGCACGCGCGGCCACGTCGTCCAGGCGCGCGGGACCCGCCGCCCACAACACCATCGGCATGGTGTTCCTGGACCGGGCGCCGTCGAACGCGGCAAAGGCGAGCACCGGCCACTCGTCGTCATCCGGCGTCACCAGTCGGCCGCCACGGCGGTGAATCACCTCGAGATCCGTTGCAGTCCGGTCGATCTCGCGGCGCGCCGCGGTGAGCCGGACGAGGTTGTCATCGACCAAGCCGCGCCGGACCCGCTCGGCCGCCTCTTGCGGCCCGACACTGGCCACCAGGGCCGCGAGTTCCGCGCAGGGCGGTTCGGCGACCCGCGACAGGTATGCCCAGGCGCGCATCGTGGAGCTGTCGCTCATCGCAGCGCCCCCGCCTGCCGGAAACTCAGTGCGGTCGCGACCTCGGACAGACCGGGCGAGGTACGGCCGGCCAGATCGGCCAGGCTCCACGCGACGCGCAGCGTGCGGTCCACGCCGCGGATACTGAGCAGGCCGTCGTCCAGCGCCTTGCCCAGCGGCTCCATCGCGGTGCTGCTGGGCCGGAATTTGCGCCGCAGCAACGGTCCGGTGACTTCGGCGTTGGTGCGGAAACCGTGGGAACGCCACCGCTCGGCAGCCGCTTCCCGCGCCGCCGTCACCCGCTGGCGCACCTGCGCCGTCGATTCCCCGGCGGCCACCCCGAACGCGCCCGCCCGGACCGGATTCATCTGCACTCGCAGATCCACCCGGTCCAGCAGCGGGCCGGACAGCTTGCCCAGATACCGGCGCTTGACCGCTGCGGCGCAGATGCAGTCCTGCGGGTCGGCCGGTGCGCACGGGCAGGGGTTGGCGGCCAGCACCAATTGGAACCGCGCCGGGTAACAGGCCACCCCGTCGCGCCGCGCCAGCCGAATTTCGCCGTCTTCCAACGGTGTTCGCAACGCTTCCAATACGCTGACGCTGATTTCCGCGCATTCGTCGAGGAACAGGACGCCGCGGTGCGCGCGGCTGACCGCTCCCGGGCGGGCCATTCCCGAGCCGCCGCCGACAAGCGCTGCGACGGTGGAATTGTGGTGAGGCGCGACAAACGGGGGCCGCCTGAGCAGCGGTGTATCGGCGGACAACAGTCCGGCGACCGAATGGATCGCGGTCACCTCCAGCGATTCGCTGTCCGACAGCGGTGGCAACAGGCCCGGAAGCCGTTGTGCGAGCATCGTTTTGCCTACGCCGGGCGGTCCGGTCAGCATCAGGTGATGGGCTCCGGCGGCGGCCACCTCGACAGCGAACCGGGCCTGCGACTGGCCCACCACATCGGCGAGATCAGCGGGCGGCTCCTCGAGGGGGGCCGACGCGACGATCCGTTGATCCAGGGCGGCCGTTCCGCCGAGCCAGCCCTGCAGCTGCCGCAGCGTGCGCACCCCCCAGACGTCGATGCCGTCGACCAGGCTCGCCTCGGCCAGGTTGTCGGCCGGGACGACGACCGACGGCCAGCCGTCCCGCTTGGCGGCGAGCACAGCCGGCAGCACCCCGCGCACCGCCCGCACCCGCCCGTCCAGCGACAACTCCCCCAGCAGCACCGTCTTCGCCAGCCGATCCCAGGACGTCTTCCGTTGCGCCGACAGCACCGCCGCAGCCAGCGCAATGTCGTAGACCGACCCCATCTTCGGCAACGTGGCAGGTGACAGTGCCAGCGTCAGCCGCACCATCGGCCATTCGTTGCCGGAGTTGTTGACCGCCGCGCGCACCCGGTTGCGCGACTCCTGCAATGCCGCGTCCGGCAGACCCACCAGATACACACCGGGCAACCCCGAGGCGATGTCTGCTTCGATCTCCACGATCTGCCCGTCGAGCCCTTGAACGGCAACAGAGAACGCATGTCCCAGTGCCATCAGCCGATGCCTTGCACGTGAGTGAGCTCCGGTACCGGCTGCCGACCGACCCGCACCCCGATCACGTCGATGCGGATCGCGGCCCAGCGTTGATCTTGTCCGGCGAGCCACAGGGCGGCCAGGCGGCGCAACCGCCGCACTTTGGCTTCGGTCACCGCCTCGGCCAGCCCGCCGTAACCGTCCCCGGTGCGGGTCTTGACCTCGACGAAAACTATTGTGCTGCAGGTTTTCTCATAAGCGATGAGATCAAGTTCGCCGTAGCGGCAGCGCCAGTTACGGCCCAGAATCTCAAGCCCATGGCGGGTCAGATGGTCGACGGCCAGCTGTTCGCCCCAAGCCCCGAGCTGAGCTCTCGTCATCGATCTGTGGGTCGTCATGCCGCACAAGGTGCCCGCGGGTGCCGACATCGGCGGCCCGCAACCGGGGCCTCAACGCGCCGGAACCAGGGTTCTATCCCCAGTTGCCCAGTTATTCACAAGATCTGCGGCGCAATGCCTTTCAGTCACCGGTCCTGACGTACTTGTCCTCGTAGTCGTTGTTGGCCGCACATGCCGAACCTGAGATTTCCTGGTGGCCGCGCCCGGTCAGCTGCCCGATCGGATCCTGAGGTGGCTGAGGCATCGGAAAGTCGACCGTATTCCGCACCGTGGACGTCCCGCCCTTGGCGCACGATCGGGAAAAGCTGTTGTTCTGACGCCAGCTTCCGTTAAAGAAGACCAATGGGGTAACGACGTCCGGGGCGAAAAATACCGTCATGCAGCGCGTCGCATCGCGCAGGCAGTCGGTGACTGATGTGAGGTCGTACTCGTAGGTCTTCGTCTTGAAGGACAACGTCTCGTGATAGCGGCCGCGGGCTCCCGCTGCCCGCGACGCCACCCGCGGCGCAACAGCGGTGGGATCATCGACTCCGTCGGCCTGGCCGACATCTCCGGTCCGTCTCACCGTCACCGTTCTCGTGCTCGAACAACCCTCGGCATCTTCGGCCCTTGCTTCACCGAAGAGCGAGCCGTCCGGCCGGGGTCGCAGCGAGATCGCGCGGAACTGCTCGACATCCTGGTCATGACATTTCCAGCGTGCGGTGTATACCGAAATCCAGACGCCGCCGATGTCGTCGAACACCAAGTCGGAAGCCGGCTTGTCCGACGTCGCACGACTCACCGCCGTGGCCACGCAACCCCGTGCGGCACATTGCGACCGCACCGCCCACTGCCGCTTGGTTGGCGACGAGTCTGTTATCGGCTTGCCACCCAATGTGGTTTCGGGTCCGTAGTCAACCGTGAAAACACCGGTGAACGGACCGGTGTTGGCGAGTGCGGCGGGCGGTTTGGAGACCGGTTTGCGGGGCTCCGGCCAGACGAGGAAGGCGACCACGGTTCCGATGACGACGAGCACCGCCGTGAGTCCCGCCGCGGCCATCTTGGCCGGGAATTTCTTGCGCCCCCTGGCATCCGGTGTGGCCGGCGGGTGCGGTGCGGCGAGGGTCGGATCAGTCGCCGACGGCCGGCGATCCGCAACCTGCGTTTCGTCATCTGAAACGGAAGGCGCTGCGCGAGAAGCCATGTCGACCTTCTGCACGCCGACCGGATCCGTCAGTGCCGCCCGGGCGGCCGCCGCCAGCTCCGTCACCGCCGCATAGCGGTCATCCGGATTCTTCGCCATCCCGGTGGCGATGACCTCGTCCAGTGCGGCCGGCAATTCGCCGCGGAGAACCGACGGCCGGGGCGGCGGCAAACCGAGATGACCGCCGATCTGTTGTTCGATGCTCTTGCCGGGGAACGGTTGGCTGCCGGTCAGGCATTCGTGCAGGACGCAGGCGAGGGCGTAGGTGTCGGCTCGCGCATCGGACTGCCCACTGGTCACCCGTTCGGGGGCCAGGTACGCCCAGGTGCCGATCACGTTGCCGGTGCCCGTCATCTGCGTCTCCCCGGCCGCGCGGGCGATGCCGAAATCGATCAGATACGCGAAGTCGTTTTCTGCGACCAGGATGTTGGACGGTTTGACGTCGCGGTGCACCAGGCCGACCCGGTGCGCGGCGCGCAGGGCCGAGGCCACCTGTTCGACGATGCCGATGGCACGGGACGGCTCCAGCGGGCCATCGGCGAGGACGGTTTGCAGGTCGCGCCCCTCAATCAGGCGCATGTCAACGTAGAGGCGACCCTCGATCTCCCCGAAGTGGTGGATGGGCACCACATGCGGGTCGGTGAGACCGGCGGCGGCCAGGGCCTCCCGGCGGAAACGCTGCTCGAACATGGGGTCACTGGCCAGATTGGCCGGCAGCACCTTGACCGCGACCACCCGCTGCGTCTCGGTGTCGAACGCGCGCCACACCTCGCCCATGCCACCCCGGCCAATCAATTCGATCAGCCGGTAACGGCCAAAGGGTGTCCCCTCCACGGCGCCTCCCCAGCGGACTGTCGCTTCAAGTCAGCAACAGATTAGACGGAAGGCAGCGCCAGTGCTGGGCAGTCGATCAGGTCTTCTTGCTGGGGATGATGATGACCACGATCAGCGTGAAGATGCTGAAGAACAGCCCGAGGATGCCCCAGAACAGAGCGCTGCGGCCCTTCATCGACGCGACCAGGGCGCAGATGACGGCCGCGATGACGCTGCCTATCGCGACGAAGATCCCTTTGATACCGCGCAGGATGAATCCCGCTGCCTCGGGATTGCTCTGCGCGGCTAACACCATTTCATGCAGCACGGCCGTCTCCTCACGTCTGTGATTCCGAGCGGCTACCCGCGCCGGGGGTCACTCAACCCGGTCCGCCCGGCTGTAGACGTTCATCGAGTCCTCCCGCAGGAAAGCCACCAGCGTGATCCCGGATTCCTCGGCCAACGCGACGGCCAGCGACGACGGCGCGGACACGGCGGCCAGCACCGGGATGCCGGCCATCAGCGCCTTCTGCGTCAACTCGAACGACGCCCGCCCGCTGACCAGCAACACCGATCCGGCCAGCGGCACCCGCCCGTGCTCCAGCGCCCAGCCGACGACCTTGTCGACCGCGTTGTGCCGGCCGATGTCCTCCCGCACCGCGAGCATGGTGCCGTCCACCCCGAACAGGGCCGCCGCGTGCAAGCCGCCGGTGGCGGCGAAGACCTTCTGCCCGCCGCGAAGCTGGTCCGGCATCGCCCGCAACGCGGCCGCGGAGACGGTTGCCGGGTCGTCTCCGGGCGCATGCCGGCTGATCAGTCGCACCGCCTCCAGCGAGGCCTTTCCGCAGACCCCGCACGACGAGGTGGTGTAGAAGTTGCGCGTCACGTCCAGGCTCGGCGGTTGGACACCGGGCGCCAACGTCACGTCGAGCACGTTGTAGCTGTTGGCGCCGTCGTCGTCGCGGCCGTCGCAATAGCGGATGGTCTGCACGTCTGCGCGCTGCGCGATGATCCCCTCGGTGAGCAGAAATCCTTGCGCCAGTTCGAAATCCGACCCCGGGGTGCGCATGGTCACGGTGCTCGGCGTCCCGTTGAGGCGGATCTCCAGCGGCTCCTCGACGGCCAGAGTCTCCTGACGGGTCGTCGCCTGGCCGGCGGCCAGATGCCGGACCCGCCGGCGCGCGGTCAGGTGCCGCACAGGGTCTTCCCGGCCGCCCTCGCAGTCTGCGCTGTCACGGCCTCAACGTACCCCGGGCGGCCTCACACCGCTGAGGCCAGCGACTCGAGCGCCTCCGCCGACGTGTGCGTCGGATGCCAGCCGAGTTCGCGTTGGGCCCGGGTGGTGTCCATGACCACCGACGCGCGCGCCACATGCAGCCACTCCATCAGCGAGGGCACGAACGGCAGATGCGAGATCGCGGCCGATGCGGCCGACGCCGCCACGGCAGGCACGCGTACCGGTCGGCCACCCAGGGCCCGGGCGACATCGCTGATCGTCACCACCCCGTTGCCGGCGATGTTGTAAGCCCCCGGCGGGGCCGGGGCGACGGCCGCCAGGGCAATCGCGGCGGCGACGTCGTCGTGGTGCACCAGCTGCAGCGGCACTCCCGGATCAGGGATCACCGGCTTGAGTTTCTGCAGCACCTTGGACACCGCGCGCATCGGAGCGGGCAGCTGGTTCCACGGCATCGCGTCGGCCAGCGCGGGCGCCTCGGGACCCGCGACGATGCACGGCCGCAGCACGAACACATCCAGCGGCGAGTCCGCGGTGATTTCGGCCAGCACCGCTTCGCAGGCCGACTTCTGCGCCGAGTAGTAGTGCTCGGCCGAACCACGGGTCGGAACGTCCTCGGTCAGCGGCACCGGGTTGTCCGAGTGGTAGCCGTAGGCGGCCACCGATGAGGTGTAGACCAGACGGCGTGGCTGTCCGGATGCCTTCTGCGCTTCGACGGTCGCCTCGAACACGTTGCGGGTGCCCTGCAGGTTGACCCGTTCGCTCTCCTCGCGCGAGCCCATCACGATGAACGCCAGGTGGACCACCACGTCGGCGTCGGCGACCAGGGCGTCGACCGCCTCACGATCGAGGATGTCGCCCTGGACGTACGTCGTCTTGGTCCAGCCGCGCGTCAGCGGATCGAACGGCCGGCGCGCCATCCCGAGGATCTTGGTGATAGCCGGTTCGCGCTCCAAAGCCGTGACAGCCGAAATGCCGATCTCCCCGGTCGGACCGGTCACGGCGACAGTAAGTCCCATTTGAACGAAGCTTCCCATCGCCGGCTCTGGCCAAACGCAAAAAGTCGTAGCTCACAGATGTGTGCGAACTGCGGCAGATGGTTATTCATAGCGCGTTCACATCGGGCCTCCCGGCGAAAGAGGAACCATGCAGCTGATAGCACCGGCCGACTCCATGTTCCTGGTCGGCGAATCTCGCGAACACCCCATGCACGTCGGCGCGCTGCAGCTGTTCAAGCCGCCGGAAGGTGCCGACGACGATTTCGTGACCGAGGCCTACGAGTCGATGCTGCGGTGCACTGACGTCCAACCCACCTTCAACAAGCACCCGGCGTTCTTCGGTCCGGTCACCAACCTTGCGTGGTCGCATCAACGCGAGGTCGAGCTCGACTACCACTTCCGTCGCTCCGCGCTGCCACGCCCGGGACGGGTCCGCGAACTGCTCGAGTTGGCCTCCCGGCTGCACGGCAGCCTGCTGGACCGCCACCGTCCGCTGTGGGAAGCGCACCTGGTGGAGGGCCTCAACGACGGGCGCTACGCGGTATACACCAAGTTCCACCACTCGCTGATGGACGGAGTGTCCGCGCTGCGGTTGATGCAGCGCGCCTTCACCGACGACCCAGAAGATGACGAAGTGCGGGTGCCATGGGAGCTGAAGCCCCGGCAGCGGGCCGGCGGCCACAAATCGTCGCCGCTGGACACGCTGACCGACACCGTGCGCTCGACCGCCGCTCTGGCGCCGTCGACACTGTCCCTGGCCCGTGCGGCGTTGCTGGAGCAGCAACTGACCTTCCCGTTCCGGGCACCGAAGACCATGTTCAACGTGAGGATCGGCGGCGCCAGGCGCATTGCCGCCCAGTCCTGGCCGTTGGAACGGATATTCGCGGTGAAGGACGCCGCGAATGCCTCCTTCAACGACGTCGTGCTGGCCATGTCCGCCGGGGCGCTGCGGACCTATCTGATCGAGCAGAACGCTCTCCCGGACACCTCGCTGATCGCGATGGTGCCGGTGAGCCTGCGCAAGGAAGGTGAGGCCGAGAGCGGCGGGAACTCGGTGGGCACCGTGCTGTGCAACCTCAACACCCACATCGAAGACGCGGGAAAGCGCATCCAGGGCATCAGCTCGTCGATGAGCGAGCAGAAAGAGGTGTTCAACCAGCTGCCCAAGGTTCAGCAACTCGCCCTGTCGGCCTTCATGACCGGCGGGCTGTTCCTCGGACTCATTCCCGGGTTCATCCGGACCGCCCCGCCACCGTTCAACATCGTGATCTCCAACGTGCCCGGCTCCAAGGAGCCGCTGTACTGGCGGGGAGCTCAAATGGTGGGCAACTACCCGTTGTCGATAACCTTGGACGGTCAAGCGATGAACATCACGGTGACCAACAACGCCGAGAATCTGGACTTCGGGCTCGTCGGCGCCAGAGGCAGTGTGCCGCACCTGCAACGCATGCTGAGTCACCTGGAGACATCTCTGAAAGATCTCGAACGCGCCGTCGGCGTGTGAGGCCGTGCGCGGCCCCGCTACTCTACGGCCATAGCAGCGCCGAAGGGAGGAAGCGACGTGGCCGACGAAACCACCGCCGCGAGTGCAGCACCTGGTGCACTCACGGCTGACCCGGGAACGGTTTTCGCCGCCCTCGCCGAGATCATCTATCAGGGTTCAGATGCGACCCAGATGTATGCCGCGATCTGCGTGGCAGCCACCCTGGTGGTCCCGGGTTGTGACCACGCCAGCCTGTTGGTCAAGCGGGACGATCGTTATGTGACGGTGGGCGCCAGTTCGCGCCTGGCCCACCGCATCGACGATCTCGAACGCCGTTCCGGCGACGGTCCGTGCATCGATGCGATCGAGGAAGAGACGCCGCAGATCGAACCCGACCTGACCAAGCCGAACCAGTGGCCGCACTTCGCCGCCCGGCTCATCGAGGAGACGCCGGTGCGCGGCGCGATGGGTTTTCGGCTCCTGATCGACAAGCGCAAAGGCGCGGCGCTGAACCTGTTCAGCGAGACTCCCAACAAGTTCGACTCGGAGGCCGCGGGCCGTGCCGCGGTGCTGGCGTCCTTCGCCAGCGTCGCGATTAACGCCATCGCGCACGGCGAGGACGCCACCAGCCTGCGCCGGGGGCTGCTGAGCAACCGGGAGATCGGCAAAGCGGTCGGCATGCTGATGATGCTGCACGACATGAACGAGGACGACGCCTTCGATCTGTTGCGGCGCCACTCGCAGAGCCTCAACATCAAACTCGCCGACGTGGCGCGCAAGGTCATCGAGTCCCGCGGCAATCTGCCGGACTCGGAGGAGGACGCCTGAGCTGCTATTCAGGCAGCCGCAGCTCGGGCTTCTCGACCTCTTCGATGTTGACGTCCTTGAACGTCACCACCCGCACCTGCTTGACGAAACGAGCCGGGCGGTACATGTCCCACACCCACGCGTCGGCCAGGCGCAGTTCGAAATAGACCTCGCCGTCGGCGTTGCGCGGCACCATCTCCACGCTGTTGGCGAGATAGAAGCGGCGCTCGGTTTCCACGACGTAGCTGAACTGACCGACGATGTCCTTGTATTCGCGGTACAGCGAGAGCTCCATCTCGGTTTCGTACTTTTCGAGATCCTCGGCACTCATCAGTTCAGACGTCCTTCTCCCGGAGCTGCTGCCCCATCTTCTCTCAACAGAAATCGTCGCCATCGCTCGGGCACTCTGCGATGAACTCGGCCGTGCCGCCCGTCGCGACCCGGCGCACGTTGATGAACGAATACCGGTGTTGCGGGCACGGACCGAGCTCTGCGAGCGCGCGACTGTGGGCCGGCGTGCTGTATCCCTTGTGGTCGGCGAAACCGTAGCCGGGATGGTCGGCATCCATGGCGACCATCAGCCTGTCCCGGCTGACCTTGGCCAGCACGCTGGCCGCGGCGATGCAGGCGGCCGCCGCGTCGCCGCCGATCACCGGCAGGGACGGGACCGACAACCCGGGCACCCGGAAGCCGTCGCTGAGCACGTATCCCGGCCGCACCGACAAGCCGGCCACCGCGCGCCGCATGCCTTCTATGTTGGCCACGTGCACACCGCGGCGGTCCACCTCGGTCGAGGGAATGAACACCACGTGATAGGCCAGTGCATAACGACGGATGAGCGGAAACAGCTTCTCCCGGGCCTTCTCGGTCAACTTCTTCGAATCATCAAGTGCCGCAAGGCTTTCCAGCCGTCCCGGACCGAGCACGCAAGCGGCCACCACCAGCGGGCCGGCACACGCGCCGCGACCGACTTCGTCCACCCCGGCGACCGGGCCCAGACCGCTGCGGTACAGCGCGGATTCCAGCGTGCGTAGACCGGCAGACTTGCGGATCACCGTCCGCGGTGGCCAGGTGGTGGCCATGGTCACTGACCCTGCTGAGGGTCAATCGAACTCACACCACCCCATCGCTTGGGCGGCCACACGATGAACCGGGCCTTGCCGATGACGTTGGCGACCGGCACGGTGCCTGCCGTGGGGTCACCCGTGCACTGCATCGGGCAGTGGGCGCGGGAATCCGCCGAGTGCGTGCGGTTGTCCCCCATCACCCACAACCGCCCCTCCGGCACGGTGACGGGCCCGAACTCGCTACCTAGGCACGGGTAGACCGACGGGTCGGCCATCATCGTGCTCGGGTCCAGGTACGGCTCCTTCAACGGCTTGCCGTTGACCGTCAGCCCGGTGTCCGCGCGACACTGCACCGTCTGCCCGCCGACTGCGATCACCCGCTTCACCAGGTCGTTTTCGTCGGGCGGCACGAAACCGATGAAGGACAGCGCATTCTGGACCCAGCGCACCAGGGTGTTGGGTGAGCGGATCGACTTGTAGCCGACGTTCCACGACGGCGGACCTTTGAAGACGATGACGTCGCCCGGTTTCGGTGAGCTGAACCGGTAGGTCAGCTTGTCGACCATGATGCGGTCACCGACACATGTGGAGCACCCGTGCAGGGTGGGCTCCATCGACTCCGAAGGAATCAGGTAGGGACGCGCCACGAAGGTCAGCATCACGTAGTAGAGCACGATCGCGACGACCGCGAGTGTGGTCAGTTCCCGCAGCGTCGAGCGCTTCTCGGGTTTGTCCTTCTTCCGCTTTCCCTTGGGATCGGCGACGGCCTCGCCCTCCGGATCGGTCTCCGGCGCAGCCGACTCCGGCTTGGCGGTGTCCGGCCGGCGCTCCGAGGGCGAGTCCTCCGGAGAAGAATCCTCAGTGTCAGTCACGAGATCAGGGTAGCCAGCACGAGGCGTGGGGCTGTGGACGCCGGGTCGCGTCCGCGGTCAGCGCTTTTCCTTGATCTTGGCCTTCTTGCCGCGGAGCTCACGCAGGTAGTACAGCTTGGCGCGGCGGACGTCGCCACGAGTCACCACCTCGATGTGGTCGATGTTCGGCGAGTGGACCGGGAAGGTCCGCTCGACGCCAACGCCGTAGCTCTCCTTGCGCACCGTGAACGTCTCGCGGATGCCACCACCCTGGCGACGGATCACGACGCCCTTGAAGACCTGGATGCGCTCTTTGGCGCCCTCGATCACCTTGACGTGAACGTTGATGGTGTCGCCCGGGTTGAACGCGGGGATGTCGTCGCGCAGCGACGCCTGGTCGACGAAGTCCAGCCTGTTCATTGGAAAGACACTTCCTCGGGGTTCGCGACTTGGCCGACCGCACGCAGGCATGCGACGGTCACCAAGCCGATGGTTAGGGCTTCTTGGGTGTATCCCCCAGCAGGCGGTAGGCACCGGGCCCGCCGACAACCGCTGAACGACAACTGGCCAATTGTGCCAGACGGGGCGCATGCAGTGAAAATCACAGGAAACTGTAGTGGTTCGCGACCGCCCTAAACCGCCTGCAAGTGGTACATATAGCTGGGGTCGAACCGCGCGGATCCAAACCCTTCCCAGGACCCGCTAAAGCCGGATACCCGGCGCAGATGGCACGGAATTGCGCAGCGGCCGCCCCGCACGGATGCCTTGAAGAAGCCCGAGGATGCCGAAGGAGTGCCCATGCGAGCCCGGCCGCTGACGTTGCTTTCCGCCGTAGCGGCGGCTGCGTTGGTGGTGGTGGCCGGGTGCGAGGCCACGGTCCACGCGAAAACGTTCAACTCCACCGATCAGACGGCGACCCAGCAGCAGGCCCAGCCGCAGCAGCAGCTGGTCGAGCTGTTGCTGCGGGCCATCACCCCCACCGCACAGCCGATGGCGCTGCCGAGTCTCACGCCGAGCGGGCTGGCCGGCGTGCAGGCGCGCATCCAGCAGGCCACCGACCAGGCTGCGGCCAGCGGCGCCACCCTAGCGGTGGCCATCCTTGACCGCGCGACCCACCAGCTGGTCTCCAACGGCAACACCCAGATCATCGCCACGGCGTCGGTGGCCAAACTGTTCATCGCCGATGACCTGCTGCTGCGAGAGTCCGAGGGCAGGTCGGTGCTCTCCCCCGAGGACCGCCAGTCACTGGATGTGATGCTGCAGTCGTCCGACGACGGGGCGGCCGAGCGTTTCTGGGGCCAGGACGGCGGCGACGCGATCATCACCCAGGTGGCGAGCCGGTACGGCCTGACCTCGACGGCGCCGCCCAGCGACGGGCGGTGGTGGAACACCATCAGTTCGGCGCCCGACCTGATCCGCTATTACGAAATGCTTCTCGACGGCTCGGGTGGGCTGCCCATGGAGCGCGCCAAGCTGATCGTCAACGACCTGGCCAAGTCGACCCCGACGGGCATCGACGGCTATCCCCAGCGCTTCGGGATCCCCGACGGTCTCTATGCGGAACCAGTCGCGGTCAAACAGGGCTGGATGTGCTGCATAGGCGCCGACTGGATGCATCTGTCGACCGGCGTAATCGGCAAAGACCGCCGCTACATCATGGTGATCGAGTCGCTGCAGCCCTCCGATGACGCGACTGCGCGCGACACCATCACCCAAGCGGTCAAGACGATCTTCCCCAACGGCCGCATCTAGTGCATCACCGAGCCTGCAAAATTGCAGGCCGCCACTCGCACTTTCGCTGCGGATTTACAGGGTGGATGAGTGCGCCCGGGTGTAGGGGGGTGGACGCCTAAATCAGTCCAGCAGCTCCGGCCGGCGTTCCCGCGTCCGCTGCAGTGACACCTCGCGGCGCCAGGCGGCGATCCGCGCATGGTCACCCGACAGCAGAATCTCCGGGACGTCCAGGCCGCGCCAGCTCGGCGGGCGCGTATAACTGGGACCCTCGAGCAGGCGGTCCAGGCCCGGCGAGTGCGAATCGTGTTGAGCCGACGCAGGATTACCCAGCACACCGGTCATCAGTCGCAGCACGGCCTCGATCATCACCAGTGCCGCCGACTCGCCGCCGGGCAGCACGTAATCGCCGATCGACACCTCTTCCACGCGCATCCAGCGCGCGGAGTCCTCGACCACCCGCTGGTCGATGCCCTCGTAGCGCCCACAGGCGAAGACCAGATGCCGCTCCGAACTCCACCGCTGCGCGGTGGACTGGTCGAAGAGCACCCCGGCGGGACTGGGAACGACCAGAAGCGTGTCGTCCGAACAGATTTCGTCCAGCGCCTCACCCCATACCGGCGCCTTCATGACCATGCCCGGTCCCCCGCCGTAGGGCGAGTCATCCACCGAATGGTGCAAGTCGTAGGTCCACCGCCGCAGATCGTGCACCTGCAGGTCGACGAGACCCGATGCAATAGCCTTGCCGGGCAGCGATTCCCGCAGCGGCTCGAGGTACGCCGGGAAGATTGTGACGACGTCGATTCTCATTCCAGATCCAGCAGACCGTCCGGCGGTTCGATCTCGAGGGTGCCGTCGTCCAGCGACACCGACGTCACGATCGCGCTGACGAACGGCACCAGCAGTTCACCGGATTCGCTTTTGACGGCGAGCAATTCGCCGCCTGCGGTATGCAGGACCTCCGCGACCACGCCGATCTCCTGACCCGCTGCGGTGCGGACCCGGAGTCCCTCCAGCTGGTGGTCGTAGTAGGTGTCCGGCTCGTCGATCGGTGGCAACTCGTCGGAGTCGATGACGAATAGGCAGCCGCGCATCGCGTCGGCGGTGTCACGGTCGGCGACCCCGGCCAGGCGCACCAGCAGCCGGGCGCCGTGCGGGCGCGCCTTTTCGACGACGTAGCTGCGGGCCGGACCCGGATCGCGGGGCTTCTTGGCGCGCAGGGTGGCACCCGGCGCGAACCGGACGTCGGGATCGTCGGTGCGAACGTCGACGACGAGTTCGCCGGTGATGCCGTGCGCCTTGGCCACGCGCCCGACGATCAGCTCCATGTGAGCGCTGCTATTGGTCGGTGTCCACCACGTCGACGCGGATTCCGCGGCCGCCGATACCGGCGACCAGGGTGCGCAGCGCGGTGGCGGTACGTCCGCCCCGGCCGATCACCTTGCCCAGGTCGTCAGGGTGGACGTGGACCTCGACGGTGCGCCCGCGACGGCTGGTCACCAGGTCGACCCGGACGTCGTCAGGATTGTCGACGATGCCACGGACCAGGTGTTCGACGGCGTCGACCACGACGGTGCTCATGGCGCCGGTCAGCTTTCGGTGGCTTCGGACTGCTCGCCGGCTTCGGCCGGTGCCTCCGCCGCGGCGTCGGCGGGCGTCTCGTCGCCCTTGGCGGCCTTCTTCGGCGCGGACTTCTTCTTCGGCTTGGTGGCCTCGGTGGTGGGTCCGCCGTCGGCGGCCGCCAGCGCGGCGTTGAAGAGCTCGAGCTTGCTGGGCTTGGCCGGCTTGACCTTCAGACGGCCCTCGGCACCGGGCAGGCCCTTGAACTTCTGCCAGTCACCGGTGATCTTCAGCAGCTTGAGGACGGGCTCGGTGGGCTGGGCGCCGACGCCGAGCCAGTACTGCGCGCGCTCGGAGTCGATCTCGATCAGGCTCGGCTCTTCCTTCGGGTGGTAGCGGCCGATGACCTCGATGGAACGACCGTCGCGACGGGTGCGCGCGTCGGCAACCGCGATGCGGTACTGGGGATTGCGGATCTTGCCAAGCCGGGTGAGTTTGATCTTCACAGCCATGGTTAAGCGACTCTCCTGTGGTGTCACGCTGCAATTCAGCGACGGGGGCGGGATGCCCGGGTCCGGTTTTGCCTCGCGTGTGTGACCACCCGGCGATCGTGATCGCGGGGCGGACAGCGGCCAATTGTGCCAGAACGGGGTCCCCGGGCGTTAATTGGCGTGGCGACCGCAAGAGCGGGCGCTGCGCCGCGCCGCGCCGCGCTCAGATTGCCGTCATGGTCGTGTCCGGGGGCCGTGGCACGACCCTGACGGCAATCTCGGCGACAGTGCACCCAGCTACATGACCTTCTGGAACGTCTTGGTCTCGACACGGCGGGTCATCCGCCAGCCCTCGGCCGTCCGCACGAACTCGTCGTCGTACCAGAGCCCGCAGAACAGGATCTGCTCCTTGTCGCCGCCGAGCACCATCGGGTTGAAGCAGATCACCCGCGACGAAGCCGTGTCGCCGTCGATGCGAACCGAGAAGTTTCCCAGCATGTGCGAGTACACCGGGAAGTTCGGCAACACCTCCGACAGCCACTTCTTCACCTCGGGGTACTCGCCGGCGATCCCGCCCAGGGCGGTGTAGTCGATGTGCGCGTCGGGGGTGAAAACCTTGTCCAGGTCGTCGAATCGGCGCTGGTCGATCGCCGTGGAGTAGTCGACGAGAAGCTGCTGGATCTCCAGCCGATCGGATATCTCTTCCAGGCTCAACATGTCTCGATTCAACACCGCGG
The DNA here is from genome assembly GCA_003987775.1 of Mycobacterium sp. Classification (GTDB taxonomy): domain Bacteria; phylum Actinomycetota; class Actinomycetes; order Mycobacteriales; family Mycobacteriaceae; genus Mycobacterium. The sequence continues at coordinate 78,407 of RXJD01000060.1, forward strand.
TCCCGAACGATAAAATGTGCCTCCATGCGAAAGCTCATCGCCGCGGCCGCCGCGCTGCTCACGGTTACGTTGCCGGGCGCCATCCCGGTGGCGCACGCGGACACCGACGTCCAACAGGCAGCGGGTTCGATGCCCATTCCCGACGGTCCGGCGCAGACCTGGATCGTCGCCGACATGGACAGCGGTCAGGTGCTGGCCGGCCGCGAGCAGAACGTCGCCCACCCGCCGGCGAGCACCATCAAGGTGCTGCTCGCGCTCGTCGTGCTGGACGAGGTGCCGCTGGACTCCACGGTCGTCGCCGACCTCACCGATACCGCCGTCGAGTGCAACTGCGTCGGGGTGAAGGTGGGCCACAGCTACACCGCGCGCCAACTGCTCGACGGCCTGCTGCTGGTGTCGGGCAACGACGCCGCCAACACGCTGGCCGACATGCTGGGCGGCCAACAGGTCGCGGTGGCCAAGATGAACGCCAAGGCCGCGTCGCTGGGGGCGTCGAACACCCATGCGGCGACGCCTTCCGGACTGGACGGGCCCGACGACTCCGGCTGGTCGACGGCGCATGACCTGGCGGTGATCTTCCGCGCGGCCATGGCGAACCCGACGTTCGCCAGCATCACCGCCGAGCCGTCGGCGATGTTCCCCGGCGAGAACGGCGACCAGCCGATCCTGAACCAGGATGAGTTGCTCGCGCGCTACCCCGGTGCCATCGGCGGCAAGACCGGGTTCACCAACGCGGCCCGCAAGACTTTCGTCGGAGCGGCTAGCCGTGGCGGCCGGCGACTGGTGATCGCCATGATGTACGGCCTGGTCAAAGAGGGTGGGCCGACCTACTGGGATCAGGCGGCCAGCTTGTTCGACTGGGGCTTCGCGCTGGGCCCGCAGGCGGGCATCGGCTCGCTGTAGCAGCGGCGGAGCGTCAGGCGGTGACGCTCGGCCAGGCCGCGGTGAGCAGCGCGGTCAACACCGGAATCCTGCGCTCGGCGATCTCGGGCTGTGGCAGCACCCCCTCGACCACCGCGGCTCCGTCGAAGACGTTGGTGAGCAGGGCCACCAGCACCGGAAAGGAATCGTCCGGGAAGCCGTCCGCGCCGGGCATCGCACGCGCCGCGTCGAAGATCTTCGCCGAGTACTGCCCCAACTCGTGTTGCAGCGTCTCTCGGAGCTTCTCGTCGGTACGCGCGGCGATGAGCAGTTCATAGAGCACCGCGTTCGTCGGGCCGCCGGTGATGTCGCGCAGGATCGTCAGCGCCGCTTGCAGTGCCGGCTGGTCGGCCGGTATCTCGGCGACCTGCTTGTTGAAGGTTTCCAGCTGCCGGCGCAGCACCTCGGACGCGGTGGCCGCCATGAAATCGCCCATCGTCTCGAAGTGACGGAACAGGGCGCCCACCGATACCCCGGCGCGTTTGGTGATCACCGCGGCCGAGGCCCGGGCATATCCCACCTCGATGATGGTGTCGATGCAGGCCTGCAGGAGCCGGCCGACGGTCTCCTCGCGCCGCTGCTGCTGCGTCCTGGCCATCTCAGGCCGACAGGCTCATCGCTGCCGACTGGCGCTCGCCGGCGCGCAGGTAACGGCCCGACTTCACGGTCTGGCCGTAGCCTTCGCGGAACTCGCCGTTGCGGTAGACGACAGCACCCCCCACACCGGTGGCGACCACGGTCGCGTCATTGCGGTTGACCATGCGCCGCAGGCCGCCGTAGAAGGGCACCGCCTCCTCGTGGTAGCCGTCCACCGAGTCATCCAGGTGGGCGGGGTCGATCACCACGAAATCCGCACGGTCGCCCTCACGCAGCGTGCCGGCGTTGAGCCCGAACCACTCGGCGACCTCGGCGGTGAGGCGGTAGATCGCTCGTTCCGGCGTCAGGAACGGCGACCCGGCCCGCTGCGCCTCCTGGATGCGCTTGAGCAGTCGCAGCGGGAAGTTGTAGAAGGCCATGTTGCGCAGGTGAGCGCCGGCGTCGGAGAAGCCCATGTGGATGCTGGGGTCGGCGGCCAGCTTGTCCAGCTGCTTGGGCCGGTGGTTGGCAACGATGGTCGTCCAGCGCACGTTGCGCTCGCCGTTCTCGACCAGAATGTCGAGGAACGCGTCCAGCGGATGCAGCCCGCGTTCGTCGGCGATCGCGCCGAAGCTCTTGCCGACCAGCGACTCGTCGGGGCACTCCACGATCACCGCGTCGTGGAAGTCGCGGTGCCACAACGAGGGTCCGAGCTTGCGCCGGTCGAACTGCCGACGGAATTCCCGACGATAGGACTCGTCTGCCAGTAACTCGTTGCGCTGCAACTGATCCCGCAGGTGCAGCGCGGCCGTACCGGCGCCGAATTCTTCGAAGACCGGCAGATCGATTCCGTCGGAATACAATTCGAACGGCACCGGCAGGTGCTGGAAGCGCACGCTGGCGCCCAGCAGTTTGTTGAGCACCCGGGTGCCGCGGCCGAAGGTGTGCACCGCCAGCGGCATCGACTTGGCGTCCGCCGACACCAGCATGCTCATCCGGACGCCCTTGCGCCGGTTGAGAAGCCGGCTGCTGGTCAGGAAGAACATCAGCGGGGACACCGGGCTGTTGACGTTGGGTGCGCTCTGCAGAATACGGCCGCGCTTGCGCAGCACCTTGATCAGGCGGCGCCGCTCGCGCCAGGTCGCGAAGGTCGAGGGCAGTGCCCGTGACCGGAACCGTTCCCCGTCGAGCTTGTCGATCGGCGCGTCCATCCCGGACATGCCGAGCATCCCGGCATCGAGCGCCTCGTCCAGCATTCGCGCCATCTTCTCCAGCTCGGCATCGGTGGGGCGCACGGTTTCGTCGGTGGCCCGCTCGAGTCCCAGCACCGCGGTCCGCAGATCCGAATGACCGAGCATGGAGCTCACGTTCGGCCCCAGCGGCAGCGCGTCGATCGCCTCGACGTACTCCGCCGGCGACGACCACGTCTTGTTGTTCTGCAGCGCGCCCAGGACGAAGTCGCGCGGCACCGCCTCGACGCGGCTGAACAGGTCGGCGGCGTCTTCGGAGTTGGCGTACACCGTCGACAGTGAGCAGTTGCCCAGCATCAAGGTGGTGATCCCGTGGCGTACCGACTCACGCAGACCCGGGTCGAGCAGAATCTCGGCGTCGTAGTGGGTGTGGACGTCGATGAAGCCGGGCGCGATCCACTTTCCCTTGGCGTCGATCACCTCCGGACATCCCGTCTCGTCCAGCGGGCCGGCCGATACGGTGGCGACCACGCCGTCACGGATGCCCAGGCTCCGTTTCTGTGGCTTGGCGCCGGTTCCGTCAAACCACAGGCCGTCGCGGATGATCACGTCGAAAGTCACAGTTCCTCCAAGAATGGCTGGCTGGGCTGCCACGAAGCTAACATAGATAGCGATCGCTCGCAATCTTTCCCAAGGTTCAGCGCCCCGGCCCGGAAGGCCTGGTGGTCGGCGGTTCCGGTGCCACCGTGGTCGCCGTCGTCGTGGTGCCCGGCGTGCCGGTCACCGGGTCCGGCACGTTCACCGCGGGCGGGATGTCACCGCTGCGGTCCGCCACGGCCGGGATGCGGATGAGACCTCCCAACTGGCCGCATTCGTTGCTGCGTACCGTCACGGACATCTCGCCGGCCAGGTCGCCCTGGGATTGCAGCCGCAGCGTCAGCACCTGGGTGCTCATCTGGGTGCTCGCCTGCCCGGTGGGCCCGATGCACGGAAACTTCGTGGTCTCCGGCCTGGACCGCCACTGGCCGTCGATGAACTCCAGCAGCAGCGGATGAACGTCAGGCGATTTCACCTGCGCGTGATCGGTGTCGTCGAGCAGCGTCGCCGCCGCCAGGCAGCGGGTGGGCGTGCAGGACGAGCGGATCGCCCACCAGGTCTGGACGTCGGGCGGCTGCGGCGTGGGATTGTCGTTGAAGGTCTGCCGGGAGCGCTGCACCTCGATGCGATAGGTGCCGTCCAGTGGGGGCGGTGGGGCAGCCTTGGTGGTGGCCGCCACGGCGCTCGACGTGGTCGACGGGCCCCCGGCGCGGACAGGAGTATCGGTCTGGCGCCCGACGCTGATGACAGCCGCGGACAAACCGGCCAACAATGCCAGGGCGACGGCGCCGATCAGTATCCGGCGCGGACCGAATCGCCTGGTGCGCCCGGTTCCGCTGGAAAAGGCGTCCAGTCGCCGCGCCAGCGAGCCCGCGGCGGATCGCAGGAATCCCGCCGGCGGCCCGCTGGCCGGTTCCCGGACCGGTGCTGGCGGTGCCGGTTCCGGCCACGCGTAGACCGGGTAGTCGACGACGTAGGCGGGCTCGGCGGCAGGCTGCTCGACGGGTGCCGCCGCAGCGTCGTGGTCGGCGATTCCCGCCCGATCGGCGAGGGCGGCGGCGAACTCGCGGCAACTGCCGAATCGATCCGCCGGCTGGTCGGCCTGCGCCCGCCCGAGCACGTCGTCCAGGCGGGCCAGGTCCGGGCGCAACTCGCTGAGTCGCGGCGGGGTCCCTGCCGTCGGCGGTGCCCCGGTGAACAGGTGCAGTGCGGTCGCCGCCAGCGCGTACTGATCAGCGCGTCCGTCGACGGCGGCGCCGGTAGCCTCCTCGGGCGCAGCGTAGCCAGCTTCACCGGGCGGGCGCTGCAATCCGAAGTCGCACAACATCACTGGTGGGTCGCCGGCGCCCGGCGCGGTCACCAGGATGTTGCCGGGCCGGACGTCGCGGTGCAGCACGCCACGCAGGTGGGCAAAGTCCAGGGCGGCCGCCGCGGCCGTGATGATCCTGAGCACTTCACCGATCGGCAGTACCGCGGGGAAGCGATCGGCCATCAACCTGGCGACGTCGGTGCCGTCGACGTAATCCGTTGCGATCCAAAGCTGTCCGTCGGACTCACCGCGTTCGTGCACCTCGACGATGTTGAGGTGATAGAGGTTCGCCACCGCCACGGTCTCGCGGTGAAACCGGGCGCGGAAGTCGTCGTCGGCCGTGGGCGGCAGGACCTTCAGCGCCTGCCATCCGGGCAGATCCGGCCGCTGGGCCAGGTAAACCTCGCCGGTCGCCGACGAACTCAGTTGCCGCACGACGGTGTAACCGGCAAAGGTTGCGCCGCTGGCCAACGCCATTTAGCGATGGTAACCACCGAGTTGCGGCCGGACGCGCTGCGCCCGGCTAACACTCGGCGAAATCTAATGTCCGGGGCGGAACACCTTGCCGCGCAGGATCACCAGATCAGGCCGGTTCAGCACGGCCGCGCCCCGGCGCGGGTCGTCGGCGTAACACAACAGGTCCGCCGATGCGCCGTGATCCAGGCCCGGCCTGCCCAGCCAGCGCCGGGCGTCCCAGCACGCTGCCCCGAGAGCCTCCTCGGCGCTCATGCCGATCTTGCGCAGCGCGTCGACCTCGTCGGCGATACGTCCGTGCCTGATGGTGCCGCCCGCGTCGCTGCCGGCATACACCGGCACACCGGCGTCGCGCGCCGCGGCGACCCGCTGGTATCCGCGGTCGTAGAGGTCGCGCATGTGCGCGGCGTACGTCGGGTAGCGCACGGCAGCGTCGGCGATGCCCGGGAAGTTCTCCAAGTTGATCAGCGTCGGCACCAGCGCGGTGCCGTGCCGGACCATGAGTTCGATCGTCTCGTCGGTGAGGCCGGTGCCGTGTTCGATGCAGTCGATGCCGGCGTTGATCAGGCCGGGCAGCGCATCCTCGCCGAAGACGTGCGCGGTGACGCGGGCGCCGAGCGCGTGGGCGGTGTCGATCGCCGCCTTGAGGACGTCATCGGACCACAGCGGCGCGAGGTCGCCGATCCCCCGGTCGATCCAGTCGCCGACCAGCTTGATCCAGCCGTCTCCGCGCCTGGCCTGGTCGGCGACGAGATCCGGCAGCTGCGCTTCGTCCTCCATCTCGGCGGCCAGCCCGGGGATGTAGCGCTTGGGTTTGGCCAGGTGCCGTCCGGCCCGGATGAGGCGGGGCAGGTCGTGATGGTCGTCAAGACTCCGGGTGTCGATCGGTGAGCCGCAGTCGCGCAGCAACAGCGCGCCCACGTCGCGTTCGACTTCGGCCTGGGCAATCGCTTCGTCCAGTTCGACTGCGCCGTGTTCGCCGAGCCCGACGTGGCAGTGCGCGTCCACCAGCCCCGGCAGGATCCAGCCCCCATCGAAGACGGTGTCGGCGCCGGAGACCGGCTCGGAGCTGATGCGGCCGTCGACTATCCACAGTTCGGTGGCGATGTCGCCGGGCAGGGCGAGCCCCCGCACGTGCAGTCGCACTGCGGCTATTTCTGGCCGGGGAACTTCAGCTTGGACAGGTCGAAGTCGGCCAGCCCCGGCGGCAGTTCGTTGAGGCCTTCCGGCATCTGCGACAGGTCGGGGAACCCGGCCGGCATGCCGGGCATGCCGGCGCCGAATGGACTGCGCGTCTTCGGCGGCGTCGGTCCGCGGGCCCCCTTCTTGCCCTTCTTGCCTTTGGAGCTGCGGGACTTTCGGGTCGCGGACTTACGGCCCAGCCCGGGGATGCCCATGCCGCCGAGCATCGAGGACATCATCTTGCGCGCCTCGAAGAAGCGGTCCACCAGCTGGTTGACCTCGGAGACCGTGACGCCGGAGCCGTTGGCGATGCGCAGCCGCCGCGAGGCGTTGATGATCTTCGGGTCGGCCCGCTCCTGCGGCGTCATGCCGCGGATGATGGCCTGGATCCGGTCGAGGCTCTTGTCATCGACCTCGGCCAGTGCGTCTTTCATCTGTGCCCCGCCGGGCAGCATGCCGAGCAGGTTGCCGATCGGGCCCATCTTGCGCACGGCCAGCATCTGCTCGAGGAAGTCCTCCAGCGTCAGCTCACCGGCGCCGATCTTGGCGGCGGCGGCCTCGGCCTGTTGGGCATCGAAGACCTGCTCGGCCTGCTCGATCAAACTCAGCACGTCGCCCATACCGAGGATGCGGCTGGCCATCCGGTCCGGGTGGAAGACGTCGAAGTCCTCGAACTTCTCGCCGGTCGAGGCGAAAAGGATTGGCACACCGGTGACTTCGCGGACCGACAGGGCGGCACCACCACGGGCGTCGCCGTCCAGCTTGGTCAGCACGACGCCGGTGAACCCGACGCCGTCGCCGAAGGCCTGGGCGGTGGCGACCGCGTCCTGGCCGATCATCGCGTCGAGGACGAACAGGGTTTCGTCGGGGTTGACAGCGTCGCGGATGGCCGCGGCCTGGGCCATCAACTCCTCGTCGATGCCGAGCCGGCCGGCGGTGTCGACGATGACGAAGTCGAAGTGCTTGGCTCGGGCCTCGGCGATGCCCGCCGCGGCGACGGCGACCGGGTCGCCCGGCCCGGACTCGGGTGAGGCGCCGGGGTGCGGCGCGAACACCGGGACGCCGGCGCGCTGACCGACGACCTGAAGCTGATTGACCGCGGCGGGACGCTGCAGGTCGCAGGCCACCAGAAGCGGGGTGTGGCCCTGGTTCTTCAACCGGAACGCCAGCTTGCCGGCCAGCGTCGTCTTGCCCGAACCCTGCAGGCCGGCGAGCATGATCACCGTCGGCGGGTTTTTGGCGTAGGCGATCTCGCGGGTCTCGCCGCCGAGGATGCCGATCAGTTCCTCGTTGACAATCTTGACGACCTGTTGCGCCGGGTTGAGCGCGCCGGACACCTCATGCCCGCGGGCGCGTTCCTTGATCCGGTGGACGAACGCCCGGACCACGGGCAGCGACACGTCGGCTTCCAGCAGCGCGAGCCGGATTTCGCGGGTAGTGGCCTCGATATCGGCGTCGGTGAGGCGGCCTTTGCCGCGCAGCCCCTGGAGGGCACCGGTCAAGCGATCGGACAGCGATTCAAACACGACAGCCAGCCTAGTGGTGCTGCCGTCGGGGCGGCAGACAAGGACCGAGTCGGGCGCTGGGGGTCACCACCAGCAGGCCTAGTGGTCCTGTTGCCGTGGGCCCGCGACACTGTCACGAGGCAGACGACACGCCGATGCGGGCGTGCGTGGTTTCAGTTTCGGCGAAGCCTGGTGGATCGAGGTTGGAAAACGCTACTTTTGCCCCGTGGTCACTGTGCTCGCAGACATGGCCCCCGCACCATCGGCGTCTTCTCCGGTGCTGCTGGTGGTCGTCGTGTTTCTGCTGTTGGTGGTAGCGGCCGCGGTGGCTGTCGTGATCTGGCTACGCCGCTCGCGGCGGCCGAAGCAGCCACCGCAATGGGGCCCGCCGCCGCCGCAATGGGGCCCGCCGCCGCCGCAAGGCCCGCCGCCCCCACAAGGCCCGCCGCCCCAGTGGTCGCCGCCTCCCCCTCCAGGTCCGCCTACCGGTTGAGGATCAGCCCGGTGAGCAGCGACGAAGCATTGGCGCCGACACTCAGTAGCGCCAGTGTCGTCAGGTCACGCCGGACGGCGACCGCCAGCACAGCCGCCTCGGCGAGGGTCACCGCGACCTCCGTCAGCAGTAGCCGCGCAATAGTCGGGTCCGGCGCCAGGACCCACCACGCCACCGGATGGGTGACCGCATTGACGCCGATCGTCAGCATCAGCGCCGACCACCACCGCAGCCCGACGATGCCCACGAGGCCGCCGACGTACCACAGCGATTCGACCGCGACCGTGATGACGAAAGCGGTCAGCTGGGACACGCGATGACTTTACGGGTGATCTGGCTGTTCGCGGGGGCCGCCGCAGTTGCCCTGGCCATCGCAGTGCGCGCTCCGCTGGCCACCACGGTGCTCGGGCTGATGGCCTTCGGGGTCCTGCACAACGTCCTGGAATTGCGCTACGTCACTGGACGTTTCGCCGCCGTACTCGCCGGCCGGCTGCTGTCGTGGCTGCTCGGGTTGATCACCGTCATCGTGTTGTGCCGGCTGGCCGGCATGATCGTCGGCGAGCCGGCGCGGCTGGCCGAGATCGTCATCGGCTACGCGGTGCTCTTGGCTGCCTGTGTGGCGGGGTTGCGGGGGCCGGCGCTGGTCGCGGCGGCGGCGGTGCTGGCGATCGCCACGGCCGCCTCGCTGAGCTGGCCCGCCTACCACTTCGTCGTGCTGTCGCATCTGCACAATGTGGTGCCGCTGTTCTTCCTGTGGGAGTGGTCGGCCCGGCTGCCCACCCCGGCGCTGCGCCGGTCCTTCCGATCGGTGCAGCTCGGCTGGGTGCTGGTCGTTCCTGCGGTGCTGCTGTCCGGTGTGCTCGACCGCCACTTCGGCGGGACGAGTTCGTCGCTGGCTGGCTTTGCGGGAAATCCCCGCCCGATCGTGGCGGCCAGTGCCCCGCCGGCGGCCATGCTGACCGAGGTGGGCCTGAGGCTGCTCGTCGTGTTCGCCTTCCTGCAGACCATGCACTACTTCGTCTGGGTGTACTTCTTCCCCCGCCATGCACCCGATGCGGCGCGGGCATTCGAGGTGCGCGTCCCGTGGCTGAGCGGCGCGCGGGCGTGGACGCTGGGTGCCGCCGTCGGAGTGGCCCTGGCCGTCGTGTTCGTCACGGACTACGCCTCCGGCAAGGCGGTGTACTCCGCGTTCGCCAGCTATCACGCCTACCTGGAGTTCCCGGTGATCCTGGCCACGCTGCTCGGCCTGGGCGCGGCCACGGTGCCGAACCGCGCCGTGTACCAGGCAGTCGGAGCGCGGTGATGCTCGAAGTCATCGACAAGGGCTCCCGCACCGGCCCACCGCTGCTGTTCGTCCACGGCGGCTGGCACGGCGCGTGGTGCTGGGAGAACTTCCTGAACTATTTCGCCGACGCCGGCTACCGCGCCGTCGCGGTGAGCTTGCGCGGGCACGGCGCCAGTCCCGCACCCAAGGCCCTGCGGTGGTGCTCCATGGCCGACTACGTGGAGGACGTCCGCACGGTGGCCGACTCACTCGGCGGCCCACCGGTGCTCATCGGCCATTCCCTGGGCGGCTTCGCCGTGCAGCGGTATCTGGAAACCCGGCGTGCGCCCGCCGCGGTGCTGGTCGGCTCGGTGCCCCCGAAGGGTTTCCTGCGGCTGGCGATGCGCGTCTGGCGCCGCCATCCCCTGATCGCCATGCGGGCCTTCACCGGCGGCACGTTGCTCGAGTTCGTCGACACGGCGACGCTGGCCCGCGACTACCTCTTCTGTCGGCAGACACCCGAGGACATCGTCGAATCCTGCCGGTCGCAGGCCGGGCCCGAAAGTCTGCGGGCGGCCGCGCTGGATCCGATGATCCGGCGGGTCCGGACCGGACTGGTGACGACCCCGATGCTGGTTCTGGGCGCCGAGCATGACGGCTTCGTCAGCACCGCGGAAGTGCGGGCGACGGCCCAGGCGTACCGGACCGAACCGGAGTTCTTCTCGATGGGCCACAACATGATGCTCGAACCCGGGTGGCCCGACGTCGCCACGCGCATCCACGACTGGCTGCAGACCCGCGACCAGCCAATCTGACCGGACAGCCACGTCGTTGCAGCGCCGAAAAGCGTTGTCGTGCTAGATTTCACAGCCACTGCGCCGTCTCGCGCGGCCGAGCCACCAGGCCGAATCTTTATGGGGGGAATGTGTCGCTGCAGCCGGTCAGCCACTTCCCGGCCGACACGACGCGGTCGCTGCGTGGCTGGCAGCGTCGCGCGCTGGTCAAGTACCTGGGAACCGAGCCGCGGGACTTCCTGGCGGTGGCCACACCCGGTGCCGGCAAGACCGCCTTCGCCCTGCGGATCGCCGGCGAGCTGATCGCGCACCGGGCCGTCGAGCAGATCACCGTCGTCGTACCCACCGAGCACCTCAAGATCCAGTGGGCCCAGGCCGCCGGACGCCAGGGACTTTCCCTGGACCCGAAATTCTCCAACTCCAACCCGCAGACCTCGCCGGAGTACCACGGCGTGGTGGTCACGTACGCCCAGGTGGCCGCCCACCCGACGCTGCACCGGGTGCGTACCGAACAGCGCAAGACGCTGGTGATCTTCGACGAGATCCACCACGGCGGTGACGCCAAAACCTGGGGTGACGCCATCCGGGAAGCCTTCGGTGACGCGACCCGCCGGCTCGCCCTGACCGGGACGCCGTTCCGCAGCGACGACAGTCCGATCCCGTTCGTGAACTACGAACCCGACGCCGACGGCCTGATGCGGTCCAAGGCCGACCACACCTACGGCTACGCCGAGGCGCTGGCCGACGGCGTGGTCCGCCCCGTGGTCTTCATGGCCTATTCCGGGCAGGCCCGCTGGCGGGACAGCGCGGGCGAAGAGCATGAGGCGCGGTTGGGCGAACCACTGTCGGCCGAGCAGACCGCCCGCGCCTGGCGCACCGCATTGGACCCGGCCGGCGAGTGGATGCCGGCGGTGATCGCGGCGGCCGACCAGCGGCTGCGCCAGAAGCGTGAGCATGTGCCGGACGCGGGCGGGATGATCATCGCCTCGGACCGCACCGCGGCGCGCGCCTACGCGACCCTGCTCACGAAGTTGACCGGCGAGGCGCCGACCGTCGTGCTCTCCGACGACCCCGGCTCGTCGGCGCGCATCTCGGAGTTCTCCGCCAGCACCAGCAGGTGGCTGGTCGCGGTGCGGATGGTGTCCGAGGGGGTCGACGTGCCGCGGCTGTCGGTCGGTATCTACGCCACCAGCGCCTCGACGCCGCTGTTCTTCGCCCAGGCCATCGGGCGGTTCGTGCGATCCCGGCGAGCAGGTGAGACGGCGAGCATCTTCCTGCCGTCGGTGCCGAATCTGCTGCAGCTCGCCAGCGAACTCGAGGCGCAGCGCAACCACGTGCTGGGCAAACCGCACCGCGAATCCGAGGGCGACCCACTCGACGAGGACCCGGCCACCAAGACGCAGACCGAACCCGGCGAAGAGAAGGGGTTCACCTCGCTGGGCGCCGACGCCGAACTGGACCAGGTCATCTTCGACGGCTCGTCGTTCGGCACCGCAACCCCGGCCGGCAGCGACGAGGAGGCCGACTACCTCGGCATCCCCGGCCTGCTCGACGCCGAACAGATGCGTGCGCTGCTGCACCGCCGGCAGGACGAGCAACTACAGAAACGGGCGCAGGCCGGCACCCCGGCGGTGGCGCTGACCACGCACGGTCAACTGCGCGACCTGCGCCGCGAACTCAACGCCCTGGTCTCCGTGGCGCACCATCGCACCGGCAAGCCGCACGGCTGGATCCACAACGAGCTGCGCCGCCGCTGCGGTGGGCCGCCGATCGCCGCGGCCACCAGCGATCAGCTCAAAGCGCGGATCGACGCCGTGCGCCAACTCAACGCGGAGCCGGTGTAGCGCGAGCCAAGACCTTTCGCCGAGTGTGGACGATGCGACGGTGAATCGGCGTGTCCCGTCGTGAGGTTCACACTGAGGGCGGTGGCTCAGAGCATGGCGCTAGTCCCCGACCGGCTCGTCCTCGAGAACGACAGCCGGTGCTCCCAGCACCGCCAGCAGGTGCTTCTCCACCGCGGACCGCGCATTGAGCTCCGGCGGCACCGCCACACAGAACACGTCGGCTGCCGTCGACCCGAACGTGTTGACCTTGGCCCACAGGATGTCGGTCTCGGCGCGCTCGAGCGCACGGGTCAGCAACGCGAGCAGGCCGACCCGGTCCATGGCGCGGACCTCCAGGATCAGCTGACCCGGGGTGTCGGTGTCCAGCCAGAGGATGCGCGGTGGGGCGGTGGAACGGGTGACGGGCACTCCCACCTGGACCTCGCCGGCCCGGGCGGTGGCCGAGCTGGTGGCCTCCATGTCGCGCTTTTCCAGCGTCCCGCACACGTCGATGTCGCCGTGCAGGGCGCCGACGAACTGCTGGCGCAGCAGCTCGGCCGCGGGCGGCGAGCCGAACAGCGGCGACACGATGAATTCGGTGATCACCACGCCCTCGTGGATGTTCACCGAAGCCGAGTGGACCCGCAGCGAGTTCAGCGCCAGCACGGCCGCGGCTTTCGATACCAGCCCGCGCTGATCCGGGGCCACCATCACCGCGCACAGCCGTTCGCCGTCGCCCCCTTGCAGCTCGACATGCACGCCCTGCCGCTCAGCCAGCGAAAGATAGTGCGGCGCAGTCGGTTCCGCCTGCGGAAGCGTCTCCCCCGCCATCGCCAGCCGGCAGCGCCGCACCAGGTCCTCGACCAGCGACGCCTTCCAGTCACTCCACACGCCCGGACCCGTGGCCTTGGAATCGGCCTCCGACAGCGCGTGCATGAGTTCGAGCAGCTGCGGGTCACCGCCCAGCGCCTCGGACACCGCCTCGATGGTCTTGGGGTCGTTCAGGTCGCTACGGGTGGCCGTGATCGGCAGCAGCAGATGGTGGCGGACCATCTTGGAGATGGTGTCGACGTCAGCGGGCGACAAACCGAGCCGCTGCCCGATCGGGATCACCAGATCAGCGCCGAGCACGCAGTGGTCCATTCCACGGCCCTTGCCGATGTCGTGCAGCAAGGCACCCAGGGCGAGCAGGTCCGGTCGCGCCACGTTGGTGGTCAACGGTGCCGCGTGCACGGCGCACTCCACGACATGACGGTCCACGGTCCACTTGTGCGAGACATCGCGCGGCGGCAGGTCGCGGATCGCGTCCCACTCTGGCAACAACTGGCCCCACAACCCGGTGCGGTCCAGCGCCTCGATGGTGGCCACCGCGGTGGGACCCGCCAGCAGCACCACCAGCAGGTCGTCCAGGGCCTCCCGTGGCCACGGCGTCGGCAGCGGCGGCGCGCTGTCCAGCCGGCTCAGCGTGGCGGCACCGATGGGCACGCCGGTGTCCGCCGCGGCGGCGGCCACCCGCAACACCAGACCGGGGTCGCTTTCGGGACGGGCGTCGCGGGCCAGCACGATCTCGCCGGCGTACTCGACGACACCCTCATCCAGCGGTCGCCGCTTGGGTCGCCGCATCAGGGCGGTCAAACCGCGCTTGGGCAACGCGTTGGCGGCGGTGCGCAGTCCGGTGACGGCGTGGAAGCTGATGGTGCGACCGGCGCTGGACAGCATCCGCGCCAGGTCGAATCGGTCCCCGACGCCAAGCTTTTCGCTGATCTCGTCGGCGAACTGCGCCAGCAACTGGTCACGACCCCGGCGGGAGACCACGTGCAATTCGGTCCGGACGTCGAGCAACGTCAGGTACGCATCGTCCAGCGAGCCGACAGCGGTATCGGCCCGGGCCATCCCGTGACGGTCGATGAGTTGCGCCAGCGCCAGCGCGTTGAGCAACTGGACATCGCGCAACCCGCCGCGGCCGGACTTGAGGTCGGGTTCGGCGCGGTGCGCGATACGGCCAAGACGCAGCCAGCGGGCGTGCGTCATCTCCACGAGTTCGTCCATGCGAGAACGGATTCCGCTGCGCCACTGCCGTTTGATCCCGTCGATCAGTTCGGCCGACAGGGCTGCGGATCCGGCGATGTGCCGCGCCTCGAGCATGCCCAGGGCGGCCGTCAGATCGGCGTTGGCGGTGCTCAGCGCCTCGCTGACGGTACGCACGCTGTGATCGAGCCGAATGTTGGCGTCCCACAACGGATACCACAGTTTGTCGGCGGTCGGCCCCAGTACTTCGGGCGGCTTCCCGTCGTGCACCAGCACCAGGTCGAGGTCGGAGTACGGAAGCAGCTCACGACGGCCGAGGCCGCCGACCGCGACGATGGCGTAGCCGCTGTCGTCGGTGATGCCGATTTCGGAAGCCTTTGCGGTCAACCAGTTTTCGTGCAGGTCCAGCACTGCCTGCCGCATCTCGGCAGGTTTCATGCCACTGAGGCCGTCAGACAGCAGTTCGCGCCGCGCGGCAGCCAGATCGACTGCCGCAACGGCGCTTCCTGCTTGCGGTGCTTCCGTTTTCGAGGTTTCAGAAGGGTCCGGCCGGTTCGGTGTCACACCCGGCCGGCCCATCTGCCTTGGTTCGGCAACGCGCGACTACAGAGCGTCAGAACCGCGCTCACCGGTGCGCACCCGCACGATGGTGTCCACGGGGCTGACCCACACTTTGCCGTCGCCGATCTTGCCCGTCCGTGCCGCCCGGACAATGCTGTCCACGACCTTGTCGACGATGGAGTCGTCGACGACGACCTCGATCCGGACCTTGGGCACAAAGTCGACCGAGTACTCAGCGCCCCGGTAGACCTCGGTGTGGCCCTTCTGCCGCCCATAGCCCTGGATTTCGCTGACCGTCATGCCCAGGACGCCGGCGTCCTCCAGGCTGGTCTTGACGTCGTCGAGGGTGAACGGCTTGACGATCGCGGTGATCAGCTTCATATCTATTCCGCCTCAACTTTCTCGGCCACTCGCGCCTGCAGGCCGTTCGGGGTGTCCGGCAGGCTGGCGCGGGGAAGAACCGAACCGCTGGCAACCGCGAAATCGTAGCCGCTCTCAGCGTGCTCCGACTCATCGATGCCCGCCGCTTCCTGCTCTGCTCCCAGCCGCAGCCCAATGGTGTACTTCAGGATAAGCGCCAGGATCAGCGTGACAACGCCCGAGTAGGCCAGAACGGTGAACGCGCCCACTGCCTGGCGTTCCAGCTGGTCGAACCCGCCGCCGTAGAACAGGCCCTTGGACACGCCCGCCACGCCGTTGATCGCGACGCTCTCGGGGGCGGCGACCAGGCCGACCATCAGGGTGCCGGCGAGACCGCCGACCAGGTGGACGCCGACAACGTCGAGCGAGTCGTCGAAGCCGAGCTTGAACTTCAGACCCACGGCCAGCGCGCACAGCACACCGGCGACCACGCCGATGATCAGTGCACCCAATGCGTTCACCGACGAGCAGGACGGCGTGATCGCGACCAGCCCGGCGACGATGCCCGAGGCGGCACCCAGGGTGGTGGCGTGGCCGTCGCGGATGCGCTCAGTGAGCAGCCACGCCAGCATCGCCGCCGCAGTGGCGATCGTGGTGGTGACGAACGTCGACCCCGCGGCGCCGTTCGAGCTGGTCGCCGACCCGGCGTTGAAGCCGTACCACCCGAACCACAGCAAACCGGCGCCCAGCATCACGAACGGCAGGTTGTGCGGACGGAAGAGCGTGGTCGGCCAACCCTTACGCTTGCCCAGGACGAGCGCCAGCATGAGGCCCGCCACACCGGCATTGATATGCACCGCGGTTCCGCCTGCGAAGTCGATCGCGTGCAGCTTGTTGGCGATCCAGCCACCCTTCTCCGATGCGAACCCGTCGAAGGCGAAGACCCAGTGCGCGACCGGGAAGTACACCAGCGTCGCCCACAGGCCCGAGAACACCAGCCAGGCACTGAACTTGAGCCGGTCGGCGACCGCGCCCGAGATCAGGGCGACCGTGATGATCGCGAACATCAACTGGAAGGCCACGAACACCGAGGCCGGCAGCGTTCCCGCCAGCGGGATGTCCGTCGCCGCGACGCCCTTGGACGCGTCGGCGGCAACCGAGTTGCCCCCGATGAGGCCCTTCAGGCCCCAGTATTCGGTCGGGCTGCCGACGACATTGCCGGTGTCGTTGCCGAATGCCATGGAGTAGCCGTAGAGCACCCACAGCACCGTCACGACGCCCATCGCGCTGATGCTCATCATGATCATGTTGAGCACGCTCTTGGCACGAACCATGCCGCCGTAGAAGAACGCCAGGCCCGGCGTCATCAGCAGCACGAGTGCCGCACTCGCCAACATCCAGGCCGTATCGCCGGTATTGGGCTGGCCCATCACAGGGAAACTCACTCGCTATCACCTCCAGTCAGCGTTGGGAGGGCCCCAGAATGATGACTGGTGACCTGACGAGAACCATGCGCATAAGTTGTTGCGGCAATGGAGCCGCCGTGTTTCGTCAGGATTAACGTAAAAGTTGCTGTGTAAGAGCTTTCAGCCCAGCAGGGCGTCGACGAACGCCGCCGGCTCGAACGGCGCCAGGTCATCGGCTCCCTCACCGAGCCCGACCAGCTTCACCGGCACGCCCAATTCCTGCTGAACGCGGAAAACGATGCCGCCCTTGGCCGTTCCGTCCAACTTCGTGAGCACCGTCCCGGTGATGTCGACGACCTCGGCGAAAACCTTGGCCTGCGCCAGGCCGTTCTGGCCGATGGTGGCGTCGAGCACCAGCAACACCTCATCAACAGCTGCCCGGCGGCTCACTACTCGTTTGACCTTGCCCAGTTCGTCCATCAGGCCGACCTTGGTGTGCAACCGTCCGGCGGTGTCGATCAGGACGACGTCGGCACCGGCCTGGATGCCTTTGTCGACGGCGTCGAACGCCACCGACGCCGGATCGGCCCCTTCGGCGCCGCGCACCACTTCCGCCCCGACCCGCGACGCCCAGGTCTCCAGCTGGTCGGCCGCGGCGGCCCGGAACGTGTCGGCCGCCCCGAGCACCACACGACGTCCGTCGGCTACCAGGACCCGCGCCAGCTTGCCGACCGTGGTGGTCTTTCCGGTGCCGTTGACGCCGACGACCAGCAGTACCGAGGGATGGTCGGCGTGCGGCAGCGCCCGGATGGATCGGTCCATCTCCGGGTGCAGTTCTTTGATGAGCACGTCCCGCAGCACCGCGCGGGCGTCGGCTTCGGTGCGGACGTTGCTACTGGCCAGCCGGCTTCGCAGCTGGGACACCACCGCCTCGGTGACCACCGGGCCGAGGTCGGCCACCAGCAGGGTGTCCTCCACGTCCTGCCAGGAGTCCTCGTCCAGGTCACCGCCGCCGAGCAGGCCGAGCATGCTGCGGCCGAGCGCGTTCTGCGACCGTGCCAGCCGCCCGCGCAGCCGCTCCAGCCGCCCTTCGGTGGGCTCGATGGCCTCGATCTGCGGCGCTTCGGGCTCGGGCGCCGGCTCCGTTATCGGCTCCGGCTCGGGTACCGGCTCCGGCTCGGGTATCGGCTCCGGTTCGAGCTTGGGTTCGAGCTTCGGCTCGGGAAGGTGGACCTCAGAAATGGGACGCTTGGGGGCGTCGCGCGGGATGGTGGCGTCGTCGCCGACGGCCGGCAGACCGGTGGTGTCGATCCGTTCCGGTTGCAACGTCGGGGTCCGGCTGAACGTGATGCCGGACGACGCCGTATAGCCCCCGGAGCGGTCGATCGCCTCGGGTGTGGGCTTGGGCGCGAGGCTGATCCTGCGCTTGCGGTAGCGCACCAGGCCGAAGACCAGCGCGGCGATGATGACCAGGGCGGCGATGACCGCGATGGCGATCCAAAGACCTTGCGACACGCTGATGAATCCTTCCCAGAACTATTTCCCAGAACTACGGGGGCCGGTACGGGCTGGCGGACTGTCAGCCCCACGCTACGGGCAACCTACGAAGAGTTGGCCACCAGCCGGTCCACCTGCTGACCGCGAATGCGCTGCGAGATGACGGCGGTGATCCCGTCGCCCTGCATCGTCACGCCGTACAGCGCGTCGGCCACCTCCATAGTGGGCTTCTGGTGGGTGATGATGATCAGCTGCGAACGGTCCCGCAGCATCTCGAACAGGCTGATCAGCCGGCGCAGGTTGGTGTCGTCGAGCGCGGCCTCCACCTCGTCCATGATGTAGAACGGCGACGGGCGGGCCCGGAAGATGGCAACCAGCATGGCTACCGCGGTCAGCGCCTTTTCGCCGCCGGACAGCAAAGACAGCCGGGTGACCTTCTTGCCGGGGGGACGGGCCTCGACCTCGATGCCGGTGGTCAGCATGTCGTCGGGCTGGGTCAGCCGCAGGCGCCCCTCGCCGCCGGGGAACAGGGTGGTGAAAACCGTCTGGAATTCGCGTTCGACATCGACGAACGCCTCGCTGAACACCTGCAGGATCCGGGCGTCGACTTCGGCGACGACATCGAGCAGATCCTTGCGCGCCGCCTTGACGTCCTCGAGCTGGGTGGACAGGAAGTTGTATCTCTCCTCCAGCGCGGCAAACTCCTCGAGGGCCAGCGGGTTGACCCGGCCCAGCTCGTTGAGCTCCCGCTCGGCGCGTTTGGCCCGGCGCTCCTGGGTGGTGCGGTCGAACGGCATCGGGGCCGGCGCGACCACCTGTTCACCCCGCTCGCGGGCCTGTTCGAACTCGGCCATCTCCAGATCGGTGGGCGGCAGCGGGACGTCGGGGCCGTATTCGGCGATCAGGTCGGCCGGCGCCATCCCGAACTGCTCGAGCACCGTCTGCTCGAGTTGTTCGATCCGCAGCGCCGCCTGCGCGTTGGCCACCTCGTCGCGGTGCAGGGAATCGGTGAGTGCGGCCACCCGCGCGCCGAGCAGATTCGTTTCCTCACGTACCGCGGTCATGGCCGCGGACCGCTGCTGGCGCTCGGCGGCCAGCTCGTCGCGCATCAGTGACGCCGCGTCCACCACCCGGCTGAGCCGCCGGGCCAGCAGCCGTCCCGACTCGGCCACCGCCGCCGCCACCGCGGCTGCGCGCATCCGGGCGGCCGCCGCTTGTTCGGCCCGGATCCGAGCCTCGCGTTCGGCCGCGGCGGCACGGCGCAGCGAATCGGCCCGCCCGCGCACCGCGTTGGCGCGCTCTTCGGCGGTGCGTACGGCCAGCCGGGCCTCGACCTCGAAGCTGCGTGCCGCATCGGCGGCAGCCGCGATCTCCTGCCGGTCGACCGGCTCGGCCTGCTGGACGTGTTCGGTCTCCTGCGCATTGCGCAAACGCGTCTCGAGTTCGACGACCTCGTCGAGAGTGCGGCCTCGGCCCGCTTCGAGCTCTTCACGCTGGGCCAGCAGCCGGTTCCATTCGTCCTCGGCCGTTCTGGCCTCTTGCCCCAGCCGGCCGAGCTGGTCGTACATCGCCGAGATGGCGGTGTCGGATTCGTTGAGGGCGGCCAGCGCGTGCTCGGCCGCATCCTGACGGGCGGCCTGCTCGGTCAACGCGCCGGACAGCGCCGCGCTGAGCTGCGCCACTTGCGACTCCGCGGCGGCCAGTTCGTTGCGCGCCTTCTCGATCTCCGACGCGATCTCCAACGTGGAGACCTTGCGGTCGGACCCGCCGCTCACCCAGCCGGCGCCCACCAGATCGCCGTCGCGTGTCACCGCCCGCAGCTGCGGATGGCCGGCGACCAGCTCCAGCGCTGCGCCCAGATCGTCGACCACCGCGACGCCCGAGAGCATGGCCACCATCGCCCCGCGCAACCGCGGCGGCGCCTCGATCATGTCCAGCGCCCACACCGCGCCACCCGGCAGGCCGACCTGCGGCTGCGGCTGGGCCGGCCAGTCGCCGAGGACCAGCGCCGCGCGGCCACCGTCGGCCTGTTTCAGTGCGGCGACGGCATTGCGTGCGGCTCCCAGACCGTCGACCGCAAGCCCGTCGGCCGCCGAGCCCAGCACCGTGGCCAGCGCCGCCTCGTAGCCCGGACGCACCTTGACCAGTTCCGCGATCGAACCGAAAAGCCCTGCGGCACCGTGGTTCCGAGCCAGCCACGCGGTGCCGTCCTTGCGCTCCAAACTCACCGAGAGCGCATCGATGCGGGCCCGCAACGACGCCACCTGACGTTCGGCGGCACGTTCTGCGGCCTGCAGCTCGGTGACCCGTTCGTCGGTCTGACGCAGCGCGGCCATCGTCCGTTCGTGTTGCTCGTCGAGGCCTACCTCGCCCTGGTCCAGTTCACCGACCCGGCTCTGCACGCCCTCGAACTCGGCTCGGGTCTGCTCCACCCGGGCCGCGGCGTGTTCGATCCGCTCGGACAACCGCGCGACGCTGTCGTCGATCGATTCGACGCGCGCCCGCATCGTCTCCACCTGACCGGTCAGCCGCGCCAGGCCCTCCCGCCGGTCGGCTTCCGCCCGAACCGCCGCGAGGTGAGCCTTGTCGGCCTCCACCGCACGGCGCTCGCGTTCGGCCAGCTCGGCGCGCGCGGCATCGAGCCGGGTGCGGGCCTCCGCCAGCTCGGCCAGCAACTGCTCCTCGAAAAGCGCGACCTGTTCGGCCTCGGCGTCCAGTGCGTCAGGGTCGGTGTCGCTGGTCCTGGACGGCTCGATATCCAGGTGGTGGGCGCGTTCGCTGGCGATCCGGACGGTCGCGCCGACGCGTTCCGCCAGCGCTGACAAGCGAAACCAGGTCTGCTGAACGGCTTCGGCACGTTGCGACAGCTCGGTCAGCGATTCCTCGTGGGCGGCCAGCTCCTCGGATGCCACCGACAGCCGGGCGGCGGCTTCGTCATGCTCGCGCCGCATTCTCGCCTCGGTGTCGAAGATGGCCTGCCGCTCGGAACGGCGGTTGACCAGGTCGTCAGCGGCCAGTCTGAGGCGGGCGTCGCGCAGATCGGCCTGGATGGTCTGGGCTCGACGGGCCACTTCGGCCTGGCGGCCCAGCGGTTTGAGTTGGCGCCGCAGCTCGGTGGTGAGGTCGGACAGCCGGGCCAGGTTCGCGGCCATCGCGTCGAGCTTGCGCAGCGCTTTTTCTTTACGCTTGCGGTGCTTGAGCACGCCCGCGGCCTCTTCGATGAAGGCCCGGCGGTCTTCGGGGCGGGACTGCAAGATTTCGTCCAGCTTGCCCTGACCGACGATGACGTGCATCTCCCGTCCGATGCCGGAGTCGCTCAACAATTCCTGCACGTCCATCAAACGGCAACCGCTGCCGTTGATTTCGTACTCGCTGGCGCCGTCGCGGAACATCCGGCGGGTGATCGAGACCTCGTTGTAGTCGATCGGCAGCGCGTTGTCGGAGTTGTCGATGGTGACGGTGACCTCGGCACGGCCCAGCGGCGCGCGCGAGGACGTCCCGGCGAAGATGACGTCTTCCATCTTCCCGCCGCGCAGCGTCTTGGCCCCCTGCTCCCCCATCACCCAGGCCAGCGCGTCGACCACGTTGGACTTGCCGGATCCGTTGGGACCGACGACCGCGGTGATCCCCGGCTCGAAACGCAGAGTCGTTGGCGCGGCGAAGGACTTGAAGCCCTTCAGCGTCAGACTCTTGAGGTACACGAGGGGCCAGATTACCGCTCGGACTGTGCGACGCTTCGCCGCACGCGACGGCCCGGGCGGCAGTTTCGGTCGGATTCAGTCGTTGAACAGGCGACCGGTGTCGCAGTGGTCACAGCTGACACTTTGGTCTCTGGCTGGGGCCGCGCGTGATGTGCCAGGCTTCACGCCACCGCGGGGGAACGACCGGAGCTACCGCTCGACGAACCCGCTGAACTGCTCCGTCGGCTCCGACCAGTCGGCGATCACCTTGTCCACCCGGCCCGGCGTGCTGTCACCCCGCAGCAGTTCGAGGAGCCGTTCGCCGCCCTCACGCGTTCCGTTGGCCACCACCAGCACGCGGCCGTCGGCCTGGTTGGCCGCGTAACCGGTCAGGCCCTGCTCCAGCGCCCGGCACCGGGTCCACCAGCGAAATCCGACGCCCTGGACATGGCCGTGCACCCAGGCGGTCAATCGCACGTCAGACATCGACCACCTCGAACGTCACGGTGGTGCCGGACTTCAGCGTGCGCCCGACGGTGCAGACCGCGTCGATGGCCCGGTTGACGACGGTGATGAGGCGCTCCTTCTCCTGGTCTGTCAGGCCGGAGAGATCCAGCTCGAGCTTCTCCTCGAGCAGGGGGTAGACCTCGTTGTCGCGGTCAGCGGCGCCCGAAACCCGGATCACGGCCGGGTAGTCGTCTCCCAGGCGGCGGGCCAGCGGTTGGTCACTGGACATCCCGCTGCACGCGGCGAGTGCGATCTTCATCAACTCACCGGGAGTGAACACGCCTTCGACGTCCTCGCTGCCCACCAGCACCTGTGCTCCGCGGGAGCTGTGTCCGGTGTAGCGGCGCGTGCCGGTGCGTTCCACCCACAGTTCAGTCATGACTTCCCTTCTTTTCGTTGAGCCTGCGTTGAGGGCGTGGATTCGACGAAATTGCCGCCCTGGACGCAGGGTCAATCCATATCGTCAACCACGTGGTCTCGGCTGGCAGCGCGGGCAGTAGAACGACGAGCGGTTCATGAACTTCTCCCGGCGCATCACCGCTCCGCACCGACGGCAGTTCTGGCCTTCTCGTCCGTAGGCGTCCAGCGAACGGTCGAAGTAGCCCGATTGCCCGTTGACATTGACGTATAGCGAATCGAAGGACGTGCCGCCCTTCGCCAGTGCCTCACGCATCACCTCGGCCGCCGAGTCCAGCACAGCCGTGAGCTTGGGCCGCGACAGGGTGTCGGCGATACGGGCGCCGTTGACCTTGGCCCGCCACAGCGCCTCGTCGGCGTAGATGTTGCCGATCCCCGAGACCACTTGCTGGTCGAGCAACTGGCGTTTGATCTCGGAGTGCTTGTGCCGCAACACGTCGACCACCGCTTTGGCGTCGAATCGGGGATCGAGCGGATCACGGGCGATGTGCGCGACGGGTTCCGGAACGACGCTGCCGTCCACGGTCAGCAGGTCGGCCAGCAGCCAGCCGCCAAAGGTGCGCTGGTCGGCGAAACTGAGCACCGTCCCGTCATCGAGCAACGCGGAGATCCGGACGTGGTCTTCCCGCGGCACCACGCCCAGCAACATCTGGCCGCTCATGCCCAGGTGGACGACGAGCGCGGTGTCCGGCTCGTCCTCTTCGGCATCCGGGGTGCGCAGGGTCAGCCACAGATACTTGCCGCGCCGATCGGTTCCGGTGATGCGCGCGTCGAGCAGGCGCGCGGTCAGATCCGCGGGCCCGGCTTCGTGACGGCGCACGGCACGGGGATGGTGAACCCGGACGCCGGTGATCGTCTTTCCCACGACATGGGTATGCAGACCGCGCCGCACCACCTCGACTTCAGGTAGCTCAGGCATTTAGTGATGATCGCAAGCGCGGCGAAGCCGGGCGACGCGGGTCATCACCATGGGACCCGTGATGATCGCAAGCGCGGCGAAGCCGGGCGACGCGGGTCATCACCATGCGCGGAGCACGTCACGCGGACGTCTTCCCCGCGGAGTCCAGTTCCTCGACCGCGTCCAGCGCCTTGTACGCCGCAGACGCCGCCTTCTGCTCGGCCTCCTTTTTGGAGCGCCCCACACCGGATCCGTATTCGGTATCCATCACCACCACCACCGCGGTGAATTCCTTGTCGTGGTCCGGTCCGGTGGAAGTGACCAGGTACGACGGCGGACCCAGGGCGCGTGCCGCGGTCAACTCCTGCAGGCTGGTCTTCCAGTCCAGGCCGGCGCCGAGAGTGGGCGCCGCGTCCAGCAACTGACCGAATAGCCGCAAAATCGTCTCGCGCGCCACCTCGATGCCGTGCTGCAGATAGATCGCGCCGAGCAACGATTCCATCCCGTCCGCCAGGATGCTCGACTTGTCGGCGCCACCGGTGTTGGCTTCACCGCGGCCGAGCAGCACGAACGCGCCCAGCCCGTCTTCGGTCAGGGTGCGTGCCACGTCGGCGAGCGCGTGCGTGTTCACCACGCTGGCCCGCAGTTTGGCCAGGTCGCCTTCGGAACGGTCGGGGTGGCGGTGGTACAGCTCATCGGTGATGGTCAGCCCCAGGACCGCGTCGCCGAGGAACTCCAGACGCTCATTGGTGGGCAGCCCCCCGTTCTCGTAGGCATAGCTGCGGTGCGTCAGCGCCAGTGAGAGCAGGTCGTCGGGCAGATCGACACCGAGCGCCTCGAGCAGTGTCTGTCGCGGCTGGCTCACTGCTCACCTCGCTGTTCGGTCTCCGCGTCATCGGAATGGGGCAGCATCGCGGCCAGCTTGGCCCATCGGGGGTCGATCTGTTCATGCCGGTGACCGGGCTCGGCAGCCAGCGAGACCCCGCACTGCGGACACAGCCCCGGGCAATCCGGCGAACACACCGGGGAAAAGGGCAACTCCAGGCCGACGGCGTCGATGATCGGCTGCTCGAGGTCGATGGTCTGGTCGACGACGTGGCCCACCTCGTCTGCCTCGGTGGTGGCTTCGGTGGCGCTGTCGGGATAGGCGAAGAGCTCCGTCAGCCCTACCTGCACCCGGCCCTGGATCGGCGACAGGCAGCGGGAGCATTCGCCGGCAGTCGGTGCTTCCACCGTGCCCGTCACCAGTACGCCTTCGGACACCGATTCCACTCGCAGATCCAGGTCTAGCGGCGCGCCGGCTTCGATGGCGATCAGCTCCACACCGATGCGTACCGGACTTTCGACGGTGTCGTGGATCTCCATCATGGACCCCGGACGTCGTCCCAACCGGGCGACGTCGATGGTCAACGGGGTAAGAGCGCGTCGCTGCGCGGTGTGGCCGTGCTGCCTTGCCATACGGGAATCCTACGGCGCGCAGCCCGCAGGTCTACTGCTTATGAGGCGCGGACTACCGAGTTGCGTAGTCGTGGGTGCCCGCCGCGGTGCGCAGCTGGTGACGGCCGCGGCCGACGGAGCGCAGTGTGCCGTTGAGGAACTCCTCGAATTCGGCAAGCTTGTTGTCGACGTAGATGTCGCATTCCCCGCGCAGCCGGTCGGCCTCGGCGTGCGCGGTGTCGATGAGCCGGGTGGATTCGGCGTGAGCGGCCTGGACCACCTCGTTCTGCGACACCAACCGCTGCTGCTCCTTGATGCCTTCCTGCACGGCCTTCTCGTAGGAGATGTTGCCGTTCTCGATCAGCCGGTCACATTCGGTCTTGGCCCGGCTGACGCTGGCTTCGTATTCACGCTTGGCCGAGGCGGCGATGCGCATCGCCTCTTCGCGCGCCTCGCCGACCATCCGCTCGCTGTGCTGACGCGCCTCGCTGACCATCCGGTCGGCTTGCGCTTTGGCGTCGGACAGCAGCCGGTCCGCCTCGGCGCGGGCATGGTTGATCATCGACTCCGACTCGGTGGTCGCCGACGACACCATCGAGTCGGCGTGCGACTTCGCGTCGTGCAGCATCGAGTCACGGGCGTCGAGCACGTCTTGTGCATCGTCGAGCTCGCCCGGGATCGCGTCCTTGATGTCGTCGATCAGTTCCAGCACGTCGCCGCGGGGCACCACGCAGCCGGCCGTCATCGGCACGCCACGGGCTTCTTCGACAATGGCGCTCAACTCGTCCAGCGCTTCAAAGACTCGGTACACGGCCATACCCTCCTGGCGTTATTTGTTGTTACCAGTGTGCCTGGTGTTACGTCTGTGACAGCGGTGATGACTCCGGTGTGTCGGGCCCAATTTTCGGCTGCTTGTCTTCGGTTGGTTGTCGCGGTCACGGTCTCGACGGCCCGCAGACGATTCGTATGCACCTGGTTTGCCCACCAGACTATCGCCGCAGACCCCCCGTGGGCAGTGCATTGGCCACCGCCCACCCGCAGCGCGGCCGTCACGAAAGCGATCAGGCACTTTCCGGATCACGCTATGCTGGCCGGTGTGCACGGGAGTTCGACAAAAAGCGGCAAAGGCGGAAATTCCGATAAACCTACGCTGTATATTTTTCCGCACGCCGGAGGAACCGCAAAAGACTACGTTCCCTTTTCCCGCGAGTTTTCGGACAATATAACGCGTATCGCTGTGCAGTACCCCGGTCAACGCGACGGCGCGGGACTCCTACCACTCACCAGCATTCCCGCCCTCGCCGACGATATCTTCGCGATGATGAAGCCCGCGGCCCGTCCCGAAGTTCCAATAGCATTCTTCGGGCACAGCATGGGCGGAATGCTGGCATTCGAAGTCGCACTTCGCTTTCAGTCGGCTGGATATCATGTGCTGGCTTTTTTCGTGTCCGCCTGCTCGGCTCCGGGCCACATTCGCTATAAGCAGATCAAAGGCATGTCCGACAACGAGATGCTGAATCTGGTTGCCCAGATGACCGGGATGAATCCGGAATTCTTCAATGACGAAGAATTTCTGGTCGGCGTGCTGCCGACGTTGCGGGCGGCCCGTGCCATCGCCGGTTACGACAGCCCGCCGGAGACGAAGCTCGCGTGTCCCATCTACGCCTCCATCGGCGACAAGGACTGGATAGCCACTCAGGACGACATGGCCCCCTGGGGCGACCGCACCACCTCGGAGTTCACGCTTCGGGTGTTTACTGGCGACCACTTCTATCTGAACAGCAACCTGCCGGAACTGGTCGACGACGTCGAGACCAGAACGCTGGAGTGGGCGGACTGAACTTAGCCGCGCCGCGTCGTGGACCCTCCCGGACGGCGAACCTGGCGCGGCTGATTGCGTCGCGGCAAAGCTTGGCGGGCAGCGCGCTCCGGCTAGACGCCGAGGTTCGCCGGCACGGTGCCGCGACGTGCGGCAACCGGACCTCCGGAAGAAGCCGTCCAGCGCCCACCGACGGTGGTGTTACCCTCGTCACAACGGGACGCCGGTCCCAGAAAACGAGCGGTAGCGGGTTGGAAAATTTCAGGCGCGGTTCTCACCAGACCAACATCCGCCACCGGAGTATCACAGGTCACATCCATCACAGCAATCAGCAGGAGTAGACAAGATAGAGCGCAGATCAGCCGACTGCGACCGTGCGCGATGACCTCCGCGATGGCTGTGGGAAGCGTGTGGATTTTCCGATAATGCCCCCACCCGTACCGAGAGATGATTACTTTTGAACACGCGACTAGTTGTAAGGGGAGCGGGATTAGTCCAGGGGCGATCATCCGGCGGCACACAGCAGTGCTTCGGTGGGGATGCAAATCATCGTCGACATGGACTACGCCATGCACGCGTGCCGCTCACCGGCACTAGTCGCACCGCTATGCGGCCCCGTTAGATCTGACGCGAGGCCGCAATAGTGCACCAGGGCAAAAGTTCGAACGGGAGTGTTAAGCGATGCCGGTGACTGACGGGTCATTGCCCGCTTTGCTGAAGCAGCGGGCCGATCACCAGGCCGATACCGCGGCGTACACGTTCATCGATTACGGACTGGATCCGAACGGCTTTGCTGAAACACTGACCTGGTCTCAGGTCTACGGCAGCGCCTGTGTGATTGCCGACGAACTCAGGCTGTGCGGCGCGCCCGGCGACCGGGTGGCGATTCTGGCGCCGCAGGGATTGGAATACGTCGTCGCATTCCTCGGTGCGCTACAGGCCGGATTCATTGCCGTCCCCCTGTCGACGCCGCAGTACGGTATCCACGACGACCGCGTTTCCTCGGTGTTGCGGGACTCCCGGCCGGTCGCCATTCTCACCACGTCGTCCGTGGTGAGTGATGTGTCGAAATATGCAACCCCACAGAGTGGCCAGGCCGCTCCCTTCATCATCGAAGTCGATCTGCTGGACCTGGACTCGCCACGCGATTCGGCGCAAGCCCTGCGGTTATCCAGTGGCGCGGCCTATCTCCAGTACACGTCCGGATCCACTCGCACGCCGGCCGGCGTCATTGTGTCGCACAAGAATGTCATCGCGAATGTGACGCAGAGTCTGTACGGCTATTTCGGGGACCTCGCGAAGATTCCCAACGGAACCGTGGTGTCGTGGTTGCCGCTGTTTCACGACATGGGCCTCATTCTCGGAATCTGCGCGCCAATGGTCGCCGAACGCAGTGCGGTGTTGCTGAGCCCAATGGCCTTCCTGCGACGCCCTGCCTGCTGGATGCAACTGCTTGCCACCAACCCGGCACCCTTTTCCGCTGCACCGAATTTCGCTTTCGAATTGGCCGTACGACGAACGTCCGACGAGGACATGGCCGGTCTCGACCTGAGCGACGTGGTCGGCATCGTCAGCGGCAGCGAACGGATCCATGTCGCCACCGTGAAGCGCTTCACCGAGCGATTCGCCAAATTCAATCTCAGCCCCACCGCGGTGCGGCCTTCCTACGGCCTCGCCGAAGCCACGCTCTACGTGGCCGCGCCAGAACCGGGAACCGCACCCAGGACGGTGCGGTTCGACTACGAACACCTGTCCGCCGGACAGGCCAAGCGCTGCGGCTCCAACGGGTCGGTCGGCACCGAACTCATCAGCTACGGCTGCCCCGACCCCGCTGCGGTGCGCATCGTCAACCCGGACACCATGGTCGAGAACATGTCCGGCGATGTCGGCGAGATCTGGGTGCACGGCGACCACGTGGCCCTGGGTTACTGGCAGAAGCCCGAACAGACCAACCGCATCTTCAACGCCCACATCGTGGACCCGGCCCCCGGCACCCCGGAGGGGCCCTGGCTGCGCACCGGAGATCTGGGCGTCCTGTCCGAGGGTGAGCTGTTCATCATGGGCCGGATCAAAGATCTGCTCATCGTCGACGGCCGCAACCACTACCCCGACGACATCGAGGCGACAATCCAGGAGATCACCGGCGGCAGGGTTGCCGCGATCTCGGTGCCCGACGACATCACCGAGCAATTGGTCGCCATCATCGAGCTGAAGCGGCGCGGCGCCTCGGCCGAAGACGCCTTGCTCAAGCTCCGCTCGGTCAAGCGTGAGGTCACCTCGGCGATCTCGCGGTCGCACAGCCTGCGGGTCGCCGACCTGGTCCTGGTCTCTCCCGGCTCCATCCCCATCACCACCAGCGGCAAGGTCCGGCGTTCGGCCTGCGTCGAGCGGTATCGAAGCGACGGGTTCAAGCGGCTGGACGTGAGCGTATGACGGCGAGCATCAGCGGCGAGGCCGACCTACGCCACTGGCTTGTCGATTATCTGGTCACCAACATCGGGTGCCGGCCCGACGAGGTCGACCCCGAGCTGACCCTCGCCGATCTCGGTGTGAGCTCCCGCGATGCCGTCGTGCTGTCCGGCGAGCTGACCGAATTGCTCGGCCGGACGGTCTCCCCCATCGACTTCTGGGAGCATCCGACGATCAACGACCTGGCCGCACACCTCACCTCCCCCGAGCCCGAACCCGAAACCGCCGCGCTGAGCCGTCCGGGGCGTAACTCACTGGACGAGCCGATCGCGGTGATCGGCATGGGGTGCCGCTTCCCCGGTGGCATATCCGGGCCGGACGCGTTGTGGGACTTCCTGTGTGAACGCCGTTCCTCGATCGGCAAGATCCCCGACGAGCGATGGGAACTCTTCGACGACGGTTCGGCTGAAGTCAGGGCGGTGCTCGCCCGGACCACGCGGTGGGGATCCTTCCTGCCCGACATCGACGCGTTCGACGCGGAGTTCTTCGAAATCTCGCCCAGCGAGGCCGACAAAATGGACCCGCAGCAGCGGCTGCTGCTGGAAGTGGCATGGGAAGCCTTGGAGCACGCCGGAATTCCGCCCAGCTCGCTGCGCCGCTCGCAGACGGGCGTGTTCGCCGGATCGTGCCTGAGCGAATACGGGGCCATCGCCGCCACCGACCTTGCGCAGATCGACGGGTGGAGCAACACCGGCGGTGCGATGAGCATCATCGCCAACCGCCTGTCGTATTTCCTCGACCTGCGCGGTCCCTCGGTGGCGGTGGACACCGCCTGCTCGTCGTCGCTGGTGGCGATTCACCTGGCCTGTCAGAGCCTGCGAACCCAGGACTCACAGCTGGCGATCGCGGCCGGGGTGAACCTGCTGTTGTCCCCGGCCGTGTTCCGCGGTTTCGATCAGGTGGGCGCCTTGTCGCCGACGGGTCACTGCCGCGCCTTCGACGCTGCCGCCGACGGGTTCGTCCGGGGTGAGGGCGCCGGGGTGGTGGTGCTCAAGCGGTTGACGGACGCCCAGCGCGACGGCGACCGGGTACTGGCCGTCATCTGCGGCTCGGCGGTCAACCAGGACGGCCGCTCCAACGGGTTGATGGCGCCCAACCCGGCCGCCCAGATGGCCGTATTGCGCGCCGCGTACGCGAACGCGGGCATGCAGCCCACCGAAGTCGACTACGTCGAGGCACACGGCACCGGAACCCTGCTCGGCGACCCGATCGAGGCCCGTGCGCTGGGCACCGTCCTGGGTCGAGGCCGCCCCGCCGACGCTCCCCTGCTGCTGGGGGCCGTCAAGACCAACCTGGGGCACACCGAGGCCGCGGCCGGAATCGCCGGCTTCATCAAGACGGTCCTCGCGGTGCAGCGCGGTCAGATCCCGCCGAACCAGCGCTTCGAAAGCGCCAACCCGCACATCCCGTTCGCCGATCTGCGAATGAAAGTCGTTGACAGCCAGACCGATTGGCCAGAGACGGGACACCCGCGCCGGGCCGGCGTGTCGTCGTTCGGCTTCGGCGGAACCAACGCCCATGTCGTGATCGAGCAAGGCCAGGAGGTGGCCGCAGCACCCGGGCCGCTTGCGGAGCCGCCCGTCTCGACGCTGATCGTGGCGGGCAAGACGCCGCAACGCGTATCCGCGACAGCAGCGGTGTTGGCCGATTGGCTGGAGGGGCCCGGCGCCGCCGTGCCGCTCGCCGATGTCGCCCACACCCTCAACCACCACCGGTCGCGTCATACCCAGTTCGGCACCGTGGTGGCCCGCCGTGGCGAGCATGGCCGCGCACAGGCCATTGCCGGGTTGCGGGCACTGGCCACCGGCCAGCAGGTACCCGGTGTGGTGGGTCCGCAGGCTGCGGCTGCGGGGGCGGGGACGGTGTTCGTTTATTCGGGGCGGGGATCGCAGTGGGCCGGGATGGGTCGCCGGTTGCTGGCCGATGAGCCTGCGT
>RXJD01000070.1 GCA_003987775.1 Mycobacterium sp.
AAACGCCACAACTGGCGCACCCCCGCCGAAGAACTCGACCGACTACTGTCAGACCCGTCCGCATTTGTTGCAGCGACCGCCTGAATCTAAGGCCGATTTTCCGCCCTCAGGGCAGAGTGAACGCCGACAGGACGCCGAGCATCAGGCGAAACCGGCCAACGTGATCCGCAGCGCCTCCTCCATCTGCAAGTGGAAAGGTTCGGCCGGGACGATGTCCGCCGTCAGCCGGCGGTCGATGACGAATTTGACCGTGGCCAGACTCATGTAGACCAGCAGCGAAGGGCGCATATCCGCCGCCGGGTCGACGCCCATCCGCGATGCGACGAGTTCGACGAACTTGCGCTGATCGGATTCGCGCACCAGCGTCGACTTGCTCAACAGGTGCGGCGCGGTGGCGATCGCGCGTTGCCAGGTGACCAGGTGGTCGGATTCGCTGGCATCCCTGGCGTGGGTCACGAACAGCTGGATCAGCACCTCGACGGCCGATTCGTCCGCCGGCCTGGTGCTGAAGGAGTCGAGCATCTCGCTGATCGCCTCGCGGACGGGGTCGACCAGCAGACCCTCCTTCGTGGGGGCGTGCCGGAAGTAGGTGCTGATCGAAATCCCGGCGGCCGCCGCGATGTCCTCAGTGGTCACGGCATCGAATCCGCGCTCGGCGAACAGCTCGTGCGCGGTGTGCTGGATCTGCGAGAGCAGCTCGGCCCGGCGTCGGTCGCGCAGCGACTCAGTGTTTGCTGAGGACATGCCATCACCTTCGTGAGCCTGACATTCCGCCACGATCGTGCAGTCCCGCAACGTGGAAGCGCCGTTCGCAGGTGAGTGACTCTACACTATTGAAAGTGCCTATCAACTAGGCTAGCGTGATACCGCAAACCTGATTGAGCTGCAGAGTTGCAGGACCACGGACTCCCTGCAGGGCAGGGGCTACCCGTCGGTGCCCAACCCCTTCCGCTCGGCGCTCAGGGAGCGACTGGTGGGGAGTGCGCCGATGACGACGGTTCCGGGTACGCGATGATCCGTGCCGTAAGTTTGCTGCAACATTCCCTGGTCATGCTGGGATGACGGCTCGGCCCGAACCCGCGCTGCGTGATGACGGCGTCGCCGCCATTCACGAGTGGGGCGTCGGCTACGTCGACCGCCACCCGCTCGCCTCACTGCGGACCGTCGGCGAACAATTCGTGCTCGGCATCCGCACCATCCAGTACTTCTTCATCGACCTGTTCACCGGGCGATTCCAGTGGCAGGAATTCGTTCGCCAGGGCGCGTTCATGGCCGGCACCGCCGTGTTGCCGACCATCCTGGTGTCGCTGCCGATCAGCGTCACGCTGTCCATCCAGTTCGCGTTGCTGGCCGGCCAGGTCGGCGCAACCTCGCTGGCCGGGGCGGCCAGCGGGCTGGCGGTCATCCGGCAGGGCGCCTCACTGGTGGCCGCAGTGCTGATGGCGGCGGCCGTCGGGTCCGCCATCACCGCCGACCTCGGTTCCCGCACCATGCGCGAAGAGACCGACGCGATGGAAGTGATGGGCGTATCGGTGATCCGCCGCCTGGTGGTTCCCCGTTTCGCCGCCGCGATCATGATCGGCGTAGCGCTGACCGGGGTGGTGTGCTTCGTCGGCTTCTTCGCCAGCTACATGTTCAACGTGTACTTCCAGAACGGCGCCCCCGGCAGTTTCGTGTCCACTTTCGCCTCCTTCGCCACCACCGGCGACATGATCCTGGCGCTGCTGAAAGCCGTCATCTTCGGCGCGATCGTCGCCATCGTGTCGGCACAGAAGGGATTGTCCACCAAGGGTGGGCCGACAGGGGTGGCCAATTCGGTGAATGCCGCTGTGGTGGAATCGATTCTGCTGCTGATGATCGTCAACGTCGCGATCAGCCAGCTTTACATCATGCTCTCGCCGCGGACGGGGCTGTGACGTGACCGCCTCCCCCTACCTACCGCTGGCACCCGTCACCGGGCGCCTGATCCGGTTGTACCGCAGGGGAACCAAGCCGATCAGCCGGCTCGGTCACATGCTCGTGTTCTTCGTGCGGGCCCTGGCCGCCATCCCACTCACGTTGCGCCAGTACAACGGTGAGTTCCTGCGGCTGCTATCGAACATCACCTGGGGCAACGGGTCGATCGTGGTCGGTGGTGGAACCGCCGGCGTGGCCGTCGTGCTGGGCATGACGGTCGGGGCGCTGGTCGGTATCGAGGGCTACAACTTCCTCAACCTGCTCGGACTGGGCCCGGCGACCGGCTTCGTGTCGTCATTGGTGAATACCCGCGAGCTCGCTCCGCTGATGGCGGCCATGGCCTTCGCGATGCAGGGCGGTTGCCGGTTCACCGCCCAGCTGGGATCGATGCGCATCGCCGAGGAGATCGACGCAATGGAATCGATTGCCATCAGGCCGATTCCGTACCTGGTGACCACGCGGCTCATCGCCTCGGTGATGGCGATGATTCCGCTGTACGCGGCATGCCTGGCCATCGGTTACCTGAGCACGCAGGTGGTGGTGCAGATCAGCAGCGGTGGATCGGCCGGGTCCTACCTGCACTACTTCTCACTGATGCTGGCCGGCAAGGACATCCTCTATTCGTTGGTCAAGGCCGTCATCTTCGTCTGGATCGCCTCGACGATCCAGTGCTACTACGGCTTTTACGCCAGCGGCGGTCCCGAGGGTGTGGGCGTCGCCGCGGGGCACGGCATGCGGGCCAGCATCACCGTGATGATCATGGTCAACATGCTGCTCACCATGGCGCTGTGGGGAGTCGACGCCGGCGCAAGGTTCGGTGGCTGACGTTGGCTGAGGTGAAAGGTAACTCCTTCGACGTCGACGGGCGCGGCCCGTCGGATCGTCAGCTACTCGGTTACGGCATGGCCGTCGCGCTGGTCGCGACGCTGCTGACGGTAGGCCTGCTGTACAAGTCGACGGGACGACTCAACGACTACGTGCGGGTCGTCGCCGATCTGGTCAACGTGGGCGACGGACTGCCGCAGAAATCGGACGTGAAATATCACGGCGTGCTCGTCGGCATGGTCAACAGCGTCGTTCCGGCCGAGCACGGTAAGCCCAACTTCGTCCACATCGACCTCAAACCCGAATACGCCCAGTCGATTCCGGCCGCGGTGACCGCGCGGGTGGTGCCCAGCAACGTGTTCGCGGTGTCGTCGGTGCAACTCGTCGGAAACGGACCCGGATCGATCATCCGGCCGGGCGCGCACATTCAGGAAGACAAGAACCTGCCGACCGTGCTGTTCCAGACCACGGTGAGCAAGCTGCGTGACCTGCTCGCCGCGGTGGGCCGCGGTCGCGAAGACCGGTCCGTGGGAATCCTGGCGGCCCTGGCCGCGGCCACCGACCACCGGCGCGCGACGCTGTTGACCAGCGGCAAACAATTGAATCGTCTTATCGAACAACTGAATTCGATCGTCAGCACCGACGCGGGCCCCTCGACGGTGTCGGCGTTGCTGGACGCGACGAGGGGGCTGCAGTCCACCGCCCCCGACCTGCTCGACGCGCTGCACGAAGCCGTGGAGCCCATGCAGACCTTCGCCGAGACCCGCGGGCAGCTGACCGCGCTGCTCTCCGGTGCGCAGAACACCATCGGGACAACACATCAATCGTTCGGCAACCACATGGATCAACTCATCCGGATCTCGACCGAGATGACGCCGGTGCTGGGCGTGCTGGCCATGCGGTCCAACAACTTCGTCCCCGCGGTCAGCAAGCTGGACAACCTGGCCCGCAAATTCATGGAAGAAGTCTGGGTTCCCGAACTCGGCGTCGGGAACATGCGGACCAGGATCTCGTTCACCCAGACTTTCGCCTACACCCGCGCCGACTGCCCGCACTACGGCGAGCTGAAAGGCCCCAGCTGCTACACCGCGCCGCTGGTTCCGAACAAGCCCGATCTGCCGGACGTGCTGCTTCCGCAGAATTACCAACCACCCAAGGATCTGGCACCACCGCCGGGGACGGTGGTGGGACCGGACGGCAATCTGGTGGCGGTCGGCCCGCCGCTGGTGAACCCGCCGCCAAACCTCACCGATCCCAATCCCCCTCTGCCCCCTTTTATTTCGCCGTCGCCACCGATACGGACCGGCGCCAACCCGGACGACCCGGACCCGTCACCACCGGCGCACGGCCCGTTGCCGCCGGCTCCACTGCTGGGACCGCCGGCCGCAGGCTCGGTGCCGTCGTCCTTCGGCGGGACCGTCGGTCCGGTGGGCAGTGATTACGAGCGGACCATGCTGGGCGTCATCACCGGGCGCCCCGCCACGGCCGCCACCGAGATACTGCTCGGCCCGGTGGCGCGCGGCACCACGGTGTCGGTGGTCCACCCGGACGGGGGGCCCAGGTGAAGTTCCGCGGTCCGCTGATCGGCCTGACGCTGTTCATGGTCATCGCTTTGACGCTCACCTGGCTGGTGTATGTGAGCTTGCGCCGCGACGTCGCCGGCAACACCGCGTCGTACTCCGCGATGTTCACCGACGTGTACGGGCTTCGCGAGGGCGACGACGTCCGGATGGCCGGGGTGCGCGTCGGCCGCGTCGAAAAGGTGGAGCTGGACGGCAAACTCGCGAAGGTCTCCTTCGTGGTGCAAACCGACCAGCACCTGTTCGGCAACACCGTCGCCTCGGTGACCTACCAGAACATCGTCGGACAGCGCTATCTCGGGCTTTCCCTGGGCAAGCAAGGAAGTCAGGCCCAGCTGAGCCCGGGCGCCACCATTCCCCTGGACCGCACCGAACCGTCGTTCGACGTCACGGCGCTGCTCAACGGTTATGAGCCGCTGTTCAGCCTGCTCAATCCGCGCGACGCCGACAACCTCACCAAAGGCGTCATCGAGTCACTGCAGGGCGACACCTCCTCGCTTGCCACCTTGATCAGCCAAACATCAACGCTCACCGAAACTTTCGCCGGAAAAGACCAGGCCCTGGGCGACGTGATCACCAACCTCAACAAGGTGGTCGCCAGCCTTGCCGCGCAGAACGCCAATCTGGACGGGGTGATCACGCAGACCCGCGAGGTGGTCGCCACACTGGACCAACGCCGGCCGGAGTTGGTGTCCTCGATGGGTTCGCTGTCACGAATGATGAGCAACCTGTCGGTGGCCGCCGAGCAGGACTATCCGGCGTTGCGGGAGTTCATCGACCGCCGGCCGGGCGTGGCCCGGCACCTGATGGATGTCGAACCTCAGGTTGCGTTCTTCGGCGACAACATCCCGTTGCTGTTGAAAGGGCTGGTGCGAGTGGGCAATCAGGGCGCCTACGGCAACGCCTACCTCTGCGACCTGAACATGTTCGGGTTCTTCCCGGGACTCAACGACGTCGTGCCGATCATCGTCAACGCCGCCACGCCGGGTAATAAGGCGTGGCACACCCCCCGCTGCCGGAACACAGACGGGAGGCCCGGTGGCTAAGCCGTTTTCGCGACTGACGAAGCGTCCGCTGGAGAACTACAACCCGCTGTGGTTGGGCCTGTCGGCCGTCATCGTCGTCGCCATCGTGATCGGCTCGATGCTCGTCGTGCATGCGCTGGGCGCCGGGTACAAGCACTACACGGCCGAATTCCTGCAGGCGGCCTCGCTGCGGCCCGGCAACCCGATCACCGTGGCGGGCATACCGGTTGGCGAGATCACCAGCATGAAGCTGAACGGCGACCACGTCGAGGCGGGCTTGAAGATTCGCGACAACGTCGCACTGGGCCGGGATTCCCGAGCATCGATCAAGGTCACCACGATTCTGGGATCGCGCTACCTCGCCGTGCAGCCGGACGGTCCCGGCTCACTCCCCCGCGGCACCTTCGACGTGACGCACACCGAGGTGCCCTACGACCTGCAGGCCGCTTTGCAGGATGCCACAACAACTTTCGAGCAGGTGGACTCCGACCGGTTCGCGCAATCGCTGGCCGTGCTGGGCAAGCAACTCGAGGGCCTGCCCGCGGTGGTGCCCCAAGCGATGGCCAATATCGACTCGCTGTCCTCGATCATCGCCCAGCGCCGCGACCAACTCGGCCAGCTTCTGCGCAGCACCGAACAGGTCACCAACACCTTGCGGCGGCAACAATCCAGCATCGGCAACGTGGTCAACCAGGCCCAGGACCTCCTGGGCCAATTCGTGGCCCGCCGCGCCGTCTTCCACGCGATGATGCGATCCATGACCAGCCTGGTGGACACCCTGCACCAGATCGTGGTCAACGACCGGTCGGGGGTCGAGGGACTGCTCAAAGACATGCGCGAGTTCACCGACATGATGGCCAAACACGACGATCTGCTGCGCGATCTGCTGCAGATCACCCCCATCTTCATGCGGGAGGCGGCGAACCTGACCGGTGACGCGAACGCGGTGAGCTTCAACGCCCCCAGTGCGTTGCTCGTCGATTCCTGGATGTGTGCGATCAGCGGGCGCGCCCAGCAGTTCGGCCTGATCCCCTACTACAAGGACTGCAAATGAAGTCCCGCGTCATCACCGTCACCGCGCTGCTGGCGGTGGCGGTCGCGGTGATCGGGGGCGGTTGGTGGTATCTGGCGGGTAGCAAAGACCCGATCACGGTGACCGCCCAATTCGACAGCGCCTCAGGACTGTACGAAGGCAACGTGGTGGCGGTCCTGGGCATGCCCGTCGGCAAGGTCACCAGGATCACCCCGCGGGGCGGATACGTCGAAGTCCAGTTCACCGTCGATCGCGAGGTCAAAGTGCCGGCGAACGCGCAAGCCGTCACCGTGTCGACGTCGATCCTCACCGACCGGCAGATCGAGCTGACACCGCCCTACCGCGGCGGTCCGGTGCTGGAGAACCACGACACCATCGGGTTGACCCGGACCCGCACGCCCGTCGAATTCAGCCGCGTGCTGGCCGTTCTGGACAGGGTCACCAAGTCGCTGGAGGGCGACGGACACGGCGGCGGCCCGCTGGCTGACGTCCTCAACGGCGGCAGCGAAGTACTGAACGGCAATGGCGGGAAAATCAAAGGCGCGCTTGACGAACTGTCCAGGGCGCTGCGGCTGAGCAGTGACGGGGGCGCGCAGACCCGCGCCCAGATCACCGCGATCGTCAAGAACATCAGCTCGCTGTTCCAGGCCGCCGCCGACAACGACGGCAAACTCCGGGACTTCGCCTCCACCATCCACCAGGTCAGCCAGATTCTTGCCGACGAGGACATCGGCACCGGCAGCACCGGCCGCAAACTCGACCAACTGGTACAGCGGACGGGCGACCTGCTCGACGCCAACCGGGACACCATCAGGCAGGCCGCGCTCAACGGCAACCAGCTGGCCACAACGCTGGTCGATCGGCGCCGCGAACTCGCCGAAACCCTGGACATCGCACCGATGCTGGCCGACAACGCCTACAACATGATCGACCGGGAGAACGGGGCGGTGCGGGCCCACTTCCTCACCGACCGGATGCTCTTCGACAGCCAGCTGACCAAGGAAGTCTGCAACCTCATGGGTCTGCGCCAGCTCGGTTGCAGCACCGGGACGGTGCAGGACTTCGGGCCCGATTTCGGCCTGACCTACGTGCTGGACGGCCTCGCCGCGATGGGTCAGAAATGACCGGCCCCGCAGCGAAAGCCGTTGCCGCACTATGTGCGGCGGTGCTTCTCCTTTCGGGGTGCGCCACCAACGGCCTTGCCAGCCTTCCTCTCCCGGCTCCCGGCCTGGGCTCCGGCGGGTATGAACTGACCGCGGTCTTCTCCAACGCGCTCAACCTGCCGATGAACGCCAAGGTCAAACTCGCCGGCGCCGACGTCGGGCAGGTCGAGTCGATGGTGGCCCGCAACTACACCGCGGTCACCACGCTGCGCATCCGCGACGGCGTGCTGTTGCCGCGAGGCAGTACCGCCGAATTGCGCACCGCCACACCGCTGGGCGATGTGTTCGTCTCGGTGCGCCCACCCACCGACGCCACGCCGGAGACTCCGCTGCTGAAGAACGGCGACACCATCGGGCTGGACTCGACGGCGGCAGCGGCCACCGTCGAATCGGTGCTGAGCTCGGCCGCGATCCTGGTGAACGGCGGCGCGGTGCGCAATTTCACGAACGTCATCAACGGATTCGGCAAAGCCACCGGCGACCAGGGCCACGCGTTCGGCGACCTGGTTCGCAAGTCCAACCAGCTGCTCGGCACCATGGACGCGCGGTCCGGGCAGATCTCGAATGCCCTGACCGAATTGTCGCGCCTGAGCCAGGAACTCGACGCCAAGAACCAGACGCTCACCGAGGTGATGGCCGCCGCCGACCCGGCCACCACCGCGCTGGCCGCCAACACCACCGAGTTGTCCAACCTGGTGGTGCAGGTGGGTGACACCAGCAGGCTGCTGTCCAGGTTCCCCTCTCTGGGCGGCACCGACACCAGTGGCCGCAGCGTGATCCGTGATCTGAACACCATCGCCGGTGCCGCCAACGACGTGGCGGTGAGCCCGGATACCAGCTGGTTGCCACTGAACCGGATGATCCCCGCTCTGGTCAAATCCACTGCGGGCAATGCGATTTCGGTACATACGACCGTCGACCAGCTCATTCTGGGATCGATCCCCGATATCGGCTTCCCCGGCGACCGGGGCCTGCACGGGCCCACCAGGTTCACCTGGAACGAGTTCATCGGCTCCCTGAAGTACACGCTGTGGCGGCTACAGGAGCGTGTCGTCGGGCGCGGACCGAACTCGCCGCAGGTGCCGGTAATGCCGGATCCGAACGTCCCGGGCGGCGTGATCGTCGCGCCCGCGCCGCCCCAACTGCCGGGGCCACCGCCGTGATCGACTCGCTGGCACGCGCCGTCGTCCGTGGCGTACGGGCCGCCCACCGCCGCCAGGTCTGGCTGTCGGTCGCCGGACTGGTGCTCACCCTCGTCATAGCCACCACCTACCTGCTCATCGGTGCGCTGCGGGTGACGCCGTTCGCCTCGACGTACCGAGTTACCGTGCAGTTGCCGGAATCCGGTGGGCTGCTGCCGAATCAGGATGTTGCACTGCGCGGTGTGCGGATCGGCAGCGTCGATTCGCTACAGATCACCGACCGGGGCGTCAATGCCGTCGCCAGCATCACGTCACAGGTGCGGATCCCCGCGAACGCGGCGGTGCACGTGTCGGCACTGTCGCCCGCCGGCGAGCAGTACATCAACTTCGAAGCCGAATCCGACGCCGGCCCCTACCTGCACGACGGCAGCATCATCGGGCTCGACCGAACCAGTGTCCCGGTCAGCCTGGCGCAACTGCTCGGCGATGCCGACGGCATGCTGGCCCAGGTCGATCCGCGCAAGCTGGAGTTGATCAAGAAGGAACTGAGCCTGAGCAAGGAGGGACCCGGCAAGCTCGCCGCCATCGTCGACGGCGGCACCATGCTGCTGTCGACACTGGATTCGGTGCTGCCGGAGACCACCAGCATTCTGCGGACCAGCCGGGTGGTGCTGACCCTGGCGGCCGACAAGAACGCGGGGCTGGCGGCCACCACCGTCGACCTGCAGCGCACCCTGGCCGGCGTCGCGAGAATGCAGAGCGGCTACCGCCGCCTCACCGAGCAGACGCCGCAGGCGCTCAGTGCGATCGACGGTCTGTTCGCCGACAACTCCGAGACCATGGTGGCGCTGCTGGGCAGTCTGGCCACCGCGTCGCAGCTGCTCTACCTGCGGGTGCCGGCGCTCAACGCGCTGTTCCCCGACTACCGCGGATCGGTGCTCGACGCGGTGGCCAGCTCCTTCCACGACCACGGCGTGTGGGCGACAGCCGAGCTCTACCCCCGCTACGCGTGCGACTACGGCACCCCGTCGCATCCGCCGTCGGCTGCGGACTACTACGAACCGTTCATGTACACCTACTGCCGCGACGACGACCCGGGAGTCGGGATCCGGGGCGCCAAGAACGCGCCGCGACCGGCCGGCGACGACACCGCGGGCCCACCGCCGGGAGCGGACCTGGGACGCCGCACCGATCCGACGCCGCGGGGCCGCTTCACCATTCCAACGCCCTACGGCGGTCCGCAGCTGCCGATCGAACCGCCGCACTGAGCCCATCCAGCACGAGGAGATGACAGTGACCGCTACGACTGAGAACGACGTCGACGCCGAGGAACTCGAGGCTGCCGACGACACCGCTGCCTCTGACGACACCGGAGACAGCGAGAGCACCGACGTCTCTGACGACAGCGACGACACCGGGGACACCGGGAACAGCGGGAACAGCGAGGACGACGACGAGAACGACGAGGGGCCCCTGCTGCGCGGCAAACGCAAGGGCGAGAAGGTCAAGCGGTTCAACCGGCCCTGGCGCCACTACCTGCGCCGTAGTGTCCTCCCCCTGTTATTGGCTGCCTCTCTTGCGGTTTCGGGCTACCTGGGTTGGCTGCAGTGGCAAGCGCACCAGGTGAAGGTGGCCGGCCAGGAGGCTCAGCAAGCGGCGATCAAGTACGCCGGGGTGCTCACCAGCATCGACTCCAACAACGTCGACGAGAACTTCCGCCAGGTGCTCGACGGAGCCACCGGCGAATTTAAGGACATGTACACCCAGTCGAGCGTGCAACTGCGCCAACTGCTGATCGACAACAAGGCCACCGCGCACGGGGTGGTGGTGGACTCGGCGATCGCCTCGGAAACCGCCAGCAAGGTCGTGGTGCTGGTGTTCATCGACCAGACCGTCGCCAACATGGCCGTGCCCGATCCGCGCATCGACCGAAGCCGGATCAAGATGACCATGGAGAAGGTCGACGGCCGCTGGCGGGCCAGCAAAGTCCAACTGCTCTAAGCGATGTGGAGTCCACAATGATCCGGAGAATCCTCGCGGCGTCGTTGCTGACCGCCGCGACAACCGTTGCCGGTGCGCCGATCGCGCACGCGTCGGCGGAGTCGTTCTGCGGCGAGCTGGGTGGCAGCTGGGACGGTCAGTACTGTCACGCGACGGTGACCTCCGAACGCAACGCCGTGCGCGACATCAAGGTTGCGGTGCCCGCCGACCTGGTGGACAACCCCACAACCGGTCCGGCGATCCGGGACTACCTGCGAACCCTGGTAGGCAATTGGCGAAATGCCAACGCACACATGGTCGCCGATAGCTACGGCGAGGAGAACTATCAGGTCTTTCAGCACGGGAACCTGCTCAGCGCCGTCTTCCACGAGGACTACCACGCCGACGGGCCCCGGCCCAACAACGCCTACCGCACCTTCACCTTCGACATGGCGGGCGGCCGGCGGGTGCAACTGGCGGATCTGACCAACGGCAGCCCACTGGCGGCCATCCCCCCGGTGGCCCAGCCCTACATCGAGACCGCGCTCAATCAGGCTGAGCCGCCTCATGACCCGGGAACCTATCCGTTTCTGACCGACCGCTGGACCCCGGACAAGGTCTACTCCGGCGCGTACCGGGCGTGGGCACTGACCCCGGACGAGTTGATCATCTACATGCCCGACTATCCGGTGGGGCACGACGAGCCGATCGACTTCAGCCCCGGCGCCCAGCAGTGGTACATGGACGGCGGC
This sequence comes from Mycobacterium sp., assembly GCA_003987775.1. GTDB lineage: Bacteria > Actinomycetota > Actinomycetes > Mycobacteriales > Mycobacteriaceae > Mycobacterium. Next base: position 11,457 of record RXJD01000070.1, read on the forward strand.
ACCGTCGAAGCGCACATCCCGCTGTCCGCGCTGGGTTCGGTGCTGCGGGTCTAGGAGACTGCTGAATTAAGAGCGTTTGGGACGGGGCCTGTTCGATCGCTGTTGGGGCGATTCGGGTCACGGTAGAACGAGATGGTCCGGCT
>RXJD01000036.1 GCA_003987775.1 Mycobacterium sp.
CAGCTTCACCCCAGAACCACGAAAAGCCACGAGGCAACACCACTCTCCAACGAATCAGGTGTTGCAGCGATCACTTGAGCCCAAGGGCCGAAAATGCGCCGTGGGCGCAGAGTCAACGCCCGAAAACCCGCCGCAAAAGCACGAATCCCCGGCGCGTGGCCGGGGATTTGTGTGTGGGGTGAGTGACGGGACTCGAACCCGCGACATTCAGGATCACAACCTGACGCTCTACCAACTGAACTACACCCACCATGGCCGCCGACAGGCCCTCATAGAACCTAACGCGCGGCGACGTCGATACTAACCGCTCGAGCGCTCCTCGGCCGAATCGATTTCCTCCGGAGTGTCCGTTTCGCCCTGAAGATCGGCCACCACCGCCGCAATTTCGCTGGTCGCAGGGCCGGGCTGGGGTACGAACGCGGTTCGGCGGTAGTACTGCAACTCGCGGATGGACTCGTGGATGTCGGCCAGGGCGCGGTGCGCCAGCCCCTTGGGCGGCTGCCCGAAGTAGATGCGCGGGTACCAGCGCCGGCAGAGTTCCTTGATCGAGCTGACGTCGATCATCCGGTAGTGCAGAAACGAGTCCAGGGCCGGCATGTCGCGGGCGATGAAGGACCGGTCGGTGGCGATCGAATTACCGGCCAGCGGCGCCGTCTTGGGCTGTTTGACGTGTTCGTGGATGTAATCGAGGACCATGGCCTCGGCGGTGGCCAGGTCAACGGTGGATGCCCTGACCTCGTTGGTCAGCCCGGATCGCGCGTGCATGTCTCTGACCACGTCGATCATGGAGGACAGCGCTTCGTCATCGGCGTGGATCACCACGTCGATGCCCTCGCCCAGCACGTTCAGGTCGGCGTCGGTGACCAGGGCGGCGATCTCGATCAACTTGTCCGACCCGATATCGAGCCCTGTCATCTCGCAGTCGATCCACACCAGTTCGTCACGCACAGCGCTCACACTAAGCCCACGCGCAGCTCAGGTAAGCCCTGCCCCTGCCCGCCACGGGGAAGTAGTGTGTTGCTTTGCCCAAGGGCAACTACTCGGGAAGAGGGCCGCGGTGAGCACTGAATCGGACGCCGGGGGACCTGCGCAGCGGATCGCGGCAGGCTATGCCGTGCAAGGCCAGGCGCTGGAACTGGGCACCGTCGTCGTCGACGGCCAATCCGACCCGACCGCGCAGATCCGCATCCCGCTGGCCACCATCAACCGGCACGGCCTGGTGGCGGGGGCCACCGGAACCGGCAAGACCAAGACGCTGCAGCTGATCGCCGAACAGCTCAGTGCCGCGGGGGTGCCGGTGTTCATGGCCGACGTGAAGGGCGACCTGTCCGGGTTGTCCCGTCCCGGTGAGGCCAACGACAAGACCGCCGCGCGCGCCAGGGACACCGGGGACAACTGGGAGCCGTCGGGGTTCCCGGTCGAGTTCCTGTCGCTGGGCACCGGCGGCATCGGGGTGCCGGTGCGCGCGACGGTGGACAGCTTCGGCCCGGTACTGCTGTCGAAGGTGTTGGGCCTCAACGCGACTCAAGAGTCGACGCTCGGGTTGATCTTCCACTGGGCCAAGGAGAACAACCACCCGCTGGTGACCCTGGGCAATCTGCGGACCGTCATCAGTCACCTGGCCGGCGACGAGGGCAAGGCCGACCTGAAATCCCTCGGCGGGGTGTCGGCCACCACGGCGGGCGTCATCCTGCGGGCTCTGGTGAACCTCGCCGGCGAGGGCGGTGACACCTTCTTCGGCGAGCCCAAGCTCGACCCGAACGATCTGCTCCGCACCGACTCCCACGGCCGCGGCACCATCAGCCTGCTCGAGTTCAGCGGCCAGTCGTTGCGTCCGGTGATCTTCTCGACGTTCCTGATGTGGCTGCTGGCAGACCTTTTCGCGCAGTTGCCGGAAGTCGGCGACATCGACAAACCCAAGCTGGTGTTCTTCTTCGACGAGGCGCACCTGCTGTTCGCCGACGCCTCCAAGGCGTTCCTCGAGCAGGTCGAGCAGACCGTCAAACTCATCCGGTCCAAGGGTGTCGGGGTGTTCTTCTGCACCCAGTTGCCCACCGACCTGCCCAACGACGTGCTGTCCCAGCTGGGTGCCCGCGTCCAGCACGCACTGCGGGCGTTCACCCCCGACGATCAGAAGGCGCTCAGCAAAACGGTTCGCACCTACCCGAAAACCGATGTCTACGACCTGGAATCGGCGTTGACGTCACTCGGCATCGGCGAGGCCGTCGTCACGGTCCTGTCCGAGAAGGGCGCACCCACGCCAGTGGCCTGGACACGGATGCGGGTGCCGCGGTCGCTGATGGGGGCCATCGGCACCGACGAGGTCATCAAGGCGGCCAAGGCGAGTCCGTTGCAGGCCAAGTACGGGCAGACCGTCGAGCAGCCCGAGCCGGCCCTGAGTTCGCAGAGTCCGTCGTCTCCGGCGCCGCCGGCCCGGCAGGGTGACTACGAGCTACCGCCCATGCCGCCGCCGTTCGAGCCGAAGGGCCCCGCCATGTGGGAGGAAGTGCTGAAGAACCCCACCGTGAAAAGCGGCATCAACACGGCCATACGCGAGGCGGTGCGCAGCATTCTGGGCAGTGGGCGCCGCCGTCGGTAGCGGCGGCTACCCGCCGCCGAGCTTCTTGTAGAAGGCACCCACGATCGGCGCCACGATGGCCCGCGGCGCATACCCGCTGGCCACCGACATCGCCTTGGACGTCAGGCCTGGGACGATGCGCATCTTGTTGCGCTCCAACGCATCCAACGAGACCTGCGCGGTGTGCTCGGTGGAGATCCACAGGAAGTCGGGCACCAGCTTCTCCACCAGGGACCGTTCGTCGCCCTCGGGCAGGTCCGTGCGCACCGGTCCCGGCGCCAGCAGCGTGACGTGCACGCCGTGCTTGCGGACTTCTCCGCGCAGCGATTCGCTGAAGGTGTTCGCGAAGGCCTTGGTGGCCGCGTAGGTCGCGTTGTAGGGAATCGGCGAATTGCCCGCCGCCGAGCCGGAAATCAGGATGCCGCCGGCGCCGCGCGCGATCATGCCCGGCAGCACCGCCAGCGTAAGGTCATGCACCGCAACGGCATTCAGCTGCACCTGAGCCTTTTCGCCGGCCGGGTCCAGGTCGGCGACCGCGCCGAAGGTCGCGGTGCCGGCGTTGGCGCACAGGATCGAGATGGGCCGGGTCGCCAGTTCGTCGCAGAGCTTGGTGCGCTCGGACGGGTCGGCGAGGTCGGCCGGGCGCACCTCGACCGTGACGCGGTACTTGTCCGTGAGCCGGGCGGCGAGCTGGTTGAGCAGGTCCTCGCGGCGCGCGGTGATGATCAGGCTGTGGCCCCGCGCGGCCAGCTCGGTGGCCAGTGCTTCGCCGATGTTCTGCGAAGCTCCGGTGACAACCGCGCGCGCGTCTGGGCTGGGAGCGGGTATCGGCATGCAGACGATCGTAGACACGGCATCGGGCAGACCGGCTCCCCGCCACAACTAATAGAGTTCCGTGCATGACTGAGCCGCAGCCGGGCGCCACCGACCGCCAAGGCGCCGTGGCCGCGAATGCGCAGCCGGCCCGGCAACGCTCCTCACGAACCCGGATTGTGGCCTGGGCGTTGTGGGACTGCGGTTCGACCGGCCTGAACGCGATCACCGCGACCTTCGTCTTCTCGGTCTACCTGACCAGCAGCGTGGGGGAGGGCACCCCCGGTGGTGCCACTCCGGAGAGCTGGTTGGGGCGTTTCGCCGCCGTCGCCGGAATCGTGGTCGCGTTGCTGGCACCCGTCGTCGGCGTGTGGGTGGTCTCTCAGCATCGGCGGCATGTCGCTCTGGGAGTGCTGACCGCTTGCGCGGTCGCGACGACGTGCGCAATGTCACAGATTCACGATCGGCCCGGTTATTTCTTCGCGGGCCTGGCGCTGCTGGCCGCGACCGCCGCGTGCGGCGACCTGGCCAGCGTTCCCTACAACGCGATGCTGCGGGAGTTTTCGACGCCGGCAACGGCCGGACGCATCTCCGGATTCGGCTGGGCAGCGGGATACGTCGGCAGTGTGCTGCTGCTGATCCTGGTCTATCTGGGCTTCATGACCGGCAACGGCGACGAGCGCGGCCTGCTGCACGTGTCGACCAACGACGGGCTCAATGTGCGGGAGGCGATGCTGCTGGCCGCAGCGTGGCTGGCGATCCTGGGGCTGCCGCTGCTGTTCGTCGCCCATCGCGTGCCCGATGGCCAGACGGCGGAGGCCGTTCCCCAGACCAGCCTGCTGGGCGGCTACCGCAGGCTCTGGATCGACATCTCCTCCGAGTGGCGGCGCGACCGCAATCTCGTCTATTTCCTGCTGGCCAGCGCGATCTTCCGGGACGGCCTGGCGGCGATCTTCGCGTTCGGCGCGGTCCTCGGGGTCAACGTCTACACGCTGTCGAAGGCCGATGTGCTCATCTTCGGGGTCGCCGGAAGCGTGGTCGCCGCGATCGGTGCCGTGCTGGGCGGGTTGGTCGACCACCGGGTGGGATCCAAGCCCGTCATCGTCGTGTCGCTGACCGCGATCCTCGCCGCGGGGCTGAGCCTGCTGGCTCTTTCCGGGGCGTTGGCTTTCTGGGTGTGCGGGCTGCTGCTGTGTCTGTTCATCGGGCCGTCGCAGTCGTCGGCGCGGGCGCTGCTGTTGCGCATGGCGCAGCACGGCAAGGAGGGCGTGGCGTTCGGCCTCTACACGATGACGGGCCGCGCCGTGGCGTTCCTGGCGCCGTGGCTGTTCTCCGTCTTCGTCGACATCTTCGGCGTCGCCCGGGCCGGTCTGGGCGGCATCTGCCTGGTGCTGTTCGTGGGACTGTTGGCGATGCTCAAAGTGCGGGTTCCGCGGTACGCGGTGACGGAAAGCCGCTAGCGCGGAGCGTCGCAGATGGTCAGGCCCTGGCCGGTGCGCTGCCGCACCTGAACCCCGGCCACCGTGACCGAGCAGGTGATCTCGTGGCCGATATTGACCACCGTGACGCTCGCCGGGGCTTTCGCCGAGGTGGACAGGCTGACCTGCTTGGTCCACGGCAGGGCCACGTTGAACTCGGTCTGGATCATGTCACCGGCATCCATGTACATGACGCTGATGGCGCGGCCCTCACCGGAGACGCTGTAGACGACCGTCTGCATGGCCCCTGGGGTGTTGGGAACGCCGGGAGGCGTGGTCGTACCCGGCGGGGCGGTCGTCGTGGTGCGCGGCGCCCTGCGGGTGGTGGTGGGCGGCGTCGTCAGGGTTGTCGGAGGAGCCACGGTGGTGCTGGGCACCGGCGGCAGCGGCTCGATCGCGGTCTGCTGTTTCAGCGACCCGTTGGCGATGACGAGCGCCACGACCAACCCGATGACGAGCAACACCGCCGCGCCGGCCACGAACCACAACCACCGGGGTGAACGGGGCGGCCCTTCGGGCGGCTCCTCGTTTTTCGGCGGTCCCTGCGGCTGCCAGTACTGGGGCGGCAACTGTTGGGTGGGATTGGGCGCGTATCCGCCCGGCGACCACGCCGAACCACCCCCGCCGTAGCTGGCGTACGGCATCTCGTCGGCGTAGGCGGGGTAGTCGATCGGCTCCGAATTCCCAGGGTGCTGCGCCCATGACGAACCAGACCCCGGTTGAGGGGGACCGAATTGCTGGGTGCGACGTGGATCGTTCATATCCACTTCGAAGGGTACCGGGCATTGCGGCGGAGGGGTTTCGCGACCGGCACCCCAACGGCTATCGACCACCGGCGGTCAGCGCCGCGAGGGTCATTGCCCGCATGACCGCGCGCGAGCGCGCCGCCCGCGCCGACTTGGTGTCGGCCGACTTCATGCTGTGCGGCGTGGAGTTCAGCAACCCGAACGCGGCGTGCGCCATCAGCCGCGCGTCGGCTTCGGCGAGATCGGGATTCAGCTCGCGCAGCACGCCCACCCAGATCTCGACGTACTGCCGCTGCGCGCGGCGCACCTGCCGTTCGGCGGCCGCGGGCAGGTGCGCGAGGTCACGGTCCTGAATCCTGATGAGATCGGGTTCGCCGAGGGCGAAATCGAGGTGGAAATCGATCAACCCGTCCAGGGTCGCTGCCGCGTCGACACCGCGGTCCTGTACGGCGCGCGCACCGGCGAGCAGGCCGGCGCTGATGCCCACCAGCAACTCGACCAACAGCGACTCCTTGTTGGGGAAGTGCCGGTAGATGGCGGGACCGCTGACGCCGGCGGCAGCGCCGATGTCTTCCAGCCGCACCGCGAGGAATCCGCGCTCGGCGAACAACCGCTCGGCGGCCGACAAAAGTTGTTGGCGCCGGTCGGACTTCAACTGGCTGCGTCGATTTGGCGGCTCCGGCTGCCCGGGTTCGCTGTCCGGGGCGGACGCTGGCATGACGGCCTCCTGGACATGTCGGTTAATCGTCACTAACGTAGCACCCGATCACCGGCCGGAGGAACCGTGGCAACCACCGAAGCCGCAGAACCCGAACCGCTTTCCTACGAACGCGGTCCGGACACTCCCGCGTTGCTGGAGACGACCATCGGCGCGAATCTTGCTGACACCGCAGCGTTGTTCGGAACCCGCGAGGCGCTCGTCGATGTCGCGGCGGGCCGGCGGTGGAGCTATACCGAGTTCGTCGCCGACGTGCGCCGGTTGGCGACCGGGCTGTTGCGGGCCGGCATCGGCCCGGGCGACCGGGTCGGTGTCTGGGCGCCCAACCGGTGGGAATGGGTCCTTGTCCAATACGCCACCGCCGAGATCGGGGCGATCCTGGTGACCATCAACCCCGCCTACCGTGCGCGCGAATTGCTCTACGCGCTGCAGCAATCCGGCGTTGCGATGGTGATCGCCGCCGCCGGGTTCAGGGATGCCGACTACCTGTCGATGCTGAACGAGGTCAGGCCGGACTGTGGTGCGCTGCGCGACGTGGTGATCATGGGCACCGGTCGCTGGGACGAGTTGGCCACCACGCCTGCCGACCTGACCGCGCCAGCGACACCGCGGCCCGTCGATCCGATCAACATCCAATACACCTCCGGCACAACGGGTTACCCGAAAGGTGTCACGCTCAGTCACCGCAACATCCTCAACAACGGCTTCCTGGTGGGGGAGTTGCTCGAGTACACCGAGCATGACCGGATCTGCATCCCGGTGCCCTTCTACCACTGCTTCGGCATGGTCATGGGCAACCTCGCGGCGACCAGCCACGGTGCCTGCATGGTGATCCCGGCGCCGGGCTTCGATCCCGCGGCGACCCTGCGCGCGGTGCAGGCCGAACGCTGCACGAGCCTGTACGGGGTGCCGACGATGTTCATCGCCGAACTCGGCCTGCCCGACTTCGCCGACTACCGGCTGGACAGCCTTCGCACCGGGATCATGGCGGGCGCCCCCTGCCCCGTCGAGGTGATGCGTCAGGTGATCGAGCGCATGCACATGCCCGGGGTCTCGATCTGCTACGGCATGACCGAAACGAGTCCCGTCAGCACCCAGACTCGCACCGACGACGCGCTGGAGCGGCGCGTCGGCACCGTCGGGCGCGTCGGTCCGCATCTGGAAGTCAAAGTGGTGGAACCCGATACCGGCCGGACGCTGCCCCGTGGCGTGTCCGGCGAGTTCTGTACCCGCGGCTATTCGGTGATGTCGGGGTACTGGAACGACGAGGCGAAGACGGCGGAGGTGATCGACGCCGACGGCTGGATGCACACCGGAGACCTGGCCGCGATGGACGACTGCGGCTACGTGCAGATCACCGGTCGCATCAAGGACATCATCATGCGCGGCGGCGAGAACATCTCGCCGCGCGAGATCGAGGAATTCCTCCATACCCATCCCGACATCGCCGACGTCCACGTCATCGGGGTGCCGGACGAACGCTACGGCGAGGAGATCATGGCGGTCGTCAGGCTCCGCGACGAGGCGGCGGAGTTGACCATGGATGCGCTGCGGGAGTTCTGTGCCGGCCGCATCGCCCGGTTCAAGATCCCGCGGTACCTGCGACTCGTCGCGGAGTTCCCGATGACGGTGACCGGCAAGGTTCGCAAAGTCGAGATGCGTCAGGCGGCGATCGAGTGGCTCGCCGGCGGTCCATAGCCGCTGCTGAGCGGCCCACCCACCCTGGACGCGCCCGGTCAGGAATGGTATTCTCACTGCCTGAGTTAATGATTATTAACTGAAATCGGAGGCTCTGCGACACATGGACAAGGTGGTGGCGACCGCTGCGGAGGCGGTCGCGGACATAACCGACGGCTCCTCCCTGGCCGTCGGGGGATTCGGGCTGTGTGGCATCCCGGAAGCCTTGATATCGGCGCTGGCCGACCTCGGAGTCACCGATCTGGAGACGGTGTCCAACAACTGCGGAGTCGACGGGATCGGACTGGGAGTGCTCTTGCAGCACAAGAGAATCCGCCGCACCGTCTCGTCCTACGTGGGCGAGAACAAGGAATTCGCACGCCAATTCCTCTCCGGTGAACTGGAAGTGGAGTTGACCCCGCAGGGCACCCTGGCCGAGCGGCTGCGGGCCGGCGGGATGGGCATTCCCGCCTTCTACACCCCGGCAGGGGTGGGCACCCAGATCGCCGACGGCGGCCTGCCGTGGCGCTACGACGCCTCGGGGGAGGTGGCGATCGTGTCGCCGCCCAAGGAGACCCGCGAGTTCGACGGCGTCACCTACGTTCTCGAGCGGGGAATCCGCACCGATTTCGCTCTGGTGCACGCCTGGAAGGGCGACCGGCACGGCAACCTGGTGTACCGCTACGCCGCCGGCAACTTCAACCCCGAATGCGCACCCGCCGGCCGGATCACCATCGCCGAGGTCGAACACCTTGTCGAGCCCGGCGAGATCGATCCGGCCACCGTGCACACGCCGGGTGTTTTCGTGCAGCGCGTGGTGCACGTGCCAGATCCGGAGAAGCGAATCGAGAAGGAGACGGTGCGGTGAGGGCTGCCGGTTTGGCCGAGCGTGAGGCTGGCCGCACGCTCGGCGACGAATGTGAAGCTGGCCGCACACTCGCGGGGGAAAGGGGCAAGCTGTGACCTGGACGAGGGACGACATGGCGGCTCGCATCGCCTCCGAGTTCACCGAGGGTCAGTACGTCAACCTGGGCATCGGTATGCCCACGCTGATCCCCAACCACATCCCAGACGGAGTGCATGTCGTCCTGCACTCGGAGAACGGGATCCTCGGCGTGGGGCCCTACCCGAAACGGGAGGACGTCGACGCCGATTTGATCAACGCCGGCAAGGAGACGGTGACCGTCCTGCCCGGCGCGTCGTTCTTCGGGTCCTCCACCTCGTTCGGGATCATCCGCGGCGGCCACCTCGACGTGGCGGTGCTCGGGGCCATGCAGGTTTCGGTCACCGGTGACCTCGCCAACTGGATGATCCCGGGCAAGATGGTCAAGGGGATGGGCGGTGCGATGGATCTGGTGCACGGCGCCCGCAAGGTGATCGTGATGATGGAGCACGCCGCCAAGGACGGTAGCCCGAAGATCCTGGAGCGCTGCACCCTGCCGTTGACCGGCGTGGGCTGTGTCAACCGGATCGTCACCGAGTTGGCCGTCATCGACGTCCGCGACGACGGCCTGCATCTCATCGAGACCGCCCCGGACGTCTCGGTCGACGAAGTAACTGCCAAAACCCAGCCGCCGCTTATTCTTTCGGACCTGGTGGCGCGGTGACGACGATCGCACCGACTTTCGCCGATGAACATCGCCGATTGGTCGCCGACCTCAACGAGAAGCTGGCCGCGGCCGCCCTCGGCGGTAACGAGCGGGCCCGCGAGCGTCATGTCAGCCGCGGCAAACTGTTGCCGCGCGAACGGGTGGACCGCCTGCTCGACCCTGGCAGCCCGTTCCTCGAACTCGGCGCGCTGGCCGCCAACGGCATGTATGGCGACGAATCTCCGGGCGCGGGAATCATCACCGGGATCGGGCGGGTGTCGGGGCGCGAGTGCGTCATCGTCGCCAACGACGCCACCGTCAAGGGCGGCACCTACTACCCGATGACGGTCAAGAAGCACCTGCGCGCGCAGGAGGTCGCCCTGCAGAACCTGCTGCCGTGCATCTACCTCGTCGACTCCGGCGGCGCCTTCCTGCCCCGCCAGGACGAGGTCTTTCCCGACCGCGAGCACTTCGGCCGGATCTTCTACAACCAGGCGACCATGAGCGGCAAGGGAATTCCGCAAGTCGCTGCGGTTCTCGGGTCGTGCACGGCGGGTGGCGCGTATGTGCCGGCGATGAGCGACGAAGCCGTCATCGTCCGCGAGCAGGGCACGATCTTCCTCGGTGGCCCACCCCTGGTGAAGGCGGCCACCGGCGAGATCGTCACGGCTGAAGAACTCGGCGGCGGGGATCTGCACTCCCGGGTGTCCGGCGTCACCGACCATCTGGCCGAGGACGACGAGGACGCGCTGCGGATCGTCCGTTCGATCGCGGCAACGTTCGGACCACGGGAGCCGGCGCAGTGGGACATCGCGCCGACGGTGGACGCTACATTCGACCAGACCGACCTCTACAGCGTGGTGCCCCCGGATCCGCGGGTGCCCTACGACGTTCACGAGGTGATCGTGCGCCTGGTCGACGGCGGCGAGTTCAGCGAGTTCAAGGCCAATTACGGCAAGACACTGGTGACCGCCTTCGCGCACATCCACGGCCACCCGGTGGGCATCATCGCCAACAATGGCGTGCTGTTCAGCGAATCCGCGGTCAAGGGAGCGCATTTCATCGAGCTGTGCGACAAGCGCCGGATCCCGCTGCTGTTCCTGCAGAACATCGCCGGGTTCATGGTGGGCCGCGACTACGAGGCCGGCGGCATCGCCAAGCACGGCGCGAAGATGGTGACGGCGGTGGCGTGTGCGCGAGTCCCGAAGCTGACCGTGGTGATCGGCGGATCCTATGGCGCGGGCAACTATTCGATGTGCGGACGGGCGTACTCGCCGCGATTCCTGTGGATGTGGCCGAACGCGCGCATCTCGGTGATGGGCGGCGAACAGGCCGCCTCGGTGCTGGCCACCGTGCGCGGTGAACAGCTGTCCGCCTCCGGCAAGCCCTGGTCGACCGAGGAGGAAGAGGCGTTCAAAGCGCCGATCCGCGAGCAGTATGAGGACCAGGGCAATCCCTACTATTCGACCGCCCGTCTGTGGGACGACGGCGTCATCGACCCTGCCGATACCAGAACGGTTGTCGGGCTGGCGCTTTCGGTGTGCGCCCATGCCCCGCTGGAATCGGTCTCCTACGGCGTCTTCCGGATGTGACATGTTTGACACTGTTCTAGTGGCCAACCGCGGCGAGATCGCGGTGCGGGTGATCCGCACGCTGCGCCGGCTGGGTATCCGCTCGGTCGCCGTCTACAGCGACCCCGACGCCGATGCGCGGCACGTGCAGGAGGCCGACACCGCGGTGCGGCTGGGACCTGCGGCGGCCCGCGAAAGCTACCTCGACATCGCGAAGGTGATTGACGCCGCGACGCGCACCGGGGCGCAGGCGATTCATCCCGGCTACGGATTCCTCTCGGAGAACGCGGAATTCGCGGCGGCGTGTGACCGCGCCGGGGTGGTGTTCCTGGGGCCCCCCGCGCACGCGATCGAAGTGATGGGCGACAAGATCGCCGCCAAGAACGCCGTCGCCGCGTTCGAGGTGCCGGTGGTGCCCGGGATCGCGCGACCGGGACTGACCGACGACGAGCTCATCGCGGCGGCCGGCGACGTGGGATACCCGGTGCTGGTGAAGCCGTCGGCCGGAGGCGGCGGCAAAGGCATGCGGATGGTCGAGGAACCCGCCCGGTTGCGAGATGCACTGGTGAGCGCGCGGCGCGAGGCCGCCTCGGCTTTCGGTGACGACACGCTGTTCCTCGAACGTTTTGTGTTGCGGCCCAGGCACATCGAGGTGCAGGTGCTCGCCGACACGCACGGTAACGTGGTGCATCTCGGCGAGCGCGAATGCAGCCTGCAACGGCGCCACCAGAAGGTGATCGAGGAGGCGCCCTCGCCGTTGCTGGATGCGGCGACGCGCGAGCGGATCGGCGCCGCCGCGTGCAACACCGCCCGCAGCGTCGACTACGTCGGCGCCGGCACCGTCGAGTTCATCGTGTCCGCCGCACGCCCCGACGAGTTCTTCTTCATGGAGATGAACACCCGGTTGCAGGTGGAACACCCGGTCACCGAGGCGGTCACCGGGCTCGATCTCGTCGAGTGGCAGCTACGAGTGGCCGCCGGCGAGAAGCTCGCGTTCGCCCAGGACGACATCGAACTGCGCGGGCATGCGATCGAAGCCCGGGTGTACGCCGAGGATCCGGCGCGCGGGTTCCTGCCCACCGGGGGCCGGGTACTACAGGTCGTCGAGCCGTCCGGACCCGGTGTGCGCGTGGACTCTTCGCTGTTGGCCGACACCGTGGTCGGCAGCGACTACGACCCGATGCTGAGCAAGGTGATCGCGCACGGCAGTGACCGGACGCAGGCGCTGGCACGGCTCGATCAGGCACTGTCACGAACCGCGGTGCTCGGTGTGCAGACCAACGTCGAGTTTCTGCGGTTCCTGCTGGCCGACGAACGGGTGCAGGCCGGCGACCTCGACACCGCCCTGCTCGACGAGCGGCTGGGTGACTTCGAACCGCTGGCGGCGCCTGACGATGTGTTCGCCGCGGGTGGTCTGTATGTCCAGTGGGCTCTGCAGCGGCGCGCACGCGGCAGCCTGTGGGCCGCCCCGACCGGATGGCGGATCGGAGCCGCCGCCGCGCCGGTGCGCACCGCGATGCGCACTCCGCAGCGCACCGAGACCGTCTCGGTGTGGGGCCTGCGGGATGCGGCCGAGGTGCAGGTCGGCGAGGGTGAAACCGTCACTGCCAGTGCGCAGATCGTGCCGGGGCGCATGAGCGTTGCGCTGAACGGTGTGCGCCGGGACTATCGGTGGGCCGAAGCCGGCCGGCACCTGTGGATCGCCGACGAGCGTGGCACCTGGCATATCCGGGAGGCTGAGGAACACCGGATCCACCGTGCGGCAGGCGAGCGCCCCGCAGAGGTCGTCAGCCCCATGCCCGGCAGTGTCATTGCGGTACAGGCGGATTCGGGCACCGAGGTTTCGGAGGGCGACGTGGTGGTGGTCGTCGAGGCGATGAAGATGGAGCACTCGCTGGCGGCACCGGTCTCCGGGCAGGTGGAGGTACTGGTGTCGGTCGGCGACCAGGTGACCGTCGATCAGGTCTTGGCCCGGCTGGTCCCGGGCACAGCAACAGAAGGCAAGGAATAGCGAATCATGACGACAACGATTCCCGCAGGGACCATCCCCAAGGAATACGAGGACCTCCGCGACACGGTGGCCGACTTCGCGCGCACCGTCGTGGCGCCGGTCTCGGCCAAACACGATGAGGAGCACAGCTTTCCCTACGAGGTCGTCGCCAAGACGGGGGAGATGGGCCTGTTCGGCCTGCCCTTCCCGGAAGAGTACGGCGGCATGGGCGGCGACTACTTCGCTCTTTCGCTGGCGCTCGAGGAACTCGGCAAGGTCGACCAGTCGGTGGCCATCACCCTGGAGGCGGGCGTCGGTCTGGGTGCCATGCCGATCTTCCGCTTCGGCACCGAGGAGCAGAAGCAGCAGTGGTTGCCCGATCTGCTTGCCGGACGGGCGCTGGCCGGGTTCGGGCTTACCGAACCGGGCGCCGGCTCCGACGCCGGCAGCACGCGCACCACGGCGCGCCTCGAGGGTGGCGAATGGATCGTCAACGGCAGCAAGCAGTTCATCACCAACTCCGGCACCGATATCACCTCACTGGTCACCGTCACCGCCGTCACCGGAACCATCGCGGACGGCAAGAAGGAGATCTCGACCATCATCGTGCCCAACGGCACACCGGGATTCATCGTCGAGCCGACCTACAACAAGGTCGGCTGGAACGCCTCGGACACCCATCCGCTGACCTTCGACGACGCGCGGGTGCCCGAGGAGAATCTGCTGGGCACCCGCGGCAAGGGCTACGCCAACTTCCTGTCGATCCTCGACGAGGGCCGCATCGCGATCGCCGCACTGGCCACCGGGGTGGCACAAGGCTGCGTGGACGAGAGCGTCAAATACGCCAACGAGCGGCAGTCCTTCGGCCAGCCGATCAGCTCCTACCAGGCGATCAGCTTCAAGATCGCGCGCATGGAAGCGCGCGCACACGTCGCGCGCACCGCGTACTACGACGCGGCGGCAAAGATGCTGGCCGGCAAGCCTTTCAAGAAGGAGGCGGCCATCGCCAAGATGATCTCCTCGGAGGCGGCGATGGACAACGCCCGCGACGCCACCCAGATTCACGGCGGCTACGGATTCATGAACGAGTACCCGGTCGCCCGTCACTACCGGGACAGCAAGATTCTGGAGATCGGCGAGGGCACCACGGAGGTGCAGTTGATGCTGATCGCCCGCTCGCTGGGGCTGTCGTGACGGCGGAGACACCCGCCGAGCGTGAATCCGGCGACGCTGCACCGGCGAGTCGCGTTGCAGATTCCACAGTCGGCGAGTCGGCGGGGGAAGCGGGAAGGCGAGTCGTCCAGCGCGGCCTGTGGTTCGAAGAGTTCGAGGTGGGGACGATCTATCTGCACCGGCCCGGGCGCACCGTGACCGAGGCCGACAACGTACTCTTCACCACGCTCACCATGAACACCCAATCGCTGCACCTCGATGCGGCGTGGGCCGCCGACCAACCGGGCTTTCGCGGTGAGCGGCTGGTCAATTCGATGTTCACGCTCTCCACGCTGGTCGGGCTGTCCGTCGCGCAGCTGACGCTGGGCACCATCGTCGCGAATCTCGGCTTCTCGGAAGTGTCGTTCCCCAAGCCGATGTTTCACGGCGACACGCTGTACGCCGAGACCGTGTGCACCAACAAGCGGGAGTCGAAAAGCCGCCCGGGTGAAGGCATCGTGACGCTGGAGCACACCGGGCGCAACCAGCACGGCGATGTCGTGGCAAAAGCGGTGCGCACAACGCTCGTGCAGAAGCGCCCCGCCGGGGAGGCCTGATGAGTCTGCGTGCTGCCGGGCCGGGATGGTTGTTCTGCCCGGCCGATCGTCCCGAACGTTTCGCGAAGGCGGCCGCGGCCGCCGACGTGGTGATCCTGGACCTGGAAGACGGTGTCTCGGCGGCGGAGAAAGCGGCCGCACGCCAGGCATTGCGGGACACCCCGCTGGACCCGGAGCGCACGGTCGTGCGGATCAACGCCGCCGGCACCGATGACCAGGCCCGCGATCTGGAAGCCTTGGCGCACACCGCGTACACGACGGTGATGCTGCCCAAGACCGAGTCGGCGGCTCAGGTAGCGGCGCTTGCGCCGCGCGACGTGATCGCTCTGGTGGAGACTGCGCGGGGCGCGTTGTTCGCTGCCGAGATCGCGGCGGCCGAGCGCACCGTCGGGATGATGTGGGGTGCGGAGGATCTGATCGCCACCCTGGGCGGCAGCTCCAGCCGGCGCGCGGACGGCACCTATCGCGATGTGGCGCGCCATGTCCGCTCCACACTCCTGTTGGCGGCCAGTGCGTTTGACCGCTTGGCGCTCGATGCCGTGCATCTGGACATCCGGGATGTGGAAGGCCTGCAGACGGAGGCGGTCGATGCCGTGGCGGTCGGATTCGACGTAACCGTGTGCATCCACCCCAGCCAGGTGGACGTGGTGCGCAGGGCGTACCGGCCTAGCGACGAAACCCTGGACTGGGCACGCCGGGTACTGCTGGCGGCCAAGACGGAGCGCGGGGTGTTCGCGTTCGAGGGGCAGATGGTGGACTCACCGGTGCTGCGGCATGCGGAGGCGATGCTGCGGCGGGCGGGGGAGCCCCTTTCAGACGCCGGTTGATCGGGACCCCCGCAGAGCGAAACACCGAAACCTCAAATATTTCTCGTTCCGAAGGCACGCACATTCGGCATACGATGCTGGCTGTCTGTGTTCTCGGCGGTTGCCGTTGCACGCCGGGTGTCCTGTTCGGGTGAGGAGATCGGGCATGTCTTTTGTGACGGTCGTATCGGAGTCGGTGGCGGCGGTGGCGACCGACCTGGCAAATGTCGGTTCGGCTGTCAACGCGGCCAGTGCGGCGGCGGCAGCCTCGACCACGGGAGTGGTGGCTGCGGGCGCGGACGAGGTATCCGGCGCCATTGCGGCGGTCTTCGGCGCACACGCCCAGGGGTACCAAACCCTCAGTCGACAGGCCGCCGCCTTTCACGCGCAGTTCGTGCGGGCACTGAGTACCGGTGCGGACCTGTATGCGGCGGCCGAAGCAGCCAACGTGTCACCTCTGCAGGCGCTGGAGCAGGGTGTGGCCGGCATCGTCAACGCGCCGACTCAGCTGCTGCTCGGACGTCCGCTGATCGGAAACGGTGCCGACGGGACGGCGCCGGGGCAGGCCGGCGGGCCGGGCGGGCTGTTGTTCGGCAACGGCGGGAACGGCGCGCCCGGCGCCTTCGGCCAGCCGGGAGGTGCCGGCGGCGCCGCCGGGTTGTTGGGCAACGGCGGTGCGGGCGGGGCCGGCGGTGCCGGCGCGGCCGGCGGTGCGGGCGGATCCGGCGGATGGTTGTACGGCAATGGCGGTCCGGGCGGGACCGGCGGTGTCGGGGTGGCCGGCGTCAATGGCGGGATGGGAGCGGCCGGGGGCACCGGCGGAAATGCCGGCTTGATCGGCGCCGGAGGCAACGGTGGCACCGGCGGCGTCGGCGCCGCCGGAACCGCAGGCAACCCAACTCCCGGCCCCGCGGCCGGTGCCGGCATCAGCCCCCCGGATGTCAGCGGCCCGGGCAGCCGGACCGGTTCTGTTGGCGGCACCGGCGACGCCGGGGTTGGCCTGACTCCTACCGGCGGTGCGGGTGGCGACGGCGCGAGCGCGACATCCACGTCTGGAACCAGCCTGGTCACCACGGGCGGCGCCGGGGGCAATGGCGGTGTCTCGATCGCGGGCGGAGCCGGCGCTGACGGCGGTGCCGGGGGTGACGCGACGATAACCAGTGTGAACGGCACCGCTATCGGCGGTAACGGAGGCAACGGGTCCGCAGGGGTGGCCCCGGGCAGCAGCGGCGGCGACGGTGGCGCCGGGGGCAACGCACTCACCGCCTCCGGCGTCGGTGCCACCAGGGGAGGAAGCGGCGGCTCCGGGGCCGGCGGCGTGACCGGCGTTTCCGGCGGAAACGGCGGTGCCGGCGGCGCGGGCGGCGCCGGAGGGAGCGGAGGCACCCTGTTCGGCAATGGCGGCAACGGCGGCGTAGGTGGTGCGGGCGGTGCCGGTGGCAACGGCGCCGCCGGGGGCGGCGGTGGCCTCGGCGGCAACGCCGGAAACGCGACCGTCAACAGCACCAGCAGTTCCTCGGGTATCACGGCAACCGGCGGAGCCGGTGGCGCCGGCGGCGACGGAGGCAACGGCGGGAACGGTGGCAACGGCGGGGCAGGCGGTGTGGGTGGCAATGGCGGTGCGGCCGTAGGGCTGTTCGGCAGCGGTGGCAACGGCGGGAGTGCCGGTACCGGGGGGATCGGCGGGTTGGGCGCTGCCGGAGGGGCGGGTGGTGACGCCGGCACCGGCGGCAAAGCAGTCGGCGTGCCAGGGGTCACCACCTTCGGTGGTGCCGGTGGCGCAGGTGGTGATGCCGGCAACGGCGGCGACGGCGGGAACGGTGGCGCCGGCGGTATTCCCGGTGGAGTGGGCGGACGTGGTGGGCTCCTGGGCGGTGCTGCCGGCACCGGCGGGGCGGCTGGATCGGGTGGTGCCGGCGGCACGGGCGGTGGCGCCGGCACGGTCGGCGCCGGCGGTGCGAGTGGCAGCGGGGGAGTCACACCTCCGTCTGGCCCTAACGGCAACCCGGGCACCCAGGGCGCGAACGGAACAGCCGGGTAGTGGGGCTTCGGGTGCCATCGTGGTGCCGTCTAAGTGCCCGGGGCGATAGTCCCTCGTGACGACTCAACGGCAGAACCGCGACGGGCCGGCTGCCTACAGATTCCGGGGCTCAGCAGCGGACTTGGCGGACCCGATCGCCGACGTCGATCGCCGCTTCGGGCCGGACCGGCTGCGCGTCGGACTTGGCGGTCGCGATCTTCTCGCGAACGAAAGTCGGTTCGGCGAACTCGTTTTCGAGCATTCTGCTGAGTGACTCGTCGCTGAAGTCGAAGGTCCCGACCTCCCCTGCGGCGCTCAGCGAGTACATGCTCATCGCCGGGTAGGCGACCAGTGCGGGAGTCGACGTGCGGAAGGTCACCGCACGCGAGAATTTCGGTTGCACGTCAACGACTTTGACGCGCAGCTTTTCGGCGGGCAGTTCGCCGATCACCGCACCCGTCTCGGGGTCGACAATCGGATCACCCCCGTCTGCCAGTACCGCGAAGACCATATCCGGCCGTATACCGTGCACCGCGCCGCGATTGAGGATCACGGTGTACTGGTCTTCCACCCGCGCGACGCTGCCGCTGATGAACTCGCCGTCGGTCGTGGCCCGGGTCACCGAAGAGCCGCGGGTTTCCCCGGCGGCCTGGACCGCGCGTGCCGAATCCCACTGCCGTGGCCGGACTTCCGAAACACCGAGGGACAATTCGGTCGCGGTCCTGGCGCGCACTATCTCGATCAGCGCACCCTCGTCGCCGCCGCTCTCGAGGTGAGTCTGCGCCGCGGAAAGACGTTCGTCGACGTAGTGGACGGTTTTCCGCAATTGCAGGGTGGTATGGACCGCCGTCTGAGTGGCTCGGATCAGGTGCTGATCGAGTCCTTGCCCGACGTGCCAGCGCGTGCCGTAGACGCCGATGGCGATACAGAGTCCGGGAACGAAAGCGATGACACACGCCTGTCCGATCGGATTGGCCGGAAACGCCAGCGCTCCAAAGATACTCGCCGCGGCAAGTCCGCTGAGCAGGGCGAGCTTCTGTAGCGGCGTGGGTTTGATCTCACCGAGGCGCGCGAGGCGCCTGCCCAATCGGGCCAGCCACCGGCCCAGCTGGGTCAGCCACCGACCGAGGTGAGTCAGCCCGGTGGCCAGGTGTCCCGGCAGGGCAGCGAACAACATTTTCCATGTTGTCTTTACCGGCCTGGTCGCCGTGGGTGCGGGCGCCGGCGCTGCCGCGGGAGGTGGTCCAGCGGAAGCCGATTGTTCGGGTGCGCCGGAGACTTCTGAGGGTGTTTCGCCGTCAGCCACCTCGTCATCATCCCACTGAGAGGGCCGAACCGGGGTACTGGACGCGGCGCAGTTCGCCGGCCACAGCCTGACGAATCAAAGAATGCGCGCCCGCAATGCCCGGCCGCGAAGCGAAGTCGCCAGGGCCCGGATCCCGCGTGCGCGATCGATGGTCTGCGCATGCGGACCACAACGACGCACGCGGCGTCCCGGGCCTCTCGCGAGCGCAACCCGAACGCGCATGTTCCAGCGCTGTAATGGTTTTGAATTTTAGGGTCCCCCGACCCCTGAGTTTGGGTCCCCCGACCCTGAAATGAACACTAACGGCTCTTGTCTGCGGCCGCAGGGGATTCGCGAAATTCAATAAAGATCGCGCCGACCCGAACTCGCTACCGGCCACTCCAGCGCAGCACATCCAGTGCCACGGCTACGTTGACACTGCTCTGGGCAAGGGGCCGCGGCAGCAGTTCGTCGGCGCGCGCCAAGCGGCGCAACAGGGTGTTGCGATGGGTGTAAAGCCGCGCCGCCGCACGCGATGCGTTGCACTGCTCGTGGACGAAAACACGCACGTATTCCTGTAGTTCGCTTCCTGCCGTCTCCAGGTCGCCGAGCGCGTGGTGGATGAACTTGGTAGTGCGGTCGGTATCGGCGGTGATCAACGCCACCAGCTCGACGTCGGCGAAAAGCGCGACGCGCTGCGGCGATTGCAGTCGCGCCATCATCTGTTGCGTCGTGATGGCGTCGAAGTGGCTGCGGCGGAACCCGTCTATTCCCTCGGCGCACGGGCCGATGGCGACGCGGATGTCGGAATCGATCGAATGGCTCAGCGCGGCAGTGTCAATCGACCTGGCCGGCACCCACACCCAACGAGTTGCGGCGCTGGCGAGGATGGTCAGCGGCCGGACTCCCGCGGCGTGGCCCAGCGCCTCTGCGGCCGCATCGAGCCGGGCCATATCGCCGGCAGGGTCGTCGCTCCAGATGACCGCCGCGGTGTGCGGCCCGGTCAGCGCATAGCCCAGCCGGGCCTCGGCACGCTTGCGGGTGATCGGGGCCCCCTCGAGGATCAGGGCGACGGTCTCGCGTCGCTCGGCGTGGGTCCCGCGGGTGAGGTCGTCGAGCTCCTGGTCGATCTGCTCGGCGATGCCCGCGAGCGTGCCCTCGATGAAGGCGCTGATCGACCGGGAACACACGTCCAGAAGTTCGTGCAGTTCGGCCGGATCCGAGGTCAGTTCGAAGGCGATCTCCATCAAGCGCCGCCACGCCACGCCTTCGCCGACCCGGTAGGCATCCAGCGTGAAGGCCGTCAGGCCGCGGCGCGCCACTTCGCGCGCGATGTTGATCGGCTCGGGACCGGTGTTCGGCGGCACCGGCGCCCCGGGGTCGCGCACATTGGCCGCTCCCCAGAAGTACAGGTTGGCCCGATTGCTCCGGCTCACCGCCGCGGCCAGTTCCGGATCGGCGGCGATCGCGGGACTGGCGGCAAGCACTTCGGCGTCGAGTTCGTCGAGCCATTCGGCCCGGGGATTGACGCTGATCTGCGCGCACTGCCGAATCAGTTCCCTGACCGGCTCCGACGGGAGTTTCCAAACCATTTAGCCACAGTAAATTGGTGGTGCACTTTGCACCACAGAACCGGTCAGATTGGGCAGATCTTATCTTGGGCCGTTCGGTGCAAGCGGTCACGATGGAACACAACAGTTCACTCTTGTCAGGAGTCGAGACCATGTCCTACACAGCCGTAGACACCACCATCGAGCATGTCGATGTGCTCATCATCGGGGCCGGCATCTCCGGTATCGGCGCCGCCTACTACCTGCAGCGCGAGCACCCCGGGCGCAGCTACGCGATCCTGGAGGCACGCGCGGCCACCGGCGGTACCTGGGACCTGTTCCGCTACCCCGGAATTCGCTCCGACTCCGACCTGCACACCTTCGGCTACGAGTTCAAGCCATGGCGCGATGAGGACGCGATCGCGACCGCCGACAAGATCCTCGCCTACCTGCGGGAGACGGCCGCCGAGAACGGCATCGACCGCAAGATCCGGTTCCACCACAAGGTGCACGGGGCGTCCTGGTCGAGCGCCGACGCCCGCTGGGTCGTCGACATCGAGCAGACCGACACCGGGACGCGGACCCAGATCAGCGCCAACTGGCTGTTCTGCGCCGGCGGCTACTACCGCTACGACGAGGGCTACACGCCACACTTCGAGGGTCGCGAGCGTTTCACCGGCCAGATCGTGCACCCGCAGCACTGGCCCGAGGACCTGGACTACACCGGCAAGAAGGTGGTCATCATCGGCAGCGGTGCCACCGCTGTCACCCTGTTGCCGGCGATGGCCGGGCGCGCCGGACACGTCACCATGCTGCAACGCTCGCCGACGTACATCATGCCGGTGCCGTCGAAGGACGTCATCGCCAACACGGCGCAGAAGGTGTTCGGCGGCAAGCGCGGTTATGCCCTGGCCCGCCGCAAGAACATCCTCCAGCAGCGCGCGGTCTACGAGTTCTGCCAGAAGTATCCGACCGTGGCCAGGAAGGTCATCCGGTACCTCAACGCCAAGCAGCTGCCGGAGAACTACCCGGTCGACGAACACTTCGGCCCGACCTACAACCCGTGGGACCAGCGGCTGTGCGCGGTGCCGGACTCCGACCTGTTCAAGGCGATCAAGAACGGCAGCGCGTCGGTGGTCACCGATCGCATCGCAACGTTCACCGAAAAGGGCATTCTGCTGGAGTCCGGACGCGAACTCGACGCCGACATCATCGTCACCGCAACGGGTTTGAACCTGCAGGCGTTCGGGGGTATTTCCCTCACCGTCGACGGCGAGCCGGTCAACATGCCCGACCACGTCGCCTACAAGGGCATGATGCTCTCCGACGTGCCGAACTTCGCGTACGCCATCGGCTACACCAATTCCTCGTGGACGCTGAAGGTCGGCTTGTTGTGCGAGCACCTGTGCCGGCTGCTGACGTACATGGACGCCCACGGCTACGACACCGCACGCCCGGTCCTCGACGACCCGGGCATGCCGACCCGTCCGTTGCTGGACTTCGGGGCCGGCTACGTCCAGCGCGCGGTTGATCAACTGCCCCGCCAGGGCGCCGGGCAGCCATGGCTGACGTCGATGAGCTACTACACCGACGTCAAGTCGCTGCGCGACGGCGACGTCGTCGACCCGGCCCTGAAGCTGACCAGTTCGGCCGATGTGCCCAGCCGCGAGGTCGTTCCGGCCTGAGCGGGTGTAACTCCCGGTCCTACCGGTAGGCGGGGCTCGCGACGGGCGGGCCCCGCGACTGTGGAGGACCGATCAGATCGGCATCCCGTTGCCAGCGCGGATTTCGTTGGGCTGCTTGAGATCGACGGGGGAGTGCTGTTGCTGCTGGGCCTGTTCACCCGCTTCATCAGCGTCCCTTTCCTGGTGGAGATGATCGTCGCGATGCTCCCGACCAAGATCGCCATGGTCCTGGGGTGTCGCCGCTGCCGCTGCCTCCGGTGCCGCCACAGACCGGGTTCTGGGCGGTGCTGCATGAACTGCGTTCGCTGACGAACGGACCGCGCGTGGCGGGGTCAGGCCGTCAGTGGCGGAATGTTGAGCGCGCGCAGCAGCGAGCCCAGTCCGGTGGTCACCGCAGACACCGCGGTGACGCCGGGCTGGCCGAGGTTGATGGTGAGCCCCGGATCAAGGGACGCAACGTAGGGATAGGTGTCGGGCAGGTATGACTGCGGCAGCACACCCGCCCACACCAGGTTGGCCTGAACCCCTTGCACGGTTCCCTTGATCAGGTAGCTGCCGACGTTGACCGGATTGATCACCGGGAACAGGCTGGCCGGGGTGGGCAGGTTCGCGAATTCGGTGTTGGCGCCGCCGATATCGCCGTATCCCATGTCGATCAGCACCCGCAGTGGCGGCTGTATCAGGTTGAGCACCGGCTGCGGCAGATTCAGCGGCCGCAACAGCGGCAGGTCCTGGCTCGGAATCATGTAGTACGTAGTGTTGCCGGGTGCCCCGGGGGATACCGGCGCGACGATCGCCGACGCAATCTGTGCGGCCGTGAGGTTTTCGTAGGCGGGAGTCGGGCTCAGGTGGCCGTAGTACATTCCGGCCAGGGCGTTGGCGTCGGCCAGCAGGTTGAGCGGGTAGCGGGGGAAGTGGGCGAACCCGTCGTACTGGATGGTGTAGATCGAGGTGGCATAGGCCGAATCCGGTGTCGCGCCACTGAATGTCTCGTTGACACCGGGGAGGTACAGCCCGACGAAGCGCTGGAACAAGCCGCCGTTGGGGTTATTCGGGTTGCCCGCCAGTATGAAGCTCAGGTCGGAGGGGGGCGGCCCGATGATAGAGCCGTTGGCAATGCCTTTGAGGTATTCGGTGATGATGGTGGCGCTTTGGGAGAAGCCGAACACGACGGTGTGCGTGCCCGGCGGTTGGGCGGAGATCGCCTGCTTCAGGATCTGGAATCCCTGCGCGACCGAGGTGTCGTAGGTCAGGCTGTTCAGCCCGGTCAGCGGGAAGCCCTGTTCGGGGGTCGTCAACCCGGTCGGAATGGCCGACTGCGGCGCGATGAGCGGGGCGATATAGGCGTTGTAGATGCTGTTGAGGTAGGTCGCGTTCGGGGTGGGGTTGCCGGTGCCGCCCATGATCAGCGTGCTGACGCCGCCACCGAGCGGGCCGGACAGCGTCGTCTGCATCGTCGACGCGCTGATCGCCTCCGCACCGAGGTAGGAATTCGACGCCGCGTTCAGCAACCGGACCAGGTTCTGCTGAGCCGCGCTGACCCGCTCGCTGAGTGCCTGAAACTCCAGGCCGTAATCGGCGAAGAACTGTGCGATCGCGGCCGAAACCTCATCGGCCGCAGCCGAAATCACGCTGACGGTGGGGCCGGCGGCCGCCGCGTTCGCCGAGCCGAGCGCGGCACGGATCGTCTCCAGATCCGACGCCGCCGACGCGAGCGCCTCGGGCGTCACGGTGAGCAGGGACGCGCCGCCCCACCCTGGCCCGCTCATCGCGACCCCACCTCGCCGGACCCATCAGGCGTCCAGGTACTGGGTATCATCGGTGTGCTTGGGCCGCTGCCGAATTCGTCGCCCGCCAGCATGGTCAGGCCGGCGGCGTCGACGACGGCCGACCGTCGGGCGGTTGCGGCGAAGCCCATTCGTTGTGCTCCCAGGTCCGAGGCCGTCGTGGTGGGCGCCGCATCGGGACCGTGGCCGGCATTGTCGTTCAGGTTGTCGTCGAGGTCCATGTATTCGTAGCCCCGTCCGCGCACCTCCACCTTGGCTCGTCGCTGCCGGCGCGCTCGCGTTTTCTCCTGTATCGATGCGGCCGAAGCTGCTGGAATGTCGGCGATTTCGGGGGCCGGCGACTTCCTGTTCATCCTGGCCTTCGTGGTTGCCGGAGAAGCCATCTCAATCCAACCGCCCATCAGGTAGGGCAACGGTCCGGCGGGGGTCCCGCCCGGGGGCGGTGCGCCCGGCCCGGCGGGCGCCGCGGGTGAGGCAGGAGGCATCGGTGCGGCGGGCGCGGGAGCTGGCGTCAGGGCCGCCGGGGCCGGGGCCGCGGCCGTGGCGCCCGGCGCGGGCACCGGAGTCGGGCTCATGATGGCAGGGGCGGTCGGTCCGGTCGGGGCCGGTTCGGCACCCGCATGTACATGGGCAGCAATCTCCGCGATCCCGACGCTGCCGGCGGCCGCCAGACCCGCCAGAGCCGGGCCGGCCACCAGGGGTGCCAGGCCCGCCGCCAACAGCGGAAAGGTCACCAGAAACTGGATGACCTGAATCGTCACGTCGTACACGATCGCCACTCCGCCGAATGCGTAGGCCGCGGCGATCAGTGCCGGGTTGTTGCCGGCCGCACCGACAAGCGCCTGCAACAGGGCGGGGTAACCGCTGGTGGGTGACGAGGCGACAGAGATGTCGTTGAGGATCAGGGACAGTGGATCCGTCCCAGGCGGGACGCTGAACAGGTAGTCCAGCAGGGATTGGTTGCCGCCGCCACCTACTCTGTTGAAGATCTGCTCCACCTGCGTCAGAAACTCGGTCAGCGAAGACAGCGGGTCGGCGGAGGCCGCCGGACTGGCCTTGGAGATCGGCGGTGCTACCTCGGTGCGGGGTGTCGCGGTCACCGCCGCGGCCGAAACATTCTGGTAGACAGTCATTGTGGTGGCGGCCTGAACCCACATGCGGGCGTAGTCGGCTTCGTTGAGTGCGATCGGGATGGTGTTGATCCCGAAGAAATTCGTTGCCAGCAGCACCGCGTGAGTGGCGTGGTTGGCGGCCAGCTCACCGAGGGTCGGCATCGACGCCTGTGCGGTGGCGTAGCCGATGGCTACGGCCTCGTGCTGAGCTGCCGTCGCGGCCGCGTCGGCGGCCGCCCGGGTCAGCCATGCCACATAGGGGGCGTTGGCCGCCGCGTACGACCCCCCGGCAGAGCCCTGCCACGACTGTGTCTGGACGGCGGCGACGAGCGTGGACAATTCTTCGGCCACCGCGGTGTACTCCGAGCTCAACGAGTTCCATGCCCCCGCCGCTGCCAGCAGTGGGCCCGGCCCGGGGCCGCTGCTGAGCAAGGCCGAATGAACCTCGGGTGGAAACGCCATCCAGACCGGCGCGGTCAATGCCAGTCGGACACAATCGGATATCTCTGAGGAATCAGCCGAATCGTCATGGCGGCCACTCAGCTTTCTCCTCGCGCTACGGTGCCGGCGGGCCTCGCCCACCACCAGGCGACCCGAGCAATCTTGCGAAGTGTTTGCAGGTAGAACTGTAGGCGTCAGCGTAACGCAGGTGGGCGCGACCACGCCAGCACAAATTGCGCGCGCGTATCCGGATTTCGCAGTCGCCGGCTTAGCGCATGATTACGGGGTCGGCCCGCAGCAGGACCGTTACGACGGAGGAGAGGCGTGGGAGAAGGCACTGAACCGAATGCCGCAGAGCCGCCGGGAATTCTGAAGCCGGCGCGGGTGACACTCGTTGCCTGCGGCCTGTTGTCGGCGGTCAGCTCGCTGGCCGGGATGGCGCCTCTGTTTGCAGTCGTGGAGGTGAGCAGGCGACTGCTCGCGGGCAACGCCGACGTATGGCCGATCATCATCATGGCCGTGGTGGCGCTGGCGGCAAAACAGTTAGGTGTCCTGACTGCCGGCGTGCTGACCCATCTGGCCGACATCCAGGTGTCGTTTCGAATCCGGCGCGAACTCTTGGTCAAACTGAGCAGAGTGCCACTCAGCTGGTTCAGCGACCGCAATTCCGGCATCGTGAAGAAAGCGGTGGAAGACGACGTGGCGGCGCTGCATCGCCTCGTCGCGCACTCGATCGTGGAGCTCAGCGCAGCGTCGGTGCCGCCGGTGGTGGCCTTCGTGTACCTGTTCGCCTTGGACTGGCGGATGGCATCGGCGACGCTGGTGCCGGTCATCGCCGGGTTCGCCGCATATCAGCGCGCCATGGCCAGCGCCGGTACCAAGTATCCGGAGTTCATGGAATGGTTGGTACGCCTCAACAGCGCGGCAGTGGAATTCGTCAACGGCATCGGTGTGGTGAAGGCGTTCGGCACGCCAGGCACGCCGAGCCGCCGATTCCGGGACGTGTCACGGGCTTTCGCGCACTTCTTTCTCGACTGGGCCAAATCCACGAGCGTGGCCGCGGTGACGGCCGAGATCCTACTCTCGCCGCCGAGCATCCTGCTCGTCGTCGCAGCGACCGGCGCGTTTCTGACCGCCAACGGCGATCTGAGGCTGGAAGACTTCATCGCCTTCCTGGTGTTCGGTACCGTCATCACCGCCGGCTGGATGACCGTGCTGATGTCGGTGCACCCGTTGGTCACCGCGGTGAAGGTCGCCCGGGAGATCCGTGAATTGCTCTCTACCCCAGAGCTTTCGGTACCCGACGCACCGGTGACACCCGACCCGGCAAGGGCCGGGCCGGTGGTGCGGATGCGCGACGTGCGCGTCACCTACGGCGACACGGTCGCGCTCACCGGGATCGACCTGTGTCTCGAACGCGGCACCATCACCGCGCTGGTCGGGCCGTCCGGTTCAGGAAAGTCGACGCTGGCCAAACTGCTGCCCCGGTTCGATGACCCCAGTACGGGCTCGGTCGAACTGTACGGAGTCGACCTCCGGCAGATCGATGCCGCCGCGCTGTACCAGCAGGTGGCATTCGTGTTCCAGGATTCACACCTGTTGTCCACCATGAGCATCCGCGACAATATCCGCCTGGGTTGTCCCGACGCCGGCGACGCGGCGGTACGCGCGGCCGCCGGCAAGGCCCAGATCCTGGCGAAGATCGAGGATTTGCCCCGCGGCTTCGACTCCGTGGTGGGCCAGGACGCGGCGCTGTCCGGCGGCGAACGGCAACGCGTCTGCATCGCCCGTGCGATTCTTGCCGACCGCCCGATTCTGGTGCTCGACGAGGCGACCGCCAGCGCTGACCCGGAGAACGAGGCGCGCATCCAGGAAGCGCTCAGTGCGGTCGCGCGGGACCGGACGGTCCTGGTCATCGCGCATCGACTCAGCACCATCCGGGGTGCCGACAACATCGTCGTGCTCGACAAGGGCCGGATCGCCGAATCGGGAAGACACGCAGAACTTTTAGCCTCAGGCGGACACTACGCCCGGCTGTGGCAGCAGGAAAGGGACGCCGAGCGCGGCGTTATCGAGCAACTGGAGGCAGGGCGATGATCATCGTCATCCGCTACCTGCTCGAACTGCTCGACAGGCGTGGGCGCCGAAGACTGCGCACGATGCTGATACTGCAAGGCGCGCAGGGGATTCTGCAAGGCCTGGGTTTCCTGTTCGTTGTCCCGCTCATCGGCGCACTGGTTCAGAGACCTGCGAATCACGGACAGCTCTGGTTCGCGGTCGCCGCGATCGGCGTGACGGTGGCGGTGCATCACGTGCTGCTGGCATGGAGCACATCACTGGGCTATCTGGTCGGCACGGACGCGCTGACCGGATTTCACGCGCGGATCGGAGAGCACCTGGCCCGGTTGCCGATCGGATGGTTCGGGGCCGACCGCACCGGGCCCGTCGGACGCCTGGTCGCCAAAGACGCAATCGACGTCGCGGACTTCCCGTCCCATCTGCTCCGCCACGTGATCGTCGGTGTGAGCACGCCGCTGACCCTGATCATCGGAAGCTACCTCAGCGACTGGCGTATCGGGCTCGCGCTGACCGCGGGCGCCGTGTTGTGCGCGCAGTCGGTGCGGATGTTCATGGGCATCGTGCACCGCAACGACGGCGACTACGAACACGATATCGGTGTCACCGCGTCACGGATCGTCGAGTACGCGCGCATGCAGCCCACGCTGCGGGCATACGGTGTCCTGGGCCGCCGGGAGCTGGGCACACTCGAAGAATCCCTGACAAGGCAACAACATTCGCAGTCGAAGCTGACCATCCGCGGTGCCTGGGGGCTGATCGGATGCTTCGGCACGCTGCAGCTGGTGTTGACGGCCGTCATCGCCTTGGCCGTCCTGTTGACGCTGCGCGGCGAGCTTGCGCTGCCCACCATGATCGGTCTGCTCGTCATCACCCTGCGCATGATCGATCCCATCTCTCAGCTGGGCGATCTCGCCGGGCACGTCCAGGTGACCGCCGACGCGATCATCCGGGTGCGTGAGCTGCTCGCGGTCCCGGCCCTTCCGGAGCCGGAGACCGAAAGTCCGGCACCCGTCGACCACGACGTCGAGATACGCGGTGTGCGTTTCGGTTACCGCGACGGAGAAGCCGTCATTCACGGCGTCGACGCGGTCCTCCCGGCGGGCAGTCTCACCGCCATCGTGGGCCCGTCCGGGGCGGGCAAGACCACCCTGCTGCGACTGATCGGCAGGTTCTTCGACGTCGACGACGGCAGCATCCTGATCGGCGGCCACGACGTGCGTCAACTCGGAACCCGCAGGGTTGCAAACGTGACCGCACACGTCTTCGAAGACGTCTACCTCTTCGAGGGGACCATCGCCGACAACCTCCGGATGGCTGCTCCGGACGCGACGGATACCGCGCTCGACCGCGTGGCGGCCATCTCCCGGTTGGACGAAGTGATCGACCGTCTCCCCGACGGCTGGGAAACCCGGGTCGGCGAAGGAGGATCGGCACTGTCGGGGGGAGAGCGGCAGCGGGTCGCCATCGCGCGGGCACTCCTCAAGGACGCCCCCGTCGTGCTTCTGGATGAAGCGACCGCGGCGCTGGATGCCGTCAATGAGGCGGCAATCGCCGACGCCATTCGGGAACTGGCTGCTGACCGCACCGTTATTGTTGTCGCACATCGACTTTCGACGGTGATGCAAGCCGACCAGATCCTGGTGCTGGAAAATGGACGCATCACCGCGCGCGGCCGCCATGATCAATTGTTGTCCGACGGTGGCACCTATGCCCGATTCTGGCGGGAGCGCCTGCAAGCCCGCGGCTGGCAACTGCGAGCCGAAAATCAGGTAGCGGCCCTGAACACGTTGAATTTGTAGGTGTCGACCATCGACGGCAGCAGCCGCGCCAGCACCGACATCCCGATCCGCCGCTGCATCGGCCAGGATTTGGCGATCTCCGGCTGTGGGGTGGCCAGCGTGCGCGTGTCGAGCAACTCCAGTCCGCAGGGCTCGACGTCGCGCGGATCGTCGCAGACCCAGCGCAGCCGGGCCTTCACCTTCGCCAGCGACCGGTTGCGGTCCTGCCCGGCAACCATCCGGGCGCCGGCGGTGTCGAAAGCCAGTAAGGAGCCTGGAAACCGTTGCGCCAGTTGGGTGAGAGCGCGACGCACGTCTTCGTCGCGGAGATAGATCAGGACCGCTTCGCTCAGAAACAGGTGCGGTCCAGGGGAGGCGGCCACCACGTCCAGCCAGTCGGTGTCCAGCACGGAACCCGCCAGCATCATGCACCGCTCGCTGTCGCTGAAGAACCGCCGGCGCAGGGCGATCGTGTCCGGGAGGTCGAGATCGAACCAGTGGATGCGGCCGTTGTCGAGCCGCTCGAATCTGGTGTTCAGCCCGGTTCCGATCTCGACGACCGTGCCGCCGGGGTGCTCGTCGATGAATCGAGCCGCCCAGGCGTCGAAGATCGACGATCGATACACCGAACCGGACAACGATGAACCGCCGAATCCACTGAAGTCGTAGTCGATGGTCTCGACGAGTTCGCGTGCCCGGCGGTCGCCGAGCACGGGCCGTCGTGATGAGGCGTCACAGGCTCTGGCGTAGAGCGGAATCAGCAATGTTTCTTGGACCTCGCCCAGGTCCGGAACGGTGCTGCTCATGAGCTCACCTTGCCAGTTGTCCAGCCAGGCATCAGAGGGTGCCGCCCAAGGCGTGCCCGAGAATGCTGAGCAGACCCGCGGTGGCCCCGATCGGACCCACCGGTATGGGGGGAATGCTCAGGGCGCCGCCGGCGAAGTCGTCCGGCGGATAGAAGCTGAATTCGAGTCCCAGGGCGTTGAGCATGGAGCCGCCGGTGCCGTAATACAGCGGTCCGCTCGCGCCGCTCACCACCTGTCCCGGGCTGAACAGGCCGCCGAACGCGTAGCTGAGGCCATCGAGTCGCTCGCCGCCCGCGGACCCGGCAGTGACGAACGGGCCGAAAATCGGCGCCAATGGATCGAGGTTGAGGGTGGCCCCGTTGCAGAACGCGTCGGCGACGCGGGCGGGTGTGTCGAGCAGATGGCCGAGGGCCGCCGCCGGGGCTCCGCCGGTGAGGTCGGCGACGATGCTGCCCGCACTGTTCCACAACGCGACGCCCGGGCTGACGAAGGGCCCGATGGCTCCGAGCAGCACCCCGCTGGCCGGCGACGCGGCGAGATTGGTCAGACCCGTGACGAACGCCGACTCCAGGGTTGACCCGGTCTGGAAGTCCGCCAGGCCGACGAGACCCTCGTAGAGCTGGACATGCACGTCGTTGACGGGGACGACCTCGGGAGGCGTGACACTTCCGTTGGTCGCCTGAGTGACGCCACCCAGGGTGCGCTGCACGACGGCTGATGCGACGTCCTGCGGAGCGCCTATCAGGAACACGGATTGTGCTGCGGTCTGCAGGTTTCCGAGGAACGTCGCAGGATTCGTGGCGAGCTGGCGAAGGCCCGTGGAGATCCCGGTGGCGAGAACCTGTTGAGCGTTGGCGCTTTCGGCACCCGCGTAGGCCGCCGCGCTCGATTGCAGGTCGCTGACGAATTGAGTGTGGAACGCCTGCGCTTGCGTGCTGAGAGCCTGGAATTGCCGGCCGAAGTCACCGAACAGTGCGGCAAGCGCGGTCGATACCTCGTCCTGTGCCGCAGCCGCGATCGCAGTCGTGGGACCCGCGACGGTTGCGGTGGCTTCGGCAAGGGACGAACCGATACTCGCCAAATCCCCGGCGGCACTGTGGACGAACCCCGCTGCCGCGATCACGTACGACATAGGCCGTGCTCCTGATCTCTCAGAGGTGACGCGCGCCGGTCAGTCGAAGCTCGCGCCTCTCCTGCATACGATTCGCATGTAGTAATCTGGTCGCAGGCGTTGCGGCTTGTCAAGCAAAAAGGCTCGCCTCATAGCGCGGTCTTCGGCTAGGTGTCCGCGTCGGTCATGCGTGAGTCGCGATCAAGTCGGTAGCGCTACATGTCACGGCAAACCCGTTGTGGTGCACATGCTTTGGCGATTCGCCGAAGCCGGATCAGCTGAGCTGGCCGCCCAGGGCCAAGCCGATGACATGGATCAGGCCCGCCGTGGCGGCTATCGGGCCTACCCCGATGGCGGGGATCTCGATGCTGCCGCCGGCGAAGTCATCCGGGGGCAGGAAACTGAGATCGAGACCCAGCGCGTTGAAGAGCGAGCCCCCGACGCCGTAGTACATCGGCCCGCCGGTGCCGTCGACCACTTGCCCCGGGCTGAACAGCCCACCGAAGGCAAGGCTGAGACCGGTGAGTTCTTCGGCACCGCCCGAACCGCTGCTGACGAACGGGTTGAACAACGGCGCCAGCGGATCCAGGTTGAGTGTGGCGCCGTTGAAGAAAGCGTCGACGACGTGGGCAGGCAGGCCGAGTACGCCGTTGACCGCCGCGGTCACATTCCCGGCAGTCGCATCAGCGAGGATGCTTCCGATGCTGTTGAGCAGCGCCACCGGCGGGCTGATAACGGGGCCCACCGCACCGATCATCACACCGCTCAACGGTGATGACGCGAAGTTGAGCACGGTGGAGAGCAGCAGGCCGTCGGGGCCGGACGGGATGTAACCGTCACCGACCAGGCCCGTGTACACCTCTCCATGCGCGTCGTTGACCAGAACCGGCAAGCCGTCCGGCCCACCCGTCGCATAGGTGACGCCCCCGAGGGTGTGCCGCAGCACGGAAAGCACTGTTTCGGGTGGCGCGCCCATCAGTGGCACCGACTGCAGCGCGGTGCGCACGTTGCCGAAAAACGTTGTGGGGCTGCTGATAAGCTGCCCTGCCCCGCTCGAGACGCCGCGGTACAGCGTATTCAGGGCCTGGTGATAGCCGCCCAATGCGCTACGGGCATTGTGATTCGTGGTGTCGACGACCTGCCGCCACGGTGCGATGGGATCCAGCGCTGCGGCGCCAGCGCCGATCGTGCGCGCGTTGGTGGTTTCGGCGCTGAGATACGCACCCGCGCTCACGTCGAGCAAGCTGACGAACTGCGCGTGGAAGGTGTGCGCCCGGGCGCTGAGAGTGTGGAATTCGCGACCGAAGTCATCAAATAATGACGCGATCGCGACGGACACCTCATCCTGAGCCGCGGCCGCGATGGCGGTGGTGGGACCGGAAATCGACGCCGTGGCATCTGCCAGGGCCGAACCGATCCCCGCCAACTGTGCGGCGGCGCCCTGCACCAGTTCGGGTGCAGCGCCCATGAACGACATGCGTACCGCCCTCAGCTCTCCAGGATGATGAACCGAGGCTTCCCGTCGGACGACCCGAAAACTTCACCAGGAAGAACCCGTGTTGCACATCGTTTGCAGGTAGTAACTTGCATTGAGAGCCAAGCGTTTGTCAAGGCGGCCGAGGCGCCGCGTCGGTCAGGATCGGAGGAAGAAGGGGTGGTGTTCACGGCGACTGGGACACCGAAACTTTGGTCCCGCGAGTCCGAACCCGTCCAGGCCAGTGCGCTAACCGATCATCGGCGCGTTCCCGACGTGATCGCCGAATGGGTGAGCGAGCGCCCCGAGGCCGTCGCGCTCCGCATGGTCGACCTGGCAGGTACGGAAGCCTGGACCTATCGGCGGCTATGGGAACGGGTCTGCCGCATTCGTGACGGCGCCTTCGGAGATCTGCCGGCCGGCTCGCGGGTCGTCATGGCCCAGGCCGGTGACGCCGACTATGTGGCCGGGTTCGTTGCGGCCCTGGACGCCGGGCTCATCCCGGTTCCGCTGTTCCTGCCCGCCGCGGATGCGCCGGACAGATTTCTGCGGCGGGCACAGCACATTCTGCGGGACTGTGCACCCGCGGCTATCTACACGAGCGCCGACCTCGTCGAATCGCTGGACCGGGAGGCGCTGCTTGACGGGATCGCGCTGCGAACCCCGGACTCGAGCGTTACGGCGGCGCGGCGCACCGCCGCCGCGGGTGAGGTCGCCTTTCTGCAGTACACCTCGGGTTCCACCGGGGAGCCGAAGGGAATCGTCAACACCCACGAGTCGATGCTGTATCAGCGCGCGATCGGACTGGCCCTGTGGAACCACCCGGACGACATCCGAACAGTCAGTTGGCTGCCGCTGTACCACGATCTGGGCATCTTCTGGGGGGTGTTGCTGGCCCTGGCCACCGGAGGGACGGCGACGGTCATCCCACCTTTCGATTTCGTCCGTAATCCGCGCATCTGGCTGGAGACTGTCCAGGAGGTGCGCGGAAACTGGATCGCCGGACCGGATTTCGCCTATCGCCTCTGTATCGATGCCTTCGACGACGTCAGCGCCCAGTCCCTGGACCTTGGTTCGCTGCGCCTGGCCATCAATGGGGCCGAGCCGATTCGGCCCGCAACGCTGCGGGACTTTACGGAGAAATTCCGACCGGCGGGCCTGCGAGCCGACGTCATCGCGCCGCAGTACGGGCTCGCCGAAGCCGGACTGGCCGTGTCCGGCACCACACGTCCGCGGCCATGGGTGCAAACCGACTTCGATGCCGAGCAACTCAATCGGGGCCGCGCGGTCGAAATCGATGGCGCGGCGCCGGCGGATCGGCGCACCCACACCCTGGTCAGTTGCGGTGACAGCACACTGGGCTGGGACGTGCGCATCGTCGATCCCGAGCGGTGCGTTGTCCTGCCCGACGGCCACGTCGGCGAGATCTGGGTAGCCGGCACGGGCCTTCCGGCAGGATATTGGCGGCGGCCGGCGCAGACCGCGGAAACGTTCGGCGCCAAGACATCCGACGGAGCGGGACCGTACCTGCGCACGGGCGACGCGGGATTCCGCCTCGGCGGGGAGCTCTACATCTGTGGACGGTACCGCGATCTGATCATCGTCGGGGGCGGCAATTACTTTCCGAATGACATCGAGCTGACCGTTGAGGAGGCCGGTTGCGGTGTCGAGAGCGGCGGAGCCTGCGCGATTCAGTCGGGGTCATCGGCTGGGGAGTGGTGGTTGGTCGTCGAAACAGCTTCTCCGGCAGAAGATCTCGATGACCTCAGCCGCATCCTGCGCCGGCGCATTCTGGCTGTGCACCAGACCGCACCGGAGCGCATCATCTGGGTGCGACAGCGGGTGCTGCCCAGGACAACATCCGGAAAGATCCGGCGGCGCAAGGCACTCGAGCTGCTCGTGGCGGGCAGATTGGATGTCCTACAACGGGTCGCGGCGAGGCCTGCGGCCGCGGCAACGGAGTTGGCGTTGCGCGTCGCGGATCTGCTCGGTGTGACGGTGCACGACCTTCGTGGTGATGCCGATCTGGTTGCGTCGGGCCTGACCTCGGCGATGACGGCACAGGTGGTGGAATGGTCGGCAGCGCGGTCACGACGCCTGAACTTTGCTGACCTTTATGCCGAACCGACACTTGACAATTGGCAGCGACTCTACGACACCGCCACGCCGACACGCGCTGCGCGCATCCGCTCCGACGGATCGATGACGGCATTGCAACGCGCGTACTGGATCGGGCGCGGCGCCGAGCAACCCCTCGGCGGTGTGGGCTGCCAGACCTATTTCGAGCTGAGCGGCGTGGCCATGGATCCGGCTCGACTGGAATCGGCTCTGGACGCGCTGGCGCGCCGGCACCCGATGTTGCGCAGCACGTTTCCTGATGCGAGCCGGATCCGTATCGCGGCGCAGAACATCCACGCCCCGTTGCGGGTACACGATCTGTCCGGCGCCACCGGCGCCGACCGCAACCGGCACCTCGGCGAAGTCCGTAACCGTCTGCGCACCCACCGATTCGAGATCGAGACGGGAGACACCTGGCGGGTCGAGCTCACTTGTCTCGACGATCGGTACGTCCTGCACTTCGCGGTCGACCTCATCATCGCCGACCTGACCAGCATCGGCATCTTCCTGCGCGATCTGGCCGCGCTGTATCGTGGTGACGAATTACCCAGCATTGCAACCTCTTTCGAGGCGGTGTCCTCGAACTCCCCGTCGTCATGGACCAAGGTCGAGCCCTTGCCCGAAGGCCCGCAGCTGCCCCGGGCCGACGAGCGGGAGGTTGTTTTCCGGCGGAAGCACCGCGTGCTGAACCACGCCTCGATATCGGCGCTGGACGCGGCGTGCCGCGCCCACGGCGTGACCCGGGCCGCGGCCTTCCTCGCCGCGTATGCACTGGTATTGCAGCGCTGGAGCACCACGCATGACTTCCTGATCAACGTCACGACTTTCGGGCGTCCGCCGGGTCTGGCTGACGTGATCGGTGACTTCACCGAGACCCACCTGTACCGAACCGGCGAGCATCGTGTGACCGGGTTTGCCGAGCAGGTGCGTCATACGCAACAAGGCCTGCGGGCCGCGCTCGCCTCGCCCGAATCCACCGATCTGCTGGCGGCCCAACTGCAGGCGGGTACCGGGCACAGCGGAATCGCCCCGGTGGTGTTCACCTATGCGGCCGACACCACCGTCCTGCGGCAAGCCGACGCCGACACTCTGGGTGAAGTCGGCGAAGTGGCGTCGAGGACTCCCCAGGTGACCATCGACAACCAGGTCGGCGCGCTCGGCGAGGGCCTGATCGTGTCCTGGGATTACCGCGCGGGCTGTTTCCCGGATGGTGTCATCGCCGACATGTTCGCAGCCTACGTCGGGCTGCTGGAGCGCCTGGGCGCCCACGATTGGGCCGCCCCGGTGTCGATCGGGCTGCCGCAGCATTCTGCCCTGGCCCGCCAACGGCGCAACGCCACGACCGTGCCGGCGGCGCGGGGAGTCCTTTACCAGGCGTTCCGGGAGTACGCGCAACGCTGCCCCGCCGCGGTCGCGTTACGCTGGGCCGCTGACGAATTCGGCTCAGCCCCGCACGGCGATCCGATCGCTGCCGATCACCCTCACCTGACGTACGCGCTGCTGGACGAGCTGGCATGCAGAGTCGCCGGTGCGCTGGCCGCTCGGCACGCGCCAGGCTCGATCATCGGAATACAGCTTCCCAAGGGACCCGCGCAGGTCGTCGCCGTGCTCGGAGTCTTGATGTCCGGCTGCAGCTATCTCCCCATCGGGGTCGACCAGCCCGGCGAGCGTTTCGCCCGCATCCGCGCGCTGTCCGGAATGGCGGGCCTGATTCGGTCAGCCGGCCAGGAGAGCAGCGCGATCGCCGCCGGGCCGGTGGTGTACGACATCGCGGCCATGTTGCGGACCGCGCCGGCCCCGCCGACTCCGGTGGAACCCGACGACATCGCCTACGTGATCTACACCTCCGGCTCGACCGGCGAACCCAAGGGAGTCCTCGTCTCCCACGCGGCGGTGGTGAACACGATCGGCGATGTGAACCGCCGGAACGACATCGGCGATGCCGACGTCCTACTGGCATTGTCGGCACTGGATTTCGATCTGAGTGTGTACGACATCTTCGGGCCGCTGAGCCGTGGCGCCAGCGTGCTGATGATCTCGGAGGCGCACCGTCGCGATGCGTTCCGGTGGAAGGCGTTGATCGCCGCATTCGGTGTGACCGTGTGGAACTCGGTTCCGCCGTTGATGGACATGTTGCTGATCGCGGTGGGAGACGAGCCTGCTGCGCTGTCAACCGTGCGTTCGGTGTTTCTCTCCGGGGACTGGATTCCGCTGGACATGCCGCCGCGCCTGCGCGCCGTCGCCCCGCAGGCGCGACTGGTCGCCATGGGCGGTGCCACCGAGGCGGCGATCTGGTCCAACGAGTACGTCGTCGCCGGCGTAGATCCCGAGTGGACGTCGGTGCCGTACGGATATCCCTTGTGCAATCAGGTCTTCCGGGTCGTCGACACCAGCGGCCGGGACAGCCCTGACCATGTTGCCGGTGAACTGTGGATCGGGGGAGCGGGTGTCGCGCTCGGCTACCAGCGCTCGCCGGCGCTGACCGCCGAGCGGTTCGTGGCGGACGAGGCGGGCCGCCGGTGGTATCGCACGGGCGACCTCGGATGCTATCGCCCCGACGGCACACTGCAGTTTCTCGGCCGATCGGACGGCCAGGTCAAGATCAACGGCCACCGGGTGGAATGCGGTGAAATCGAACACGTGCTGCGGGGACATCCGGGGGTCGCCGGCGCCGTGGTGATCCCGATTCACCGCAACAGGGCGCTCGGTGCCGTCGTCGTCGGAGAGTGCGGCACTGCGGAACTGAGCGCCACCGACGTGCGTGAGTACCTCGAGTCCCGGTTACCGCAGTACATGATTCCGGCCTCCTTCCTTTTCGGCTCTTCGTTGCCGCTCAGCAGCAACGGGAAGGTCGATCGCCGCAAGGCAGCACTGGACGTCGAGGCCTGCGCACAGGCGGGATCGCGCGGGCTCGGTGCGCTGAGCGCGGTGGAACAGTTGGTCGCCGGCGTGTGGTCGGCCGTACTGGACTCACCGATCACCAGCCGCGAGGACAACTTCTTCCGGCACGGCGGGGACAGCCTGCGGGCAACGCAGGTCGCCCTGGAGCTGAAGCGCAGGGGTGTGCGCGGCGCAGATGTCGGTGAACTCCTCAAACGCCAAACGCTCGGCGAGTTCAGCGCAGTATGTGTCGCCGGCCGGCGCCCGGACGAAATGGCCGGACACGCCGCTGAGACGGTCGCGGCGGCGTTTCCATTGACGCGTCTGCAGCAGGCGTACGTGCTTGGCAGTGCGGGACTGAATGGATCAGTCCGCGCCCCAACGTACTTCGCTGTCGTTCTGGCGGCCCGCGAGGCGGGAGACGACATCGACCCGGACCGCTTCGCCGCCGTCGTCGAGCGATGCGTCGACGAGTTCGACCTACTGCGCTGCGCATTGGATACCGCCACCGGACAACGCGTGCACCCCCACGCCGGGCAGCTTGTTGTCACGATGGTTGCCGGCAGCGATCCCGGCGTGCTGATGCAACGCATGGCCGGCGCGACGTTCGATCCGCACGCGGTGCCGGCCGTCCAGTGTTTCGCGCTCACCGGATCGTCGCGCCACATCGGGCTGCTGATCAACTACCTGAGCCTCGACGCGCGCAGTCTGACCGCGGTCATCGCGACGGTCGTCGCCGACTATCAGCGCGCACCACGGCCCTTTCAGATTGAGCGCAGCGCAGCCGTTTTCGCACGGTTCGCCGGCGAGTCACCGCACCATGATTTCGCGGACTTCTCGCACGTCGCGCACCAGCACGGCCCACCGCCGATGCTGCCGCTCTGCCCTGGTGGTCCCGACCAGAACGCTCGGGTTCGCTTCGCGCGCTCCACCTTCACCCTGGACGCGAATGAACTCGGAGGTCTGCGCGAGCGGGCATCGCGCCTGGGCGTCACCCCCACCGCACTCATCTTCGAAGCTTTCGGCGCGGCGCTGTATGCGATGGGTGCCGGCCCCCGCTTTGCGGTGGTGGTGCCCGCATCACACCGGCCCGACTACGCGCCGGCGGACCGCGAGGTGCTGGGCAACTTCACCCGACTGATGCTGTGCGACCTCGACTACAGCGTCGCCGAACCCGGCTCCGAGGAGGCCGTCGCCGCCGCGCAGGAGCAGTTGTGGCGCGCGGTCGGCGACCTCGATGATGCGACCGGACACCTTGCCGCGCTGCGGACACCCGGTTCGGCGGGGTATCCGGTCGTCTTCACCAGCACGCTGGGCCTGGTCCCGCAGGGCGCCGCCGAGTTGTCCAGCCTGTGCACCCTGACTCAAACTCCGGGGGTGTGGCTGGACTGCCAGGTTGAGGACCACGGGGAAGGTGCCCGGATCAGCTGGGACGTGGCCACCGGTGTCATCTCCGATCAGCCGTTGGCGCAGGCGTTTTCATACTTCGAAGGCGCCGTGCGGGACGGGCACGGTACCGGGCCGCGCCCGGAAACCGGGGACTCCGACTGGCCCGCCGCGGTGATCGTCGCAGCAAGACAGCTGTACCGCCCCGGGCAGGTGCGCCCGGAGTACGCGGATCTGGTTCGGCGGTGGGAACACGTGCGGAGCGACGGTGCTGCGGCCCACGACGACACGGATCGCGCGGCTCGTAGGTTGGCCGACATCGTCACCGGTGCGGCATCCCCGCAGACGTTGATCGGTGACCCACGACTCGCCCCGGAGGCCCTGCTGCTCGCCGACGAGCGGCTGCAACGGGCGCTCGACGACCTCACCGAGCGCATTTTCGCGCATGCGCGCCAGGTCGGCCGGCGGCTTCGGATCCTGGAGATCGGCTCCCGGACCGGCTTGATCACCCAGCGACTCACCGGTCTGATCGGCGCGGTCGCCGAGGAGTACCTGTGCTTCGAGCCGAACCCCGTACTGGCCGGCATATCGGCCGGACGAAACATGGAAGCGGTTATCCGGCAACTCACTTCGGATCAGCAGATCGCCGCGGCCGAGGTGGATGTCGTGCTCTGCTGTGGCTCCCTGCACCAGCTCATGCATGCCGACTCGGTGCTCGACGCGGTCTACGTGACCGCCGACGGCTGGCTCTGGTTAGCCGAAGTCTGCGAGTTCACCGCGGCGACACTGGTCAGCGCGGCCGTGCTGAACCCCGGCCTTCTCTCGGCGGGGTCGTTGCCCGCGGCGCACGAGTGGTGGCAGTTTGTGGCGCAACGGCATTGGCAGCCGGTACAGATGACGCAGGACGGGCCCGGCCTGACGATCATCGCCCACCCCCGGCGCCGCGATCGGCGTTCGCGGCCGGCGCGCTGGTCCGGCTCCGCGCCGCCGGCGGTGGTGAAGCCGCGCGTCCGGGCCGTGGACGAGTCGGCGCTGGCGACGATTGCCGCAATCTGGCAGCGGCACTTGAACCCGGCCCGGTCTGCCCTACCGGCCGCCGCCGACGACTTCTTCCTGCTCGGCGGCGACAGCCTGGTGGCCACCCGGGTGTTCGCCGATCTGCAGCGCGCCGGCTTTACCCGGCTGTCCCTCGTCGACCTGTTCAATTATCCGGTGCTGGCCGACCTCGTCGAGCACGCCGGGACGCCCGCCGCAGCGCAACATGGACGGCAGCTGCCGGCCATCACGGCCGGTGACGAAATGTCGTTTCCGCTCACCGTCGTCCAGCAGGCGTACCTGGCGGGCCGGTTCGGCGGATTCATGCTCAGTGGCGTTGCGGCACACTGCTATTTCGAATTCGAGGTGCCCGCATTCGACACCGTGAAGTTCGAGAGAGCGGTACGGCAACTCATCGACCGCCACCCCGGCCTGCGGACGACGGTGATGCCCGAGTCGGCGCGCTGGAAAGCGGTGGTGCATCCCGCCCCGATCGAACCGGTGGTCCGCGTCTGCGACGATGTGCGGACAACAATGCTCGACCAGGTCATCGACCTCACGGCGCGGCCGGGGATCGACTTCGGTGTCCAGCTCTGTGAGGGCGGACCCGCCGTGGTGGGAATCAGCATGGACAACATCATGCTGGACGGCACCAGCATGATGCTCGCCCTGGCGCAGCTGGAATTCCTCTACCGAGGTGGCGGTATCGATCAAATACCCTCGATACCAACAACATTCGCAAGCTATGTGGTCGCTCACCCCGAATTGTGGCCCGACGCCGACGAAAGCCTACTGCCCAAGCTGGCCGCCAGCCGTGACTATTGGCGTGAACGCCTGCCGTCGCTGCCGGCGGCCCCGCAGTTGGCTGCCATGCAGGTGCTGCTCGACATCGACAAGCCGGTCTTCGCGCGGGTGAACGCCACTGTCGAGTCAACCGACTGGCGACGAATCATGGCGGCGTGCCGCGCCGAACGGGTAACCGCTGCCTCGTTCTTGCTGGCTCACTACGCGCGGGTGCTCGGCCGGTGGTCGGGCGACCACCACTTCTGCGTCAATGTCACCCTGTTCGACCGGGATCCGGATGTGCCGGGGATCGAACACGTCATCGGCGACTTCACCTCGTTGCTGCTCCTGGAATGCCACGCCGATGCGAGCGCGTCGATATGGGACCAGGCACGCCGGTTGCAGCAGCAGCTGGTCACCGACCTGCCCCACCGTGCCGCCGACGCGGTATGGCTGCAGCGCGAACTGTTACGCCATCACGGCCGGCCGGC
This sequence comes from Mycobacterium sp., assembly GCA_003987775.1. GTDB lineage: Bacteria > Actinomycetota > Actinomycetes > Mycobacteriales > Mycobacteriaceae > Mycobacterium. The sequence goes on from RXJD01000036.1 coordinate 41,557, forward strand.
CAAAGCCGTGTTCCCGGTGGTGTTCACCAGCGGGCTGGGCCTGATCGACACGTCTGGTCAAGCGCCTTTCGAATTGGGCCGGCTGACATTTGGCCTCTCCCAGACTCCGCAGACGGTGCTGGACTTTCAGATGTGGGAGAACGCCGGGGGACTGTCGCTCTCGTGGGACTTCGTCACCCAGGCGATTCCGCCGGAAGCCGCGCGGCACCACCTCGACACGATGGTCGACGAGATGCTGTCGGCGATCAACCCGGCCGCCATGCCGCCGGATGCCGTCGGCGATGAACTCAGCGAGAAGGTCCTGCGGGTATGCGCGGCTGCGCTCGGCATATCGCGTGTTGAGCCGGGAGACAACTTCTTTCGCCTCGGCGGAGACTCGGTGACCGCGACCAGAGTGGTGGAACAGCTCAGTCGCGACGTGTCGGCCGCCGCGACACTGCGACTGTTGTTCGAGTATCCGGTAATCGGCGATTTCGCGGCACAACTCAGGACGGTCGTCGACGGCGCCGAGTCGGACTTCGAAGAGGGCGTGCTGTGAGCGCCGCAGGGTTGATCGAGCGGGTGCGCAACCTGGGTGTGCAACTCTGGGTCGACGGCGCGAACCTGCGTTTTAGGGCTCCGCAGGGAGTGCTGGACGCCGAGCTGAAAGCGCAACTGTCTGCTGCCAAGTCAGACCTCATCGCGGAACTCAATCGCGAGACCGAGGTGCTGCGGGCACCGCAGGACAGGTTTGAGCCCTTCCCCCTCACCGACCTGCAGGCCGCCTATTCGGTCGGCCGCACCTCGGCCTTCCGGTGGGGTGGGGTGGGCTGTCACGGTTACGCGGAGTTCGCCGTCGATCACACGGTGGCCAGACCCGACGCGCGGGCATACCGCAGCGCGTGGCGCAAAGTCGTGGCGGCCCACGACATGTTGCGCTGCGTCGTCCATCCCGACGGTCACCAGGTGATCAGTCCCGACCTCGCGGATGCTCTGACGGTCGTGGAGAGCGCCGACGACCAGCGAATCCTCGACGAGCGCGCACACATCGCGGCGAAACTGGCCCACCGGATCTACCCGCTGGGTGAAGGCCCGATGTACGACATCGTGGTGACCATCGGACCCCGCGACACGGTGGTGCACGTCTCGGTTGATCTACTGATCGCAGATTTCGTCAGCATCTCCGTCCTAATGACCGACTTCGGCCGGTCCCTGCTCGCGCTGGACAATCCCTTGCCCGCAGCCGATTTCAGCTTCCGCGAGTATCTATTGAACCTCGTCCGCCATCGTGAGACGGATGCCGGCTCCTCGCGCCGGCAGCGCGATCTCGCCTACTGGCAGGCGCGTCTGGGCCAGCTTCCGGCGCCGGTTGCGCTGCCGCTGCGACCCGTCGATTCAGCGTCAGAGATCACACCGACTTTCACGCGGCGCTCCATGCGGCTGGCGGCCGACCAGTTCGCCGCATTCAGCCACCTCGCGACGCAGCATGGTGCCACCGCCAGCGTCGCGATCACGGCGGCTTTCGGCAGCGTGCTGGGTCGCTACGGTGAGTCTGACCATTTCCTGCTGACGCTGACCACCATGAACCGGCATCCCTTCACCCCCGACGTCACCCGGCTGGTCGGGGATTTCACCGGGACGAGCCTGTTGGAGATCGACGTCCGTGACGGGCGCCCGTTCATTGATCTGCTCCGCACAGTGGGCGGACGTCTGTTCGAGGATATGGACCACGCCGCCGTCGGCGGCGTCGAGGTCGCGCGCATGCTGGCGCAGAGCGGTGAGAATCGCGGCGCGCACTCGCCCGTGGTGCTCACCTCGACACTCGGTGCCGGCATCCGGCCGGACCCGGGCGCCGGCGCGTCGTTCCTGCGCCCGATACCGGGGCGTGGCCTCAGCCAGACTCCCCAGGTGTTGTTGGACTGCCAGGTCTTCGAGATCGCTGGTGAATGCGAGATCAATTGGGATACCCGGGACGGGGCGATCAGCGACGAGGTCCTGGACCGGGCATTCGCCGACTTCCGCACCGTGCTGCAGACGCTGAGCACTGAACCGCCGGCCTGGCGCCATCCCGCACTGGCGGTGCTCGCACCAGAACCCACCCCCGTGCCGGAGACCAGCGAAACCGCGCTTCTGCATTCCGGTTTCGTGCATCATGCCGCACACACGCCGGACGCGGTGGCCATCCGGCAGGGTGAGGAGTCCACCACCTACGGTCAATTGATGGCCGCGGCCGATGCGGTGGCCGACGAGTTGTCAGCCGCTGGTGTCGGCGCTGGTGACTACGTCGCAATTCGCCTGCCGGAGGGCCGAAGTCAAGTCGCCGCGATTCTCGGGACCCTGCTGGCCGGTGCGGCCTACGTGCCGCTGGACGTCGAGTGGCCGGATCAGCGGGCGGCACAGATCACCCGCCAGTGTTCACCGGCCGTGGTCTGCGAACCCGGCGGGCCCATCGATGACCTACTGGCCGACCCGGCGGCCTGGTACCCGCGCACCCCGGTCACCCACCGGACGATGCCCGCACCCGAAGACATCGCGTATGTGATCTTCACGTCGGGGTCCACCGGAATTCCGAAGGGAGTCATGGTCACTCACCGGGCGGCGATGAACACGGTGGCGGATATCAACGACCGCCTGGGCATCACAGCCCGCGACGCGGTGCTCGCCGTCTCGCAGCACACCTTCGATCTGTCGGTGTACAACATCTTCGGGCTGCTTGGGGCGGGCGGCATGATCGTGTTCGCCGAAGGCGGCGCGCGCAACGACCCGCAGGCGTGGGCCGATGCCATCGCAAAACACGATGTCACCGTGTGGAATTCGGTCCCGGCGCAGATGCAGCTGTTGCTGGACTATGCCGAGGGCCGCCCGCTGCCCACGCTGCGACAGATCATGTTGTCCGGCGACTGGATCCCGGTGTCCCAACCCAGACAGATCTCGTCGTTGGCGCCGCAGGCGTCGATGCTCAGTCTCGGCGGTGCGACCGAGGCGGCGATCTGGTCGATCTGCCACCCGATCGAGCCGCGCCGCTACCCCCGCAGCGTCCCGTACGGGACGGCGATGCGCAACCAAGCTGTCCATGTCCTGACACACCGCGGTGAGCCGGCCGCGCCGTGGCAGATCGGCGAGATTCACATCGGCGGAGCGGGTCTCGCGCAAGGCTATGTCGCTGACCCCGTCCTTACCGCGGCCGCGTTCATCACCCACCCCGTCAGCGGCGAGCGGCTGTACCGGACCGGTGATTTCGGCCGGGTCACCGACGATGGCGTGATCGAGTTACTCGGACGGCGAGACAACCAGATCAAGATCCGAGGGCACCGAATCGAATTGGCGGAAGTGGAAGCGGCACTGAGCGCCCTGACGGGGGTGCGGGCCGCGATGAGTGCCGCCCTCGGCGTGGCCCCCCACGAACTGACCATCGCCGCGGCAGTGGTCGCGGACACCGCCGACGACGAGGAGCAGTCCCAGCGGCACCGCCGCGCGGCGGCGGTCCAACGCGCTCTGGACAAGGCGCACCACCATCAGATCGCCGATCTTGATGTCGACCAGGTGCTGCACTTCGCCTCCGCCGCCCGCGCGACCGCGTTGGCGAGCATGTCTGCCGCGCTGGGCGCGGCCGTGCGCCCCGGCGAACGTATCGGCGTCGACGCACTGGCGCGCCGGTTGTCGCTCCCCGACCGGTTGAACCGGTTGTTGCACCGCTGGCTTGACGCCCTTGCCGACGACGGCCGAGTCCGGCAGCTGGCCGGATCGCAGATTGAACTGCTTGACCACCAGAGTCTTTCGGAGTGCATCGGTGACTGGCAGCGAGTCCGTGAGCTGGGCGCGGCGGTCGACTACGGCGACGATCTGCTGGCGTATGTGGGGGAATGCATCGAGCACCTGCCCGGCCTGTTGGCGGGCACCGTCGACCCGCTGCAGCTCCTTTTTCCCGAGGGCACCGTGGACACCGCGACGGCGGCATACCGTGACAACCTGCTCAGCCGATACACCAATGACGTGCTGATCTCCGGCATCACCGCGCGCGCCGGCCGGGCCACAGAACAACGGCCGCTACGAGTCCTCGAGGTGGGTGCCGGTGTAGGCGGCACGAGCGTGGGATTGGTGACCGCACTGGCGCCCTATCCCGTGCACTACACCTTCACCGACGTGTCCCATTTCTTTCTAGGCCGCGCTCGAAATCTGTTCGCACAGCATGATTTTGTCGACTACCGCCGCTTCGACCTCAATCGGCCACCGGCAGAGCAGGGCTTCGCTGCGGGCTCGTTCGACGTCATCGTGTGCGCCAATGTGCTGCACAATGCGCTCGACATCGGCGACGCGCTCGTCATGCTGGATCGCCTCCTGGCGCCGGCAGGGTCACTGGTTTTCGTCGACGCCACGGCCGTCAACCATCCCTTGATGATCTCCATGGAATTCAAGGAAGGCTTGCACGGCTTCACCGACGTGCGCGCGCAGACGAACTCGGCATTCCTTACCTATGCGCAGTGGCAGGACGCACTGCGGCGTTCACCATTCGGCGCGGTGCACAGTTTCCCGCCGCCCGAACATCCCCTGGGCATGCTCGGTCAGCACGTGTTCTGGTGCGAATCAACATCTCCCGCGCAGGCGCTGCGGCCCGCAGAACTGATCGAAGGTGCCCGGCGGGCATTACCGGGTTATATGGTTCCGCAGCAGCTGGTCTGTCTGCCGGCATTCCCGCTGACCGCCAACGGCAAGATCGACCGGCGCGCGGTGATCGCCGAACTCGAGGCGCTTCGGGTCGCGGCCCGGGCCAGCGGCGGTGCGGTGGGCGGCCGGTCAGCGGTTCTGGACGGAATGCAATCCCGCATCGCCGCCATCTGGGCGTCGGTGCTGGGGTTGAACGTGGACCAGTTGTCGCCCACCTCAGACTTTTTCGCACTGGGTGGGGACTCGCTGCTGATGGCGCAGGCGATCGGGCGGATTCGCCGGGAGGTCCCCGAAGCCTCCGGACTGGCCTGGGATGAACTGCTCCGCGCGATGGTGGGCAATCCCACCTTGGCGGCTGCCGCCGATGCGGTGCGCCGCCCCGCGGCGGACTGCTCACCGGGTGCGTCCACGCCTGTTGCGTCGCCGCTGGTCTATCTCGGCGCGGGCCAGGGCTTTTGCAAGGGTGGCGAGATCGCGGTGCTGGTTCACGACGGGAGCGGGGGACTGGCCCCGTACGACGAATTAGTTCCGCACCTGCGGGCGAGCGAACAGGTACCCGACCTGTACGGGCTGCGCAGGGTGCCCGGTGACGGCTATTCCCAGATCCCGCCCGCTGAGCTGTTCACCACGCTGGCCGCCCGCTACAGCGAACCGGTTGTCGCCCTCGCACCGGAGAAGGTTCACCTGCTCGGCTACTGCATGGGCGGCCTGCTGGCCGCCGAGATCGCAAAGCGACTCGAAGAGGCCGGCATCGTGGTCGAAACCGTAACCGTCGTCAGCTCATACCGGGTACCGATGGACGTCGAAGACGACGACATCCTCGACTACTGCTTCGCCCAGATCCTGGGAGTGCCACCCGAAGTGCTCGGGATGCACGTCGACGAGGATGCGGTGCGCGGCGCGTTCACCCGCGCCCGGTCGCGTTATGCCGATGTCATACCGGCGGGAGCGCTGCGCAGCGTCGCCGAGCCCGTGCTTGCCGAGTGCCTGCAGCGAAGTGCAGAAGCCGGTCCGGCGCGGCTACGCCTGCTGGCGGAATCGGGAGCCTTGGGGCCGTCGTGGGACGTGGACTCCTTGAGCGAATTGCGGTCGGTGTTCGTGCACAGCCTCCGGGCGGTGGTGCACGGTGCGGCCGAGCCGTTCCTGGGCGATATCCACTTCCTCCGGCAGCGCGGTGACATCCACTTCCTGCCGACATTGCAGGAGGACATGACCGCGTTCTGGTCGGGCTACTGTTTGGGCACGTTGACCATCAGCACCATCGACGGTAACCATTTCGACTGTCTGACTGGCGACAACGCGCAATCCGTCGCCCGGCTGCTGGCGGATGCCTGGGCAACAGACTCGTGAAGGCACTGCTGTTCGGCGCCACTGGGGCAGTGGGGAGAAGCTGCCTCGACGTTCTGTTGGGAGCCGCGGATGCCTCGGTGGTGCTCGCCGGTCGCGACGAGGCGAGGCTGCGCGAGGTGGCTGCCGGCGCCCGGGGTGATATCAGCATCGCGCGCCTCGACGCGGTCGATGTCGCCTCGGTGACAGGCTGCGACGTCGTCATCAACTGCGCCGGGCCCTCACATCGGCTCAGCGCATCAGTCGCCGGGGCCGCCATCGCCGCCGGGGTGCCCTATGTCGACCCGGGTGGGGACCAGGCGCTACTGGACCGCCTCACCGCCGCCAGGCCCGCCGTTCCGGTGCTGCTGCAGGCGGGTGTCCAACCCGGCCTCTCCGGGCTGCTGCTGCGTGAGTTGGCGCGCGAGAAGGCCGACGAGGTCCACAGCGTCACCGCGTGGTGCGGCGGACTGCAGCAGTTGACGCCGGCATCGGTGCTCGAATACCTCGCGAGTCTCCAAGACCGGAGCAGCCATCCCGGTGCCGAGCTGTGCGGCGGCAGGATTCGGCGCGCGGATCGTGCCGAGCGCGAAATGCCGCCGGCCCCATACTTTCCCGGCTCGGTCACGGTGCATCCGCATCTGGATTCCGAAACCCTCTCGGCGGCTGCGTTTCTCGGTATCGAGGATGTCTTGTGGATGAATGTGTTCGACGGCGCGCACACCACCCGGGCGATGCAGGCGCTGGTGCTCGACGACCACGAAACGAGCGACGCCGATCTGAGTGCTGTGCTGGCCGCTGCCAAACTCGACATGTTCGGACGCCGAACGTATTTCGCGATCGTCTGTGTCGCCGGCATCAGGACGGTGGCATTCACCTGTCCGGACAGCTATCGCGTCACCGGGGCGACGACGGCGTACGCCGCGCGGCTCGCCGCGGGAATGCCGGCGGGGGTCCTGCCCTTCTGGCGCGTCGACGAGCCGCGGCGCGTGCTGGACTTCGTGACCGGAGTGGTGCCCGGAGCCGCGGTGACGTACGCCGATGACGCGGTGCCGCCCTTGATCGAGGAAGGGGCGCTATGACTGCGCACAGGCGTCCGCGCGCGATCGTCGTCGGAGCGACCTTCGGCGCGATCTATGCCGAGGCGCTGGCGGCCGCTGACTCACCGGTGGAGCTGGTCGGACTGGTCTCCACGGGATCGGCTGCCTCGGCGGCACTGGCCGATCACCTCGGCATCGCGCTCTACCCGGACCTGGACGATCTGCCGCACGTCGACCTCGCGTTCGTGGTGGTGCGCTCGGGCGTGGTGGGGGGAGACGGTGCCCAGATCGCCGAGCGGTTGCTGGCCCGCGGCATCCATGTGATGCAGGAGCAGCCGGTGCATGCCGATGAGATTCTGTCGCTGTTGCGCACCGCGAAAGCGCATTCCGCCTGTTACGCCGTCAACGACTTTTACAGCCGTGTTGCGCCGGTCCGTCAATTCATCGCTACCGCACAAGGTCTCGACAAACGTGCGCGTGTCCGTTACGTGCACGCGCGGTCGTCGATTCATGTCGTCTACCCGTTGTTCGCCATCCTGAGTCACATCGTCGGACCGCTCACGCCGGCGCGAGTCTCGGTGCTTCGAGAACGCGGGCCCGGCCCGTTCGCCGCGGGCCGCCTGGTGCTCGGTGATGTGACCGTCGACCTACTGGTGCAGAACGAGCTGTGTCCCAGCGACCCCGACAATCACGCACGACTGTTGCACGCCATCACCGTCGGATCCGACGCCGGCGAACTCGTCCTGACTCATACGCATGGGTCGACCTGGTGGCATCCCCGTCCTCGCGCCGAAGCGGCGATGGCAGACTGGCCCATCTCCGAATTGGTCGGTATCGATTTCGAACCGACCACTGCGATGGTGCGAAAGCAGCTGTGGCCACAAGCCGTTCGGCTGGCGGCAGCTGACTTCATCGAGTCGATCCGCATCTCCGCACCGCTGATCAACCAGCGGTTCATTCGGGCGACCCGACTGTGGTCAGAGTTCACCTCGGCGATGGGTCCAGTCGATCTGATCGAAAACCAAGCGGTGGAACATGTCTCGGCGGCGGACTTGCTCACCCCGTCACTGGGCGCGTTCCTGCACGATCCGCGCGAGATCGAGGCGGTGGATCCGTCGCACCATCGGTAGTTGAGCCAGCGCGGCCGCACACAAAATGGCGGATGCCACCACCATTGGTGTCGTCGCGTGCATCTCCAGGCGCAGCGGGTAGCCGAGGCTGTGATAGGTGGACAGCAAACGGTCAGCGAGTAGCACCCCGCCCGCCAGGCCGAACGGCAGTCCGATCACCGCGACAGCGACGTTCTCGGCGGCGATCAACCGGGACAGCATGCCGGCGTCCATGCCTTCGGCGTGCACCGCGCCGAGTTCACCGAGGCGCTCGGATACGTTGGCAGACATCGCGTTGTACAACAGTGCGGCGGCCATCACGGCAGCGAATACCAGCATGATGCCGACCAGGGTGTCATAGAGGCCGAACGCCTGCCGCATGGTCGAGGCGAGCGCCGTCGACGAGCGGTAGGCGACCACTCCCGGCAAGGCCGCTATCCGGTCACCGGCCACCCGCGCGTCAGATCCGGGACGCAAGGTGATCAAAATGCCGTTGACGGGTAGCGAATCGGTCTGCGCTCTCAGCTGATTCAGCGAAATATAGACGACGGGTGAGAACGGTTCGTCGACGAATCCGGTCACCCGTTCAGTGAGTCGCGCTCCGGACTGCGGTACCACCACCTCGATGCGGTCACCCAGCGAGACCGCCAGCATCTCGCGCAGGCCCACTCCGAGCAGAACGCCGTCGTCTGACAGTCCGTTCGATCCCGATTCCGCTGGGAAAGAGTGCATTCGGCTCTGCGGCGCCAAGCCGATCAACTGGGTCTGGTATCGGTGCGTCCCAGTGGAAACAGACGCGCCATAAGCGCTGTACGGTTCGGCCGCGGCGACGTCGCGGTCTCTGAGCAGCTCTTCCGTGACCGCGTCGGCCGAACCGGACACGACGAGTTCGCCGTCCTGCTTCGCGATCTGCCCGAATTGACGGTCGACCATGCCGGGCAGGGTGTCGCGCATACCGGCGAACACCATCACCAACACCACGGACACAGCCACGCCCGTCACCGTGAACACCGTCCGGCGCCGGTTACGCAACAGCGACCGCAGCACCATCCGCCACCGTGCCGGGATGGGCCCGAGCGGCACGGGGCGTCCGTTCCCGCGGCGGCGGTGCTGAGACGGGGCCACCCGCATCGCCTCCGCGGGTTGCATTCTCGCGGCGGCATTGGCCGGTGCCACGGCCGCTGACACAGCAACACCGGCGACGGCGACGGCTGCCAGCAGGTAGATGAGCGGATGAATGGAGGTGAGATGCATCGGCAGCGCGATGGCCTCGGTGTATCTCGCCGTAATCCACTGCCCCAGGAGGTAGCCACCGAATAACCCCGGAGGAATCCCCACCGCGGCACAGGCGAGGCCGTAGCCCAGGTAGTGCCTGCGCACAGCGCTGGGCGAAAGCCCATTGGCCAGCAGGGTTCCGATGACTGCACGCTGCGCGGTGACAATCCGGGAGAGCAGCACGTAGGTCCCGAGAACGACGGCGGCAAGGAACAGCCAGGGCAGAAGTCCAGCGAGACTGCCGAACTGCATGACGTCGTCGCGCAGGGTATGGAATGACGGCTGCTGCTCACGCGGAAGAAATTGCAGCCCGCGCTCTTGCGCCAGCGCTCCAACGGACGCGGTCAGGGCCTCAGCTGCGGAACGGTCGCGCGCATACACGGCGAGTTGCTCCACCGGCCGCGGCAGGAGGCGCAGCAGTTCATCGTCAGGCAGGAAGATGACACCGAAGTCTTCAGGGGTGGTCAGAACCTCCTGCGGGGATCGTGCCGGCCACAGGTATTCCGTCGACAGAGCCGCGCCCGCGATCGTAAAAGGTTGCCAGCCTTGTCTTCCCAACACGTCAAGCATGTCACCGGAGGCGAGGTGATAGTGGTCGGCGAGGTGCTGCTCGACATCCACTTGTCCGGCGCGCGGCAGCATCCCGCTCCGCATGTCGAGCAATGACACGTTCGGCTGCCCGGAGCCGGGCACACCGATGGCGCGTCCGTACAGCGCGTGACCGTTGATCCGGATGCCGACGTCGGCCTGGTGCCGAACATCGACGAGCGGACTGCCTGCCATCGCGGCGACGACATCACGCAACCCGGCCGCACCGGGTCCGGACACGACCACGTCCGGCAACCGCTGACCGGTGTAGGAACGCTCGAACGATTGATCCAGATTCTGGTAGCCGTCGGTGGCGGCCACGAAGACGGCGACGCCGATGGCCATGATCGTCGCGATCGCCGCGAAGCGCCACCGGGCCCGCCAGGCATCACGGCGCAGCTTGCGGCGCAGCGTGCGGCTCACCAGTTCAATTCCGATGCATCCACTGGGTTTTCGATCAACTCGCTCTTGCTGATGGCACCCGAGTGCAGCCACAGCACTCGATCCGCCATTCGCGATATTTCATTGTTGTGGGTCACGACGATCACGGCTTGCCCGCTGTGACGGGCGAGGTCGCTCAGGACCGTCAGGACCTGACGGCCGGTGGCCAGATCCAGGCTTCCGGTCGGTTCATCGCAGAGCAGCAGTGGTGGCTGCTTGACGATTGCTCTCGCGATGGCGACCCGTTGTTGCTGACCCCCGGAGAGTTGCGCGGGGAAGCGATCTGCGACGTCCCCTACTCCCACGCGGGTCAACGCGGCGGCGCTACGGGATTGCGTATCCGGTCCCGTCAGTTCGGCGAGCAGTTCGACGTTCTCGCGCGCGGTCAATGTGGGCACCAGGTTGAAGAATTGGAAGACGAAACCGACCTGCCGGCGCCGGTAACGCGTCCGAAGTTTGCGGTTGAGCGCTCCGATATCGCGGCCGGCGACTTCGATGGTGCCGTGAGACGGCTGATCTATTCCGCCAATGATGTTGAGCAGAGTGGTTTTTCCCGATCCGGATGGGCCGAGTAGGACTACGAACTCGCCCGGCTGGATCTCCAGGTTGACCGATTCCAATGCGATGACCCGGGTGGGTCCCGCGCCATAGGTTTTGCCCACGTCGGTCAAGCGCACCAGCGGCAGGCCGTTTCGAAGGTTCGGCTCCGAGTTCGCGTCACCGCCATCCGGATGTGCGCTCATGCCCTTACTATTTCATCTCCGTCCCGGCCCGCCGGGCAGTCCGTCCGCGCTCGCCCTCCGGCGCACCGGACCGGGGTTGCGGCACCCACATGTCCACATGGCCGTCGACGGGTCCACACTTGTGCAATGAACGTGACTGATTTCACCGCCGCAGCCCCCGCACAGGAGGCCTGATGGCGCCCGGTGTCCCCGATCCGCGTCGCCCGCTCAACGGTCTCTCGGACGTCCGTGCTTTCTTTCACAACAACACCGTGCCGTTGTACTTCATCTCGCCCACGCCGTTCAACCTGCTGGGCGTCGACCGCTGGATCCGAAACTTCTTCTATCTCACGTACTACGACGCTTTCGAGGGCACACATTCGCGCGTGTTCGTGCCCCGGCGACGAGACCGCCGTGATTTCGACTCCATGGACGAGGTGTGCAGCCACCTGCTGTCCGATCCCGAGACGCTCGATTTCATCGAAGGTAAAGGCCCGGGCGGCAAGTGCTGCTTTGTGATGATGAATGAGGAGATCCAGGCGAAGGCGCGGGCGGCGGGGCTGGAGGTCATGCATCCGCCGATCGGCCTGCGCGAGCGGCTCGGCTCCAAGATCGTCATGACGCGGCTGGCCAACGACGCGGGTATCCCGAGCGTGCCCAACACGATCGGACGGGCCGGCTCGTATGACGAATTGCTGACGCTCGCGCAGAACGCGGGGCTGGGTGATGATCTCGTCATCTCGATCGCGTACGGCAACGCCGGCAGTGGGACGTTCTTCGTGCACGGTCAGCGCGATTGGGACCAGCACGCCGGCGATCTGGTCGGGCAGGAACTGAAGGTCATGAAGCGCATCCGCAATGTCGAGGTGTGCCTCGAGGGTGCGGTAACCCGCCACGGCACCGTGGTCGGCCCCGCGATGACGAGTCTCGTGGGTTATTCGGAGCTGACGCCGAGCCGGGGCAGCTGGTGCGGCAATGACATCTGGCACGAGGTGTTGCCGCCGGCCCAGACCCGCGCCGCGCGTCAGATGGTGACGAAGCTGGGCGACGTCATGCGCCGCGAGGGTTACGTCGGCTATTTCGAAGTGGACCTGCTCCATGACCTCGACTCCGACGAGCTCTACCTCGGCGAGGTGAACCCCCGCCTCAGCGGCGCCAGCCCGATGACAAACCTCACGACGGAGGCCTACGCCGACATGCCGCTGTTCCTCTTTCATCTGCTCGAGTACATGGATGTGGAGTACGAGCTCGACATCGACGAGATCAACTCGCGCTGGGAGCGGGGCTATGGCGAAGACGAAGTCTGGGGCCAGGTGATCATCACGGAGACCTCGCCGGAAATCGAGATCTTCACCGCGACGCCGCGGACCGGCGTATGGCGTATTGACGACGACGGTCGCGTCTCCTTCGCGCGAACCGCCAACGACTGGGCCACCCTGCTCGACGGCTCCGAGGCGTTTTACATGCGGGTCGCGGCGCCCGGCGATTTGCGTTCCGAGGGTGCCCAACTCGGCGTGCTCGTCACCCGCGGCCACCTGCAGACCGATGACTATCAGCTGAGCGAGCGCTGCCAGCGCTGGGTCAAAGGAATGAAGGCGAAGTTCACCTCAACGCCCCTGACGCCCGCTGCGCCGATCGTCTCTCGGCTCGTCGCACGAGCGTGAGCGCCCCGCCGGGCATTGCACTGGACAACTGGCTGGCGCCGCCGTACGCGAAGTGGTCGTTCCAGCACGTCGAAGACTTCGTGCCGACCGCGGTCATCTCGCGCGGGACCGGACCGGTGGCTGAGTTGCCCGTGGCCGGTGCTCCCTTGTCCGACATCCCGGTGCCCGGCACGGCCGGGGCGGCCACCACCGTCGGCGCGGTGATGGCCGCCACCGCCACCGACGGGTGGGCGGTGGCCTACCGCGGATCCCTGGTGACCGAGGAGTACCTCGACGGCATGCAGGCCCGGACGCGGCACCTGCTGTTCTCGGTGAGTAAATCGCTGGTGGCCGCCGTCCTCGGCGTGCTGCACCAGGCCGGTGCGATCCGGCTCGACGCTCCCGTCACGGAATTCGTTCCCGCTCTGGGGCATTCCGGGTACGCCGGAGCCACCGTGCGCGATCTGCTGGACATGAGGTCCGGTATCGCATTCTCCGAGAACTACGACGACCCGGCCGCCGAGATCCACCTTCTCGACCAGGCGATGGGGTGGGCCCCCAGGAGCCGTCCAGACGCACCCGCCACGCTGCGGGACTTCCTGGTGACCTTGCGCCGGAAAGCGCCCCATGGTGGGCCGTTCGAATACCGTTCGTGCGAAACCGATGTGCTCGGCTGGATCTGCGAGGTCGCCGGCGCTGCGCGGATGCCGGAGCTGATGTCGGAGTTGCTGTGGAGTCACCTGGGTGCTCAACGTGACGCCACCATCGGCGTCGACGCGGCGGGAACGGGGTTTTTCGACGGGGGCGTCAACGCCTGCCTGACCGACATGATCCGGTTCGGGTCGCTGTTTCTGCACGAGGGCGTCTCGTTGACCGGGCGGCAGGTGTTGCCGGCGGCGTGGATCGCCGACACGTTCGAGGGCGGTCCCGATTCCCGGCAGGCGTTCGCCGCGAACCCCGACAACGACGAGATGCCCGGTGGCATGTACCGAAACCAGATGTGGTTTCCCGGTCCGGGCAGCAATGTCGTGCTGTGCCTGGGCATGTGCGGTCAGATGATCTACGTCGACCGCTCGGCGCAGCTGGTGGCCGCCAAATTGTCCACGCAGGCGCACTCGCACGAGCCGCACATGCTGGCCACCCTGCGCGCCTTCGAAGCGGTGGCTCAGCAGCTGAGGTCCATGTAATCAGCTGTCCGGCAACATAATCAGTGCTCAAGAGTGCTGCGCCGGGCCGTCGTCAGCGACAACCGCCGGTCGCCGGTGAAACGTCCTACAATCCGAAGTGACCCGGACCCTATGGTCACGACAATCGCAGTGGCCTAATCACCCGCAGACGAGGCCATGAAAAGCGCTATAACTCAATCTTCGACCGCACGGCACTCCCTTTCGGCAATTCCTCGGAACCGCGGGCTGTGACTGCGTCATGAGATCCGGTTCGCGCGGCCGGAAAGTCCGCGCAGAGTTTTACGTCCGGTTATTTTTAAAGTTCTCGGGCTGGCAAGAAGGGTCCTACCAGGGGATCCACTGACGGGCAACTTGGGCCTAACCTGCGGGACAGGGTTGAATTCCGGGTAAACCATCTCAAGCACCGGAAATTCAACTGCCTCGCAGTCAACAGATTGGAGAATAATGACCACCGCCGCTTGCGATTCCTTTGTCCCGCCGACATTGCCGTTTCAGGAAAGCCTGAGTTTGCGGTTGCCGGACGCAAATTGCAAACTCGTCGTATCGAATCCAGTACTGGACCCTACTTTATGGACTGAGTACCTCGAAGGCGCTATTCGTAGCTATACCAAGCACGGTGTAGAACGTACTTTGAATATCGACGCGATCGCCGATGGCGCTGACACACGGCTGTTTTTCGCGGCGGTCGACAGTGTGGGCGATGTGGTAGGTGGGGCCCGTGTGGTGGGGCCACTCTGGTCGGCCGATGATTCGCATGCTGTGATCGAATGGGAAGGTAGTCCGGGGGCGGTCGCGGTTCGCAAGATGATCGATGACCGGGTCCCGTTCGGCGTCGTCGAGGTGAAGTCGGCATGGGCTGACAGCGCGTCGCGTCATCGCGACGCGATTGCGACAGCCCTGGCGCGCACGGCGTTGCCGATCATGGCCCTGTTGGGGGTCCAGTTCGTGATGGCGACGGCGGCGGCCCACGTGTTGGACCGTTGGCGTGCCTCGGGGGGAGTGGTGGCAGCGACGATCCCCGCGGTGGCGTACCCGGACGAGCGCTACCGCACCAAGATGATGTGGTGGGACCGCAGCACGATGGCCAACCACGCTGACCCCAAACAACTTTCGAGAATGTACAAGGAGACGGGCGAGCTTATGCGGGACGCGGAGGCGTTGGGCGGCATCGGCATGGCGAGCGCGGGCAGGGGCCGGTGAACAACGCGCTCGACGGTGACACCTGCCAGGCGGTCGTGCTCTGTGAAGGCGATCCCGACGATCGCCCTGTGCTCGATCGGCTCCGGTCCGATCCGGACATCCAGTGGATCGACAGGTTCGACGGGCAGCTCGACACCGCGCGACGCTCGCTGCCGCGGACCGAGCCTGACCTGCCGGACCGGTGGTGGGCGTACTACCCGTGGCGGCGCTCGGCGGTCGCCATCCTAGGTCCCGAGGCGTTTCGTGCTGTGCGCCTCGACCGCAACCGGCATCTCATCACCGATGCGGAGCAGCGCACACTGAACGGGCTGCGGGTGGGTGTCGTCGGCGTGAGCGCCGGCCACGCGATCGCCTACACTCTGGCTGCCGAAGGTGCTTGCGGCACACTGCGACTAGCCGATTTCGACGAATTGGAGCTGTCGAATCTGAACCGGGTGCCGGCAACCGTCCTCGACATCGGCCTCAACAAGGCGATCGTCGCCGCCCGGCGGATCGCGGAGTTGGATCCCTATCTGGAAGTGGAGGTCGTTGCGACCGGGCTTTCGCCGCAGTCGGTCCAGGATTTCCTTGACGGGCTTGATGTCGTTGTCGAGGAATGTGACTCGCTGGATATGAAAGTGCTGCTGCGGCAGACGGCGCGCGCTCGCGGTATCCCGGTGCTGATGGCGACCACCGACCGGGGCCTGATAGACGTCGAACGCTACGACACCGATCCCCGCAGACCGATTCTGCACGGCCTGCTGGGCGATATCGACGCGGACCGCCTCGGCGGCCTGACGACCCGGGAAAAGGTGCCGTACGTTCTCAACATTCTTGACAGCCAACAGCTTTCCGCGCGCGGTGCGGCCTCGCTGGTCGAGGTCGGCCAGACGCTGTCGGGCTGGCCTCAGCTGGCCGGCGACATCTGGGTGGGAGCGGCCACGGTGACGAGCGCGGTACGGCGAATCGGTCTGGGAGAACCACTCGGTTCCGGCCGGGTGCGGGTGGATGTCAATGCCGCGCTGGATCGCCTCGAGGAACCCGTTGTGGCGGATGCCGTTCCGGCAGTGACACCCGGGTCGGCCACCGCCCCGCAGGCCCGGCAGCCGGTCAGCGAGGTCATAGCCCAGGCGGCCATCTGCGCGCCGTCCGGCGGTAATGCCCAGCCCTGGCATGTTGTGGCTGAACAGGATTCGCTGACCATCCGATTGGCGCCGGAACGCACCTCGATGATGGACATCGCCTTCCGCGGTAGCGCGGTCGCGCTCGGAGCGGCGATGCTCAATGCCCGGATCGCGGCAGCGGCGCACGAAATGCTCGGCCCCGTCGCATTCGACACGACACAGCCCGGCTCACCGTTACAGGCCACGCTGCGGTTCGGCAGCGGCGCCGACCCGGGTCTGGCCGCTCTCTACGAGCCCATGCGGCATCGGGCTACCAACCGGTACCACGGCACCCCCACTCCGATCGATCCGGCCACGGTGAAGCTGCTCGAAGACGCAGCGGAGACTGAAGGCGCCCGAGTGCGCCTCTTGTCCACACGCGACGAGATCGACCGGTCCGCAGCCATTCTGGCCGCCGCAGATCGGGTCCGCTATCTCACCCCCAGGCTCCACGAGGAGATGATCTCCGAGCTGCGCTGGCCCGGAGATCCGGCGGCCGAAACCGGCATCGACGTGGCCAGCCTGGAACTCGGCCCCAGCGAGCTGCCGGTTCTGGGGTTGTTGAGCCGGCCGGATGTCGTTGCACGCCTGGCGCAATGGGATGCCGGCACCGCGCTGGGGAACAACATGGCCGAACGGGTCGCCGCGAGTTCGGCGCTCGCCATCGTCTATGTCGAGGGTGCCGAGCTCATCGACTTCGCCCGCGGCGGCTCGGCCATGCAGGCCGTGTGGATCGTCGCCCACCAATGCGGGCTCGCCGTGCAACCGGTATCCCCGGTCTTTCTCTACGGCTGCACAAAAGAGGATCTGCAGAAGGCGTCGCCGCACTTCGGGGCGGAGTTGCACCGGCTGCAGCAGGAGCTGCGCGCCCTGGCCGAACCCGCGCAGGATGAGCACGAAGTGCTGATATTCAGGCTTTTTCACGCCCCGCCGCCGTCAGTGCGCAGCCGCCGGCTCCCGCTCGCAACCAACTGAAAGTCGCGAACCTCGAGAAATGCAGGACTACGCCACGCCGCACCGGCTCGACCAGATAGTCACCGCCGTTGCCAACCAACTCATAGCTGCCGACGCCAGCACGTCGGTGGCGGTCAGTCAGCAGGTACTGGCCTACCTGGTCGATCAGCTCGGCGTGGACGTCAGCTTCCTCCGTCACAACGACCACGAGATCGATGCGACGAAACTCGTGGCCGAATGGCCGCCCCGCCACGACATCCCGGATCCCGATCCGCTTGCGGTGATCTACTTCGCCGATGCCGATCCGGTGTTCGCGTTGTGCAAGAACGCCAAGGAGCCACTGGTTGTGCGGCCCGAGCCGGCCTCGGACGACTACCAGCAACGTATCCGGGAAGGCCGCCAGATCATGGCCACGTCGCTGGCTGCCGTGCCACTCATTTCCGCCGACGTCACCACCGGGGTGCTGGGTTTCGTCAAGTACGGCGACCGGGAATGGCAGCAGGCCGAACTCAACGCCCTGATGGCCATTGCCAGTCTGTTTGCCCAGGTGCAGGCCCGGGTGGCCGCCGAGAGGCAGCTCCGTCACCTCGCCGACCACGACGACCTGACCGGCCTGCACAATCGCCGGGCCCTGCTGCGGCATCTCGAGCAGCGGCTGGCGCCGGGTCAGAGTGGCCCGGTGGCCGCGCTGTTCCTGGACCTCGATCGCCTCAAGACCATCAACGATTACCTGGGCCATGCCGCTGGTGATCAGTTCATCGAGGTGTTCGCCCGGCGGCTGCGTTCGGCGTGCCTCAGCGACAGCCTGATCGCCCGACTCGGCGGCGACGAATTCGTCATCGTGCCGCCATCGCCGATGAGCGCCGAGGCCGCCGTGCACTTTGCCGAGCGGCTCAGCGCCCAATTCAAGGAACACGTGTCCATCGGGGGCGAGGTGCTCACCCGCACTGTCAGCATCGGCACCGCCTGCGCGACGCCCGGCATCGACACCCCATCGAACCTCATCCGCCGGGCCGATCAGGCCGTCCTGGCGGCCAAGCATGCCGGCGGGGACGGCGTGGCCACCTTCACCGCCGACATGTCGCAACGCAGCGAGCTGCGCAACGACATCGAGCTGCACCTGCGCAGTGGCATCGAATCCGACGCCCTGCGCCTGGTCTACCTGCCCGAAGTGGACCTGCGCACCCGCTCGATCATCGGAGTCGAGGCCCTGGTCCGGTGGCAGCACCCGACCCGTGGACTGCTGCCGCCCGACTTGTTCATTCCCGTCGCCGAATCGGTCAATCTCGCAGGCGAATTGGACCGATGGGTGTTCCGTTCGGCCTGCCGGGAATTCGCGGAGTGGCGAGCTGCCGGGCTGGGTCGTGATCTGGTGCTGCGTATCAACGTCTCGCCCGGCCAGTTGGTGACCGGCGGATTCGTGGAGTTCGTTGCGGACACGATCAGCCGCCACGGCATCGGCGCCTCCTCGGTGTGTCTGGAGATCACCGAGAACGTCATCGTCCAGGACCTTCAGACCGCCCGCGCCACGCTGGCCGGGCTCAAAGACATCGGGGTCCAGATCGCGATCGACGACTTCGGCACCGGCTACAGCGCCATGTCGCTGCTGCAATCACTTCCGATCGACACGCTCAAGATCGACAGAGGATTCGTGCGCCGGCTGGGAACCGACACCAGCGACCTGGTCATCGTGCGCGGGATCATGGTTCTCGCCCGCGGCTTCAACCTCAACGTGGTGGCCGAAGGCATCGAGACCGAGAATGCCGCGCAGGTGCTGATCGATCACCAGTGTTACCGGGGCCAGGGCTTCCTCTATTCGCCGCCGGTGGCCGGCGGCGTGATGCGGCGCATGCTCTCCGGATAGTCCATTGCGGGACCGGCACGAGGGTTCCTCACCACCCGGCGCCCGGTGTGTTTGACACACGTGCAACGGGGTATTCGCGGTGCCACGGCTGAGGAGGAAGATGGTCACTCGCACTGGCCCGCGACGAGCCGCCGTCGGCTCGCGCACACCGCACACGTCACTGCAGTCACTCTCGTCACTGCAGGTCACAGACGCCCCAGTCGGCGCCCCCGGCACGACTCGAACGTGCGACCTAGGGATTAGAAGGCCCTTGCTCTATCCACCTGAGCTACGGAGGCAATGCGCAGGTCAGTCTATCGAAAGCCGAAAAATCAAGGGGCGCAGGCGACACAACGCGCCCGAAAAGAGTTTCAGTGCGCCGAAAATGGGCTATGGTGTGAGCCTCGACACACGTACAACACCGGCCGGTAATCGGCCGTTAACCGCAGCGTGGCGTGTGCCTGACGTCGAGGGGTGTGCTTAGCAATGTGTATTGCAAGTGTGACCGCGCGGTGCTCGCAAGCGGGTGCCGAGGCGATGCGCCAGGGCGCGCAGCTCGCGGCCGATGCCCGGGGCATCTCCCGGGCCGGAGCCGTGCTGCTCCGTGGTTCGCCTTTCGCCGTCGGCTGGATTGCCGGATGGCTGGCAACCGAGTTCCCGCCGCACGTACTGACCGGGCATGCGTTGTCCCGGGTCGCCCCGCCGGCGATCAACCGGGTCGGCACCACCTGGGCCGCGCAGCGCGCGGACCGTGCGCTCACCGCCGCCCTGGAGGATTCGTTCGGGTCGGATTTCCGTGAGCAGGTATTTCACCCGACCACCAACCCGGCGCTGAGCGTGCGCCGCGGCATTCTGCCCAAGCCCAAGCCCGGCCCGCACCGCCGCTACGCGGCCAAGACGTCGGACATCTCGTACGGCCCGGGCGGCACCGAGCATCTGCTCGACATCTGGCGTCGTCCCGACCTTGCCCCGGGTCACCGCGCCCCGGTGTTGATCCAGGTCCCCGGCGGCGCGTGGAGCGTCAACGGCAAGCGCCCGCAGGCGTACACGCTGATGAGCAAAATGGTCGAGCTGGGCTGGATCTGCGTCTCGATCAACTACAGCAAGAGCCCGCGCGCCAAGTTCCCCGCGCACATCATCGACGTGAAGCGCGCGATCGCCTGGGTCCGGGAGAACATCGGCGACTACGGCGGCGACTCCGACTTCATCGCCATCACCGGCGGGTCAGCGGGCGGGCACCTGGCTTCGCTGGCGGCCCTCACCCCGAACGACCCGAGATTCCAGCCCGGGTTCGAACGGGCCGACACCACGGTGCAGGCGGCGGCCCCGTACTACGGCGTCTACGACTTCACCGACTTCGACAACATGCACGAAATGATGATGCCGTTCCTCGAGCACTTCGTCATGAAGACGAGGTTCGCCGACGAGCCCGAACGCTTCACCGCTGCCTCGCCGATCTCCTACGTGCACCGCCAGGCGCCGCCGTTCTTCCTGCTGCACGGCGACCGGGACCAGCTGGCTCCGATCGGCCAGGCCCGCGCCTTCTGCGCGGCGTTGCGGGGAGCCGGCGCCCCCACGGTCGCCTACGCCGAACTCGCCAACGCCCACCACGCGTTCGATATCACGCCGACGGTGCGGTCCCGGCTGGCGGCCGACGCGGTCGCCGACTTCCTCGGTGTCGTGTACGGCCGGCGGGAAAGCGCGCTGATGGGCTCGCTGGCGCTGTCGGCCTCACCCGCCAGCTGAGCATCCCGGCCTGTTTCCACGTTCGGTGAACCCGCGCGTCGGCCTCCCTGCGGCTGAGAGCATCCTCACTTTCACCACCGCCTCAACCGGACTAGCGTTGGGTTGGCATTCCGGTGGCGGGGCCTGATAGCAGGAGGTTTGATCAGCGGTGAGAGGGATGACGTGTCGGTTTGCCCGGCTCGCAGGGGGTCGTAGTCGTGGCTGACGCCGTGGGGTTGTCCGACGAACTCGGGCCCGTCGACTACCTGCTGCACCGGGGCGAGGCGAATCCGCGGACGCGCTCCGGGATCATGGCGCTGGAACTGCTCGACACCACGCCGGACTGGAACCGTTTCCGTTCCCGGTTCGAGAACGCCTCCCGCAAGGTGTTGCGGCTGCGGCAGAAGGTCGTGGTGCCGACACTGCCCACGGCGGCGCCCCGCTGGGTCGTCGATCCCGACTTCAATCTCGACTTCCACGTCCGGCGGGTGCGGGTCGCCGAACCCGGCACGTTGCGTGAGGTGTTCGATCTCGCCGAGGTGATGCTGCAGTCCCCGCTGGACATCTCGCGGCCGCTGTGGACGGCCACCCTGGTCGAAGGATTGGCCGACGGGAAAGCGGCCACGCTGCTGCACCTGAGCCACGCGGTCACCGACGGGGTCGGCAGCGTCGAGATGTTCGCCGAAATCTATGACCTGGAACGGGATCCCGAGCCCAGGCCGCTGCCACCACAACCGATCCCGCAGGATCTGACCCCCAACGACCTGATGCGTCAGGGCATCAACCATCTGCCCATGGCGGTCATCGGCGGTGCGCTGGGTGCGTTGACGGGTGCGGTGTCGGCGGCCGGGAAAGCGGTGCTGGATCCGCTATCCACGGTGTCCGGGATCCTCGGCTACGCCACCTCGGGCGCACGGGTGCTAAACCGGGCCGCCGAACCGTCCCCGCTGCTGCGCCGGCGCAGCCTCACGAGTCGCACCGAAGCGATCGACATCCGGCTTGCCGACCTGCACAAGGCCGCCAAGGCCGGTGGTGGGTCGATCAACGACGCCTACCTGGCCGGCCTGTGCGGGGCGTTGCGGCGCTACCACGTCGCCCTCGGTGTCCCGATCAGCACGCTGCCGATGGCGGTTCCGGTGAACCTGCGCGCCGAAGGCGATGCGGCCGGCGGCAACCAATTCACCGGGGTCAACCTCGCCGCACCGGTCGGCACGGTCGACCCGGTCGCCCGGATCAAGAAGATCCGTGCGCAGATGACCCAACGCCGGGAAGAGCCGGCGATGAACATCATCGGGTCCATGGCGCCGGTGCTCAGTGTGCTGCCGACCGCGGTGCTGGAGGGCATCAGCAGTTCGGTGATCGGAAACGACGTGCAGGCCAGCAACGTCCCGGTCTACCCCGGCGACACCTACATCGCCGGCGCAAAGATCATGCGGCAGTACGGTATTGGCCCGTTGCCGGGTGTCGCCATGATGGTCGTGCTGATTTCCCGGGGAGGGTGGTGCACCATCACCGTGCGCTACGACAGAGCTGCGGTTCAGAAGGACGATCTGTGGGCCCAGTGCCTGCTGGAGGCGTTCGACGAGATCCTCGCGCTGGCCGGCGATCCGCCGCCACACGCGGTGGCGGCCTCGTTCGAACCCAAGCAGGTCACCTCGGCGCGATCGGTGTCGGGCTCGTGAGCGCCGCCGACGACAAAGATGCCGTGACGCAGGCCAAGGATCTGCGGCTGCCCGGTTCGGTCGCCGAGATCATGGCCAGCCCGCCAGGCCCGAAGGTCGGTGCGTTCTTCGACCTGGACGGAACACTGGTGGCCGGCTTCACGGCGGTCATCCTCACCCAGGAGCGGTTGCGTCGCCGCGACATGGGCGTGGGGGAGTTGCTCAGCATGATCCAGGGTGCGCTCAACCACACCCTGGGGCGCATCGAGTTCGAGGATCTGATCACCAAGGCGTCCATGGCGCTGGCCGGCCGGCTGCTGGACGACCTCGACGAGATCGGGGAGCGGCTGTTCAATCAGCGGATCGAGTCCCGCATCTACCCGGAGATGCGGGAGCTGGTGCGTGCGCACGTGGCGCGCGGCCACACCGTGGTGCTCAGCTCGTCGGCGCTGACCATCCAGGTCAACCCGGTGGCCCGATTTCTCGGCATCTCCAACACGCTGACCAACAAGTTCGAGACGAACGAGGACGGACTGCTCACCGGCGGCGTGATCAAGCCGATCCTGTGGGGGCCCGGCAAAGCCGCTGCGGTGCAACGCTTTGCGGCCGAGCACGACATCGACTTGAAGGACAGTTACTTCTACGCCGACGGCGACGAGGACGTCGCGCTGATGTATCTGGTCGGCAATCCCCGCCCGACCAACCCTGAGGGCAAGATGGCTGCCGTGGCCAAGCGCCGCGGCTGGCCCATCCTGAAATTCGACAGCCGCGGCGGGGTGGGGTTGCGCCGTCAGATCCGCACGCTGGCCGGATTCGGGTCGATGGTTCCGGTGGCGGCCGGTGCGGTGGGGCTGGGTCTGCTGACCCGCAACCGGCGGCGCGGCGTGAACTTCTTCACGTCGAACTTCTCGTCGTTGTTGCTGGCGACCTGCGGGGTGCACCTCAACGTCATCGGCGAGGAGAATCTGACCGCCCAGCGCCCTGCGGTCTTTATCTTCAATCACCGCAACCAGGTTGACCCGATCATCTCCGGCGCACTGGTCAAGGACAACTGGGTCGGCGTGGGCAAGAAGGAACTGCAGCGCGACCCGATCATGGGAACCATGGGCAAGTTGCTCGACGGGGTGTTCATCGACCGCGACGACCCGGACTCCGCGGTGGAGATGCTGCGCACCGTCGAAGACCGCGCCCGCAACGGCCTGTCCATCGTCATCGCGCCCGAAGGCACCCGGCTGGACACCACCGAGGTCGGCCCGTTCAAGAAAGGGCCGTTCCGGATCGCGATGTCGGTGGGAATTCCCATCGTTCCCATCGTGATCCGCAATGCCGAGATCATCGCGTCGCGCAACTCCACCACGCTGAACCCCGGCACCGTCGATGTCGCGGTATTCCCGCCGATTTCGGTCGAGGACTGGACCTTGGACACCTTGTCCGACCGGATCGCCGAGGTCCGCCAGCTCTACCTCGACACCTTGGCGGACTGGCCGTACGACGGGCTGCCCGAGGTGGATCTGTCCGCGAAGAAGCGCGCGGCCGCCGCCGCCGAAAAGGCGCCCGCGAAGAAGGCTGCCGCGAAGAAGGCTGCCGCCAAGAAGGCGCCGGCCAAGAAGGCCGCCGCGAAAAATGCTGCGGCGAAAGAGGTTCCGGCCAAGAAGGCCGCCGCGAAGAAGGCCGCCGCGAAGAAGGCCGCGGCGAAGAAGGCTGCGCCGAAGAAGGCTGCGCCGAAGAAGGCTGCCGCGCAGCTGACGCCCGAGCCGACGCCGGATGCCACGCCGCACGAATCGAGCGTCGACCCGATATCCGTGTCCGAGAAGCGTCAGGGGGTTTCGGAACAGCCCGACTCCTCGGCTCCTGCGCCCTGAGGCCAGCCGTGACCAAACCGGCCGCCGACACCAGTGCAGTCCTGACTGCCGATGATTCGCTGGTGCTCGCGTCCATGGACACTCCCGTGGAGATGGAGCTGATCATGGACTGGCTGGGCGAGCAGCGGGCCCGCCTGCCGCAGAACAGATTCGACGTGCTGAAGCTGCCGCCGCGCAACGCGCCACCGGGCGCGTTGACCGCGCTGGTCGAGAAGCTCGAGTCCGCCGACGACCGGTCGGTCGTGCCGGTGCGTGTCTTCTGGTTGCCCGCGGCCGACCGCGGCAAGGTGGCCAAGGTCACCGCGCTGCTTCCGGGCCGGGATCCTTACCACCCCAACCAGCGTCAGCAACGCCGCATTCTGCGCACCGAGCCGTGGCGAGCCCGGGTGGTGGCCGGCGAGTCGGCCAGCGTCTCCGAACTCCGCCGGCAATGGCGTGACACTACCGTCGGCGAGAACATCCAGGACTTCGCCCAGTTCGTCACCCGGCGGGCGCTGCTGGCGCTGGCGCGCGCGGAGTACCGGATTCTGGGGCCTCAGTACAAATCACCGCGCCTGGTCAAACCGGAGATGTTGGCCTCGGCGCGATTCCGTGCCGGCCTGGAGAAAATTCCCGGTGCCACGGTCGACGAAGCCGGACGCATGCTCGACGAACTGGCGACCGGGTGGAGCCAGGCGTCGGTCGACGTGATCTCGGTGCTGGGCAAGATGCTCAGCCGCGGGTTCGATCCGGACTTCGACTACGACGAATATCAGGTCGCCGCCATGCGCGCGGCGCTGGAAGCCCACCCGGCGGTGTTGCTGTTCTCGCACCGGTCCTACATCGACGGCGCCGTGGTCCCGGTTGCCATGCAAGACAACCGGTTACCACCGGTGCACATGTTCGGCGGCATCAACCTGTCGTTCGGCGTGATGGGGCCTCTCATGCGCCGCTCCGGGACGATATTCATCCGCCGCAACATCGGCGACAACCCGCTGTACAAGTACGTGCTCAAGGAGTACGTCGGTTACATCGTCGAGAAGCGCTTCAATCTGAGCTGGTCCATCGAAGGCACCCGCTCACGGACCGGAAAGATGTTGCCGCCCAAGCTCGGTCTGATGAGCTACGTCGCCGACGCCTACCTGGACGGTCGCAGCGAAGACATTCTGCTGCAGGGAGTGTCGATCTGTTTCGACCAGCTGCACGAGATCGCCGAGTACGCGGCCTACGCGCAGGGCGCCGAGAAGACGCCGGAGGGCTTCAGCTGGCTCTACAACTTCATCAAGGCCCAGGGTGAGCGCAACTACGGCAAGATCTATGTCCGCTTCCCCGAAGCGGTGTCGATGCGGCAGTACCTGGGTCCGCCCAACGGGGCGCTGGCGCGCGACCCGGCAGCCAAACGTCTTGCGCTGCAGAAGATGTCGTTCGAGGTGGCGTGGCGGATCCTGCAGTCCACGCCGGTAACCGCGACCGGGCTGGTGTCCGCGTTGCTGCTCACCACCCGCGGGATGGCGTTGACGCTCGATCAGTTGCACCACACGCTGCAGGACTCGCTGGACTACCTCGACCGCAAACACACCCCGGTGTCGACCAGTGCGCTGCGGTTGCGGTCGCGTGAGGGTGTCCGCGCGGCGGTGGACGCCCTGTCCAACGGGCACCCGGTGACGCGGGTGGACAGCGGCCGGCAACCGGTGTGGTACATCGCGCCGGCGGACGAGCACGCCGCGGCCTTCTACCGCAACTCGGTGATCCACGCGTTCCTGGAGACCTCGATCGTGGAACTGGCTCTGGCGCATGCCCGTAACGCCACCGGAGACCGGGTCGGCGCATTCTGGGCTCAGGCGATGCGGCTGCGCGATCTGCTGAAGTTCGATTTCTACTTCGCCGACTCGGCGGCCTTCCGCGACAACATCGCCGAAGAGATGGCCTGGCACGACGATTGGGAAGCCCAACTCGCCGCCGGGGAAGACGCCGTCGAGAAGATGCTCTACGCCAAGCGGCCGTTGATGTCGGACGCGATGCTGCGGGTGTTCTTCGAGGCCTACGAGATCGTCGCCGACGTATTGCGCGATGCCCCACCGGACATCAGTCAGAAAGAGCTCACGGATCTGGCACTGGGGGTGGGCCGGCAGTACGTCGCCCAGGGCCGCGTGCGCAGCAGTGAATCGGTGTCGACGCTGCTGTTCGCGACCGCCCGCCAGGTCGTCGCGGACCAGGATCTGATCGCGCCGGGGCCCGACCTGGGCGAGCGCCGGGTGGCGTTCCGTCAAGAGCTGCGCAACATCTTGCGGGACTTCGCCTACGTGGAGCAGATCGCCCGCAACCAATTCGTCGAGCGCGAGTTCAAGATGCGGCAGCGCCGCTCGGAAGAACAGCGCGACGGCTAGCCCCGGGGGTTGTGCACAGTCGCGGGTTTGTCCACACCTGCCCCGATCAGCCCGGCCGGCCGGCCGGATCCGTCGGTGCCGGCGGGCTCAATGGGTTCAACACCAGCACCACGAGAAAGTTGAGCCCAATGTTCGAAACATGGATGACCGTTGTCGGCCACATCGTCACCGACCCCCAGCGCCGCCGCGTGGGCAACGAGGAGCTGATCAAGTTCCGGGTAGCCAGCAACTCGCGCCGACGGACCGGTGACGGCGACTGGGAGCCGGGCAACTCGCTGTTCATCACCGTCAACTGCTGGGGCCGGCTGGTGACCGGGGTGGGTGCCGCGTTGAGCAAGGGCGCGCCCGTGATCGCGGTGGGTCACGTCTACACCAGCGAGTACGAGGACCGCGACGGCAACCGGCGGTCGTCGACGGAGATGCGGGCGACCGCGGTCGGGCCGGACCTGGCACGCGCGATCGTGCGCATCGAGCGGCCGCGCTACACCGGTCCTGATCCGGTGGAAGCGCCCGCCTCCGAGGGTGCCGGCGTGGTTGCCGAAGCGGCCGACGGGGCATGCCCGGCCAGCGCCGACGAGACCGGGCCGCTGCCACTGTCGGCTTAGCGGTTCGGCGCGGTGCATAGGATGGTCCGCGGATATCCAAAGACCAGAAAGGCAATACCGCGGCATGGCTGAGTTCATCTACACGATGAAGAAGGTCCGCAAGGCGCACGGCGACAAGGTGATTCTCGACGATGTGACGTTGAGCTTCTACCCGGGCGCCAAGATCGGCGTCGTCGGCCCCAACGGGGCGGGCAAGTCGAGCGTCTTGCGGATCATGGCCGGACTGGACAAGCCGAACAACGGCGACGCTTTTCTGGCTACCGGTGCGACGGTCGGCATCCTGCAGCAGGAGCCACCGCTCAACGAGGAGAAGACGGTCCGCGGCAACGTGGAGGAGGGCCTGGGCGAGATCAAGGTGAAGCTCGATCGCTTCAACGAGGTCGCCGAGCTGATGGCCACCGACTACTCCGACGAGCTGATGGAGGAGATGGGCAGGCTGCAGGAGGACCTGGATCACGCCGACGCGTGGGACCTGGACTCGCAGCTGGAGCAGGCCATGGACGCGCTGCGCTGCCCGCCGCCGGACGAGCCGGTCACCAACCTCTCCGGTGGCGAGCGTCGCCGGGTGGCGTTGTGCAAGCTGCTGCTGTCCAAGCCCGACCTGCTGCTGCTCGACGAGCCGACCAACCACCTGGACGCGGAGAGCGTGCAGTGGCTCGAGCAGCACCTGGCCAGCTACGCGGGAGCGATCCTGGCGGTCACCCACGACCGGTACTTCCTGGACAACGTGGCCGAATGGATCCTCGAACTCGACCGCGGCCGCGCCTACCCGTACGAGGGCAACTACTCGACCTACCTGGAGAAGAAGGCCGACCGCATCGCGGTGCAGGGCCGCAAGGACGCCAAGCTGCAGAAGCGCTTGCAGGAAGAATTGGCCTGGGTACGGTCCGGCGCCAAGGCCCGCCAGGCCAAGAGCAAGGCGCGCCTGCAGCGCTACGAGGAGATGGCGGCCGAGGCCGAGAAGTCACGCAAGCTCGACTTCGAAGAGATTCAGATCCCCGTCGGGCCCCGGCTGGGCTCGGTGGTGGTCGAAGTCGAGCATCTCGACAAGGGCTTCGAGGGCCGGACTCTGATCAAGGACCTGTCCTTCACCCTGCCCCGCAACGGCATCGTCGGCGTCATCGGCCCCAACGGCGTCGGTAAGACCACGCTGTTCAAGACCATCGTCGGCCTTGAGCAGCCCGACAGCGGCACCGTCAAGGTCGGCGACACCGTCAAGCTGAGCTACGTCGACCAGACCCGTGCCGGCATCGATCCCAAGAAGACGGTGTGGCAGGTCGTCTCGGACGGACTGGACTACATCCAGGTCGGCCAGACCGAAGTGCCGTCGCGCGCATACGTGTCGGCCTTCGGATTCAAGGGACCCGACCAGCAGAAGCCGGCGGGCGTGCTGTCCGGTGGCGAGCGCAACCGGCTGAACCTGGCACTCACGCTCAAGCAGGGCGGCAACCTGATCCTGCTCGACGAACCGACCAACGACCTGGACGTCGAGACGCTGAGCTCGCTGGAGAACGCGCTGGTCAACTTCCCCGGATGTGCGGTGGTGATCTCCCACGACCGGTGGTTCCTGGACCGGACCTGCACCCACATCCTGGCGTGGGAAGGCGACACGGACAACGAAGCCAAATGGTTCTGGTTCGAGGGCAACTTCGGCGCCTACGAGGAGAACAAGGTGGAACGTCTCGGTGCCGAAGCCGCGCGTCCGCACAGGGTGACCCACCGCAGGCTGACACGGGACTAATGTCAGTCTCGCCACGGCCGTGCGGGCGTGGGCAGGTGAGCATCACCCGCGACGATGCGGACGGTAGAAACCGCTGAGGAGTGGGGCATCGACCGAGCGGTATCCGTCGCGAGTGGGGAGCAATCGGAATGACGATCGATCCCGGGGCCAAAGAAGACGTCGCGGCGTGGACCACGTTCACGCAGAGCGCCGAGATCCCTGACTGGGTGTCGAAGGCCTACCGAGAGAGCTATCGGGGACCTCGCGACGACGCACCCCATACCGCGAGCGGATCGGATCCGGTCGTCACCGCGAGCGTGGTGGATGCGCACTGTCGCCTCGCTCAGCACCGCCCGGCCGGTGAGAGCGCGGTGGCCGTCTACCTGGCCGACGACGACGCCGGCTTCGGCCCGGCGCTGCAGGTCGTCACCGACCAGGGCAGCATGCTGATGGACTCGGTCACCGTGCTGCTGCACCGCCTCGGCCTGGGCTACACGGCGATCATGACGCCGGTGTTCGAGGTGCGCCGCGATGCGTCGGGGGAGCTGCAGCGGGTAGAACCGAAAGCCGACGACTCATCGCCCTACGTCGGCGAAGCCTGGATTCACGTCCAACTGTCCGCATCGGTCGACCGCAAGGTTCTCGCCGAGGTGGAAAGGCTGCTGCCCAAGGTCCTGGCTGACGTGCAGCGCGTCGCCAGCGATGCGACCGCCATGATCTCGACCTT
Organism: Mycobacterium sp.; assembly: GCA_003987775.1. Taxonomy (GTDB): domain Bacteria; phylum Actinomycetota; class Actinomycetes; order Mycobacteriales; family Mycobacteriaceae; genus Mycobacterium. The sequence goes on from RXJD01000036.1 coordinate 71,337, forward strand.
GGGCGAGGTGGCCGCGGCCGTCGACGACGACCCCGAAGGCCGCTACGAAGCGCCCGACCGTCAAGAGGTCGCGGCGCTGCTGCGCTGGCTGAACAAGGGCAATTTCCTGCTGCTGGGCTACCAGCGCACCCGGGTGCAGGACGGTCTGGTGGTCGGTGACGGGTCCAGCGGCCTCGGCGTGCTGCGGGCCCGGTCGGGCACCCGGCCCCGGCTCACCGACGAGTCCAAGCTGCTGGTGTTGGCGCAGGCCGCCGTGGGCAGCTATCTGCGCTACGGCGCCTACCCCTATGCCATCGCGATCCGCGAGTACGCCGGGGGCGGTGAGGTCTACGAGCACCGCTTCGTCGGCCTGTTCACCGTCGCGGCCATGAACGCCGACGTGCTGGAGATTCCCACCATCTCCCACCGGGTGCGCGACGCGCTCACCCTGGCCGGCAGCGACCCGAGCCACCCGGGCCAGTTGCTGCTCGACGTCATACAGACCGTGCCACGCCCGGAGTTGTTCACCCTTACTGCTGAGCAGCTGCTGTCCATGGCAAAGGCCGTCGTGGACATGGGCTCGCAGCGGCGCGCGTTGCTGTTCCTGCGCGCCGACCGGCTGCAGTTCTTCGTGTCCTGCCTGGTCTATCTGCCCCGCGACCGCTACACCACCCCGGTGCGCCTGCAGATCGAGGACATCCTGGTCCGCGAGTTCGGGGGCACCCGGCTGGAGTTCACCGCGCGGGTCAGTGAATCCCCGTGGGCATTGATGCATTTCATGGTCCGGCTGCCGGAGGACTCGCAGCCGGGCTCGGTGGACGTTTCCGAAGCGAACCGCAACCGCATCCAGGCGCTGCTCAGCGAAGCCGCCCGGACGTGGGCCGACCGGTTGACCGCCGCCGCCCCGACCGCCGCGGTCACCTACGCCGACGCCGAGCACTACGCCACCGCCTTCTCCGAGGCGTACAAGCAGGCCGTCACCCCCGCCGAGGCGATCAAGGACATCGCCGTCATCAAGGAACTCAGCGACGATTCGGTCAAGCTGGTGTTCTCCGAAGGTGACGAGCACGGTCTCGCTCAGCTCACCTGGTTCCTCGGGGGGCGCACCGCGTCCCTGAGCCAGCTGCTGCCCATGTTGCAGAGCATGGGTGTCGTCGTGCTCGAAGAGCGACCGTTCACCGTCACCCGGCCCGACGGGTTGCCGGTGTGGATCTACCAGTTCAAGATCCAGCCGCACCCGACCATCCCGCAGGCCGCGACGGACGAGGAACGCCAGGCGGGCGCACACCGCTTCGCCGATGCCGTGACCGCAATCTGGCAGGGCCGCGTCGAGATCGACAGCTTCAACGAACTCGTCATGCGCGCCGGGCTGACCTGGCAGCAGGTGGTACTGCTGCGTGCCTACGCGAAGTATCTGCGGCAGGCGAACTTCCCGTACAGCCAGTCCTACATCGAGTCGGTGCTCAACGAGCATCCTTCGACGGCCCGGTCACTGGTCGCGCTGTTCGAAGCGCTGTTCCACCCGAAACCGGCCAACAGCGGCCGGGATGCGCAGGCGGCCGCAGCCGCCGTGGCCGCCGACATCGACGCCCTGGTCAGCCTGGACACCGACCGCATCCTGCGCGCCTTCGCCTCGCTCGTGCAGGCCACCCTGCGCACGAACTACTTCGTGACCCGCGAAGGTTCGGCCCGCAGCCGCGACGTGCTGTCGGTCAAGCTCAATGCCCAGCTGATCGACGAGTTGCCGCTGCCGCGCCCGAAGTTCGAGATTTTCATCTACTCGCCCCGCGTCGAAGGCGTGCACCTGCGCTTCGGCCCGGTCGCCCGCGGCGGCCTGCGCTGGTCGGACCGCCGCGACGACTTCCGCACCGAGATCCTGGGACTGGTCAAGGCGCAGGCGGTGAAGAACGCGGTCATCGTCCCAGTCGGGGCCAAGGGCGGCTTCGTCGTCAAGCGACCGCCGCTGCCCACCGGTGACGCCGCCGCCGACCGCGACGCCGCCCGCTCCGAAGGCGTCGCCTGCTACCAGCTGTTCATCTCGGGACTGCTCGACGTGACCGACAACGTCGACCACGCCACCAAAGCCGTCTACCCGCCACCGCAGGTGGTGCGCCGCGACGGCGACGACGCCTACCTCGTGGTGGCGGCCGACAAGGGCACCGCCACGTTCTCCGACATCGCCAACGAGGTCGCCAAGTCCTACGGCTTCTGGCTCGGCGACGCGTTCGCTTCGGGGGGGTCGGTCGGTTACGACCACAAGGCCATGGGCATCACCGCGAAGGGGGCGTGGGAGGCGGTCAAGCGGCACTTCCGGGAGATCGGCGTCGACACCCAGACCGAGGACTTCACCGTCGTCGGCGTCGGCGACATGAGTGGCGACGTCTTCGGCAACGGCATGTTGCTGAGCAAGCACATCAGGCTCGTCGCCGCCTTCGACCACCGGCACATCTTCCTGGACCCCAACCCCGACTCGGCGACGTCCTGGGTGGAACGGGAGCGCATGTTCAACCTGCCCCGTTCCAGCTGGGAGGACTACGACAAGTCGCTGATCAGCGAGGGCGGCGGCGTCTACAGCCGCGACCAGAAGGCGATCCCGATCAGCACGCAGGTGCGCGACGCGCTCGGTATCGACGGTGACGTCACCGAGATGGCGCCGCCCAACCTGATGCGGGCGATCCTGCAGGCCCCGGTGGACCTGCTGTTCAACGGCGGAATCGGCACCTACATCAAAGCCGAATCCGAGTCCGACGCCGACGTGGGCGACCGCGCCAACGACCCGGTGCGGGTGAACGGGCACCAGGTGCGCGCCAAGGTGATCGGCGAGGGCGGCAACCTGGGCGTGACGGCCCGGGGCCGGGTGGAGTTCGACCTCGCCGGCGGCCGGATCAACACCGACGCGATGGACAACTCCGCCGGGGTTGACTGCTCCGACCACGAGGTCAACATCAAGATCCTGATCGACTCGCTGGTCACCTCCGGCAAGGTCCAGCCCGAGGAGCGCACCGCGCTGCTCGAGTCGATGACCGACGAGGTCGGCAGGCTGGTGCTCAAAGACAACGAGGACCAGAACGACCTGATGGGCACCAGCCGGGCCAACGCGGCCAGCCTGCTCCCGGTGCACGCCGACCAGATCAAGTACCTGGTGGCCGAGCGCGGCGTCAACCGCGAGCTGGAGGCGCTGCCCTCGGAGAAGGAGATCGCCCGGCGCACCGAGGCGGGCCTGGGACTCACCTCACCCGAGCTGGCGACGCTGATGGCGCACGTCAAACTGGCGCTCAAAGAGGACCTGCTCAACACCGAGCTGCCCGACCAGGACGTGTTCGCGTCCAGGCTGCCGGCGTACTTCCCCAAGCCGTTGCGGGAGCGGTTCACCCCGGAGATCCGGTCGCACCAGCTGCGCCGCGAGATCGTCACCACGATGCTGATCAACGACATGGTCGACACGGCCGGCATCAGCTACGCCTTCCGGCTGGCCGAAGACGTCGGCGTCCCGCAGATCCATGCCGTGCGTACGTTCGCCGCCACCGACGCCATCTTCGGCATCGACCACATCTGGCACCGCATTCGTGCCGCCAATCTGCCGGTCGCCCTCTCGGACCGGCTGACCCTGGACACCCGCCGGCTCATCGACCGGGCCGGGCGCTGGCTGCTCAACTACCGCCCGCAGCCGCTGGCCGTCGGCGCCGAGATCAACCGGTTCGCGGCCAAGGTGAAAGCTCTGACGCCGCGGATGTCGGAGTGGCTGCGCGGAGACGACAAGGCCATCGTCGAGAAAGAGGCCGCGGAGTTCACCGCGCAGGGCGCGCCGCCGGATCTGGCCTACCGCGTGGCGGCCGGGCTGTACCGGTACAGCCTGCTCGACATCATCGATATCGCCGACATCACCGAGATCGAGACCGCCGAGGTGGCCGACACCTACTTCGCGTTGATGGACCGCCTGGGCACCGACTCGCTGCTGACGGCGGTGTCGGAGCTGCCGCGCACCGACCGGTGGCATTCGCTGGCGCGGTTGGCGATTCGCGACGACATCTATGCGTCCGTGCGGTCGTTGTGCTTCGACGTGCTCGCGGCGGGAGAACCTGACGAAAGTGGTGAGCAGAAGATTGCCGAGTGGGAACACATCAGCGCGTCCCGGGTGGAGCGGGCGCGCCGGACGCTCAACGAGATCCGGGAAAGCGGCGCAACAGATCTCGCGACGCTGTCGGTGGCGGCCCGGCAGATCCGCCGCATGACACGCACCAGTGGACGGGCGTCCACGGGATGAGCGTCGGATACGTCGCGGCCGTCCCGGTGCGGTGGTCGGACATCGACATGTATCAGCACGTCAACCACGCGACCATGGTCACCATCCTGGAGGAGTCGCGCGTCCCGTTCCTCAGGGAACCGTTCGGTGCCGACATCACCACCATCGGCCTGCTGATCGCCGACGTCCGGGTGACCTACAAAGATCAACTGCGCCTGGTGGATTCGCCGCTGCAGGTGACGATCTGGACCAAACGGTTGCGGGCGGTCGACTTCACCCTGGGCTACGAGGTGCGTTCGGTCAGCGCCGACCCGGAGTCCAAGCCGGCCGTCATCGCCGAGTCGCAGCTGGCCGCGGTACACATCGAGGAACAGCGGCTGGTGCGCTTGTCGCCTCATCATCGGGAGTATCTACAACGGTGGATTCGGTAGCTGAGCGCGGACTGTGGCTGGCCGACCCGCGCCACCGCGCGGACCTGGCGGCCTTTGTCGACCACGCGGTGCGGCTCGACGAAGCCGCGGTCATCCGCATCCGTGCCCGGTCTTCGGGATTACTGACGGCCTGGGTGGCAACGGGTTTCGACGTATTAGCCAGTCGCGTGGTGGTCGGCAGGGTCAAACCCGGCGACATGTCGGTGGCGGCGGACGCGTTGGCGCGGGGGCTCGCAGCCGCTTCCGACGACGGGTACGTCGACCCGGGATTCGCGATGGATTCGGCGTGGCGGGGCGGCCTGCCGCCGGAATCCGGCTTCACCCACCTCGACGACATCCCCGCAAAGCTGATCCTGGACCTGTCCCAGCAGGGCGCGGATCTGGCCCGGGAACACGGTGGGGCCCACGGGCCACCGGTGTCGTTGCTGGACCAGGAGGTTGTCGAGGTCAGCTCCGGCGACAAGGTGGTAGGCGTGCCGATGCGGTGCGTATTCGCCTTGACGGCAATGGGTTTCCTGCCCCCATCGGCTGACGCCATGACTGACGACGAGATCATCCGGGTCCGGATCTCACCGTCCTGGCTGCGCATCGACGCCCGGTTCGGATCGGTGTACCGTCAGCGCACTCATGCGGCACTGCTGGTGCACTGACCTGTTGAAATCAGCGCGAGTTTTACGTGCCGTAGACCATCCACAACGGCAGTACTGAGTTCAGATAATCCATGAACTTCTTCAGCCCCACGCGGTGCTGACCGTAGCCGTAGGGGTCTTCGGCGTATTCCGGGAACGCGATGCCCAGCCCGAACAGGCCGGGGGCGATGATTCCGTTCTGCGGGTTGTACCGCAGCGGCCCCCATTGCGGCGTGGCGGGCAGCGTACGGGGCTCGAACCCCACGGTGTAGATCGCGTGGTCGCACTCCCGAAGTTTCTCCTCGAATTCGGGACCGGACACCCGGTACCGCTCCAGGCGGTCGGGATATACGCCGTCGATGTTCTCCCGGGCCCACTGCGCCGCTCGCCCCTTGAGTCCGGTGTCGTCGAACAGGATCCAATCATTTAGATAGACAGCGTATTTGAGAGGGCTGCGGTAGAAATTGAGCACCTTCGCCACGGGTAGCCGTAGCAGGTGCGGCAGGACGATCATCGTGGAGTGCGAGGAGCCGAATACCGCCACGGTGGCGCCGTCCAACTGCAGATCGGCGAGCCGTTCGGGATCCAGGGCCACGTCGACCGGTATCTCCTCGAGATGCGGGTACGACAGGCTCTTCGGCACCGCGCCGACCGCAAGGACGACGTTCTGCGATTCCACGTCGCCGACTTCGGTCTCGATCCGCCACCGTCGTCGGGTCAACGTCAGCGCGGTCGCGGTGGACTCGACGATGTGGACCCGTTCCCGTAGCTGAGCGGTGACCCACTGCAGGGGATCGGCGACCAGGCCCAGGGCACACGTCTCGTCGGGATCGACCTCTGCGAGCGGCATCGGCGGGGCCTCGGAGAAACGGAAAGCCTTGGAGCCGTGGAGGTATTCCAGAAAGGTGCCGACGATGGTGTTGCTCGACACCGCCCGCCATTTCCCACCCAGGTCTCCCGCGGTGAACGACGGATCGATCCAGGCGATCTTGTCGTCGGGAATGCCGTGATCGAGCAGTCGCCCGACGGCGGCGATGCCTGCGGGTCCCGCTCCGATCACTGTCCATGCGTAGGGCGGTGTCATGCATTACGTATAGCGGAGCGGAGGCGGCGGGCCAAACCGCCGTCACAGATTCGGCTGCGGAATGCGCACGTCAGCGAGGTCCGCGCGGCAGGCGCAGCGCCGCGACGGATGGCCGATGTCGAGCCGGGAGACCGACACGTATCACCATGTTCTATTGCCCTGCAGTCGAGCGTATTTCGGCGCATGAGAGACGTTTACGTGTCAACAGCGACACCTCCGTGGGCTTCAGGGAAGCTGCTCGAATATTTCGTCGGGCGACCGCTACCCCGGATCGTAGGATCAGCCTGTGTTCGCAGCGGGAGTGGTTTTGCGTCGTGACTTCGCCGTGGCTATGCGGCCCCCGGGCACGGCCGACGCGTCTAGTGCGGCACGGCCGCTGAGCCGGCGAGGCAACGATCGGGAGAAGGAACGGCGATGACGAGTGTGCTGGCGAACCCCCACGTGATGACCGCCGCGGCCGTAGACATCGCCGAGATACGCGCGGCGCTCAATCAGGCCGAACTGGCTGCGCTGGGTCCGACGGCCGGTGTGGCGGTGGCTGCCGCAGACGAGGTGTCAGCGGCAATCGCCGAATTCTTCAGCACGTACGCCAGCGGCTACCGGGCCCTGAGTCAGAATGCGGCGGCATTTCACGACGCCTTCGCGCAGGCGCTGAAAGCGGCCTCCGACTCGTACAGCCGGGCCGAGGTGGCTGCCGCGGCGTCGTTGGCGGCACTGACCCAGTCAGCAGAGACACTGCTGGCACCACTTCCCGGGAACGCGACGGCAGCGACCCAGGCACTGCTGGCTGCGCCGCCGCCGGTGCCCGTGGACGCGGCGTTGATCCTCAGCGAGAGCGGTGTGCCGACGCCGTCAGCGCAGTACATACAGGACGTCTACTCCAAATACGTTGCGCCGCATTTCCCGTCGGCAACCGTGCCGCAAGGTGTGTCGACCCCGAACGGGTTGTATCCGTTTACCGGTATCAAGGATCTGACCCTGGACATCTCGATCGCCCGGGGCTCGACCATCCTCACCGACGCGATCGTGCAGCAGCTCGCGGCACTTCCCCCGGATAGCTCGATCGCCGTGCTGGGGTATTCGCAGAGCGCCGTGCTCTCGTCGGTCGTGATGCCGCGCCTGCTCGCCGAAGGCGTCACCAACGCGCAGGTCAATTTCGTGTTGCTGGGTAACCCGATGAATCCCAACGGCGGCGTCGCCGCCCGCTTCGCCGGGCTTACCTTGCCCAGCCTGGGTTTCACGTTCTACGGCGCCACACCGGACAACGCCTTCCCGACCGTGAACTACACGCTTGAGTACGACGGTTTCGCCGACTTCCCGCGGTATCCGATCAACTTGCTGGCCAGTCTCAACGCAGTGATGGGAATCCCGTTTGTCCACGGCGACTACCAACACCTGACGCAGGCGCAGATCGACTCGGCGATTCAACTGCCGACCGAAGGTCCCACCCAGAGCACCTACTACATGATTCCGACTAAGCATCTGCCGCTGCTGGAACCGGTGCGCTTCATCCCCTATGTGGGTAACCCGCTTGCCGAACTGCTCGAGCCCAACCTCCGGGTGTTGGTAAACCTCGGCTATGGCGACCCGGCGTACGGATATGACACCGGCCCGGCCAATGTGCCGACGCCGTTCGGATTGTTCCCCCCGGTGAGCCCGCTGACGGTGCTGGACCACCTGGCCGTGGGCACCCAACAGGGAATTGTCAACGCCGCCAACGCGCTTCAGGCCCAAGGGCCTCCTCCGATGCCGAACTTTGCGGACATCGCGAACACCCTCCACTCCAACTCGTCTTTGTTGAGCACCCCACCATCTCTGACCGCGGTGTCGCCGGTCTCGGTGGCCAGGGACACGATCTTGGCGCTCCAGTCGGCGAACACCTCGGTGAGCGGCGGATTCGTCAAGGCTTATTCGACGGCGTACGCCACATTGCTGCCTACGGCAGATCTCGCCAGCGAGATCGCGTTCACCCTGCCGAGCTACAACGCGAGTCTGTTCCTGGACGGGATGATGCAGGTTATCGACGGGCAACCGATCGAGGGCCTGCTCAATGCGATCGGCAAGCCGATCGCTGCCGACGTAGGACTCGTCACACTCGCCGCCGGCTTCCAAGCCATCGTCGTCGTGTATGCCCTCGATACGATTCTGTTCGGGACGCCGCACCCCCTGCCGTGACTGTGCACCGCAGGCGGCCACCGGCAGCTCAGCGCAGCCAGACTGCCGTGTCCGGGGGTAGCAGGCCATTGTCCGGCGGCGCACTGGACAGGATCAGCTCACCGGCCGGCATCGTCACCGGACGATCGGTGGCGTTCAGAAAGCACACCAAGCTGCCACGCCGGAACTGCACCGTGCCCTGCGGACTGGGCAACCAGTCGAGCTCGTCGCCATCGAATTCCGCACGGCTCCTGCGTAATTCGAGTGCAGTTCGGAAGAACGACAACGTCGAGGCGGGGTCGGCGGCTTGCTTCTCCACCGTCAGCGCCGCCCAGTCCGCCGGCATCGGCAACCAGGTGTCGGGGTTGCTGGAGAAGCCGAACGGGGGAGCCTCACCAGACCAGGGCAGTGGAACCCGGCACCGGTCGCGGCCGCGCTCGGTGTGGCCCGAGCGTTCCCACGTCGGGTCCTGCAGCACCTCGTCGGGCAGGTCCACGTCGGGCAGGCCCAGCTCTTCACCGTTGTAGAGGAACACCGCGCCGGGCAGCGCGAGCATCAGCATCAGCATCGCCTTCGCCCGGCGTAGCCCGGTCTCACCGCCGCCGTAGCGGGTGACCTCGCGGCCCACGTCGTGATTGGACAGGGTCCAGGTCGGAGTCGCGTTCTCCAGTGCCGCGGCCTCCAGCGAGTTCTGGATGGCTACGCGGATCTCCTCGGCATCGAATTCGGTGCGGGTGAGCCGGAAGTTGAAGCCCAGGTGCAGTTCGTCGGAGCGCACATACTGAGCCCACTGCGCGTTGTCGTGCACCCACACCTCGCCCACGGTGACCGCTGCGGGGTAGTCGTCCATGACGGCGCGGATGTCGCGGTGGATCGCGTGCACATGCGGCCGGTTGAATCGCGGATCGTCATCGGTGTGGCGCAGGATCTCGACGTTCGCGTCGGGCGCATCCGGCAGGCCCGGCGGCTTGGCCATGCCGTGCGCGACGTCGATGCGGAATCCGTCCACGCCGCGTTCCAGCCAGAACCGCAGCGTCTTCTCGAAGTCGTCGAAGATCTCCGGGTTGTCCCAGTTGAGGTCGGGCTGTTCGGTGTCGAACAGGTGCAGGTACCACTGGCCGGGGGTGCCGTCCGGCTCGGTCACCCGGGTCCACGCCGGCCCGCCGAACACCGATTCCCAGTTGTTGGGTGGCAGCGTGCCGCCCGGCCCGCGCCCGTCGCGGAAGTAGTAGCGGTCGCGCTCAGCGCTGCCCGGCCCGGCGGCCAGCGCGTCCTGGAACCACGGATGTTGCGAGCTGGAGTGGTTGGGCACCACGTCCATGGTGACCTTGATGCCCCGCGCATGCGCCGCGGTGATCAGCCGCTCGAAAGCCGCGGTTCCCCCGAACAAGGGGTCGATGTCGCGCGGGTCGGCGACGTCATAGCCATGGTCGGCCATGGGTGAGACGGTGACCGGGTTGAGCCAGATCCCGTCCACGCCGAGCTTCTCGAGATGGTCCAGCCGGTCGGCCAGACCGTCGAGGTCGCCGACGCCGTCGCCGTCGCTGTCGGCGAAGGAGCGCGGATAGACCTGATAGAACACCGCGGACTGCCACCAGAGGTCCTCGCCCATCAGAAGGCCGCGTTGACGAGGGAGTGGGCGGCCATTTCCAGGTACTGCAGCAACTGACGGCGGTGTTCGTCGTCCAGGGTCTGGGAATCGACGGAGGCGACCGCGGTGTGCATGCAGCGCAGCCACGCATCCCGCTCGATGGGCGTGATCCGGAAAGGCATGTGCCGCATCCGCAGCCGGGGATGGCCGCGGCGGTCCGAATACGTCCGCGGGCCGCCCCAGTACTGCTCGAGGAACATCCGCAGCCGCTCCTCGGCGCCGGTGAGGTCCTCCTCGGGGTACAGGGGTCGCAGTATCTCGTCCTCGGCGACCTGCTCATAGAAGCGGGCAACGATCGCCTCGAAGGTCTCGGCGCCGCCGACGGCGTCGTAGAACGATTCAGGTGTTTCATCCATCGCGCTCCATTGTGGTCCACCGCCGGGCGGGCCCGCGATCGCTCCTGGTGTTCACCGGATTGACACGCCGTGGCTGTGACAATTGGCGTGCGATCGGCAGCAAATCGTGGTGGACTGTCGGCGGAGGATTTATGGCGCAGCGCAAACAACGCCGCAGCCACCGAGGTACCGGTGCCGCGGCAAACGGGACCGGGCCTGCGACCACGTCGTGTCTGCACAGCATCGAAACCCATCCCCCCAATCGCTCGGAAACCGCGTCAATCTGGAGCCGCCGTCGGGTGCTGCTGCTGAACTCCACCTACGAGCCGCTGACCGCATTGCCGATGCGGCGCGCCATCGTGATGGTCATCTGCGGTAAAGCCGACGTGGTGCACGACGACCCGAGCGCGGCGGTCATCCACTCCGCGACCCGCTCGATCGCGGTGCCGTCGGTGATCCAGCTGCGTTCCTTCGTCCGGGTGCCCTACCGCGCCCGCGTGCCGATGACCCGGGCCGCGCTGATGCACCGCGACCGCTTCTGCTGCGCCTATTGCGGGGCAAAGGCCGACACCGTCGACCACGTCGTCCCGCGCAGCCGCGGCGGCGACCACTCCTGGGAGAACTGCGTCGCGTGCTGTTCGACGTGCAACCACCGCAAGGGAGACAAGCTGCTGGCCGAGCTGGGCTGGTCGCTGCGCCGCACCCCGCTGCCGCCCACCGGGCAGCACTGGCGGCTGCTGTCCACCGTCAAGGAGCTCGACCCGTCGTGGGCCCGGTACCTGGGCGAGGGCGCGGCCTGAATTAGTGGGGTCTAACCTCGCCGGTCGAACCCGTCGTGGGATACGGTTTGCGCGTGAGCGCAATGGAGATTCACCTCATCTTTATCGGCATCCCTTTCGGGCTGGCGATCGTCCTCGGGCTGATCTTCCTGACCCGCAAGAGCCCGCACCCCGCGACCTACGACCTGTCCCAGAAGTGGACCCACGACCCCATCCTGTGGGCCGCCACCGATGAGGCCGTCGGCGGTCACGGGCACGGATCAGAGTTCACAGTTGGAGGTGGCGCAAGTGGCACATGGTGAAGTCGCGACGATTGACCCGGCGGACCTGCCCCGCGGGTCGGTTCTCACCACCAGCGGACGGGTTTCCGGTGTCACCGAGCCCGGTGAGCTCTCGGTGCACTACCCGTTCCCGATCAACGACCTGGTCGCCGTCGACGATGCGCTGAAGTACGCATCCCGGGCGTCCAAGGCGCGGTTCGCCGTGTATCTCGGCGACCTGGGCGCGGACACGGCGGCACGGGCGCGCGAGATCCTGGCCAGGGTGCCGACGCCCAACAACGCGGTGCTGCTCGCGGTATCGCCCGACCAGAGCGCCATCGAGGTGGTCTACGGCTCAGAGGTACGGGGCCGTGGCGCCGAGTCGGCGGCTCCGCTCGGTGTCGCCGCCGCCTCGTCCGCTTTCGAGCAGGGCAACCTGATCGACGGCCTGGTCAGCGCGATCCGGGTGCTCAGCGCGGGGATCTCGCCGGCTTAGTGGCGCCCGAGGCGCCGCGCGCCGGCCATCATGCGCGCGCCGACCGTGCATGCGTCGGCCGTGCATGCGCCGGCCGTGCATGCGCCGGCCGTGAAAGCACGGCGAAATTTCGCGCCGATTTTCGCCCTGAGTCCGCGCTCGGCGCGGCCTAGGGGTTGCGCACGACGTGACCCCGTACGAGCGCGCGCTGCGGCGGGCGGATCTGCTGACCGGCCCGCCGCCGACGGGATATGTGAGCAGATGGCTGGACAATGCCGCGCGCCGGTCGGTCGAGCCGGACGTCGTGGTCGGCGTCGCGGGCACCGGTCTTGCCGGCTCCCTGCATCTCCTGCAGGGATGCGAGGAGATCACCGACCGGCACGGCAAGTCGTACTTTCTGCTGCCACGGGATGCCACCGGAGCGGATGCGCGGATGGCGGTGCTGCTGGCCTACGTCGTCAACGCGGGTACTGACTACGCAGCGGGCGACTTCGCGGAAACGCCGTACTCCGCCGCCGAGGTGTTGCGGATCATGGACCGTCAGCGTGCCAACGGCTGGAGCTATGACCGCGACGTCCGGTTCGTCCACCGCAACGGCGGCCGGCTGGCCGCTACTCCGCACGGCATCCTGATGGGGTTGGGCGGCAACTGGATTCAGCGGCTGTTCAGTCAACGGGGTGGCACTACCTGGGGTGACATCTTCTTGGTGAACACCCCCCGCGTCGACGATCCCGCCCAGGTGCTGCGCGACATCGTCAGCTCGCGCGGCACCCTCGACCTGGACCGGCTGCTGCACCACGAGGAGGTGCACAGCGCACAGTGGGCCGCGCTGGGCTACGCCGGCATGCTCCGGGCCTACGGCTGGGAGTTGGTGCGCGAGTTGGTCTTTCGCAAGACGAACCGGTTGGAGCTGGCGGCGGGCCTGCGCGACGGTGGCTACCTGTGATCGCCGGCGTCGAACGTGCGGGCGCGCAGCGACCGCTTGACCGCGGCCTGGCCTTCCAGGACGAGCCGACGCAGAGACGGCGGCACGTCGGGATCGGCCAGGAACGAGTCGGCGGCCGCGATGGCCTCTTCGCTGATGTCCCAGTAGGGGTACAGGCCGATCACCACCGACTGCGCAACCTCGCTGGAGCGTCGTTCCCACACACCCGCGATCGCCTCGAAGTAGCGCGCGGTGAACGGCTTGAGCAGCTCGCCCTGCCCCGGCGCGCCAATTCCCCCGATGATGGCGCGTGCTGTCGCATTGGCCAGGGTGTCGTCCTCGACGACCGTGGTGAAGGCGTTCTCCTTGACCTCGAGTTGCGGCCGCGCCGCCTTCGCCTGAGCGGCCTGCCGCCGGCCGGCCGCGGTGCGGTCCTGCTCCGCTTCGGCGTCGATGCGCGGCGACTCCGGCCCGTCGGCATCGATCGCGCCGGCGGTCGCCAGCGCGATCACAATGCGCCAGCGCAGGTCGGTGTCGACGTCCAGGCCCGGCAGTCCCTGCCCGGCCGGATCGCCGTCGAGCAGCGCCGCCAGCACCTCGACGTGGCGCGGTGACAACACCGACGTGCACAACGCGTTGACGAAGGCGAGTTGGTGGTCGGAGCCGGACTCCGCGTCGCGCGCCAACTCCAGCAGCCGGTCGGCGAACTGCGGCCAGCCGTGTTCACGGGCCCAGCCCGGCTCGGCGTAGGACCCGACCGCCGTCTGCGCCTGCATCAGCAGCCGCTGCAGCACCGTGACCGCGGTTTCGGCGTGAATGCCGCCTTCCACCAGCGACACGAAGTCGCGGGCGCGCAGTTCGGCCTCACGCGTCATCTCCCAGGCCGCCGACCATGCCAGCGAACGGGGCAGTGGCTCGGCGATATCAGCGATGCGCTCCAGCACGGTCCGCAGCGAGTCCGGGTCAAGGCGCAGTGAGCAGTACGTCAGGTCGTCGTCGTTGACCAGGATCAGCTTGCCGCGCGAAACACCAACCAGCGCAGGCACATCGGTGTTCGGGCCGTCGACGTCCAGCTCTTCGCGGTGGACCCGGACCAACTTGCCGGAACCATCGTCGTCGTAGATCCCGACGGCAACCCGGTGCACCCTCGTCTCGCCCGCACCCGGCGCCGCACCACTCTGCGTCACCGCGAAGCGGGTGAACTTCCCGTCGCCGTCGACATCGAAATCCGCACGCAAGGTGTTGAGCCCGGTGGTTTTCAGCCACTGCCGGCCCCAGTCCGACAGGTCGCGCCCCGATGCCTTCTCCAGCGCGGAGATCAGGTCGCTGAAGGTGGCATTGCCGAATGCGTGGCTGCGGAAGTAGTCCCGCAGGCCGGCCAGGAAATGATCCAGGCCCACGTAGGCGACCAGTTGCTTGAGCACCGAAGCGCCCTTGGCATAGGTGATTCCGTCGAAGTTGACCTCGACCGCGTGCAGGTCCGGAATGTCCGCGGCGATCGGGTGCGTCGACGGCATCTGGTCCTGCCGGTAGGCCCACGACTTCTCCACCGTCGCAAAGGTTGTCCACGCTTCGGTGTATTCGGTGGATTCGGCCTGGCACAGCACCGAGGCGAAGGTGGCGAAAGATTCGTTGAGCCACAGGTCATCCCACCATGTCATGGTGACCAGGTCGCCGAACCACATGTGCGCCATCTCGTGCAGCACCGTCTCGGCGCGCCGCTCGTACGAGGCGCGGGTGACCTTGCTGCGGAAGACGTAGTCCTCCAGGAACGTCACAGCGCCGGCGTTTTCCATTGCGCCCGCGTTGAATTCGGGGACGAACAGCTGGTCGTACTTGCCGAACGCATACGGCATGCCGAAGTTGTTGTGGTAGAAGCCGAATCCCTGTTTGGTTTCGGTGAACAACCGCTCGGCGTCCATGTACGGCGCCAGCGAATTGCGGCAGTAGATGCCCAGCGGGATCTCGCCGTGCTCGTCGCTGTAGGAGTCGTTCCACACGGCGTAGGGCCCCGCGATCAGCGCCACCAGGTAGGTGCTCATCCGCGGCGTGGTGGCGAAGGTGTGGACGCCGTTTTCGACGCTGATCGGCGCGCCGTTGGACACCACCTTCCAGTGCGCCGGGGCCGTCACCGTGAGGTCGAAGGTGGCCTTGAGGTCCGGCTGGTCGAAGCACGCGAACATCCGCTTGGCGTCGGCGGTTTCGAACTGCGAGTACAGGTAGGTCTCGTCGTCGACCGGGTCGACGAAGCGGTGCAGGCCTTCGCCGGTGTTGGAGTAGCGGCAGTCGGCGTCGACCACGACGACGTTGCGGTCGGCCAGTCCCTGCAGCGCGATACCCGTGGACTCGTCGTAGCCCGAGACGTCGAGCTCCTGCCCGTTCAGGCTGGCGCTGTGGATGCGGTCCGCTGCGATGTCGATGACCGTGTCAGCGCCCGCGAGCGCGTCGAACACCACGGTGGTGGTGGATCGGAAGGTGCGTTCGCCCGGCGCGCCCGACCCGTCGGTGACGTCGAGGTTGATCTGGTAACTGTGCACGGTGATCAGTGCGGCGCGTTCGACCGCCTGATCCCGGGTGAGGTTGGGAAGGGCCACGCGCTCCAACATATCGGCCGCCGCGGCGAGCAGCGCGGCGGGAACAGTCCCGGCGGAGCTACGGTTGTGTCTGAGCGGTTACCCGATTGTCGACGAGAGGACCGCAGCAATGTCCGAGAACGCCCCCTCGAAAAACCGAGCAGACTTCTGGTTCGACCCGCTGTGTCCGTGGTGCTGGATCACCTCCCGCTGGATTCTGGAAGTGGAGAAGGTCCGCGACATCGAGGTGAATTTCCACGTGATGAGCCTTGCGGTGCTCAACGAGAACCGTGACGACCTGCCGGAGCAGTACAAGGAGATGATGGCCAAGGCGTGGGGGCCGGTCCGGGTCGCGATCGCCGCCGAGCAGGCCCACGGCGCCAAGGTGCTCGACCCGCTGTACACCGCGATGGGCACCCGGATTCACAACGAGGGCAACAAAGACCTCGAGGACGTTGTCAAGCTTGCGCTGGCCGACGCGGGGCTGCCCGCCGAGCTCGCCGAGGCGGCCACCAGCACGGAGTACGACGACGCGCTGCGCAAGAGCCACCACGCCGGGATGGATGCCGTGGGGCCCGACGTCGGCACCCCGACCATCCACGTCAACGGGGTGGCGTTCTTCGGGCCGGTGATCTCGAAGATTCCGCGCGGTGAGGAAGCAGGCAAGCTGTGGGACGCCTCGGTGACGTTCGCGTCCTACCCGCACTTCTTCGAACTCAAGCGGACGCGCACCGAGCCGCCCCAGTTCGACTAGCCCGGCGATCGCAAGCGCGGTGTAGCCGTGTGCAGCGGGTCGCCGTGGTCGGGCCGCTCGACTGTGAACCGTGCGACACGACACGCCGCGGTTGCGTCGCACGGTTCACTTTCGGCACGAGCCAGTGCGGGGACCGGGTCCCCGCTGATGCAGAATGTCCTCCCATGCGCGTCTACCTGGGTGCTGACCATGCCGGCTTCGAGCTCAAGCAACAGATCATCGAGCATCTGAAGAAGACCGGGCACGAGCCGATCGACTGCGGCGCCTTCAGCTACGACGCCGAGGACGACTACCCGGCGTTCTGCATCGCCGCGGCCGAGCGCACCGTCGCCGACCCGGACAGCCTGGGCATCGTGCTGGGCGGTTCGGGCAACGGCGAACAGATCGCGGCCAATAAGGTGCCGGGCGCGCGGTGCGCTTTGGCCTGGAGTGTTCAGACCGCGTCGCTGGCCCGCGAACACAACAACGCGCAGCTGATCGGCATCGGCGGCCGGATGCACAGCCTCGATGAGGCGCTGGCCATCGTCGACGCGTTCCTGGCCACGCCGTGGTCGAAAGCCGAACGCCACCAACGTCGTATCGACATCCTCGCCGAGTACGAACGCACCCACCAGGCGCCGCCGGTGCCCGGCGCGCAGAACTGAGAGCCCGTGCCCGAAGGCCACACGCTGCACCGGCTGGCCCGGTTACATCAGAAGCGGTTCGCCGGCGCACCGGTGTCGGTGTCCAGTCCGCAGGGCCGCTTCACCGATGCCGCGGCGGTGGACGGCACGGTGCTCCGCCGTTCCAGCGCCTGGGGTAAGCACCTGTTCCATCACTACGACGGCGGCCGGGTGGTGCATGTCCATCTGGGGCTCTACGGCGCCTTCACCGAGTGGAAACGGCCCGCCGGCGAGCCGGTTCCGGAACCCGTGGGCCAGGTGCGGATGCGCATGATCGGCGCCGAGTACGGCACCGATCTTCGCGGCGCCACGGTGTGCGAGCTCATCGACGTCGGCCAGGTCGACGAGGTGATCGCCCGGCTGGGACCCGACCCGTTGCGGCCCGACGCCGACCCGGCCTGGCCGTGGACGCGAATCTCGAAGTCGCGCAGGCCGATTGGCGCCCTGCTGATGGACCAGAGCGTGATGGCCGGAGTCGGCAACGTCTACCGCAGCGAGCTGCTGTTCCGCCATCACATCGACCCGTACCGGCCTGGTCAGAAGATCTCCGAAGCGGAGTTCGCGGACGCTTGGACCGATCTGGTGGCGTTGATGAAGGTCGGGCTGCGCCGCGGCAAGATCGTCGTCGTCCGTCCCGAACACGACCACGGCGCACCGTCGTACGCGCCCGGGCGTCCGCGCACGTACGTGTACCGGCGTGCGGGCGACCCGTGCCGGGTGTGCGGCGAAACCGTCCGCACTGCGGTACTCGAAGGCCGCAATGTGTTCTGGTGCCCGAGCTGTCAGACGTGACGCCCTGACGCTGACGGTGAATTCCGCGACGCGGCCCGACAGGACACCGTCGGGGCATTCACTTTCGACGCGGGGGAGATCTTCAGCTTCGCTACAGGTTCGGCGGGTAACCGTGGTGCCATGAAAACTTCATTACGGTTAGCTGCAACAACTTTGGCGATGACAGCGGGTCTGGGCATGTTCGGGCTGGGGGTCGCGGCCGGCGCGCAGGCGCAGCCCGGCCCGCAGCCGCAGTGGTGCCCCGGCGACTTCTGGGACCCGGGCTGGGGAGACAACTGGGACAACTTCGCCTGCCACGACAACTGGCGTGGCGCCGGCCCCAATCCGCATCCCGGTGGTCCGGGTCTGGGCGCTCCGGGCAACCCCGGCGGACCGGGCGGACCGGGTGGACCTGGCGGACCGGGTGGGCCCGGCGGACCGGGTGGGCCCGGCCAGGGTGGACCTGGGGGACCGGGTGGTCCCGGGCAAGGCGGACCGGGCGGGCCCGGCGGCCCGCGATAACCCCGTCAGAACGAGGACACACCCTGCCGTTCGGCAGGGTGTGTTTTCGTCTCAGTCGACCGTGACTCCGAGCGCGCGGTACACCTCATTGCTCAGGGCGACACTGCGCGGGTCGGCGTTGGCCTTGCTGGCGTCGAACCGGTTGGACACGTAGCCGTAGCCGATCCGGTGCTCCAGGTCGACGAAGGCAAACGATCCGCCCAGCCCGCCGTGGCCGAACATTCTCGGGTTGGGACCGTTGATGCACCGTTGATTGAGCATGTAGCCCAGGCCCCAGCCGTGGTCGGCCACCCGCGGACCCAGCACCAGGTCGGGCTCGAACCCGCCCTGGCACACGCGGACCCGGTCCATGTGTTCGCGGCTGAGCAACTTCTCCTGAGCCAGCGCGTTGTAGAACGTCGCCATCCCCAGGGCCGACACCTGGGCATTGGTGCCGGGGAACTCCAGCTGGCGCCACAGGTAGAGGTTTTCGGTGTCCAGGTCGTCGTCGGCCAGGAATCCCATCGAGATCGACATCCCGGCCTTCGGGTGGTCGGCCAGGCTGGTCGGGTCGCTGGGGGCCTGCAGTTCGGCCAGCAGCTGACGGCCGGTCGGCTTGTTCACCCGCTCGGCACAGCGCAGCTGTTCGGCCGGGGTCAGGCCGATGTGGATCTCGGCGCCGATCGGTCCGGCGATCTCGGTCCGCAGATACTGGCCGATGGTGCGTCCAGTGACCCGCCGGAAGACCTCGCCGAGAATGAACCCGAACGTGGTCATGTGATAACCCTGCGCCGTACCCGGCTCCCACCAGGGCTCGGCAACCTCCAGTTGCCGGCAGACGTAGTCCCAGTCGCAGAGTTGCTCGGTGGTCACCCGGGTGCGGGGGCCGATCACGCCGGAGCGGTGGCTTATCACCATCGCCAGCGTGATGTCTTCCTTGCCGGCCTGGCCGAACTCAGGCCAGTACCGCGAGATCGGAGCGTCCAGGTCCAGCTGGCCCCGGTCGGCGAGCTGGTGGATGCAGGTGGATGTCAAGCCCTTAGTGCCGGACAGCACCGTGGTCAGGGTGTCTTCCTGCCACGGGCGGGTCGCGGCGGCGTCGGCGTGACCACCCCACAGATTGACGACGAGATTGCCGTCGACCCAGACGGCGACCGCCGCGCCGACTTCTTCGCGCAGCACGAAATTCCGCTCGAACGCGTCGCGCACTCCGGCGAAGTCCGACGCGCACGAGCCGTGAACGCTGACGCTTGTGACGTCGCTCATGGCGCCTTTCTGGTCGAGCAGAGCCTGAGCTCAGAGCGGGCGACGGGAATCGAACCCGCGTAGCTAGTTTGGAAGACTAGGGCTCTACCATTGAGCTACGCCCGCAAGTATTAGTCGAGCGAGACTGTACGTGGTGGTGGAGATCAAATCTAATCGACGCGGTCATGTGACCGTTTCGTGAGCTGTCACGTCCCCGGAGGTCTCTGCGGGCCCGGCGCTGCCGGGCCGTAGGATCGCGTGGTCAGCGCGGGGTGTAGCGCAGCTTGGTAGCGCATCCGCTTTGGGAGCGGAAGGCCGCAGGTTCAAATCCTGTCACCCCGACCAGACCACCCGGCGCACCCGCCGCACGCACACACGACACACCGAGGAGCACGCCGTGAAGAGCACCGTGACGCAGTTGAGCCCGACCAGGGTTCGCATCAACGTGGAGGTGCCGTTCCCCGAGCTTGAACCCGATTTTCAGCGGGCCTACAAGGAGCTGGCCAAGCAGGTTCGGCTGCCCGGATTCCGGCCCGGCAAGGCGCCGGCCCGCCTGCTCGAGGCGCGATTCGGCCGCGAGGCCCTGCTGGACCAGGTCATCGAGGACGCCGTGCCCAGCCGGTACGGCCAGGCGCTCACCGAATCCGACGTGCAGCCGATCGGTCGGCCGAACATCCAGGTGACCCACAAGGAGTACGGCGAGGAACTGCAGTTCTTCGCCGAGGTCGACGTCCGCCCCAAGCTGGAGATCCCCGACCTGGACGCGCTGAGCGTCTCGGTCGACCCGGTGGAGGTCAGCGATGACGAGGTGGATGCCGAGCTGCAGTCGTTGCGGGCCCGGTTCGGCACCCTGACCGGAGTGGACCGGCCGGTGCAGACCGGTGACTTCGTCTCGATCGACCTCTCCGCGACCGTCGACGGTGAAGACGTGCCCGGTGCCGCCGCCGAGGGGCTGTCGCACGAGGTGGGGTCCGGCCGGCTGATCGCGGGTCTGGACGACGCGCTGGTGGGCCTCGCCGTCGATGAGTCGAAGGTGTTCACCGCCAAGCTCGCGACCGGCGAGCACGCCGGGCAGGAGGCCGAGGTCACCGTCACGGTCAAGTCGATCAAGGAACGGGAACTGCCCGAACCCGACGATGAGTTCGCCCAGCTCGCCAGTGAGTTCGACACCATCGACGAGCTGCGCGAGAGCCTCGGCGAGCAGGTGCGCCGCACCAAGCGCGCTCAGCAGGCCGACCAGATCCGCAACGCCGCGCTGGACACCCTGCTGGAGCAGGTCGACGTCCCGGTGCCGGACGCGATCGTGCGTTCCCAGATCGAGGAGACCCTGCAGGCCGCGATGAGCGGTCTGAACCAGGACCAGTCCAAGTTCAACGAGGTGCTCGAACAGCAAGGATCCTCGCGCGCGGAGTTCGACGCCGAAGCGCGGTCGGCCGCCGAGAACAACGTCAAGCGCCAGCTGCTGCTCGACGCGATCGCCGACGAGCTGGACGTCCAGGTCGGACAGGAAGACCTGACGGAGCGCCTGGTGCTGACGTCGCGGCAGTACGGCATCGAGCCGCAGCAGCTGTTCGCCTACCTGCAGGAGAACAACCAGCTCGCCGCCATGTTCGCCGACGTCCGGCGCGGCCTGGCCGTCGCAGCGGTGATCGAGAAGGCCACCGTCACCGACACCGACGGCAACGCCATCGACACCAGCGAGTTCTTCGGTAAGCGGCACGCGGACCACGACCACGATCATGACCACGACCACGACCACGACCACGATCATGACCACGACCACGATCATGACCACGATGAGGTCGACGAGGCCGAGGTCGAACCGGCCGCCGAAACTCCCGCAGCAGCGGAAGCGGTAGCCGAGGCTCCGGCCGAAGCTGCCGCCGCCTCGGAAGCCGCCGCCGAAGCCCCCGCCGAAGCCGAGGACAAGCCGAAGAAGAAGGCCAAGAAAGCCAAGAAAGCCGACGCCGACGAGGCCGATGAACCCACCGCATGACGCTGTGAGCGAACGCGCCCGTTTCAGGGGGTCAAAGGGCGGGTCCGGTTGGTTAGTGTCGGTGCAACAAGCTATTCGAGAAAGCAGGTACTTCAGTCGTGACTGACATGCGTGGGAACTCGGTGGGTCTCAACCTCACGGACTCCGTCTATGAGCGCTTGCTCTCCGAGCGCATCATCTTCCTGGGGTCGGAGGTGAACGACGAGGTCGCCAACCGGCTGTGTGCGCAGATTCTGCTGCTCGCCGCCGAGGACAGCGACAAAGACATCAACCTCTACATCAACTCCCCGGGTGGATCGATCAGCGCCGGGATGGCCATCTACGACACCATGGTCCTGGCGCCCTGCGACATCGCCACCTACGCGATGGGCATGGCCGCGTCGATGGGGGAGTTCCTGTTGGCGGCCGGTACCAAGGGCAAGCGCTACGCTCTGCCGCACGCCCGCATCCTGATGCACCAGCCGTTGGGCGGAGTGACGGGCAGCGCGGCCGACATCGCCATCCAGGCCGAGCAGTTCGCCGTCATCAAAAAGGAGATGTTCCGGCTCAACGCCGAGTTCACCGGCCAGTCGATCGAGCGCATCGAGGCCGACTCCGACCGTGACCGCTGGTTCACCGCACCCGAAGCGCTGGAATACGGCTTCGTCGACCACATCATCACTCGCGCCGCCCACATCAGTAACGGAGAAGCCCAGTGAACCCTCTGAACCCGCTCACCCAGCCGCAGGCGCGCTACATCCTGCCGTCGTTCATCGAACACTCCAGCTTCGGCGTCAAAGAGTCGAACCCGTACAACAAGCTGTTCGAGGAGCGCATCATCTTCCTCGGCGTGCAGGTTGACGACGCGTCGGCGAACGACATCATGGCCCAGTTGCTGGTGCTGGAGTCGCTGGATCCCGACCGCGACATCACCATGTACATCAACTCGCCGGGTGGTGGCTTCACCTCGCTGATGGCCATCTACGACACCATGCAGTACGTGCGGGCCGACATTCAGACGGTGTGTCTGGGTCAGGCCGCCTCGGCCGCCGCGGTCCTGCTGGCCGCCGGCACCCCGGGCAAGCGCATGGCGCTGCCGAACGCGCGGGTGCTGATCCACCAGCCGTCGCTGTCGGGCGTCATCCAGGGACAGTTCTCCGACCTGGAGATCCAGGCCGCCGAGATCGAGCGGATGCGCACCCTGATGGAGACGACGCTGGCTCGTCACACCGGCAAGGACGCCGCGACGGTGCGCAAGGACACCGACCGGGACAAGATCCTCACCGCCGAGGACGCCAAGGAGTACGGGATCATCGACACCGTCCTCGAGTACCGGAAGCTGTCCGCGCAGAACGCCTGACGGCTCCCGCCCGCCGGGCTGGGGGCACCCCCGCTGGCGAGCAGACGCGAAATCGCCCTGGAACGCGCGTTCCAGGGCGATTTCGCGTCTGCTCGCGGGTCAGCGTCGCGGTAGGGTAAGTGCCTGGGGGGCCGCTGCCCAGCTGACCCGCCAGCGTCGGTGGCGTAACGACCGCGACACGCCAGAGACACGTAATGCGCGTCTCGGCGAGTAGCGGACGTCGTCGGAGGATATGTTGCATTCACACGAGAAGTACGCATCGCAGTGAGTACCAGCAAATACCAAGGAAGCTATTCGGCGTTATCGGTCGCGACGGGCCGGAACAAACGGGTAGCGTCGTGGGATACACGCGGCAGGCAAGACGAACGGCGACACAGGAAGTAGGCCCTGAGGCATCATGGCGCGCATTGGAGACGGCGGTGACTTGCTGAAGTGCTCGTTCTGCGGAAAGAGTCAAAAGCAGGTCAAGAAACTCATTGCGGGTCCCGGGGTGTACATCTGCGATGAGTGCATCGACCTGTGCAACGAGATCATCGAAGAGGAGCTCGCCGACGCCGACGACGTGAAGCTCGATGAGCTGCCCAAGCCCATCGAGATCCGGGACTTCCTCGAGGGTTACGTCATCGGACAGGACACCGCCAAGCGGACCCTGGCCGTCGCCGTCTACAACCACTACAAGCGCATCCAGGCCGGCGAGAAGGGCCGCGACTCCCGGCACGAGCCGGTCGAGCTGACCAAATCCAACATCCTGATGCTCGGCCCGACGGGCTGCGGCAAGACCTATCTGGCCCAGACGCTGGCCAAGATGCTCAACGTGCCGTTCGCCATCGCCGACGCCACCGCGCTGACCGAGGCCGGTTATGTCGGCGAGGACGTCGAGAACATTCTGCTCAAGCTCATCCAGGCCGCCGACTACGACGTCAAGCGCGCCGAGACCGGCATCATCTACATCGACGAGGTCGACAAGATCGCCCGCAAGAGCGAGAACCCGTCGATCACCCGCGACGTCTCCGGTGAGGGCGTTCAGCAGGCGCTGCTGAAGATCCTGGAAGGCACCCAGGCCTCGGTCCCCCCGCAGGGCGGTCGCAAGCACCCGCACCAGGAGTTCATCCAGATCGACACCACCAACGTGCTGTTCATCGTGGCGGGCGCGTTCGCGGGCCTGGAGAAGATCATCTACGAGCGGGTCGGCAAGCGGGGCCTGGGCTTCGGCGCCGAGGTCCGCTCGAAGGCCGAGATCGACACCACCGACCACTTCGCCGAAGTGATGCCCGAGGACCTGATCAAGTTCGGCTTGATCCCCGAGTTCATCGGACGCCTCCCGGTCGTCGCCTCGGTCACCAACCTCGACAAGGAATCACTGGTCAAGATCCTGTCGGAGCCGAAGAACGCTCTAGTCAAGCAGTACACCCGGCTGTTCGAGATGGACGGCGTGGAGCTGGAGTTCGCCGAGGACGCGCTGGAAGCGATCGCCGACCAGGCCATTCACCGCGGCACCGGCGCTCGCGGTCTGCGCGCCATCATGGAGGAAGTCCTGTTGCCGGTGATGTACGACATCCCCAGCCGCGACGATGTCGCCAAGGTGGTCGTCACCAAGGAGACGGTGCAGGACAACGTGCTGCCGACGATCGTTCCGCGCAAGCCGTCCCGATCTGAGCGCCGCGACAAGAGCGCCTGACACTACCGCTCTGCGAAGCCGGCATGACGCCCGGCGAAATCGGGTAACTAGCATGCGTGCCCGGTGACGCTGTTTCGCGGCGCCTGGCGCGCTCGCTGGATCTGCTGAATCTTCTGCTCGCCGATGTTCGCGACGGCCTGGGTCCCTACCTGTCGATCTATCTGCTGATCACCCACCACTGGGATCAGGAATCGATCGGCTTCGTGATGGCCGTCGGCGGCGTCGGCGCCATCGTTGCGCAGGCGCCGGTCGGGGCTCTCGTCGACCGGACGACAGCCAAGCGGGGCCTGATCATCGTCGGCGCGCTCGTCGTCACCGCCGGCTCGCTGGCCATGCCGCTGTTTCCGCGCCTCTACCCGATCGCGTTCCTGCAAGTCGTCACCGGCATGGCCGGCTCGATCTTCGCGCCGGCCCTGGCCGCCATCACGCTCGGTGTGGTGGGGCCGCGCTTCTTCGCCCGCCGCGTCGGGCGCAACGAGTCGTTCAACCACGCCGGCAACGCCGCGGCCGCGGCGGTCACCGGCGGGCTGGCCTATTTCTTCGGCCCGGCGGTGGTGTTCTGGGTGCTGGCCGCCATGGCGGCCGGAAGCGTGGCGGCGACCCTGTGGATCCCCAGAGATGCGATCGACCACGAGGTAGCCCGGGGCATGGACCACCCGCCGGGCAGTCAGCCCCACCACGTGCAGCCGGTGACCGCGTTGCTGCGCAACCGGAGGCTGGTGACGTTCGCGGTCGCGGTGGTGGCCTTCCACTTCGCCAACGCGGCGATGCTGCCGCTGGTCGGGCAGCTGCTGGCACTGCACAACAAAGACGTGGGAACCGCGCTGATGGCGGTGTGCATCGTCGCCGCGCAACTGGTGATGGTGCCCGTCGCCTATCTGGCCGGCGCCAAGGCCGACACCTGGGGCCGCAAACCCCTCTTCCTCGCCGGGTTCGCCGTGCTCACCGCGCGCGGTTTCCTGTACACGTTGTCGGACAACTCGTACTGGCTGGTGGGCGTGCAACTGCTGGACGGGGTGGGGGCCGGGGTCTTCGGGGCGCTCTTCCCCCTCGTCGTCCAGGACGTGACGCACGGGACCGGCCGGTTCAACGTCAGCCTCGGCGGCGTCACCGCGGCGATGGGAATCGGTGCCGCGGTGTCGAACTATGTGGCCGGCGCCATCGTCGTCGCCGCCGGCTACCACGCCGCGTTCCTGTCGCTGGGGGCCATCGCGGGTGCGGGCTTTGCTCTCTATCTGATCGCGATGCCCGAAACCGGCCGCCAAACGGTGCCCGAGACCCGGCCCGACGCCGCCACGCCGATAACGTGACCAACACCACAGTTTTGTTACAGCTGGTCGCCGCCGTCACCCTGACATCGGCTTTTACCTGCATACTCGCCGGTAACAAGCTTAAGAGTACGGTCATACACCCTTAGAGAAGTGTCATAATTGGTACCGCCAGTGACATCAAACGTGACAGCGGAGAAGGCACTTCGGCGCGCGTAATCTGGAGCTGCAGCGGAGTGCCTGTCCGGATACCAAGTTGGAAGGCGGAGACGTGAATCCGAACGGCAACGGCGCCGGGGAAGAGTCTCAGAATGGGTCCAGTCGGACGCGACTCGAAAACGTCGTCATCCGATTTGCGGGGGACTCCGGCGACGGCATGCAGTTGACCGGTGACCGATTCACCTCGGAGGCGGCACTTTTCGGCAACGACCTGGCCACGCAACCCAACTATCCGGCCGAGATCCGCGCTCCCGCAGGCACTCTGCCCGGCGTCTCGTCTTTCCAGATCCAGATCGCCGACTACGACATCCTGACCGCCGGTGACCGGCCCGACGTCCTGGTGGCCATGAACCCCGCCGCGTTGAAAGCCAACATCGGTGACTTGCCGCGCGGCGGAATGGTGATCGCCAATTCCGACGAGTTCACCAAACGCAATCTCACCAAAGTGGGCTATGTAACCAATCCCCTCGAGTCCGACGAACTCGAAGAATACGTCGTGCACGCGGTGCCGATGACGACGCTGACCCTTGGGGCCGTCGAATCGATCGGCGCTACGAAGAAGGACGGCCAGCGGGCCAAGAACATGTTCGCCCTGGGCCTGTTGTCGTGGATGTACGGTCGCCCGGTCCAGACGAGCGAGACGTTCATCAGGGAGAAGTTCGCCCGCAAGCCCGACATCGCCGAGGCCAACGTGCTGGCGCTGAAGGCGGGCTGGAACTACGGCGAAACCACCGAAGCCTTCGGTACCACCTACGAGGTCTCCAAGGCGTCGTTGCCGGCCGGCGAATACCGGCAGATCTCCGGCAATACCGCACTGGCCTACGGCATCGTCGCGGCCGGCCATCTCGCCAACAAGCAGGTGGTGCTCGGCAGCTACCCGATCACCCCGGCGTCGGACATCCTGCACGAGCTGTCCAAGCACAAGAACTTCAACATCATCACTTTCCAGGCCGAGGACGAGATCGGCGGCATCTGCGCCGCCATCGGCGCCTCCTACGGGGGCGCGCTCGGTGTTACGAGCACCTCGGGCCCGGGCATCTCGCTGAAGTCTGAAGCGATGGGTCTGGCGGTGATGACCGAGCTTCCGCTGATCGTCATCGATGTTCAGCGCGGCGGACCCTCCACCGGTCTGCCCACCAAGACCGAGCAGGCCGACCTGCTGCAGGCGCTGTTCGGCCGCAACGGCGAATCGCCGGTGGCGGTGCTGGCGCCGCGGTCGCCCTCCGACTGCTTCGACACGGCGCTGGAGGCGGTTCGGATCGCGGTGTCGTATCACACCCCCGTGATCGTGCTTTCCGACGGCGCCATCGCCAACGGCTCCGAGCCGTGGGCGATTCCGGACGTGAGCTCGCTCAGGCCGATCAAGCACATCTTCGCCAAACCGGGCGAGCCTTTCGAGCCGTACGCCCGGCACCGCGACACCCTCGCCCGCCAGTTCGCGGTGCCCGGCACCCCCGGCCTCGAGCACCGCATCGGTGGACTGGAAGCGGCCAACGGGTCCGGGGACATCTCGTACGACCCCACCAACCACGACCTGATGGTCCGCATCCGCAAGGCCAAGATCGACGGAATCAGCGTCCCGGACCTCGAAGTCGACGACCCCACCGGTGACGCCGAACTGCTGCTGCTCGGCTGGGGGAGTTCCTACGGACCCATCGGCGAAGCCTGTCGTCGCGCCCGCCGCAGGGGCACCAAGGTGGCGCACGCCCACTTGAGGTACCTGAACCCGTTCCCGGCGAACCTGGGTGATGTGTTGCACCGCTATCCCAAAGTGGTGTGCCCGGAGATGAACATGGGCCAGCTCGCAATGTTGTTGCGCGCCAAGTACCTGGTCGACGTGAAGTCGGTGACCAAGGTCAAGGGTGTCTCGTTCCTGGCCGACGAGATAGGACGATTCATTCGGGCGGCGCTGGCCGGCAGGTTGAACGAGCTCGAGCAGGACAAGACCATCATCGCCAGATTGTCGGCGGCCCATGTCGAAGAAGGGGTCAGCGCATGACGGGTCGATGCGAAGCGATGAGGAGGACGCGGCGCTCATGACTAGCCTGATCGGCTCTGACCTTGGGGTAACCCCCAAGGTGACGAAGAACGACGGCGTGCCCAGGCTGTCTGACGAAGACCAGCCGCAGAAGGGCAAGGACTTCACCAGCGACCAGGAGGTGCGCTGGTGCCCGGGTTGCGGTGACTACGTCATCCTCAACACGATCCGCAACTTCCTGCCCGAACTCGGGTTGCGCCGCGAGAACATCGTTTTCATCAGTGGTATCGGTTGCTCGAGCCGGTTTCCGTACTACTTGGAGACCTACGGATTCCACTCGATCCACGGCCGCGCGCCGGCCATCGCCACCGGTCTGGCGCTGGCGCGCGAGGACCTCTCCGTCTGGGTGGTCACCGGCGACGGCGACGCGTTGTCGATCGGCGGCAACCACCTCATTCACACGCTGCGCCGCAACGTGAACATCACCATCCTGTTGTTCAACAACCGGATCTACGGCTTGACCAAGGGCCAGTACTCGCCGACCTCCGAGGTCGGCAAGGTCACCAAGTCGACGCCGATGGGTTCGCTGGACCACCCGTTCAACCCGGTATCGCTGGCGCTGGGTGCGGAGGCGACATTCGTTGGCCGCGCGCTGGATTCCGACCGTGCCGGACTGACGGAGGTGCTGCGGGCCGCGGCCCAGCATCGTGGTGCCGCGCTCGTCGAGATCATGCAGGACTGCCCGATCTTCAACGACGGCTCGTTCGACGCGCTGCGTAAAGAGGGCTCCGAAGAGCGGGTGATCAAGGTGCGCCACGGGGAGCCGATCGTGTTCGGCGCCAACGGCGAGTACTGCGTGGTGAAGTCAGGCTTCGGTCTCGATGTGGCCAAAACGGCCGATGTGGCCGAAGGCGAGATCGTCGTGCATGACGCCCACGCCGACGATTCGGCGTACGCGTTCGCGTTGTCGCGCTTGTCCGATCAGAACCTCGACCACATGGTGATGGGCATCTTCCGCGACATCAGCCGACCCACCTACGACGACGCTGCCCGCTCGCAGGTAGAGTCCGCCCAGAATTCGATCCCATCGGATGAAGCCGCGCTGCAGTCGCTGCTGCGCGGACGTGATACCTGGACCGTGGACTGAGGTGGCGAGTGGCTGAAGACGTCTCACTGGCCGGCGTCGTGGTCGCCGGCGGCGAATCGCGCCGGATGGGCCGTGACAAGGCCACCCTGCCATTGCCCGACGGGTCGGGCACGATGGTGGAGCGCGTGGTTGACGTTGTGTCGCAACGCTGTTCGCCGGTATATGTGATGGCCGCGCCGGGACAACCGCTACCCGCGCTGTCGGTTCAGATCCTGCGCGACGAGGTGCGCGGACTGGGTCCGTTGCCGGCAACCGGACGCGGCCTGCGGGCCGCCGCGGCGGCCGGAGCGCGTTACGCGTTCGTCGCAGCGGTCGACATGCCTTCGCTGACAGTCGATTTGATCGAAGAGCTGTTCCGCCTCGCGGTCGAGACCAACGCCGAGGTGGTGATGCCGTGGGACGGACGCAGTCACTACCTGGCCGCGGTCTACCGCACGGATCTCGCCGACCGCATCGATGCCCTGGTGGCGGCCGGCGCGCGCAAGATGAGTGACCTGATCGACGCATCAGACGCCCAGCAGATCGTGCTGAGCGACTCCGACGCGCTCACCAACGTCAACACGGTGGACGATCTGCGGACCCCGGTACGTCCGGGACGTTGACCGCACCCTCCGTCGCTCTGCATTAACCCCGCGCGGCCGGCGTCTCTCGTTGGCAATGCTGCTGCGCTGCGGCCGTTTTCGTAGCGCAGCGGCGCGACATGCGCGAAACATGGCGTACTCAAAGAATTTTCACCACAAACTCAGTAGGGCGATGGATTCGGCGGCGGTGCAACATGGCACGAAAGGTATTGTGACGCCGGGCATTCGACCTGATGATTGTGGGCCACGTCACCCGCGCCGCGTTATCGATCCGTTTTGCTCGGCGTGCGTAATATAGCGAAATCCGGTGGCCCAGCTCACAATATGCGCGTGATAAGGCTCACGAATGTGCCGCAGCCACGACTAATTGGTCACCCCTCGAATTAGCCGATTGACCTGCGTCGATCGCGCCCACGGCGGCGTCGTGATCGGCTCGTAATCGGTCCGGTATACCCATTCGGACGAGGTGACGAATCCAAATCGTTATCGTACGGTCCTTTTAGCCCAAAAATGGGCACCGAAAATAACCGGAAAATTGAATCCACGGACCCGCGTGTGAGCGGATGTGGGAGACGGCAGCCGAAACGGCCGCCGCCCCGCGGGCGCCGGCCAGTGGCCGCGCCGGGCAGATCAAGCCCTCTGCTGTCGTGCCGAAACGAGACGGCACGCCATGAAGCATCTCAGCGTCGTTGACGCACAAGCAACACCCAACCCACAGCTGTGGGCTGGCTTCATCGCGCGCGCAGCGAAAGGAAGATTGTTGAAGAACGTCCGCAAGACGCTCATTGTCGCCGCGATTACCGGGACCCTCGTGACCGTGCCGACCACCGGCATCGCTCATGCGGATGTCCAGGGCGTGGACCCCAATGTCGCTCCCGGCTTCGACCCGGGCCTGCCGGCCCCGGACGCGCCGCCGGCCCCGGAGCTCGCGGGCTTCGACCCCAACCTGCCGGCCCCTGACGCCGCGCCGGCTCCCGACGCGCCGCCGGCGCCGGAGCCCGCCGGCTTCGACCCGGCCCCTGCCGCGCCGCCGGTTGACGAGGTCCCGGCTCCTGCCCCGGTCCGGGCCTACAGCGTGAACTGGGACGCGATCGCGCAGTGCGAGTCCGGTGGCAACTGGGCGATCAGCACCGGCAACGGCTACTCCGGTGGCCTGCAGTTCACCGCCAGCACCTGGCACGCCAACGGTGGCTCGGGTAGCGCGGCCAGCGCCAGCCGTGAGGAGCAGATCCGCGTGGCGGAGAACGTGCTGCACTCGCAGGGCATCGGCGCGTGGCCGGTCTGCGGCCGCCGCGGCTGATCAGCTGAAAATCAAATAGGCGCTAACGCGCGCGACAGTGCCGGGCCCTCGGGCCCGGCACTTGTCGTTCCCCGGCCGATACCGCGACGGACGGGCATCGAAACTTAGGTTAGGTTTACTTAAAGAAAGACGTTGAAACCTGCGCATCCTGTGTAATACTGACTCCCGCAAATAAGGGTAGGTTTACCAAACTTGAAGGAGGCGCGGGAGGCACTCGCGGCTTCCTGTGCAGGTGCCAATGACAACTGGTAGTCCGTATTCGAACCGCTCCGCTCCTGTTCCACACGCGGGGGAGCCGAGGTGATCATCAACCCGGCGTGGATTGCCACACCCCCTGAAGTGCACTCGACTCTGCTCTCGACCGGCCCCGGTCCTGGCTCGCTCCTGGCCGCGGCTTCGGCATGGCATGCGCTCAGTGTCGAGTGCTGGTCGGCCGCCGCAGAGCTATCCGCGTTACTGGGCGTGGTGCAGGCGGGTGTGTGGGAAGGGCCCACCGCAGCGCAGTACGCGGCGGCGCACGGGCCGTTCTTGGCCTGGCTGTCCGACACCGGCGTCCGCAGCTCCGGCATTGCCGCACAGCACGGCACCGTTGGGGCTGCCTACTCCTCTGCGCTCGCCGCGATGCCGACACTCGCGGAGTTGGCGGCCAACCATGGCACCCATGCCGCGTTGCTCGCGACCAACTTCTTCGGCATCAACACGATCCCGATTGCCATAAACGAAGCGGACTACGTCCGCATGTGGATCCAGGCCGCCACGACAATGACCGTCTACCAGAGTGTTTCGACGGCCGCTTTGGTGGCGATCACACCCGCGCCGCCTGCGCCGACGATAGGCTCCGCGGAGGCTGCGCACTCCCCGCCCACCGATCCCGTCGAAGAGTTATTGGCGTGGTCAGAGCACTTCAGCAGCATGTATCGCGCTCTAAAAGGGCTGCTATCCGATCCTTTCGGCACGGTAGTGCAGTTAATCACGGACTTCGCGACCAGTCCCTCGACTGCCGTGGTCACCTGGCTTCCACTGATATACGTGTTCGCCTACGCGGCGACCTTCGCACTGATGGGGACGCCCCTCTATACCGCCTTTGCCGCCGCCACCGGCGCGATACCGCTGGCGTTGGGACTGTCTGCCCTGTACCAGGTCGCCGAGGTCCCGGTTGAGGTTCTGGCCGAGCTACCTGTCACCGCTGCGGAACAAGCGATCGTGCCGATCGCTGCTATCGCGCCGACTGCAGTAACGGCGGGTGCGCCTCCCGGACCGACTTCCCCGGGAGCATCGACTGCCCCCTCTGCACCGACTCCGACCTCGACGCCCGGTGCCACGGGAACTTTCGCCTACCTGATCGCTGGGCCGGGCCCCGGTTCCGACTTCGACCCCGTGCTGCGCGACAAGGCAGTGGCGAGTGCGCCGGCTGCTGCGGTCCCCGCAGCGTCATCGGCCGCGGCGCTCAGTCGCAGCGCAACCAAAGCGCGTCGCCGTCGCCGAAGCGATCTGAAAGAACGCGGTTATCGCGACGAGTACCTCACCCTGGATGACATCCCTGACGTGCCAACTGAGCACGAGAGGAGCGTCACCGCATCGAACACGGCCGCCGGAACGGTCGGATTCGCCGACGCTGCAACCAAAGTCAACGCCAGGGATGCCACCGGTCTGGCCGTCGTCGCCGGTGACTCCTACGGAAGTGGCCCCAGTGTCCCTATGATGCCTGGTACGTGGGGCGCCGAGAGCTCCGACAGTGCGAGCGGCACGTGAAAACTGTTGTCTCCGGTCATGTCTCCGGCCACCGCAGTGCCGCGTTTGCGCCGGCAACCGGCTGCGACACCGCGCGGGCGAACGTGAAGCAGACCGCGGCAATATGCCCCGATAAGAGCAGGCCGAGTGTTCCCGTGCGACGGAAGGATGCAACCGCCTCGGCTGATCAGTTCTCCATCCGGGACCACCTGCCCGCGGACGAGAGTCGCGGCGTGAAGCCATCGGTTCGCCTCAGAAACAGGAGCTGCGCATGTTGATCGAGATCTCCGGAGTGAGCAGGACGTATCGACGAGGGCAGGAATCGGTGAGAGCGGTAGACGATGTGACGCTGACGTTGGGGAACGAGAACCTCGTAGCCGTCACTGGCGCTTCGGGTTCGGGCAAGAGCACACTGCTGCATCTGATCGGCGGTATCGACAGGCCAGACGAGGGCTCCATCAGAGTCGATGGTGAAGAGCTATCGGCGAAGACCGACGATGAGCAGTCGAAATATCGTCGACGCAGGGTCGGCTTCATCTTTCAGTTCTTCAACTTGCTCTCAACGCTGACCGCCTGGGAAAACGTCGCGATGCCCCGCGTTCTGGACGGATCTTCGATCAAGCTCGCCCGAAAGGACGCTTGTGAGCTGTTGGAGATGGTCGGGCTGGGCAATCGCATCGACCACAAGCCCTCTGAGCTGTCCGGGGGTCAGATGCAGCGAGTGGCGATTGCCCGCTCCTTGATCATGGAGCCGGGCGTCGTGCTGGCCGACGAGCCAACGGGGAACTTGGATTCAGAGTCGGGCAGCAGCATCCTTACGCTGCTTCGCCAAATCGCCGATGCGGGGGATCGTTCGGTGATCCTGGTTACGCACGATGCCGCAATCGCTGCTGCCGCCGACCGCGAGATCGTCATGCGGGATGGCAAAGTCGTCGACAGCCGGATCCGGCCCAGAGAACAAGCAGAATCCCGATGATCATCCCACCGGTGGTCCGCTTCAAGTTTCTCAACTGGCGCTACGCGTCCGCGCACTGGAAGCGAACCGTCAGCTGCGTGGTTGCCGTGACGATAGCGACTGGCCTCTTGGTGGCGATCGCCGGCATTTACAGCTCGTTGACGAAATCGGTTGCGACCATGTCAGAAGACCTCTACGGCAAGGCCGCGTTCGAAGTGACCGGGGCGGCAGACAGTGGTCTGCCCGAGGCGCTGGTGAGTGACCTGCGAGCGGTCGAGGGCGTGGCAGCCGCCGAACCGATCGTGAGGGCAACGATCAACGAGCCACGCTCCGGCACAACACTATTGGGTGTCGGTCCCAACCTACGAGTGTTGGACAACCGGGTGGGTGCCGAGCTTGTTCAGCAGGCAGAACGTGACAGGTCGCACGGGTCGCTCGCGGACGGGGCGATTGCCGGCCCCGGTTTGGGAATCGCCGCAGGCGGCTCAGTTCACATCGATACCGTCGGCGTGAAGGTGGTGTTCGTTCCGAAGGGGACGCTTGCCGAGAAATACAACGCGGGCGACTACCTGATCGTCGGTTTACCGATGGCTCAACAACTGGTGCACCAGGCCGGTCGAGTGAGTTCGGTGTTCATCGTGGCGAGACCCGGCGCGGACCTTCGGCGCATGAATGCGGATCTGGTGCGGGTGGTCGACCATCGGGCGGTTGTCGCCGAGCCGCAGTTCAGGGTGGCGCAATCCGACAACTCGGTCGCGCTCACGCGCGACACGTTGCTCCTGGTGGGTTCCATGGCACTCGTGGTCGCGGTTTTCATCGTGTTCAACACCATGAATATGGCTGTGGTGCAGCGCAAGCCGATGATCGCCACCCTCAGGGCTCTCGGAGCTCAGCGTGGGCAGCTGGCAAGGGATTTGCTGCTCGAGGTCGCGATTATGGGACTGCTCGGCGGTTGCCTGGGGGCGCCGTTGGGAGTGGGGTTGAGCTACCTTGCCATCAATCGACTTCCGCCACTCATGCTGCAGTCGGTTGACGTGAAGCCAACCTTTTTCGTTCCCGGAACCGCGATTGTCATCGTGATCTTGGCGGGCATGGCCGCCTGTGTTTTGGGCGCCGTGTGGCCGGCAATGGCCGTGTTCAAGGCATCGCCGGTCGCGGCGATGCGTCCCGCGGAGCTCGAAAGTTTAGGCTCCGACCAGTCGAAGCCAAGTTGGTCCGGCGTTGCCGTCGGAGCCGTCCTGCTGGTCGCGGCGTTTCTCTGCGCGATTCGGCTGCACGACGAAAAAGCTTTTGCCGGTGGGATCCTGGCGTTGGCGGGCGTACTCGTCCTGTGCTGGGCTCTTGGTCCCGTCGTCGTACAAGGCACCAGTCGCTTGGCGGCAAAGATGGGGCCGAGTGGTCAGGTCAGCAGATCGACGATGACCCAGTCCGCCAAGCGCACGTGGGCGAACGTGATGATCGTGACCATCGCGGTGGCTTTGGGCAGTGTGACCAACGGGGTGCTGTCAGACGTCGTCGACTCCACCGGAAACTTCTTCAACTCGTTGGCCGACGCGGACATGTATTTGTCTTCCGCGTCGAAAGACGTTATCCCCGTTGGTCCGTTGATGTCGAAGGGTCTAGATCAGGAAGTTTCCCGAATTCCAGGAGTCGAATCCGTCATCTCGGTGCAGGAAGCTTACGTCAACGTCGGCGGCGACCGGGTGTTGGTCATTGGCGCTGACCCCGGCACCGTCGCACCCGCCTTCACCGCGATGGATCCCGCCGTGCGGGCGAAGGTTCTTGACGGCGCCGGAGTAGTTGTGTCCAGGCAGCTTGCTCGCCGACTCCATCGCGGTGTCGGTGACAGGCTGGCCCTGAGCACCCCCTCCGGGGAGCGTCCAGTGGCCATCCTCGGCGTAGTCGACTACTTGACCACCGAGCGCGGGATGATCGCGCTGTCACTGTCGAACATGCGAAGTTGGTTTCAACGGGACGGCGCCACCTACTTAGAAGTGCACGCAAAAGATCCGAACACCGCGCCGGCGCTGCAAGAGCAGGTTCGCCAAATCGCCACTGCCAGAGATTTGTTCGCCTACAGCGGTCGGGAGGCCGTCGACTCAGGCAGGAGCGCGGTCAACCAGATGGGCTCGCTCGCGGTGTTCGTTCAATGGATCGTGGCGGCATTGGCGGCGATGGCCCTGTTCAACGCGTTCATGATTTCGGTGATCGAACGCAAAAGGGAAATCGGCGTGCTCCGGGCGATGGGCGCATCTCGCGGTTACATCGCCAGATCGATCCTGGTCGAGTCGACCAGCATTGCGCTGGTGGGCGGCACTCTCGGCCTGGTGACGAGCGTGCTTGTCCATCGGCTGGGCACGATGATCATGAGCGCGGTCACGGCTATTTCGGTGCGGTTTGCGCTTTCCCCCGTCGACCTGGTCGGTGTCGTCGTAGCGATGATCTTGTGCTGGTGTGGCGCCTTGATACCCGCTTCGAGGGCTGCGAAGTCAAACATCGTGGATGCATTGGAGGTGGAGTAACGGTGGAGGAGCAGGAGTTGGCAGACCGGCCCCACCTGCGTCCGACCGGGGAGACGGGGCTGTCCAGATTTCTGCGCTCGCCGGGCGAGCAACGGCTGGCGTGGGTGCAATCGTGCCCCGGCATCGACGCGCCGGCGTCGTGGCGGCTCTCTCAATTCTTGGCTTTCTCCAGGCCGAGAACATGCGTTGCAGGCATGTTGGCTTTCTACTTCGCCAGCGTCATCGGCGGCGGGGTCTCGTGGAGTGACCTCATCATGGGCATGGTGGTGTCCTACCACATCGCGGCAATAGCCAACCTGTACAACATCTATACCGACATCGTCGAGGACAACGAGAACATCCCCTTGCGGGTATTCCAACTAGGCAGCTACGGCCGAAATCGGCTGCTCCGTCATACCCATGTGCTGGCCACCGCAGTCTTAGTCCTTTCGCTGCTCGTCAATTGGTACTTCGCCGCCCTGACGTTGCTGGCCTTGGTCGGCTGCCAGCAGTACTCCTTTCGTCCGCTGCGTATGAAGGCGCGGCCTCGCATTGGAATCCTGTACTTCGCCAACGCTGTTGCGTACCCGTATGCGAGTGCGGCTCTGGCCTCGAGTGAGAAACTGCATGTCTTGGTCAAGCCTGAGTACTGCGCGCTCGCCCTCTATTTGTTCTTCTGGTTTTGCGCCAAGGGTCTGATCAAGAATGTTCCCGACTATGACGGGGACAAGCGAGTTAACGTGACGACGTCTGCGACGTTGTCCGCCAGCAGGTTTCGTGCGGCAATGATCGCGGCCGTGGCGAACGTGTCGGTCTACGCCGCCGTCGTCATTCCAGTGATTTCCGGCATCGTCGAACCGAAGTATCTGCTGGCTCTCGTCTGGCTGCCGGTGGCGTGTCATCAGGCATGGCGGTTGGTTCAGGCATCGGACCAGCAGTCGTGGAACGACATGCTGCGCGACGACATGTTCGTCTCGGTGGGATTCCTTTCAACGCTCATCATGATCGACCGCGTATCCATCATGTCGGTCGCGGTCATCTGCACAGGTTTCGCGATCATGCTGCTGTCTGACCAACTCGGACTGGACACCAGAAGAGCAGAGGATTTCGACTTGACATGACGATGCTGGATTTGTCGCGAAACGAACTGGATTTCGACGTACTCGCACAAGTGCGGGATACCTTCGAGGCGAGCGCGGCAGGCCTCAGCCGGTACCCGTTCGCGCATCATGTCGCGCAACTCACCGAGCGGATCGCCGCGCTGCACGGAGTGTTCGCCGACCGAGTCGTTATTGGTGCCGGTAGTCTTGGCGTTCTAGACGCCATTCTTCATGAGGGTTGTCCGACAACAGGATCCACCGTATTCAGCTCGCCGACCTTTGCCGAGTACGCGGTGTTGGTAGCAAGGTCCGGTGGCGTCCCGGTCGCCGCGCCGGCGGAACCCGCGGGTGCCCAGTCGCTCGACGGCATTCTCTGCCGTGTCGACGATTCGACACGGCAGGTCATCATCGCTGCGCCACACAATCCCACGGGTGCGGCGGTGAGCCCAGACGACCTCGTCAGGTTTCGCCGGGTCCTGCCGAAAAATGTACTGCTGGTGATTGATCAGGCGTATGCGGAGTTCGACGAGACCATGCCCGCCGATGCCGTCCGCCGCCTGACATGCGGACCTGACGCGGTCGCGGTCCTGCGCAGCTTCTCAAAGGCTTACGGGCTCGCCGGCTTGAGGATCGGTTACGGCGTCTTCAGCAGCGCTGCCCTCGCGGCACGAGTCCGGTCCGCCGTGCCGACCTACTCGGTGAATTCGGTCGCCCTTGCCGCTGCGACTGAGTCGCTCAGGCATGAAAAGCAGTTACGGGACCGGGTATCGGTTGTCGTGGAGAACCGAAAGCGGTTAGAAGCCTTCCTCTCTCAGCACGGCTTGTGGTCTGGAATCGAGTCGCAGGGGAATTTTGTCTGGCTGCCTACCCAGAAGTCGCACTCGTTGTTCCGGCATTCGTTCCGCGACGGCATCCTGCTGAGGGAATATCCCGGTTTGGGGGTCAGAGTCACTGTGCAATCGAGGACCACTGTCGATGCCGTGGTGAAGTCGCTGACCGCTTTCCTGGTCAGTGATCGGTCCAGCACGGTCTGCAATGCATAATCGATACCCCGTATCAAACGTCCTCGGACGGTGGAGATTTGCCGACGCGCTGGTGGACTGCCTGATACGGCTGGGGGTGGAGTATCTCTTCGGCATGCCCGCAGAGTCGGTGAATTCCATAGTCCATGCGGCGAGCCGCCGCAGCGAGATCAAGGTGATCACCACCAGGCACGAATCCGCAGCCGCTCTGATGGCCGTGGGGTATGCCAAGTCGTCCGGCCGACTGGGCGTGTGCTTTGGCAGCGCAGGCCCGGGCGCCACCAACCTGGTGGCCGGGGCATACGAGGCCTACCTCGCACGAGTGCCGTTGCTGGCGATCAGTGGTCAGGTCCCGCTGGCCAGCCTGGGCCGGGAGTCGTTCCAGGAGATTGACTCTGCGGCCCTCTTTCAGCACTGCACCTCCTCGTCTGTGCTGATCCATTCCGCGAGCCAATTCGAGCGTTTCGTTCGTTGCTGCGTGTTGTCACTACACGAGTCCACCGCGTGCCATGTGGCTATCCCGGGCGATGTACTTTATGCGCCGCTGGCTAGTAACCGCGCGGCGTCCTTCATCCCCAGATTGCCGACGCCTACGCTTCCGGGCAAAGAAGAGCTGCGCTTGGTGGTCGCATTCCTGGACTCCGATGACCTGGCGATAGTCCTTTCGAGTCAGGACAACTCGTATGTTGATTTGGCATACAGCCTTTCGGCCAAGGTCGGTTGTCCGGTCTACACCCTCGATCGTCGGGAAACCGGCATCATCCGAGCTCGAGACGTCCTGGTGGTGGGACGATCGACGCCGTTGATCAAGCCGCGCCTGTCTGAGTTTGCGAACCTCCTCGAGATCACTGACCGTCGCTGCACGTCGAAGTCCATGCCTTACACCACGCAAGTCGTATGTGACGTGGCAGCCACCCTGCGGGCGGTATTGAACCGCGGTGAACGTGACGACATCGACGAATCCTCGACTCCGATCGAGGTTTTCACCGATCTCGACGGAGCCGAAGACCTACTGCCAGGAGATCTGCGGGACGCATACGTCGTGTCCAGTGCGGCAGGTATACCTGGTGCTGCGCTGCCACTCGGCATCGGCGCGACCCTGTCCGGAAATCTCCGCCGCTTGGTCATGACCGAATATTCACAACTGAGCCAATTCATTTCGGAACTCTCAACTCTGGTCAGCGTCAACGGCGATCTTGTTGTCGCGTGCCTGGCCGACAGCGACGAAGTGGTCTCTCGAATCGCGCATCTGGGCGCGGCGATGTCGCTGCGGACCGACACCGATTCGATCGCGATCGCGGGCCCAGCGATCATATCCTTACGCCGTTGTAGAACTGCGGGCCCGTCTTTGGAGGTGTCCCGGCCCGGTGAGCGCTCGCTGGCTGAATGCCTCGACGCGAATCTTGCTGTACCGGTTCAGATCAGCGACTTTTGTCTGCCGCGGCTGCCATGCCTGCGAAACGCGCAGCGAAGTGTCAACGGTCAGGCGCCGTCGATGAGCGCGTCGGCTTTGCGAAAGGCAGGAAGTGCTCCGGCGGGCTCGATAGTCGCGAGCGGCCCGGCGCTGCTCCTGCAACTGAACGGGATTTACGACGCGGCGATGGATAACGCGAGGATCCTGGTAGTGACCGTGGAGTCGGCGGACTGGTTGCTCGATACGCGCCGGATGCTTGAGGAGGTCACCGTCGCACGTTATGTCGTAGCTGAACCGGCGACGGCTGCCGCCACGGTGCGACAAGCGTGCGTCGCCGCGGCAGCCACGGGCGGTGGTGTAGTGCATCTGCAGGTGCAAGGAAAAGCGCTCGAGGAGCAGTGGGCCGAGTGCCCAGCGGGCGGACCGGACATGGGGACGCGGACACCCGGCGCAGAGAGTCCAGTTCTTGCGGATGCGATCTCGGCCTTGAGATCCGCCCGGCGGGTTGCCATCGTCGCGGGTCGTGGTGCGGCCGGCTGCGCGGAATTACTCAATGAGCTGGCCGAATTGCTCTGTTGTCCGGTGCATCTGACGATGGGCGGAGATTCGGTACTGCACAGCCAGAGCCTGCGCGCGCAGGGCAGAGTCGGGGGCTCCGGTGATCTGCGGGCATTCGGGGCTATAGCGCGCGCAGATGCTCTGCTCCTGGTCGGCGTGTCGAACAGAGGCTCCGCATTCGATCTGGGTGCGGCCGGGCGGACCATCGCGGTCAATATCGATCCGAGCGCAATGTTGCGGCTCACCGGGCAGGACATCGGCCTGCTGGGCGACGCAATGTCGACGCTGGAGGCGATGATCGGTGGGCTGCGTGCCGATTCGCCGCACCGCGACAGGCGATTACGGCCCGCGTACCGCCGCCGTCGCCGGCGGGTGCGGAGGGGCGATGAGATTCCGCTGCGCGCATCGAGCCTCGTCCAAGTAATCGATGAGGAGCTCGCCCGGTTCGAGGGCACCTCCACGGTGTGTGCCGACGTCGGCGTGAACACGCTGTGGGTCTACCGGTACATCACCTCGATGACCCGAAGTATCTGGTCTGCGTCATTCGGCACCATGGGTTTCGCGGTGCCTGCAGCGATCAGCGTCGCGAAAAACTCCGTCGAGTGCGGGATAACGATCGCGGTGGCGGGTGACGGCGGAGCCTCGGTGACATTGAGCCAAATTCAGTCGGCGGCCGGCGTTAACCAACGGTTGGTTTTCGTCGTTGTCAACAACTCGGCGCTTGCCGCGATCAAGTTCGAAAGCGAGATCATGGGATGGCCTGACCACGGGTCGGCCCTACCCGACATCAATTTTGCCGAGTACGCCAAGTCCGTCGGTGTGCAGTCGTGCCGGGTGAACTCGTTGCGCGCCTTCCGTTCTGCGTTCAACGAGGCCATCGGCACCCCTCGTCCTTATCTGATCGATGCACGCTGCGTTCTCAACGACGCCCCGATACAAGCGGGAAAGAAGAACTGGCGACAGATTCTCGGGTTCTTCGTGGCCTGGTCCAGGGAGGGCTCCGGTTCGATCGGTTCGTTCCGTGAAGTGGTGCGCGCCGTCGTGCTCGGCAAGCTCGATGAAAAGGGCTTCACCGGATAGTTCCGGCGATGCACTAGGCCCTGGACAAGCAGACTGGAAGGCCGTCTCGCAGAGTCACCGAGAAGGTGAAGCGGGATTCCGGTTGCCATCCCTCGGGCAGGCTCAGTCGATACCGCTGAAAGAGGATGGTCAGGAAGAACTGAGCGGCCATGTACGCCATCGTGGTACCCAGGCAGAAGTGCTGCCCGGAACTGAAAGGCATGAACGCAAGCCGTGGTCGCGCCCGCACCTGGTCGGGGTCAATGAATCGGCCCGGGTCGTATCGGTCGGGGTCCGGCCACCACCGCGGATCGCGGTGCACCACCGACATGCTAGCTCCCACGAGGGTGAGCTTGGGTAGCCGATAGCCGCCAAGTTCGTTGTCGGCCATGCAGAACCGGGGAAAGAACGGGTGTCCCTGCATCCGCTGGCCCTCGTCGAAGCATGCCCGCGCCCAATTAAGCCGACCCACGTCGTCGTAGGTGGGCAGCGCCCCGTCAAGTGCCTCGATTTCCTCGTACAGCTTCGCCAATTGATCGGGGTTCTTCAGCAAGAGCGCGACAGTCCACGTGAGGGCTGCGCCGGTCGGGTCGTAGGCGCCACCCAGCAGACCGACGATTTCGGCGGCGAGGTCCGGCCGAGAGATTGGTGAGCCGTCCTCGTATCTGGCGTCCAGCAACGTATCGAGGAAATCCGGCGTGTCAAGCGGGTGAGCCCGGCGATCTTTGATGAGCTGCCCGACGAACCGGTAGATCCGTGCCAGGGCCGGAAACAGGCTTGATCTTCCTTGTCGCGGAAGCAGATTGGGAAATGGCACCATCAATGTGGTCAGGCCGAGCAAGCCGGTGATCGCCCGCATATCAGCATCCAGCCGACGCAACTCACAGTCGTCGATCGAGGTTGAGAACAGCGCCCGCAGATAGACTTTCAACGTTGCCAGCGAGATTTCCTGCTGCAGATCAACCGACTGTCCGGTTCCGGCCAGTGACGACCATCGGTCGAGCCGTTCGTCGAACTCCCGACAGAAAATGTCGGCCATCGTCACCAGGTGCCTGCGCGTGAACATCGGCATCAGCATCCGCCGGCGCTCCCGCAACTTGGGGCCTTCGAGCATGATGCTGTTGGCCCCGATGAGGGTCAGCAGGGGACCGACCGGACTGTATCGGCTGTAGCGCCCGTCCGGATCGTCCATGAATTCGTGCAGCAGGTCCGGATGAGTTACTGCGACCAAGTCCAGGAACGGCATCGGAATGCGGAAGATGTCGCCGTAGTCTGCAGCCCCGCGCCTCATCAGCGCAAAGGGATCCCGACGCAACTGGAAGAAGGAACCGACGATCGGCAACCCTCTCGGCCCCGGCGGCAGCGGTGTGGGACGGCCGTAGCCCCGCGCGGCACCCATCATCGTGGGCACCGACAGTCGGGTCGGCCAGAGCGGGTCTTGCCGCAAGGCCGTGAAGACACTGCGCCGACCGGTCGACCGAGGGCTCTTGGGCGCTACCTGTTGGGTGGTCTCCCTATTGGGCTGTTGAAAAACCGGCTCCTCCGCAGCGGTCACCGTGCTCCACGTCCTCTCGTTAGGGTTACCTAACTTATTCAAGCACGGGGTAGGCGCCAGGTCGGAGTTACAGTCACGGCGTGCCCAAGATCACTGCCGCATCCGTGGAGCAGCATCGCGAGCAGGTGCAACGGCGCGTCTTCGACGCTTTCGTCTCGCTGATGGCCGAGCAGAGCTTCGACGCGATCACCATGGCCAAACTCGCCGCTGCGGCAGGCATCGGGCGCACGGCCATCTATCACCATTTTCCGGACAAGGAAACGGTGGTGGTTGCGTTCGCAACCCAGGAAACGAGCAGCTACATCGACGGACTCCGGGCCCTCCTGGCCGGTGTCGACGATCCGGTCGACCGCCTCACGATCTACATGCGCCATCAGCTTGATGCCGGCCAGAAATTTCACATCGGTTTGGGCCCGCAGCTTTACGGCGCCCTGTCGCAGGGCGCGCTGCACGCCATCCGCGGTCACATCGTGGCCATCGAAAACGTTCTGCGGGACATTTTGAATGCCGGTGTCGCCCAGGGCATTTTCACGTTCGAGGACGAGAGCGCGACGATATCGCTGATCCATGCCTGCCTCGCGCCCCGGGATCTACCCGGGGTGGCTGTCGAACGGTTCGTGCTTCGTGCGCTCGGCGTTACTTTCTGACATACTGTCAAGATCGTTTTGACATGTTGTCATTATAGTGGCCGATCTATCGAAGGAGTCGCCCGTGTCGCCGAGTGTCGCTGAAGCCGTCCGGCCTTTATCTGTCGCGATGAAAGAGGGCTCGATGACCGAGCATGCCGCGGCGGAGCACTCACCGTTCGTATCGGAACTTCTTGCCGGTCGAGTGAACGAACGGGGCTACGCCGACTACCTGCTGCGGTTGCGCGCAGTTTACGGTGCACTGGAAACCGCCATCCGGATCCATAGCGACGACCCGCTGGTCGCCGCAGTCTTCGACCCGGCGCTGGAGCGCCTGCCGGCCATCGATGCCGACTTGGACCACTGGTTGCCGGGCGGCGCGCGCGAGGTCGTCTCGCCAGCCGTTGACGCATACCGCGACCGGATCACCGACGCGACATGGGGAGGTGCGCTGGTGGCCCACCACTACACGCGCTACCTCGGTGATCTCTCCGGTGGCCAGATCATAGGCAAGATCCTCAACCGCACGTACGGTCTTGACGGATCCGGCTTGGCGTTCTACGACTTCCCGATGCGGGCCAAGCCTTTTAAGGATTCCTACCGCGCCCGCCTGGACGGCCTCAGCCTCGATGCCGATGCGATGGATCGCACCGTCAACGAGGTGAAGGTCGCGTTCGGGCTGAACCAAGCGTTGTTCGACGAGCTGGCCCAGAGCCTGCCCGCATACCGACGCCGGCCTTGAGGTCCCTAACGCGCACCCCGTTGTCCAGACTTGCCGGGCCGTAGCCCGATGTCGCGGTGCGCGCGGGTAGCGTCGGGACGGTGACCGACACGCCACGCGAATTCGACATCATCGTCTATGGGGCAACGGGCTTCGTGGGGAAGCTGACCGCCGAATACCTCGCCCGGGCGGGGGGAGACGCGCGAATCGCGCTGGCGGGCAGGTCGACCGAGCGCCTCGAAGCGGTCCGCAAGACGCTGGGACCCGCCGCTGCGGACTGGCCGCTGATCGCCGCCGACGCCACCTCCGAGTCCTCGCTCAAAGAGATGGCCGCCCGCACCCGGGTCGTCATCACCACCGTGGGTCCCTACACCCGCTACGGGCTGCCCCTGGTGGCGGCGTGTGCCGCGGCCGGCACCGACTACGCCGACCTGACCGGTGAGGCGAACTTCGTGCGCGACAGTATCGACCTCTACCACAAGCAGGCCGCCGACACCGGTGCGCGCATCGTGCACGCCTGCGGGTTCGACTCCGTTCCGTCGGACCTGACCGTCTACGCGCTGTACCGTGCCGCGCACGACGACGGCGCGG
Organism: Mycobacterium sp.; assembly: GCA_003987775.1. GTDB lineage: Bacteria > Actinomycetota > Actinomycetes > Mycobacteriales > Mycobacteriaceae > Mycobacterium. The sequence goes on from RXJD01000036.1 coordinate 116,127, forward strand.
GTGAGCTGACCGAGACGAATTACGTCGTCAGGTCCATGCGGGGCGGGGCATCCGGGGGAACCATCGCCTCCGGCGTGGAAATCATGCGCACCGCCGCGGAAGACCCCGATGTCCGCCGTCAGATGGCCGATCCCTACACCTTGAGCACCGACCGCGCTGCCGAGCCTGAGCTGGGGGCACAACCCGATCTCACCCTGCTTCGGGGTAGCCGGATCGCGCCGGAACTGGCCGGGTTGTGGACCGCCGCATTTCCGATGGCACCCTCCAACACCCGTATTGTCCGACGCAGCAATTCGCTGCTGAATTGGGCCTACGGTCGCACGTTCCGCTACACCGAAACCATGAGTGTGGGGTCGTCGCCGTTGGCGCCTGTCGCGTCCGCCGTCATGACCGGGTTCTCCAGTGCGTTCTTCGCCGCGGGCAGTCGTTTCCTCAATCGTGTGCCGAGCGGGTGGCTGGAAAGGGTGCTGCCGAAATCGGGCAGCGGCCCGAGCGCCAAGACCCGCGAGCGCGGCTACTACAAGCTCGAGACGTACACCACCACGACCTCCGGTGCCCGTTATGTGGCGCGCATGGAACAACGCGGCGACCCCGGTTACAAGGCCACCTCGGTGATACTGGGGGAGTGCGGCCTGGCCCTGGCAAAAGACCGCGACAAGCTCTCTGACCTGCATGGCGTGCTGACCCCGGCGGCGGCGATGGGTGACGCGCTGCTGGCCCGGTTCCCACAGGCAGGTATCGAACTGCGGACCGAACGGTTAAATTGACGGGCCAGTTGAAATCCGCCTGATCAAAGGGTGTTGATCCGCTCCCGCTGGGTCTAGTGTCGTAGCTGCTCGCCTCCCATCCCAGCAACGAAGGTGGATCACGATGGCCGGTCTCGACGATCTTTATCAGCAGATTCCCACTTCGAGCATCGCGTCGAAGCTGGGGGCTGATCAGGGCGAAGTCGAGAAGGCGGTGCATACGCTGGTGCCGGTGCTGCTCAGCGGATTGCAGCACACGTCGCAGGATCCCGAGCACGCCAGCAAGATCGAGGATGCCGCCAGCGGCCACGCCGCCCGTGGACTGCTCGATGCCGGCGGCGGTGTCGAGCACGTCGACGAGAACGACGGACACCAGGCGGTCGCGACCCTCTTCGGCGGCAAGGACACCGACGAAGTCGCCGCCGCTCTAGCCGGTGGCGGCGCCGGAAACAGTGATCTGCTCAAGCAACTATTGCCTATCGTGTTGCCAATCGTGTTGGCCTACATCGGAAAACAACTCAATTCCGGTGCACCGGCCGAGGCTCCCGCCTCGCAGCAACGCAGCTCCGGCGGCGGGTTGGGCGACATCCTGGGCAGCATCCTGGGCGGTGGCAACGACAAGTCGCTGGGCGGCATCCTGGGCAGTGTGCTCGGCGGCAAGGGCGGTGGTCTCGGCGACATTCTCGGCGGCCTGCTCGGCGGCAAGAAATAACCTGCGCCACAACACAATTGCGCTGAGCGCAAGTCTGGCTCGGTCGCGTCATCAAGTCCGGTAAATGAGAGTGATGGAGAGGAAAGCTCATGGCAGACAGGCTCACCGAAGGTCAGAAGCTGGTGAAGGGCGAGTCCCTGACGTCGAATAACGGTGCCTACACGCTGACCTTGCAGGACGACGGCAACCTGGTGCTGGCCGTATGGGGCAAGCCGATCTGGGCGACCTCGACCAACGGCCAGGACGTGGTGCGCGCCGAGGTGCAGACCGACGGCAACTTCGTGCTCTACACCGCCGACAAGCCGGTGTGGCACAGCGACACCAAGGGTAAGAAGCAGGTCCAGCTCGTCCTGCAGGACGACCGGAATCTGGTGCTGTACGCCGCCGACGGGCCCGCCTGGTCGACCAAGACCGAAACCGACGGACCGCCGCCGCCCGAGCCTGTGGCCGAGGCGCAGAAGTCGGGCTCGGGCGAATCCGGCTGGTGGGGATCCGATGAGCCGGCGGAGAACGCTGTCGCCGAAGCGCCGGCCGAGGCGGCACCCGAGGCCCCGCCGGCCGAACCCGAACCCGAACCCGCGCGCACCTACACCGTCGAATCCGGCGACACCCTGTGGGCGATCGCGGAGCGGTTCTACGGCGACGGCAGCAAGTATCAGGTGATCGCCGACGCCAGCGGGATCCCCAACCCCGACCTGATCCACCCCGGCCAGGTACTCACCATCCCGTAGTCGGGTTTCGCCTGCGGGTTCAGGCCCTTACACGGGCGCGGCTGGCGGTTCCTAGAATTGACCGGTGACCGCCAGCCCCCGCCCCGTCGATGACCAGTTGCCCAAGTCCTGGGATCCGGCCGCGATGGAGGGCGCGATCTACCAGAACTGGGTAGATGCCGGTTACTTCACCGCGGACCCCGAGAGCACCAAGCCCGCGTATTCCATCGTGCTCCCGCCGCCGAACGTCACGGGCAGCCTGCACATGGGGCACGCGCTCGAGCACACCATGATGGACGCGCTGACCCGGCGTAAGCGCATGCAGGGCTACGAGGTGCTGTGGCAGCCGGGCATGGACCACGCCGGCATCGCCACCCAGAGTGTGGTGGAAAAGCAGCTGGCGGTCGACGGCAAGACCAAGGAGGACTTCGGCCGGGAGCTGTTCGTCGAGAAGGTCTGGGACTGGAAGCGTGAGTCCGGCGGCGCGATCGGCGGCCAGATGCGCCGGCTCGGGGACGGCGTGGACTGGAGCCGGGACCGCTTCACCATGGACGAAGGCCTGTCGCGGGCGGTGCGCACGATCTTCAAGCGCCTGTACGACGACGGCCTGATCTATCAGGCGGAACGGCTGGTCAACTGGTCGCCGGTGCTGGAGACGGCGATCTCCGACCTCGAGGTCAACTACCAGGATGTCGAAGGCGAGCTGGTGTCGTTCCGGTACGGCTCGCTCGACGACGCTGAACCGCACATCGTGGTCGCGACGACCCGGGTGGAGACCATGCTGGGCGACACCGCCATCGCGGTGCACCCCGACGACGACCGGTACCGCGACCTGGTCGGCACCAGACTGCCGCACCCGTTCGTCGATCGCGAGATGATCGTGGTCGCCGACGAACACGTCGATCCCGAATTCGGTACCGGCGCAGTCAAAGTCACCCCCGCGCACGATCCCAACGACTTCGAGATCGGGATGCGCCACCAGCTGCCGATGCCCTCGATCATGGACACCAAGGGCCGGATCGCGGACACCGGAACGCAATTCGACGGCATGGACCGGTTCGAGGCCCGGGTGAAGGTGCGGGAAGCCCTTGCCGCCCAGGGCCGGGTCGTCGAGGAGAAGCGGCCCTACCTGCACAGCGTCGGGCACTCCGAGCGCAGCGGGGAGCCGATCGAACCCCGGCTGTCGCTGCAGTGGTGGGTCCGGGTGGAATCGATGGCCAAGGCCGCCGGGGACGCGGTGCGCAACGGCGACACCGTGATCCACCCGGCCAGCCTGGAACCGCGCTGGTTCGCCTGGGTGGATGACATGCACGACTGGTGCATCTCGCGCCAGCTGTGGTGGGGCCACCGCATCCCGATCTGGTACGGGCCCAACGGGGAAATGGTGTGCGTCGGTCCCGACGACACCCCGCCGGACGGGTGGGAGCAGGACAGCGACGTGCTGGACACCTGGTTCTCTTCGGCCTTGTGGCCGTTCTCCACCCTGGGCTGGCCTTCGAAGACTGCGGCGCTGGAGAAGTTCTATCCGACAAGCGTTCTCGTCACCGGCTACGACATCCTGTTCTTCTGGGTGGCCCGGATGATGATGTTCGGCACCTACGTCGGCGGCGACGACGCCATCACCCTCGACGGCCGCCGGGGCCCGCAGGTGCCGTTCACCGACGTGTTCCTGCACGGGCTCATCCGCGACGAGTTCGGTCGCAAGATGAGCAAGTCCAAGGGCAACGTCATCGACCCGCTGGAATGGATGGACAAGTTCGGGGCCGACGCGCTGCGTTTCACCCTGGCCCGCGGCGCCAGTCCGGGCGGCGACCTGGCCATCGGCGAGGACGCCGTGCGGGCGTCGCGCAACTTCGGCACCAAACTGTTCAACGCGACCAGGTACGCGCTGATGAACGGCGCGGCCCTGGCCCCACTTCCCGACGAACTCACCGACGCCGACCGCTGGGTGCTGGGCCGGCTGGAAGAGGTGCGCGCCGAGGTCGACGCGGCCTTCGACAGCTACGAGTTCAGCCGCGCCTGCGAGGCGCTCTACCACTTCGCCTGGGACGAGTTCTGCGACTGGTATGTCGAGCTGGCGAAAACGCAGCTCGCCCAGGGGCTTTCGGGCACCACCGCGGTGCTCGCCGCCGGCCTGGACACCCTGCTGCGGCTGCTGCACCCGGTGATCCCGTTCATCACCGAGGCGCTGTGGCAGGCGCTCACCGGCCAGGAGTCGCTGGTGATCGCCGACTGGCCCAAACCCTCCGGCATCACGCTGGATCCGGTTGCCGCGCAACGGATCACCGACATGCAGAAGTTGGTGACCGAGGTGCGCCGGTTCCGCAGCGATCAGGGCCTGGCCGACCGGCAGAAGGTGCCGGCCCGGTTGGTCGGTATCGATGACGCCGATCTGAACAATCAGGTTCCCGCCGTGACGTCGCTGGCCTGGCTGACCGAACCGGGTGACGACTTCAGCGCGTCGGCGTCTCTCGAGGTCCGCCTGAGCACCGCGACTGTCGTCGTCGAACTCGACACCTCGGGCACCATCGACGTGGCGGCCGAACGCCGGCGGCTGGAAAAGGACCTGGCCGCCGCGCAGAAGGAACTGGCATCCACCGCGGCCAAGCTCGGCAACGCCGACTTCCTGGCCAAGGCGCCCGAAGCCGTCGTCGACAAGATCCGCGCCCGCCAACAGGTGGCTCAGGAAGAGACCGACCGGATCACCGCCAAATTGGCGGCGCTGCGCTGATGTCTGAGAGTTCGGAATCGCAGGATTGGGAAGCGGGCACCAGCCTGGGTCCGACGCCGGACGAGATCGCGGCCCTGCTGCAGGTGGAACATCTGCTGGACCAGCGCTGGCCGGAGACGCGCATCGAGCCGAGCCTGACCCGGATCAGCGCCCTGATGGACCTACTCGGGTCGCCGCAGCTGAGCTATCCGTCGATCCACATCGCCGGCACCAACGGCAAGACTTCGGTCGCGCGGATGATCGACGCGCTGGTCACCGCGTTGCAGCAGCGCACCGGCCGAACCACCAGTCCGCACCTGCAGTCGGCGGTCGAACGCATCTCGATCGACGGCGAGCCGATCACGCCGGCGCGGTACGTGGACGTATATCGGGAGATTGAGCCGTTCGTGCACATGGTCGACCAGCAGTCGCAGGCTGACGGGGGGCCGGCGATGAGCAAGTTCGAGGTGCTCACCGCGATGGCGTTCGCGGCGTTCGCCGATGCCCCGGTCGACGTGGCCATCGTCGAGGTCGGCATGGGCGGCAGCTGGGACGCCACCAACGTGCTGAACGCGCCGGTGGCCGTCATCACCCCGATCAGCGTCGACCACGTCGATTACCTGGGCGCCGATATCGCCGGGATCGCCAGGGAAAAGGCGGGCATCATCACCCGGGCCCCGGAGGGAGCGCCGGACACCGTCGCGGTGATCGGGCGCCAGATTCCCGAGGTGATGGACGTGCTGCTCGCCCAGACGGTGCGTGCCGACGCCGCGGTCGCCCGGCAGGACTCCGAGTTCGCCGTGCTCGGCCGTCAGGTGGCCATCGGCGGCCAGTTGCTGCAGCTACAGGGCCTGGGCGGGGTGTACCCCGACATCTACCTGCCGCTGCACGGCGAACACCAGGCGCACAACGCGGCGCTGGCGCTGGCCGCGGTGGAGGCGTTCTTCGGGGCGGGCGCGCAGCGTCAGCTGGACGTGGACGCCGTGCGCGCCGGATTCGCCGCCGTGACCAGCCCCGGGCGGTTGGAGCGCATGCGCAGCGCCCCCACCGTGTTCATCGACGCCGCGCACAACCCCGCCGGCGCGGCCGCACTGGCGCAGACGCTGACCGACGAGTTCGAGTTCCGCACCCTGGTGGGGGTGCTCGCGGTGCTGGCCGACAAAGACGTGGACGGCATCCTCGCCGCACTGGAACCGGTGTTCGACTCGGTCGTCGTCACCCACAACGGTTCGCCCCGTGCGCTCGATGTCGAGGCGCTGGCTGCGGCGGCGCAGGAGCGGTTCGGGACCGACCGGGTGATCCCCGCGGACAACCTGCGCGACGCTATCGACACCGCGACGGCACTGGTCGACGCGGCCGATCAGGAAGGCGAGATGTTCTCCGGCGCAGGCATTGTCATCACCGGTTCGGTCGTCACCGCCGGCGCCGCCCGCACCTTGTTCGGTCGTGATCCGCAATGACCGAAGACGCGGCGCCGCCGCCCGACCCGTGGAAGAGCTTCGCCGGGGTGATGGCCGGAACGCTGATCCTCGAGGTGATCGTGGTGTTGCTGGCGATCCCGGTGGTGGGCGTCGTCGGCGGCGGCTTCAGCGGCGCGTCACTGGGTTACCTGATCGGATTCGCCGTACTGCTGGTCGTGCTGACCGGACTGCAACGCCGGCCCTGGGCGATCTGGGTCAACCTCGGTGCTCAGCTGATACTCGTCGCCGGGTTTCTGGTGTATCCGGCCGTCGGTCTGATGGGCCTGCTGTTCACCGCGGTGTGGGGGCTGATCGCCTATTTGCGCGCCGAGGTCCGGCGGCGGCAGGAACGCTGGACGCCGCCGCCCTCGGTGTGACGCATCCAGGTTTGGGGACCGGGGTCGCGACCTCTACTCTGTGCACCGTGACCGAACGGACCCTCGTATTGATCAAGCCCGACGGCGTGGAGCGCCAGTTGATTGGCGAGATACTCAGCCGCATCGAGCGCAAAGGCCTCACTATCGCAGCGCTGGAGCTCAGGACTGTCGGAGAGGACCTGGCCCGCCGCCATTACGCCGAGCACGACGGCAAGCCGTTCTTCGGTTCGCTGCTGGAATTCATCACCTCGGGACCGGTGGTGGCGGCCGTCGTGGTGGGAACGCGGGCGATCGCCGCGTTCCGGCAGCTCGCCGGTGGCACCGACCCGGTGGAAAAGGCCACGCCCGGGACCATTCGCGGCGATTTCGGCCTGGAGACCCAGTTCAATCTGGTGCACGGGTCCGACTCCGCCGAATCGGCCCAGCGCGAGATCGAACTCTGGTTTCCGGGCATCTGAGCGGGGCCGCGCCGAAGGGGAGCGTGATCCCCGGAAGTGATGTGGGATACTGACTGCGGGTGAACGTCGTCGAACTGGCGTCGGACACCCGAATGAAGACTCAGGCAAGCGCGACCACCGCCAGTCCGCGGTGCGGCGCAGCATGTCGAGCCGTCATTCAGTACGGCACCGAGTGGGCTCATCTGGGCTGCTCGGGGCGAGACCATCACAAGTCCGGGAGAAGTAACCCGGACCCATAGCGAAGCCCTCGAGTGGCCGCGTCGACATGACGCGCCCGGGGGCTTGAGGAGAATTCGTGGTAGACGATGCCCCAACTTCAGACTCCACAGACGAGCCGACCGAGCGTGAGGACCTGCCCGACCGCTTGAGGGTGCATTCGCTCGCGCGGACGCTGGGAACCACCAGCAGGCGGGTGCTGGACGCGCTGGCCGCCCTCGACGGGCGGATTCGCAGCGCGCATTCCAGCGTCGACCACGTCGACGCGGTCCGGGTGCGCGACCTGCTGGCGGCCCAGCCCGACACGCTCGAAGCCGCCTCCGAAGGCGGTGACGACTCGACGGCCGAACCCGAATCCCGGCTGATGCTGGAGACGGTGGAGGTCCGCGAGACTCACGAGACCGTCATCGAGCGCCCGCACTACATGCCGCTGTTCGTCGCGCCCCAGCCGCTGCCCGAGCGGGTCGTGATCGACGACGAAGCCGCCGACGACACCGTGGCAGACGACTCCGATTACGCCGACGACTCCGACGGTCAGGGCGCGGGGGCGGACGACGACGAGGACCAGTCCGACCGTCCCGCCAACAAGCGCCGGCGCCGCGGACGCCGTGGCCGCGGCCGTGGGCGTGGCGAGCAGAACGGCGCCGACGGCGACAACCAGGCCGGTGACAGCGCCGGGGCCGAGCAGAGCGGCGCCGACGACACCGACGAGAGCCAGGATTCCGACGAGGACGCCGACGACAACGAGAACGGCGACGAAGAGACCGCGGGCGAAGGCGCTACCCGTCGCCGCCGCCGGCGCAGGAGGCGCAAGACCGGCTCCGGCGACGACAACGACGACAGCCCGTCACCGGACGACCCGCCCAACACCGTCGTGCACGAGCGCGCGCCGCGCAGCGGCGGCAAGTCCGGCTCTGACGACTCCGGTCCCGGCGAGATCAAGGGGATCGACGGCTCGACGCGGCTGGAGGCCAAGCGCCAGCGCCGCCGGGACGGGCGCGACGCCGGCCGCCGCCGCCCACCGGTGCTGACCGAGGCCGAGTTCCTGGCCCGGCGCGAAGCCGTGGAGCGGGTGATGGTGGTCCGCGACCGGGTGCGCACCGAACCGCCGCACCCCGGCGCCCGCTACACCCAGATCGCCGTGCTCGAAGACGGCATCGTGGTCGAGCATTTCGTGACCTCGGCGGCCTCGGCGTCCCTGGTCGGCAACATCTACCTGGGCATCGTGCAGAACGTGCTGCCGTCGATGGAGGCCGCGTTCGTCGATATCGGTCGCGGGCGCAACGGCGTGCTCTATGCCGGTGAGGTCAACTGGGAGGCCGCCGGCCTGGGCGGAGCTGACCGCAAGATCGAACAGGCCCTCAAGCCCGGCGATTACGTCGTCGTGCAGGTGAGCAAGGACCCGGTCGGACACAAGGGCGCCCGGCTGACCACGCAGGTGTCCCTGGCCGGCCGGTACCTGGTGTACGTCCCCGGGGCGTCGTCGACCGGCATCAGCCGCAAGCTGCCCGACACCGAGCGCCAGCGCCTCAAGGAGATTCTGCGCGAGGTGGTCCCGTCCAACGCCGGCGTGATCATCCGTACCGCATCAGAAGGCGTCAAAGAGGATGACATCCGCGGCGATGTCACGCGGTTGCAGGAGCGCTGGAACCAGATCGACGCCAAGGCCGCCGAGATCAAGCAGAAGGCCGCGGGCGCCGCGGTGGCGCTCTACGAAGAGCCCGATGTGTTGGTCAAGGTCATCCGGGACCTGTTCAACGAAGACTTCTCGGGCCTGATCGTCTCCGGTGACGAGGCCTGGAGCACGATCAACGAATACGTGAATTCTGTTGCCCCCGACCTGGTTTCGAAACTGACCAAATACGAGCCGGCCGGTCAGGAAGGCCAGCCCGGCCCGGACGTGTTCGCGGTGCACCGCATCGACGAGCAACTGGCCAAGGCGATGGATCGCAAAGTGTGGCTGCCGTCGGGCGGCACGCTGGTGATCGACCGCACGGAAGCGATGACGGTGGTCGACGTCAACACCGGCAAGTTCACCGGATCGGGCGGCAATCTGGAACAGACCGTCACCAAGAACAACCTCGAAGCGGCCGAGGAGATCGTGCGGCAACTGCGGTTGCGCGATATCGGCGGCATCGTGGTCATCGACTTCATCGACATGGTGCTCGAGTCCAACCGCGACCTGGTGCTGCGCCGGCTCACCGAGGCGCTGGCCCGCGACCGCACCCGCCACCAGGTTTCCGAGGTGACCTCGCTGGGCCTGGTGCAACTGACCCGCAAGCGACTGGGAACCGGACTGATCGAGGCGTTCTCCACGTCATGCCCGCATTGCGCCGGCCGCGGCATCGTGATGCACGCCGACCCGGTCGACTCGGCGCCGGCCATTGGTCGCAAGACCGAGTCCGGCGGACGCCGCAGCAGGCGGTCGAAGAAGCCGCGAACCGAGCAGCCGAGCGAGAACGGCGTGGTGGCCAAAGTGCCGACGCACGCCCCGGGCGAGCACCCGATGTTCAAGGCGATGGCCGCGTCGTCCCGCGATGAGGACGAGAACGGCGAGGCCGACGAGGAGCTGACGGCCGAGACCGACGAGCAGACCGAATCGCTGGTTGCGGCCGGGGTCGACGAGTTCGAGGACGAAGACGTCGCCGACGAGGACGTCGAGGACGAGGACGAGGACGTCGAGGACGTGGACGAGGACGTCGAGGACGAGGACGTCGATGATGAGGACGTCGATGAGGACGAGGACACCGACGAACTCGACGACGAAGATCTCGACGAGGACGATGACGACGAGGACGTGGACGAACTCGACGACGAAGACCTCAACGACGAGGACGACGAGGACGAAGACGTGCTGGACGACGGCGAGGACCTGGACGACAGCCAGGACGGCGATGCCGCCATCGAGGTCCCGTCTGTGGTGATCGCCGAGGTTTCGGCGCCGCCGCGACGGCGCCGCGCGGCGGGACGGCCGGCCGGGCCGCCCATTCACGCGGACTGAAGACCGCAGCCTGGAAACCCCAAGCCCGGTTTGACCCTGTAGGAGCTGGTCACGTACCCTTGGACAGTTGTCGTCAGGGCTCTTTTCGAGATGTGACCGACGACAGCGGGCCAGTACCGAGCCCGCACCCAAGACCATCACCCGCGCCGGGTTCGCCCGCGCGCGAGTGTGACGCAGACAGATGAGAAGAGGCAGGAGCAACGATGGCGACCTACGCAATCGTCAAGACCGGCGGTAAGCAGTACAAGGTTGCCGTCGGCGACGTGGTCAAGGTCGAGAAGCTGGAGTCCGAGCCGGGCGCGAACGTGTCGCTGCCGGTCGCTCTGGTCGTCGACGGCGCCAACGTCACCACCGACGCTCAGGCGCTGGCCAAGGTCGCCGTCACCGGCGAGGTGCTCGAGCACACCAAGGGCCCGAAGATCCGCATCCACAAGTTCAAGAACAAGACCGGCTACCACAAGCGGCAGGGACATCGTCAGCAGCTGACGGTCCTCAAGGTCACCGGCATCAAGTAGGGGCGAGCAGACATGGCACACAAAAAGGGCGCTTCCAGCTCACGCAACGGTCGTGATTCCGCCGCACAGCGGCTCGGCGTGAAGCGGTTCGGCGGTCAGGTCGTCCAGGCCGGCGAAATCCTGGTCCGTCAGCGCGGCACCAAGTTCCACCCGGGCGTCAACGTCGGTCGCGGCGGCGACGACACGCTGTTCGCCAAGGCGGCCGGGGCGGTCCAGTTCGGCGTCAAGGGCGGCCGCAAGACCGTCAACATCGTCGCAGCCGGGCAGACCGCCGACTGAGTGCCGGGGACGTGCCTGGCAGCACGTCCGTGGCCGATTGAGGGGAAGCCCGATGCCTCGATTCGTCGATCGGGTCGTTATTCACACGCGAGCGGGTTCCGGCGGCAACGGTTGCGCGTCGGTACACCGCGAGAAATTCAAGCCGCTGGGCGGCCCGGACGGCGGTAACGGCGGCCGCGGCGGCAGCATCATCTTCGTCGTCGACCCGCAGGTGCACACCCTGCTCGACTTCCATTTCCGCCCGCACGTCACCGCGCAGTCCGGCAAGCAGGGGATGGGCAACAACCGGGACGGTGCCGCCGGCGCCGACCTGGAAATCAAGGTCCCCGACGGCACCGTGGTCCTGGATGAAAACGGCCGGATGCTGGCCGACCTGGTCGGCGCCGGCACCCGCTTCGAAGCCGCCGCCGGTGGCCGCGGCGGTCTGGGCAACGCCGCTCTGGCGTCCCGCGCCCGCAAGGCCCCCGGCTTCGCGCTGCTCGGGGAACCGGGGCAGGAGCGCGATCTCACCCTCGAACTCAAGACCGTCGCCGACGTCGGCCTGGTCGGGTTCCCCTCGGCGGGTAAGTCGTCACTGGTGTCGGTGATCTCGGCGGCCAAACCCAAGATCGCCGATTACCCGTTCACCACGCTGGTTCCCAACCTCGGGGTGGTGTCGGCCGGCGAGCATGCCTTCACCGTCGCCGACGTGCCGGGGCTGATCCCCGGCGCCTCCGAAGGCCGTGGTCTGGGACTGGACTTCCTGCGGCACATCGAGCGCTGCGCGGTGCTGGTCCACGTGGTGGACTGCGCCACCGCCGAACCGGGACGCGACCCGATTTCCGACATCGACGCGCTGGAAGCCGAACTGGCGGCCTACACCCCGACCTTGCAAGGGGACGCTGTGCTGGGCGATCTGGCCGAGCGGCCACGCGCGGTGGTGCTCAACAAGATCGACATGCCCGAGGCGCGCGAGCTGGCCGAGTTCGTCCGCGACGAGATCGCCGAGCGCGGCTGGCCGGTGTTCCTGGTGTCGACGGTCACCCGGGAAGGGTTGCAGCCGTTGATCTTCGGGCTGTGGCAGATGGTCTCGGAGTACAACGCCACGCGACCGGTGGTGATACCCCGGCGCCCGGTGATCCGTCCGGTGCCGGTGGACGACAGCGGCTTCACCGTGGAGCCCGATGGCGAGGGCGGCTTCGTGGTCACCGGCTCGCGGCCCGAGCGCTGGGTCGGCCAGACCAACTTCGACAACGACGAGGCGGTCGGCTACCTTGCCGACCGATTGGCCCGCCTGGGCGTGGAGGACGAACTGCTGCGGCTGGGCGCCCGCCCCGGCTGCGCGGTGACCATCGGTGAGATGACGTTCGACTGGGAGCCGCAAACCCCTGCGGGAGGCCAGGTTCCGTTGACCGGCCGCGGCACCGACGTGCGACTCGAGCGCAGCGACCGGGTGGGTGCCGCCGAGCGCAAAGCCGCCCGGCGGCAACGTCGGGAGCGCGACGACAGCTGATGACCAGTCAGCATCGCGAACGAATCCGCACTGCGCGCAGCGTCGTCGTCAAGGTGGGCACGACCGCGCTGACCACCGAGTCGGGCATGTTCGATGCTGGACGGCTGGCCGAACTCGCCGATGCGATCGAGACACGGATGCAGGCGGGCTCCGACGTGGTCATCGTCTCCTCCGGCGCCATCGCCGCCGGCCTGGAACCGCTCGGATTGGCCCGTAAGCCAAAGGATCTGGCCACCAAGCAGGCTGCGGCCAGCGTCGGGCAGGTTGCCTTGGTCAACTCCTGGAGCGCGGCGTTCGCCCGGTACGGCCGCACCGTGGGCCAGGTGCTGCTGACCGCGCACGACATCGCCATGCGCGTGCAGCACAACAACGCCCAGCGCACGCTGGACCGGCTGCGCGCGCTGCGTGCGGTGGCGATCGTCAACGAGAACGACACGGTGGCCACCAACGAGATCCGTTTCGGCGACAACGACCGGCTGTCGGCGCTGGTGGCGCATCTGGTCGGTGCCGACGCCCTGGTGCTGCTGTCCGACATCGACGGCCTCTACGACGCTGACCCGCGAAAGTTCAAGGGCGCCAGATTCATTCCGGAGGTGACCTGTCCGCAGGACCTGGACGGCGTGGTGGCCGGACAGAGCAGCAATCTCGGTACCGGCGGGATGGCCTCGAAGATGTCGTCGGCGTTGCTGGCGGCCGACGCCGGGGTGCCGGTGTTGCTGGCGCCGGCCGCGGATGCCGCGACGGCGCTCGCCGATGCCTCGGTGGGCACCGTGTTCGCTCCCCGGCCCGAGCGGATGTCGGCCCGCCGATTCTGGGTCCGCTACGCCGCCGAGTCGACCGGCTCGCTGACGCTGGACGAGGGGGCGGTGCGTGCCATCCTCGGGCAGCGCCGCTCACTGCTGCCCGCGGGCATTACCGCGGTGTCGGGCAAGTTCTTCGGTGGCGACGTCGTCGAACTGTGCCGACCGGACGCCACGGTGGTGGCGCGCGGCGTCGTGGCGTACGACGCGGCCGAACTGGCGACGATCATGGGTCGCTCCACCACGGATCTGCCGGGAGAGTTGCGCCGCCCCGCGGTGCACGCCGACGACCTGGTGGCCGTCTAGTCTGCAGGCTTGAGATACAAAGCGGCCCAGATTATTTCGACCAGCGTGTCAGTGAGCTGGGCGTCGTAGTCCGGCGGCTGCACGGGCAGGTGCAGCTGGCAGGCCCGCTCCACCATCAGGGTCAGCGCGCTGGCGGCGGCCGGTGCCGAGAGGCCGGGCCGGATCGAGCCGTCGGCCTGGCCGCTGTCGATGACGCCGGTGACCCGCTGCGATATCGCTGTCAGCAGGTCGCGGTAAGTCTTGGCGGTAGCCGGGTCGTAGCCGGCCATTTCGCTGAGCGCGACCAGCACCGGCTGGTGGCGGCGATAGGTGGCGACGATGCCGGCGATCGCCGCCTTGAGGTCGTCGGGGTCACGCCGGTCGGCCACTGACCACCACCGGTCCCCGGCCGCGGCGAGGTCGTCGAAGACGGCGGCGGCCAGCCGGCGCAGCAGGTGACCCTTGTCTTCGAAGTAGATGTAAAAGCTGGCCCGGGAGATACCGGCTTCACCGGCCAGGCGGTCGACGCTGAGTTCGGTGAAGCTGGCGCCCTCGCCCATCAGCCGTTCGGTGGCATCGAGCAGCCGGCTCTCCATGTGCTCGCGCCGCTGCCGGCGTCCCTGGCGCCCCTGCGGCTTACGGGTGACCGACGGCATCCGACGAGCTTAGCGGCAAGGGGGACATATTGACTAGACAATGTGTCTAGTCATATGGTCGGGTTGATCAGCCAGGGTGTCGATGGAGGGACCAGATGACAGCGACGTGCGCGAGTGACCGGACCTACGACGCGATCGACCTGTCCTCGCCCGAGTTCTGGTCGACCACCGCCGAGGATCGAGAACGCTCGTTCGCGGTGCTGCGCGCCGAACGCCCGGTGAGCTGGCATTCCCCGGTCAAGGACACCTTGATGGACGACCCCGACGACCCCGGGTACTGGGCGGTGACGCGACGCGCCGACATCGTCGCGGTGAGCCGCAACAACGACGTCTTCCGGTCCGGCAAGGGCGTGATGTTCGCCAGCATTCCGGAGGAACTGCTCGAAGCGTCGCAGTCCTTCCTGGCGATGGACCCGCCGCGACACACCAAACTGCGCAAACTGGTCAGCGCGGCATTCACGCCCCGGCAGGTTCGCCGGATCGAACAGTCCATCCAGTCCAACGCCAAGGCCATCGTCGGGGAGTTGCGGGAGGCCGGCAGCGGCGCCGACTTCGTCGAGTACTGCGCCAAGGAGCTGCCGATCCGGACGTTGTCGGACATGGTGGGCATTCCCGAATCCGAGCGGCAGCAGGTCGCGCACGCGGCCGACGCCCTGGTGTCCTGGGCCGATCCGGAGTACCTCGCCGGCCGCGAACCGCTGCAGGTGGTGTTCGAAAACCAGATGTACCTGCACCAGGTGGCCGGTCAGCTGGCCGCGGAGCGCCGGGAGAATCCGGGCGAAGACCTGTTCAGTGCGCTGGTGAACGCCGAGGTGGACGGCGACCGGCTCTCCGACGCCGACGTGGCCGCCTTCTTCGTGCTGCTGGCTGTGGCGGGCAACGACACCACCCGGCAGACCACCAGCCACGCCCTCAAGGCGCTCACCGACTTTCCGGACCAAAGGGCCTGGCTGCATGCGGCTTTCGAGGATCGCATCGGAACCGCGGTCGAGGAGTTCGTCCGGTGGGCCACCCCCGTGATGACCTTCCGCCGCACCGCCGCAACGGATTTCGAGCTCGGCGGACAGCAGATCAGGGCAGGCGACAAGGTAGTGATGTTCTACGCATCCGGCAACCGGGACGTCGAGGCCTTCGACGAACCGGGTCGCTTCGACCTGAGTCGCAGCCCTAACCCGCACGTCGGGTTCGGCGGTGGAGGCGTGCACTTCTGCCTCGGTGCGCACGTGGCGCGGGCACAGTTGCGCGCCATCTTCGGTGAACTGCTGGCTCAGCTGCCCGAGATTCAGGCGGGCGAACCGGTGTATGTACCGGGCAATTTCATTCACGCCATCCGCAGCATGCCCTGCACTTTCTGACAGCCGGGCCGCAGAGGACTACAGTCGCGAACGCTCGTGGCGCACTGTGCCCCGGCGGTCGCTTCCCGAAATCCGCTTCTAGAAAACGTTGAGGATCTCCCGAGGATCCGCACAGGCGCCTCCGAAAAGCTCTTCGCATCAGCGAATTCAGCCAGAATCGGAGAGAACCATGTGGGCTTTGACGACATCTCACGGCATGCGCGTCGACAACATCGAACGCGAGCAGGACGCCCGGCAGGCGGTCTACATGCTGGGTCACCCGCGGCTCATCGGCCCGTACTCGTGGCAGGTGGTGGACAACCGTGGCCGCCAGTTCGTCGCCGAGGTCAGAAGGGCGCGCTGACCCCCAGTTCGCCGGCGAGCAACGTCAGCATCTCCGAACAGCCGCCGTGGACCGTCACGGTGGCCAGGTCATCCCCGCGGGTGCGGCCTCGGTTGACGATCGCCACCGGGATGCCGTTGGCGGCGGCGTGGCGCACGAACCGGTATCCGGAGAACACCGTCAGCGAGGAACCGGCCACCAGCAACGCCTCGGCCTGATCGACGAGTGAGTATGCCTGATCGACAACGTGTTTGGGGACGCTCTCACCGAAGTAGACGATGTCGGGCTTGAGCATGCCGCCGCAGACCGGGCAGTCGAGGTAGCGGAATGAATCGGTGTCGGCGACGACGGCGTCGGCGTCCGGCGCCACAGCCAGGCCGCCGACGGCTTCGGAACGCTCGATGAATCCGGGGTTGAGCGCCTCGAGCTGCTCGGCCAGCACGGCGCGGCTCATGCGGTGGCCGCAGCTCAGGCAGGCCACCTGGGCGTAGGTGCCGTGCAGATTGATGACGCGGGAACTGCCGGCCTTGGTGTGCAGCAGGTCGACGTTCTGGGTGATCACTCCGTTCACCACGCCGCCGCGTTCCAGCGCGGCCAGCGCCCGGTGCCCAGCGTTGGGCTGTGTGTTGTCCATATGCCGCCAGCCCAGATGGTTGCGCGCCCAGTAACGCCGCCGGAATTGTGGGTCGGACGTGAACTGCCGGATCGTCATCGGGTTGCTGGGTGGGGAGTCAGGTCCTCGGTAATCGGGTATGCCGGAGTCCGTGGAAAGGCCCGCGCCAGTCAGCACCGCGATCCGGCGACCGGACAGCAGCGCGATGAGTTCGGGAGATTCCACTCCATCGAGACTATGCACTAGTTGGCACCCCGTCATCCGACCTCGACGTCGGCAATGCGACAGTAACGCGAGAATGGAGGGCGATGAGCTTCTACTCCGCATACCGGCACGGGTTCGTGCGCGTCGCCGCGTGCACGCACCACACCTCGATCGGCGACCCGGCCGCCAATGCTGCGTCGGTTCTCGGGTTGGCGCGCCAGTGTCACGACGACGGCGTGGCCCTGGCGGTGTTCCCGGAACTCACGTTGTGCGGATATTCGATCGAAGACATCCTGCTGCAGGATGCCCTGCTGGACGCCGTGGAAGAGGCACTGAGTGAGGTCGTGACCGCGTCTGCCGACCTGCTGCCGGTGCTGGTGGTCGGCGCCCCGTTGCGCCACCTGCACCGCATCTACAACACCGCGGTCGTCATCCATCGCGGCGCCGTGCTCGGGGTGGTGCCCAAGTCCTATCTGCCGACGTATCGCGAGTTCTACGAATACCGGCAGATCGCACCGGGAGACGGTGAGCGCGGCAGCATCCGGATCGCCGACAGCGATGTGCCGTTCGGTCCGGACTTGCTGTTCACCGCGTCGGACCTGCCGGACTTCGTGCTGCACGTCGAGATCTGCGAGGACATGTTCGTGCCGGTGCCGCCCAGCGCGGAGGCGGCCCTGGCCGGGGCGACCGTGCTGGCCAACCTGTCCGGCAGCCCGATCACCATCGGCAGGGCCGACGACCGCTGCCTGCTGGCCCGCTCGGCGTCCGCGCGGTGTCTGGCCGCCTACGTGTATGCGGCGGCGGGGGCAGGGGAGTCGACCACCGACCTGGCATGGGACGGCCAGACCATGATCTGGGAGAACGGCACCGAGTTGGCGTCCTCGGAGCGATTCCCCACCGGCGAGCGGCGGTCGGTCGCCGACGTCGACACCGGGTTGCTGCGCTCCGAACGGTTGCGGATGGGCACGTTCGACGACAATCGGCGCCACCATCGGGTGGTCACGGATGCCTTCCGCCGGATCGAATTCCGCCTCGACCCGCCCGACGGCGATATCGGTCTGCGGCGCAACATCGAGCGCTTCCCGTTCGTACCGTCCAATCGCGAACGGCTGGAACAGGATTGCTACGAGGCCTACAACATCCAGGTGGCCGGGCTGGAGCAGCGACTGCGGGCGCTGGACTATCCGAAGGTGGTCATCGGCGTCTCGGGAGGATTGGATTCGACCCACGCGTTGATCGTCGCGGCCAAGGCGATGGACCGGGAGGGCCGGCCGCGCAGCGACATTCTGGGGTTCACCCTGCCGGGGTTCGCCACCGGTGAGCACACCAAGAACAACGCCATCAAGTTGGGTGAGGCACTCGGCATCACGTTCGAGGAGATCGACATCACCGAGACCGCCAAGCGGATGTTCGAGGAGATCGGCCACCCCTTTGCGCGTGGCGAGAAGGTGTACGACGTCACCTTCGAGAATGTGCAGGCCGGCTTGCGTACCGACTACCTGTTCCGGCTGGCGAACCAGCGTGGCGGCATCGTGCTGGGCACCGGTGATCTCTCGGAGCTTGCGCTGGGTTGGTCGACATACGGTGTGGGCGACCAGATGTCGCATTACAACGTCAACGGCGGGGTTCCCAAGACACTGATCCAGCACCTGATCCGCTGGGTCATCTCCTCGGACCAGTTCGAGAAGGATGTCACCGACGTGCTGCAGTCGGTGGTGGACACCGAAATCACCCCTGAACTCGTCCCGGCCGGCGAGGAGGAGGAGTTGCAGAGCAGCGAGGCGAAAGTCGGACCGTATGCGCTGCAAGACTTCTCGTTGTTTCAGGTGTTGCGGCGCGGCTTTACGCCGTCCAAGATCGCGTTCCTCGCCTGGCATGCATGGAGTGACCCGGAGCGCGGCGAGTGGCCGCCCGGCTTCCCCGAGAGCAACCGGCCGTCGTACTCGTTGTCGGAAATCCGGCACTGGTTGCAGGTGTTCGTGCAGCGGTTCTACTCGTTCAGCCAGTTCAAGCGCTCGGCTTTGCCCAACGGCCCCAAGGTCTCTCATGGCGGTTCGCTCTCGCCCCGTGGGGACTGGCGTGCTCCGTCCGACATGTCCGCGCGGATATGGCTCGATGAGATCGAGCGTGAGGTACCCGAAGGCTGAGTCATCTTTCGGCAAGCCCGAAGTGATAGCGCCCAACCCTCTTATTATCAGTTAGCGATCTAAGTGATGATAAAATTCGCCCGTGTCATCAGTTAACTCAGGCACCAGAGTGGCATACGAGACGCTGATTTGGGAGACGCCCGTTGAGGTCGGCTACGGGCGCTCGGACCTGCGTGCCGCCCTTCGTCAGTCCGGTCAGTACCAAGCCGCCATTCCGGCCGAGATCGGGGACTTAGACGTCAGCTTGCCTTCCGGCGTGCTGGCTGACGCGGAGGAAGCCGCCCAGGAGATCGCGCGGTTCGATACAGAACTTGGTGGTGAAATCGCTCCCTTCGCTTCGGTGCTGCTGCGCACAGAATCGGCGGCCAGCTCCAAAATTGAGAACCTAACCGCCAATGCGCGCGCAATCGCCGAAGCCGAGACGCTCGGGACCAGCAAGCGTCTCAACGCGTCGATGATCGTCGCTAATACCAGAGCGATGCAAGCGGCTGTCGACCTGGCCGGCCAGATAAGCGGTGACGCAATTTTAGCCATGCATGACGCGCTGATGCACGAGAGCGAGCCAGGTATCGCCGGCAAATGGCGCACGGAGCAGGTGTGGATCGGCGGCGGCAACTTCGGCCCGCGCGGCGCCGATTTCATTGCACCGCATCACGATAAAATTCCGGCAGCCATCGATGACCTAATCCAATTTGCCAAACGCGCTGACATAGCGGTCCTTCCGCAGATCGCGATTGCGCACGCACAATTCGAAACCATCCACCCGTTCCCCGACGGCAACGGGCGCACCGGCCGAGCGATGATCCAGTCGATGCTGCGCAACAAACGGCTGGCCCGGCAGGTCACCGTCCCTGTCTCAGCGGGACTGCTAACCGACACCACTGCATATTTCGATGCACTGACCGCCTATCGCGACGGTGATCCCGCACCGATAGTTGAACGATTAGCTATGGCTTCGATGCTGGCCGTCGTGAACGGTCGAGAACTAGTTGCCGACCTCCGAACGGTACGAGGAGGATGGGAGTCGAAGATCAAAGCTCGTCGTGACTCGGCCGTTTATCGCGTGGCGGACTTGCTTATGAAACGCCCTGTGGTCAATGCCCAATTAATCAGCGATGAACTCGGGATACCCATGACCAATGTGTACCGATACCTGGAACCTCTCGCCGGGTACGGGATCATCGTTGAGTTCACCGACCAGACCCGCAATCGAGCGTGGCGCGCGCCGGAAGTTCTGTACGCGCTGGACGCCTTCGCAGAACGCGCCGGTCGGCGCGCCTGATATTCAGCAGGCGACCGGGTCGGCCGGTCGACTCCCTGTCGTCGCGTTCCACGGTCTACGGCGACGGCACTCCCAAGGCAGCGGCGTCTATCTCGGCGGCGCCCGGGGCACAATCACCGGCACCGCGCACCAATGTGGCCAAAGCGCCGGCCGCACACGCCCTCCGTAACGCGACCAGCCGCTCGGCGGGGGATCCCGAACGAGTAGGCCAGTCAGCGGCCAGAACTCCCGCGAACACGTCGCCGGCGCCCGTGGTGTCCACCGCCGTCACGGCCGGCGCGGGAACCTCGAACTCACCATCGGGACCGAGGTAACGGGCACCCCGCGCGCCCAGGGTGATAATGAAATGCGCAGGGCGCCAGGGCCAATGACCCGCCTCATGCTCGTTCACGATCACCACGTCGGCGATGCCGGCCAGTTCGGCCACCGCATCGCCGTGCTGTCCCGCAGGCGAGGCATTGACCATCACCACGGCGCCAGCGGACCGGGCGTGCCGCGCGGCCTCCAGGGCCGCCGGCACCGGAATCTCCAACTGGGTCAATAACACATCGCAATCAGCGACCGAAGTTTCAGACACCGACAGCGCGGCATTGGCGCCGGGCGCCACCACGATGGTGTTCTCCCCGTCGCCGTCCACCACAATGATCGCCGTCCCGCTGGGGCCCTGCCGGCGGGCGACGCCGTCCACGTCGATACCGGCAGCCAGCAGATGCGCCAACAACTGTGGACCGGCGGAGTCGTCACCGACCGCGCCGACGAACTGCACCCGCGCGCCGGCGCGCGCCGCCGCCACCGCTTGATTGCCGCCTTTGCCGCCGGGCGCGTACGCCAGCGACGACGCCAACACCGTCTCACCCGGACGCGGCAGACTGGCGACGTCCAGCGTCAGATCCCAGTTGATGCTGCCGACCACACAGATAAGATGCTTCTTATGCATTGCGCCGTCTACCTCCGCCAAAGCCAGGACAAAGCCAATGATGAGCTGGCCGTGTCGCGTCAGCGGGAGGATTGCCTGAAAGTCTGCGAGACACGCGGATGGACCCCCGTGGAATACCTGGACAACGACATCAGTGCGAGTAGGGGAGTCAGGCCCGCGTATGAGCGGATGCTTGACGATATCCGCGACGGGAAAATTCAGGCGGTCGTCGCCTGGCATCTGGACCGGTTGCATCGCCGCCCAGTGGAGCTTGAAGACTTCATCGCCCTTGCCGACGAAAGACGAGTTGCTCTGGCGACCGCGACCGGTGATGTGGACCTCTCCACCGACAACGGGAAACTGGTCGCCCGCATCACCGGGGCCGTAGCGCGGTCGGAGATTGAGCGGAAGTCGGCCAGACAGAAACGTGCTTCCCTTCAGCGCGCCGAGCAGGGCCGCGTGCACAGTGGTGGTCGCCGTGCTTTCGGATACGCCGCCGACAAGAAGACCGTTGTCGAGGACGAAGCTGCACTTGTTCGCGACGCATACAACGCCGTAATCGACGGAGAAGGGCTCTCCACAATCTGCCGCCGGTGGAACGATGCTGGGATCACCACGACGACCGGCGGGCCATGGCGCAGCCAGAGCCTGCGGCTAATGCTGCTCAATCCCCGATACGGCGGACTCCGGTCCTACCGTGGCGAGTTGCTGAAAACCGATGAGTCCGATGAGGGCAGCGCCACACAGTGGAAAGGCGCTGTGGATCCAGACATCTGGCGCGCCGTCCACGGCATCCTGTCCCAGTCGTCACGCCGGAAGAACTTCACCAGTGGCCGCAAGTACCTGCTGACGGGGATTGCCGTCTGCGGAGCCTGCGACGCGCCAATCAGTTCCGGCCTGAAGGAGATGAAGGATAAGAGCCGCTACACGGTGTACGCGTGTAAGAAGTGCTATGGCTCAACGCGGCGGCAAGACAAGGTTGACCGCCTGGTCGTTGACCTCGTCCTGGGATTCCTGTCACGGCCCGATGCCGCTGAGCTGTTGGTAGACCAGCAAGCCGAGGATCTGGAAGCTCTGCGGCGAAGAGAGCGGGTACTGATGGACCGCCTTGATGAGCTGGTCCTAGACCGAGCGGACGGCGTCCTCGACCGCAGGGACTACCAATTGGCGCGTGCACACGTGGAAGGCCAACTCGCAGAGGTCACCGAGAAGATGCGCGGCGGGGACCGGCACCGCCTGCTGGAAGACCTAGTCACGGCCAGTGATCTCCGAAAGGTTTGGGAGAGCAAGAGTCTCGACAAGCAACGCGCCATCATTAGGACGCTGATGCGTCCACGGATCTTACCCGCTGGCCGTGGTCGTCGGTTTACGCATGACCAACTTGTCCCTGGCTGGCTCACGGGCGAGGAGTAGCGCCAGCCGATTGCGCCGAGAAGGGGACAGCGGCGGGGCCTGGGCCACCTGCTGCGCAATCCACTCTCTCTCGGTCACGTCTTTAACCGTATGGGTTCCCGGTCAACGGTTTCGGAAGAAATTTTGGTGGGCCCGTCGGCTCCCGGTCGACCATCGATTCGGCGTGAGATGCTGTTGAAGTCGCATGTAGGCGACGAAGGCCAGCTCCGAGATCCGTAGGTAGCTGCTAGACTGGAGATAGGAAGGCAGGCAACGGATGAACAGTAATCGTAAGTTTGCTAGGCGAGCCGCTTCCATGTCCAAAGATCCTGAGCATCGGACGACCGCCCAGGACCTGGCAGTCGGCCTGAGCATCCAGCAGGAAGCGTTGCTGTACCGAGCTGGACGACGCCGCAAGTACTGAGAAGCAAAGCACCATAGAACGATCCGCACTTCTCAGCGGACATCGCCGGAAAATAGGTTATAGACACCGAAGCCGGTATGAGGCATGAGAAGCGTTGCCGGTCAACGTTATCGCGCGAGCAAACCGGACCCCCCGAGCCGAGGGACACGACATATCGGCCCACCCGCTAGCCTCGGTGCGCTTTCCCCGTCAGATGGGGTGTGTTCCTGCACCCTGTAACGCAGTAGGTGAAGTCGGACATGGTCAACGAACCCCCGACGCAACACGCCATACATCCTGCGCCCCGTTGAATCGGGGTCAATCTGGGAACCAGACGAGTGAGGGTGTGGCTGGGCATCGGCCAGAGACCCAGATAGCGAATCAGATTGATACACAAGGACTGTCCAACCTGCAGCCTGAGCAGTCGTAAGAGTTTGTGATCAAGCGCCCGCCGCAGGCCCATGGGGGGCAAGGGTGTGTTTGCAATACACCTGTTGTGAAGCAATGGATTTGGAGCAGATGACATGACACAAGCAGACGAACTGATCGGCGCTCCCGAGGTGGCCGCACTGATGGGCGTGGAGACCGGAACTGTGTACACAGCCCGTCACGCCGGGCGCGGTCCGGTTGGCTGGAAGCGCGGAAGGCGACTGGTGTTCCGTCGCTCGGATGTCGAGGCATTCCTAGCGCGTGAGCGTGAAACCTCCCTACGCGGTCAGGGAGTCGTCAGCGCGTGAGCGCGTGGGAGTTCGGCGTAGCCGAGCTGATCGAGATACGTGGCCGCTGGGCCGTGGTCCGCTGCCCCTTCCCGGCCTGCGGCGGACAGCACGCACATAGCTCTGCCGTGGTCGGCTCCCGCGAGGTGGTTGCCGGATGTCATCAAGGCCCCGCACGAGCACGCCTGTACGCCATCCCCGCCCCATCGGAAGGAACAGCAAGTGAGCGACTACGAGGAACTTCAACTCCACGGTGTCAGCAGCCTGGAAGGCAGCCGGGTCACCGCCCTGGAAACCGGCAGCGGAGAGCGCGGCTACCTCGTCCAGCTCGGCCTGCCTGACGGTGGCCGCATCAACCTTCTCGCCTCCGTCGTCGCGCTAGAGAACCTGCGGCAGCAGATCGAAACCGGGGTGTTGGGAGGCATGTTCGGGTGAGCACCCTGAGCGACCAGGTAACCGAGTTGTCGCCGGTCACTGGTCACGTCAGATACAGTCACGACAGGTACAGGTCGGCTCACACTGAAGCCGCGAAACAGGCTGCCGCACAATACCTTAGCGCCATCAAAGGCCCAATCACCGGCAGTGACATCTACAACTACATGAGCGCCGACAGGGACAGCCGCGCCCTCCCTCAGATCCTGTTGCAGAGTTGGCGCGCCGGACGGCTCCAAGTCGAGGCGCTCAGGTACTGGCTGCCCCCGGGGTGGACCATCGCCACTACACCACACGTGAACCTCACCAACGAGGAATGGCTAGAACTCTGCAACGCAGCAGGATTCGTCAGCGGCATCGGCCTGTCCATGTTCTTGGAACACGGCTTCAGAGGTGGACCCGTTGCGCACCGGCTCGTAGCCGCACCGCCTCACCGGCTGACTCTGTATCGCGGCGCGCCGTACAAGTACCGCGCAGGTTGGAGCTGGACGCCCGACGCGCACACCGCGATGCGCTTCGCCGCTGCGCCCAAAG
Organism: Mycobacterium sp.; assembly: GCA_003987775.1. Classification (GTDB taxonomy): domain Bacteria; phylum Actinomycetota; class Actinomycetes; order Mycobacteriales; family Mycobacteriaceae; genus Mycobacterium. The sequence goes on from RXJD01000036.1 coordinate 140,860, forward strand.
CGATGAACACAATGCATGGTCGCGGCATGCTTTGGCTGTCCGTGGTGCCAGCCGGATCGATCCTCATGCACATCGCCAACCCCTCGTTCGACGAGTACGTGGTCAACACCGCAGGCCTCGACATCTGGCCCGCACGGCACGTACCGAACTGGGACGGGCCATGAGTCTCGCCAACAGCTTTCGTCGGCCTGCGAGGCAATGAGAGGCATCTATGGCCCTTCCCAAGCCTTGCCTCGGGTGCGGCGATGACGCCGTGCCGGGTCAGTCCCGATGCGCCCAGTGTCGACCCAAGGACACCCGCCGACGTACACGCGCCCAGCGTCACCGACCATCCGCCTGGGACCGCCTGGCCAAACGCATGTGCAAGCTGTCTCCGTTCTGCGAATGGTGCGGCAGCACAACCGACCTCGAAGCCGACCACATCATCTCGGTTTCCGAAGATCCATCGCTCGCACTGGAACCGCTGAACGTTCGGATCCTCTGTCGTAGGCACAACCGGGAGCGCGGCAACCGCTGCACCGACGCCGAACGCCAGGCCGTGCACGCCGCCATCACGGCCCGCAGACAGCGCCTGGCCAGCACAGCACAAGCCTGAAAGCGGCACCCCAGCGCCCATCAGCGCCTGAGCAGGACGAACACTGCTGCAAATCCAGCACTGTGAGCCCCAGGGGACCGTTCCCGACCAGGGGCGACGCCGGACACCTCGTGCAGAGCGCACCGCCGAATTAATTCCCAAGGGAGAACCGAACCGCCCATGCCGTCCACGAAGCGCGGGCCGAAGCCGCCGCCGACCGACAGCACACCGCTGCCGTTCGACTGCGAGCTTGTCGGCGCGGAGCGGTTCGCGGAGTGGTGTGCCCGGTTCTTGATCGTCCCCAAGGGCAAGGGCTCAGGTGATCGGATGCACATCCGACCGTGGCAGGTTGAGATGCTGCGCCCGTTCCTGGACCCTGACCCGCGCCCGGTGGTCGGAGCGATCATGGCACCTCGCGGGCTGGGCAAGACGGCAATCCTGGCGGCGCTGGGGCTGTACGAGTTGTACACCGGGCCCGAGGGGAACGAGATCCCTATTGTTGCCGTGGATGAGCGGATGGCTGAGCGGCTGCTACGTCCAGCGATCCAGATGGTAGAGCTGAACCCCGAGCTGTCCTCGCGGGCGCTGATCTATAAGGACCGGATCGAGCTACCGGCGCAGCGTTCGATGCTCATGGCGCTACCGGCAGAGGCCAAACGAATCGAAGGCCTGGGTACGTGGACGCTGGCCCTGGCCGACGAGCTGGGCGAGATTCACCCCGACACCTGGTCAACCCTGATCCTGGGCGCTGGAAAGCTTGACGGCGCAATGGCTCTCGGTATCGGGACGCCACCCAACCGGGACAGCTCCGTACTGACGGACCTGCGCAACTCGGTGCGGGCTGACCCGTCTGACAAGTCGGTGGCGTTCGTGGAGTTCTCCGCCGATGGCTACGAGCATCACCCCGCCGACTGCGTGCATTGCCTTGAGCTGGCCAACCCGCAGCTTGACGACCTGCTCAGTCGGGACCGCGCCATGGCGCTACTGAAGCGCACGACCGAGGGCGAGTACCGACGCAAGCGTCTCTGCCAAGTAATCACGACGAACGAACATCCGTTCCTGACGGCGGAGGTCTGGGCGGGCCTGAAACGAGCCGAGCCGGTGCCGGACGGCGCTGAGACCGTGATCGGGCTGGACGGGTCTTGGGGTGGACGAGACTCGGATGCAACAGCGTTGGTGATCGGCACGGTCGGCCCGGTGCCGCACTTCGACCTGCTAGCCGTGTGGCAGAACGACGGCACACCCGAATGGCGCGTGCCCGTACTCGAAGTGGAAGACACCATTAGGCAGGCCCGCACCCGTTGGAATATAAGGGAATTAGTAGCCGACCCATTCAGGTGGGGACGTTCACTGCACTTGCTTGCGGCTGAAGGGCTCAGGGTCACCGAGTTCCCATGGAGCCCAAGCAGGACCACCAGGGCCACGACCGACCTCTACAGCGCCGCCACCGCAGGCAAGTTCACCCACAGCGGCGACGAAACACTGACGCGGCACGTACTGGCCGCAACGGTCATCGAGTCCAACGGCGGCCTACGTATCGGCAAGACCAGCCGCAGGCGCGGCGCAGCGAAAATCGATTGCGCCGCAGCATTATTGATGACTCACTCGCGGTGCCAGTGGCTCGGCACTCAGAAGAAGAAGAGGCACAGGGTAATAACCAAATGAGCACAGATCTCCTAGTGGAAGCACTACAGGAACTAGACGCTTCGCAGGCCCGCTACGCCCACCTCCAGCGATACGCCACCGGCACCCAGCCGCTCGCGTTTCTGTCGAACGAGTCGAGGAAGGCTCTCGACAACAGGCTGTGCCGCATGTCGATTGGCGTCCCGGCCCTCGCGGTCTCTAGCCTTAGTGAACGGCTGCGCCCCAACGGATTCAGCGACGAACGGGCTTGGGATCTTTTCGTCCAGTCCGACCTGGACCAGCTCGCCGTGCGCGTCCACTCCGACGCCCTCACCTTCGGATATGGTTGGGTACTGGCGTGGGCCAAAGACGGTAAGCCAGTTGCATCAGTGGAATCTCCACAGCAGTGCGCCGTACTCACCGATCCGGCAGACCGATCAGTAACAGCGGGCCTGAAGCGGTGGAGAACTAAGACTGAGACGCACGCGATGCTGTACCTACCCGACCGTATCGAGCACCACGTTGCCAAGACTCCCGGTGCGGTGACAGCGGGATTCGACCTCGTTGAGACACTCGATAACCCGCTAGGGGTCGTGCCGTTGATCCGGTTCGGCGACGGTCACAGCGAAATCGACGGCCTGACTGACCTGACAGATGCACTAGTGAAGGTCACTCTCGATATGGTGATTGCCTCGCACGCAGCCGGATTCGGACGCCGCTGGGTGACGGGTGCCGAGTTGATTGAGACACCCCGCCTGGACGACAATGGCGAGCCAGTCCTTGACGAACTCGGTGAACCAATCATGGACGTGTCATCCCCATTCGATGAGTCGGCCACCTCGTGGGCTATCGGGGAGAACGCGGAAACCAAGTTCGGCAGCTTCAGCGAGGCTCGGCTAGACGGCTTCGAGACTGCGGTACGCGTCTTGGTCTCTCAGATCATGGCGGTCAGCGCACTGCCATCTCACTACCTCGGAATCCTCACGAGCCAACCAACGTCCGCCGACAGTTTGCGGGCCTCGGAAGCGAGCCTAGTCGCCAGGGTTGAGATGAGGCAGTTGATCTTGGGGCGGTCGTGGGAGCAGGTCGGACGATTGCTAATCGCAATCGAGACCGGTGAAGATCCAGTGTCAATCCCTCTTCGTGTGCGGTGGTCCCCGGCGGACTCCCGAAGCGAGTCACAGGTTTCGGACAGTGTGACCAAGCTGGTCCAAGCAGGGATCCTGCCGGTCACATACGCCCTGCGTCGCCTGGGCTACGGTGCCGATGAAATCGCTGAGATCATCGCTGCCCGTGAACAAGAGATCGGCTCTGGCCTTCGCGCCGAGATCAAGCGGTATACAGCGGCCACTATGAGCGACGGCTAACTTACCCAGACCAATCCCGTTCGCCCGCCTACGGGCCAATCAGGCGGCAATCCAACCCCTTCCAGGAGACAGTCATGCCCGATGCTGACGTAACCGGTGAGACTACCGACGAGACCCCAACCGAGTTGGCGGATACTCAGCCCGATGTCGAGGGAACTTCCGACGCCGAGCAGGACACCTTTGACCGGTCCTACGTTGAGAAGATCCGCAGGGAGTCAGCCGGATACCGGGACCGGGCCAAGACCGCCGAGGCCCGTGCCGACGAACTGGCCCGCGCACTGTTCGCCGCCCGTGTCGCAGCCACCGGCAAGCTGGCCGACCCGACCGACCTCACCTACGACCCCGAGGCCCTGGACGACGCCGACAAACTGGCCGCAGCGATTGACGCTCTGGTGGTAACCAAGCCGCATCTACGGGCGCGGAAACCCAATGGTTCTGTTGGACAGGGGATCACGGGCGACACTGCGCCGGAATTCTCCCTACTGGACCGGCTCAAGGGCAACGCCTAATCCCAGGCACGATGCTAGAATCGAGGTAGGCGAAGGGCCTGGTGCCCCGCCGATTCCGCTATAGGGCTCGATGCCCACTCACGCTCACGTCCTGGTGACGCTGCGATCCAATTCCGTTACTTATCAAGGACATCCAAATGAGCATTCAGACTCCTTCGGGAAATACCACGCTGCTGGCCAGCCAGGTAGCTTCACTGCTGATTCAGCCGCTTGAACAGGCTTCGACGTTCCTGGCCGCCGGGCCGCAGATCATCGATTCCGCTGGGCCCGTGCGTGTTCCGCGTATCGCGTCCGGCACCACTGCCGCGTTCACTGCAGCCGGTGCGCAGATCACCGACAGTAACGCGACCTTTGACGAGGTCCAGTTGCTGCCATCCACCCTGAAGGGAATCAAGACCCTCACGAAGCTTTCGAATGAGCTGCTTCGCCAGTCGGTCGTGGGACTTGAGGCAGTGCTCCGCACCCGGCTAGTGACCGACGTGGCCAACGTGCTGGACGCGGCGCTCTGGGACGGCGCGGGAACGTCGGACACGATCAAGGGCATTCTGCGGGCAAGCAATATCGCCACCGGGACACTGGACCTGGCCGACCCCGATTCGCTGATCGATGGCCTTGCAACGGCTCAGAGCAACAAGGTGACCCCTTCGCACTGGGTGATGACCCCGGCCAGCTTCGCCGCGATCCGTAAGGTCAAGGTGGGAACCGGTGACCGCCGCTACGTCATTGAGCCCAGCACCATCCAGAATGGCGTGAGCTTCCAGTTGTTCGGCCTGCCGGTGATTATCACCGACAGCATCCCCGCCGCGTCGACCAAGAAGCGCGTCGCCCTGGTGGACTTCAGCAAGGTTGTGGTCGCACGGGACGTGGATAGCGAAGTGGCAATTCTTGACCAGACATTCGGAGATTTCGACACTGTCGGAATCAGGGCCGTGTCGCGCTGGGATGTCGCCTTGCTGCAGGCGAAGGCCGTCACACTGCTGACCGAGGCCTAGCCGTGGCCGCGCCACAGGTTTCCGACCTCGCGGCGTGGACGGGGCAGGCGGTATCCCAGGAGCAGGGTACCGCCGTCCTGCAGGTCGCTACCGCTCAGGTGCGGGCCTACGTTCGCGGCAACGGCTTCGCGGACGGCGTGCCGAACGACGAGCTGGCATCGGTCATCACCTGCCTCGCCGCACGCTACCTGGCCCATCCGCGTCAGATCGCTATGGACGAGTCCGAGGGCCCTTCGGCTGTCAGCTTCCGTTCGTCGCCTGGATCATTCACTGTCGCTGAGCTTTTCACGCTCAACAGGTACAGGGTCCGCGCATGCTAGCCACCGTCTACCGCCCGGCAGCCCGTGACGAACACGGCGACCCGGTCAACGCCGATGGCGAGATTGTTCGCCTGGCCGGTGACTCGGTGGCGAAGCTGGGCAGTGTCGACTTGATCATTGGTGGTGCCAGTGGTAACTACCGCACTGTGCGGGACGCCGGTATGCGGGGGGAAACGATCTCGACCGAAGGCCTTCTTGGGTTCAAGGCCGACAGCGAGATTCAACCCCGTGCCGGTGATGTGATCGAAGCCCAGGGGCAACGCTGGAAGATCACCGGCCCAATCCTGTGGGGCTGGGGTCCACATGCGCTGACGGGACGACCGCCGCGCTATCGCTGGATCGCCGCCGTAGCCAACTGAATAACTTGCCCTCCACGGCATGGCTGTCACCAAGTGGAGGGCAACCCAAACAACACTGCTGAGTTTGTGCCGTTTCGGCACACGGGCGTAAGGCACCCGGCCATAGCTCAGTGGTGGGGCGGGGAGTAGTGACCTCCGCCGTTGTGCGCCATCCGTCATGGCCGCACCCGAGACCCCCTGCGAATTCTCCCGTGGGGGGTCTCGTCGTTTGACTGTCCTGCGCGTACCTAGATGCCATCATTACATTCACAGTCATTAAATCAGTTGTGGCACAACGTAAATGACAGTGATAGCGTTTGCGGCGTGACACACTTTGGGCCCTGGGAAGAAGATGGCCGACGCTTGTTCATCACCGACAAACGCCGCATCGAATGCCCCGGCGAGGGCGACAGCGTCTCCGTCATATTTGGCGGCTGGCAGGACCGCGAGGGCAACGTGACCCGCCACGCCGTCATCGGCGGCGGCTGCCTCGATGGGTCGGCGGTAGCCGAACTGATCGCTGTCTTGGAGCAGCTTACGCCGTAGCGGCACCGAAGCCCAGGCCCCCCGCGCCAACCACGACCAAGGCGCGGGGGGTTCTGGTTTGACCATCCCATGATTACGGTCGACGACATGCGTAACCACCTTTGCTGGATGTGCAAGGCGAAAACCTCGCACGAAGTGATCGCCAGTCCGATAAAGCTCGCTACCGACGTGGCCATAGGCTTCCGCGCCGGACCGGGCCACTATGTCGTCGCCGCTGCCTACCGATGCGGAGTCTGTTCCGGCATCTCGGTCGGAATAGCTAACATCCCGGACAACGTTTCGTACTCCAGCTCGCTATCAAATTGGATGGATAGAACTGACAAACTGTCAGATGACGACTTCACTTGGCGACCGACCGCCATGGACAGCAGGGATTATCCGAACGTGCCTCAGCACATCGGTGATGCTGCGACGGAAGCCTTCGAGTGCCACAGCGCCGGGCATTTCCGCGCCGCGATCCTCCTTGCTAGATCAGTCCTCGAAGCGACTGCAAAGGATAAGGGGATCACCAATGGTGTCCTGGCCAAAAAGATCGAAGAGATGGAGAACCAAAGTCTCATCCGGCCCTTGGTTAGGCAGGTCGCCGACAGCATTCGGGACTACGGAAACGAGATGGCTCACGGGGATTTCGGGACGCCGGTCGGTCAGGCGGAATCAGAGACTGTCATTCAACTCATGGGCGTGATCCTGGAGGAGGTCTACCAAATCTCTGCTCAACTCACGCAGATCCAACAGGCGGTCAGCCAACGCAAACAGGCCGGTGGTCAAACCTGACCCGACCTGCCCCGTGCGGTGTTAAGAGTGGTCCTTTGCGATTGGTGGTGCTGCCCACCACGCACACCCGCGTAGACATGTTGTCGACAGTAGATGGCCGCCCGAAAACTTGGGCACGGTAGCCGCCGAGCCCAAGCTACCGTGCCGCCATGGAAATCGTGACCCCCCTGCTGAGCTGGGGAATCCCGGCTCTGGTGCTGGTGTTCATCGGCGTCAGCCTCTATCGCCTCAGGAGGCCCCGGTTCACCGGCCCGGCGCTGACGGGAGTCGCACGCATCCTGTCGGTGCAGTCGACCGGCACGGTGATCAACGACCGGTACGTCTGCAAGATCAACCTCAGCGTCGAGCTCCCCGGCCGCGAACCGTACGAGGTAACGGTGCGGCAGGCGGTCCATCCGATCCAGATGCCCTCCGTCCAGCCCGGTCTGGTCGTCTCCGTCGAGGTTGACTCCACCAAGCCGGACAAGGTCCGGATCGACCCGGGCGCACGGGTGCACGGGGCGGCCCAGCCCCCGAGTACCGCAGCCCTCGCCGCGGCGTACAACGAGCACAAGCAGCGGCACGGTGCCGCCTCGGGCCAGTGGGCGTCGGCACCGCAGCTGCTCGCATCGGGCCGGCGCGTGCCGGGCGTGCTCAGGTCGTTCGCCTCGACCGGAAACACGTTGCGCAGCTTGGGGAGAGAGGCCACCGCGATGCCTGAGCTGCTCGACGCGCCGCAATATGTCATCGAGATGGAGCTTCGATTCCCGAACCTGGCGCCGATCGTCGGCCGCAGCGTCCAATCAATACCGGACGATCACGTGCCCTCTCTTGCGGTCGGGCTCGAACTTCCTTGTGCGGTCGACCCTTCGGACCCGGCGCGCCGGTTTGTGGTGGATTGGCAGCACGCCATCCACTGAAAGCCGGGCGTCACCGAACGGTGAATTCTCGGACACGTGCCGACGTCACTTCCCGCAAAACGCCGATATCCACCGGTCAGAGAGCTAGTGTGCAGCGTGATCGGAGACCCGGGACAAGGCAGAAGGGAAGCCGATTGACGTCGGGCGAGCCAACAGAATCGGAATCGGAGGCGCTGAGCGCTCCGGCTAAGAAGCGCGTCCGCCGTCTTTTGCCAGGCTTCCGTTTCAAGATCAGCATTCAGTCCAAGATCCTCGTCGCGCTGCTGTTGTCGAGCATTCTGTCCATCGCTGTTATCGGCTACATCGGCGCCATCTCCGGGCGCAACGCCTTGCGCGAGGTCGAGTCCGAGCGACTCATCGAACTGCGCGAGTCGCAGAAGCGGCAGATCGAGGCGTTGTTCCGCGAGGTGACGAACTCACTGATCGTCTACAGCGGGGGCTTCAGCATCGACCAGGCCGTCATCGCTCTGACGGCCGGCTTCAATCAACTGAACAACGCGACGATCAGCGGCCCACAGCAACAGGCGCTCGCAAACTACTACCAAGATCAGATGATCAAACCCATTCAGCGGGTGACGGGGGAAGAGCTCGATCTCAACGCGCTGCTGCCGAAAACCAACGCCGAGAAGTACCTTCAGGCCAATTACACCGCCGTAACCAAGCCCAACACCGACCCGCCGGTGGATCCGGGCGACGGCAGCGCCTGGACGGCCGCCAACGCCCGCTTCGACTACTACATGCGCAGCATCGTCAGCCGGTTCAACTACCGGGACGCGCTGCTGTTCGACATGGACGGCAATGTCGTCTACACCGTGGACAAGGGGCCCGACCTCGGCACCAACATCATGACCGGGCCGTACCGCGAATCGAATCTGCGTGAGGCGTATCTGAAAGCGTTGCGCTCCAACGACGTTGAGTTCGTCTGGATCACCGACTTCGAGCCGTACCAGCCCCAGCTCGACGTGCCGACCGCATGGGTGGTGTCGCCGATCGGTCTGGACGGCAGATTCGACGGCGTGATGGCGCTGCCGGTGCCGATCGCCAAGATCAACTACATCATGACCGCCAACAAGCAATGGCAGGCCGCCGGCATGGGCGCGGCGACCGAGACTTACCTTGCCGGTCCCGACGGTCTGATGCGTTCTGATTCACGGCTTTTCCTGGAGGACCCGAAGGAGTACCGGCGCGAGGTGATTGCGGCCGGCACCGCTCCCGATGTGGCGGACCGGGCCATTCGACTGGGCGGTACGACGCTGGTGCAACCCGTGCGCAGCGCCGGTTTGAAGGCCGCGCAGCGTGGTGAGACCGGGGTAACGATCGGCACCGACTACACCGGTAATAAAGAACTGGAAGCCTACGCGCCGCTGAGCATCCCGAATTCCGATTTGCAGTGGTCGGTCCTGGCGACCCGGGACGACTCGGATGCTTTCGCGCGGATCGGACGCTTCACCAAGGCGCTTGCCGTCGCCGTCGCGGCGATGGTCTTCGCCATCTCGGTGGCAGCCATGGTGATCGCCCAGGCGGCGGTGCGTCCGCTGCGCCGCCTCGAAAAGGGTGCGCAGAAGATCAGCTCCGGCGATTACGAGGTCAACATCCCGATCACCTCGCGTGACGAAATCGGAGATCTCACAGGCGCGTTCAACGAGATGAGCCGGAACCTGGCGATCAAGGAAGAACTGCTGAACGAGCAGCGCCGGGAAAACGACCGGCTGCTGCTCGCGCTGATGCCGGAGTCGGTGGCACAGCGGTACCGCGAGGGTGAAGGGACCATCGCGCAGCAGCACCAGGACGTCGCCATCATCTATGCCGACATCGTCGGGCTCGACGAGATCTCGAGCGAAGTCGCGAGCGACGAACTGGTCGGCATCGTCGACGACCTGTTCCGCCAGTTCGACGCGGCCGCCGAATCCCTTGGGGTGGAACGGATTCGCACCTTCCACAACGGCTACCTGGCCAGCTGCGGGGTCGTCACGCCACGTCTGGACAGCATTCACCGAAGTGTGGAGTTTGCGCTCGAGATGCGGCGCATCATCGAGCGCTTCAACAGCCAGAGCCGGCACGTATTGCGCCTGCGGGTGGGGATCAACACGGGCAATGTGGTCAGTGGATTGGTGGGCAAATCCGGGCTCGTCTTCGACATGTGGGGCGCCGCGGTCAGCCTGGCTTATCAGATGCACAGCGGCTCACCGCAACCCGGCATCTACGTCGCATCCCAGGTGTATGAGGCGATGCGCGACACGCGCCAGTTCACGCCGGCCGGCACGATTTCCGTCGGTGGAGAAGAGCAGGCCATTTACCGGTTGTCGGAGCGGTAATGAACTTCTTCAACTCGGACTGGTTCTACTGGGCGATCGGCGTGGCGATCGGATTTCCGGTCTGCCTGATCCTGCTCACCGAGTTGCACCACATCCTCACCCGCCGGGGTAATCGGCTGGCCCGCCAGGTCGGGGTGATCCGCAACTGGCTGCTACCGCTCGGGGCGCTGCTCCTGATCCTGGTAAAGGCGTCGCAGATCTCGGCAGGCGAAATCCCGGTCCGCATTCTCACCACCGCTTTCGGCTTCCTCGTGCTGGTGCTGCTGCTGTCCGGGCTCAACGCGACGATCTTCGAAGGCGCGCCTGAAGACAGCTGGCGCAAGCGACTTCCGGCGATCTTCCTCGACGTCGGCCGGTTCGCCCTGATTGGCGTCGGACTGGCGGTGATCCTGTCCGTCATCTGGGGGGTGCGGGTCGGCGGGGTGTTCACCGCCTTGGGCATCACGTCGGTGGTCATCGGCCTGATGCTGCAGAATTCCGTCGGCCAGATCGTGTCCGGCCTGTTCATGCTCTTCGAGCAGCCGTTCCGGATCAACGATTGGCTGGACACGCAGACCGCCCGGGGCCGCGTCATCGAGGTGAACTGGCGCGCCGTGCACATCCAGACCGGCGGCGGCCTGCGGATCATGCCCAACTCGATGCTGGCGACCACCGCATTCACCAACCTCAGCCGCCCGCCCGGCCCGCACAAGTGCTCGATCAATACCACGTTCGCGACGTCGGATCCGCCGGACAAGGTGTGCGAGATGCTGACGCTGGTGGCCAGTGCTCTGCCGCTGATCATGCCCGGGACCACGCCGTCGTCGGTCGCGCTGGGCGCCGGGGAGTACCGCACCACGGTCCGGGTCCACTCTCCGGCGGACGAGGGCGCCACCCAGTCCACATTCGTGCGATGGATCTGGTACGCCGCGCGACGTTGGGAACTGCATCTGGACGGCGAGGCCGACGACTTCTCGACACCGGAGCGGGTCATGAAAGCGTTGCGCACCGTTGTCGCGTCGGAACTGCGGCTGACCCTGGCCGACCAGCAGTTCCTGGCCCCCTACGCCAAAATCCTGCGGTACGGCACCGACGAGATCGTGCAGTACGCGGGCACGGTGCCCACCGCGATGGCCTTCATCGTGTCCGGCAGCGTGCAACTGACGGTGACCGACGCTGATGGGGCCGTGCTGCCCTTCGCAACCCTCACCGAGGGATCGTTCATCGGGGTCACCGCGCTGACCAGGCAGCCCAATCTGGCCGGCGCCTATGCCCTCGAAGAGGTGACCGCGCTGGAGATCGAGCGCGAACATCTCGAGAAGATCGTGATGGACAAGCCGATGCTGCTGCAGGATCTGGGCCGGCTGATCGACGAGCGGCAGAGCAAGGCGCGATTGACCCGCCGTGAACGCGCCAAAGCAGCGACCGCGGTCGCGCCCGGTCTGCGAAAGCCCGATACCCTGGGGTAATGAGTCTGCAAGCACCGGCGCGGCCCGACTTGCGCCAAGAGGTGCACGACGCCGCCCGCCGCGCCCGGGTCGCCGCCCGCATCCTGGCCTCCACCCCCACCCTGGTCAAGGACCGCGCGCTGCACGCCGCCGCTGACGCACTGCTGGCGCACGCCGACCAGATCCTCGCCGCCAACGCCGAAGACCTGGAGACGGCCCGGGCCGCGGGCACACCGGCGGCGATGCTCGACCGGCTGGCGCTCAACCCCCAGCGCATCGACGGTATCGCTGCCGGCCTGCGCCAGGTCGCGGGATTGGCGGACCCGGTCGGGGAGGTGCTCCGCGGCTCCACTTTGCCCAACGGTCTGCAGCTACGGCAGCAGCGGGTTCCGCTCGGCGTGGTCGGAATGATCTACGAGGGCCGCCCCAACGTCACGGTCGACGCGTTCGGGTTGACGCTCAAGTCCGGCAACGCGGCGCTGCTGCGCGGCAGCTCGTCGGCGGCGAAGTCCAACGAAGCCCTGGTCACGGTGCTGCGTGGCGCCCTGGTCGGCGAGGATCTGCCCGCCGACGCCGTCCAGCTGCTGTCTTCGGCCGACCGCGCCACGGTCACCCACCTGATCCAGGCCCGCGGGTTGGTTGACGTGGCGATCCCGCGTGGGGGAGCCGGTCTGATCGAAGCCGTCGTGCGCGATGCGCAGATACCCACCATCGAGACCGGTGTCGGCAACTGCCATGTCTACGTGCACGAGGCCGCCGACCTCGACGTCGCCGAGCGCATCCTGCTCAACTCCAAGACGCGCCGGCCCAGCGTCTGCAACGCCGCCGAGACGCTGCTGGTCGACGCCGCGATCGCCGGGGAGGCGATGCCGCGGCTGCTGAACGCGCTGGAGACGGCGGGCGTCACGGTGCATCTGGATGCCGGTGAAGAAGACCTACGCCGCGAGTACCTGGCGATGGATATCGCGGTGGCGGTGGTCGACGGGGTGGACGCGGCGATTGCGCATGTCAACGAGTACGGGACGGGTCACACCGAAGCCATCGTGACCACCAATCTTGCTGCAGCGCAACGGTTTACCGAGCAGGTCGACGCCGCTGCGGTGATGGTCAACGCGTCCACCGCGTTCACCGACGGCGAGCAGTTCGGTTTCGGCGCCGAGATCGGTATCTCCACCCAGAAACTCCACGCCCGCGGCCCGATGGGGTTGCCGGAACTGACCTCGACAAAGTGGATTGTCTGGGGTGACGGCCAGACCCGTCCGGCCTGACCCATCTCTCAGATTTCAAGGAGCCCCATTGTGACCGTGCCCGCTCGGCCCACGCCGCTGTTCGCCGACATCGCCGACGTCTCACGCCGGCTCGCCGAAACCGGCTACCTGCCGGACACCGCCACGGCCACAGCGGTTTTTCTCGCCGATCGGCTCGGCAAGCCGTTGCTGGTGGAAGGGCCCGCCGGGGTCGGCAAGACCGAATTGGCCCGCGCCGTGGCCCAGGCCACCGGGTCGGGACTGGTCCGGTTGCAGTGCTACGAGGGTGTCGACGAGGCGCGAGCCCTCTACGAGTGGAATCACGCCAAGCAGATCCTGCGTATCCAGGCCGGTTCCGGGGACTGGCAGTCGACCAAAGATGACGTGTTCAGCGAGGAGTTCCTGCTGCAGCGTCCGTTGCTGACCGCGATCCGGCGCACCGACCCGACGGTGCTGTTGATCGACGAGACCGACAAGGCCGACATCGAGATCGAGGGCCTGCTGTTGGAGGTGCTCTCGGACTTCGCCGTGACGGTTCCGGAACTGGGCACCATCACCGCCACCCGGACCCCGCTGGTCGTGCTGACCTCCAACGCGACCCGGGAACTGTCGGAGGCGCTCAAGCGTCGCTGCCTGTTCCTGCACATCGACTTCCCGACCCCCGAACTGGAACGCCGCATCCTGCTCTCGCGGGTGCCCGAACTGCCCGAGCATCTTGCTGAGGAGCTGGTGCGCATCATCGGCGTGCTGCGCGGCATGCAGCTTAAGAAGGTCCCGTCCATCGCCGAGACCATCGACTGGGGCCGTACCTTGCTGGCGCTCGGCATGGACACCATCGACGACGCCGTCGTCGCCGCCACGCTCGGCGTCGTGCTCAAGCACCAGTCCGATCAGCAGCGGGCGACCGGCGAGTTGAGGCTGAACTGATGGCCACCCGGCGCATCCGTCCCTCCCGGCCGCTCGCGCCGCACGGGTTGCCGGGGCACCTGGTCGGGTTCGTGGAAGCGCTTCGCGCCAGCGGGATCTCGGTGGGCCCTTCGGAAACGGTGGACGCCGGGCGGGTGATGGCCACTTTGGGTCTGGAGGACCGGTTGGTGCTGCGCGAGGGCCTGGCCTGTGCGGTGCTGCGCCGGCCCGACCACCGCGACACCTACGACGCCATGTTCGACTTGTGGTTCCCCGCGGCGCTGGGGGCCCGGGCGGTGGTGCTGGACGAGGACGCCGCCGGCGACCCGGACGGGCTGCCTCCCGACGACGTCGAGGCGATGCGGCAGATGCTGCTGGACCTGCTCGCCGACAACCCGGACCTGGCCGACATGGACGAGCGGCTGGTCCGGATGATCGCCCGGATCGTGGAGGCCTACGGCAAGTACAACTCCAGTCGCGGCCCGTCCTTCTCGTCGTATCAGGCGCTCAAGGCGATGGCGCTGGACGAGCTGGAAGGCAAACTGCTGGCCGGGCTGCTCGCCCCCTACGGCGACGAGCCCACCCCGAGTCAGGAGCAGATAGCGAAAGCCATTGCTGCGCAGAAGATTTCGCAACTCCGGAAGATGGTGGACGCAGAGACCAAACGACGCACCGCCGAGCAGCTGGGCCGCGAACACGTCCAGATGTACGGCATCCCGCAGCTGTCCGAGAACGTCGAGTTCCTGCGTGCCTCCGGTGAGCAGCTGCGGCAGATGCGCCGCGTGGTGGCGCCGTTGGCGCGCACCCTGGCCACCCGGCTGGCGGCGCGGCGGCGCCGCTCCCGCGCCGGGACGATCGACCTGCGTAAAACGCTGCGCAAGTCGATGTCCACCGGTGGCGTGCCGATCGACGTCGTCTTGAAGAAGCCCCGCCCGGCGCGTCCGGAACTGGTGGTGCTCTGCGATGTGTCCGGTTCCGTCGCCGGCTTCAGCCACTTCACCCTGTTGCTGGTTCACGCTCTGCGCCAACAGTTTTCCCGTGTCCGCGTCTTCGCGTTCATCGATACCACCGACGAGGTGACGCACATGTTCGGTCCGGAGGCCGATCTGGCGGTGGCGATCCAGCGGATCACCCGGGAAGCCGGCGTGTACGCGCGCGACGGTCACTCCGACTACGGCAACGCCTTCGTCTCGTTCGTGCAGGCGAACCCGAACGTGTTGTCGCCGCGCAGTTCTCTGCTGGTGCTCGGCGACGGGCGTACCAACTACCGCAACCCAGCCGTCGACGTGCTCGCCGACATGGTGAACGCCGCCCGGCATGCGCACTGGCTCAATCCGGAGCCCAGACACCTCTGGGGCAGCGGGGATTCAGCGGTGCCACGCTATGAGGAAGTCATCACGATGCACGAGTGCCGGTCGGCCAAGCAGCTCGCGTCGGTGATCGACGCGCTGCTGCCGGTGTAGCTTTCCCTGGCCGAGCAGACGCAAAATCACCCTGGAGCATGCGCTCCGAGGCGATTTTGCGTCTGCTGGCGGGGTTCAGCGGGTCTTGCGGAACACCAGCCAGCGCATTTCGATCGGGCTCTTGTCCCGTTCGACGGGGAACACGTCGAGGCCGCTGACCCAGTCGGCGTACCAGCTGGTGGGCGGCCAAGCCCCCTGCGGCAGGTTCGCCTGCTCGTATTCGTACACCGAGTCGTCGGCCACCAGCTCCAGTGGCAGCCCCTCGGACGCGGTTGCCAACTCCTGGCGGGAGAACATGCCCGTGTACGCCTGCTGCCCGAACTCGCGTGCCGCGTCGTCGATTTCGTAGCCGTAGCGCGGCAGGAAGGTGTTGAACACCAGCTGCCCGCCGGGCGCCAGGCAGGCGGCGGCCAGCTCGAACAATCTGCGCAACTGTTGCGCCGAGCGGAAGTCCGGCACGACCTCCGACAGCAGGATCAGCTGGTAATCCTGGCGCAGGTCGTCGGTGGTCTCGAAGACGTTGCGCACGATGACCCGCACGTCCAGACCCTCGGCCCGGGCCTGGGACCGGATGATCTCGGCGAACTTCGGCGTCAGCTCCACCACGTCGACCGGGTGTCCGCGCCGGCCCAGCGGAAGGGCGTTGCGCCCCGTCCCCGCTCCGATGTCGAGCACCGGATGCGAGCGGGCGTCGGCCGCCTCGTTGGCCAGTGCCCAGATCCGGGCGTCCGGCTCGGTGCCGAACAGCGGTGGTTCGCGGGTGCTGATCCAGTTCTCGTAGGCTTCGGCGACGGTGAACCAGCGCGCGTTGACCTGATAGTGCAAGGTCGGGCCCACGGGTGCGTTGTAGCTGATGACGATGTTGGACCGTTGGGAAATCGAGTAGGCCTCGGCCAGCTGGTTCTGCAGCACGGTCCGCAGGTGGGCGAGTTCCTCGTCGTTGAACTCGCGGCCCACTCCGGCGAAGATGCGGCTGCACATCTCCACGTACTCGTCGAGCAGGCTCGGCACGGCTGGCAGCGAAATCTCGCCCGTGACCACGGAACGGCTGTAGAACCGCCGGGTCATGGCGTCTTTCCAGTCTTTTTGCTGATCTACGGCGGCCGGCAGCGAATTTTCCACAGGACTCCTTCTACACGATTCCCCGCGCGGGTGTAAGGCATTGACATATTGGCATCGGATCTTTTGAGAACTTGACGCGTGGCGCCGCGGGCCCACGGTCGTTCCTCGGCAGGTAATGCCTGATCGCGGGCTCCAGTAAGCTGGCAAACCATGCAAAAGCAGCTGCGCAGGCTGGGTGTCATGGGCGGGACGTTCGATCCCATCCATTACGGCCACCTGGTTGCTGCCAGCGAGGTCGCGCACAAGTTCTCCCTCGACGAAGTCGTCTTCGTCCCCAGCGGACAGCCGTGGCAGAAGGACCGGCAGGTTTCGGCCGCCGAAGACCGGTATCTGATGACGGTGATCGCCACCGCCTCCAACCCCCGGTTCTCGGTGAGCCGGGTCGACATCGACCGCGGCGGTCCCACGTACACCAAAGACACGCTGCGTGACCTGCGCACTCTCAACGCGGACGCCGAGCTGTACTTCATCACCGGCGCCGACGCCCTGGCGTCCATCCTCACCTGGCAGGGCTGGGAAGAGATGTTCGAGCTGGCGCGTTTTATAGGTGTCAGTCGACCCGGCTACGAGCTTCGCCACGACCACATCACCGACGTTCTGGGCGAGCTGCCTCAGGAAGCACTGACACTGGTGGAGGTTCCCGCGCTGGCGATCTCCTCGACCGACTGCCGGCAGCGCGCTTTGGAGCGCCGCCCGCTGTGGTACCTGATGCCCGACGGCGTCGTGCAATACGTCTCCAAGCGACGCCTCTACCGAACCCCCGAGAGGAGCGAGAACCCGGCCGCCCCCAGTGTGGCCGCCGGAAACAGCACATGAGCGCACATCAAGAAGCGATCGACATGGCAACGGTGGCCGCCGCCGCCGCGGCATCGAAACTGGCCGACGACGTCCTCGTCATCGACGTCTCCGGCCAACTCGTCATCACCGACTGCTTCGTCATCGCCTCGGCGGCCAACGAACGGCAGGTCAACGCCATCGTCGACGAGGTCGAGGAGAAGATGCGCCGGGCCGGCTACAAGCCCGCCCGACGTGAAGGTGCCCGGGAGGGCCGCTGGACACTGCTGGACTACCGCGACATCGTCGTACACATCCAGCACCAGGACGACCGCAATTTCTACGCGCTCGACCGGTTGTGGGGCGACTGCCCGCTGGTGCCGGTCGACCTCGGCGACCAACGCGACGGGACCGGGGAATGAGGGCGCGCCGGCTGGTCATGCTCCGGCACGGGCAGACCGACTACAACCTCGGCAGCCGAATGCAGGGTCAGCTCGACACCGACCTGAGCGAACTGGGCCGCGCCCAGGCCGTCGCCGCGGCCGAGGTGCTGGGCAAAGTGCAACCGCTGCTGATCGTCTCCTCGGACCTGCGGCGTGCCTTCGACACGGCGACCAGGCTCGGCGAGCAGACCGGTCTGGGGGTGCAGGTCGACCCGCGGCTGCGCGAGACCCATCTCGGCGACTGGCAGGGCATGACGCACACCCAGATCGATGCCGAGGTCCCCGGCGCCCGATTGGCGTGGCGTGAGAACGCCGGCTGGGCGCCGCACGGCGGTGAAAGCCGGGTCGACGTGGCCGCCCGCAGCGTGCCATTGGTGGCCGAACTGGTTGCCGCCGCACCGGAGTGGGGTGGGCCGGGCGCGCCCGAGCGCCCGATCGTGCTGGTCGCCCACGGAGGCCTGATCGCCGCGCTGTCGGCCGCGCTGCTGAAGATCCCGGTCGCCAACTGGCCGATTCTGGGCGGGATGGGCAACTGCAGTTGGGTCCAGCTGAGCGGCCACTCGGAGGATGACGCCGGGTTCGAGGACATCCGGTGGCGACTGGACGTATGGAACGCGTCGGCGCAGGTGGCCAATGACGTCCTCTGATTCCGGGGCCAGGCCCACCCTCTTGATCTTCGCCGACTCGCTGTCCTATTACGGCCCCACTGGCGGGCTGCCTGCCGACGATCCGCGCATTTGGCCCAATATTGTTGGTGCGCAACTTGATTGGGACGTGGAGTTGATCGGCCGGATCGGCTGGACCTGCCGGGACGTGTGGTGGGCCGCCACCCAGGACCCGCGGGCCTGGGCGGCGTTGCCCAAGGCCGGTGCGGTGGTCTTCGCCACTAGTGGCATGGACTCGCTGCCGTCGGTGTGGCCCACGGCAGTGCGCGAGCTTATCCGTTACGTGCGGCCGCCGCGGTTGCGGCGCTGGGTGCGCGACGGCTACGGCTGGCTGCAGCCCCGGCTGTCGCCGGTGGCCAGATCGGCACTGCCGCCGCAACTTACCGCGTATTACCTCGAAAAGACTCGCGGCGCAATTGATTTCAACCGCCCCGGTATCCCGGTGGTGGCGTCGCTGCCGTCGGTGCATATCGCCGAGACCTACGGCAAGGCGCACCACGGGCGCGACGGCACCGTAGCGGCGATCACGCAGTGGGCCGAGGAGCAGAACATTCCGCTGGTCGATCTCAAGGCGGCGGTTGCCGAGGAGGTCATGAGCGGGCGCGCCAATCCGGACGGCATCCACTGGAATTTCGAGGCTCACCGCAGCGTCGCCGAGCTGATGCTCAAGGCGCTCGCCGAGGCCGGGATTCCGAACGAGAAGACACGCTGACCTTGACCGTCCGGGTCGTCACCGACAGCTCGTCGCGCCTACCGGCCGAATTGCGGGATCGGTGGGGGATTCGTGAGGTGCCGCTGCATATCCTGCTCGACGGCGCCGACCTGCGCGACGGCGTGGACGACGTGCCCGAAGACATTCACAAGCGTCACGCCACCACCGCGGCGGCCACCCCGGCCGAACTCGGCGCCGCCTACAAACAGGCCCTGGCCGACAGTGATGGGGACGGCGTTGTGGCCGTTCACATTTCGTCGGGTCTGTCCGGAACCTGCCGCGCCGCCGAACTGGCTGCTGCCGAATTCGGTTCCGCGGTGCGGGTTGTGGATTCCAAGTCGACGGCGATGGGTACCGGGCTGCTGGCCGTGACCGCCGCTCGGGCGGCCGCGGACGGGGCCGATCTGGACGCCGTAGCAGCCGCCGCGGCGGCCGCGGTGCGCCGCACACACGCCTACATGGTGGTGCATCGCCTGGACAACCTGCGCCGCAGTGGCCGCATCGGCGGTGCGAAGGCTTGGTTGGGCACCGCGCTGGCGCTGAAGCCGCTACTGCACATCGATGACGGGAAACTGGTTCTGGCGCAACGTATCCGGACATCCAAGGGCGCCATCGCGGCAATGGTCGACCAGGTGTGTGAGATCGTGGGCGAGCGCCAGGCCGCGCTGGCCGTGCACCACGTCGCCAATCCTGACGGCGCGCGGGAAGTTGCCGGCGCGTTGGCCGATCGGCTACCGACGTGCGAACCCGCGGTCGTGACGCCGCTGGGCCCGGTGCTGGCACTGCACGTCGGCGACCGGGCGCTGGCCGTCTGCCTGCAACTGGCCGAGTGACTGCGGCGCGTCAGACCTGCTGGACGAAGACCGTCCTGCCTATTCCGTCAGCGGTGTTCTGGAAATAGACGGGCAACAGTGAGAAGGGGTATGACCCCGTGTTGAACACGTAATAGCCGGAACCATAGGTTGGGCCGGTCGCTGAGGTGACAACAAATGGGGTGTTATCGGCTGTGACCGTCTGCGTGTAGAGGGGCACACCGTTGATGGTGGAGACGGTGATTACCGTTCCCGCCGGCAGGTGGTTACCGATGTTGAGGCCCGGCACCAGCGACTGCGGGACGGCTCCGAGTGCACCCCCGGTATCGATGAATGCGCCGACGGTCTGCGGTAGTTCATGGTTGATCTGAACTTGCACAACGGTTCTCGGGGATCCGCCCAACCCGACATAGGGGGGCAGCGGATTGGGTCCGAACTGCATCGTGCCGCGTGGCAGGTTGACCAGCACTCCGTCGTCCAGGTGATCAGGTAGCGCTTCGATCACCGAAGTGGGGAACGGAAAGTCGTTGTTCTGGCCCACGCCGAGGTAGGCGGGCAGGGTCGACAGATCCACCGCTGTTCCGCCCAGCGAAGCCGAGGTGGCGACGCCGACGGTGGTCGGTTCCGTGACGATTCCGTTTCCGAAGTTCAGGGTGGTTTGATACGTCTGGTAATTGACTAGCAGCGTGCCGCCGTAACTGACGCTGCCCGTGCCGGTGGGGGCGCCGAGAGTGGCCAGATCGACGTAGCTCGGCGGCACTACCAGCCCGGATGCGCCGGAGTCGACGATGACGGGCGACGTCGGTCCGCCACCCACCGTGATATTCAGCATCGGGCTGCCGTACTGACCGGGATAGATCAGCGTTTGATTCGGACCCAGTGCGGTGCTGATCCCTGCGGTGCCGGGCTCGCCCAGCAGGCCGCCCCGACCGCCCATGCCGCCCACGCCGCCGGGCCCGCTGGCCCCGCCCGTGCCGCCGATACCGATCAGACCCGCCGACCCGCCCGCGCCGCCGGGCATGCCGCCGTAGAGATTGCGGCCGCCGGTGCCTCCGTTGCCCACCAACAAACCGCCCGCGCCGCCGGCGCCTCCGGCCACTCCGTAGCGGACGCTGACGCCGCCGGTGCCCCCGTTACCGAACAGCCAGCCGCCGGCTCCGCCCGGCGTTCCCACGCCTTGAGCCGTGGTGTAGCCGTCGACGCCGTCACCGAAGAGTGGGCGCCCGGTTGCCTCCAGCACCGGGTCGTTGATGAGGTGCGACACATTGGAGGCCAGGTATTTGGCGAGAGCGATTTCGGCGACGGCATATTCGCGCGCGGTTTCCAGAATCCTGACCCGGAATTGCTCGTAGGAAACGGAAAACTGCTCGGCCGCCTGCTGGTACTGCTGGCCGTGCTCGGCAAAGAAAGTCGCAATCGCCTCGGAGACCTCATCGGCGCTCGCAGCGGCCAGATTCCCGGTGCGAAGCGCCGCCGAAGTATTCATTGCCTGCAGGGCAGACCCGACGGTCTGCAGATTCGCCGTTGCGGATATCAACTGCTCCGGAGACACAAGCACGAAAGACACGGCAGCCCCCAATCGCTACGCGCTGTCGCCGGCGACAGTGCTCGAACTGTAACTCCGGAGTGGACGCTCCGGAGTTGGCCTGGTGTACGTAGCCGGATCAGACACCGCCGGGGCCGCCAGTCCCGCCCTTGCCGCCGGTGCCGCCGGTGCTGCCGACTGCGGGACCGCCCGTGACGCCGTCGCCACCACCGGTGCCTTTGCCGCCTGTACTGCCGGTGCCGCCCGTGCCGCCGGAGCCGCCGGTGCCGCCGTTGGCGCCGGCGCCGTTCGTGCCCCCGGCCCCGCTGGTGCCGCCGTCGCCGCCCTTGCCGGCGGTGCCGCCGTCACCGCCCTTCGCGCCGGTGAAGCCCGAGCTGGGCAGGCCCGCGCCGCCGGTGCCGCCGGTGCCGCCGTTCCCGGCGGCCCCGCCGTTGCCGGCCGTGCCACCGACAAAGGTCGAGCCATTGAAGCTGCCGGCGTCACCACCCCTACCGCCGTTGCCGCCGCCTCCGCCGACACCGCCCAAGGTTGGGGCATTCGTGCCTTTGCTCGAACTGCCGGTGCCGCCACTGCCGCCGGTGCCACCGCTGCCGCCGGTACCGCCGATGTTGGTCGTGACGGCGCCTGTGCTCGCGCCACCGGCCCCGCCGTCGCCGCCGCGCCCGCCGACACCGCCCTTGGCGGGGATCGACGTGGTGTTGCTGCCGCCGTTACCGCCCTGGCCGCCGCCGCCACCGTTGCCGCCCGCCGCGGTGAGGTCGCCGATGCCACCTTCGCCACCGCTGCCGCCGTTGCCGCCGGCTCCGCCCGGCGCAGCGGGACTGCCGTTGCCGCCCTTGCCACCGGAGCCGCCGTTGCCGCCGGTACCGCCGACGGCGCTGAGAGCGCCACCCTTGCCGGCGATCCCTGCGGCGCCGCCGTTGCCGCCGTCGCCGCCCCGGCCGACGTCGTCGCCGAGAGGCCCGCCGTTGCCGCCGGTGCCGCCGTTGCCCCCGTGGCCGCCGCTGCCGCTGGCGCCGTTGGTTCCACCCGGGCCGGAGTTGCCGCCGTTGCCGCCCTTGCCGCCGGCCCCGCCGCTGCCGCCCGCGTCAGCAGCGAAAGACGCGCCCGCGTTGATGCCCTGAGCGCCGTTGCCGCCGTTGCCGCCCTTGCCGCCGCCGCCGCCGTTCCCGGCTGTGGCGCCGTTGCTGGTGGCGCCGGCACTGCCGCCGTTGCCGCCTACTCCGCCGGCACCGCCGGCCGGGGCGCTCACGCCGCCCGCGCCGTTGTCGGCGCCGGCGTTCCCGCCATTGCCGGCGTTGCCGCCGGTGCCACCGCTGCCGCTGACACCTCCGGTGCCGGTGGAGGTTCCGCCGTCGCCGCCCTTACCGCCGGTACCGCCGATGTCGCCCGCTTTGCCAGTCGCACCGGTGAGGCCGTTGCCGCCGGCGCCGCCGGCGCCGCCGTCGCCGCCTCGGCCACCACTGCCCTGCGTGCTGCCCGTGCCGGTCGCGCCGGCGTTGCCACCCGTACCGCCGGCACCGCCGGCGTTACCGGCACCGGAGCCCGTGACACCGTTGCCGCCGGTGCCGCCGTTGCCGCCCGCGCCGCCGCTGCCGGCTTTGCCGCCGATGCTCCCGGCACCGATGGCGTTACCGCCGTTGCCGCCCGCGCCGCCGTTGCCGCCCGCGTCTCCCACAGTGCCGGCCACGCCGCTGTTGCCGTGGCTGCCCTTGCCGCCAGTGCCGCCGTTGCCGCCGGCTGCGCCGCTGCCCGCGGCGGCACCGCCGGTACCGGCTTTGCCGGCGTCACCGCCATTGCCACCGGCGCCACCCGAAGGTGCCGTCACGCCGCCCTTCCCGGCGTCGGCGCCGCCGTTGCCGCCGTTGCCGCCGTCGCCACCGCTGCCTGCGCTGCCACCGGTTGTGCCGCCGTTGCCGCCGTTGCCACCGTTGCCGGCCCTGCCGCCGGCGCCGCCGACGGCTCCGCTGCCCTCGCTGACTCCGCTGACGCCTCCGGTGCCGCCGTTACCACCGCCGCCGCCCTTGCCGCCGGTGGTGCCGCCGACGCCGCCGTTACCGCCGTTGCCGCCGAGTCCGCCGACGCCGCCGTTGCCGCCGGCCAGGCCCGAATTGAGAGCCGCATCGCTGCCCGTGCCACCGGTACCGCCCGTGCCGCCCTTGCCGCCGGCGCCGCCGACGCTGCCCGTGCCTGCGGCGGTGCCGCCGACCCCGCCGGCACCGCCGTTACCGCCGCCTCTGCCGCTGTTGTTAGTGCCGGCGCCGCCGTTGCCGCCGTCTCCGCCGGCACCACCGACACCGCCCTTGCCCGCGCCGGTACCGCCTGTGCCCGCTGCGCCGGCGTTGCCGCCCTTGCCGCCGGCGCCGCCGGACGGTGCGCCGGAGCCGCCGGAGCCGAGGTCGGAGCCTGCGTCACCGCCGCGGCCGCCCGCGCCGCCGTTGCCGGCATTGCCGGCCTTGCCGCCGGTACCGGAGGCGTTGCCGCCGTTGCCGCCGAGGCCGCCGGCGCCGCCCGCGCCGCCGTGGTCGCCGGCGGCGCCTACGCCGCCGTTGCCACCGGTGCCGCCGGTACCACCCGTGCCGCCGATACCACCGGCGGCACCACCGCTCGCC
>RXJD01000063.1 GCA_003987775.1 Mycobacterium sp.
GGCCACCAACACTGAGGAATAATCACCAACCAACACCGCCAGGGGGTCAATATTCACCTGCCGCCAGGGGGTCAATTTTCAGCCGCCGCCGACAGACACCAGACCGAGACTCCGCGAACCAGCGCAACGCAAGGTCCAGGCTGTCTAGACACTTTCTGCCCGCTAACCAGCTCTGGCGTCTGCCCCGCTGGCTGGGCGATAATAGGTGGTATTGAGCATGGCCGTAGCACCGAATCTCGGCCACGACTTCTATATCGAGGGCCAGATTCGAGCAGCCCGGTGACCCAAATGATCGCGGATGCGCATCAGCCCAGCTAGCGCACCACAAGAGCGCCGCTTATGCTCTTCCCCACGAGGTGGAACGCCGTACCTCACAAGCCCATGGTGTTTTGCGTATACCGGGCGGGTAGGTCCATCCGCGGAAGAAGTTTGGGTGAGACGGTCGGAGGTCAGCGTGCGCGGCACAATCCTCCAAGCCTGGGACGGCGAACAAGCCAGACGAGCGACCGTATGTTCGCTGAACACATGGCGTGTCGAATCAGTGACTGACCGTATGGAACCTAGCCTGAAGGCGTGCGCAACAAGCCGGTTCAAGCAATGTCCGGTATGAGACCGCGACCCGTGCGCGATGCACTGGCCAATCGCCTCCATCTCGAATCCGTGCGGCCTTCCAGCCCTGGCGAGCCGCCAAGTACTCCTCATGTTCCCGTGACCGGTCACGCCAAGGTATCCGACCGAGTCTTTGCTGAGCTCACCGAGCCGATCCTTTCGAAGGTTCTCGGTGCGCGGAAAAGACAGGCGCGTGCCCCATCCCTATCCACAGGCCCGGCAATTAGGGTGTGCGAGGTCTTAGCGAAAATTTTTTCGTCGGCCGAAGAGCGGCACCTTAAAGGCGGCGACAAATACCAGAAGGAGACGGGGGGCAAGTGTCGTCTAGGCAACACCAGCGGTCCAAAACTCACCGGAGAGTGCAGCACCAGGCAGTATATGGGAGAAACCGACGAAAGCGGCGCGGCGGCGACATACTGGTCATACAGGTCAAAAGCACGATCGGGACGCACCAAAGAGAGAAGAACGTCGCCCGCCTGGCCACGATCGGGCTCCGCAAGATTCGACAATCTACGACCGGTTTCTCAGATGACCCGGTCTTCATGGGCAACGTGCGCCGACTCGAGGGTCTTGTCGCCGTCATCCCTCTCGCAAAACCGAAAAGCTCAATTCAAGCACGCAGACGTGGGGAGGTTGCCGTGACTGTAGAGGATTATCAGGTGGGCGAGTCTAGCGGGGAAGTGCTTAAGTTCCCTAACGGCGAATACCTCATCATCGAACAAAAATCCGACGAAGCTTATTCTCTCGCGTGGTCTAGCGCATTGCCGGTAGTGGCTCTTATTAAACGCGCGACGCAGCTTCTAAATAAATATAGCACCTTCACGTCAGGTGTCCTGCGGCTTTCGGACGGCCATTTCCTAGACGGTAACGCCAAGCAAATTATCGGAATGATACTCAAATCGCCAGACCACGTTAGGTTCTTTCGTCTAGACAGCGAAGAGTTTTCTTTTGGATGGAAGGCTCGAGTCGCTATTCATAGCGATTACCCCCAAATTAAAGTGAACGAGTGCGGCTTCTCTTCGTTCGCCTCTTTCGATAGCGCATTGTGTAAAGAACTTCTCGAGCGTTCGGCAACAGATCGATTGGGAACCGATGTTGAAACGTCTATAGAGAGAGCTTCAACGTTTCTTACAAGAGTAACCGGCGAATACAGCCATAGGAAGCACCCTGATTCGACAGGTGAAGATTCAATGAGGTTCGAATCGTGAGTTGGAAGAGAGTCGCATCCCCGGATGACGCGCGGGTGGAGATGCGTGTCCGGCCTGGCGACAACTTCCATTATGTTAAGGTGTCGCCCGAATACTGGCTGGCTCAGACCGTTGTTGTCGCGTCGTTTCTTGCGACCAATGATTCCTTGTCTTATCCGCGACAGCCCGATCCTCATGAATGGCGCGAGGAGTTTCTCTTTGGCGGCCAACCAGGCGGCGGGAAACCGGTGACTCGAAAGACTGAGCTGCAACACCCTCAGGAATCCAAGTGCAGTCATAGCATTAAGACGCGGGTTTCCGCTTCTCCTGCAAACAGCTACATCAAGCCGGCAGCTAAAGATGACGTCCATAATTTCAGCTGCTGAGTTGACTGAGAGTGACGTTCGGTGGTTCGCGGCGATACCGTTTGTGGTTTCAGCCCTGGCGGTTGTTGCTACTTGGCTTGGTTATATTTCGGTCAGAAAGCGATTCTTCAAGGACTTTGAAGCCTTAGCCGAGGCTAACGTGGAGCTGGACCTAACCGACGAACAAATCAAAGAGAAGCTTGCCAAAGCAAAACTGGCCGCTGACGCGAAAATGCAAGCTAAGCTGAGTGCTATTTTTGACGGAGTAAAGAGGAGTCAGATACTGCCGTCTAAGTATCATCCAGGGCCTCTGCAGCAGCGGTTCGATCGTGATACCGACGCTGCTACCTCGTTTGCGTCCGGATTACTGATATTCATAACGGCATTGGTCGTGATGCCTGATACAGGCCGCGGCCCGCTTATAATTCTCACAGCAATTGGCGCCGTAAGTTCATTTGGAGTTTTTACATTCATTTTCAATGCCGAACTCGGGACTTATAGCCGAACAATTAAAAAAGGCATCTCATTACTCTCGGTGGTGATCTTGATCCTCAACTTGGCGCTCGCAGCTGTGGCGTACAATACCGCGCCGTACACACCGCCACAGAAATCGCAACCGGTGGATCCAACGCAAGTAACGCCATAGTGGGCGACCACAGGGTTGACGGCGCGGATTGGCCCCAGTTTGATGTACGTCACAGGCCTGGGCCAAACAGAATGTTGGCATTGGTCGGCCGGCTTAGATGCGCAAGCTGAATGCATCTCGAGACTTTAGTTACGAGACATCCCCAGCTTGATCGCCGTGCCTAGCTTCAACAACAGCTCGCCCGCAACCTGCTCGTAGATCTGCCACCCGCGTTGAACAGTTTCGCTCATGGTGGTCAGTATCCACCTGCCCAACTCGGCGCGTAAGTTCAGTTCGCACAGGTCAAGCCCCCCTGGGCGCAGGACATACACCCTCAGTGACTTCGAGGGGGTGACAATTTGGCTTCAATGGCGAGTTATGGGCGGCATGCACGACGCAGAGTTCGATGGGCGGGCAGCCCAGGAGTTCCCACGGCCGATCGACGTCGACATCACTTACACGGAAAAGTCCATGTCGGACCTGAGACGTATTCTGGTCGGCCAAGACTCAGACACATTCGCCCGCATGGATGGTGAAACAGGAGGGACACACCTTGTCCGATCTCCTCACAACCGGTGGCGTCGGCTCAGGACGCGCCGCGCGACCTTGACCAGTCCGCCCGTCAAGTCGTTTCGCGGCAAGGACGGCATTACGCAGGTCAGTCGTCAGTTGCCTGATGCCTAACAGCATGCCGACGCGCTTGATTAGCTCATCGTTCGACAAATCCTCGCCCGCAGCCGCCTTGCGGCAGCACTGAACCACCTCAGCCGGAGGAACGATATCGATGGTCCGTGGCCCGAGTTCGCGCGCGACTGCTGAGGGCTGGCCGGGCAGCCTGAAAGTCCTTGGCTTATTGCCGGTTTGGTTGAAGAGATTTTCCGTAACGATCCGTTGACTTCGCTCGGCGGCCGAGATAGCGCGATTGAGCAGGCGCGAGAATTCATCGGGGGATTCCCGGCCCGGTGCGCACTTCTTGTACACCTGGTGAATACGCCAGCCGGTCATAGGGCCTTCAACTGAAACGATCCGCACGACGTTCTCCACGATCTGGTTGGCCGCGGTCCGCGAGATCGGCGACAGGCTTTGCGAAAACACGGGGTACGGCCTCAGATCGGCCCACCCAGTGCCGGTTGGCACCAGGTTAGTGCTTGGAGGAGACGGCACTTTGTCTCTCGAAGCAACTACGCGCCGCGGACGGTCGGCGGACCTGTCGCCTTCCCGCCTAACTGTGGGCTGAGGTGACAGCGCGGAGTCTTGGGTGGGCAGATCCGGCTGAGGGTCGCGTCGAGGTGGTTGGGAAACGCTCGGGACGTCGTCGGCCTTTGCGTCAACGGGTGGTTGGGTCGATCCAGATGGCGCGCTTTGGCCGAACAGCCGTTGGCGTTCATCGGCAAGGATTTTGCGTGTGAGTTCTGCCTCGGTGACGTCGGAGGCCTCCGTTGCCCTGGCTGCGATTTCAGACTCGCCCGCGAAGCTTTCGAATATCTCGTCTTCGGCTGCCAGAATCTCCCGGAGCCGCAAATCGATGCTTCATCCGACAGAAGCCGGTGCACCTGAACGGATTCCAGCTGTCCCATCCGGTGTGCGCGGGCGATGGCCTGCCATTCGGTCGTGGGTTTGAACTGCGGTTCGCAGATCACTACAACCGACGCCGCTTGGATGTTCAGGCCTACCCCGCCGGCAATGATCTGGGCGACCAGCACAGCACCCTTGTCCGCAGCAGCGAACTGATCGATCATCACCTGGCGTTGAATGGCGGCGACCGATCCAGTCAACGGGCCGAAGACACGCCCAGGCAGATGCCGCGCCACGTCTTCGAGGACATCGAGGAAGTACGAGAAGACAACCACCCGTCGCCCGTTGGCTTCTGCCTCGTCAACGATCTCGACCAGTCGTTGCATCTTCGCCGATCTGATTCCGTGCTTCATGGCGGCCCGTCGCATCGCCATGACATTGCCGGTGCGGACGGCTTCACGGTAGGCAGACGCATCCTCGCGTGACATCGTGGCCCACTCGTCGACCTTGACGATTTCCGGAAGTTCCGTCAGGACATCTTCTTGGTTGCGCCTGAGATACACCGGGGCAACCTGGCGACGAAACTTCTTCGGCGAGAACTCGTTTGCATCCAGCAAAAGATCAGGGCGAAGGTATCCGACCAGGTTCCGGAACTCGTCGAGGCGGTTCTCAAGTGGTGTTCCCGTCAGAAGGAGGGCGCGGTCGCACGACTCAATAAGCCGGGCAGTCCGCTGCGTCCTGAGCGCGTCGGGGTTCTTGATGTAGTGCGCTTCGTCGACGACGACACAGCCGAGGGCCGGCAGCGCCACGTTCCTGATCAGCCAGGGCAAGGTCTCGAATGTAGTGACGGCAACGCCACCCTGCCGTTTCCAGTTCTTGGCTGCCCAGTGCCGGTCCGGCCCGTGTAGCCGGTGCGGCGTGAGTTTCGACTTGGCGGCGATTTCTCGGACCCAGTTCGTCACCACCGCTGCAGGACAGATGACAAGGAAGTTGTGGTCACCTTTGGACCGCAGATGCGCCAAAACGGCAATCGCCTCGACGGTTTTGCCCAATCCCATCTCGTCGCCGATGAGCACTTTGCGCTGGACGAGGGCGAACCGCGCAGCAAAGCTCTGGTATCCACGCAGCGAAGCGACCAGGTGATCTGCCTTGAGCTCGAACATGCGAACTGACTCGATAATCTCGGTGGGGAGATCGCCGTGCGTCTTCTCGTCGTCTTCGGTGATGAAACCGAGTTCTGCCAACAGCGCGAAATAGTCAGCCGGGCGTGCCAGGAAGTCGTCCCACGGGTCGCCTGACAAAGCGATGCTCTGGGCGTTGGAGATCGACCAGGCGGACTGTGCGACGGTTTGAATTGCGTCGCGGAACTCCTCAACAGTCGACGATGGCGTCGGCACTACGATCGCGTGCGTCACTGTCTTATCGATAGCGGCGGCGACCGGGGCCAGCTCTTCAACAAGCGCGGTATCGGCGGGCGATGCCGAGACACGGCGGGCTGCATCCCAGGCCCTCAGCCGGCGCAAGAACTCGGTGTGCTCCGGTGTGCGGTTCTTGATGTCGATGCGCATCGGCATCTCATCGAAGGTGTTCTGCCTCAGCGTCCGCGCTGCCGCCCGGATCCGCTTGGCCGAAGTTTCACCGATCCCCTCGAAACCCTCCAGCCGATGCTCGTTCGCCAGGACAGCCTTCACGTTCGTGATGCGGTTCTCGATCAGCACTGCGACGCGAATCTTGTCGCGGCTTGCCTCCCTGAGCCGCTCGACCGACATGTCGGCCAGCAGCCGATCGGTTTCTTTGCTGCGCACGGCGTTGCCGGCGTCGAGAGCTCCGTTACGTAGGTTCGCCTCGTCGGCAGCAGCTCTCTGAACGATGCCTACGGCATTCGGCAATTTCGCGAATGACGCCGAAGCCTCGATCGTGGCATTCGTGCCCCGCTCCGGCAGGTCGCGGACAAAGCCCACCCAGTCAATGAGGGCGTCAAAAACTTTGAGTGCCTGCAGTCGCGGTTCATCGCGAGGCGCAGCTCGCTCAATTTCGTCTTGCATTCGGCTGGCGAGGAACCAGCGCCGATAGTCGGCCAGGAACTGCGCGGCCTGATTGGCTTTGTCCCGGGTCGCACCGAACAGCAGTAGGCGGCCGAACCCTGTGACCTTCCGCAGATCGTCGGTCGCCTGCGCGACTTCGGTAGTCAGCCGGTCGAGTTCTCGCTGCACATCAGGTGCAACTTGCGGAAGTAGAGCACTCTTGGCCACCGCACGCAGTGCTTCGACGTCGCCAGACCGCATCGGCAGCACGTGCCAAAGCACGCGCTTGTCTCGGCATGGTCGGATCATTCGGTGCTGAAGCGCGGTGGATGCCTCGTTGGCAGCGTCGATCACGTGGGCTCTCGCGGCCAGCACCGCGCGGGCGGCCTCGACCCAGCCTCGTACTTCGTCGCCGACTTCTGATGTTGACAGCTGCTCGTTGCTAGCCATAGCCCCCGCTGGTCCACCGATCTCAGCGAAGATTAGCGAAGCCTAGTGACGTGGCGCACGATCCCGCGGATATTGTCGGAACCGTCCACTAACGTGGCCCAGCTAGCTACCGGGGAGGACAACTAAGTGCTGCTGGAAGAACTGAAGCCAGGCCTGCGCATCGACGGGCTGATACCAGCCCAAGTGATCACGGTGATCTTTGCCCAATGGCATGGCACTGACGCCTTGGAGCTGACCTACAAGACCAACGACGGCGTGCTCGGCCAGCAGGTCATCTTCCGGAAAGACCAGGAAAACCTCACCGTCGCGCAGACGGGCAACCGCGCATTCGACGCTAACGCGACCGATTTCAAGCTAGTTGCCGAAGCCCAGCGGATCACCCTGGCTGGGCTGTTCGACCCGATGCTGGCGGTGGCCACCAGCGACGTGCGCCCCCTGCCACACCAGATTCGTGCGGTCTACGGCGAGCTACTCCCTCGTACTCCGCTGCGGTTCCTTCTCGCGGATGACCCCGGTGCCGGCAAGACCATAATGGCGGGCCTCTACATCAAGGAATTGCTGCTGCGTGACGATGTCCGGCAATGTCTGATCGTCGCGCCCGGCGGACTCGTCGAGCAGTGGCAAGACGAACTGTTCTTCAAATTTGGGCTGCGGTTCGACCTGCTGACCAATCAACTCATCGACGCCAACATCAACCTCAACGTTTTCGAAACCAACCCCCTTCTGATCGCTCGGATGGACCAGCTTTCCCGCAACGAGGAGTTACAAGCCCAACTCAAAGAGACTGAGTGGGACCTCGTCATCGTCGACGAAGCGCACCGCATGGGTGCCCACTACTTCGGTGGAAAACTGGAGAAGACCAAACGCTTCCAGCTCGGCGAAATGCTTGGCCGAATCACCCGTCATCTCTTGCTCATGACCGCCACCCCGCACTCGGGCAAGGAGGAAGACTTCCAGCTCTTCCTGACCCTGCTGGACCGCGACCGGTTCGAAGGCAAGAACACCAAGACCGCCAACACAGACGGCATCATGCGCCGCATGGTAAAAGAGGACCTGCTGACCTTCGAGGGCAAGAAATTATTTCCAGAGCGTAAGGCCGAAACCGTGCCCTACGAGCTCACTGAGTTGGAGTACTCGCTCTACGAGCAAGTCACCGCCTACGTCAGGGAAGGCATGAACCGCGCTGACCGGGTCGGCGGCAAACGCAAGAACACCGTCGGCTTCGCGTTGACGGTACTGCAGCGCCGGCTGGCCTCCAGCCCCGAAGCCATCTATAAGAGTCTGATACGCCGCACTGAGCGTCTTGAGCGCAAGAAGCAGGAGATTCTCAACGGCACCTATAGCGATAAAGAACCCACGATCGATGTCGAAGGACTCGACGCTGACGACTACAGCTCCGAGCAGATTGAGGACATCGAAGAAGAACTGCTCGACGCCGCCACCGCTGCGCAAACCGTCGAGGAGCTCGACGCCGAGCTGGTGGAGCTGGCTGAATTGACCACGGTCGCCAAGCAGGTCCGCGACTCGGGCACCGACCGCAAGTGGACGGAGCTGAGCAGGATCCTGCAGGACGAAGCACTCACGACCGACGAAAACGGGTGGCCGCGCAAGCTGATCATCTTCACCGAGCACCGCGACACCCTGGACTACCTGGGCGGCCGGATCCGATCGCTCCTCGGCAAGCCCAACGCGGTGCAGGCCATCCACGGTGGAGTGCGCCGCAAGGAGCGGCGGATGATTACTGAGGAGTTCACCAAGAACCGCGACTGCCAAATTTTGCTAGCCACCGACGCAGCCGGCGAAGGGCTCAACCTGCAAGCCGCGCACCTAATGGTCAACTACGACCTACCGTGGAATCCCAACCGCATCGAGCAGCGGTTCGGCCGAATCCACCGCATCGGCCAGATAGAAGTCTGTCGGCTGTGGAACATCGTCGCGAGCAACACCCGCGAAGGCGACGTGTTCGTGCGACTGCTAGCCAAGATCGAGGAACAACGTAAAGCCTATGGCGGCAAAGTGTTCGACGTACTTGGCGAAGCATTTACTGGACACCCACTACGCGAACTGTTGTTAGAGGCGATCCGCTACGGCGAGCTGCCCGAGGTGCGCGCCAAAATGCACGAGGTAATTGACCACCAAGTGTCCGACGGCCTCAAGGAGTTGCTCGACGAACGCGCCTTGGCCTCCGAACATCTCGCCGAGGCCGACCTGGCCAGACTTCGAGCCGCCATGGACGAAGCCCGCGCCCGGCGCCTGCAGCCGCACTACATCGAACTGGCCTTCAAGGCGGCGTTTACCCGGCTGGGCGGGCGAATCGCTCGACGAGAACGAGGCCGGTACGAGATCGCCAACGTGCCAGCACAAATCAGGGCGAGCAAGTACCAACCGATTGCCACGAAGTACGACCGCGTCGCCTTCGACCTCGAACATGTGCACTCGCAAGAACTCGCGCGCGCCGACCTGCTGGCCCCAGGGCATCCGCTGCACGACGCGGTCATGGAAGAAGCGATCAACCGATTCGGAGGCACCCTCAATAAAGGGACAGTCCTGGTGTCGGCGACCCTTGAGGAGCCACACCTACTCGCGGGCGTGGTCGAAGAAGTCGCTGACGCTACCGGCGCCCCCGTGTCCCGCCGATTCGGCTACGCCTTCGTCGATAACCTCGGCACTGTCACTCCTGCCGGCCCCGCCCCGTATCTAGATTGCGTAGCCGCGCCAGATTCTCCGGCGGTGGCGGCAGCACGTCGGTTGCCCTGGCTTGCCAACGCCGAAGATCGCGCCACTAGCTGGATCATTACCACCCAGCTCCCCGAGTATTTGGCCGAAGTTCAACCACGACGAGCCGCCGAACTTGCCAAGACCCGAGAGTTGGTGGTGAAACGCCTTGAGGGAGAACGTGACCGAATGCTGCTGGACGCGGCGGTCGCTTCAGAGAAGGAACACGCCGGAGAGAAGCCGAAGGAATCGGCCGAGAGCTTGAACCGTAAGGCCGTGGAACTCGATACGCGCCTGCGCAAGCGCCTCGAACTACTCGAGCAACAAGCATTGATGTCCACGAAGCCACCTCGCATCATGACTGCTGCACTGGTGCTCCCGGTCAGCATGGTCGACGGTGAACTCCCACCCTCGGCACCAATTCATGCCAAGGAGACCAAAGAAGTCGAGCGGCGCGGTGTCGATCTCGTCTTAGCTCATGAGCGTGCGCTCGGCCGCGTGCCGGTCGAGCAGTCGTTTAACAACAAGGGGTTCGACATCCTGTCCTCCGATAAGAAGGGCGATACCTATCGCATCGAGGTCAAGGCACGACTGGCTGGTGCGCCGGACTTCTTCGTCACCCACAACGAAGTTATGGTCGGCAAGAACGCCGCACCCCGCTACCGGCTCGTCCTTGTCAAAGTCGACCCACGCGGACCCGATCATGACGAAGCGCGTTATCTCGATGACCCGTTCGCGTCCACCGATCTCGGTGACTTCGACGCTACCGGCTTGCGCGGCGACTGGAACAAGATGTGGAACAAAGGAATCGAGCCATTCTGATGACCTCTGATACTCAACCACCGAAGCGCAAGTTGATCGAGGTGGCCCTTCCGCTCGAGGCTATCAATCGAGAAGCAGAGCGGGACACTTCGAAGCGGTCTAATCATCCTTGGCGCCTGCATTTCTGGTGGGCCAGGAGGAAACTAGCTACGGCGAGGGCCGTACTTTTCGCCCAACTAGTCGACGATCCTTCATGTAGACCTGATCGCTTTCCCACCGTTGAGCAGCAGCGACTTGAGCGTGAACGACTACATTTGCTTATCGAGAAGCTGGCCGATTGGGACAACGCACGCGCCCCTGAGTTCCTCAAGGAGGTCCGCTCTGCGATCAAGCACGGAGCAGGCGGTGAGCTTCCAGCCGTGTTCGATCCGTTCGCAGGCGGCGGAAGCATCCCGCTCGAAGCCCAGCGATTAGGGCTGACAGTACGCTCATCCGACCTCAATCCGGTTGCAGTGCTAATCAATAAAGCCCTGATTGAAATAGCGCCCAGACACCGAGATCAGGTGCCCGTATACCCTGGGTTGGCGGCATCCGAGATAGGCGGCTGGGACGGATCGCGCGGCTTGGCCGCCGATGTCCGAGCGTATGGCAACTGGGTGAAGCGTACAGCAACTGAGCAACACTCACAGACTTACCCATCAACCGCACACGGAACCACGCCACTCGCGTGGGTATGGGCGCGCACGGTTAGGTGCCCAAATCCCGCATGTGGAATTGACATGCCGCTAGTCAAGTCGTGGTGGCTCGCCAAGAAAGTCAAGAGAAAAATCTTTCTTATTCCGTCAGTCAAGCAAGATTGCGAACATCCATCAGGCTACCGAGCCGTATTCGCTGTCAGTGATGACTTGAGTAGACTTCCAAAACTGGTTGACGAAGGAACAGTTGGTCGACGTGGGGCTTACTGCATAGCGTGCGGGACCGGCGTACCGCTTTCATATGTGCGGGAACAAGGTCGTGCCAAATTTTTAGGCCAGCAGCTCCTGGCCGTAATCGTCGAAGGAACGAAGGGCCGTAATTACCTTGGCGCAACTGAAGACCAAGAGAAGGCCGCTGCGGTCACTCCACCTGAGAATGCGATTGACGGCACACTTGGCTTTTACCCCCGAGACCTGAAGGCTCCGACCTACGGACTGACCAAATTTGCTGATCTCTTCACGTCGCGACAACTTCTCATCATATCAACTCTGAGTGACCTAATTACTGAGGTTCGTGCAAAAGTAATTACTGACGGCGGCGATCCAAGTTACGCTGATGCGGTTGTAACCTATCTCGGTCTAGCCCTCAGCAGAGGCACCGACTACCAATCCAACCTCACAACCTGGCATTACCAAAATGAGCAAATTCGCAACGTTTTCGCTCGTCAAGCGATACCAATGGCGTGGGATTTCCTTGAAGTAAACATACTCAGTGAGGGATCCGGAACGTGGTCTTCTCAGGTAGAGCTTGCCGCTCAAGCTATTGAGGGCCTAGTGGTGGACAACGATGGGGTTGCCTTACAACAGGCAGCCCAGGAAGCGTCCTACCAACAAATGGTTCTGTCTACAGACCCACCTTACTACGACAATGTCGAATACTCGGAATTATCGGATTTTTTTTACGTTTGGCTTCGGAGAACTCTTCGCCCAGTCTACCCTGACCTCTTGGCAACAATTCAGGTACCGAAAGCCGAGGAGTTGGTCGCTAATGAATATCGTCATGGTGGCAAATCGGGCGCGAAGCTTTTCTTCGAGAATGGTTTTCATGAGGTATTTTCTCATGCACGAGAAGCTGCCTCTGATGAGTTCCCGGCCACCGTTTACTACGCATTCAAGCAGAGTGATACCGACGACGACGGGCGGTCATCGTCAGGCTGGGAAACTCTGCTCGAGAGCATGATCCGGTCCGGCTGGGTTATTACTTCCACATGGCCATTTCGAACAGAAACAGCTTCTCGGATGCTGGCGCAGGGCAAGAATGCACTGGCTTCCTCGATCGTCCTTTCGTTGAGGCCGCGATCGGACAAAGCGCCAACCATAGACCGACGCGGACTGGTGACAGCGTTGGAAACTGAAATTCCCGCCGCACTTCGCACTCTTCAACAAGGACAGATCGCACCCGTTGATTTACCGCAAGCGGCGATCGGTCCGGGCATGACCGTCTTTAGTAGATATGCGGCAGTCCTGGAGCCAGACGGAAGCTCGATGACCGTCCGCTCCGCACTGGCTCGAATAAACGAAATTCTTGACAAGGTGCTCAACGAGCAGGAGGGTGATTTCGATCCGACAACTCGGTTCGCGATCGCCTGGTACCGCCAACACGGCTACAGCACCGGTACTTTTGGTGACGCCAACAACCTTGCCAATGCGCGCAACACGGCCGTTGACGCCATGGAACGCGGCGGGATCTTGAAGAGCAGAATGGGCAAGGTCAATCTTCTGAAGCCATCCGAGCTAAGTGAAGCCTACAACGTCATCAGTGATCCACACGTGAGCAATTGGGAGGCTCTCCATCATCTGATCCGGACGCTGGAGGGCGACGGCATCACCCCAGCTGGCGAATTCCTGCGCTTCGCGGTGAGTCGACTCGACGGCGCGATCGAAGGCGATCTTGTCAAAGAGCTTGCTCACCTTTTGTTCCGGATAGCTGAGGCGAACGGCTGGACGAAGGATGCACTGAGCTTCAACAGGTTGGTCACAAGTTGGCCCGAAATCCTTGATGCGGCAAGGTCTGAGGCATCAGATACCCGTACGCAGAGTGCGTTCAAGTTCGACGAAGAGGACGACTGAGATGGCGTTGAGTAACCGCGACCGCATCGACCGCATGTTTCAGACCATGGCCGCGGCGCTGGATGATTTCATCGCCTCAGTGATTGGTCAGGGCGACCCGGCACTGGGGGCGGCGTGGACGAAACTTGTTCAATACAAAGACGGCAAGAAGGGTGCTCTGTCCGACAAAACTTACAACCCGCTCGACCCCCAGGTGCAGTTTCGCATTCTCACCGAATCCAATATCACCAACGGTTTCAAGCCCGGCTGGTACCCCTTCAATAAGGCGCTGGGCAAGGCGGGCGAGTCCTTCGCGATCGAGCTGCGTGAGGTGCGCAACAACTGGGCGCATAACGGCACCTTCAGCGATGATGACGCCTATCGCGCGCTGGACACCGGTGAGCGTCTGCTGAAACTCGTTGGCGCTCAGAAGGAAGCGGATGAGGTCCACGCGATCCGGCTCAACTTGCGCAGAGTGACCGCCGAAAAGGATGACAAGAAGGCGCTCAAGGCTGTGGTCGACAACCCCGGAGCTTCCGGGTTGAAACCGTGGCGTGAGGTGTTGCCGCCCCACGACGATGTCGCGACGGGAAATTTTGCCGCCTCGGAGTTCGCGGCGGATCTCTACAAGGTGGCCTTCGGCGGTGAGCAGGATTCCGGCTATGCCGATGCGGTCGAATTCTTTCGCCGCACCTACCTGACCGAGGGGTTGACCGACCTGGTCGGCCGTGCGGTGCGCCGCCTGTCCGGTGATGACAATGCGCCGCCAGTCATCAATCTGCAGACCAACTTTGGTGGCGGCAAGACCCACTCGATGCTCGCGCTGTGGCATGTCGCGGCTGGGCTGCCGGTGGGCGATTTTCCGCAGGCTACTCAAGACCTGTTGGCCACCAACGGTTATAGCGGCGCGAAGGTTAATCGTGTGGCGATCGTGGGCAATCATTTCAGCCCTGCCGGGGAGACCAAGGACGATGGTACCCACGTCAACACCATCTGGGGCGAACTGGCCTGGCAACTCGGTGGTCCCGATGGGTATGCGGTGGTCGCCAAAGCCGACGCCGAACGCACCACCCCCGGCGAAGCGCTGCACGAGCTTCTCGGAAAGCACTCCCCCGCAGTGATTCTGATCGATGAGTGGGTGGCCTACGCGCGTTCCCTCGTCGGTCGTGATGACCTGGCCGGCGGTACCTTCGATGACCAGTTCACTTTCGCGCAGTCACTTACCGAGACCGCGAAAGGGACATCGGGTGTCTTGCTGGTGATCTCGATTCCGGCATCCGAAGCCGGCGACGCGACCGATAAGATCGCTGTCGGTAACGCCGAGGAGGTCGGGGGAGCTCACGGCCTGGAGGCGCTTAAACGGCTGCAGAACGTAGTGCGACGGGTGGCTGACCAGTGGCGGCCTGCCTCCTCGACCGAGGCCTATCAGATCGTACGCCAACGACTGTTCAAGCAGCCTGATGCGGCGGCGCTGGCGGCCATTGGTGGTACTGCGCGGGCCTATGTCGACATGTACCGCAAGTACACCGACGACTTCCCCCGCGAATCCCGCGAGACCGCATACGAGGATCGCATCAAGCGCACGTACCCCATACATCCCGAGCTATTCGATCGGCTCTACGAGGAGTGGTCGTCGCTGGAGCGGTTCCAGCGCACCCGCGGCGTCCTGCGATTGATGAGCACCGTCATCCATGCATTGTGGACCGGCGAAGATGCGTCGCCGCTGATCATGCCGGGCTCGATCCCGCTCGCGACAGCCCACGTCAACGCCGAACTCACGCAGTATCTGCAGGATTCGTGGAAGGCCATCATCGACGCGGACGTCGACGGGGTTAACTCCGAGCCTGCACGCATCGATAAGGAGAAGCCACTCTTCGGTCAACGGTCGCTGACCAAGCGGTTGGCCCGTACGGTCTTTTTTGGTGCGGCGCCGACGATTGG
The DNA here is from genome assembly GCA_003987775.1 of Mycobacterium sp. Lineage (GTDB taxonomy): Bacteria > Actinomycetota > Actinomycetes > Mycobacteriales > Mycobacteriaceae > Mycobacterium. The sequence continues at coordinate 14,998 of RXJD01000063.1, forward strand.
CTCCGCGCATAAGGGCCTAGAGACGCAGCGGGTGTTTTTGGGTACTGCTGTGCCTGGGGACGTGCCTGGGAACTTCCACGCCGCTATGACCCAGCTTGGCGATCGAGCGACCTACTTCTACTCCGGTTCGGGCAAGTATTGGTATGACCTGCAGGCAAACATCACCCGCACCGCTAAGGATCAGGCGGAACGTCTGCACAGAGAAGATGTATGGGCTGAGATCGCGCGACGTCTGCAGGCCCAGGCCAGGGCTCGAGGCGATTTTGCCGGAGTGCACATCTGCCCGGAGTCCCACGCCGATATCCCCGACACCGATGAAGCCCGGTTGGTGATCCTGCATCCGAAGGTCGCTCACAAACGCTTGACCGATTCAGCAGCAAAGGCTTTTGCGCAAAAGGCGACAGAGCAGCGCGGTACGGCCAATCGGACAAACCGAAACATGCTGGTGTACCTAGCCGCCGATGAAGCGCGGCTGGAGGAACTCGAGACTGCTACCCGCGATTACCTCGGTTGGAACCACGTTCTGGCCAACGAAGCTGATCTGGATCTGACGCAGAACCAGAAGAATCAGGCCGCCTCCAGACGTACCCAAGCCGATCACACGATGAAGTCGCGACTGCTGCAGACGTTTACATGGGCTCTGGTCCCCTCACAGCCCGACGGGAGTGCTCCGTTCGTTGTGCGTGAGACCAAGGTCGAGGGCCAATCAGATTCTCTGGCCGAGCGCGTCTCCCGGCGGCTCGGCAATGACGGCGACCTATCCACCCGCCAGGCAGCTATCACGATTCGGCTGGCTATCAATAAGGTTCCGCAGATTTGGAAAGACGGTCACGTCAGTCTTGGAGTGTTATGGGGGCTGTACTGCCAGTACCCCTACATGCCGCGTCTGCGGGATCGGAAGGTGTTGCAAGAGGGCATCCTTGACCTTCCGATGATCTGGGAGACCGACGCCTTTGCCCTGGCAACCAGCATCGACACCGCCACAGGACGGTATGTCGGATTGTGGATCCCAGGGGACAACAACTCAGCGCCGGCCCCTGTGGACTCGCTACTCCTCGTACGTCCTGACGTCGCGATTCACCAACGTAAGCACGAAGTGCCCCCGCCACCCGGGCCAGGTCCTGGTCCGATCCCTAAACCCGGACCTGGCCCCGGACCAGGTCCAATCGACATCGCATTCACCCGTTTTTACGGAGTGAAGACACTCAGCTCAGACAAGATCGCGATGGAGTTCAAGAACATCGCTGACGAGGTAATAACCAATCTGCGGGAGCAGGGCATAGACCTGGTCGTCAAGATCGAGATTGAGGCTGTCGACTCAAAGGGCTTCGATGAGAACAAGATGCGCATCGTATCGGAAAACGCAAAGACGTTGAAGTTCGACCAGTCGGGATTCGAATCGGCGTAACGACGCTGGCCGGCGACACAAATGGAGACCCACAACATGTCCCGATTCACCCCAAGAAGCCAGTCACCCTCGTTCCTCGGCCGGATGTTCGGGTCAGGAGACGCCAACAGCGCGGTCGACCTCGATACATGGCTGGCAAGCACACTCAAACGCGAACTCAAACTTGAGGAAATCGAGCGCGACGAAGATGGGGACATACCCATCCAGTGCGGGAGCGCCATGGTGTTCATTCATCCCGATGACGAGTCCTCCTGTATCACCGTCTTCGCTCCTCTTCTAGAGGATTTCGCAATGCGGCCCGAGGTGTATGAAGCCATCAACGCGATAAATCGGAAGATCCCGTTTGCCAAAGCCATCGTCGACCCCGACATCAAGCAAATAGTGCTGGTTGCAGAACTGCACATTTTCGATGGGTTGGCATCAGAGCAACTTATGGCGACGATCGATCTTGTCACCGAGACTGCAGACCACTACGACACGCTGCTGCAGAAGCGTTTTGGCGGTAAAACAATGCTCGACGACGCCGATGAAGGCGAGTTCGATGTCTGAGTTCTCGGACGGAATGTTGCGCCATTTCAGTGACGAGATAGTGAGCCTTGCCGAACGCGTCGTCGGATCCACCGCGATCGTCGAAGGACAAACTCACGACCTCGATGAAAGCAGCGGCTCAGCGTGGCTCTACGACGCCGAGCACCTCGTCACCAACAATCACGTCATTGATGGCATGCTCGAGCCGATACACGCCCAATTGCCAGGGCTACGTGCGACCGAGGCACGGCTGATCGGGAGGGATCCCCTCACCGACCTGGCGGTACTGCGCATCGACCCACAATCTGCGTCCCCCCTGCCGATCAGCCAATGCGGGGCCAGGCTCGGCGAACTGTGTTTCGCATTCGGTAGCCCACTCGGCGACTTGCCTGAAAGCATCAGCATCGGCATCGTCAGCGGGCTGAAGCGCAGCCTGCCGACCGGCGACAGGCAAGCGATATTTGATGTCATCCAAACCGACGCGGCGATCAACCCCGGTAACTCCGGCGGACCTCTGGTCAATGTTGACGGTCACGTGATTGGCGTTAACACAGCCGGAATTGACGGCGCGGACGGCATCAGCTTCGCTATTCCTTCCGAGACTGTCGCCAATGTCGTCCACGAGCTCATAACCTATGGAGCCGTCGAACGTGCCTCCCTGGGGGTGACAGTTGCGCGACGTTCCGTCGAAGGCAGCCCCGACGGGCACGCACTAGTCGTCACTGCGGTGCGTGACAACGCTGCCGGCCCACTTGAGTGCGGCGATGCAATCATTGCCGTCGGCGATCGCAGGATCTCGACCCAGAACGATCTCTTGCGCGCACTCCACCGCAACGTAGCAGACCGCAAGGTAGCCGTCGTGGTACTGCGCAACGGCTACGAAGTCTCTGTTGAATGCCGGCCACGCGGGGTCAGGACCTTCGGATGATAAGCGGCGCGTCCACGACGCTTATTAGACGTTTGGAAAGCCAGCTCTCACCCAGAAAGGATCGGTAACACCTAGATATTTAGTCGAATCTGCGGACTACTTGCCCATAGCTATCCTACTCAGGGCGTCGGCAATGACCTTGCCCCGGCCCTGCGCGGCGTGTTGGTAGCGCATCGCCGCCTGCGGTGATGAATGCCCAAGTCGCGCCATAAGTTCGGCGAGCGTGGCCCCGGTCTGAGCGGCCAACGTGCCGCCCGTGTGGCGAAGATCGTGCAAGCGCAAATCGGGCCGACCGGCGGCCTTACGCGCCTTGTCGTAGTGACGGTTGAAGGTCGATGGTTGCAGCCGCCGTCTGCCGGATGGGTCGGGACTGCGCGGAGGGAACAGCAGCGAGTCCCCCGGCGCGGTGAACCGCTTCAGGTGTTCACGGACCGCCGGAATGACGTGCGGCGGAATGTCAACGTCACGAATCCCGGCGTTACTCTTGGGTCCGTCGACGATCCATCCGCCCTTAACCCGAGCAGCACCACGACGCACCCGGATCACGCCAACCTCGTCGTCGGTCAACTCGATATCGTTGCGGCGAAGCTCGACAAGCTCACCGGCGCGTAATGCGGTCCAACCCGCGAGCAACACCATGAGCCGCAAGTCTTCCGGCATCGCCCCAACGACAGCGACGAGCTGGTCCACCGTGGCGACCACGGTCACGCCAGCACGGGCGACGGCCCCCGCTCCGCGGATCATGCACGGGTTGCCCTCAATCAACCGGTCACGGGTGCGGGCGGTTTCAAGAATCGTCTTGAACAAGCTGTAGGCGTGGCTGCGCATCGTCGGCGCGCTTACCAGCGTACGGACATACCACTGGTCAACCATCGTCATGTCAATGTCGCGCAGCGGCGTGGTCTTGAAGTCGGGATAGATGTGCCGGTTCAACAGGTTGCCATAATGCTCGCGGGTGCGTCTGGCCAACGGGCTGCCCTTCACCGTGCGTGTCTCTAGCCAGTTCGCCGCGTAGTCGCCGAACGTGATTCCGGCAGCTTGCTCGGCGATCGCGGCGCGCTTGCGCTCCTCCGGTGAGGTCCATTCGCCGCGCTCGATCAGCTTGCGCTCGTTGGCCAGCCAGCCCTCAGCGTTGCTTTTGACGGAATACGTCGTCTCACCGGAGTGCCGGTGGCCGTCCGGTCCGATATAGGACGCTTGCCACCGCCCGGACGCACGTTTGCGAACGGTTCCCCATGCGCGGTGACCCGCCTTTGCCACTGCCGCCTCCCGTTTTGCCGAGCTCCCCGCGGGCTCTCCGCAGGCTCTCCATACCGATGCATGACGTTACATGGCGAACTAAAAAGATCAGCTAAAGTTCCTATCTCAGCAGGCCAGAGCGATATTTCAGCTGATCAGCTAAACAGCAAGAAACAAGTTCAATCCCAGTATCGCGCACCAGAGTTTATGCAGTAAATGATGGTATTTCGATAGACTTATCTGTTGTCATGCAATAAACATGCAATAGCTGCCCCGCAGCCCGGCATCCGCCTCCCCATGGTTCGGGCCTATTGCGGACGTTGCGCGTGATGCCGTCAACCGGGTGAAAATGCCCACCCTTTGCTCAACCAGCGCTTTCCTAAGCGATCTTCTTACGCTGCCTTAAGAACAGACACAATCTGTTGTGGTTACTTGCGGCCGTTGACCCTAGGTGTTGTGTAGCGCTTCTTGTGACACAGCCGCGACACGCACGCGTTGTGCGTGCAAATGTCATAGCTGATGCCCATACTGGCTAACGCAGGACACCCCGCAACCGGCGCGGTGTTGAGCGCCGGTTACGGGGTGCGGTAGTGCGCGTAGTGAACGCCTACTGTAAACCACCCGACGCTCCGTCAACCAAACGACGCGCACTCTCCTCCGCGGAGACTCCAAGCTGCAATTGGGGCGCGCGCAGGGAAATGGAGGCACCCATCATGGGTAGCAGTAAAAATCTGAGACCTGGGGACCGCACCCCGAAGTCTGGTCAGTACCCGGTCATCGGGCCGCGTGGTGGCAAGACTGGTCGCGAAGTTACGTCGGTAGAGGGACGGCCTTTGCCGCCGACCCAGAGGCCCGGCGAAAGCTACGGCAAGCCGGATGTAACCAAGCACAAGAAGCCGTAATTCCGCTAGATGGGCGCGCCCGTGGCCGAGATCGGCTGCGGGCGTTGCCTTTCTGGGCTCACCCGCGTGCTGGGAGTACACGGCATGTACAACTTTCGTTGACTTGAAACACTTTTCGGCGCGACAGCCTTACGATCCGTGCAGTGCCCGCACCACCCTAGTCGGGTTTCGTTGCAGCCCTTGGCAATTCGCTATCTTCGTGGGTTAGCTTGGCGGCATGACAACTCCCACCAGCACCCCACCGACCGATCCCGAAACCGCAGCGCTGGACTACCTCGTTCGCATCGGCGAAGCCGTTCCCAAAGCGACGGCCCTCGCCGGTGCGCTGCGCGACTTCGCCGGCGCCCTGCACGTCGAGGGCGCACTTGCCGGCCTCTCCACCGCCGCCGATGCACGGCTCGCCGCCGCGACTATCGCCGAGGCGGCCCGCACGGCCGACGATCCCGTCGCCGCGCTCAGGATCCGCGCCGCCGCGATCCGTGCCGGGTGCTGGGACTGTGCCAATCCCGACGGGCTCGCCCAGGCGCTCGACGGCGCCGCAACCGTGCTGGACGTGATGTGAGCGGGCCCGCGCCGCGATCGTTCCCGCCGGCGTGGGCCGGCCTGGTCGACGCCATCCTCAGGGCCTGGGCTGTTCGTACAAACGGCAACGCCCGATGAGGATCTCTGCCAGCCGTTCAGGTTCGCTCACCATCAGCATGTGGCAGGTGTCGATCTCAATGAGGGTCTGCACTCCGCCAAGCGCGGCGATGCACTCGCGTTGAATCTTCTTCGAGACGGCGCGATCACGCCGAGTGAGTATCCACGTGCGTGGCACATCATCGGGCATACCACTGCGGTCAACTTTTTCTATCATTATTGAGGGTGATTCCTGACAGGACCGAGCCAGCGTGAACTTGCACTGTGCGGGAGTCATTCCGTTGCAGAATACAAACCTCGCCAACGCAGTAGGCAAACCTCCCGGGCGTAATGAACGGGATTTCTGCACATGACGTTTCGCGGTGCGACGTGCGTACCAGCTCTGCGCCCCGGGAAGCGTGTCCACCAGGGCGCTGCCGTTGGTTGGTACTTGCGCGGTGGCCAAGATCATCTCCCGCACCCGCGCCGAGCCGAGCTTGGTGACAACACCGGGGACGATCACGCCCGCCAGCGAATGGCCGACGATCACGAGGTCGTCGAGCGCAGCATTCTCGATGTCCGACACCACCGAATCGACCCACCCATCGACACAAGCGGTGATCAGGTCACCGCCTTTATTTCCCCGACCCGGCAAATCAACGGTGAGCACCTTTAGTTCCGGCTCCAGGATGCGGATCACGTCGATGGTTGGGTCCCAAGAATCAGCGGCGAACCCGCCTCCGTGCACGAGAACCAATGCGGGCAATCCCATCGCCAGGTCCTCCTTCAGCGTCGTGAGCCCAGGACCGCATCGTAAAGCGTTGCCACGACGGAGCGGTATACCGCGGTCGACAACGACGAGATTCGGGCCGCGGCGTTGTCTGCGCTCTAGGCGTCGTCTGGCCGGCGTTCGAGCGTCTGATCGGCTCCGCCGCGTAGGTACTCGGCCAACGTCTTTCGTATCGCGGCTGGTGCAACACCCAGATTCAGGATTCGTGCGCCAGCAGGTCTCTGAGCGCCCCACCGATCGAGCGCATTCCAGCAACCACCGTGTCCCGCAGATCTGAGCCGCCGGCATCCCAGTTGGCAATGACGGCATAGGAGAACGAGGTGCCATTTCGTTCGACGGTGCCCACGTCGGCTCTGACGGCCGCGTCGGTCCCGGTCTTATTGCGGATGGTGAAGCCGCGATCCGGCTCGGTATGCGCCAGCGGATCAAGGCCCAATGCGGACGCCACCATCGACAGATCCACGCCCGTCGCCAGCCACGCGTTCAACTCGTTGGAGACCGACGACGAGATGAGCCGCTTGGCGGCCAGGCGACACATGAAATCGGACAACTCGGCGGCCGAACCCACCGACAACGTCCACGCGTCATCGGGGCCGCGCTGGTCCCGAACCCGATCGAGCAGCACAGTCTTGGTGAAACCGATTGCCCCACCGAGTTCTTGGACGCTCTGCAATCCCACACGGTTCAGCAACACGTTGGTGGCGAGGTTGTCGCTGACCGACGCGACCAGCACGCACAGATCGCGGACACATAACTGCTGAACCTGCAGATGCTGCCAGATACCCGAATCGGCAACGTGCACGGCAGGATTGCGGTCCAGTACTTCGTCGAAGTCCATCGTGCCGTCGTCGCACCGCCGCGCAACTTCGGCTAATAGCAACAGCTTTCCGACACTGGCAGTCTCCATGGCCGCATCGCAATTGTGGTGAACCAGAGGGCGACCGGCGGCGTCTCGAATACAGATCGACCAATTGATGTCGGGCGTGCTGCCGACGGTGTTGCTGATCGACCGGTGCAGCGCGGCGTGCGGAATCGGCAGCCCATGCGGCATCACAGCACCGTAGATCGACTGAGCGTTATGGCGCCAGCGTGATGATCCCCGGTTCCAGAGGCGGCATCGGTGAAACCCCACCGGTGCCACCGCCGGTGCCTCCTCCCCCACCGCCACCGCCGGGCGGAGGACCGACAACGGGAGGTGCCGGCTTCCTCGGCTGGGGCGGGGCCACTACGGCCGGTGGCGTGAGGTTCTGCGCCTCAACTCCCGGTCCCGGCGGAGCCGGGATTTCCGGATTGGCGCCTTTGATCAGCGAAGAAGCCAGCACCACAACATGTTTCGACTGACTCCAGGCTGCGGGATTGGTGAACACCACCCGTCCCCGGTTGTTCGGGCAGTAGGCCTCCACTGCCGCGTCGAGGAATCGCGATTCGGTACGCACCAGGCGGCCCGGGTCGGCGCCGGGGGTGACGGTGTTCGCGGTATCCACCAGCGCATCCAGTAGGGCGTCCGCCGACATGCCGGACGCGAGCCCGCCGCAAATTTGATGCGCTGTGGCGATGAGGGCCGGCACACCGGAGATGGCCGAGACGCCCTTTTGGTCGAGCAGAGCCAGGAACTGATCATCCTGGGCCGTGTCGGCCCACGATGCGGCGGCGTGCACAGCGGCGGCGCCATACAGCAGCGAGACGCCAGCTAGTAGGGACCCGACAGCGACGGTGATGCGGGTGGACATAGCGGGGCTCCGATTGGCTCGAGACCGGTAATCCAGACTCCCAATACGTCGGGAGTTAGCAGAAAGTTTACCTCACGTTAACCCTTAAAATCACCCTGCGCTGATGTTCGGCGAGTCTTTTCTCGGCACTTCCGGCGTCACGTGATCGACACCGTCGCCGCCCATGTACTGCGTGAACCTGGAAGAGTGACCGGGTATGTCACTGCTCGCAATCCTGCTCGTCGTCGGTGTCGTCGGACTCGGCCTCGTCGCCGGACTCATTGCGTTGGTGGTGCGTATGACGAGATCACCGAAGCCCCAGCCCTACGTGCCGCACGCCTGGCAACCGGCTGCGGGCTGGTATCCCGATCCGTCGACGCCGAACGTGTTCCGCTACTTCGATGGTCAGACCTGGACGCAGGCTACGAAGCCCACGGGCCAGGGCTGACCCGAAGCCGCACGGCGATAGTCGGTGACCAACCGGTCTAAGCCGTCAGCGATTCGATGACCTTGACCAGCTCATCGGGGGCCTCCCAGTTCAGCGCGTGCCCCGCGTCGGCCACTGTGACCAGCCGGGCGCCGGGAATGCCGTCGGCCATCCGGCGCGAGTGATTGGGCGGCGTGGTGCGGTCCGCGGCCCCGACCATGACGACGGTCGGCACGGTGATCTCGCCAAGCCGCGGGTAGCGGTCTTCACGAGAGAAGGCGCGCACGATCGGTAGCAGCGGCCCGTGTTCGTCGACGTGCTGGCGAAAGCCCTCGGTGAACACCGAGACCATTGCCGGGGACGGGCGCTTGCCGCATTGCGCCGCGCCGAACAGCACCCCCACTGTCCGGTAGCGGAGCATCCGCTGCAGGATTCCGCGTTCCAGCAGTGGGATCTGCACCTTGTTCTGGGGCGCTCCGTCCATGACACGGCCTGCCCACGTAGCGAACAGCACCAGCCCCCGCAACCGCTGCGAGACGTCGGCATGGTCCAGTAAGGCGCGGATGGTGACGAAGCCGCCCATCGAATGGCCGACGAGCACCGCGTCGTCGACGCCGAAATGTTCGAGCACCGCGGCGATGTCGGCGGCCATGGGCCCAGAACCGATCCCCTCGGAGCCGAGCGTGGACCTGCCGTGCCCGCGCTGATCGAAAGCGATAACGCGATACCCCCTGGCCAACAACGCATCCCACACGACGTTCCACTCGGCGAGGGTGACCGTGTAACCGTGCACGAGTACGACCGGCGAACCCTCGCCCGCGGACAGCGCGCGCAGCACCGTCCCGTCGGGGCGGGTGATCGTGACCTCGTCGCCTTCCGGCTCGGCCAGCAGTTGCTCCCGGGTAAGCGGATCGGGGTTGCGTTCGATCCACCCGACAAGTGCGCGCAGTCCGGCCCAGCTCAACACGCCGGTGGTCCCCAGTGCCGCGCCCGCGGCCAATCCCGTCCTCACCGGCGATAGTCCTGCGTCATCACGGCACACTCTCCCTCACGCACGCGGGTGTCTTCCGCCCTCCTTGGTACACCGGGTGCACACGCCCGGGCTACCGGTGGGGACGCACTTGCCGCGCAGGATGTCGCGGACCCCGCCTGCGCCCGAGGGACGCCGGCGTCTCAGCCGCCGTTGCCGGCCGGTTGCGCCGGCGGCAACTGCGACGGGCAGTAAACGCCGGCCGAGATCGCGGTGAAACGGGCCGCATTCACTTGCGACAAAGCGGGGTTCGCGTCCTGCAGCACCTTGACGACCTCGACCCCCGTCTTGCCCTCGTTGGCCATATCGCACACCTTCTTGCCGGCCGCGATCGCGCTCTCGGGGTCCTTGTAGGTGAGGCCGGCCGCACCCAGGGAGACCAGAAAGGCCTGATCCTGGTTGGCATCTGCGTGCGCGGGGGCTGCCCAGCCGATGACGGCCACCGCGGCGGCCGCGCAAACGAGGATTCTCATAGCCCTGCGATTCTCCCAAACCCGAGGTCAGGCCGCATCTCGAGCGACGACGAACGCGAGGTGAACTTTCCCGGTGAAATCGTCAACCCCAGGTTGACAAACCAGCAATCGTCAACCTAGCGTTGACGGCATGGTCGAGCCCACCAAGATCACCCATCCCGTCCGTCTCGACGAGCTGATCGACACCATCAAAAAAGTCCACAGCGACGCCCTGGACCAACTCAGCGACGCCGTCCTCACCGCGGAGAGTCTCGGCGAGGTCGCCGACCACCTCATCGGACACTTCGTCGATCAGGCGCGGCGCTCGGGTGCTTCCTGGACCGACATCGGCAAAGCGATGGGAGTTACCAAGCAGGCTGCCCAGAAACGGTTCGTCCCCAAGGCCGACGCCACCCCGCTCGACCCGGAGCAGGGCTTCTCCCGGTTCACCCCACGGGCCCGAAACGCCGTGGTGGCCGCGCAGAATGCCGCACACGAAGCGGGCAACGACCTGATCACCCCCGACCATCTGCTGCTCGGCACCCTCGGCGATCCCGCGGCGCTGGCCACCGTCTTGATCCGCCAGCAGAAGATCGACGCCGAGGCCCTGCAGAAGTCGATAGAACTTCCCGCGCGCGCGGCGGAAATCCCCGCGCTGATCCCCTTCAGCGGCCCGGCCCGCAAAGTGCTCGAGTTGACCTTCCGTGAGGCACTTCGGTTGGGCCACAACTACATCGGGACCGAACACATGCTGCTCGCGCTGCTCGAAGCCGAGGGCGGTGCCGGTCCGCTGCACCGCGCCGGCGTCGACAAGGAACGCGTCGAGGCAGACCTTGCCACCGCTCTGCAATCCTTCACCGCTCCCCCGGACGCACAGACCTGAGGGGACCAACCCTGCCCGCAGCAAAGCTGCGTGTGTAATCATGCGAAGGTCCGGAGAACAGGCAGCCCAGGAGGCGAAGATGCACCGCTGGCTGATCGTCCTTTCCGCGTTCCTCGTCATGGCGGCGGGCGTGTTGTCGGTAGACGCCGCCCTTCCCCGGGCGCGGGCCGGCGACGCACCGATCGGCCACATCGGCGACACGTTGCGAGTGGACACAGGTACCTACGTCGCTGACGTCACCGTGACCAGCGTGGTCCCCGTCGACCCGCCACCGGGATTCGGCTACACCCGCAGCGGCGTTCCGGTGAAAAGCTTCCCGGACAGTTCGGTGAACCGCGCCGACGTGGTGGTCCGTGCGGTCCGGGTGCCCAACTCCTACGTCATGGCGACCAACTTCAGCTTCGACGGTGTCACCCCGTTCGCTGATGCCTACAAGCCGCGGCCGTGCGATGCGCCGGATTGGCTCGACGCCGCGCTGGGCAATGCGCCACAAGGTGCAGTGGTCCGGGGCGGGGTGTACTGGGACGCCTACCGCGACCCGGTGTCGGTGGTCGTGCTGCTGGACCGCAAGACCGGTGAGCACCTCGCACAGTGGAACCTCTGATCTGCGCGACGAACTGCACGACGATCTGCACGACGCTCGTTACGACGATCTGGATGGCGTAGCCGCCGCCGTTGCCGCGGATACCGACCAACTCGCCACCCTTGCGGCCCAGACATTTCCGTTGGCATGCCCGGCTTCGGTGGCGCCCGAGCACGTCGCCGCGTTCGTCGACGCGCACCTGTCCCCCAACCGGTTCGCCGAATACCTGACCGACCCGCAGCGCGCGATTCTGGCCGCCCGCCGTAACGGCCGGATCGTCGGCTACGCGATGCTGGTTCGCTCAGCACCGGGTGAGCCCGTGGAACTGTCAAAGCTCTACACGCTCAGCGACTTCCACGGCACCGGGGTCGCCGCTGCATTGATGACGGCCGCACTCGCCCGCGCCGCCGCCTGGGGAGCACGCCAGGTCTGGCTGGGTGTGAACCAGAAGAATCAACGCGCGCAACGCTTTTACGCGAAGAACGGCTTCGCGGTCAGTGGCACCCGCACCTTCCAGCTGGGCCCCCACCTGGAGGATGACTACATCATGACCCGGGAGGTCGGGTAGTCAATGCGAGCAGCCGCGAGGTGGCCCGCAGGTACTTCTTCCGGTAGCCCCCCGACAGCATCTCCTCGCTGAAGATGGTGTCCAGCTTCGCACCGGAAGCCACCACCGGGATGCCGGCGTCGTAGAGCCGGTCGGTCAGCGCCACCAGCCGCAGCGCCACGTTCTGGTCGTCCAGCGCGTGCACACCGGTGACGAATACCGCTGTCACGCCTTCGATCAGGGTCAGGTAGCGCGACGGGTGCATGGTCGCCAGATGCGCGCACAGCGCATCGAAATCATCGAGCGTCGCCCCGGCAACGCCGGTGGCGCGGGCGGCGACCTCCTCATCGCTCAGCGGCGGCGGCGCGGGCGGCAGATCCCGGTGCCGGTAGTCCGGGCCCTCGATCCGAACTGTAGTGAAAATGCTTGCCAGCGTGTTGATTTCACGCAGAAAGTCCTGAGCCGCGAAGCGGCCCTCACCGAGTTGCTCGGGCAGCGTGTTGGAGGTCGCGGCGACCGACACGCCCCGTTCGACCAATGACGACAACATCCGCGAGATCAGCGTGGTGTTGCCCGGATCGTCCAATTCGAACTCGTCGATGCAGACCGCGGTGTAGCCGGCCAACAGGTCGATGCACTCGGCGAATCCGAACACCCCGGCCAGTTGGGTCAGCTCACCGAAAGTGGCGAACGCCTTGGGACTGTCGTCGGTGCCCGGTCCGCTGCCGGGCAACTGGTAGTACGCGGATGCCAGCAGGTGCGTCTTGCCCACCCCGAACCCGCCATCCAGATACAGCCCGACCCCGGGCAGGACCTCGCGCCGGCCGAACAGCTTCTTGCGCCCGGCCCGTCGCTCCTGCGCCTGCCGGCAGAACTCCTGACACGCCACCACGGCCGCGGACTGAGTCGGCTCGGCCGGATCGGGCCGGTAGCTGGCGAAGCTCACCTCCGCGAATGTCGGCGGAGGCCGCAACTGGGCGATCAACCGCTCCGGTGACACCGCGGGACGCCGGTCCACCAAGTGACCCACCGCGGCCGAAGAGGTGGACCCGTGCATGGTGGCACTGTAGCGACGTGCTGCAATCGAGCACATGTCCGACTTCGAGGCCGGTATCGCATCCGGTCTGGCCGCTGAGACGTCACTGAATCTGCTCGGGTCCCAACGCCAACTCGACCACGCCGAATTACCCGGGCTCTATGCCTATCCGGAAGGGGCAGCCCGGGTACGGGCGAACTTCATCACCAGCCTGGACGGCGGCGCCACCGTCGAGGGGCTGTCCGGCGCACTGGCGGGGCCCGGCGACCGGGCCGTTTTCGTGGTGCTGCGCGAACTCGCCGACGTGATCGTGGTCGGGGCGGGCACGGTGCGCTCGGAGGGTTACTCGGGTGCGCAGCTGAGCGTGGGGCAGCGCCAACATCGGCAGGCGCGCGGCCAGAGCGAGATCCCGCCGCTGGCCATCGTCACCAAATCCGGTCATCTGGACCGCGATCTCGCGGTGTTCACTCGCACCGAGGTGCCGCCGCTGATCCTGACCTGCACGGCCGCGGCCGACGACACCCGGCGTCACCTCGTCGGGCTGGGCGCCGAGGTGATCGACTGCTCGGGCGACGATCCCGCCGAGGTCGACGTGTCCGTCCTGGTGACCGCGCTGGCCGACCGGAACCTGCGCCACGTGCTGACCGAGGGTGGACCGACGTTGCTCGGCGCGTTCATCGAGGCCGACCTGCTTGACGAGTTGTGCCTGACCATCGCGCCGCTGGTGGTCGGTGGCGAGGCGCACCGGATCGCCTCGGGACCCGGGCAGGTGACGACGCGGATGCGCTGCGCCCACGTCCTCACCGATGACGCCGGCTATCTCTACACGCGCTACGTCAAGGAGTAGTCGGCGGTTCCCGCTACTGTGGTCGGCATGCGTCGGCACCTCACGTCCGCCACGATCCTGCTGGCAGTGACCACAGTGCTGGCCGGCTGCGTCCCGGTATTCGGCGCCGACCCGCGCTTCGCCACCAATTCCGGCGCCCGCCCGCAAGGCGCCGTCACCACGAAACCACCACCGAGCGGTCCGCCGCCCATCGCGGCACCGAAGAACGACCTGTCCTGGCGCGACTGCACGTCGAAAGTCAACGCCGACGCGGGCGTCCCCGCCGCACCTGGCGTCAAGCTGGACTGCGCCACATTCGACGCAGACCTGGACCCGGTCAACGGCGGGTCGGGGTCGGTGAGCATCGGCGTGGTCCGCGCCCGCTCCCCGAAGACGCCCAAGGACGCGGGACCGCTGGTCTTCACGACCGGCACCGACATCGCGTCTTCCACCCAACTTCCGGTCTGGTTGTCCCGCGCCGGCACCGACGTGCTGGACGCTCACCCGATCGTGGCCATCGACCGCCGCGGCATGGGTACGTCGAGTCCCATCGACTGCCGCGACCGGCTCGACCGCGACAACATGCGCGATCAGGCCCAGTTCGAGACCGGTGACGACCCGGTGGCCAACCTTTCCGAAATCTCCAACACCGCCACCACCAATTGCACCGACGCCATCGCGCCCGGCGATTCCGCCTACGACAACGCGCACGCGGCCTCCGACATCGAGCGCCTGCGCAACCTGTGGGACGTACCGTCGGTCGCGCTCGTCGGTATCGGCAACGGCGCGCAGCTCGCGCTGACCTACGCCGGCTCCCGTCCCGACAAGGTGGCCAGACTGATCCTCGACTCGCCCGTCGCCATCGGCGCCAGCGCTGAGGCCGCGGCCGAACAACAGGTCAAGGGCCAGCAGGCCGCGTTGGACGCCTTCGCGGCGCAGTGCGTGGCGGTGAACTGCGCTCTGGGTCCCGACCCCAAGGGCGCGGTCAGTGCGTTGCTCGCCGACGCCAGGACCAGCAAGGGTGTGCGCGCGTCGGTCGCCTCGATCGCCAACGCGATCAGCACCGCCCTCGGATTCCCCACCGGCGACCGGGTCAACACCACCGTGGAGCTGGCGAACGCGCTGGCGGCAGCCCGTTCCGGTGACGAGAACCCACTGAACAATCTCGTCAACCGCGCCGAAAGCATCCGGGACAGTGACGGCCAGTTCGTCAACCGCTGCAGCGACGCGCTGAACCGGCCCACCCCGGACCGGGTGCGCGAGCTGGTGGTCGCCTGGGGCAAGCTCTACCCGCAGTTCGGTGCCGTTGCCGCCCTGAATCTGGTCAAGTGCGTGCACTGGCCCACCGGTTCGACCCCCCAGGCGCCGAAAGAACTCAAGATCGACGTGTTGCTGCTCGGCGTGCAGAACGACCCGATCGCGGGCAACGAGGGCGTCGCGGCGACGGCGGCCACCGTCATCAACGCCAACGCCGCCAGCAAGCGGGTGATGTGGCAGGGCATCGGTCACGGCGCCAGCATCTATTCGTCGTGCGCGGTTCCTCCGCTGGTCGGCTATCTGGACACCGGAAAGCTGCCCGGCACCGACACCTACTGTCCGGCGTAATCAGCGCCCAGACCGCCTGGCGCCCACCCAGGAGCCGATTTGTCCGGCTTCTCCCCGGCCCCTGCACGGCCGGGCGAACGCGACGCCGGTGTACGGTGCGCTGGTGACGGCAGCTGACTCGACCAGAACCGGCTTACGCGCATCAGTGCAGGCCGCATTCCGTCCCGGCCCATCGACCACCGCATCGGTGCTGCGGGCGGTCCTATGGCCTGCGGCCATTTTGTCGGTGCTCCACCGCAGCATCGTGCTCACCACCAACGGCAACATCACCGACGATTTCAAGCCGGTGTACCGGGCGGTGCTGAATTTCCGGCATGGCTGGGACATCTACAACGAGCACTTCGACTACGTCGACCCGCACTACCTGTATCCGCCCGGCGGCACGCTGCTGATGGCACCCTTCGGCTATCTGCCGTTCGCGCCGTCGCGCTATCTGTTCATCTCCATCAACACCGTCGCCATCCTGGTCGCTGCCTACCTGCTGCTGCGGATGTTCCACTTCACGCTGTCCTCGGTGGCCGCACCGGCGCTGATCCTGGCCATGTTCTGCACCGAGACCGTCACCAACACACTCGTTTTCACCAACATCAACGGCTGCATCCTGCTGCTGGAAGTGCTGTTCCTGCGCTGGCTGCTCGATGGCCGGTCCAGCCGTCAGTGGTGGGCGGGCCTGGCCATCGGGCTGACACTGGTGCTCAAACCGTTGCTGGGACCGCTGTTGTTGCTGCCGTTGCTCAACCGCCAGTGGCGGGCGCTGGTGATGGCGTTCCTGGTGCCGCTGGCCGCCAACCTTGCCGCGCTGCCGCTGGTGCCGCACCCGATGGACTTCTTCACCCGCACGGTGCCCTACATCCTGGGCACCCGCGACTACTTCAACAGCTCGATCGAGGGCAATGGGGTCTATTTCGGCCTGCCCTTCTGGCTGATCATCGCGCTGCGGCTGCTGTTCACCGCGATCGCTATCGGCGCCCTGTGGCTGCTGTACCGGTACTACCGCACCCGCGACCCGCTGTTCTGGTTCACCACGTCCTCCGGGGTGCTGATGCTGTGGTCGTGGCTGGTGATGTCGCTGGCCCAGGGCTACTACTCGATGATGCTGTTCCCGTTCCTGATGACCGTCGTGCTGCCCAACTCGGTGATCCGCAACTGGCCGGCGTGGCTGGGCATCTACGGTTTCATGACGCTGGACCGCTGGCTGCTCTTCAACTGGATGCGATGGGGACGGGCGTTGGAATACCTGAAGATCACCTACGGTTGGTCTCTGGTGCTGATCGTGACGTTCACGGTGCTGTACTTCCGGTTCCTGGATGCCAAGGCGGAGAACAGGCTCGAGGACGGGATCGATCCGCCGTGGCTGCTCGCCGAGCGTGAGCGAGCTAGCGTGGGAGAGGGACCGCCAAGCGATTGAGGAGAAGCGATGACTGAACTCGCGCGACCGAAACTGCAACTCTCCGACGACGAGTGGCGCAAGAAACTCAACCCGCAGGAGTTCGAGGTGCTGCGGCGTGCCGGCACCGAGCGCCCGTTCGTCGGAAAATACACCGACACCAAGACCAGAGGTGTGTACAACTGCCGGGCCTGCGGTGCCGAATTGTTCCGCAGCACAGAAAAATTCGAGTCACACTGCGGGTGGCCGTCGTTCTTCGACCCGTCGAGCTCCGAGGCGGTGGTGCTGCGTCCCGACCATTCGATGGGCACCACCCGCACCGAGGTGCTGTGCGCGAACTGCCACAGTCATCTGGGCCACGTGTTCGCCGGCGAGGGCTACCCGACGCCGACCGACCTGCGGTATTGCATCAACTCGATTTCGCTGACGCTGGTGCCGGACGAGGGCTGACACCCGCCGCGCCGCCCACATCGCATCGCCGCCCACATCGCCGCGCCGCCCAGATCGCCGCGCCGACTGTGAATTGGGCGACGCTTCGTCGGCGTGTCGCGGCGCCGAATTCACAGTCGCCGAGCCGACGCGGCGGCCACACTCCGCGGCCGAGTTCGGCAACCCGATCAATCCACGCGGGTCGCGTGCACTTCCCAGAACGGCGCGTGCACCCGCCCACCGGCCAGCCACGGCTCCATCGCCCGGTACTGCGCGAGCATCGACTCCACCTCTTCGGCCATGTCGGGATTGCGCGCGGCGAGCAACGCGATCGATTCGGGGCTCACGTTGATCAGATAGGTGGTCGGGCCCATATAGGTGATCTCCCAACCGCCCAACGGCAGGATCTCCCGGAAGTCATCGGCGGACACCGACCGCAACATCGTGAATCCGTTGACCTCGCCCACGCCGAACTCGTACATGAACAACCGCGCCCCCGGCCGGGTTGCGCGGTGCAGCGCTTGCACGTAGGACTTCTGCAGTTCCGGCGCGTTGATGAAGGTGTGAAAAAACGCGCAATCCACGACGGTGTCGAAGCGGCCGTCCAAACCTTCCAGCCTGGTGGCGTCGGCGACCTGGAAATCGACAGTCACCCCGGCCTTCGCCGCGTTGTCACGGGCCCGTTCGATCGCGGTGGCCGACCCATCAATGCCCGTCGCCGAAAGGCCTTGCGAGACATAGTAAATCGCGTGGTGGCCGGGCCCCGTTCCGGGGTCGAGCACCTCCCCCCGCACGGCACCCACAGCGACGAGTTGCTGCACGACGGGCTGCGGGCCGCCGATGTCCCATGGCGTTGCGGCGGGCAGGCCGCGCACGACGCGTTCGTCGCGGTAGCTCTCTTCGAAGCGGGCCGGGTCGGTGGGATCGAAAGGGGCACTCACGGCAGCGCGTTCACCAACTGCTCGACTCCCACCCGGGGGCCGGTGAAGAACGGCGTCTCCTCGCGGGTGTGCCGGCGGGCGTCGGTGGCGCGCAGTTCCCGCATCAGGTCGACGATCCGGTACAACTCGGGCGCCTCGAACGCCAAGAGCCACTCGTAGTCGCCCAGCGCGAAGGCCGGCACGGTGTTGGCGCGCACGTCCTTGTACTCGCGCGCGGCCATCCCGTGCTCGGCGAGCATCCGGCGCCGTTCGTCATCCGGCAGCAGATACCACTCATAGGACCGCACAAAGGGATACACGCAGATGTAGTTCCCCGGCTCCTCGCCCGCGAGGAACGCCGGGATGTGGCTCTTGTTGAATTCGGCCGGCCGGTGCAGCGCCACACTGCTCCACACCGGTGCGCAGACCCGGCCCAGCGTGGTGGTGCGGCGGAAGTCGGCATAGGTCGCCTGCAACGCCTCGATCCGTTCGGCGTGGGTCCAGATCATGAAGTCGGCGTCGGCGCGCAGCCCGGCCACGTCGTAAAGGCCGCGCACCACCACGCCGCCCTCTTCCTGCTGCTTGAGGAAGGTGGCGGTCTCGTCGATGATGGCGTCGCGCTGATCGCCCAGCTCACCGGGCCGCACGGAGAACACCGAAAACATCAGGTAGCGAATGGTTGCGTTGAGGGCGTCGAAGTCGAGGCGTGCCATGACTCCTATGGTGCCACCAGGCCGGTGACCGCCCGTCCGGCCGCCCCGACGCAGGCCGGCACACCGATCCCGTCGAGGTAGCTGCCCGCCACGGCCAGCGTCGGCGGCAAACCCGCCCGCAGCTCGGCGATCAGGTCCGCGTGCCCCGGCCCGTACTGCGGCATCGCATCGAGCCAGCGCTGCACGCGCGCGTCGACCGGTTCCACGGTCAGCCCGAACACGTCGGCGATGTCCTGGCGGGCCCAGGCCAGCAGCTCGTCGTCAGGGGTGGCCGCGGCGATGTCATCACCGAACCGTCCATACGACAGCCGTAACAACTGCACGTCGCCACCGCCGCCCCATTTGCGCGACGACAGGGTTATCGCCTTGGCGTGCAAGGGTTCTCCGCTGGCCACCAGCACACCGGAGGACTGCGGGAAGGCCGTGTCGCCCGGCACCGCCAGGGCCACCACCGCCGCCGAGGCGGTCATGATCCGGCCCGCGGCCGCAGCCGTGCGCGGCGCGATCGTCTGCACCAGGCGGGCCAGCTGTGCCGCCGGGACGGCGAGGATCACGGCGTCCGCGGCCCAGCCGGCGCCGGTCTCGTCGTGCAGGGTCCAGCCGGGTTCCAGACTGCGGATCCCGGTGCGCACCCAACGGATTCGGCTGCGCGCCACGAGTTCGTCGAGCAGCACCTGGTAGCCGCCCTGCAACGACCCGAACACCGCTCCCCCGCCGGCCGGCGGCAGGCAATGCAGGACCGCATCGGTGAGGCTGGTGGCGCCGCGGTCCAGGGCTGCGGCCACGGTGGGCACTGCCGCCCGCAACCCGATCGTCGCCGCGGAGCCCGCGTAGACCCCGGCCAGCAACGGCTCCACCGAGCGGTTCACCACCTGCTCCCCGAACCGGTCTGCCACCAACTCGCCCACTGCGGGATCGCTGCCGGGTGTCCAGTGCAGCGGCCGCTGCGGTTCCGCTTCGATGCGGGCCAGCGTCTCGTCGTCGACCAGCCCGCTCACCGACGCGGCCGATGACGGAATCCCGGCCACGGTGTCCGACGGCAGGGCGTGCAACCGCCGGCCGCTGTAGATCAGTGGCCGCACCCCCGTGGTTGCGCGCTGCAGGTCCGACAGCCCCAGCTCGGCCAGCAGCCCCGGCATCTCGGGCCGGCGCGCCACGAACGCCTCGGCCCCCAGGTCCATGCGCTGGCCGCCCACCACGTCGGTGCGCAGGATGCCGCCGAGTCGGTCGGCCGGCTCGAACAGCGTGATGGTGGCGTCGTCGCCGACCGCGGCGCGCAGCCGGTACGCTGCCGTCAGACCCGAAATGCCGCCGCCTACAACGCAATACGAGCGGGTCATAACGATTGGACCAGCGCCACCAGTTCGGTCAGCACACCGGGGTCGGTTTCCGGCAGCACGCCGTGTCCGAGGTTGAAGACGTGACCCGCCGCTCCCGCGTCGACGGCGCGACGTCCGTCGTCGACGACCGCGCGCGCGGCACGCTGGGCCACCTCCCAGCCGGCCAGCACCACCACCGGGTCGAGGTTGCCCTGTAGCGCCGTGCCGGGAACGACCCGGCTCGCGGCGTCGGTCAACGAGGTCCGCCAGTCGACACCGACGACGCGCGCACGCCCGGGTTGCACGGCCTCCGACATGGCGCCCAGCAACTCGGCGGTCCCGACACCGAAATGCGTCATCGGCACGCCGTGCTCGGCCAGGGTGGCGAAAACCCGGGAGCTGTGCGGCAGCACATACCGGCGGTAGTCCGCCAGCGACAGCGTTCCGGCCCACGAGTCGAACATCTGGATCGCGTCCACCCCGGCCTCGATCTGGCCGCGCAGGAACGCGATGGTGAGGTCGGTCAGTTTCGTCAGCAGCGCGTGCCAGGTGTCCGTCTCTGCCAGCATCATCGCCTTGGTGCGGGCGTGATTGCGGCTCGGCCCGCCCTCGACCAGGTATGAGGCCAGCGTGAACGGCGCCCCGGCGAACCCGATCAGCGGCACGTCACCCAGCGCGGCCACCAGCAGGCCGACGGTGTCCAGCACCGGTTGAACCGCTTGCATGTCAAGGGGTTTCATGGCGTCGACATCGGCCGCGGTGCGGATCGGATCGGCGATCACCGGCCCCACGTCGGGGACGATGTCCAGATCCACTCCCGCGGCGCGTAGCGGCACCACGATGTCGGAGAACAGAATCGCGGCGTCCACGCCGTAACGCCGGACCGGCTGCAGGGTGATCTCGCAGGCCACTTCCGGCTCGAAGCACGCGGCCAGCATGCTGTGCTGTTTGCGCAGCGCCCGGTACTCGGGCAGCGAACGGCCGGCCTGCCGCATGAACCACACCGGCACCCGGGTGGGTTTGCGGCCGGCGACCGCGGCCAGATACGGCGACGAGGGGAGGTCGCGACGGGTTGTGTTCATCGCGCTCAATGCTGCCAGAAGCGAACGCCGCCGCCACCGCTGCGTAACATCAGCCGGGATGCCCGCAACCTATGACGACTTCCCCAGCCTGCGCTGCGAACCCGGCGACAACGGAATCCTCAACCTGGTGCTCGACGCCCCCGGGCTGAACTCGGTCGGACCACAGATGCACCGCGACCTCGCCGACGTCTGGCCGGTGATCAACCGCGATCCCAACGTCAACGTCGTCCTGGTCCGAGGCGAAGGCAAGGCGTTCTCCTCCGGCGGCAGCTTCGACCTGATCGACGAGACGATCGGTGACTACGAGGGCCGGATCCGCATCATGCGTGAGGCCCGCGACCTGGTGCTCAACCTGGTCAACTTCGACAAGCCGGTGGTGTCGGCGATCAGGGGCCCCGCCGTCGGCGCCGGCCTGGTGGTGGCGCTGCTGGCCGACATCTCGGTGGCGGGGCGGACGGCGAAGATCATCGACGGGCACACCAAGCTGGGCGTGGCCGCCGGGGACCATGCGGCGATCTGCTGGCCGCTGCTGGTCGGCATGGCCAAGGCCAAGTACTACCTGCTGACCTGCGAGACGCTTTCCGGCGAAGAGGCCGAACGGATCGGCCTGGTGTCGACCTGCGTCGATGACGACGACGTGCTGGCCACCGCCACCAAGCTGGCGGAAAATCTGGCCGCCGGCGCGCAGCAGGCGATCCGCTGGACCAAGCACAGCCTCAACCACTGGTATCGCATGTTCGCCCCGGCCTTCGAGACCTCACTCGGCCTGGAATTCATCGGCTTCAGCGGCCCTGACGTGCAGGAAGGGCTGGCCGCGCACCGCGAGAAGCGCCCGGCCCGGTTTGACAGCCGTCCGTCGAGCTGAGCCCAATTCGGCGCGCCTGTGCGCGCGTGTCGACCGATGGGTCTACCGTCGAAATTCATGACATCAGCGGTCGAACCCGAGCCATTCCGCGAAGCGGTCGCGGCGATGAACGGTGTCACCGTGCGGCCCGAGATCGAGCTGGGCCCGATTCGCCCACCCCAGCGCCTGGCGCCGTTCAGCTATGCGCTGGGCGCCGAGGTCAAGCACCCGGACCTGGAAATCGTTCCCGAGCGATCCGAAGGTGACGCGTTCGGCCGGCTCATCCTGCTGTACGACCCCGAGGGCTCCGATGCCTGGGACGGCACCATCCGCCTGGTCGCCTACATCCAGGCGGACCTGGACTCCCACGAGGCCATCGATCCCCTGCTGCCGGAAGTCGCGTGGAGTTGGCTGTCCGAGGCGCTGGACTCGCACACCAAACACATGACCGCGCTGGGCGGGACGGTCACCGCCACCACCTCGGTGCGTTACGGCGACATCTCCGGTCCTCCGCGCGCCCACCAGCTGGAGCTGCGCGCATCGTGGACTGCCACCACCCCGGATGTGGGCAGCCACGTGCAGGCGTTCTGCGACGTTCTCGAGCACGCCGCGGGTCTGCCGCCGGCCGGTGTCACCGACCTGAGTTCACGGTCACGCGCCTGACATGTGCCCCGACCCGTCTCCGGCGGAGACCGATCCGCCGGGCAGCACGGAGCCCGAAGTTCCGCTGCTCTTGCACCCGGCCGACGGCATGCCGAATCTGTCCGTCTACGCCAGCGACATCGCCGCGGCCGCCGAACAGCTCGACCGGGGCCACGGCCCGTTCGCCGTGGATGCCGAACGGGCCTCGGGGTTCCGCTATTCCAACCGCGCCTATCTGATCCAGATTCGCCGGTCCGGCGCCGGCACCGTGCTGATCGACCCGGTCAGTCACGGCGGTGATCCGCTGGACGTCCTGCAACCGGTGGCCGAGGTGCTCGGCCAAGACGAATGGATTCTGCACTCCGCCGACCAGGACCTGCCCTGCCTGGCCGAGGTCGGCATGCGTCCGCCGGCGCTGTATGACACCGAACTGGCCGGCCGCCTGGCCGGATTCGATCGGGTCAACCTGGCGACCATGGTCGAACGGTTACTGGGCCAGGGCCTGGCCAAAGGACACGGCGCCGCCGACTGGTCCAAACGCCCGCTGCCGTCGGCCTGGCTCAACTACGCCGCACTGGACGTGGAACTGCTCATCGAGTTACGCCACGCGATCGCTCAGGTGCTCGCCGAGCAAGGCAAAACCGATTGGGCCGCACAGGAATTCGAACATCTGCGGACATCCGAGGAGCGGCTGTCCGCCGCGCCCACCCGGCGTGACCGCTGGCGCCGCACCTCGGGCATCCACAAGGTGCACGATCGCCGGGCGCTGGCCGCGGTCCGCGAGTTGTGGACCACCCGCGACCGGATCGCGCAGCGGCGTGACATCGCGCCGCGCCGGATCCTGCCGGATTCGGCCATCATCGACGCCGCGTTGGCCGACCCGAAGTCCGTCGACGAACTGGTGGCGTTACCGGTGTTCGGTGGACGCAATCAGCGCCGCAGTGCGCCGATGTGGTTGGCGGCGTTGGAGGCGGCCCGGCAGAATCACGATCTGCCGGACGTCGCGGAGCAGTCCGCCGGACCGCCACCGCCCGCGCGGTGGAGCCGCCGCAAGCCTGACGCCGCCGCGCGACTGGAAGTCGCCCGCGCAGCGCTGGCCGGATTGTCGGAGCGGGTGAGTATCCCGACCGAGAACCTGGTCTCGCCGGACCTCGTGCGCCGGCTGTGCTGGGACTGGGAGAGCCTCGCCGCGGCGGGCGACGACGCCGTCGCCGTTGCCGACGAGTACCTGCACGCCGGGCAGGCGCGGCCCTGGCAGCGCGAGCTCGTCGTCCCCGTGCTGGCCGCTGCGGTGACGCGGGCCCCGCAGGCCGGCTCCGGAGCCGACTAGTCCAGCTGCTCGCTGATCGCGGACTGTTCGACCGGCGAAGTGCCCAGTGCGGCAACCCAACCCGTGATGCGCCGGGCTACGTCCTGGTCGGTGAGTCCCAGGTCGGCCAGCACCTCGCCGCGCGACGCGTGGTCGTAGAACTCCTGCGGCAGGCCGACATCGCGGCACGGGATATCGATATCCGCGGCACGCAGCGCCGCCGACACCGCCGAACCGACGCCGCCGGCCACTCCGTTGTCCTCCAGCGTGACCAGCAGCTTGTGCTGAGAGGCCATGTCGCGCAGCACGTCGGGAACCGGCAACACCCAGCGCGGGTCGATCACCGTCACACCGATCCCCTGGTCGAGCAAGCGCTTGGCTACGGCGAGCGCCATCGACGCGAACGCACCGACCGCCACCAGCAGCACGTCGGTGTTCAGGCCGTCCGCCGGCACCGCCAGCACGTCCACCCCGTCGCGCCGTTCGAGGGCCGGAATGTCTTCGCCCACATCACCTTTGGGGAAACGCAGGGCCGTCGGCCCGTCACTGACGTCGAGCGCCTCGCCGAGTTCCTCCCGCAACCGGGTGGCGTCGCGCGGGGCGGCCACCCGCATGCCCGGCACCACACCCAGAATCGACAGGTCCCACATGCCGTTGTGGCTGGGGCCGTCGTTGCCGGTGACGCCGGCGCGGTCGAGGACCATGGTGACCGGCAGTTTGTGCAGCGCCACATCCATCATGATCTGGTCGAACGCCCGATTCAGGAACGTCGAATAGATCGCGACGACCGGGTGCATGCCGCCCATGGCCAGCCCGGCCGCCGACGTCATCGCGTGCTGCTCAGCGATGCCGACGTCGAACAACCGGTCCGGGAACGCTTCCCCGAAGGCCGACAGGCCGGTCGGCCCGGGCATCGCCGCGGTGATGGCCACGATGTCGCGGCGCTTGCGGCCCACATCGATCAGTGCTTCGGCGAACGTCGACGTCCAACCCGGGCCCGCCACCTTGGTCGCCACCCCGGTGACGGGGTCGATCGGCACGGTGGAGTGCATCTGCTCGGCCACGTCGGCCTCGGCCGGGCCGTACCCCATGCCCTTGCGTGTGACGACGTGCACGATCACCGGGGCGCCGAAACCGCGGGCGCTGCGCAGCGCCACTTCTACCGCCCGCTCGTCGTGACCGTCGACCGGGCCGACGTATTTCAGGCCGAGATCGGTGAACAGCAGCTGCGGGGACAGCGAGTCCTTGATGCCGGCCTTCACGCTGTGCATGAAGTGGTAGGCCACGTCACCGACCACCGGCACCGCCTGCATCGCGTTGCGTCCGCGCTCGAGCAACCGCTCGTAGGCCGGCTGCAACCGCAGGGTGGCCAGGTGATCGGCCACGCCCCCGATCGTCGGCGCGTAGCTGCGCCCGTTGTCGTTGACGACGATGATCACCGGACGGCGGGAACCGGCGATGTTGTTCAGCGCCTCCCAGCACATGCCGCCGGTGAGCGCGCCGTCGCCGACCACCGCCACCACGTGCCGGTTGCGGTGTCCGGTGAGTTCGAAGGCCTTGGCCAGGCCGTCGGCGTACGACAGCGCCGCGCTGGCATGGCTGGATTCGACCCAGTCGTGTTCGCTCTCGGACCGGGACGGATATCCCGACAGGCCGCCCTTCTTGCGCAGGGTCTCGAAGTCCTGGGCGCGGCCGGTCAGCATCTTGTGGACGTAGGCCTGGTGGCCGGTGTCGAAGATGATCGGGTCGTGCGGTGAATCGAACACCCGGTGCAACGCGAGGGTCAGTTCGACGACACCGAGGTTGGGGCCAAGGTGTCCTCCGGTGGCAGCAACCTTGTGGATCAGAAACTCGCGGATCTCTTGGGCCAAGTCCCGGAGTTGCTGTTGCGAAAGGTGCTGCAGATCGGCGGGCCCGCGGATCTGTTCCAGCATCTGGCCAGTCTACGCAGCGCGCGCAACCGGAGCAGGGTGAGCGGCCGGTCTAGGCGGCACCGAACAGTTCGGCGAGCGTGTCGTGCAATTCGGGATCTGCCAGGACGACGACCTCGTCGCCGGCCTGCAGTTCGGTATCGCCGCGCACCGGCACCAGGCCGGTGGTGCGCACGACGATGCTCACCCAAATGTCGCCGACCTGGTCACTGAGCCCCTCGACGGTGCATCCCTGGGCTGTGGAGCCCGGAGCGACGGTGAAGCGGTGGACTCCGTGCGGCTCGTCCGCGAGCCGGACACCGATCTCCCAGGGCTGCGTCTCAACCGTCCGCATCGGCAACCGCAACAGCCTCGCGACTCCGGGCACCGCGCTGCCCTGCACCAGTACCGAGAAGATGACGACGACGACAACGATGCCGTACAGCCGCTCGGCTTCGGGGATGTGCGCGGCGCGCAGGAATTCCCCGAGCAGGATCGGCACCGCACCCTTGAGGCCGGCGAACAGGATGAAACTGCGTTCGTTGCGCTCCAATCGCACCGGCACCAGGCACGCGCCCACCGCCAGCGGCCGGATCAACGCGGTCAGGCCCACACCCAGCACCAGCCCGGGGATCCACACGTCCGGGTGGGTGAGTACCCGGAGGTCGACGGTCAGCCCCAGCACCGTGAAGGCGATGATCTCGGCCATTCCCGCCAGTGCAGCATGGAACCGCTTGATCTCGGGCTTGTACGGGGCGCGCGCGTCTCCGATCACGATGCCCGCGACGAACACCGCAAGGAATCCCGATCCGTGGGCCAGTGTGGCGATGCCGTACAGCATCAGCGCGCACGCCAGGGTTCGCAGCGGGTAGAGACCTTCGCTGGGCAGGGCGACGCGGCGCATGAAGACGAGCAGGGCGCGCCCGCCGATGAGGCCGACGGCCCCGCCGACTGCCATCTGAAGGACGAACTGGGTTCCCACGCCGGCGAAGCCCGCGGCGCTGAGGCCACCGGCGGCGATCAGGCTCGCCATCAGGGAGATGCCCACCGGGTCGTTCGCGCCGGACTCGCCTTCCAGGATGGTGCTGCTGCGACCGGAGATCTCGCGCTTGCCCAACACCGAGAAGACCACGGCCGGATCAGTGGGCGCCACCGCGGTAGCCACCAGAACCGCGGCGTACCAATCGATTCCACACGCGTAATGCAGCATCAGCGTCGCCCCGGCCGCGGTGAGCGCGGTCCCGAGGACGCCGACCGACAGAATCGGGGCCGTCGCCGCGCGGAAGCGCGCGGGGCCGATATGCATGCCGCCGTCGAACAGCACCAACACCAGCGCGATGGTCAGCACCCGCTCCACGGTCCGCTCAGCCGGCGGCTGCACCACCGGCACCGCGTGTACCGTCACCGCTGCGCCCACCAGAACGAGCAGGGGCACCGGAATTTTCACCCGCTCGGTCAGACGGTTCGCCAGCACAGCGATCAATCCGACGCCACTGGAGAACAAGACGATCAGTGCGTAGCGGGCGCTCTCGTTCATTGGAGCCGCCTCTGACCCTCACAATTCACAGCCGGTACGTTAGCGGCGACGTGCTGCGGCCGTCGGGCAGCGGAACCTTCGGTGTTAAGGCGCCGGCCGGTCGCACATTCCGACACCAGCGCTCCGTGGATGCGGCCAACACTGATCACCCGCACGGACCGTTCTTCGGTGGTAGGCACCTACGCCTTTCGATCGGTCGACAGAAGCGTCGCCGACCAGACTTCCCGGCACACCGCGACGGAGTATATCAGCGGGCTGCGGTAGCACCGTTTGCTTGAACTTCGATCACAGCCGCGGACTGCGGGATGTGGCGCACCGATCCCGTGCCACTGCTGCCGCAATGTGCCTACTGCCGAATATTCTGTCGCACAGTGTCATTCACGCGCTTGTCGGGATTAGACGGCCCGACCCGCCGATTCGCCAAGTGCTCTCAGGTCAACCTACAGATCGACGATCGCGGCAGAGCCCTGCGTCGGGACAGTATCGTTCTGCTGGTGGCCACGCAGACGGTTTCCCTGAAACGTGTTGGCAGCGTTGCGTTGAACGACCTGATCGGTATGTGCGCCGAGTCTGGCGACGGTGTGCCGTACCCGCTGTGGCGCACGGAAAGGGAGCCGTACTGGGGCGAGCTCGAACAGGCGACGGTGCCCTTCACCGCGCGAATGGATGCCGACTTCCGGCACCTTCGTCAATGGGCGGAGACGTACAAGGAAGCTGACATCTGGGTTGAGTGCCGGCTCAAGCCGTTCGCGCCCGCGATTCCCCCTGTCCGGCTGGTTGCCCACCGAGCAGGTGAAGCCGGCTTTGTCGCGGTACAGCGTCCGACCGCTGAAGTCGTTGACGTGTACAGCCTTTCGCCGTTGGATATTGGAGCGGCGATCGCAGGTTTGACCGGGCTCACCCAGCCGGGGCGACGTTCGGCCATCTGCATACCAGGCTTTCTGGAGAACTTCTGCGACAACGATGCCGACCGCGGGCCGGTAGGCAATTCAGAAGACGAACTCGATGGCGATGTCAATGTCAATGTCCGCGATCGGCCGAACGTGCCAGGCACCACCACAATTTCCGACTTCGACGACGTGACGCTGATGGCAACCGTGCAGTCCCGTGCTGAACCTTCGGCGGTCCGCGGGGTGGACTGGGCGCGCGGCGTTGTGGTCTTGGTGCGGATCACGGGAGACGGAGACTATGTGTACACACCGGATCGCAGCCGGGCAGTACCCGTGACGGCACAAAGCCTGCGGGCTCGAATCGACGATCTCATCGCTGCCGATGTGGCAATCCTTCGACGACGCCGCGGCCTTACCTGAGGCAGTTCGCTCACTGCTGAGGCTATTTACTTGCCAACTTTCGCCAGGGTCCGCTTCGCCTGCAGTCGCACTTCGCTGTCAGAGTCCTCGAGAAGTGGCTCGATGTGCGGACGCAGGGACGCCGGTAGATGCTTGATGACCCGCAGCGACCGCAGGATGTACGGCCGGACCGACGGGTCGTCGAGTTCACTGAGGGCCACCGACAACCCATCGTCGGGGTCGGCGCGCAGCAACCACTCGAAGATCTGTGCTCGTCCGTAGCCCAACGTGCGGTCGACCGCCAATCGGCGCATCCGCGGGTAGTCGGTCGGCGCCGCGAGATACTTCAGTGCAGTCCCGATCGTTGCCAGGATGATCGGGGGGGCGGGTGGCTGCAGATAGAAGCTGTCGAACAAGAGTGGCACTGCTTCGGTGCCCATCGCGTCGATCGTGGTCAACGACCGGTAGAGAGCTTCTCGGAAATCGTGCAGCTCGGCTGGAGTAGTAAGCCCGCTTTTTGCCTCGACGTTCTGGAGCCAGTCGATCAGGACGGGTAGCAACTCCGGATACCGTTTGTCGGTATTGATGAGATCTGTGATGGTGCGAAACGGCAGTCCTGCCTTTTTGGCAGCTTTAGCAATGTCGTGACTGAGCCGTTCATGCGCCCGTATCCATTGCGCTGGTGCAGGCATTAGTTCAACGCCATTCTGATAATGCGCAGTTGACCACTGTTGACCAGCTGCTGAAGGGGTCCCGAAATTGCGGTACGCGTATCGACCACCAAAGTCATGGTATAGCCTCTTTGACCAGCATAAGCCAACATGTCCTCGATTTGTTTCGTTTTACCCACGGAATTTACATTCTTTACTTCGGTGAGTTCTCGGGATATCGGATCGATTCTATCAGGTATTCTTGTTCGCCCGTTGATAACAATCTCCGTCTTTGGAACATTGGGATCGATCCCGGCTTTCAGCTCACCGATCCGACCTTTGAGGTTGTTTTTCATGCCCTGCGTCCGGGCACTCTTCAGCTGCATCTGAAGAAATCTGATGAGCTTCTCATTCTGGCTTGACGCGCGAGACCCGGCAAAGAACTCTGATATCTTCTTAAACGCCTTCAGTCTCTTGACCGCCTGGATGACGTCTCTGATTTTCATGGCATACCGCGCGATCGTAGCGGCGGCCTTCCCACCTGCTACTGCAGCACCAGCTCCGAAGGATACGAATGACGAAAGAATGCCTATCGCGGCAGTAACGGCAAGGTCGATCGCAAGTGATTGTAGAATATCGTCAAGTTCGTTGCGTAATTCAGTGAGATATTCGAAGTGGTTGGCGCATGCATCTCTGAGCGAGTTGGCGAGGCTTGTGTAGTCTTGGACGAGCGAACCAAGTTCCTCCAGATCCTCGACGATGATATCGACCTCGTCGCCGTTGAGTTCGTCGAACTTCGATGAAATCGCATTGACCTTGTCGGCGAAGTTCATCGACTGACCTGATCCGAGTCGGGCCCAGGCGTTCTCTGCTTTTTTCAGTTTCTCCGTATCGCCGTCGGGAACGGGGATGCCGATCTCTTCGAGCAGACCGATGTTCTCCATCAATCCGTCGCTGCTACCACCGCTGGCTCGCGGAATGTTGACGCACGAGGCGAGAAGCTCGCCGGGATCGGCGGGCGGGGGCATCGGGGCGCCACCGTTGATATTCGAATCGGCCTCCGCGCCGGCGTGATTTATACCCGCTTGACGCAGCACGCGACCGTAGTTTTGCACCGCGGCCGCAAGATCGCGGCCGAACATTTCGATCCGACTGGCTTGCTCGTCGTAGGCCTCGCCGAATTCTTTGCCGCGCTCGTCCTTCCCCGCCATGCCTTCGGTGCCGGCAAGATCCTCGGCGAGGGTGGCCTGCGCGCGCTGCAGCGCCTGGGCGACGTCGAAAAGTGCGGTCGCGCCGTCAAAGTAACTCTGGGTGTTGATCCTGTCGACCACGAACTACCGCCCGAGCATGGCGCGGTTTGCCGACTTCGCGGCCGAATAGTTGTCATGTGCTCGCTGAGCCGCAGCCCGCATCTCCGCCATTTCACCGTTGGCACGCGTAATCAGCTCGGACCATTGAGCGTGCCTGTCCTGGAACGCATCGCCCGTCTGCCCCATGAGTGCCTCCTGGCATGGAGCAGCGACGTCGCTATGCACTGTCTCGATCGCCGTCGTGATATCGCGCACGAGGCGTTCGATCCTGTCAGTTGTCTCCTGCAGCAGCTTGAGATCGACGGAATACTCGACCACCGGAACCCCCTGCCGTCACTCGACCAGGTCTGACTCGACGAAGGCGGCAGTGCTGCGGCTGACGTGCTCGCCGAGGCGATCAAGCTCCGCGGCCATCGACTGCAGTAACGGCAAAAGCTCGCGCCAAGCATCCGAATAGGCCATCGCGGCATCGCCTTTCCAGGTAGCCACGAGGTCTTCGACATCCTGGTCGACGGACCTGAGGTACGCGGTCACCGCCTCCGACTGTTCGCGCGCAACGGCGCCCGCATGCAGTGCTGCACCCGGATCGACGAACAGGGGCCTGCTCATCAGCGGTACTCGCGGGTGAACAGCCGATGGTCCGCGACCGCTGAGCGGGGCGTGCCGAGATCGAAGGTGGCGCTGTCCGGGATCTCGTAGGGGAAAACCATCTGAATGGCGATGTCGCGGTGCTCGAGGTGAATCTCGATCAACGTGTCCGCGGAGTCATCGCTGACTCTGCTGACAATGGCGAACGATCTGATTGCCGACGCCGAACTCCGCAGGGAGTTCACCAATTCCTCGCGGCTGGACAGGCCGTGTGAATCCTCAGCCATCACGACCGACTTGCCGCCCCCTGCGTCGACCGCGATTGCGGTCGGGTCCAACCCCCAGTTGCGTACCAGGTTGTTCGCTGCGATGTCGATACACTCATCCAGCAGCGCATCGAAGTCAGCCTGACAATCGTCGCTGGCCGTTTCCCGCCACGACACACTCATTCGATCTCCGCTCTGGTCTTCTCGCGCGGGCCTCCGAACCGTACCGGCCGGCCCGGCCCGGCGTCCCCTCCATGTGCCTGCGCGCTGACCCCACTGCCGTCAGCTCACGTCCCCGTGTAGGGCAAATCCTAACAACGGGCTGACGTACATTTCGGCGCCAATTCATGCGTCACCCCGTCTGCCACCCCCTAACGGGTCAACAGCGCCACGCACTCGACGTGATGGGTCAGCGGGAACGCATCGAACACCCGGATCTTCTCGACGGCGTAGCCGTGCCCCCGGTACAAGCCGATGTCACGGGCGAAAGACGCCGCCTCACAACCGATGTGAACCACCCTCGGCACGCCGGCAGCGGCCAGCAGATCGACCACTTCGCGGCCGGCGCCGGTGCGCGGCGGGTCGAGCACCGCAACGTCGGCGCAGCTGTCCTGCGCTGTCAGCGCGCGGCGCACCGAATCAGTGACGACCTCGACCTGCGGCAGGTCGGCCAGGGCGGCACGCGCCGCCCCCGTCGCCCCGCGCGCGGTGTCGACCGAAAGCACCCTGCCCGACTCCCCCACCGCGGCCCCGAGCACCGCGGCGAACACTCCGGCACCGCCATAGAGGTCCCATGCCGTCGCACCGGACGCGGGTTGTGCCCAGTCGGCGACCAAGTCGCTGTAGACGCGGGCGCCCTCGCGATGTGACTGCCAGAACGCCGTCACCGGTACGCGCCAGCTGCGTGCACCGACCCGCTGCACGGCGTGGTAGTCGCCTTCGATCACCTGCGACACCGCGCGTTTGCCGTGTCGCACCGTACGCAGCACATGACGCTCACCGTCGTCGTCGACGACGACGTGCACGTGGGCGCCGGCCGGCCAGTCGGCCCCGGACAGCCCGTCGAGCATCCCCACCGGCAACTGGCCGCAGCGCAGATCGGTGACCAACTGGTCGCTGTGGTAGCGATGAAATCCGGGGCGCCCGTCGGATCCGACGTCGAGGCGAACCCGGGTTCGCCACCCGGTCGACCCGGCGGAGAGCGCTTCGGCCGCGCCCGTCCAGCTGTGTCCGCCGAGACGGTCCAGCTGATTCGACACCACCTGCGCCTTGAGGTCGCGTGCCGCCGCCGGCGCGGCGAAAGCCAGGTCGCAGCATCCGGCGCCGTCCACACCGGCGATCGGGCATAACGAGTCCGTGCGGCTCTCGGACGCCTCGAGAACCTCGATAACCTCTGCGTGCCAATAAGATCCGCGATCGGCCGTCACCCGGGCCCGCACCCGTTCGCCGGGCAGCGCATAGCGGACGAAGACCACGCGGCCCTCGTGATGCGCAATGCAACTGCCGCCGTTCGCGGGGGCGCCGGTGACCAAAGTCAGTTCCCCGCCGGCGGATTCGAGGTTCAATCGAATATGCCCCGTCGGGCGTCCCCGGGTGCGACACGCGGCTGCAGCGTCTTGATCCGTTCCGAGGACGTCAGCTGCCAGGGCACCGAGGTGACCATGACGCCCGGCATGAACAGCAGACGCCCTTTGAGCCGCAGCGCACTCTGGTTGTGCAACAACTGTTCCCACCAGCGACCCACCACGTACTCCGGGATGAACACCGTCACCACCGTGCGCGGCGATTCCTTGCTGACCCGTTTGACGTAATCGAGTACCGGACGGGTGATTTCACGGTAGGGGGAGGCGATCACCTTCAACGGGACGCTGATGTCGCTTTCTTCCCATTCGTGCTTGAGTTCGCGGGTCTCGCCGTCGTCGACGCTCACCGTGACGGCCTCGAGCACATCGGGCCGGGTGGCGCGGGCATAGGCCAGGGCCCGCAGCGTGGGCAGATGCAGCTTCGACACCAGCACCAGAGCGTGGTTGCGACTGGGCAGCACTATTTCGTCGCCGTGCTCGGCGGCCTGCTCGGCCAATTCGCGGGTGACGCCGTCGTAATGCCGGCGGATCAGCTTCATCAGTGCGAACAGCAGTGTCATGGCGACCAGAGCGATCCAGGCACCGGCCAGGAATTTGGTGACCATGACGACCAACAACACCGCGCCGGTCGCGAGGAACCCGATCGTATTGACGATCCGCGAACGGTGCATCCGCCGCCGCGCCGCCGGATCGGTTTCGGTGCGCAGCAGCCGGGTCCAGTGCCGCACCATGCCAATCTGACTCAGCGTGAAGGAAATGAACACGCCGACGATGTAGAGCTGGATCAAGGCGCTCAGTTCAGCACGGAACGCAACGATCGCCAGCAGCGCAGACAGGGACAGGAACGCGATCCCGTTGGAGAACGCCAATCGGTCGCCGCGCGTATGGAACTGGCGGGGCAGGTAGCTGTGCTGGGCCAGCACCGAACCGAGCACCGGGAAGCCGTTGAACGCGGTGTTGGCCGCCAGCACCAAGATCAAGGCGGTTACGGCGGTGATCAGCACGAAACCGATGTGGAAGTTGCCGAATACCGTTTCCGCCAGTTGAGTAACCAGCGTCTTCTGGTAGTAGCCGGCCGGGGCCCCGGCCAGTTGTGTCGCCGGATCGCTGACCAGCTGCACGCCGATCTTCTTCGCCAGCACGATGATGCCCATCAGCAGAGTGACCGCGATGGCGCCGAGCATCAGCAGGGTGGTGGCGGCGTTCTTGGACTTGGGCTTTTCGAATGCGGGCACGCCGTTGCTGATCGCCTCGACACCGGTGAGCGCCGCGCACCCCGAGGAGAACGCCCGCGCCATCAGGAAAACCAGCGCGAAGCCCAGGATCTTGCCGTGCTCGGCATGCATGTGGAAGCCGGCGGACTCGGCCCGCAGCGGGTTTCCCAACACGAAGATGCGGAACAGGCCCCAGCCGATCATGGCCGTGACGCCGATGATGAAGCCGTAGGTGGGGATGGCGAACGCCAGCCCGGATTCCCGCACGCCGCGCAGATTCATCGCCGTCACCAGCAGGATCGCGGCCACACAGAACCACACCTTGTGGTGGGCCACGATCGGCACCGCCGAGCCGATGTTCGACATCGCTGACGCCGTCGAAACCGCAACGGTGAGAACGTAATCCACCATCAGGGCACTGGCTACCGTCAGGCCGGCGTTGGGCCCGAGATTGGTGGTGACCACCTCATAGTCACCGCCGCCGGAGGGGTAGGCGTGCACGTTCTGCCGGTAGCTGGCCACCACCACCAACATGACCGCCGCCACCGCCAGACCGATCCACGGCGCCAGCGCGTAGGCCGCCAGTCCGCCGATCGACAGCATGAGGAAGACCTCTTCGGGGGCATAGGCCACCGAGGACAGCGCGTCGGAGGCGAACACCGGCAGCGCGATGCGCTTTGGCAGCAGCGTGTGGGCCAGCCGGTCGCTGCGAAACGGCCGTCCGATCAGCAGCCGGCGCGCAGCGGTTGAAAGTTTGGACACGAGAGCCAAGAGTAAGCCCACCTGGCTTTAGCGGTAGCGTTCCGTAGGCGAGAATTCTCACGACCGAAATCGGCCCGCCAGCGAAGGTTGCCGATCACAATGACGCGCAGGACACAACCGAAAGGACCTCCGAGTGAAGGTGGTTGTGATGGGTTGCGGCCGGGTCGGTTCTTCGGTGGCAGACGGACTGTATCGAATCGGCCATGACGTGTCGGTCATCGACCGCGACAGCGCCGCGTTCAACCGGCTCAGTCCGGAGTTCGATGGCGACCGGGTGCTCGGTCAGGGTTTCGACCGCGACGTGCTGCTGCGGGCCGGCATCGAGGGAGCCGACGCATTCGCCGCGGTGTCCTCCGGCGACAACTCCAACATCATCTCGGCGCGGCTGGCCCGCGAGACCTTCGGCGTGCGGCGCGTGGTCGCGCGAATCTATGACGCCAAGCGTGCCGAGGTCTACGAACGCCTGGGCATCCCGACGATCGCGACCGTCCCGTGGACCACCGATCGCCTGCTCAACGCCCTGACTCAGGAGACTGAGACGGCGAAATGGCGAGATCCGACGGGTACCGTCGCGGTCGCGCAGGTGGTGCTGCACGAAGACTGGGTCGGACACCGCGCGACCGACTTGGAGCAGGCCACCGGCGCCCGGGTGGCATTCCTGATCCGCTTCGGGACCGGCATCCTGCCCGAACCCAAGACCGTGCTGCAGGCCGGCGATCAGGTCTATGTCGCCGCTATCTCCGGGCGCGCCGCCGAAGCCGTGGCCATTGCGGCTTTGCCGCCGAGCGAGGACTTGGACAAGTGAAACGCGGGCACAAGGACGCCGACTTGCCCTATTTCCAAGCCGGCGTTAAGGAGTGGCGCAAATGAAGGTAGCTGTTGCCGGCGCCGGTGCCGTTGGGCGCTCGGTCACCCGCGAACTCGTCGCCAACAATCACGACGTGACGCTGATCGAGCGCAACGCCGATCATCTCGACACCGACGCCATCCCGGCCGCGCACTGGCTGCTGGGTGACGCCTGCGAGTTGAGCCTGCTCGAGCATATGCATCTCGAGGATTTCGACGTGGTCGTCGCCGCCACCGGTGACGACAAGGTGAACGTGGTGCTCAGCCTGCTGGCCAAGACCGAATTCGCGGTTCCGCGGGTGGTGGCCCGGGTCAACGACCCGCGCAACGAATGGCTGTTCACCGATGCGTGGGGCGTCGATGTGGCGGTGTCCACACCACGGATGCTCGCTTCGCTGATCGAGGAGGCCGTCGCGGTGGGCGATCTGGTGCGGCTCATGGAGTTCCGCAAGGGCCAGGCCAATCTGGTCGAGATCACCCTGCCCGACGACACCCCGTGGGGCGGCAAGCCGGTGCGCAAGCTGCAGTTGCCGCGCGACGTCTCACTGGTGACCATCTTGCGGGGTCCGCGGGTGATCGTCCCGGAGGGCGACGAGCCGCTGGAAGGCGGGGACGAGTTGCTGTTCGTCGCGGTCACCGAAGCCGAAGAGGAGCTGCGCAGGCTGCTGCTGCCCAGCAGCTAGTCGCGAACGGGCTCGCCGTCGATCTCGGCCGCCACCGGGCGCTCCGCGGCCGGTAATGCCCTCAGCACGACCTTGATCGCCCCGTACGTCACCAGGGCGGCCAGCGCCGTCAGCGGCCACCCCATGGCGATCCGCGTCACCCCCAGCCAGCCGGTCTTGCCGAGCTCGTACAGATGGCCCTGGACGCCGAAACGCGCGATGAACACGACCGTCCAGCACAGCGTCGCGATGTCGAACGCGTACACCGCCCGCGACACCGCGCGCCAGCCGTTGTCGCGGCCGCTGGCCCAGCTCCACAGATAACCGACCAACGGACGCCGGATCACGATCGACGCCGCGAAGACGACCGCCCAGACCAGTGACATCCAGATGCCCAGCAGGAAGTAGCCCTTGGACTGTCCGACCAGATACGCGATCAACGCGCACACGGCCACACCGAAGAATCCGGACAGCGCCGGCTGCAGGGAATCTCGACGGATCAGCCGCCACAGCAGAACCAGGGCCGCCGCGGCCAGCGCGCTGCCGATGGCGGCCAGCAGGCCGGCGACGCTGGAAGCGATCACGAACGTGACGACGGGAAGCGTGGAATAGACCAGGCCGCTCACGCCGCCGGCCTGTGCCAGCATGCGCTCGGCACTGAAACGATTAGCGCTCACGGTAATTCGGTGCGCTGGTGATGGCGGAAATCGTCACCGCTGAATTTCGTAGTGCGGGTTGTAGATGGCCTTGGTGCCGTTCTCCATCTTGCCCATCCGGCCCCGGACCCGCAGGGTGCGTCCCGACTCGATGCCGGGGATGCGCCGCTGCCCCAACCAGACCAGCGTGACTGTGTCGCTGCCGTCGAACAATTCCGCACGAACCCCGCCGGAGCACCCCTTGCCGTTCGTCTCGACGCTGCGCAGCGTGCCCACCATCGTGACCTCCTGGCCCCGCTGGCAGTCGATTGCTCGCTGCGCGCCGGTACTGAGGACTTCGTCGGACAGTTCTTCGACGTCGCGTTGCTCCGGGTCCTCCGTCAACCGACGGGTGAGCCGGCGTAGATAACCTTGGGCCCCCATGGCCACTCCTGACACCTCGACGTCGTTAAGAAAGCTATGTCTCAAATCAGCATTCCACCATGCCAACGGTCACCGTAGACCTGTTGGTTCCCGCATGCCACACAGATGAAACCACTGATATTCGGGTGTCTCACAACACCAGGCACTATGGGGAGGTGGTGATCGACCTGAGCGGTGTCACAACGGTGCTGCTGGCGGGCACCGGATCCGACGACAACTACGTCTACCGGGCCTTTTCAACCCCGTTGCAGGCATCCGGTGCGGTGTTGGTCACACCTGCGCCGCAACCACAGGGATTGATCGACGGCTATCTGGCCGCGCTCGACGACGCGGCGCAATCCGGACCCATCGCGGTCGGAGGAGTGTCGATCGGTGCGGCCGTTGCGGCGACCTGGGCGCTGGCTCACCCCGAGCGCACCGTGGCCGTGCTGGCGGCGCTGCCGGCCTGGACCGGGGACCCAGGCCCGGCACCGGCGGCTCTCGCCGCGCAGTACACGGCTTCGCAGTTGCGCCGCGACGGCCTGGAAGCCACGACGGCACAGATGCGGGCCTCGAGCCCGCCGTGGCTGGCCGACGAGCTGGCCCGGTCCTGGGCGGTGCAGTGGCCGCTGCTGCCGGACGCCATGGAGGAGGCGGCGTCGTACGTGGCACCGAGCTGCGCCGAACTGACGCGGCTGGTCCCGCCGTTGGGCGTGGCGGCCGCGGTCGACGACCCGATTCACCCCTTGCAGGTCGGCGCGGACTGGGCGAGCGCCGCACCCCGCGCCGCCTTGCGCACGGTCACCCTCGACGAGATCGGCGCGCACCCGGCGGCCCTGGGGGCCGCGTGCCTGGCGGCGCTGGACGACGCCCGCAGTCTCGATCGCTGACCGGTAAAAGTCAGCCGCCGGTCGAGGTGCTGCGCAACTGCTGCATCGCCGAACCTTCGGTGCTGCGACGCGCCGCGGGCTCATTGGACGGGACTGGCGCCTCAGGCTGATCGGGCGCCTGCTCACCGGCCTGCTGAGCGGCTGCGGCCTCACGCAGCTGCTGCACCATCGGTTCGGGCAGCTGCACCGGCAGCGGGGTGCGTACCGGCAGCGGAGTGTCGCCACGGCGAACCACGGTGTCCGCCAACGCCTCACGCGCCTCGTCGGTCAGCGCGTCGATGGTCTCGTGCGGTCCGTTGACCACGCACCGGATCATCCAGCGGTAGCCGTCGACGCCGATGAAGCGCACCGCGCCGGATGCGCTGCCCACGACTTCACGTCCCCACGGACCGTCCTTGATGGACACCGTGGCCGAATCTTTGCGCAAGGAGTCGGCCAACTCGCCGGCCACCTCCCGCCACAGCCCCGCCGTCTTCGGCGCCGCGTAGGCGGCGATGGTGAATCGTCCGTTGGGCGTGACGACCCACACCGCACTGGGCACCCCGGTCTCAGTCAGCTCGACCTGCACCTGGCCCGCCGCGGGCATGGGTATCAGTACCGAGCCCAGGTCGAGGCGCGCCGTCTCGGCGTCGGCCGGATCGTCGAAATCCTCGATGTCGAATGGGCCTTCGACCGCCTCGTCGGCGTCGGCGGGGTCGTCCCCGGCGGCGCTGACGGGCGGATCGGCCGGCTGCGGTTTCGAAGCGCTGTCGTCCTTGCGTGTGCGTCTACCGAATGCTGGCATCAGCCCCGCTCCTTCTCATCGCTTCGTCTCCCGCTCACAGACTCGCGTGGCCGCCGGACGAACCGTGACCACCTTCGCCACGCGACGTTTCGGCCAGCCCGGCTTCATCGAACGACGAAACCTCGACCAATTCGACCAATTCGACCCGCTGCACCAGCAACTGGGCGATCCGGTCGCCGCGGTGCACCACGATCGGCGTGGTGGGGTCGAGGTTGATCAGCGCGACTTTGATCTCGCCGCGATATCCGGCATCGATGGTGCCGGGACTGTTGACGATCGACAGCCCCACCCTGGAGGCCAGTCCCGAACGCGGGTGGATCAACCCGACCATGCCGAACGGGATGGCAACCGCGATGCCGGTGGGCACGAGAGCCCGGTGGCCGGGTGCCAGCTCGACGTCTGCGGCGCTGAACAGGTCGACGCCGGCGTCACCGTGGTGAGCGCGACTGGGCATCGGAAGGCCCGGGTCGAGACGGACTATGGCCAGACTGGTCGACACGGGGGCACAGACTACCCTTGACCGCGTGTCCGATACGCGCGTCGCGCCGCAAAGCGTGCGATATCGCGAGCGGCTGTGGGTGCCCTGGTGGTGGTGGCCACTGGGGTTCACGCTCGCGGCAATCATCGCGTACGAGGTCAACCTGGGCATACGGTCGCTGCCCGGCTGGCTCCCGTTTGCAACCCTGTTCACCGTGGCGGCCGGCGTGTTGCTGTGGCTGGGCCGCGTCGAGGTTCGGGTCACCGCTGGTGAATCCGGCGTCGAACTGTGGGCCGGCGATGCGCATCTGCCGGTCACTGTGGTCTCCCGATCGGCTGAGATTGCGCGTACCGCCAAATCGGCAGCTCTGGGCCGCCAGCTCGACCCGGCGGCCTACGTCCTGCACCGCGCATGGGTCGGCCCGATGGTATTGCTGGTGCTCGATGATCCCGATGACCCGACGCCGTACTGGCTCGTGAGTTGCCGCCACCCGGAGCGGGTGCTGTCGGCGCTGCGGAGCTGAGAACGTCCCCGAAGCGGAGTGCGGCGGTCAGGCCGCGCAGTCGGTACAGATCATCACGCCGTTCTTCTCGCTGGCCAGCCGGCTGCGGTGTTGCACCAAAAAGCAACTCGAGCAGGTGAATTCGTCGGCCTGCTTGGGAATCACGCGAACCGACAGCTCTTCGCCCGAAAGATCGGCACCAGGTAGCTCGAAAGACTCGGCGGACTCGGATTCGTCGACGTCAACCACGGCTGACGCCGCCTCGTTGCGTCGTGCTTTGAGCTCCTCCAGCGAGTCTTCCGAGACGTCGTCGGTCTCGGTACGCCGTGGAGCGTCATAGTCGGTAGGCATCTTCTTCCCCGTCCTTATCCCCTCAGGGCCCTCATAAGCTCAAGGAACGCTTTGTACCAGCGTCGAACGCGTGCACCAAACTATTCGTGCCCGGAATGCGGATGGATTGGTTGTGATTTACGTCACACCGCTGGAATAGCCCTTGTACTTGGCCTTAAACGGTGCGATTACGGTGCGATTAGAGTGCATGTGTGGTTGCACACATCACCGAGGGTACCGCCTTCGACAAGCACGGTCGGCCCTTCCGGCGCCGCAATCCCCGCCCCGCCATCATCGTGGTGATTTTCCTGGTGGTGGTCACCGGTGTGGTGTGGACCGTCGCCCTGACCCGGCCGGCGGACGTCCGCGAGGTCGCGGTCTGCAATCCTCCCCCGCAGTCGACCGGAAGCGAGACGCCCGCCAAGCTCGGCGAGCAGGTGTCCCGGACAGAGATGATCGACGTCGCGCCCGCCAAGCTCAGCGATACCAAGGTGCGGGTCCTCAACGCCAGCGGCAGAGGTGGCCAGGCCGGCGACATCGCCGGTGCTCTACAGGATTTGGGCTTCGCGCAACCCACGTCCGCCAACGACCCGATCTACGCAGGAACCCGGCTGAACTGCCAGGGACAGATCCGTTTCGGCACGGCCGGGCAAGCCACCGCGGCGGCACTGTGGCTGGTGGCGCCCTGCACGGAGCTGTTCCACGACAGCCGCGGTGACGACTCCGTCGATCTCGCGCTGGGTACCGACTTCAGTTCCCTGGCCCACAACGACGACATCGACGCCGTCCTGGCGACCTTGCGCCCCGGGGCCAGCGAGCCCGCAGATCACACGCTGCTGGCAAAGATTCACTCCAACAGCTGCTGAGCTCACTCGATCGGATCCAGGCCTCCAACGCGGCGCAGGGCCGCCAGCAAGGCGTCGGCGATGCCCGGCGCGGCGGCGACCACCAGGCCGGCCCCGTCCGCGTCCGGCGGCGGCAACACCACGCGTGCGCCCGCCTCCGCGGCAATCAGGGCGCCCGCCGCGCTATCCCACACCTGCAAGCCGTGCTCGTAGTACGCGTCCAGTTGGCCGGCGGCAACCATGCACAGGTCCAGGGCCGCCGAACCGATGCGGCGCACATCGCGGACCACCGGCAACATCTGCGCCACCAGTTCGGCCTGGCGAACCCGGCGCGTCGGTGAATATCCGAATCCGGTACCCAGCAACGCCATTGAGAGCTCGGCCACGGCGGTGCACCGCAACTCCCGGGTGCCTTGCCCGTCGGTGACGTGCGCCCCGAGCCCGCTGCCCGCCGAATACACCCGGCCGGCAACGACATCGGCTACCGCGCCGGCCACCGACACACCGTCGACCTGCGCGCCGACCGACACCGCGTAGGCCGGGATGCCATAGACGAAATTCACCGTCCCGTCGATGGGATCGAGTACCCAGGTGACCGCGCCGGCGGCGTCGGACGCCGCATCACTCGGCCCACCGCCCTCCTCGCCGAGGATGGGGTCACCCGGGCGGAGTACGGCCAGCCGTTCGCGCAGAAACTGCTCGGTATCGGTGTCGACGACGGTTACCGGATCGGTCGGAGTGGTCTTGGCGCGCACTTCGGCGGCATCGGGGGCGAGGTCTCTGCTCGGCCCGAACACTTCGGCGCGGCGGCTCCGCACGAAAGCGGCCGCCTCGGTGGCGACCGTCACGGCTATTTCGCGCAGCAGCGCAGGCTCCGGTCCGGCGGGGCTTGTCACCGGTCTATCGGACCACACGCGCCGAGTCCGCAACGGACGCAACCCGCCTCACCCCGTTTGCCGCAGCGGGTCGATAAGGTGAGCGGACCACCCAGTCTCGCCGAGGAGATTTCGATGACCAGCACCGCCTCTGGGACCGATGCCGGCACTGCACAGCGC
Organism: Mycobacterium sp.; assembly: GCA_003987775.1. GTDB lineage: Bacteria > Actinomycetota > Actinomycetes > Mycobacteriales > Mycobacteriaceae > Mycobacterium. The sequence goes on from RXJD01000063.1 coordinate 57,713, forward strand.
CGAGGATTCGGCATCGACGTCGGCGGCAGCGGCATCAAGGGTGCAATCGTCGATCTGGACACCGGACAGTTGATCGGCGACCGCATCAAACTGCTCACTCCCCAGCCCGCCACGCCCGACGCGGTCGCCAAGACCATCGCCGAGGTCGTCAACGGTTTCGGCTGGACCGGCCCGCTCGGGGTCACCTATCCCGGCGTCGTCACCCACGGCATCGTGCAGACGGCGGCCAACGTCGACAAGTCCTGGATCGGAACCAACGCCCGCGACATCATCAGCGCCGAACTCGCGGGCCAGGACGTCACGATTCTCAACGACGCCGACGCCGCGGGGCTGGCCGAGGAACGCTACGGCGCCGGCAAAGGCCATGAGGGTCTGGTCGTGCTGCTCACCTTCGGCACCGGCATCGGTTCGGCGCTCATCCACAACGGAAAGCTGATTCCCAACACCGAGTTCGGCCACCTCGAGGTCGGCGGAAAAGAAGCCGAGGAACGTGCTGCCTCGTCGGTGAAGGAGCGCAACGACTGGAGCTATGAGAAATGGACCAAGCAGGTCACCAGGGTGCTGGTTGCCATCGAGAACGCCATCTGGCCCGACCTGTTCATCGTGGGCGGCGGGATCAGCCGCAAGGCCGACAAATGGGTGCACCTGCTGGAAAATCGCACCCCCGTGGTGCCCGCCGCGCTGCAGAATGCGGCCGGTATCGTCGGCGCGGCAATGGCGTCAGTGGGAGACGTGACGCACTGAATTTCGTCCGCTCGGCCAGTCAAACGGCATCGTGAAGTTACAATGGTCGTCGGCGGCCGCCCAAACCGATAGCGCGCGATACTCACGCTGATATCAAACGCCGACATTCGACATAGCAGACACTTTCGGTCTTCCATGCCCAGACCCACCGGAAGTGCGTCCAACTGAAGGGGTGTATGTGGCACCGACCAAGGCAAGTGCGGCGACCGAAGAGCCGGTGAAGCGCACCGCCACGAAGTCTCCTGCCAAGCGCACGGCGGCCAAGGCCGCCACCAGTTCCGCTCCGGCGAAGCGGGCTGCCAAGGCCGCCGGTCCCGCGGCAGACGGCGCGCCCGGCGCCGCTCCGAGGAAGACCCGCGCCAAGGCCGCAGCCAAGGCGCCGGCCAAGTCCAAGGACGCCGACGGCGCATCGCCTGAAGACCTCGCCGTCGACACCGAAGAACTCGACACCGACCTCGACGTGGAGCCCGGCGAAGACCTGGAGATCGACGCCGGCGACCTGAGCCTGGACGACCTGGACGAAGAGGTGACTCCCGACGCCGAGGACGGCGAGATCGAGGAGGGTGAAGCCGAGGATGGCGAGGCCGTGACGACCGCTGTGGTCACCGCCGCCCCCGTCGAGGAAGACGAGGACATCTCCGAGCCCACCGAAAAGGACAAGGCATCCGGTGATTTCGTCTGGGACGAAGACGAGTCCGAGGCACTGCGCCAGGCGCGCAAGGACGCCGAGCTCACGGCGTCGGCCGACTCGGTGCGTGCCTACCTCAAGCAGATCGGCAAGGTGGCGCTGCTCAACGCCGAAGAAGAGGTCGAGCTCGCCAAGCGCATCGAAGCAGGCCTGTACGCCACACAGCTGATGGTCGAGCTGACCGAGCGCGGCGAGAAGCTGCCCGCGGCTCAGCGCCGCGACATGATGTGGATCTGCCGCGACGGCGATCGCGCGAAAAACCATCTGCTGGAAGCCAACCTGCGTCTGGTCGTGTCGCTGGCCAAGCGTTACACCGGTCGCGGCATGGCGTTCCTGGACCTCATCCAGGAGGGCAACCTCGGCCTGATCCGTGCGGTGGAGAAGTTCGACTACACCAAGGGCTACAAGTTCTCCACCTACGCCACCTGGTGGATCCGCCAGGCCATCACCCGCGCCATGGCCGACCAGGCCCGCACCATCCGCATCCCGGTGCACATGGTCGAGGTCATCAACAAGCTGGGCCGCATCCAGCGCGAGCTACTCCAGGACCTGGGCCGCGAGCCCACTCCGGAGGAGCTCGCCAAGGAAATGGACATCACGCCGGAGAAGGTGCTGGAGATCCAGCAGTACGCCCGTGAGCCCATCTCGCTGGACCAGACCATCGGCGATGAGGGTGACAGTCAGCTCGGCGACTTCATCGAAGACAGCGAAGCCGTCGTCGCGGTGGACGCCGTGTCGTTCACGCTGCTGCAGGATCAGCTGCAGTCGGTGCTGGACACGTTGTCCGAGCGCGAGGCCGGCGTCGTGCGGCTGCGCTTCGGGCTCACCGACGGCCAGCCGCGCACCCTGGACGAGATCGGCCAGGTGTACGGGGTGACCCGTGAGCGGATCCGTCAGATCGAGTCCAAGACCATGTCCAAGCTGCGCCACCCCAGCCGCTCGCAGGTGTTGCGCGACTACCTGGACTAGGTTTCAGGCCCCGCCCAGCAGCGTCACACTGACGCCCCGGGAGTACGGCGAGTCGCGTAGTTCGATGGCGGCGGGCAGCGTTCCGGACGGCACGTCGAACGCACACTTGACGAGCGCCTTCGTGCCGGGGCCGAGCGAGACGAGGTCGGCGGCAGAGTCGAGGTTCACCGCGTTCGTGTACCGCGTGCCTGCGTGATCTTTGAGCGTCTGGTCCTGGCAGAACACCGAACGGGGCCGATCGCCCTTGTTGTCCACCATGACGTTGACGATCACGAAGACGCCTCTGCACGCGACGTCAAGATCCGTCACTCCGTACTGTGACGCCATGTCCGCCACCCGCCAGAACGTTTCTTCGGACTCCGCCTTCGAATCGGCCGTCGGTTACTCCCGAGCGGTCCGCGTCGGCCCAATGGTCGCCGTGGCCGGCACCACCGGACACGGTGACGGTCTGGCCGCTCAGACGCGGGATGCCCTGCGCCGCATCGAGACTGCGCTCGGGCAGGCGGGCGCGACGCTGGCCGACGTCATTCGCACCCGCATCTACGTGACCGACATCTCCCGGTGGCGCGAAGTCGGCGACGTGCATGCCGAGGTGTTCGGTGAGATCCGTCCGGTCGCCACCATGGTCGAGGTGCCGGCGCTGATCGCACCCGAATTACTGGTGGAGATCGAGGCGGACGCCTACCTCGAGTGCTGAGTAGTCGGGTCCTGGGTTTGGGTGCCGCCAAGACGCGGCGTCAGTCACGGGCCGTGAGCCTTGAGGGCCGGGAAGCTGCCGTCGGCGGCCGGCGGGTAGGGCACGACCTCAGTGACCGCTTCGACCGGCAGCGGCCCGTACAGGTGGGGAAAAAGCATGGATTCCGGATCGCTCGGCACCCCCGGCTCCCACCGGACCGGCCCCGGCAGAGCCGACGCGTCGACGTACAACAGGACCATGTCGTCGCGGCCGTGGTAGATCCGGTTGGCCGGCAGATGGACCTGCTCGATCGTCGACAGGTGAACGAACGGCTCCGCTTGCGGCTCCGGGGGTTCCGCGGGGATCAGGCCGCGCTCCCTGGCGTCGGCCCACTCCTGCTCAGAGCACAATCGCACTAAAAAATCGGCAGTTGGTAACACGGTGATTACCCTGCCCCAATTGTGGGCAAATATTCGTGAGAAACGACACACCCCATAACGGTCGGGGAACAAGGCGAAAACTCTGAACGTCTGTCAGAGTGAAATTATCGCCAGAACGGAGGAGCCATGAACGCAACTCTGACCAGTCCCGAGCTCACTCGAGCGGACCGCTGCGACCGCTGCGGCGCCGCTGCCCGGGTCCGCGCCAAGCTGCCTTCGGGCGCTGAGCTCCTCTTCTGCCAGCACCACGCCAACAAGCACGAGGCCAAGTTGGCCGAGCTGGCGGCGGTGCTGGAGGTCAGCAGCCAGTAATTGCCGCAGAACTCGCCCGGCGCAATGTCGCGCGTGCGAGGTCTGATGGGCAATGCTGGGGGGGTATGAACGACCAGGTCCCAAAACCGTCCCGCCACCACGTCTGGCAAATCAGTCGTAGAACACTGTCCAAGGCGTGGGACGATTCCATTTTCTCCGAATCGGCAGAAGCCGGTTTTTGGACCTGTTTGTCGACCCCACCGCTACTGCTGGGCATTTTGGGGGCTTTGGCGTGGGTCGCGCCGCTGTTCGGCGCGGACACGCTGCCCTCGATCATCAAGAGCACGCTGTCGACTGCCCGAAACTTCTTCTCGCCCAACGTCGTCAACGAGATCATCGAGCCGTCCATCCGCGACATCACCGAGACCGCGGGCGGCGAGGTGGTGTCGCTGGGTTTCCTGATCTCACTATGGGCGGGCTCGTCGGCGATTTCGTCGTTCGTCGACGCGGTGGTGGAGGCCCACGACCAGACGCCCTTGCGTCACCCGGTGCGCCAGCGCTTCTTCGCGCTGTTCCTGTACATCATGATGCTGGCGTTCGTGGTGATCACTGCGCCGGTGGCGGTGGTCGGTCCGCGCAAGGTGAGCGAGCACATTCCGCTCGGCCTGCAGAACCTGTTGCACTACGGCTACTACCCTGCGTTGATCCTCGGCCTGATGGCCGGGGTGACGGTGCTCTACCGGGTGGCGTTGCCGGTGCCGCTACCGACGCACCGGTTGATCCCCGGGACGGTACTGGCCTCGGTAGTGTTCCTGGTCGCCACCCTCGGCCTGCGGTTCTACCTGCGGTGGATCGGCAGCACGGGCTATACCTACGGCGCACTGGCCACGCCGATCGCGTTCCTGCTCTTCGCGTTCTTCGGCGGCTTCTCGATCATGATCGGCGCCGAGCTCAATGCTGCGATTCAAGAGGAATGGCCGGCTCCGGCCACCCACGCCCACCGACTGCGCAACTGGCTGGTTCGCCGCACCGCAGCGCTGACCGGCTCGACCGATCCGGCGCCACCCCAGTCGAACATCCCCGCGATGCAAGCGCCGGACCCGGTCGAACCGAAGTCCTGATCAGCCCTTCTTGAGCCGCTCGTAGATCTGCTTGCACTCCGGGCACACCGGCGAGCCCGGCTTGGCGGCCTTGGTGACGGGAAATACCTCGCCACACAACGCGACAACGTGATTGCCCATGACCGCGCTCTCGGCGATCTTGTCCTTCTTGACGTAGTGGAAGTACTTCGGCGTATCGCTCCCGGTCCCGTCGTCGGTGCGTTCGCGGGTATCGGTGCGCTCGATCGTCTGGGTGTCCATCCCACATATTGTGCCCCCTGACCTGCCGTCAGACACCGGGGAAACGGGAATCGGCAGAGTGTGCAACAGTGGAGGTATGAAGCGGGGCCCGGAGTTCGACGGCTTCGACCATGAGGGCCGGCCTGTACTGATCACTGCTGCCTCACCGTCCTACGAGGTGCAGCATCGCGCTCGGGTGCGTAAGTACCTGTCCATCATGGCTTTTCGTATTCCGGCACTGCTGCTGGCCGCGCTCGCGTACGGCGCCTGGCACAACGGTCTGGTGTCACTGTTGATCGTGGCGGCCTCTATTCCGTTGCCGTGGATCGCCGTTCTGATCGCCAACGACCGGCCGCCGCGCAGCGCCGACGAACCACGGCGCTTCGATCACGTCAGGCAACGCACGCCGTTGTTCCCGACGGCCGAGCGTCCGGCCCTGGCGCCGCGACCGCACGTCGCACCGCGGCCCGAACCGCAGACAATCGACCCGGACGGTTCCGACTAACCGTCCCTGCGCGCCACTTCTCAGGACATTCTCAGGTCTGCGCCGTATTTCTGCACGTCACGGGGTGTGAGATGACGATCCCGTGGGAACTCAACCGGCGGGCTTCTCGTTAACCACATGACAAGACAAGCCAATCGGGAGGGCGCAATGGCCGAACTCACTGCACGGGCCACCACAAGCCGGTTCGACGGCGATCTGGATGCTCAAAGCCCAGCGGCAGACTTGGTGCGCGTGTATCTGAACGGCATCGGCAAGACGGCGTTGCTCAACGCCGCCGACGAGGTCGAGTTGGCCAAGCGCATCGAGGCCGGGCTGTACGCCGAACATCTGCTGGAAACGCGGAAGCGCCTCGGCGAGAACCGGAAACGCGATCTGCAGGCAGTGGTCCGCGATGGTCAGGCGGCGCGTCGTCACCTGCTGGAAGCGAACCTCCGACTGGTGGTGTCGCTGGCCAAGCGCTACACCGGCCGCGGAATGCCGTTGCTGGATTTGATCCAGGAGGGCAACCTGGGTCTCATCCGTGCGATGGAAAAGTTCGACTACGCAAAGGGATTCAAGTTCTCCACCTACGCGACCTGGTGGATCCGGCAAGCCATCACCCGCGGCATGGCCGACCAGAGCCGCACCATCCGGCTCCCGGTCCACCTCGTCGAGCAGGTCAACAAGTTGGCGCGGATCAAGCGGGAGATGCACCAGAACCTGGGCCGCGAGGCGACCGACGAGGAACTGGCCGAAGAATCCGGCATTCCGATCGAGAAGATCAACGACCTGCTGGAGCACAGTCGCGACCCGGTGAGCCTGGACATGCCGGTCGGCTCGGAGGAGGAAGCCCCGCTGGGCGACTTCATCGAGGACGCCGAAGCCATGTCCGCGGAGAACGCGGTGATCGCCGAGCTACTGCACACCGACATCCGCAGCGTGCTGGCCACGCTGGACGAACGTGAACACCAGGTGATCCGGCTGAGGTTCGGCCTGGATGACGGTCAGCCGCGCACCCTCGACCAGATCGGTAAGCTGTTCGGGCTGTCGCGCGAACGGGTGCGCCAGATCGAGCGTGACGTGATGTGCAAGTTGCGCCACGGCGAGCGGGCCGACCGGCTGCGGTCATACGCCAGCTAGGTGTAGCTCACGCCAGTTTGGCAAGCTTGGTAGGAGACGGTGTGCCCGCCGCGCATGCGCGGCGGGCATACTGCTGCGGTGGGGCGTTTTGGACGAACCACTCGCGCGGCTGGCGAAGTAGACTCGGCGGCAACGGAGGATGCTGAATGAACGACCTGGTCGATACCACCGAGATGTACCTACGGACGATCTACGACCTCGAAGAAGAGGGCGTGACGCCGCTGCGTGCCCGCATTGCCGAGCGGCTTGAGCAGAGTGGACCGACCGTCAGCCAAACCGTCTCCCGGATGGAGCGTGACGGGTTGCTCCGTGTCGCGGGCGACCGGCATCTTGAGCTCACCGACAAGGGCCGGGCACTGGCCATCTCGGTGATGCGCAAGCACCGGCTCGCCGAGCGCCTCTTGGTCGACGTCATCGGGCTGCCCTGGGAGGAAGTGCACGCCGAGGCATGCCGCTGGGAGCACGTGATGAGCGAGGACGTCGAGCGCCGACTGGTCAAGGTGCTCAACAACCCGACGACATCACCGTTCGGCAACCCGATTCCCGGTCTTCTGGACCTTGGCGTCGGCCCGGACTCCGGCGCCGACGACGTCAGCCTGGTGCGGCTGACCGAACTTCCGCCTGGATCGCCGGTCGCCGTCGTGGTCCGTCAGCTCACCGAGCACGTGCAGGGCGACATCGACCTGATCGCGCGCCTCAAGGACGCCGGCGTGGTGCCCAATGCGCGCGTCACCGTGGAGAACGGCCAGAGCGGCGGGGTGACCATCCTCATCCCCGGCCACGAGAACGTCACCCTGCCACACGAGATGGCGCACGCCGTCAAGGTCGAGAAGGTCTGACCGCGCCCCTGCGCCTAACCCGCCCGCTGCCCGAAGGACTGCCGCGGCGGCAACCGCACGCCGAGTTGCTCGGCCAGCCGGTAACCCGTGCCGCCCAGTCGCCGAATGTCATTGGGCCGCAAGCCTGACTGCAGCGCCTGGTCCAGCATGCCCGCCATCCGGTGCTGCGGGTCGTCGCGCAGCGCCGCGTCCAGCGACAATCCCGCCAGCGGCCCGTCGCCGCGCACGTACGCGCTGAACGCCAGCAGTACCAGCGCCTCGATCCGCCACGGCAGCGGCAACAGGCGCGCCAGCAGCGCCCACAACGACTCGGCCGCGTCGGCGTCCTCCCCCACGGCCAGCGCGTACAGCGTGTCGCGCACCTGGACGTCGGTCAGCGCACAGCCCACCTCGGCCAGGTCGCCGTCGGACAACAGTTCGCCGTCGCTCACCCGCGCGGCGACCGCCATCGCGTTCTCCACGTCGCGGCGACTACAGCCGGTCGGGTCGGCGTCGTGCTCGATCGCGCGTGCGCGTGCTGCCTGATCCACGGCCCAGGCCAGAGCGGCGCTGCGCGCTGTATCCGGGGCGATCACCGCCTGCAGGTCGGCCCGCCGCGCGTAGAGGCGGCGGCCTTCCAGTACCGCAGCGGCGGCCAGCGGTGACGCCGAAGGGTCGTCGATCTGGCCGCTCGCGCCGCAACCGTCGACGCAATGCCAACGTCCGCCCGCGACAACGAAATCCACTACGTGCGCCGCGTAGTGCTCGATCCCGTGCTGCGCCAGGGCGTCGGCGAGCGCGCCGCACAGCAGCCGATGGTCCTCGTTGCACCCCGGGCATTGCGCGCCCTCGGCGTCGACGATCACCGCGATCGCCGCCTCCGGATCCGCCATGGCGGCTAGCCGCGCCAAGTCGTCCACCCGGCCGGTGAGGTCTTCAGACAGGTCGGCCCGCATCACCGCCCCCAGCAACCCGTCTTCGATAGTCACCAGCACCAGCGATTTCTCCGGCACGAAGCCGAGGACGGCCGGTAGCGCGGCGATCAAAGCGCCGGGTCGATTGAGTGCAAAGTCGGGTTCATGCGTCGTCATGGCATCCACGGTGACGACCGGCTCCGTCACTTCGTGCTCGCGCAACGTGATTCAGCAGCCCGCTTGTGGAGAAAGTCACGACTGTGGGCTTTATCGTCTACACATGACTTCGATGCGCGAGTACGACCTGGTCGTTATCGGATCCGGGCCCGGTGGCCAGAAGGCCGCCATCGCGGCGGCCAAGCTGGGCAAGTCAGTCGCTATCGTCGAGCGCGGCCGAATGGTCGGCGGCGTCTGCGTCAACACCGGCACCATTCCGTCGAAGACCCTGCGCGAGGCGGTCGTCTACCTGACCGGGATGAGCCAGCGCGAACTCTACGGCGCGAGCTACCGGGTCAAGGACAAGATCACCCCCGCGGACCTGCTGGCGCGCACCCAGCACGTGATCGGCAAGCAGGTGGACGTGGTGCGCTCGCAGCTGATGCGCAACCGGATCGACCTGGTACTGGGGCACGGCCGCTTCGTCGACCCGCACACCGTCCTGGTCGAGGAGGACGCCCAGGGCGAGCGGGTGACGGTCAGCGGCGACTACATCGTCATCGCCACCGGCACCAAGCCGGTGCGGCCGTCCGGGGTGGAGTTCGACGAGAAGCGGGTGCTGGACTCCGACGGGATCCTTGACCTGAAGTCGCTGCCGGCGTCGATGGTCGTCGTCGGCGCGGGTGTGATCGGCATCGAGTACGCCTCGATGTTCGCCGCGTTGGGCACCAAGGTCACTGTCGTGGAGAAGCGGGACACCATGCTCGACTTCTGCGACCCGGAGATCGTCGAGGCGCTGAAGTTCCACCTGCGCGACCTGGCGGTCACCTTCCGGTTCGGCGAGGAGGTCACCGCGGTAGACGTCGGCGCGTCGGGCACCGTCACCACCCTGGGTAGCGGCAAGCAGATCCCCGCTGAGACGGTGATGTACTCCGCAGGCCGGGAAGGCCAGACCGAGCACCTGGGCCTGGAGAACGCCGGCCTCGAAACCGACCACCGCGGACGGATTTTCGTCGACGACCAGTTCCAGACCAAGGTCGAGCACATCTATGCCGTCGGCGACGTCATCGGGTTCCCGGCGCTGGCCGCGACCTCGATGGATCAGGGCCGGTTGGCCGCCTACCACGCGTTCGGAGAGCCGACGGACGGCATTACCGCACTGCAGCCGATCGGGATCTACTCCATCCCCGAGGTGTCCTACGTCGGGAAGACCGAGGTTGAGCTCACCAAGGACTCGATCCCGTACGAGGTGGGTGTGTGCCGGTACCGGGAACTGGCGCGCGGCCAGATCGCCGGCGACTCCTACGGCATGCTCAAGCTGCTGGTGTCCACCACCGACCGCACCCTGCTGGGCGCACACATATTCGGCACCAGCGCCACCGAGATGGTGCACATCGGACAGGCCGTCATGGGATGCGGAGGCACCGTCGACTACCTGGTGGATGCGGTGTTCAACTATCCGACGTTCTCCGAGGCATACAAGGTCGCCGCGCTGGACGTCACCAACAAGATGCGCGCGCTGCACCAGTTCCGGCGCTAGCGATGCGTCAGCAGGTGTCGCTGTAGTCGGCCGGCGGACTGTCACCTGGACCACCGGCTTCGGCGCGGGCCAGGAGTTGGGCGGTGCGTTCGTCGAAAGGCGCTGAGTACGAGATGTTCTCGGTACACCCCCCGCCTTCCAAGCCGCCGACCACGCCGACGACCGTCGCGCCGCTCACCCAGGGCGCGCCACTGGTTCCATCGACCAGCCCCTTGCACGGAAGCGACGGAAACCCGTCGTCGGTGAGCCCGGTGGTGCCTTCACAGGCGACGGGCCGCCCGCCGACGCCGACGGGATAACCCGTGACACCGACCCGGCTGCCGGGCGGCGGCGCGGTGCCCAGCGATAGCGCCGCGCCGGCCCGCCGCTCCACCGATCCGGTGCCGCTGACCTTGGCGATCGCGTAGTCCGCGCGCGGATCCCGGCTGGCGATCCAGCGGGCGTCGAAGTAGACCTCGTCAACGGTGAAGGTGTCGGTGGTCGTCGCTTCTCCGGCGAAACCGGGCACGAAGGTGGCGTCGATCTCACCGAGCAGACAGTGCGCAGCGGTGAGCACCAGGTCGCCGCCCGTCGAATGGACCACTGACCCGGTGCAGACGTGCAGATTGCCGCCCTCTTGAGAGACACCCCGAAATATCGCGCCCACCCGCGGGTCCGGTGCCGCGCTCCCGGGTTCGCCGAGCCGCTGCACCGAGCTGCCCGGCTTTGGCACCGGCGCACTGCTCACCGACGCATGATGGGCCGGCCGGGCGCATGACGTGAATAACACCGTCAGGCTGACCGGCAGGCACAGGATCCCCGTCACGGCGCGCATTGAGCTCCATCATGCCTGATGGCACGCCCCGGCAAGCGAATAGAAACCGGCTGCGATGCGTTGCTGAAGGGGGCGGCACACACAGCTTGGGTGTTCGGCGATGTAGCCCGCCTCGATTGAGCGACACTGGACAGGGCACCCTGGAGTGACCTTGCGAGACCCCGAGAGGAGGCAGCACCGATGTCCGACCACTACGACCCCGAAGAGGCGCAGGAGTACCAGCCAGGACAACCCGGCATGTACGAGCTGGAGTTCCCGGCGCCTGTGTTGTCCACGTCCGACGGCCGCGGTCCGGTGTTGATCCACGCCTTGGAAGGCTTCTCCGATGCCGGCCACGCGATCCGGCTGGCTTCGCGTCACCTGAGGGCGGCGCTGGACACCGAACTGGTCGCGTCGTTCGCCATCGACGAGCTGCTGGACTACCGCTCGCGGCGGCCCTTGATGACGTTCAAGACCGATCACTTCACCCACTACGACGACCCCGAGCTGAGCCTGTACGCCCTGCGCGACACCGTCGGCACGCCGTTTCTGCTGCTGGCCGGCATGGAGCCGGACCTGAAATGGGAACGGTTCATCACCGCGGTGCGACTGCTCGCCGAACGACTGGGCGTGCGTCAGACCATCGGACTCGGCACGGTGCCGATGGCGGTCCCGCACACCCGCCCCGTCACGATGACCGCACACTCCAACAACCCGGCACTGATCGCGGACTTCCAGCCCTGGATCTCCGAAATCCAGGTTCCCGGTAGCGCTTCCAACCTGCTGGAGTACCGGATGGCACAACACGGCCACGAAGTCGTCGGCTTCACGGTGCACGTCCCCCACTACCTGACGCAGACCGACTACCCCGCCGCCGCCCAGGCATTACTCGAGCAGGTGGCCAAAACCGGAGCGCTGGAGTTGCCGCTGACCGCACTCACCGAGGCGGCCACCGACATTCGGGCCAAGATCGATGAGCAGGTACAAGGGAGCGCCGAAGTCGCTCAAGTGGTGGCCGCACTCGAGCGCCAGTACGATGCCTTCATTGACGCTCAGGAAAACAGATCCTTACTGACGAACGACGAGGATCTTCCTAGCGGCGATGAGCTTGGCGCCGAGTTCGAGCGGTTCCTGGCTCAGCAGGCTGAGAAGAAATTCGACGACGACGACTCGAATTAACCCGACACGCCTACCCGGCCCGACAACGAGGTTGCCGACATGACCGAGCGGACGCGCAATCTCCGCCCGGTGCGAGAAGTGACATCCCCGTCGCTGCAGTTCCGCACCATTCACGGCTACAAGAGGGCCTTCCGGATCGCCGGCTCCGGACCGGCGATCCTGCTCATTCACGGTATCGGTGACAACTCGACCACGTGGACCGGCGTCCACGCCAAGCTCGCCCAGCGATTTACCGTCATCGCTCCGGACCTGCTCGGCCATGGCAAGTCCGACAAACCGCGCGCCGACTACTCGGCCGCGGCCTACGCCAACGGCATGCGGGACCTGCTCAGCGTGCTGGACATCGAACGGGTGACCATCGTCGGCCATTCCCTTGGAGGCGGGGTCGCGATGCAATTCGCTTACCAGTTCCCGCATTTGGTGGACCGGCTGATCCTGGTCGGGGCCGGCGGCGTCACCAAGGACGTCAACATCGCCTTGCGGTTCGCGTCGTTGCCGATGGGCGCCGAGGCGCTCGCGCTGCTCCGGCTGCCCATGGTGCTCCCGGCGGTCCAGATCCTGGGCCAGGTGGCGGGGCTGGCGCTCGGCTCGACGGCCATCGGCCGGGATCTCCCCAACATGCTCCGCATTCTCAATGACCTGCCGGAGCCGACAGCGTCCTCGGCCTTCACCCGCACGCTGCGGGCCGTGGTGGATTGGCGCGGCCAGATCGTCACGATGCTCGACCGATGTTATTTGACCGAAGCTATTCCGGTTCAGATCATCTGGGGTGAGAAGGACTCGGTGATCCCGGTGCGGCACGCCCACATGGCGCACGCCGCGATGCCGGGCTCCCGGCTCGAGATCTTCGAGGATTCCGCCCACTTTCCCTTCCACGACGACCCGGCCCGCTTCCTCGACGTCGTCCAGCGGTTCATCGACACCACCGAACCGCCCGAATACGACCAGGCAGCGCTGCGGCAACTGCTGCGCAGTGGTGGTGGCGAACGCACCGTGTCCGGGCCGACAGACACCCGGGTCGCCGTTCTCAACGCCATGGGAGCCGACGAGCGCAGCGCCACCTGACCGATCCCCCGTAGGGTCGGTGCATGAGCATCGACGTCACCGTTCTGCGGGTGTTCACCGACACGGACGGAAACTTCGGCAATCCGCTGGGCGTGGTCGACGCCAGCCTGGTCGACTTGGCCGACCGCCAGCGCGTGGCACACGAATTGGGTTACAGCGAAACAATTTTCGTCGAAATGCCCGCGGCGGGCGTGACCACCGCGCGCGCCACCATCTACACCCCCCGCACCGAACTGCCGTTCGCCGGCCACCCGAGCGTGGGCGCGGCATGGTGGCTACGCCACCGGGGAACTCCGATCAACACGCTGCAGGTGCCCGCCGGCCTGGTACGGGTGAGTTACTCCGGCGATTTCACCGCGATCAGCGCCCCTGCGGAATGGGCGCCGGAGTTCGCCATCCACGACCTGCCTTCCCCGGACGCGGTGTTGCAGGCCGATCCCGACGATTTCCCGGACGACATCGCGCACTATCTGTGGGCGTGGACGGATCAGGAAAGCGGCTCGGTGCGCAGCCGGATGTTCGCACCGAATCTGGGAGTGCCTGAAGACGAGGCGACCGGCTCGGCGGCGGTCCGCGTCACTGAGTACCTGAGCCGTGATCTCGTGATCACGCAGGGCCGCGGCTCGCTCATCACGACCACGTGGAGCCCGGAAGGCTGGGTGCAGGTTGCCGGCCGCGTCACCGAGGACGGTGTGCGCCGGCTGGATTGACCCCCGGCTCAGTGCTGCCGGCGCAGCACGGCGGACAGGTGATGCTGCTCTGGCTGCCCGACCGCACCCATCCGCAGCGAGTAGGACAGTTCATCGCCGTCGATCCGGAACGAACGGCTCAGGGCGGTCACCTCTTTGGCGGTAGGCGTGAGCCCGATGTCGACGGTCGCCAGCTCGATCTCGATCACGGGGCCGGTGACCTCGTAGGTACCGACCTCGATCTCGGTGATGCCACTGGGGTGGGCGAGCACCAGCTCAACCCTTCCGGGCTGCGGTACCCGCAGGTAACCCGTCTCGGCGTGTAGGGGTCTGCCGTCTGCGACGGCCTTGGTCTTATGCCCGTAGACCAGAAAAGGCTTACCGACGTGGGTGAAGACCGCTTCTTCGAGGTACTCGAAGGGCTCGATCGTCGGATACTCGCCTGCGCCCCGCCCCACCCAGGTGCCCAGCAAGGGCGCTAGCGCTGCGAGATCGGGATGCAGATCGACGGGCATGTTAAGAGCCTATGGCTGTGCTCAGCCCGTAGTCGACACGTTGCGGTGGGCACGCAGTGCCTCGATCTCCCGCTCGAAGTCGTCGGCCGACGAAAAAGACCGGTACACCGAGGCGAAGCGCAGGTACGCGACTTCGTCGAGATCCCGCAACGGCCCCAGGATGGCAAGACCCACCTCGTGACTGGGCACTTCCGGCCCCGCGGCACGCACTGAATCCTCCACCTGCTGGGCCAGCAGGTTCAGCGCGTCGTCGTCGACCTGTCGGCCCTGGCAGGCCCGGCGCACACCACTGATCACCTTTTCCCGGCTGAAGGGTTCGGTGACGCCACTACGCTTGACGACGGCCAGCACCGCGGTCTCCACGGTGGTGAATCTGCGTCCGCACTCGGGACATGACCGGCGCCGGCGGATCGCCTGACCTTCATCGGTCTCTCGCGAGTCGATTACCCGCGAATCGGGATGGCGGCAGAACGGGCAGTGCATAACCGCTCCTTCGCTGCGCCTGACTTCGGGGTACCGCAGAACCACCCCGAGAGTACCTGCGCACCCCCGGCGGGGCCACTGCTGGCACGCCCGTTCACACGCTGAACGGAACGGGCCGAGCAACGTTGGTGCAGAGCGCTATTCGGCCGGGCTTCACCCGATTGGAGCGATCAACGTCTGGCCGGCCGCCACCGAATTGGAGTCCAGGGCGTTGAGGTTGCGGATGCGCTCCACGACGTCGCGGACCGGTGCGCCGGGTGCCACCCGGGAGGCCAGCTGCTGCAACGACTCTCCGGGTTCCACGCGGACCACCGCGAGCGCGGCGGGCACCTGCGCCGCCGCCTCAGCGGGCTCGTCGTTCAGCACGCTGCCGAAGTTGGCCATCAAACCGAGCCAGAGCGTGATGATGCCGGCAAGCAGGGCCAATCCCACCGTCGTCAACACTGAGACCGGACGGCGGCGGTGCGACGCCGTCGACACCGCGACACCGGTTCCGTGGTACCGCATGGGAGTGCCGCCTGGACGGGTGGGGCCCGGCCTGGTCGAACGGATCTGCCCCGCGCGGTAGTAAGGCGACTCGTCGAACGGCCTGTTGGCAGGCCTGGTCACCAGCCTTTGCCCGTTCCAGGTGCGCTGCGGGCCCGCGTAGCTGATTGTCATGTCGTTGCCTCCGGTCGACGAAAAATCGCTCGTGTGTTCGACCTTAGTCGCTCAGGTGTTCGATATCGAACACCTGAGCGACGCGTGTCGTACGAGCAAAACGGTAGACCTCACCACCGACAGGGTTTTGTCGGTGCAACCAGCTGGGTGAATTTCGGATACCCGATCCACCGGAAAGTTACACACTTGTGATTCCGCAGATCCGGGCCGATAGAGGCGCTGCCGACGCCGGCCTGACACGCCCGTCGAACACATGTTTGATTCTTCGGTCGGAGGCGGTTACATTCAGTGGCATGAGCGACAGCAACGACCCCCCAGTAGCTGATCGAGCCGGTTCCCGCGGAACCACCGCAGACGGACGGCTGCACTCCGTCGACTCCGCGCTGACCGAGCGGCAGCGCACCATCCTCGAAGTCATCCGGGCCTCGGTCACCACCCGCGGGTATCCGCCGAGTATTCGCGAGATCGGCGACGCGGTGGGCCTGACGTCGACATCCTCGGTGGCTCATCAATTGCGCACGCTGGAGCGCAAGGGCTACCTGCGCCGGGACGCGAATCGACCGCGGGCCGTGGATGTGCGTGCGGCTGATGACGCCGTGACTCCGCCCACCACCGATGTGGCCGGCTCGGATGCCCTCCCGGAACCCACTTTCGTGCCCGTACTGGGCCGCATCGCCGCCGGTGGGCCCATCCTCGCCGAGGAAGCCGTCGAGGACGTCTTTCCGCTACCCCGTGAGCTGGTCGGCGAGGGGACGTTGTTCCTTCTCAAGGTCGTCGGCGACTCGATGGTGGAGGCCGCCATCTGCGACGGCGACTGGGTGGTGGTACGTCAGCAGAACGTCGCGGACAATGGCGACATCGTGGCCGCCATGATCGACGGCGAGGCCACCGTCAAGACCTTCAAGCGAGCAGGTGGCCAAGTGTGGCTGATGCCCCACAATCCGGCGTTCGACCCGATCCCCGGGAATGACGCGACCGTGCTCGGGAAGGTCGTCACGGTCATCCGCAAGGTGTAAGGCCGAACCGCTCCAGCAGGCCTACGGCTCAGTCGGCTCTTACGAAGCCGTTGGCCTGCGCCACTGCCTCGTTGGCGAACCAAATCTCAGCCAGAGTGTCGTGGTACAACGCGCTGTTGGGCGTGTAGTACAGACCGAATCGGGCGCTGGCCTTGATCGGGTAGCCATCCGGGGCCCGGTACGGGTCATCCTCGAGAGGCAGGTGGATGGTTGGCCGCACTGCAGCACCCTCCGCGCCTCGGGCCGCCTCGGCCTGCGGCGCCGCGGCGTAAGCCGCCTCGGTCGCTGCCGGCGCATAACCAGGGTCATCGGCGGCGGCATGCCGCCCCTTCCTCGGCTCAGGCGCCACGTTCGCGTCCTCCGGCGCCACGTCGGGCACCTCCTCTTCCGCGGGACCTCCACGCGGATAGAAGATGTCCGGAAATTCGTGCTCCGGATGGGCCTCGGGAACGTCCGGCGCCGCAGCACCTTCGCTGTGCGGTATCGAGGACTCCTCCGCGAACGCTTCCGGCGAGACCGTTTCCGCAACGTGGGGCTCGGCCTCCACGAGCTGGCCGAATGCGCCGCGTGTGACGATGGGTGTCGGGGTGGTGTCCACCGCGTCGGGGTCTTCATCGCCTTCGAACCCGCCGGACTCGTCGTGCTCCTCGAAGTCCGTGTCCTGCTCGGCCGCAGCCACGTATTCCTCGGATCCGGCGGCGTAATCGTCGGCGCCGTGCGCGTAGTCGTCGGCGCCATGCGCGTAGTCGTCGGCGCCGTGCGCGTAGTCGTCGGCGCCATGCGCGTAGTCGTCGGCGCCATGCGCATAGTCGTCGGCGTATTCGGCGCTGCGGTCGTGCTCGTCGTGGTATTCCTCACGGCCCAGACCGCGCTCGTCGGGCGCGGCCACGGTCCCGCCCCCTCTGGACCAGCTCACCCGCGGCGCTGCACCGTACTCCGGCATCTCGTGCTCTTCAGGGTGGTGCTCGACTGGCGGGAAGCGCTCGGAGCCGTAATCGATGTCGTCGTGCGACCAGCGCCCGTCGGCGCCCCTGTCGAACTCGTCGGCCACATCGTGACCGTGGTCGTACGCGGGCACTGCCCGGCCGGCGCGACGGCGGCGCAGGCCGAACACCACCAGCACAGTCATCAGAACAAGCAGCAACACCGGCACCGCCACCGCCAACCACCACCAGTGGAAGGTGAACTTCTTGCCGGGCGGTGGCGACGCGGTGGTGCTGGGCTGGTTCTGCCCCGACACCTGCAGGCCGGACAGCAGCGGCGCCAAGTTCGCTGGATCGGTGGTGAAGGTGTTCTTCGCACGGTTCCACGACACCTTGCCGCCGGTGAACTTCTGCGAGACCACGTCTCCGTCGACGCTCTGGTCGCCCACGGGGGCGCCCAGTTTGCCGGTGGCCCCCTTCAGCTTGTCCCATGCCGCCTTCATGGCGCCGCGCACGACGAACGCGCCGTGATCAGGAGTCCAGAAGATCACCGGCTTGTCGGCGGCGGAGAACGTGGCGATCCGGCTGGCCGGGGTGATGCCGCCGTCCGCCTCATTCGAGATCGGGAAGCCCAGGTCACTGCTGACCGGTCCGCCCAACGACTCGTACTTCTGCAGGATCGGCCCTTCGACGGCGTTGGCGCCGGTGGCCGGGCTGAAGAAGATCTTGCCGCCGTTGAACTCCTGGACGATGCCGTCGCCACCGATCGGATTCGGGCCGCCCTTCTTGGCGCCCAGCGGACCGTTCGCGCCGCCGGCCGCACGCCACGCCATGTTGATGGCAGCGGTGGGATCAATCGCTATCTGCAGGCCCTTGAGCTGATCGGCCAGGGCCGGCGGGTTGGTGCTGAACTCCTTGGTCTTCCTGTTCCAGGACACCTCTCCGCCGGTGAACTTCTGCGACGCCACTTCACCGTCGTAGGTTTCGTCGCCGACCGGCGCCCCCAGCACCCCGCCCGAGCTGCCGAGTTTGTCCCAGGCGGCGTTGAGTGCGCCGCGGACCACGAATGCGCCGTGATCGGGTGTCCAGAAGATCACCGGGTTGTCGCTGGCCGCGAATGTGCTCACCCGGCTGTCGGGCCCGGCGAGTCCGGGCACCTCGTTGATGGTCGGAAATCCGAGATCGCTGTTGGCCGGACCGCCCAGTGACTCGTATTTGTCCAGGATGGGGCCGAACATGTACTTGGCACCGGTGGCGGGAGTGAAGTACATCTTGCCGCCGTCGAAGTCCAGAGCGAATCCGTCCCCGAGGGGGTAGACGTCGCCTTTTCTGGCGCCGAGCGTGGACGAGGCACCGCCCGCCTTATCCCATGCGGCCATCATGGCCGCCTCGGCGTCGCCGATCGGCGACGCGGACGCGGCAGGCGCCAGCAACCCCAGGGCCAAACCGGTCGCCAACGCGGCGGCCGTCAGGCCGACCAGCGCACGCCCAACCAACTTGTTCAATTGACCCCTCTGCCCGTTCACCAAGCCTCCAAGCCGACGCCCTGCCCACCTGGCAAGCAGGCGGATTCACCGCCGTGGGCCGTTTCCCGGCCACGATTCACATCGCCACCGGGCTCGCATAACTTTGCTCTAGCGAACGAGATATGCGAAGTCAAATCGTACATATTACGGAAACGGATACCGAGCCGATGTCGAAATGATGCCGGCCCGCGCTCGTGTCGCGAGAAACCGGTGAAACCGCGCTGCGCCCCTGTCACCCATTGGGTTACCGTGCCGGAGACAACATCCCGCCTGGCATGCCGGCCGATCCCGTGAGAGGAAATCCAGCGCGCATGGGCGTTTCCGGACTTGGCTGGGCCGTCACCATCGTCCTCATCGCCGGTTTGATGCTGTTCGACTATGTCTTTCAGGTACGCAAGACGCACGTGCCGACGCTACGTGAGGCCGCGATCTGGTCGGCGACCTATATCGGCATAGCGGTGATCTTCGGTGTGGGCGTCGCCGTCCTGGGCAGCCCCCACATGGCAGTCGAGTATTTCGCCGGCTACCTGAGCAACGAAGCCCTTTCCGTGGACAACCTTTTCGTCTTCCTGGTGATCATCAGCAGCTTCGCGGTGCCCAGGGTGGCGCAGCAGAAGGTGCTGTTGTTCGGTATCGCTTTCGCGCTGATCGCGCGCACCGTCTTCATCATTCTGGGCGGCGCACTCCTCAACAGCTTCAACGCGGTCTTCTACGTATTCGGCCTGGGCCTGCTGGTGATGGCCGGCAAACTCGCCAAACCGGCAGAGACAGAAGACAGTAACGCCGACAACCTGGTCATCCGATTGGCCAACCGCTTCCTGCGGACATCCACCGAGTACGACGGAGACGGGCTGTTCGTCGTGCAGGACGGTCGGCGGGTGATGACGCCGCTGCTGCTGGTCATGATCGCCGTCGGCGGTACCGACCTGTTGTTCGCGTTCGATTCGGTGCCCGCGATGTTCGGTCTGACGCAGAACATTTACCTGGTGTTCGCCGCGACCGCGTTCTCACTACTCGGCCTTCGCCAACTGTACTTTCTGATCGACAATCTGCTGGACCGGCTGGTCTACCTGACCTACGGACTGGCCGTGGTACTGGGCTTCATCGGTGTGAAGCTGATCCTGGAAGCGCTGCACGACAACAACCTTCCCTTCATCAACCACGGCAGGCCGGTTCCGGTCGTCGAATTGAGCATCACGGTGTCGCTGCTGGTGATCGTCGCGGTGCTGCTGATAACGACGCTGGTGTCGTTGTATTCAGCGCGCGGCCGCAGGCAGAACGCCGTCAGCCGGGCACGCCGGCATGCGAAGGAGTACCTGGCCTCGATGCAGGATCCGGCGCAACGCGACGAGGCGTACGCCGCGCTGCTGCAGGCGGAACGCGAAATAGACGTGCTGGCAAGCAAATACAACGCCAAGCTCAGACCGGACGACGAGCTGGCGGAGCTACTGCGGCGGGTGCACGAGGCGCACCGCGACGCGGACTAAGCGCTAGACGCCCAGCCCGCGGCCGATGATCTCTTTCATGATCTCGGTCGTGCCGCCGTAGATGGTCTGCACCCGGGCGTCGAGATAGGCACGGGCAACATCGTATTCGCGCATGTAGCCGTACCCACCATGCAGTTGCAGGCAGCGGTCGATCAGATGAACCTGCTTTTCGGTGGAGTACCACTTGGCCATCGCGGCCTGCTCGGCCGTCAGCTTCCCCTCCAGGTGGAGCGCGATGAAGTTGTCCACCATGATGCGTACCACGGTGGCCTCGGTCGCCAGCTCGGCCAACACGAACCGGCTGTTCTGGAAGCTACCGATCGGCTTGCCAAAAGCCTTGCGCTCCTTGGTGTATTGCAGCGTCTGCTCGAGCACCGTTTCCATGGCAGTTGCCGCCATGACGGCGATGTTCAGCCGTTCCTGCGGCAGGTTCTGCATCAGGTAGATGAAGCCCATGCCCTCCTGGCCGAGCAGGTTCTCGGCCGGAACCTTCACGTCCGTGAAAGACAGTTCGGCGGTGTCCTGGGCGTCCAGGCCTATCTTGTCGAGGTGACGGCCGCGTTCGAAGCCCTCCATGCCGCGCTCGACGACCAGCAGGCTGAAGCCCTGCGCGCCCTTCTCCGGGTCGGTCTGCGCCACGACGATCACCAGGTCGGAGTTGATTCCGTTGGTGATGAACGTCTTTGACCCGTTGAGCACGTAGTGGTCGCCCTCTTTGACCGCGCGGGTCTTGATGCCCTGCAGGTCACTTCCGGTGCCCGGCTCGGTCATCGCGATCGCGGTGATCAGTTCTCCGGTGCAGAATTTCGGCAGCCAGCGCTGCTTCTGCTCTTCGGTGGCCAGGTGCAGCAGGTAGGGCGCAATGATGTCGTTGTGCAGGCCGAACCCGATGCCGCTGTAGCGACCGCGGGTGGTCTCCTCGGTGACGATCGTGTTGTAGCGAAAATCCGGGTTTCCCCCGCCGCCGTACTCCTCCGGCACCGCCATGCCCAGGAAGCCCTGTTTGCCGGCTTCCAGCCACACTCCGCGGTCGACGATGTGGGCCTTCTCCCATTCATCGTGATACGGCGCGACGTGCCGATCGAGGAATGCGCGATACGACTCCCGGAACAGCTCGTGCTCCGGTTCGAAAAGTGTGCGCTGGTACTTGACGGCGCTGCCCATGGGTGCGACCTCCGGCTGTCATAGGTGGAAGACTCTTGAGCCCAACATATACCAACCGGGCGGTTGGTCGAGCGGGCGCGTCTGCCTGGTTAGGCTTCCGACCCGAATTGCCGCAGCGCAGCGGCCAGCGCCACCGGGACCCGCGCCTGGATGCGGGTGCCGTCGGCCTGATGGTCTGCCTGGTGGACCCGCCCGTCGGAGTGAACCCTGGCCACCAGGTCGCCGCGGTCGTAGGGGATGACGACATCCACGGCCGTATCGGTGGGCACGGCGAGTTCGGCCATCCGCTGGCGCAGCGCGTCGATACCATCGCCGGTGCGAGCGGAGACGAAGACCGCGCCGGGAAGTTCGTGGCGCAGCCTGGCCAGCATCAGATCGCCGGCGGCGTCGATTTTGTTGACCACCACCAGTTCCGGCGGAGCTTCGGCTCCGTGATCGGCGACCACGTCGGAGATCACCTGCCGCACGGCACTGATCTGGGCCAACGGGTTGACGTCCGACCCGTCGACGACGTGCACCAGCAGATCCGCGTCGACGACCTCCTCCAAGGTGGAGCGGAACGCCTCGACCAGCTGGGTCGGCAGATGACGCACGAAGCCGACAGTGTCGGTGAGCACGAATGGGCGGCCGTCGTCGAATTCGGTGCGCCGGGTGGTGGGTTCCAGGGTGGCGAACAGCGCGTCCTGGACGAGCACGCCGGCCCCCGTGAGCGCATTGAGAACGCTGGATTTGCCGGCGTTGGTGTAGCCCACGATGGCGATGGACGGCATGTCGGAGTGCAGGCGACGGCTGCGCTGGGTGTCGCGGACCTGCTTCATCGCCCTGATCTCGCGCTTGAGTTTGGACATGCGCTCGCGGATGCGGCGCCGGTCGGTTTCGATCTTGGTTTCACCCGGGCCACGAAGGCCCACACCGCCGCCGCTACCACCGGCTCGACCGCCGGCCTGCCGGGACATCGACTCACCCCAGCCGCGCAGCCGCGGCAGCATGTACTCCATCTGTGCCAGCGAGACCTGCGCCTTGCCTTCCCGGCTGGTGGCGTGCTGCGCGAAGATGTCCAGGATCAACGCGGTCCGGTCGATGACTTTGACCTTCACCGCCTTTTCCAGCGCGGTCAGCTGGGCCGGGGACAGTTCGCCGTCGCAGATCACGGTGTCGGCGCCGGTGGCCAGCACCACCTCGCGAAGCTCCTGGGCCTTGCCCGAACCGATGTAGGTCGACGGATCGGGGCGATCGCGGCGCTGAATGAGCCCCTCGAGCACCTGGGAACCCGCGGTTTCGGCCAGCGCCGCCAACTCGGCGAGGCTGGCCTGGTTGTCGGCCGAGGTGCCCTCGGTCCAGACGCCGACCAGCACCACGCGTTCCAGGCGCAGCTGGCGGTACTCGACCTCGGAGATGTCGGTGAGTTCGGTCGACAGCCCCGCGACCCGGCGCAATGCAGATCGGTCTTCCAGGGCAAGTTCGCCAGTGCTGGGCTCCGGCCCGATGGTCTCGGGAAACTCGGGAAATGAATCAGAATTTTTCATAGGCAATTAGCAATGTTGCACGCCGAATCGGCGTCATGCACCTGATTTAACGCTCTTGCGCGCGCCACCATTCCCCGCTCACTTCGCCGTGTGCCACCAGTACCGACGGCCCGCGCAGGAAGCTGGTCGATTCGGTGACGGTGACGGTGACGTCGCCGCCGGGCACCCGCACGGTCAGGACGCCGGTGTCGGCGCCGGTGGTGGCCAGCGCGGCGACCGCGGCCGCCACCGTTCCGGTGCCGCAGGAGCGGGTCTCCCCCACGCCGCGTTCGTGCACCCGCATGCAGACCTGGCCATCGAGCGGCAGGGTGAGCACTTCGACGTTGACGCCCTCGGGGAACTGGTCCGCGTCGAAGTGCACCGGAGCCGCAACGTCCAGAGCCGCCAGAGCCTCCACCGTGAGCCCCGGATCGGCGCACGCGAGGTGCGGGTTGCCGACGTCGACGGCCACGCCGGTAAACCGCCGGCCGCCGACCACGGCATGGCCGGTGCCCAGTTTGTTGGCCTTGCCCATGTCCACGGCGACATCGGCGTCGGTCGCATCGACGTGGTGCAGCATGACCGGCCGCGGCCCCGCGAGCGAGCCGACCACGAACTCGTCGCGCGACTCCAGCCCGCTGGCCCGAAGGTAGTGCGCGAACACGCGCACGCCGTTGCCGCACATCTGCGCTGTCGACCCGTCGGCGTTGCGGTAGTCCATGTACCAATCCGATTCGGCGACCCCGTCCGGCAGACGGTCGAGGACACCGGAGCCCAGGGCCGCACCGGCGGTGGTGACCCGCAGGACGCCGTCGGCGCCCAGTCCCCGGCGCCGGTCACACAGGGCGGCAACGCGCGCGGCGGACAGGGTCAACCGACAATCCACGTCGGGCAACAGCACGAAGTCGTTCTGCGTGCCGTGGCCCTTGGCGAAGATCATGGGCGCTCCTAGATGCCGCGTCTGATCCGCAGGGCGTTGGCGCGGATCACCCGGTCAGGATACGTGTCGCCAGACACGCAGCGCCTCGTCGACGGCACCGGCAGCAGACGGGTCGATCCAGTGCACGCGGTGGTCGCGGCGAAACCAGGACCGCTGGCGTCGCACGTAGCGGCGGGTGCCGACGAAAGTCTGCTCCTGCGCCTCGTGCAGCAACTCCGGTGTGCCGCCGGCATCCAGTGCGGTTATCACCTGGGCATAACCCAGGGCCCGCGAAGCGGTGACGCCGTCACGCAGCCCGCGGCCGAGCAGACCACGCACCTCCTCGACCAGCCCTTCGGCGAACATCAGCTCGGTGCGTCGCGCCAACCTCTGATCCAGAATCGTTGTCTCGCAATCCAACCCGATGATGGCCGTGCCCCAGCGCGGCGCGCCGATGCGCGGCGCCGACGCCGCGAACGGCTGTCCGGTCAGCTCGATCACTTCCAGGGCCCGCACCGTGCGTCTGCCGTCGGTGGGCAGGATGACGGCCGCCGCGGCCGGATCCCGACAGGCCAGTTCGGCGTGCAGTTCGGCGACACCGATCTCGGCCAGCCGCTGCTCCCAGCGGGCCCGCACTGCCGGATCGGTCGCGGGAAAGGTCCAGTCGTCCAGCAGCGACTGGATGTAGAGCATCGAGCCGCCGACCACGACCGGCACGGCTCCCCTGCGCTGGATCCCTTCGATGTCGGCGACTGCCGCCTGCTGGTAGCGGGCCACGGTCGCGGTCTGGGTGACGTCGAGGACGTCGAGTTGGTGATGCGGGATGCCGCGGCGCTGCCCGACGGGCAGCTTGGCGGTCCCGATGTCCATACCGCGATAGAGCTGCATCGCGTCGGCGTTGACGATTTCGGCTGCGCCGCCGAGTCGTTCGACCACATCGAGCGCCAGCTGCGACTTCCCGGCACCGGTGGGGCCGATGATCGCCAGTGGCCTCACGGCTGCCAGACGCCGACGAAGTAACCCACGCCGTAGGGGGCGCCACGGTACAGCTCCTTGGCCGAGCGCGGTCCGGGCCCGGCCAGGCCGGCCACGACGTTGAAAGCCACCCGTCCGAGAATCCGCTGCGGCAACCGGCTCAGGGCTGCGACGTCCCCACCGGCCAGCGCATCGTCGAGCAGTCGCTGGGCATCCGCGCCGCCGGGGTCGTAGCCGCCGGGCGCTCTGTCGGTCAGGGTGTTGGCACCGTCGGCCACGACCAGTACGCCAACCGGGTCCGGATGCTCGTCGATCTCGGCCCGCAAGTCGCGGCCGCGGTGCACCGCGGCGCCGGGGTCCTGGTCGCCCGCGTAAACCCGCACCTCGACAGAGGCGTCAGGGCGCGCCTGACCACGCACCCAGCCGGCCATCAGCGCGCACAGGGGCATGTCCATCCCCGCGCCCGCAGCCTGGGGCGTGAGGCGGACCGGCACGTCAACGCCGAATCCGGCGAAGGTGCCGACGCTATCCGGGCCCACCACGGCGTCCACCGGGCCGGTTCCCACGGCGACCCAGCGATCCGGCAGCACGGCTGCCGCGGCGAGGACAGCGGCCGATAGATCGGCGATCTCGGCAGCGGCGGCTCCGGCGAGTTCGGGAACGAGCACCGGCGCGCACGGGATGACGGCGATGGCGCTCAGCACGCCATCAAACTAGCGTCTCGGCGCGCGGGACATGCGAAGCAGTGCGCCTACCCGTCAGCGGCGGTGATGACCGGGGCTCCCTTGTCCGGCCCGTCGACCCGATGCACCTCTTCGGCGTCGGCTTCCATGTTGGCGGCCTCGCCGCGGGCCAGCGCCACCGTCGCGGTGATCACCACGGCCGCGGCGATGGCGAGCACCACGCCTTCAATACCGTCCGTGTCCAGCGTCTCACCGAGCACGAGGACCCCCAGGATGGTCGCCACCACCGGCTTGGCGACGGTCATCGTGGGCAGCGAGGCGGTCAGCGAACCAGCGCGGAATGCCGACTGCTGGAAGATCATCCCGCACAGCATGACGACCAGCCAGGGAAAGAACTCCGGGGTGGTCACGGCGGCCCCCAGACCCTGGTGGTGCAGAACGTCGACCACGCCCTTGGTCAGCACGGCGAACAGCGCCAAAGACGAACCAGCCACCAGCGCCAGGAGCGCCGCGGCCTGCGGACGGCCGTGCCACACCTTGGCGGCCACCACGCAGGACACCAGGATCGGTCCCATCACCGCCGCCACCACCATCCAGGTGCCCAGCGGCGCCCGGTCGTGGCCGGCGGCCGGATCGCCGACGATGATCACCACGGCCAGCGACGCGGCCAGCACAGTTGCCCACAGCCACTGCGACCGCGTGATCCGGTGGCGTGCCAGCCGGGCGTAGATCGGCAGGGCAAACAGCAGCGCGGTCACCTGTAACGCGGTCACCAGCACCACTGACGCAAAGGCCAGGGCCATCGCCTGCAGGCTGTAGTTGAGCACCGCGCACCCGCCGCCCGTCCACCACTTGGCGTCGCGCAGCGACATGCCGAAGAGCTTGAGGTGGCCGACTTCTTCATCGGTGATCTCGTGAGCCGATCGCTGCCGGATCACGTCTCCGGTGGCCGATGCGAGCGCGGCGAACAACGCGATGATCGCGGAGATTCCGACCATTGACATGGCGACCCTCAATTCCCCAACTTCGCCACCAGCGTTCCCGCGATGTTCGCCGGCAGTTCATCAAACACTCTATGGCTCTGCCCGTGGTCTGGACAGTGATCGTGCTCCGCTCAGACTTTCCAACCGAGCTGAGATCCTCCCAGAACCAGCTAAGAGGCAGCTGTGAAAACCCGAGCGGACGACCTAGGTAACGGTACCCAACCGCGCAGGATCGCTATCAGCCGCAATTGAACGGGAACCGAGTTGTTACCCGGGGCTCGCGCGCCGACCGGTTCAGAAAAGGGCCGATTGGCCTGGGGGTTTCACGCCGTCGCGGGACGGCTCCGGCATGGCGGCCTCGTCGCGAGCACAGGGGGTCCCAGCCTGGAACAGCTCAATACCCGGGCGGAAAACGCACCGGTGCGCAGAAGGTGGCGGCACACCGCCGTCCAAGCTGCTTGAATACTTGTTGAAAACCGGTCGGAAACTGCGGGGGTTCGCACCACAATGCCGACCGGACGGGTGCCGCTTCGCGCGGCAGCTGCGCGGGAAGTCGACCGCGCTACTGGCAGAGGGTAGGTGACGAGCGCAATGACGGGTGAGCAGCCCAGCAGCAACGACGCAGCAATAGCCGAACCGGTTTCCAGGCCGGTTCCAGGGCCACGGCCCGGGCCACGACCCGGCCCCCGGCCGGGTGCAGCGCCCAGACCCGCCGCGCACGCGTCGCCACATCCGACGTCGACGTTGCCGCACAGCGATCCCCACCGGTTCGGACGGGTCGACGACGACGGCACGGTGTGGCTACTCAGCGCCGCCGGCGAGCGGGTCGTGGGTTCGTGGCAGGCCGGTGACCCGGAGGCGGCGTTCGCCTATTTCGGCAGACGCTACGACGATCTGAGCACCGAGATCGCTCTGATGGAGGAGCGGTTGGTGTCGGGCACCGGGGATCCCCGCAAGATCAACGCCAACGCGGGGGCCCTGCTCGAGACGCTGCCGACCGCCTGCGTGCTGGGTGACATCGATGCGCTGGCCGGCCGGCTGTCCGACATCCGCGCCCGTATCGACGTCTATGTCACCGCGCACCGCTCCCGCCGCATGGAGCACCGGGCCGCCCAGACCGCCCGCAAGGAGGCACTGGCAGCCGAGGCCGAGGACATCGCCGCCAACTCGACGCAATGGAAGGCCGCCGGCGACCGGATGCGGGCGATCCTCGACGAATGGAAGACGATCACCGGGCTGGACCGCAAGGTCGACGACGCGCTGTGGAAGCGCTACTCGGCGGCCCGGGAGATCTTCAACCGCCGGCGCGGATCCCACTTCGCCGAACTCGACCGGGAGCGGTCCGGGGTGCGCCAGTCCAAGGAGCGGCTGTGCGAGCGCGCCGAGGCGTTGTCCGACTCCACGGATTGGACCGCGACCAGCGCGGAGTTCCGCAAACTGCTCACCGAGTGGAAGGCGGCGGGCCGCGCCAGCAAGGACGTCGACGACGCGCTGTGGCGCCGGTTCAAGGCCGCCCAGGACTCGTTCTTCACCGCCCGCAACGCCGTCACCGCGGAGAAGGACGCCGAGTTCAAGGCCAACGCGGCCGCCAAGGAGGCGCTGCTGGCCGAGGCCGAGAAGATCGACACCAGCAATCACGACGCCGCCCGGGCCGCGCTGCGGAGCATCGCCGATAAGTGGGACGCGATCGGCAAGGTCCCCCGGGAGCGGTCCGCGGAATTGGAGCGGCGACTGCGCGCGATCGAGAAGAAGGTGCGCGACGCCGGCGAATCGGACTGGGCCGACCCGCAGGCCCAGGCCCGCGCCGAGCAGTTCCGCGCCCGCGCTGAGCAGTTCGAACAGCAGGCCGCGAAGGCGACCGCGGCCGGTAAGACCAAGGAAGCCGACGAGGCGAGGGCGAACGCCGAGCAATGGCGTCAGTGGGCTGATGCCGCGGCCAAGGCTTTGACCCGCCGGTCTTAAGGGTCCTTGGGTTCGGCGCCGGCATCGGCGTCGGGAGTTCCGGTGCCCAGGCTGTCCAGCAGCGTCCTGGACTGTTCTTGCGCGACGATACGGCGGCGCTGCTCCTCGGCGGCCAGCTGCACGATGGTGCGCTGCCACACCACCCGGGCCCAGTGGAACGTCAGCAGTATCACGGTGATCCACGCGACGAACAGGCCGATGCCCGGTCCGGGGTGGCCCGCCGGCACGGTCTGGCGCGACCAGACCGCAAGCAGACCCGTACCGCTGGCGAGCATGGAACCGGCCAGCGCCACCCAGGCCACCGCCCAGAGCCGGGTCAGTAAGGCCAGAATCGAGAAGCCGACGCTGAACACCAGCGCCAGCCAGGTGAATACCTGCGAGGGCAGCCCCACCGCGGCGTAGCCGGCGCCGTGGGTGCCGAACAGCACGTCCCAGCCCCGCACGCTGCCCGTGTGCGGCAGGATGAACGAGCCCAGCAGCACGAATACCAGGATCGCGACGACGAGAGCCCTGGCCCCGGGCTCGATTTCGCGAGCAACCCGGCGCTCGGCCGCCTCGATTTCAGACCGGTAGGCGTCGAATTCCGCCACGTGAAGTTCTCCGTTCATTCATTGGCCACAACCGGCCGGCTGGGCCGGCGCGGCGACGGGCACCCCGACACCAGGCATACCCAGTCCGACGCCGGTTCGACCCGAAAGGTGCGCATCGCCGGCGCGCGTGCGGCGGTGGGTCAGGATGCCGGCGTCAGCGATGAGATGGTGCGGCGCGGCGTCGGTGACCATGGCGGTGACGACGTCGCCAGGACGCACCTCACGGGCTCCGGCGGTGAAGTGGACCAGCCGGCCGTCGCGGGCGCGGCCGGTCATGCGCGCGGTGCGGCTGTCCTTGCGTCCTTCGCCGGAGGCGACCAGCAGTTCGACGGTCTGGCCCACCACCGCGCGGTTGTGCTGCAAAGAGATGCTCTCCTGCAACTCCACGAGGCGCTCGTAACGTTGCTGTACAACGGCTTTGGGCACCTGATCGGGAAGGTCGGCGGCGGGCGTGCCGGGGCGCGGAGAGTACTGGAAGGTGAACGCGGCCGCGAAGCGCGCCTGGGCCACCACGTCGAGGGTGGCGGCGAAATCCTCTTCGGTCTCGCCGGGGAAGCCGACGATGAGGTCGGTGGTGATCGCGGCGTGCGGCATGGCCGCCCGCACCCGTTCGATGATGCCGAGATAGCGATCGGCCCGGTAGGAACGCCGCATGGCACGCAGGATCCGGTCCGACCCCGATTGCAACGGCATGTGCAGGGCCGGGCAGACGTTCGGTGTCTGCGCCATCGCCTCGATGACGTCGTCGGTGAACTCGGCCGGGTGCGGCGAGGTGAACCGGACCCGCTCCAGGCCGTCGATGTCGCCACAGGCCCGCAGCAACTCGGCGAACGCGCCCCGGTTCCGCGGGATCGCCGGGTCGGCGAAAGAGACGCCGTAGGCGTTGACGTTCTGGCCCAGCAGGGTGACCTCGAGAACGCCGGTATCCACCAGCGACCGCACTTCGGCCAGGATGTCGGCCGGGTTGCGGTCGACCTCCTTGCCCCGCAGCGACGGCACAATGCAGAACGTGCAGCTGTTGTTGCAGCCCACCGAGATGGAAACCCAAGCAGCATAAGCGGATTCGCGGGCACTGGGCAGCGAAGACGGGAACTGCTGCAGTGCCTCGGCGATCTCCACCTGGGCTTCGTTGTTGTGCCGGGCCCGCTCCAGCAGCGTCGGCAGCGATCCGATGTTGTGGGTGCCGAAGACGACGTCGACCCACGGCGCCTTGCGCAGTACTGCGTCGCGGTCCTTTTGTGCCAGACAACCGCCGACCGCGATCTGCATGTCGGGGTTGCTGCGCTTGCGCGGCGCCAGGTGGCTGAGGTTGCCGTACAGCTTGTTGTCGGCGTTCTCCCGGACCGCACAGGTGTTGAAGACGACGATGTCGGCGTCGTCACCCTCTGCCGCGCGGCGGTAGCCGGCGGCTTCGAGCAGTCCGGCGAGCCGCTCCGAGTCGTGGACGTTCATCTGACAGCCGTAGGTGCGGACCTGGTACGTGCGGCCCGAGTCGCTGGCAGGCGCGCCAACGCCTGTCACGCCCGCAGCGCCCGCAGCGCCCGGTGCCACCGTCGAAGTCACGGGGCCATCGTACTGGCGGACGACACAGAGCCTGGTTGTCGGCCGTTCATGGCGGCCGCAGCGGTGGCCACTCCGGCGGGTCCGTCAGACCCGCCGGCGCTCCCGTTCGGCCGCCAACTCACCCAGCACCACCTCGCACGCCACCGTCTGGCTGTACCCGCGGCGGGCCAGCATCCCGACCAGGCGGCGAGTCACCTTGGCGTCGTCCTCACTCAGCACCTCGCGCCGCAATTTTGTCCGGACCAACTGCTCTGCCCGCTCACGTTCGGCACCGGCGTCGATACCGGCCAGCACCGTGTCGATCACCTCGTTGTCCACGCCTTTGATGTGCAACTCGGCGGCCAGTGCTCGCTTGCTCTTTCCGGCGTTCACGCGGCGGGACCGCACCCACTGCTCGGCGAAGTCGGCGTCGTCGATCAGACCGACGCCGGCCAGCCGATCCAGCACCCGGTTGCTGACGTCGTCGGGGTATCCCCGCTTGGCCAGCTGGCCGGCCAACTCGGCCCGGGTTCGTGATCGCGCGGTGAGCAGGCGCAGGCACAGGGCCCGCGCCTGCTCGTCGCGACGAGACGACTCAGAAGTCGACGGGGGCGGGCAGGACGCCGTCATCGGTCACCACGGCACCAATGCCGAGCTTTTCCTTGATCTTCTTCTCGATCTCGTTGGCGATATCGCCGTTTTCGAGCAAGAAGTTGCGAGCGTTCTCTTTGCCCTGACCGAGTTGCTCACCCTCATAGGTGAACCAGGCGCCAGACTTGCGAATGAAGCCCTGATCGACGCCCATGTCGATCAGCGATCCTTCCCTGCTGATGCCCCTGCCGTAGAGAATGTCGAACTCGGCCTGTTTGAACGGCGGTGAAACCTTGTTCTTGACTACCTTGACCCGGGTGCGGTTACCCACTGCGTTGGTGCCGTCCTTGAGCGTCTCGATCCGCCGCACGTCCAAGCGCACCGACGCGTAGAACTTCAGCGCCTTGCCACCGGTCGTCGTCTCGGGCGAGCCGAACATCACGCCGATCTTGTCCCGGAGCTGGTTGATGAAGATCGCCGTGGTGCCCGAATTGTTCAGTGCCCCCGTCATTTTCCGCAGCGCCTGGCTCATCAGGCGGGCCTGCAGTCCGACGTGGCTGTCACCCATCTCGCCTTCGAGTTCCGCGCGCGGCACCAGCGCTGCCACCGAGTCGATGACCACGATGTCGAGCGCACCCGAACGGATCAGCATGTCGGCGATCTCGAGCGCCTGCTCTCCGGTGTCCGGCTGGCTGACCAGCAACGAATCAGTGTCGACGCCCAGCTTCTTGGCGTAGTCCGGATCCAACGCGTGCTCGGCGTCGATGAACGCCGCCACACCGCCGGCAGCCTGGGCGTTGGCCACCGCGTGCAGTGCGACGGTGGTCTTACCCGAGGACTCCGGGCCGTAGATCTCGACGACCCGGCCCCGGGGCAGGCCACCGATGCCCAGAGCCACGTCCAGTGCGATGGACCCGGTGGGGATCACTGAGATCGGCTGGCGCACCTCGTCCCCGAGGCGCATCACCGAGCCTTTGCCGTAACTCTTCTCGATCTGGGCCATAGCCAGTTCGAGAGCCTTCTCGCGATCGGGGGCTTGAGCCATGATGCCTCTCCTGTAGTCGGTGTTCCGGTGACCGGTATCGGTCGGTTGGCCGTGACACTAAAGAAGGCCACCGACAAGTTGAGATCTCCGAGTGATCACCACAGTAGCCGAACACCTGTTCGACTCAAGTTCGACACGCCGCGTGTGGCAGGATCACCTCGAAGAACACATGAACATCGCTGCGGAACTGGCCGAAATTTCCACCTATGGCGGGTTTTTCGCCTTGACCGTGGGCGGAGATCCGGCCGGGTGGCACCCCGTCACGCGGTCCTACGCCACCGGCTGCGCTGACCTCATCGAGGCCACCTCCCGGCACTATGGCACCGCCGACCTGCGCATCGGCGCTTCCCTGGTACACCTCGGCCACGCCGCCCGGCTGTGGTCGCCGGTTCTCGCGTGCGTGCTGGCCCACGGGGTCGTTCCGGACCTGACCGACCTCCAACGCGCCGACGACGGCGCCCGGTTGCGGCTGCCCCAACCCGTCGGGGAGCCCGCCTCGCTGTCCCCCGAACTGCTGTACCGGGTCGTCGTCGAGGACCACCTGGAGCGGCTCGCGGCCGGCTTCCGGGTCGGCCTGGCGCCCGGACTGCTCTACGGCAACATCGCGTCGGCACTGGTGGGAACGGCGCGGCAACTACTACTGGCGCGCCCGGATCTCCGCACGCCGATCACGCGAACCACGTCCGCGTTGCTGGACATCGGCAACCTGGCCGGCACCGGGGTGATCACCAGCGCGAACCTGGATTTCCGGCGGAACAGCTGCTGCCTGTACTACCGCATCCCGGGCGGGGGCACGTGCGGCGACTGTGCACTCAGCTGACGACGACGGCGCCGATTCTGCGGTGAGGGCGGGTGTTTTCGATTGACTGTCACCCTGAACGCAGACTCAACGCATCCAGTAAAAGTCACCACTGATCGCGAGGCACGTCGAAGTCGGCGCACAATGCGCGCCACACCTCACGAGGCTCGATACCCTCCTCGATCGCCTGCGCAGCGGTACGCCCGCCGAGCCCGGTCAGCACGTGGTCGACCAGCACCGAGGAGCCGTACGCCGCGCCGAAGCGCAGCACCACCCGTTCGTTGAACTCGGTCAGTCGCACGCCCGCCAACCTACCGGTCAGCGGACAACCGCCTCGTGACACACCTGCACCGGATCGGCCAGCTCGGCGACGCTCGCCGCGGCCTGCCGCGCGGCCGCGCGGTACCGCGGCGACGACAGGACCTCGCCCACCTCGGCCACCAGCGCGTCACCGGTCAACGGACGGATCAGCCGGCCGCTGCCCTGGCGTACCACCCGATTGGCGATCTCCCACTGATCTCCGCCGCCGGGAACCACCACCAGCGGCACCCCGGCCAGCAGCGTCTTGGCCACCATCCCGTGGCCACCCCCGCAGATCGCCACATCGGCATGCGTCAGCAGCTCGTCCTGCCGGCCCAGCCCCACGGTCGCCCAGGGCGGTACCGGCAGCTCGTCGCCACCCAGCCGGGACACCACCACCCGCGCGCCCGCGGGCAGGGTCTCCCCCGGCCGCAGCGACTGCAGCGCCAGTTCTGCCATTCCGACGGTGCCCGTCGACGCCGTGGACGGGGCGACTACAACCACCGGTCCCGATCCCGGCGGGATCGGCAGCACCCGGTCAGTCGGCTCGAAGTGCAACGGGCCCACCACCACCGCCTCGGCCGGCCAGTCCGGGCGCGGGACCTCCAGCGCCGGCAGCGTGGCGATCAGCCGTCGCAGCGGCCCGGGATCGTGCGCGGGCAGTCCGATCTCCACCCGCGCGGCGGATCGCTGCCTCAGGCCGGCCCGCACCGACCGCGCCGTCAGCGCGCGCATCACGGTGTCGCGGAGCTTGCCACGCAACCCGGTTCCGGGCGCCAGGCCGCTGCCGATCGGCGGCAACCCTTTCGAGGGCAGATAAAGCGGGTGCGGACTGAGCTCGACCCACGGGATCCCCAGCAGCTCGGCGGCCAGACCACCGCCGGAGGTGATGACGTCGGACACGATCAGATCCGGTGCCAGGTCGCGCAACGTCGGGGCGATGAGCACCGCCATCCGCGCGGCGCGACGATGAATCCGGGCCCCTGCGTCGAGATCCTCGTCGGTGGCCACCAGACCGTCCAGCTCGACGGCGTCGACCCCGGCACCGCGCGCGGTGTCCAGCCACTCCACCCCGGTCAACAGCGTCGGCGCATCTCCGGCCGCCGAAAAACGTTGGCACAGCGCAATCGCGGGGAAGGAGTGTCCGGGATCAGGCCCGGCGACCACGGCGACGCGCATCCGAATCACCCTGCCACATACGAACTCGCCTACGCTGGCAACTATGACTGAGCTGACTCAGAAGGGGCCCGAATCCGGAGCCGAAACCACCGACAACATCCGGGCGGTCGAAAACTTCCTCTACGCCCTGCAGGATGAGGACTTCGACACCGTCGACGCGTTGCTGCACGACAACCTCGTCTACGAAAACGTCGGATTCTCCCGAATCCGCGGTGGCCGCAAGACGACAGCGCTACTGCGGAAGATGGAGGGCCGCCTCGGGTTCGAGGTGAAGATCCACCGCATCGCCTCCGACGGCTCCGCGGTGCTCACCGAGCGCACCGATGCGCTGATCCTGGGCCCGTTGCGGGTGCAGTTCTGGGTCTGCGGGACGTTCGAGTTGCAGGACGGGCGAATCACGCTGTGGCGGGACTACTTCGACAGCTACGACATGCTGAAGGCGACGTTGCGGGGTCTGGCCGGGCTGGTGGTTCCGTCGCTGCGCGCGACGATGTAGCCATCGCGTCCGGGCTGGCCGCCGTCGATTTACGAAAAACCACGCCCAAAACCGAAATCCAACACCCAGGTCGCTATACCATTCCCCTGCCGTGTCTCGAGGGTGAGCAGGCGACCCTGGACGGGCATGACCTATTGACAGGGGCATGTGGAGGTCGGGATGTCGTTTGTAATCACCTCGCCGGAATTCGTGACGGCGGCAGCATCGGAACTGGCAAGTCTCGGCTCGACGGTCAGCGCGGCCAATGCCGCGGCCACCGGCCCCACTGTGTCGATGCTGGCCGCGGGCGCCGACGAGATCTCCGCGGCGGTCGCCGCGTTGTTCAGCGGACACGGCCAGTCGTACCAAGCACTCAGCGCGCAGGCAGAGGCGTTTCATCAGCAGTTTGTCCAGACCTTGGCGGCGGGCGCCGGCCAGTACACGGCCGCTGAGGCCGCCGCCGTATCTCCGCTGGGGCCACTGCTCGACCTCATCAATGCGCCTTTCCTGACGGCGTTCGGCCGACCGCTGATCGGCAACGGCGCCAACGCCGCACCGGGGTCCGGCAAAGACGGCGGGGCCGGCGGCTTCTTGTGGGGCAACGGCGGCAACGGCGGATCGGGGATTGGCGGAGGCGGTCAGAAGGGCGGTAACGGCGGGGCGGCCGGGCTGTTCGGCAACGGCGGCCGCGGCGGCGACGGCGGCGCCGGAGGAGCCGCTGCTAACGGCGGGGCCGGCGGTAACGGCGGAGCGGCCGGGCTGCTGGCGGGCACGGCCGGGGCCGGCGGCAACGGCGGGTACGCCATCAATCTCGCCGGCGGGAAGGGCGGGGCCG
>RXJD01000111.1 GCA_003987775.1 Mycobacterium sp.
CGTCCAGCTTCACCCCAGAACCACGAAAAGCCACGAGGCAACACCACTCTCCAACGAATCAGGTGTTGCAGCGATCACTTGAGCCCAAGCGCGGTTTTCCCGCCTTGCACGCAGAGTCAACGCCCAGGTATCAGTGTGGCCCGGCGATTTCCTCGAGCATCTCGGTGACCAGCGCGGCGATCGGCGACCGCTCGCTGCGCAGCAGCGTGATGTGGGCGAACAGCGGGTGCCCCTTGAGCTTCTCGATCACCGCGGCCACCCCGTCGTGGCGGCCGACCCGCAGGTTGTCGCGCTGCGCGATGTCGTGGGTCAACACCACCCGGGATCCGGTGCCCAGCCGGGACAGCACGGTCAGCAGCACGTTGCGTTCCAGCGACTGGGCCTCGTCGACGATGACGAACGAGTCGTGCAACGACCGGCCGCGGATGTGGGTCAGCGGCAGGACCTCGAGCATGCCGCGCGACAGCACCTCGTCCAGCACGGCCGGGCTGGCCAGCCCTTCGAGGGTGTCGAAGACGGCTTGGGCCCACGGGCCCATCTTGTCGCTCTCGCTGCCGGGCAGGTACCCCAGTTCCTGGCCGCCGACGGCATACAGCGGGCGGAAGACGACCACCTTGCGCTGGGTCCGCCGTTCCAGCACCGCTTCCAATCCGGCACACAGCGCCAGAGCGGACTTCCCGGTGCCCGCCTTGCCGCCGAGCGACACGATGCCCACCGATTCGTCCAGCAGCAGGTCCAGAGCCACCCGCTGCTCGGCGGAGCGGCCGCGCAGGCCGAAGACCTCGCGGTCACCCCGCACCAGTTGTACGCGTTTGGCCGGGGTGACCCGGCCCAGCGCGTGCGAGCTGCCGCCCAGCAAGCGAATCCCGGTGTGGCACGGCAGGTCCCGGGCCTCGGCCAGGTCGATCTCCCCGTCGGCGAACAGGGCGGCGATGTCCTCGGCAGCGGTCTCGACCTCGCGCATGCCGGTCCATCCGGACACCACGACATCCTGCGCGTGATACTCGTCGGCCGGCAGACCAATCGCAGCGGCCTTGACCCGCAGCGGAATGTCCTTGCTCACCAACGTCACTCGCTTGCCTTCGGCGGCGAGGTTGGCGGCACAACTCAGGATCCGGGAGTCGTTGCTGTCCGTCCGGAAGCCCGAGGGCAGCACCGACGGGTCGGTGTGGTTGAGTTCGACGTGCAGTGAACCACCCTCTGCACCAACCGGAATGGGCTGGTCGAGCCGACCGTGTTCCAGCCGCAGATCATCGAACAGGCGCAACGCCTGACGGGCAAACCAACCCAGTTCGTGGTGGTGGCGCTTGGCTTCGAGTTCGCTGATTACCACCAGCGGAACTACCACCTCATGCTCGGCGAACCGGCTGCAGGCCCACGGGTCGGACAGCAGAACGGAGGTGTCGAGCACGTACGTCCGGGTTTCGGTCACGGGGCGCTCCTCGAGCGAATGACGCTCGGGCGGACCCACGCGAGCGTGTCGGCGGGGGCCGCGGCACCAGGACCGGGGCCGGTCCTGCCGTTGGTGTGACGGAAGGTGCCGCCCTGGCAGCAGAGCAGATCGCTGGCCATCACCGGCGACGCTACTCCGGTGGCCACACCCCTGCAGTGCAGGCGCGCCGAGGCGCTATCGAGACACGCAAACGCAACAAATGCCGGCGGGCTAGTCGGTGACGAACTGCTTGAGCGCCGGCTCGTCGGCCAGGCCCCACGCGGTGATGCGCTCGGAGATCACCTGCTGCAACTGACCGCGGTCGAAGATTCCCGCCTCGGCCACCGCCTTGATCTTGTCCTGGTAGGCGTCGATGTCGGCGCCCGGGACGTCGAGGTCGGCAGCGCGGGCGGCGATCGCGGCGATCACCTCGTCACGGGAGTAGTCCAGCAGGTGGGCGACCAGGTTGGCGAAGAATTCCTCTTGCCGCGCTTCGTCCCTGGCGATCCGGTCGATCAGACCGGCCAGGATCGGCTCCTCGATTTGAGCGGCGAGGTTGCGGCAGAAGGTGCCGTAGGTGCGCTCCGAGAAGGTCATGTAGACCAGCGTGTCGATCTGCGAGTACTTCTCGGTGCGGTAGCCCTTCATCACGTACTGGACGCGGGCGTTCTCGTTGGCGGTCGGGTCGACCTCGCGGGTCACCACCAGGTACTCCCGCAGCGCGATGGCGTGCAGGTGCTCCTCGGCGGTCCACCGGCCGATCCAGCGGCCCCAGTAGTCCTCGAGGATGAAGGCCTCGACGAACTCGCGGTGGTGGGCCGCCAGGTTGTCCTTGAGCAGCAGCATGATCTCGCAGGCGTCCGTGATCGGGCGAGGCAGCGTGGCCTGGGACGGGTCCCAGTCGCGCCCGCCGAGGAACGCGAAGTTCTCGCCGCGGTCGAACGGTACGTAGTCGTGGGCGAACCAGATCTCTTCGGTGGCGAGGTGGTGGGCCAGGAGGGACTCCACCAAGGGCTCGAGTTCGAGAGTCAGCGCATTAGCGACAGGTTTCTGTGCCATGCGGTTACTGTAACCCGCATTCACAGGTTCTTTCAAATTTCCGCGGGCGTGTCGCGCCTCACTGTCGCGACCAGACGCAAAGTCCCCCTTTTCGCACGAAAAGGGGGACTTTGTCGCGTGGTACTCCCGCCTGCGCGGGACTGCCCGGCAGGCTCAGCGCCCGACGAGACCCCAATCCTCGATCCCCTCGTACAGCGGGAACTCCCTGGCCAGCCGGGCCACCCGGGCGCCCAGTTCGGCGACGTCCGCCGCGCCGCCGGCCGCCAGCGCGGTCGCGATGATGTCGGCCACCTCGGAGAACTCGGCGTCCCCGAAACCGCGGGTCGTCAAAGCCGGCGTCCCGATCCGCAAACCGGACGTCACCATCGGCGGCCGCGGGTCGTTCGGGACGGCGTTGCGGTTGACCGTGATCCCGACCTCGTGCAGCAGATCCTCAGCGGCCTGACCATCCAGCGGGGAGTTACGGAGGTCGACGAGGACGAGGTGCACGTCGGTGCCGCCGCTGACCACCGACACCCCCGCTTTGGCGACGTCATCGGCCATCAGCCGGTCGGCGATGATGCGCGCCCCCGACAGGGTGCGCTGCTGACGCTCGGCGAACTCAGGTGTCGCGGCGATCTTCAGCGCCACGGCCTTGCCGGCGATGACATGCATCAGCGGCCCGCCCTGCTGGCCGGGGAACACCGCCGAGTTGATGGTTTTGGCGTACTCCTGCTTGCCCAGGATCATGCCCGAGCGGCCGCCGCCGAGCGTCTTGTGAATGGTAGTCGACACCACGTCGGCGTACGGCACCGGCGAGGGGTGCAGGCCGGCGGCGACCAGACCGGCGAAGTGCGCCATATCGACCCACAACTTGGCATCCACCTCGTCGGCGATCGACCGGAACGCCGCGAAGTCGAGGATCCGGGGATAGGCGGACCAGCCGGCGATCAGGACCTTGGGACGGAACTCCAGCGCCTGAGCCCGCACTGCGTCCATGTCGACCAGATGCGTCGTCGGATCGACACCGTAAAAGGCGTTCTCGTACAGCTTGCCGGAGAAGTTCAGCCGCATCCCGTGGGTCAGGTGGCCGCCGTTGGCCAGGTCGAGACCAAGGAGCCGCTCGCCCGGTGACATCAGCGCGTGCAGCACCGCGGCGTTGGCCTGCGCACCCGAATGGGGCTGCACGTTGGCGAAGTCGGCGCCGAACAGCGCCTTGGCGCGGTCGCGGGCGATGTTCTCCACCACGTCGACGTGCTCGCAACCGCCGTAGTAGCGCCGGCCGGGCAGGCCCTCGGCGTACTTGTTGGTGAGCACGCTGCCCTGAGCCTGCAGGATCGAGCGCGGCACGAAGTTCTCCGACGCGATCATCTCGAGCGTGTCGCGTTGCCGCCCGAGCTCCTTCCCCAGAAGCTCGGCGATATCGGGGTCGACCTCGGCGAGCGGTGCGGACATAACGGACGAAGCGACGCGGGCGCCAGGAGTAGCAGTCACGGAGTCAGTCTATCGAGACACGTGTTTCCCAGCCGAGTCGCGTTTTGACCAGCCCCACCGTCAGTGCCGCCTTCGTTACTGAGAGACTGGCACCATGCCGCGGCCGAGCGAGCCGAGCCCCTATGTCGAGTTCGACCGACGGCAATGGCGCGCGCTCCGGATGTCGACGCCACTGGCACTCACCGAAGAAGAACTGGTCGGGCTGCGCGGCCTCGGTGAGCAACTCGACCTGCTGGAAGTCGAAGAGGTCTACCTTCCGCTGGCCCGTCTGATCCACCTTCAGGTGGCTGCGCGGCAGCGGCTGTTCGCGGCGACCGCGGAATTCCTCGGCGAACCGCAGCAGAACCCGGACCGCCCGGTGCCGTTCATCATCGGGGTCGCGGGCAGCGTCGCCGTGGGCAAGTCGACCACGGCGCGCGTGCTGCAGGCGCTGCTGGCCCGCTGGGACCACCATCCCCGGGTGGACCTGGTGACCACCGACGGATTCCTCTACCCGAACTCCGAGTTGGAACGACGAAACCTGATGCACCGCAAGGGTTTTCCGGAGAGCTACAACCGCCGGGCGCTGATGCGATTCGTCACGTCGGTGAAGTCCGGATCGGATTACGCGTGCGCGCCGGTCTATTCACACCTGCGCTACGACATCATTCCCGGCGCCAAACACGTGGTGCGGCATCCCGACATCCTGATCCTGGAAGGGCTCAACGTCCTGCAGACCGGGCCGACACTGATGGTGTCGGACCTGTTCGACTTCTCGCTGTATGTCGACGCCCGGATCGAGGACATCGAGCAGTGGTACGTGTCGCGGTTCCTGGCGATGCGCAGCACCTCGTTCGCCAACCCGGAGTCGCACTTCCACCACTACTCGGCGCTGTCCGATTCGCAGGCGGTCGTGGCGGCGAAAGAGATCTGGCGGTCGATCAACCGGCCCAACCTGGTCGAGAACATCCTTCCGACGCGGCCCCGGGCCACCCTGGTGCTACGCAAGGACGCCGATCACGCGATCAACCGGCTGAGGCTGCGCAAGCTGTAGGCCGGGTCAGCCGTGAGCGCCCGGTTGGCCGAACAGAATGCCAGCGATGCCGCCGTTCGCGCCTGCGCCCGCATCCCCGACGGGAGTGCCGAGCCCACCGGCTCCCCCGGCCCCTCCCGCGCCGCCGTTGCCGATCAGCCTGGCGTTGCCGCCGGCGCCACCGGCACCGCCGTCACCGCCCTGCCCGGCGAGTACCTGAAAGAGCCCACCGGCCCCGCCGCCGCCACCGGCGCCGCCATTGCCGTAGAACAGCCCGGCAACGCCGCCAACGCCGCCGTTGCCGCCGGCGCCGGCGCTGATGACCCCTGCCTCGAAAATGGCCTGTCCACCTGCTCCGCCGGTGCCCCCGGCACCGCCGTTGCCGAACAGCAGGCCCGCGTTGGCTCCGTCGCCGCCCCGGCCTCCGTTTCCTCCGGTCAGGGAACTCTCGCCGGTGCCGGCGTTGCCACCGCTGCCGCCGTTGCCCCACAACCGCGAGACACCGCCGTTGCCGCCGTTACCCCCGGCCAGGGCCTGGCTGGCGTTGATCGCGCCGACCATGCTCCCGCCTGCGCCGCCGTCGCCGCCGTTGCCGAAGATCGCCACGCCGCCGTTTCCGCCGCTGCCAGCTGCCTGGTTGTCGCCATTGCCGCCCGCGCCACCGGCCCCGGCGTTACCGAACAAACCGGCATTGCCGCCGTCACCGCCGTTGCTACCGCCGCTGAACTGCGCGGAGACGCCACCGCCTCCCGCCCCGCCGTTGCCGTAAAGCAATCCGCCGTTGCCGCCGTGGCCACCGGCGCCACCGTTCGTGCCGAGGCTGCTGGCGCCGCCCGACCCGCCGGCTCCGCCGTCGCCGAACAGGCCGCCATTTCCGCCCGCACCGCCGACACCACCCAGTCCGCCGCTACCCGCCGCACCACCGGTGCCGCCGGCACCACCGGGGCCGTACAGCCAGCCGCCATTGCCGCCGGCACCTCCGGCCCCGGCTACGGACGCGACACCGGTGCCACCTGCGCCGCCGCTGCCGCCTACCCCGCCGCTACCCCACAATCCCGCGCTCCCACCGGCACCACCGAATCCACCCGTGCCGG
Organism: Mycobacterium sp.; assembly: GCA_003987775.1. Classification (GTDB taxonomy): domain Bacteria; phylum Actinomycetota; class Actinomycetes; order Mycobacteriales; family Mycobacteriaceae; genus Mycobacterium. The sequence continues at coordinate 6,071 of RXJD01000111.1, forward strand.
CATTGGCGAATGCGGCGGTCCCGAACCCGCCGTTACCACCATTGCCGAAGAGCCAGCCACCGCTGCCGCCGGCGCCACCGTTCTGGCCCTTGGACGGCGACGTGTTGACGCCGCCATTGCCGCCGGCGCCGCCGTTGCCGATCAATCCGGCGTTTCCGCCGGCGCCGCCGGCCTGGTTGGCTCCGCCGGTGCCCCCGGCACCGCCGTTGCCGTAGAGAATTCCGCCATCACCACCACGCATCCCGGGGCCGCCGTTCGCGCCATCCCCGATCAGCGGGCGATTGAACAGCGCCATTGTCGGAGCGTTGATCACACCGAGCACGTCGGTCGGCAAGCTCTGGGCGGCATTCAACGCCTCAGCGGCGGCATAAGCACCGCCGGCACCGGTCATGGTCGCCACGAACTGCTGGTGGAATGCCGCCGCCTGGGCGTTGACCATCTGATATGCCTGCGCGTGCCCGGAGAACAAAGCCGCCAGCGCCGCAGACACCTCGTCGGCGCCGGCAGCGGCGACCGCCGTCGTAGGTGCGGCCGCGGCCGCAGCGGCCTCGCTGAGCGAAGAGCCGATTCCTGCCAGATCGGACGCAGCCTGAGCCACGAATTCTGGGGCGGCAATGAGAAATGACATCGCTTGTCCTATCGCTATCGTCGAGCCGGCACGCGAAAATCACCCGAAGTATGGACTGTTCGCGGCGCCATCGTCGTGAATTCGACAGGTCACTAATAAACCCGTAGAAATTCGGTACTGCAGACACAGATTGACCCAGCGGGCACCGCCGTGGCATCGGGCAGAGTGCACAAATCCGATTTGCGTCGACGTGCACTGTGCACAAGTGCTTCAACAGGCCGAGCGGGGTCGCGCACCGCAACGCTCAGGCGGTGGCAACCCCGCTCGGCGGGAAGGGGAATCACGCTGCCAGGCGGCGCACTCCCAGGTACTGCAGGCCCGCGAACACCAGCGTGTAGACCCCGCTGGCCAGCGTCGCGGCCACCCCGATCGACGTCATCGGCACCAGCTCCGCGGCGACGACCGCCGCGACGGTGTAGACCAGGTTTGCCGCGACGACGCCGAGTCCAGCGCGCCGCAGGTTCGGCAGCGCGGCCAGGCTGAACACCGCCAGTCCGTACAGAACGAAAAAGGCGCCCATGCTGTATTCCTGGCCGGACGTCAGACCGGTCAGCCGCGAAACGGGATCGGCGGCGACGGCGACGGCCAGCCCCATCAATCCGGTCAGGGTGGCATCAGCGCGCATCGCGAATCGAAGCAGCGAGTCGTTGGAGTCGGATAGCGGGCGGCGCTGCACACCGGAAATTGCGGTCATGTTCGGATCTCCTCGGCATTGGGGCGTTGATACGGGTCGAACACGTCCGACGGTGCCGGCTATCCACTGCCAGATCGACGCATGGCACTGCCAGTTACTGCCACCAAACTGATGACCAGGAGTTTTCTCCGAATTTTTGGTCGGCCATTCAGACGGCCCGCGCCTCCACGATCCCGAAGGGCGAGGCGGTTTCCACCACTCGCGTCATCTGGAAGCCGGCCCGTTGCAGGAGGCGGCCGTACTCGGACTCGGTGCGCTCGCGGCCATCGACCATGACCAGCATCTCCAAGTCGATCCACTTCGCCGGGATGTCGCGGTCGTGATCGGGAATGACCTGCTCCAGCAGCAGGACGTGGCTGCCCGGCGCTGCCGCCTTGCGCACGTTGGCGAGAATGCGGACTGCCTCGTCGTCAGGCCAGTCGTGAATGATGTTCTTGAGCACGTAGACGTCGCCACCGCCCGGTAGGTCGTCGTCGAAGAAGGATCCCTCCACGATGCGCACCCGGTCTTCGACCCGGTGTTCGCGAAGTTCGGCCGGGGCGCCGGCAACCACCTGCGGTTGGTCGAAGAGGATGCCGCGCGCGTGCGGCGCCGAGTTGAGAATCGCGGCCAGCAGCCGGCCATGCCCTCCCCCGACGTCGACGACGGTGGAGTAGCCGCCGAAGTCGTATGCCGCGACCAGTGGCGCGATCGACAGGTCAGAGGTGCTTGTCATGGCCTGGTTGAAGATCTCCGACAGTTGGGGCTCGCCGGCCAGGTATTCGAAGAATGGCTTACCTCGTAATTCCGATACCACGGAACGTCCGCTGCGAATAGCGTCGGCCAGCCCGCTCCAATGCTCGCGTTGCTGCGGCGCGCCCACAAACCGGGCCATGCCGGCCAACGACACGTCGGCGTCCGTGCGCAACGCCTCTGCCAAGGGATTCAACTCAAAGCGGCCGTCGCGTCGCTGCCGGAACACACCACGGCCGATCAGCGCCCGAAGCAGGCGACCGACCGCATCGGCGTTCGCGCCGACCGCCTCCGCGAGTTCGTCGGGAGTCAACGGACCGGCGGCCAGGGCGTCCGCAATGCCGAGCTCGGCCGCCGCGGCGACCGCCTGGGCTACCCAGGCGTTCAGAATCAGTTCCATCATCGCAGCCGGGGCCGGCACCATCCGCCGGTGCAGGCGGGCCAGCCGGTCGCGGAGCAGCTCGACTGCTCGGACAGCGCGGGCGGGCGGCATTTTGTCTGGCACAGAAATCTCCGTGGTGTCGGCGGGTTGCGCCGGGATCAGTCGCTGGAAACCGTGACCCGGCCGCGTAGGTCGGCGGCGATCAAGCGCGCTGCCGCGTTCTGCCAATTGTGCAATGAGCGCTGCGGTACCTCGGTGACCAGCCACTGCCAGGCCTGTCGTGCCGTCGGATCCAGCCCGGCGGCCGTCGCGTTCTGCGCGTACGCGCGCACGCCGACGACGTAAGGGAAATACAGCGAGTTGTAGTAGCGCCACTCCTCCGTGGTGCCGAAGTCGCCGGCGTCGCGGGGCTTGAGCCTGGCGATGCCGTCCGCGAGCACCGCCTTGAGTTCGTTGGCCCGCTCCACCGGATGGTCGGGCGCGCCGCGGGCGGCCAGGCGCTCGTCGATCACCGGCAACGCCGTGAGCGGGCTCGCGACCAGTTTGGTCAGGTCGCGGTAATGGCCCAACGCGCGACGGGTGAGCCGGACGAACGTGTCGTCGTCCACCTCGACTAGAGGGTCCTTCGAGCGCAACGGCAGTGCCGCCCCTGCGTCGCGCAGCACCGCCCGGTCGGCCCGCAGCTCGGGTGAGCGGGAGAACGCCAGCCGGTCCAGGACCGCGGCGAGCGGGTCGGCCAGCACCTGGACGGTGATCGCCACCGCCAGGCTGGTGAACAGCAGCACGGTCATCGCGGTGTGGGCCGTGGGTTCGGCGCGGGTGACGGCGAGCCCGATCAACGCCTGACCGCCGAACAGCACCGAAACCGCCGAGCAGCCGACGAAGGAGCGCAGCATGTCGGCGCGCAGTGCCTGCCCTTCGTCGAAGGCGTCCCACACGGCCACCGCCACGCCGAGCAGCAGCACGTCGAATCCGGTGGACGCCAGCGCAATCCAGCTCGGCACCAGCCCGAGCGGGATGATCAGGATGGCATTGGCCAGCGCGAAGAACAGCGTCGCGATCACCACGGCTCCGGTCACGGGCGCGGGCCGCGCGGGCCGCAGGACCTTCGCGGCCATCGCTCCCAGCGTGGAGACCGAGATGACCCCGAACATCAGCCAGTGCCCCAGCCGGAGCGGTCCGGTGACACTGCCGGCCACGTTCGCGGCCACCAATGTCAGCGCCGCGACGGTGCCGATCAGGAGCACCTCGCCGGTTCGGCCCCGGGTGCTGTCGGCAGGGCGGGCCAGTTCGACCAGCACCGCAAACCAGGCGACGCTGGGGACCGCGACCAGGTACACCTCAAGCCGACTCAGCAGCTCGGCGTGCGTCGCACTGGTGTTGCGCACCGCGTCCAGGGCCACCACCGACGCGAAGCCGCAGAGCCCGATCGAGGCCAGCACGAGCACGGGCTTGCGCGGGTCGCGGGCCAGCAGATACAGCCCCAGCCACCCGCTCAGCGTGAACACCACCGCCGACAGCGCAGCCATGGATCCAGTCTGTCACGCCGCTCTTCGCCACTCTCCGAGTGCGGCTACCCGACCGGTGCGCGGCCCACACGCCTAACCAGGGCGCGCCTACCGACTGCGCCCACTGCCGCCCTACGCCGTTACGTGGTGGTGACGACGAGGCCGCCCTGGATCGGCGAGATAGCCGCCAGCGCCGCCTGCAGCGCACTGATCTGGCCGTTCCAGAAGCCGGAGACCTGGCTGCCGATGTTGCCGACGCCGGAGATCAGGGCCGAGGTGTTGGCGGCCAGCGTGCTGGTGTTGGCGACACCGGAGATGGCGGTGCCGAGGTTCTGGAAGCCCGACAGCACCGAACCGGAGTTGTACCAGCCCGACGTCAGCGCCCCGTTGGCGTTGGCGAAGCCCGAACTCAGATCGCTGGAGTTGAAGAAGCCGGAAGAACCGATGGCACCTCCGTTGAAGTACCCCGAGGACACCGACGAGTTCCCGATACCGATCTGCCCCGGTAGCGTGACGTTGAGCCGGCCGAGGAGCGTCATGTCGAAAGGTATCCGTATGTCCGCACCGACCACGAGATTTTCGAAGACGATCGCGTTGACGACGATGGGGCTTATCGCCGGGGACCGGAGGATTCCAGCGACAGGGATATTGATACCAAGAGGAGCGTTTACCGTCACGTTAACCGGGATGTCGAACTGAGGGATCGGTTGGATGGTGATGGGGTCGATCTGACCAGTGATTGGGATCGCCACGTTGGTAGCCGCCACCAGGTTGATCGGAATCGCCGGGAAATCGATCGAGAGGGTCGTACCCTGCAGCCCTTGGCCGTCGGCCAGATGGAAGGAACCGACGTTCCTGCTACCGGTGTTGAAGAAACCCGTGTTGAGGTCGCCTGAGTTGGCGAAGCCGGTGTTGATGCTGCCGCCGTTGAAGCTTCCGGTGTTCAGATCGCCCGGGTTGGCATCACCGGTGTTGAAGCTGCCGGCGTTGAAACTTCCCGTGTTGTTGCTGCCGGTGTTGCCGACGCCGGTGTTGTAGCTG
>RXJD01000014.1 GCA_003987775.1 Mycobacterium sp.
ACGGTCCGTAGCGCTTGAGGACGCTGTCGAGGTCGGTGCCCTCGATCATGCGCATCTCGAGGTACATCTGGCCGTCGATCTCGCCGTAGTCGTGGATGGGCACGACGTGGGGTTCCTGCAGGCGACCGGCGATGCGGGCTTCGCGCTTCATCCGCTCGCGGAACACCGGGTCCTTGCTGAATTCCGCGGTCATCAGCTTGACGGCGACCGTCCACTCCTTGACGGTGTGCTCGGCCTCGTAGACCTCGCCCATCCCGCCGCGGCCCAGCAACCGCTTGAGGTGGTAGGGCCCGAACATCGAGCCCACCCGCGAGTCTGGTGCCTCGCTCATCGCTGATCCTCCTCAACCAACCCGAATCCCGCCGACACTATCAACAGCCTTCAGGTATCGCATGGAGCGCAACCACCGGCCTCAGCAACCATGACGGTAATCGGGACGGTGGGCGCTTGCCAATAAGACTGCCAACACACCGACCCGAAAAACCGCACATTTTCCTGTGGGGGTGACGGTACCGGTCGGCTCCGACAGGAACGCAATCGCCGTTGACCGCGAAAACGGTTGCGGCGAATGGTAATGCCCCCGCTGATGTGGCCGCTGGTCACTTCGTTGCCGTACCGGCCGGCGCGGGCAGCCGCGGCCCGCCTCACTGCGCATCAAAGTGCTTGTGAGCCAGCCCCATTCACGTGCCAGCCGGCCACCGGCTCAGGCCTGGGTGTGCGCGGCGATCTGGAAGGTGAACTCGTGGTCGCAGATCCGGATGTGGTCGCCGTCGTGAATGGTGGCGGCGGTGCGGATCCGCTGGTGCCGCACGTGCACACCGTTGGAGGACCGCAGGTCGTTGATGATGTAGTTCGTCCCAGTGTCGACGATGACCGCATGGTGGCGGCTGACGTTCGCGCTGTCCAGAACGATGTCGTTGTCGCTGAGGCGGCCGATCCGGGTCGCCGCCGAACGCAGCGGGTAGTCGCGCCCGGTGGCAACGTCGCGCAGGTACGCCGCCACCTTCTGAGTGGCGGCCATGGTGCGCTTGTCCAGCACGGTGACCGTTCCTACGGCGGTCACCTTGGCGTTCTGCTTCACGTCCAGGGTCTCCTGGCGCAGGATCTTCTCGTTGAGCGCCCGCAGCGTCGGGCCCGGATCGATCCCGAGGTCGTCAGCGAGCGTCGTCTTCACCCGGCGGTAGGCGTTGAGGGCGTCGGATTGGCGGTCGGTGAGGTAGTACGCCGTGATCAGCTGCGCCCACAACGGCTCCCGGTAGGGGTGCTCGACGGTCAGCGCCTCGAGTTCGGTGATCACCGCCGATGCCCGTCCGCAGGCGATCTCGGCTTCCGCCTTGGCGGTGTGCGCGATGATCTTGTCCTCGACCAGGGCGGTGGCGAACGAGTCCACGAACGGGAAGTCCCGCAAGTCGTCCAGCACCGGTCCGCGCCATTCCTTGAGCGCCGCCGACAGATGCCGGCTGGCCTGTTCGAAGCTGCCCGCGGCGGCGGCATGGACACCCGCGGTCTTCTCGGCGATGAACCGCCCGAGATCGCAGGTGTTTTCGGGGATGGTGAGCCGGTATCCGGGTGGTGCCGCGGCCAGCACCAGCCGGGGATCGACGCCGGCGGCGCCGACCAGCTTGCGCAGGTTCGACACGTAGGAGTGGATGCTGGCCCGCGCACCCGAGGGAGGCCACTCGTCCCACAGGGCGGTGATCAGCGTGTCGACTCCGACGGGCCGGTTCCGGTTGATCACCAGCATGGCCAGCACGGCACGCTGCTTGGGGGTGCCGAGGGAGACCAGGCCCCCGTCGATCTTCATCTCCAGCGGTCCGAGCACACCGAACTCGAGATGTGTGTCCATCATCGCGCTACCAGCCATTCCGGGTCCTCCGCGGTCGCCTGTGCCCTCCGATTAGAGGTGCCGGCACGGGACCTTCTTCCTTCATTATTGTGTCTTCATCGTTGTCGGTCTTGTAAGCCCTGGGTGCCGTACAGCTTGTTATTGTGCGGCATGCACGGGTGAAGTTCGCGGATCCGGCGCTCCCGGCTGGTGCACGTCGCTAACCGCCGAGCTCTCCTCGATTGATTGAAAAGCCGTTCGCGCCAATGCGATCTTCCGGAACGCACGGCAATCATGCTGAAGCACAATATGATCCGCGGATCAGCACGCCAAAGCGGGCAGTCAACCGGATTGGTCGGCTGCCCGCGGAGGCATCAGATCACTTGCGCGTCTCCTGGGTGACGCTCATGAAGTTGTGGCTGGTGGCCCATGCCTTGACGAACACGGCCATCGGGATCTGCTCGTCTTTGCCGTTCTTGCTGCCGCTGTCGTTGAGGTGCACGATGCCCTTGCCGGTGTCGACACCGGTCACCACCACGGCGTGGTCGGCGCGCGGCTGCCCGTCCTTACCGGTGTTCTCGATCGGCTGGTTCCAGATCATCTCGGCGTTGAGTCCGACGATGACGGCGTGACCGCTGCCGAGGTACTGCTCGAGGGCTTCCATGCCGGTGGCGACACCGGTCTTGCCGGCCGTGTCCGCGTCGGTGTTGGTCGCGTGGATTCCGTAGTGCGCCAACAGGGTCGGCAGGTCGTCCGGGTCGGTGCCCATACCGGAGTTGGGGTCGTTCTTGTCGGCGGGCTTGACGTAGATCGAGCCCGGGTGCGTTGCGCTCGGGGTGGACTGGGCGACCTTGATGATGGACCGCTCCGAGGGCATCTTGCCGGTGATCTGGCCGACCACATCGGCGCTGGACATGATGGCGCAGTCGTCGTAGTTCTGGTGAACCCAGTACTTGGCGACGGCGGTCGGGTCGCCGTACATGGTGCCCGTGCCAGCCTCGGCCGGGCCGGCCAACCCCAGCGCAATGACGCCGGCGGCGGTGGCCAGCAGGGCGGTCTTCGCGATCGAGGAGACCTTGAGGCTCTTCATGCTCGTGTCCTTTGCTCTCGTGCTCCGCCTTCTGCGGAAGCCGTGCTGAACAAAGAATCGAATGGTGGCCTTTTTGTTATCTCTACGGATTCTTGGAGTGACCTACGTGCTTCAGTTGCAGGCCCAGGTGTCGATGTAACCGCCCGGCAGCTTGCTCAAGGCGTCTTTCATCGCAGCGCTCAGGTCCGCCCCGGTGCCGCCCTTGTATTCGTGGTCCTTGGCCGCCACGGCCCCGCAAGCGGTGAAGGTGGTCAGGACCTTGCAGTCGGGGTAGGCGCAGGACTTCACGGCCGTCGCTTCGGCGGCGGCTTTGGTGGGGTAGGCGTGCGATCGTCCCCAAGAACCGTTGGCGGAGTAGGCGATCGCACCGTAAGAGTCGGCCGCCGCGGCGGTGGGCGCCAGCGTGATGGCAAGGGCGGCGGCGGCAGCCACGCGGGCAGCGGCGACCGCCAATCGCCGTCGACGGGTGGTCGTCGTCATGGGAAGTCCTACCTTTCCGAGAGCCTGGGCTAGACGGGTTTGGTCGCGGTGACCTGTTTGCCCCAGTCGGACATGGTCAGCGTCACCGAAGTGTTTGCGGTCGGGGAGATTTGGATCTGCACCAGGTGAGAGGAACCGTCCGACGCGGTCCACACGGTGGTCGGCACCGTCGAGACGGTTTCGTCGGTCACCCGGGTGCCGGCCAGCGTCGCGATGTCGGCCGCTGACGAGTTGCCGGTGATCTTGGTGGTTGCGACACCGTTCACCTGCTGGCTGCCGGCCACGGCACCGTTCTTGAGGTTGGCCAGCAGGTTGGCCAGGCCTTTGTCGGGATCCAGCAGCACCGAGACGTTGTAGATCGAGGCGCCGTTGCCGAAGTCGGTGTACGTCCCCGGCTGTCCGAGGTCGGAGTAGAGGTGCCCGTCGACGAAGACGAATTGGGCTTCTTCGGCGTTGCTGCCCACCAGTACCGTGGCCACGCCTTTGGCGACCGTCTGTGGCGTATTGGAGACGTCGCCGTCGAGCTTGGTCACTCGCATGTTGGGCACATCACCGTCGACTGCGACGGCGACGTGCATGCCGGTGGTCTTGCGCATCACCTCGGCGGCCTGCTTGAGCAGGGTCGCCGCCTCTCCACTGGTGGCGTTGGCCGTGCTGCCGGGACTCTTGGCGCCGTTCGACGGTTTGCTTCCGCATCCACCGACGGTGAGGACGACGGCGAACGCGACAGCGACTGCGGCGATCAGTTGCCGGTAGAGACGAGGCTTCATCGACATCTCCTATTGTCTGGCCCGACGGCCGACCACCGAGCTTAGTGAGGCGGGGTCGATGTGGAGAGCCGTCTGAGCAGTCTGGCTCAGGCCCGGGTCATTTCGTAGTAGGCGCCGCGGCGTGCCAGTAGTTCGGTGTGACTGCCTTGTTCGACGATCCTGCCGCCCTGCACGACGACGATGCGATCGGCATCGCGAATAGTCGAAAGGCGATGGGCGATAATGAAACTGGTGCGATCGCGACGAAGTTCGCGGGTGGCCCGGGCGATCAGCAGTTCGGTGCGGGTGTCGACGGAGCTGGTGGCTTCGTCCAGGATCAGCAGCTGCGGGCGGGCCAGGAAGGCCCGGGCGATGGTGATCAGTTGTTTCTCGCCGACGCTGATGTTGCCGCCGCCCCCGCTGATCGGAGTCTGGTAGCCGGCCGGCAGCGTGTGCACGAACCGGTCGACATACGCCGCCTGTGCCGCGGCCACGATCTCGGCCGGGCTGGCGTCGGGGCGGCCGTAGGCGATGTTCTCCTCGATCGTCCCGTCGAACAGCCAGGTGTCCTGCAGCACCATCCCGATGCGGGAACGCAGCGCCTGGCGGTTCAGGGCCGCGATATCGACGTCGTCGATCAGGATCCGGCCGGAATCGACGTCGTAGAACCGCATCAGCAGATTCACCAACGTCGTCTTGCCGGCGCCGGTCGGCCCCACGATGGCGACCGTGCTGCCCGGCTCGGCCACCAGCGACAGGTCGTGGATCACCGGATGGTCCGGCCGGTAAGCGAAACTCACGTGCTCGAACTCGACCCGTCCAGGTCCCGGCGAAACCGGCGTGGGTTGCCGGTCGGCCGGCTCCTCCGGCTCGTCGAGCAACTCGAACACCCGCTCCGCGCTGGCCACCCCGGACTGCAGGGTGTTGTACATCCCGGCGACCTGGCCCACCGGGGTGTTGAACTGCCGCACGTACTGGATGAACGCCTGAATGCTGCCCAGCGTGATCTGCCCCGCGGCGATCTGCAGGCCACCGACGACGGCGACCGCGACGTAACCGAGGTTGCCGATGAAACCCGTTGCCGGCGCCACCAATCCGGAGAAGAACTGGGCGCCGAAGCTGGCCCGGTAGACATCGTCGTTGAGCTGGTGGAACTGTGCACGCGCGGCGGCTTGGTGGCCGAACGTCTTGACCACCGTGAAGCCGCTGTAGGTCTCTTCGATGTGGGCGTTGAGACGTCCGGTGCTGGTCCAGTGCGCCATGAACAGCTGCTTGGAACGCCGGGTGATCGCGCGGGTGGCCAACAGGGACAGCGGAACCGTGAACACGGTGATCAGTGCCAGCAGCGGCGAAATCCACACCATCATGACGAGCACGCCGAGCACGGTGAGAATCGACGTCACCAGCTGGCTGATGGTCATCGACAGCGAGGTCTGCATGTTGTCGATGTCGTTGGTGACCCGGCTAAGCAGCTCGCCGCGCTGTTGCCGGTCGAAGTAGGACAGCGGCAGGCGGTGCAATTTGTCCTCCACGTCGGCACGCAACCTGGTGATGGTCCGCTGCACGGTGATGTTCAGCAGCCGCGCCTGGCCCCAAAGCATCGCGGCGACAATCAGATACAGCACCAGTGCCAGCAGCAAGGTGCGTCCCACCGCGCCGAAGTCCACTCCGTGGCCGGGCACCACGTTCATCCCGGACAACAGGTCCGCGAAGGCGTTGTCACCGCGTGCCCGGGCCGCCGCCACCGCCTGGGCCTTGCTGATGCCCGGCGGCAGCCGGCGGCCGATCACGCCGTTGAACAGCAGATCGGTTGCGTGTCCGAGGATTCGGGGCACGACCACGCCGATAGCGGTTCCGACGATCCCGAGCGAGATGACGGCGACGCTCAACCCGCGATGCGGGGTCAGTCGTCCCAGCAGCCGGCGCGCCGATCCCCAGAAGTCCCGCGAGCGCATGTTGGGCGGCGCCGGGGCCGCGCCGCGGGGGCGTGCGCTCATCGGGGCGCTCACTGCACGCCTCCCACTGCGGCGCTCACCGATTGGGAGGCGGCGAACTCGGCGTAGGTGGCGCACCCGGTCAGCAACGCTTCGTGGCTGCCTGCGCCGACGATGCCGCCCTTGTCGACCACGATCACCTCGTCAGCCTGGGCGGCAGTCGAAATCCTTTGTGTGACAATGATGATGGCCGACTCGCCGGCCTCCTCGCGCAGACTCTTGCGCACCTGGGCGTCAGTGTGCACATCGAGCGCCGAGAACGCGTCGTCGAACAGGTAGACCGCGGGGCGGCGAATCACGGCCCGCGCGATCGCCAACCGCTGACGCTGGCCGCCGGAGAAGTTGATCCCGCCCTGGGCGACGCGCATCTGCAGCCCGTGCGGACGCACGAATTCCGCTGCGGCAGCGATGCGCAACGCCTCCCACATCTGCTCGTCGGTGACGGGTTGTCCGGGCACCGCCCCATAGCGCAGGTTCTCGGCGACGGTGCCGGTGAACAGGTACCCACGCTGGGGTACCAGACCGATCGCTGACCACAGCCGCTCGGTGTCATAGTCGCGCACGTCGATGCCGTCGATCGTGACGGTGCCGGCGGTGGCGTCGTAGAGGCGGCAGATCAGCGACACCAGCGTCGATTTGCCCGAACCGGTGCTGCCGACGATCGCGGTCGTGGTACCGGGCCGGGCGGTCAATGAGATGTCTTGCAGCACTGGATAATCAGCGCCCGGATAGGTGAAGGTCAGGCCGTCCAGACGAACCAGGCCACGGATCGGATGCGCCGGGAACCGGGGCTGCGGCGGGCTGGTGATCGCGGGTTCGGTGCCCAGCACTTCGGTGATGCGTTCGGCGCACACCGACGCCCGCGGCAGTACCACCAGCGTCATCGTCGCCATCAGGACCGCCATCAGAATCTGGGCGAAATACGCCAGGAACGCAATCAGCGATCCGACCTGCATCTGGCCCGCGTCGATGCGCAGACCGCCGAACCAGATCAGCGCGACGCTGGACAGGTTGATGGTCAGGGTGGTCACCGGCAGCATCAGTGCCTGCCAGTTGCCGGCGCCCAGAGCGGCATTCGACAGCGCCATGTTGGCCCGGGCGAACCGGTCGCGCTCGAAACCTTCGCGAGTGAACGCCCGGACCACCCGCACACCGGAGAGTTGATCGCGCATAACCCGGTTGATGCCGTCGATCAGGCGTTGCATGCTGCGGAACATCGGCAGCATGTGCGAAATGATCCAGTAGTTGGCGGCTGCCATGACGGGAACGCTGACCAGCAACAGCCAGGTCAACGCCGCCTCCTGGTGGATGGCCATGATGACGCCGCCGACGCACATGATCGGCGCGGTCACCAGCACGGTGGCGCTCGTCTGCACCAGGAACACGATCTGCCGGACGTCGTTGGTGCTGCGGGTCAACAGTGACGGCGCCCCGAAGCGGGCCGTCTCATGCTCGGAGAAACGCAGCACCTGGTCGAACATGGCCGCGCGCAGGTCCCGGCCGAACCCGGTTCCGGTGCGCGAGCCGAAGTAGGTGGCACCGACCGCACACGCCGCCTGCAGGCCGGTGACCACCAGCATCACCACCCCCAACCGCATGATGGTGGTCGTGTCGCCCTTGGAGACGCCGTCGTCGATGATCGCGGCGTTGACGGTGGGAAGGTACAGCGAAGCCAGGGTGCTGATCGACTGCAGCACCATCAACACGGCCACGAATGCGCGATACGGCAGGATGTACTGGCGCAGCAGTGCCAGGAGCATGGGGTAACTGTGTCACACCCGGTGGATGTAGTGCTGCGCACCAACAGACCCGGCCGGACCTGCGCGTTGTGGCGAAATGCCTGATCAGGTGGCGTGTCGGTGGTTGACCAGCAGGGCTGCGGCTACAGTGCATCGTGTGGAGCGGCAGCGGCCCAAGAGATGGGTGGGTAATGGGGTGGGTCCCAGTGCGGCGTAAGTGGGCGGCGCGAATCGTGGCCGTTGGCGCCTCGGTGACTCTGCTGGGTGGAGTCACGGGTTGCTCCAATTCCGGCGACAACAAGCCCGGCGGGCCAGTTCCGTCGTCGTCGAACGGCGCCGAGGGCAAGCACGGCCCCTTCTTCCCGCAGTGCGGCGGCGTCACCGACGAGACGGTGACGCAGCTGACCAAGATCGCCGGGCTGGTCAACACCGCCAAGAACTCCGTGGGCTGCCAGTGGCTGGCCGGCGGCGGCATCTCGGGACCGCACTTCTCCTTCTCCTGGTACCGCGGCAGCCCGATCGGTCGGGAACGCAAAACCGAGGAACTCTCGCGTGCCAGCGTCGAGGACATCAACATCAACGGTCACGGCGGGTTCATCGCCGTCGGCAATGAACCGAGTCTGGGCGACTCATTATGTGAGGTCGGAATCCAATTCTCCGACGACTTCATCGAGTGGTCGGTCAGCTTCAGCCAGAAGCCCTTTCCGCCGGCCTGCGATATCGCCAAAGAGCTGGCCCGCCAATCGATAGCGAATTCGAAATGAGCCGGCCGATGCGTGCCGTGACGGTGCTGATCGCGGTACTGATGGTCCTGACCGGATGTTCCAAATCGGTCGACGGCAAGGCCATGAAGGCCGGCGGCGCGGGTGTGCCGCGTAACGACAATTCCGAGCGGCAGTATCCGAACCTGCTCAAGGAATGTGAGGTCCTGACCACCGACATCCTGGCCAAGACCGTGGGCGCCGATCCGCTCGATATTCAGAGCACGTTCGTCGGAGCCATCTGCCGCTGGCAGGCGGCCAACCCGGCCGGGCTGATCGACATCACCCGGTTCTGGTTCGAACAGGGCAGTTTGAGCAACGAGCGCAAGGTCGCCGAGGGGTTGAAGTATCAGATCGAGACCCGCTCGATCCAGGGAATCGACTCGATTGTGATGCGGCCCAACGATCCCAACGGCGCGTGTGGCGTGGCCAGCGACGCCGCGGGGGTGGTCGGCTGGTGGATCAATCCGCAGGCGCCCGGTATCGACGCGTGTGGGCAGGCCCTCAAGTTGATGGAGCTGACGCTGGCGACCAACGCCTAGTGTCGTGAATTGTTAATTCGTGAGCAGTAGTTGGCGACGGATTCGAGGATTTGGTCCAGCCGCGAGGCAACGGCCTAGGTTGCCTGTCGGGCATTACTGGCAGGTACGGCTGGACCGCAATGCGACGTGAAGCTTTGGCGCACAGCGCTTCACGCAGACGCCGTCGCTCTGATGGTCGCATCCGCGGACTTGCCTTTACGCCCGTAGCCCACCCGGCCGCGGCCGTTACGACGCTGAGGGTGACATCGAGGTGGCAGCACCGACACGCCACCATCGAACTGCGTGCTTAACAGACAGGTTTCCGGCAGCGGGTAGGCCGAAGAGTGTGGCGGACAACGCGGCACACGGCAGAACCCGAGTCGAGAAAAGGAACGGGCTTCGACGCGCCATCTGTGCCTTCCTTGTGCGCGCCCTGAACGATACATTCCTTCTCAACGTGCTGCCGGTTGGCGCTTGGTGTCAGCTCGTGTGTGCCACCGACGCACACACGAAGGCCAAGACTGCATCCCTGACCGACGGCCGGCCCTGAGGTCTTTTCCTGTGCTGAGGGAGGGTTGCTGGTGGAGGGGAAGTCGTTCGGTCGCTATCGATTGATTGAACTGCTCGGGCGCGGTGGCATGGGTGAGGTTTGGCGAGCCCACGACAGCGAGATCGACCGCATGGTCGCGATCAAGACTTTGCTTCCGAATTTCGCCGAAGACGAAAAATTCGAGCAGCGTTTTCGTCGCGAAGCGCGCCTGGCTGCGCGCCTGGACGACCCGCATGTGGTGCCGATCTATGACGTCGGAGAGATCGATGGGCGGCTCTACGTTTCGATGCGGCTGATCGTCGGGCAAGACTTACAAACCTTGCTCGAGGCAGGTCCGATGGATCCTCGACGCGCGGTGGCGATTGTTGGCCAGGTCGCAGGCGCACTCAACGCGGCGCACGCCGTGGGCCTCGTCCACCGCGATGTCAAGCCCTCGAATATCTTGGTCGCCGACAACGACTTCGCCTATTTGATCGATTTCGGCATCGCACGCGCGACCGGTGAGACCGGCCTGACCTCGACCGGCACGACCATCGGCACCTGGTCTTACATGGCCCCGGAGCGATTCGCAACCGGGATCGCCGGAGCCCCCTCTGACATCTACGCGCTTGCCTGCGTACTGTTCCAATGCTTGACGGGCGAGCTCCCATTCCCCGCCGTCGCTCTAGAACAGATCGCGGTCGCTCATATGACCGCCCCGCCCCCTAAACCTTGCGGCACGCGGCCGGACATACCCATAGCCATGAATACCGTGATCGCCACCGGCCTGGCCAAAAGACCTGAGGATCGCTATGCCAGCACCGTTCAATTAGCCGAGGCCGCCCGCGACGCGCTGGGGACACACACCGACCCAATTGCGCCCCCACAGCTCCCGTCTACGGTGGTTGCGGCGAAATCTACGGAACAGACGCCGAAGGTTCAGCACCAGTCGACTCCACCGGAAAACGCTGTGTCAGGACTGCCGGCATCGGCGGATGCGGCCACCCGTCCAGCCTCCCCGATCGGCTCCCACGACTCAGGCGTCGTGAAGAACGCCTCAGGTACCCGCGGGCGACCCTTCTGGCGCAGAAAATCTGTCGTCCTACCGATGGCGCTTTGTGTTGCGGTAGCCATTGCTGCTGCTGTCTTGCTCTTTCGGGAAAACCCGCGGGGCGACTTATCTTACGGTCAACAAGTGGTGGTATTCGGCGACGCCGCCCGAAGTTCACATGGTGTGGCTGTAGACAACGCAGGCTCCGTTTATGTCACCGCTGAGGACAGCGGAGGCAATAGAACGAACGTGCTCAAGCTGGCGCCCGGCGCAAATCGCCCAGAACAATTGCCTTTTCCGAACCTCAATTATCTCGATGGAGTCGCCGTCGACAACGCGGGAGCTGTCTACGTGATCGCACGGGACAACGGAACCAACAAAGTGCTCAAGCTGCCCGCTGGGGCTAGCCGCCCCGACGTTCTGCCCTTTCCTCCAGATCTGAAGAGGACCGCCGGTCCGGCGGTAGATGCAAGCGGTGCGGTCTACGTCTCTGAGAATGTTCCCGACAGCACACCACAGGTGCTGAAACTGCCAGCCGGAGCCTCCCACGCCGAAAAGCTGCCCTTCACGAACCTGAAAGTAACGCTTGGTATCGCGGTCGACGACGCTGGCGCCGTCTACATCACCGACGCCTCGGACTCGTCAGTTGGTCGGGTGTTGAAGTTGCCGGCCGGAGCACCTCGCCCAGAAGTGTTGCCCTTCATCCACCTTCGCTCCCCGGAGGGTGTGGCCGTGGGCAGCGGCGGCGCCGTATATGTCGCGGACGACGATGTGGAACACCCTCGAGTACTGAAGTTGGCTGCTGGAGCCGATCACTCGGATGTGCTGCCGTTCAACCGGATACAAGACCCCAAGGGAGTGGCGACGGATAAGAGCGGCGCAGTCTACGTCTCCGAAGGCGCGGCGGCAGTCGTAGTGAAATTGCCGGTGAAGTAGGCGCAAATGCCAATCAATGCAAGCATTCGGACCCGGTTTGATCGGTTCATCAAGCGATCCGGCGAGGGACGAAACTGATCAAGTGAAGATCGCCAACTACTGCTCACGAATCACTAACTCAGGACGCTCGCGGGTCAGCGCGGCACGTGGAAGTCGGTGAGCTCGGCTGTGCCGGGTTCGACTGCGGCCCACTGGCCGGGGACGCGTAGCACGGCGAGTGCAGACGTCGGGTATTTCTCCGAGATGCTCTCGGCCGCAGCGATGTTGCTGGTGCCGGTGTCCGCGAGGATGAGGGCCACCGAGGATGTCGTCGGCTCGTGTCCGACGATCAACAGGGTGGCGACATCGTCGTCGATCTGGTTTATCTCGTCGATAACGGTGCCCGGCGTGGCGCCGTAGAGGCGTCCCAGATAGCGGACGGGCGCTTCGATCCCGGTGCAGGCCAGGGTTTCTCGGGTTCGGGTGGCCGTCGAGCACAGCACGGCGTCGATGGCCGGCGCGTTGGCCCGTAGCCAGTCGCCCGCCAGTCCGGCTTCGCGCTCGCCGCGGGGGGCGAGGGGTCGCTCATGGTCGGGGACCCCGTCGGGGTAGGCCGACTTCCCGTGCCGCATCAGGATCAAGGTGCGCCGTTCGTCCACCGGCTCACGTTATCCAGTCGAGAGTCTCGGGGGTCGCGAAGGTGCATAAAATGCCAACTTCGGCGGCGTGTCTGCGTACATCTGCGCACGCTCGCGCCGAAGCGGGGTTGCAGCTGAAACCAGAGTGACGCAGGAGGTTGCCTGCGCTCGCTACCGACAGACCCTCCGGCCGACGTCCCGGGGCTTGTCGGCACCCGGCCATACACTCCCGGTGCAACGCCAATCACGCATCCAGAAGGGGGTCGACGCCATGCGGTTCCTACACACCGCCGACTGGCAACTGGGCATGACCCGCCACTTCCTTGCCGGTGACGCCCAGCCCCGCTATTCGGCAGCCCGCCGCGACGCGGTGGCGGCCCTCGGCGCGCTGGCCACGGAGGTGGGCGCGGAATTCGTCGTCGTGTCCGGCGATGTGTTCGAGCACAACCAGCTCGCGCCGCAGGTGATCGGGCAGTCCCTGGAAGCCATGCGCGCCATCGGTATTCCCGTCTACCTGCTGCCGGGAAATCACGATCCGCTCGACGCGTCGTCGGTCTACACCGGCGCGCTGTTCACCTCGGAATGCCCGGACAACGTGGTTGTGCTGGACCGGGCCGGCGTCCACGACATCCGGCCCGGTGTGCAGATCGTCGCGGCGCCGTGGCGGTCCAAGGCGCCCACCACCGATCTGGTCGCCGAAGTCCTCGACGGCCTTGCTGCCGACGGCACCACCCGGGTCCTGGTCGCCCACGGCGGCGTGGACATGCTCGACCCCGACCGTGACAAGCCGTCGCTGATCCGGCTCGCTAACGTCGAGAAAGCGTTGTCGGACAACGTCATCCACTACGTCGCGCTGGGCGATAAGCATTCGCTCACCCAGGTCGGCGGCAGTGGCCGGGTCTGGTATTCCGGGTCACCGGAGGTGACCAACTACGACGACGTGGAGGCCAACCCCGGCCACGTGCTGATCGTCGACATCGACGAGGCCGATCCGCGGCGCCCGGTCAGCGTCCAGGCCCGGCACATCGGCCGGTGGCGTTTCCTGACGTTGCGCAACCAGGTCGACACCAGCCGGTGCATCGCCGATCTGGACGTGAATCTGGACCTGATGCCCGACAAGGACCGCACCGTGGTGCGCCTGGCATTGACCGGGTCGCTGACAGTCACCGACCGCGCGGCGCTCGATGCCTGCCTGGACAGGTACTCCCGGTTGTTCGCCTGGCTGGGGCTGTGGGAACGGCACACCGATCTGGCCGTCATCCCCGCCGACGGCGAGTTCGACGACCTCGGCATCGGCGGATTCGCGGCCTCGGCGGTCGAGGAGTTGGTGGCAACGGCGCGTGCGGGAACCGACGATGCCGCCGACGCCCAAGCGGCGCTGGCCTTGCTGCTGCGTCTGGCTGACCGGGGTGCGGCATGAAGTTGCACCGGCTGGTCCTGGCGAACTACCGCGGTATCGCCCACCGCGAGATCGAATTTCCCGATCACGGCGTCGTGGTGGTCTACGGCGCTAACGAGATCGGCAAATCCTCGATGATCGAGGCGCTGGATCTGCTGCTGGAATCCAAGGACCGCTCGACGAAGAAAGATGTCAAGCAGGTCAAGCCGGCCAATGCCGACGTCGGCTCGGAGATCACAGCCGAAATCAGCAGTGGTCGTTACCGTTTCGTCTATCGCAAGCGGTTTCACAAGAAGTGCGAGACCGAATTGACGGTGCTGGCGCCGCGCCGCGAACAACTCACCGGCGACGAAGCGCACGAGCGGGTCCGCGCCATATTGGCCGAGACGGTCGACACCGGGCTGTGGCGCGCGCAGCGGGTGCTGCAATCGTCGTCGACTGCCGCGGTGGATTTGTCGGGTTGCGACGCGTTGTCGCGTGCTCTCGACGTCGCCGCCTCGCAATCGGTTGGCGACGCCGCGCTGTCGGGCACCGAGCCGCTGCTGATCGAGCGGATCGACGCCGAATATGCGCGCTATTTCACCGCTACCGGCCGCCCGACCGGGGAGTGGGCTGCCGCGCGGACTCGGCTGGCAGACGCCCAAGCCGCGGCGGCGGAGTGTGCGAAGGCAATGGCCGAGGTCGACGATCGGGTGCATCGCCACGCCGAGTTGACGCGGCAATCGGCCGAGCTGGCCCGCCAGTGTGCGGACACCGGGCCGCGGCTCACCGCGGCGCTGGCCGCCGCCGATCGCGTCAAGGCGCTCACCGACGAGGTGCGCGAGGCCACGCTGATCGCTGCCGCTGCCGCCGCAAACAGCACCGCCTCAGCCGCCGCGCATGCCGGCCGTGTCGCGCTGATCACCGAAATCGACTCCCGTGTGGCAACAATCGCCGCGCTGGTCGCCGAAGCCGAAGAGGCCGTCAGTCAACAGGCGGCGGCGGCCCGTGAAGCCGCGGGCTGCGACGCCGCGGCGCACGAGGCTGTCGCGATTCTGGCCGCGGCGCAGGAGCGCACCGAAGCTGCGCGCCGGGCCCTCGACAGAATCGCCGAGCGCGAGGAAGCCGACCGGGTGAGCGCCCGCCTGGCCAAGATCGACGGACTCGAACGTGACCTCGATCCGATCCGTCAGGAGCTCTCCGGAATCGTGCTGACCGACCAGATGCTGCACCGCATCGAACAGGCTGCCGCGTCCGTCGACCGGGCTGGCGATCAGCTCGAGATGGTCTCCGCGGTGGTGGAATTCACCGCTACCGCCGATATCGAACTTGCCGTCGGTGATCAGCGAGTCCCGCTGCCGGCCGGTCACAGCTGGTCGATCACCGCCACCGGTCCCACCGACGTGGAGGTCGCCGGTGTGCTGACCGCCCGAGTCACCCCGGGCACGAGCGCCCTCGACGTCCGAGCCAGATATGTTGCCGCGCAACAGGAACTCGCCGCAGCCCTGGAAGCGGGCGGGGTGGCGGACGTTGCGGCGGCACGGTTGGTTCATCAGCGGCGACGCGAGCTGTGCAGTACCCGCGACCGCCTCACCGCGACGCTGGCCGGGCTGTGCGGCGATGAGAACGCCGCCGAACTGCGCGTCAGGCTGGCGCAGTTGCAGGCCGGGCAACCGGCCGAGCCCGACCTGTTCGCCACCGACACCGGTAGCGCCCGGGCCGAACGCGAGGCCGCTGAGGCGGCTCGCTCGATAGCCCAGAAAGAGTGCGAACACCGGCGCGAGATCGCGACAGCCGCCACGCGCCGTCTCGCCGAAATCAGCACGCGGGCTGCGATATTGGGTAACGACGCCGCTACTCAACGCGCCGAACTCGATGCCGCTGTGACCAGGCTGGCCGGTGAGCGGGCGACGTTGAGCGACGATGCGCTGGCGGCCAAGGCCGAGGCCGAGCGTCATGTGGCTCATACCGCCGAGCTGCGTCTGGCCGAGCTGAACCAGGTCCTGGCCGCCGCGAATCCAGACCGGATCGCCGCCGAACTCGCCGAGGCGCAGCAGCAGGCCGAGGCGCTGCGCGAGCGCCGCGATGCCGTGCAGGCCGCGTTGCAGGAGATCACCATCGAACTCGCGGTATTGCGCAGCGAGGGGAGAAAGGGAAGGCTCGACGCCGCCGAGACGGAGCTCGAACAGGCCACCAGCCAGCACGCCCGGGTGGGGGACCGGGCCAGGGCCGCACAGCTGCTGCGGTCGGTGATGTGCCGTCATCGCGACAACACCCGCAAGCGGTATGTCGAGCCCTATCGCGCCGAACTGCAGCGGCTCGGGCGCCCGGTGTTCGGTCCGACGTTCGAGATCGACGTCGACAGTGACCTGCGAATCCTCAACCGAACCTTGGGCGGCGTCACCGTGCCGTATGAGTCATTGTCGGGCGGCGCCAAAGAGCAACTCGGCATTCTGGCGCGATTGGCGGGCGCGGCACTGGTCGCCAAGGAGGACACCGTCCCCGTCATCGTCGACGACGCCCTGGGATTCGCCGACCCCGATCGGTTGGCCAAGATGGGCGAGGTGTTCGACAGCGTGGGTGCGCACGGACAGGTGATCGTGTTGACGTGCAGCCCCACCCGATACGACGGTGTCACGGGTGCGCATCGCATCGATCTGAACGCATAGTGATCGCGGTCACGCGGGAATACACTCGGGCCCATGGTGAGGATCTGCGGCACACGGATGGGCGATGGACATTCAGCCTGACTACGTAGTGATCGGAACCGGCTCGGCCGGCGCCGTGGTGATCAATCGGCTCACCGCTGATGCGGGCACCGAGGTGGTGGCGTTGGAAGCCGGGCCGGGCGACACCAACAGATTCATCGGAATCCCCGCCGCCTTCTCCAAGCTGTTCCGCACCGAGGTCGACTGGGATTACCTCACCGAACCCCAACCCGAGCTCGACGGACGCCAAATCTATTGGCCCCGTGGGAAAGTCCTCGGTGGCTGCTCGTCGATGAACGCAATGATGTGGGTGCGCGGTTTCGGCGCGGACTACGACGAATGGGCCCGGCGCGCCGACGAGCAGTGGTCGGGCTCCGCCGCGCTGGAATACTTCCGCCGCATCGAGGACGTCACCGCGGCCTGGCACTTCGTCAGCGGTGACGACAGCGGGGTCACCGGTCCGCTGCACATCTCCCGCCAGCGCAGTCCCCGCCCTCTGACCGCGGCCTGGCTGGCCGCCACACGCGAGTGCGGCTACCCCGCCGCGCGCCCGAATTCGTCATCACCCGAAGGGTTTTGCGAAACCGTAGTCACGCAGCGCCGCGGCGCCCGGTTCAGCACGTCCGACGCCTACCTCAAGCCGGCGATGAGCCGCAAGAACCTCACCCTGCTCACCGACGCCACCGCCACCCGCATCCTCTTCGAGGGCACCCGCGCAGTCGGCGTGGAATACCAGCGCGCCGGCCACAGCCACGTGGTGCACGCCCGTCGCGAAGTGGTGCTCTGCGGCGGAGCCGTCAACAGCCCGCAGTTGCTCATGCTCTCCGGAATCGGCGACCGTGACCAGCTGGCCGAGCACGGCATCGAGGTCGTGCACCACGCACCCGAGGTGGGTCAGAACCTGATCGACCACCTGGTGACGCCCGTCGGTTTCGACGTCGACGACGGCAGCCTGTTCGCCGCCGAGAAGCCGAAACAGTTGATCAACTACCTGCTGCGGCGGCGCGGCATGCTCACGTCCAATGTGGGCGAGGCGTACGGATTCGTCCGCAGCCGGCCCGATCTCGAGCTGCCCGACCTGGAACTGATCTTCGCCCCGGCGCCCTTTTACGACGAGGCGCTGCAGCCCGCGGCCGGGCACGGCGTCGTCTTCGGGCCCATCCTGGTGGCCCCCGAAAGCCGCGGCCAGATCACGCTGCGCTCCGGCGATCCCTACGACAAGCCGCTCATCGATCCGCGTTATCTCTCCGACCCCCGGGATCGCGAGGCGATGATGGTGGGTTTGCGCATCTGCGCGGAACTGGCCCAGGCCCCCTCGCTGCGCGACGTGCTCGGCCCGGTGGTGCGGCCACGCAACTGTGCTCAACTCGACGACGCGACCCTCGAACAGGCCCTGAATCTCTGCTCGCACACCCTCTACCACCCGATGGGCACCTGCCGGATGGGCAGCGACGAAGCCAGCGTGGTGGACCCGCAGCTCAAGGTGCGGGGAGTCGACCACCTCCGGGTCGCCGACGCCTCAGTGATGCCCAGCACCATTCGCGGGCACACCCATGCTCCCTCGGTGCTGATCGGGGAGAAGGCCGCCGATCTGATCCGCAGCTAACGCACAGCCAACCGACGTGCCGGGCACTGCTGATCTGTGCACAATGGCACGCATGATGGCATGCATGACGGGCTGCCTCCGATGACCATGAACGCCAAACGGCGCCGGGTGCACGACAAACTGGCCAAGTGGCCGGGGGTGCGGCCGGTACGCCGTCCGGTAACCCCCGGCAGCGACGAGGAATTCGACCTGTTCTACGTCCGCACCGGCCACAAGTCGGCGCACCCGCTGGTGGTCATCCCAGGCGGTCCCGGGGTGGCATCTCTGCGGCTCTACCAGGGATTTCGCCGCCGCGCTGCCGCCGCCGGTCTCGACATCATCATGATCGAGCACCGCGGGCTGGGCATGTCGCGCCACGATGACGCGGGCGCCGACCTGCCGCCGGAGGCAATGACCATCGAGCAGGTGGTCGACGACGTCGCTGCCGTGCTGGACGACGCGCACGTCGACTCGGCGGTCATCTACGGCTCCTCGTACGGCAGCTACATCGCCGCGGGTGTCGGTGTCCGTCATCCCGCGCGGGTGCACGCGATGGTCCTGGACTCACCCGTGCTGTCCGCGCGCGACATCGTCGCGGTGCGCGACGCGATCCGGGGTGTGTTGCTGACCGGCGACAGCCCCGACACCGCGGAGCTGGCGCCCAAGATCCGGCGTCTGGTCGATGCCGGGGTGATGACCCCGTCCGCGGGGCAGGTCGCCGCGACGGTGTACGGCTATGGCGGGGCGCCGATGCTCAATCATCAACTCGACCTGCTTCTCACCGGGCGCAGGATGTTGTGGCGGGCGCTGGTTCGCTTCACCACCATGAGCGTGAACCAGAAGGTGCCCTACCGGTACGAATCCGACCTGGTGAGCCGCATCGCCTTCCGCGAGCTCGACTACGCCGCCGAACCCGACGGACTGCCCCTCGACCCGGCCGCGGCGGTGCGCGAAACACTGGTCAAGACAGCCGAATTCGAAGCCGAGCCGTACGATCTGATAACCGAACTGCCGAGATTCGACTGGCCCACCGTGGTGATCGCCGGCGGGCGTGACCTGATCACGCCGCTGACGGTGGCCGAACGGGCGATGTCGCTGCTGCCCAACGCGCAGCTGCTGCAATTGCCCACGATGGCGCACAGTGCGCTGGATTTCCGGGAGCCGGCCGCGCTGGCGATCGCCGGGGCGGTGTGCCGCGGCGAGGTCGACGGGCTGGCCGGACGCGCCGAGGAGCTGGACACGCTGCCACCCCGGCTGCCGATGCGCGTGCTGTGGAAGGCAATTGACGTCGCGGCCACCGTGGAGGCGGCGGTGCCGCCGCTGCTGCACCGCGTCAGCGCATGAACCCGATCGCGGTGTAGTCCAGGTCCGCCAACCCGCGGGCGCCGAAGTTCGCCAGCTTGCTGCGCACCGCCACCGGGCCGGGGGACTGGATCAGCGGCAGGCTGAATCCTTCGGCCCAGATGAGCCGGTCGACGTCGTTGGCCAGCGCCCGGGCCTTCCCGGGGTCGAGCTCGCTCAACGTCCGCTCGATCGCGTCGTCGATCTCCGGGCTGCCGATCTTGCCGAAGTTGCTGTCTCCGTTGGACGCGTAGATCTGGGTGAGCCCGGACAACGGGAACGCGTCGCCCACCCAGCCGAACAACGCGATGTCGAACGCGCCGACGTTGACGTAGTCGCGGAAAAAGCCGCTGCCGGAACGTGATTGCAGATCCAGCTTGACGCCGATCTCGGCGAGGCTGTGCTGGGCGATCTGGGTGACCGCTTTGGTGCTCTGGGCGTCGTAGAACAGCATCCGCACCACGAGTTGCCGACCGTCCTTCTCGCGGAACCCGGCCTCAGGATTGAGTTTCCAGCCCAGGGCATCGAGTTCGCGTGCGGCCCGCTGCGGGTCGTACGGGATGCTGTTGTCCTGATAGCCCTCCTGCCCGGCCACGAAGATGTGGTTGTTCAGCGGCACCGGGTCGCGGGTGAGTCCGTGCAGGGCAACGTTGGCGATGGTGCGCCGGTCGATCCCTTCGCTGACCGCCAGGCGCAGCGACTGGTCGGACAGGATCGACCCCTTGGCGCCGTTCATGGTGAAGTGCGTCCACACCGGTGCCGGTGCCTGCCTGATCGAGATGCCCTTCGTGCGTTCGGCGATGATGAGCTGGTCGAGCGAGGCGACCCCGGTCGCGTCGATCGTGTTGTTCTGCAGCGCCGGCAGCCGGGCCGGGTCATCGAGCACCAGATAGGTGATGGAGTCCAGCCGCGGCTGGGTGCCCCACCATCTGGGGTTGCGGGTCAACACGATTCGCTGCTTGGCGCGATCCAGCGTGCTCATGATGAACGGTCCGGCGGTCACCCCCGGCGCATCGAGCCAGCCTTTGTTGAACGCCTCGGGTGTGGCGGTCACACTTTCGGGCAGCAGCATGCCGTTGCCGGCGAACATGCCACGCCACTCGGCGTAAGGCTTGGCGAAAGTCATGATCGCCTGGCGGTCGTCGACGCCGCGGGTCACCGAGGCGACGCGGTCGGCGCCATTGGTGGTGGCGATCTCGAAGGCGCTGTCGGTGCCGCTGGTGGCGTGGATCTGACTGGCGATGTCGCGCCAGGTGATGGGGCTGCCGTCGGACCAGACCGCTTTGGGATTGATGGTGTAGGTGATGACCTGCGGGTTGGTGCCGGTGAGCTCGACGCTGGTGAAGTAGTTGGTGTTGACGGTCGCCGAGCCGTCGGCCCCGATGGTGAAGGCGCTGGGCAGCGTGGCCTTCATCATCCCGGCGGTCTCCGAGGAGTTTCCGTCGATGTGCAGGATATTGAAGTTGGGTGGAAAGTCGATCAGGGCCAGCCGCAGGTTGCCGCCCTCTTGCAGGGTCTGCGGGTTCTGCGGGTTGAGGTCACTCGCGGTGCCGACGGCGCCGCGGCCGGCGGGTGTCAGTTGGCCGCCGGTCGAGCACCCGGACAACACCAACACCGCCGCCAGCATCGCCACCGCGACCCGGCCCGCCCGGCTACGCACGGCCCGGCTCGGGTTGCGGCACCGCGCCCAGTAGCCGGCGCGTGTACTCGTGTTGCGGATTGCCGAACACCTCCCGGCTTTCGCCCTGCTCCACCACCGCGCCGCGGAACATCACCACCACCTGATGCGCCAGATGTTTCACCACCGAAAGATCGTGGGAGACGAAGAGATAGGAGAGACCGAACTGATCCTGCAGGTCGAGCAGCAGGTTGATGATCCCGGCCTGAATGGAAACGTCGAGGGCCGACACGGGTTCGTCGAGCGCCAGGATCTTGGGCTGTAGCGCCAGGGCGCGTGCGATCCCGATGCGCTGTTTCTGTCCGCCGGAGAATTCGGCGGGATAACGGTTGGCGTCGGCGCGGCGCAGGCCCACGATGTCGAGCAGCTCGGCTACCCGGGCGTTGCTGTCGCCTTTGCTGAATCCGTTGGCGCGCAACGGTTCGGCCAGTAGCTCGGAGACGGGCAGTCGAGGGTCCAACGATGCCACCGGGTCCTGGAACACCGCCTGGATATCGCGGCGCAACGACCGGCGGCCGGCCGGGCGCAGCGTGCTGACATCGGTACCGAGTACCTCGATCGAACCCGACTGCGGCGCAGTGAGTTCCAGGATCTGGTTCAGCGTGGTCGACTTGCCCGAACCGGACTCGCCGACGATGCCCACCGTGCGCCCCTGGTGCAGTTCGAAGCTGACGCCGTCGACCGCCCGGACTTCGCCGACGGTGCGGCGCAGCACCAGGCCCTTGGTCAGGGGATAGGTCTTGACCAGGTCCCGCACCCGCACGACGACGGTCGAGTGGTCGGGTGCGGCGACCGCTTGTTCGGTGGCGACATCGTAGATCTCGGCCGCGCTGCGCCCGGCGGCCTTGTCGGTGCGGATGCAGGCCGCCCGATGCTCCGGCCCCACCTCGGTCAATTCTGGCTCGCCCGAACGGCATTCGTCGATGGCCAGCGGACAGCGCGGCGCGAACGGGCACCCCGGCTCCAGCCCCGCCAACGACGGCGGCGCGCCGGGGATGGGCACCAGCCGGGTGCCCTGCGGGGCGTCCAATCGCGGCACCGAGCCCAATAATCCGATGGTGTAGGGCATTTGACGGTCACGGTAGAGGTCGCCGACCCCGGCCGACTCGACCACCCGCCCGGCGTACATCACCAGAGCCCGGTCGGCGAACTCGGCGACCACACCGAGGTCGTGGGTGATGATGAGGACACCTGCGCCGGTCACGTCGCGCGCCTTCTTGAGTACCTCGAGGATCTGCGCCTGCACGGTCACGTCCAGCGCGGTGGTGGGTTCGTCGCAGATCAGCAGGTCCGGGTCATTGGCGATCGCCATCGCGATCACCACCCGTTGCCGTTCCCCGCCGGACAGCTCGTGCGGAAAGGCGCGCGCCCGCTGCGCAGGCTGGGAGATACCGACCAGTTCGAGAAGTTCCACCGCGCGCTCGCGGGCGGCCTTCTTGCCCACGTCATGCTGGTGCACCCGGATCGCCTCGGCGATCTGATCGCCGACGGTATACACCGGGGTCAGCGCCGACATGGGGTCCTGAAACACCATTCCGATCGACTTGCCGCGAAACCGCGACATCCCGTCGTCGCCCAGCCCCAGCAGTTCGGTGCCCTGCAGCCGCACCGAGCCGCTCGCTGTCGCGTACTCCGGCAGCAGGCCCATCACCGCCATCGCCGCGGCGGACTTGCCCGATCCCGATTCGCCGACCATCGCCACCACTTCGCCTGGGTTGACGTGGTAGCTGATGCCGCGGACCGCGGTCACCGGGACGCCGTCGGTGGGGAAGGTGACGGCCAGGTCGGCCACTTCCAGCAGCGAACTCATTCGGCACCCCGTCGCAGGGTCCGGGCGCCGGGATCCAGCGCGTCCCGCAGCCCGTCGCCGGTCAGGTTGGCGCACAACACGATCAGCACCAACACCCCGGCCGGAACCAGGAAGACCCACGGGAAGGTGGTGGCGGCCTGGGTGCCGTCGGCGATCAGGGTGCCCAGCGACACGTCGGGGGGCTGGACGCCGAAACCCAGGAAGCTCAACCCGGTTTCGGCCAGAATGGCGAACCCGACGTTGAGGGTGGCGTCGATGATCAGGATGGACGCCACATTGGGCAGCACGTGGCCGACGATGATCTTGCGACTGGACACGCCCATATACCGTGCGGCGCGGATGAAGTCGTGCTCGCGCAGGCTCATGGTCAGGCCGCGCACCATGCGGGAACTGACCATCCAGCTGAAGGCGGCCAGCAGCAACACCAGCGACATGATGTTGGCCGAGTTCCTGGTTCGCGGTGAGACGATGGCAATCAGGATGAAACTGGGCACCACCAGCATCAGGTCGACCACGAACATCAGCAGCCCGTCGCGCCAGTCCTTGAAGTAGCCGGCGATCGATCCCACCGTGGCGGCGATACCGGTCGAGATCACCGCCACGCAGAGGCCGATCAACATCGACTTCTGCATTCCGCGCAGCGTCTGCGCCAGCATGTCCTGGCCGATTGCGTTGGTGCCCAACCAATGCCGGGCGTTGGGCGGTTGCAGCAGCGCGTTGAAATCGAGGTCGCGGTAGGAGTAGGGCAGCAGCGGTGGCAGCGCGTAGCAGCCGATGAACAGCAGCACCAGCAACGCCAGCGCCACCACTGCCGACCGGTTGCGCAGGAACCGGCGCAGCACCAGCGTGCGGCGCGACGTGAATTCGGTGGTCTCGACCGCGGTCATGACACCCGCACCCGTGGGTCCAGCGCGGCATAGAGGATGTCGGACAACAGCCCCGCCAACAACGTGACGGCGGCGGAGAACAGCGTGATCGCCGCGATGATGTTGGTGTCCTGGGTGGCGATGCCGCGGATGGTCCATTCACCCATGCCGTGCCAGCCGAAGATCTTCTCGACGAATACCGCGCCGCCGACCAGACCGGCGACACTGTAGGCGAACAGCGTCGCCATCGGGATCAGCGCGGTGCGCAGCCCGTGTTTGACCAGTGCGCGGCGACGCGTCAGGCCTTTGGCGCGGGCGGTGCGGATGAAATCCTGGCCGAGGACATCGAGCATCGCATTGCGCTGGTAGCGGCTGTAGCCGGCCGCGGCGCTCAGCGTCAGGGTCAGCGTGGGCAGGATCAAGTGTTTCAACCGGTCAGCGACCGCGGCCCAGCTGCCCTCGATCACACCCGGTGACGTCTCGCCGGTGTAGTCGAAGAGCTGAACGCCCAAAGCCCAGTTGGTTCGCAGCGCCCCCATGATCAGCAGGTTGGCGATGACGAAGGTCGGCGTGCTCAGGATGAGCAGCGCGGTGACGGTGACGACACGGTCGCTGAGCCGGTACTGGCGTATCGCTCCCCATGCTCCGAGCGTCACTCCGAGTAGCGTGCCCAGCACCGAGCCGACGAGGAGCAATCGCAGGGTCACTCCGATGCGGCGTCCCAACTCGACGCCGACGGGCTGGCCGGTGATCGTCTTGCCGAAATCGCCGTGCGCGGCGTGGGATACCCAGTTCACGTACCGGATCGGGATGGGCCGATCAAGGCCGAGGTCGTGAGCCTTGGCGTCGATCACCGCTTTCGGGGGCCGCGGACTGCGCTGCATCAGGCTCTCCAGCGGCGAGAACGCCACCGAGGTGAGGCAGAAGGTCAGAAACGACGCCAGCGCCAGCAGCACGACGTACTTCGCCAGCCGGCGCAGCAGAAAACGCGTCACGCCCTACCACCCTGCCGCATTGGGACAGGGTAACGATCCCTGCGGCGGAGAGCCTGTCGCCGCCCGCGTCCACGAACACATCGGTGTTGGCAAGACCTGCCCCCAACCTTCCCGCGGCTTTCCGCAGGGCAGTAGCGCGGCGGCGGATGGCCGTGCTGACGTTGGCCACCGCCGAAGCTGACACGAAGGAGGGGAGGGGGCCGTAGCCCCCTCCCCTCCGCCCGGTTGCCCAGTGAGCGACAGGGCGGCAGTCCGGTTGCCCTGATCTACCGCTGCAGCACCCCGTCGAGGCCGTTAATGCCGGACGGCCCAGGCGGCGTACCGGTCCCGCCATTTCCTCCGTTGCCGCCGGTGCCTAGGACAATGGCGTTGCCGCCAAAGCCGCCTTTGCCGCCGGGCACCGCCCCGATGCCATTGCCGCCCGCGCCTCCGTTCCCGCCATCACCGAACAGTCCGGACCGCCCGCCGCCGCCGCCGAAGCCGCTCAAGACGCCGCCGGCGCCGCCGGCGCCCCCGGTCCCGCCGTCGCCGAGGAGGCCGATGGCTGTGCCACCCGCACCGCCGACTCCGCCAACACCGCCGACTCCGCCGTTCCCGCCGGCACCGCCGTTCCCGTAGATGCCGCTGCCGCCGCCGTCGCCGCCGCTGCCAGCGACAAAGCCGTAACCGCCGCTTCCGCCGCTTCCGCCGTTGCCGGTGAGCAGGGCGCCGTTACCGCCGCGTCCGCCGTTCGCGCCGAGGCCGGTGGTGGCACCGCCACCGACCCCGCCAGCCCCGCCGGTGCCATAGAACGTCCCCGCATTGCCACCGTTGCCGCCAGCGGCACCGCCGCCTGCACCAGCGCCGACACCGCCTGCCCCGCCGGCCCCGCCGCTGCCGAAGTATGAGTTCGCGGAGCCACCCGCCCCGCCGACCCCGCCAGTGTTAAGTCCAAGGCCGCCCGCTCCTCCAGCCCCGCCGGTACCGGACAGGGCGGCGCCATCACCGCCGATTCCTCCTGCCCCGCCGACGGTCTGGCCTGCGCCGCCGCTGCCGCCGGCACCACCGGTGCCGGAGAACGAGCCGGCGTTACCGCCGTGGCCGCCGGCACCTCCGGCGGTGCCGGCGGGTGCGCTGCCACCTGCCCCGCCGGCGCCGCCGTTACCGGACAACAGACCGGCGTTGCCGCCGGCTCCGCCGGCTCCGCCGGCTCCGGATCCGCCGAGGGCGCCGACGCCGCCGGTCCCGCCGTTGCCGGAAATAAGGCTGGCCCCGCCGTTCCCGCCGGCACCGCCGGTGCCAAGGCTCAGTCCTCCGGTGCCGCCGTGCCCGCCGTGGGCCAAGAGCGCGCTACCGCCGTTGCCGCTGGCTCCACCTGTGCCGCCACCAACTCCGCCGCTCCCGCCGGCGCCGCCGGCGCTGAATAGCCCGCCGGCCCCGCCCTGGCCGCCGGCGCCACCTAGACCGGCCCCGGTACCGCCGTCGCCGCCGAACCCAGCCGTGCCGGAGAACAGTCCGGCGGATCCGCCCCTGCCCCCAGCCCCACCGTCAACGCCGATCGCCCCGGAACCTCCGGCTCCGCCGTTGCCCATCAAGATTCCGCCGTCTCCGCCCGCGGCACCGGTTCCCGGTGCCCCGTTGGCGCCATTACCGATCAGTGGGCGTCCGAGCAGTGCCTGGGTGGGTGCGTTGATGACATCGAGCAGAGCTTTATTCGAGGTGGCGATCCCGGCGGCGCCGTTGGCGCCAGTAGCGCCGGCCGGGCTGCCCAGCCCGGCATTGCCTCCGTTGCCGCCCAACCCGATGAGTTGTGCGTCGCCGCCCCGGCCACCGTTACCTCCGGCAAAGGGGCCACCTTCGCCACCAGCGCCGGCGTTGCCGCCATTGCCGATCAACGCGGCCTTGCCGCCGGCCCCGCCGGTGCCACCCCCGCCGCTCCCGGCCAGACCGCCGTTGCCGCCGGTGCCGCCGTCACCGAACAGGCCAACGGCGTTGCCGCCGGCGCCCCCGGCGCCGCTGACTGCGCCGCCGCTATCGCCGTTTCCGCCGGCTCCGCCGGAGCCGGCAAGGCCGCCGCTGTTGCCGCCGCGGCCGCCCGCCCCACCGCTCGTATCGCCAATGCCGCCGTGTCCACCATCCCCGCCGGTGCCGAACAGGGTTGCCGCATTGCCGCCGCTGCCGCCATTGCCGCCGGTACCGGTGCCGCCGACTCCGCCGGCACCGCCAATCCCACCGTCGCCCTGCAGCGTGCCGCCGTTGCCGCCGGCGCCGCCCGCTCCGCCGTTGACTTGGCCGAAGGCTCCTGCCCCCCCGGCTCCGCCGGTGCCGAACAGTGCGCCGGCCTTCCCGCCGAGTCCGCCCGCCCCGCCGACGCCGAAGCTGGTGCCACCGGCGCCACCGGTCCCGCCGGTGCCGGAGAGCATGGCGGCGTTGCCACCGGCGCCACCGGCGCCACCGGCGGCTCCGGCGATCCCACCGGCGCCACCGGCGCCACCGGCGCCATGGAACAAGCCGGCGTTGCCGCCCGCGCCACCGGCGCCGCCGGTAGTGCCGGGCGCATTGGCGGCGGCGCCACCGGCGCCGCCAGCGCCGCCGTCGCCATAGAACGCGCCGGCATTGCCGCCCTGCCCGCCCGCGCCAGCAGTCGCCTGCCCGCCACCGCCGAGGCCGCCCGCGCCACCGTTGCCGACGAACATGCTCGTCCCGCCGATACCGCCCTTTCCACCGATGCCGCCAGGGGTTAAGTTGCTCCCTCCTTCGCCGCCTGCTCCGCCGTCGCCAAACAGGCCGACGCCGCCGGCGCCACCGGCCCCGCCGGTGGTGCCCACGCCGCCGGCGCCGCCAGTTCCGCCGACGCTGAATAGCCCAGCGGCCCCGCCTTGACCGCCGGCACCGCCAACCCCGGTTGCTCCGTGG
The DNA here is from genome assembly GCA_003987775.1 of Mycobacterium sp. Lineage (GTDB taxonomy): Bacteria > Actinomycetota > Actinomycetes > Mycobacteriales > Mycobacteriaceae > Mycobacterium. Next base: position 27,549 of record RXJD01000014.1, read on the forward strand.
CCGCCCGCACCGCCGCTGCCGGGCGTGCCGAACAGCAATCCTGCGGCACCGCCGCGGCCTCCGGCCCCGCCCGTGGCGCCACTAGCACCCGACCCGCCTGCACCACCGTTGCCGATCAAGATCCCGCCGTCGCCGCCGTTCGCGCCGGTGCCCGCGGCGCCGTTGGCGCCGTTGCCGATCAGCGGTCGGCCCAGCAACGCCTGGGTAGGTGCGTTGACCACGCTGAGCAGACTCTGCGAAGCGGCCTCGGCACTTGCATATCCGTTGGCGCTCGACTGCAAGGTCGCCACGAATTGGGCGTGAAACGCTGCGGCTTGGGCATTGACTGTCTGGAAAGACTGACCGTGTGTGGTGAACAGTGCCGCTATCTGGACCGACACCTCATCGGCTGCGGCGGTAAGCACTGAAATCGTCGGCTCACCCGCCGAAGCGGCGGCTTGTCCGATTGCATTCCCGATATTCGCTAAATCCCCGACGGCCGATGTCAAAAATTCTGGCGTGGCGATTACGTAGGACATTCGGCGACCCCTCATTTTTTGGTTTTGGTAAACGCAGGCAGACAAGCTGACCCAGGGTATCCAGATGGTGCAGACAAGGGAATAACTAACGGTGGTGTTATGCAAACGTTATAATTGTTTTCGCCTAATTCGAATGCTTTTTGTTTTGGCGCGCACAAATTTGCATCATCTGACGCGCGTTTGTGCCGCAGTGAGGCGGATCATGACGCCGTGCCTCGATCGGTGTTGCGGATCCGGCGAAGGCGGCGGTCTGACAGCGCCCATCGCGCGTCGATCAACGAGGGTGCGTGCAGTGGCTATCAGGCCTTCGGTCATGTCGGCAGCTCGGTCAGTTGCCGCCAAGGCGGTGGCGGAAGAGGCGCAAGAAGGGGCCGCCGGGCCTCCTCCGGAATTGAACCGCGCGAATCATCGCGTGGCATATCGGCACAAGGCGATGCAAGCACGGCTGGGGTGAAAATGTGATGCGCCATACCAATTCGATTTATTCAAATTGCCCCATCCCAGCCCGCGCTGCGTCAGATCAGGGCAGTTATCAGCTTGCGTCCCATGCCGCGACGAAGCGACCCCCAGTCCGCGTATTTCCGCCTGAGCTTCGGCACTCGGCTAAGTAATCGGATTTAAAGCTGAGATCAATCAGGATCTCTGGGTCTCGGGGACGGGCCCTGGGACGGTTTGGGTTGGCACCGGTGATGTTGATCGAGGAGTTGCGCCCCGCCTGCAGCGCCCGGACGGCCGTGGCGTGAATATGCCGACGCGCGACTGGATGGCATGCGCGACGGCAAAGGGGTTCGGTCATCGCTGCGGCTCTGCACGAAGTGCCCGAGGGACGGTGTCCACGGACGAATCGGTGAGTGCGCGTTACGCGCGCGGTGATTTTGACCAGTGAAACGCCGGGTGCCTATTGTTAAACTTCGTCGCGCCTCGCTCTGCCTGGCGAATTTCCGCACTGCGATATACGGGAGACTTGCGTGACGGTTACTGACGACTACCTGGCCAACAACGCCAACTACGCGAGTAGCTTCCAGGGCCCGTTGCCGCTGCCGCCGAGCAAACACGTCGCGGTGCTGGCGTGCATGGATGCCCGCCTCGACGTGTACCGGGCGCTCGGGATCAACGAGGGGGAGTCGCACGTCATCCGCAACGCCGGCGGGGTGGCCACCGACGACGCCATCCGGTCGCTGGCGATCTCCCAGCGGCTGCTGGGGACCAAAGAGATCATCCTGATCCACCACACCGACTGCGGCATGCTCACCTTCACCGATGACGAGTTCAAGCGCGGCATCCAGGAGGAGACCGGCGTGAAGCCGCCGTGGGCGGCCGAGGCCTTCCCGGACATCGCCGAGGACGTCCGCCAGTCGCTGCGCCGGATCGAGAACAGCCCCTTTGTCACCAAGCACGAGTCGTTGCGCGGGTTCATCTTCGACGTCGCGACCGGCAAGCTCGAAGAGGTCACCCTATAGCGCGTCTGCTCGCGAGGGTCCTGCGCGCCAGCGGCGTCGATCAGCCGTCGTCGTGCGCGGCCTGGAAGTCCTCCACATGCTGCGCCACCTCGACGACGTGCTCGAAACGCGCGACGTGGAACAGCGCATCACCCTGGTGGACGATGGGCAGCTGGCTCCGCCCGATCACCAGCCCGGAATGGTCCGCGCTCACCGCGATCTCGGCGTCGCCGTAGGGATCGCTGATCGTGCCGATCTGCTCGCCGCGCGCGACCCGGGCACCGAGCGGCTTCGCGGCGCGGAACATGCCGCTCTCCGGCGCGCGCACCCAGGCGCTCGAGCGCGCCACGAACGGCTCGGCGCCGACGCGGTGCCGGCGTGACGACGGGAGCATGCCGAGCGCACGCATCACGTTGACGATGCCCTGTACCCCAGGGCGGATGGCCAGCTCGGCGAAGCGCAGCGCCTCGCCTGCCTCGTAGAGCAGCGTCGGGATCCCTAACGCTGCGGCCGCCTCGCGCAGCGAGCCGTCGCGGACCGCGGCGTTGATCAGTACCGGCACCCCGAAGCTGCGTGCCAGCGCGAGGGTCTCGGGGTCGTCGAGGTTGCCGCGTATCTGCGGAAGGTTGTCGCGATGGATGGCCGCGGTGTGCAGGTCGATCCCGTGGGTGCAATTGGCGACGATGTCGGTCATGAACCGGTCGGCGAGCTTGGCGGTCAGCGACCCCCGCCCCGAGCCGGGGAACGAGCGGTTTAGGTCGCGCCGGTCGGGAAGATACCGCGAGTGGTGAAGCACCCCATACACATTCACGATCGGGATCGCGATCAGCGTTCCGCGCAACTTCGCCAGCGCTGGCCGGCGCAGCAGGCGGCGGATGATCTCGACTCCATTCAGCTCGTCGCCGTGTACCGCGGCGCACACGAACAGCCGCGGGCCGTCCCGCCGGCCCCGCACCACCTGCACCCGCATGGTCAGTGGCGTGTGGGTGTAAAGCTGCGGGATCGGCAGCTCGATGGTGGCGCGCGTGCCCGGGGCGATTGACTCGCCGCCGATCACCACGTCGGTGCTCAACCTTTACCCCGGGTGTTGGTCTTGCCGTGCCGGGCGTGCTTCTCGATGAATTCGATGATGAGCTTGGCGACGTCGCGCTTGGTCGCCTCTTCGATGCCTTCGAGGCCGGGCGACGAATTGACCTCGAGAACCACCGGACCGTGGTTGGAGCGCAGGATGTCGACGCCGGAGACGTTCAGGCCCAGGCGCTGCGCGGCGCGCACCGCGGTCGAGCGCTCCTCCGGGGTGAGCCGGATCAGCGAGGCAGCGCCGCCGCGGTGCAGGTTGGAGCGGAACTCGCCGGGCTTCGCCTGGCGCTTCATCGCCGCGACCACCTTGTTGCCGATCACGAAGCAGCGGAGGTCCGCGCCGTGCGCCTCCTTGATGTACTCCTGAACCAGGAAGTTCGCCTGCAGCCCCCGGAAGGCCTCGATGATCGCCTCGGCCGCAGAGCGGGTCTCACACAGCACGGTGCCCTTGCCCTGGGTGCCCTCCAGCAGCTTGACCACCAGCGGCGCGCCACCGACGATTTCGATCAGCTCGGACGTGGCGTCGGTGGAGTGCGCGAAGGCGGTGACCGGCAGCCCGATTCCGGCGCGCGCCAGGATCTGCAGCGAGCGCAGCTTGTCGCGTGACCGGGTGATCGCGACCGACTCGTTGAGGCAGTACGTGCCCATCATCTCGAACTGACGCACCACCGCCGAACCGTAGAACGTCACCGACGCGCCGATCCGGGGAATCACCGCGTCGAAGGTCTCGAGCTCCTCGCCGCGGTAGTGGACGGCCGGATCGTGCGAGGCGATGTCCATGTAGCACTTGAGGTGATCGAGTACCACGACGTCGTGGCCGCGCTGCTCTGCGGCCTCGACCAGCCGCCGGGTGGAGTACAGCTTCGGATTGCGGGACAGGATCGCGATTCTCATGATTGTTCTTTCGGCAGCCGGTCGGCGCCCAGGCGCGGTCGTCCTGACAGATAGGAGCGGGCCGGGTCGACGTGGAAGCGTCCGCGCAGCGCGGTTCGCCCGAGCAGCATCCGGAAACGCATGGTCTCTCGGTCGGTGAGGGTGATCTCGGCGAGGAAGCGCTCGCCGAACACCTCGACCGTGGTTTCGATGACGAAGCGCCGCTCCCGGTGCCCGCCCGAATCCGCGACCATGCGCTCGTCCAAAACGTCGGCGAGGCAGATGCGTTCGACGCTCGCGTCATGCTGCAGCGGTCGCATCCCGAATCGCACCCGTCGCCGCCCGTTCTCGACCAGCGGCTCCACAAAGAACGCGTGCAGCGCGGAGGTCCGCGCACCGGTATCCACCTTGCATTTGATGTGTTCAATCCCCAGGTCGGGAAGCGACACCCACTCGCGCCATCCGAGCAGCGCGCATTCCCCGTGATCGATATTGCCCGCCATGGACCTGTGAGACTCCGACCGGAAACGTGTTGGACAGGAGCGCCGAGGGTCGCGCGATCGGCGTCGGCGTAGAAGCCGGAATCTATCACCCGTACGGACGCGAAGCGGGGCGCCCCGGTCGCTTTCCTGCGGCGCGTCCTCGCCCCACCGGGCCGGCGTCAGCCCACCTTGTATACCGCCAGCGCCTTCGCGAGCAGCGCGCCCTGGGGGTCCACGATCTCGGCCTCGCAGTTGCCCATGGTCGCGCACCGGGCGCGAGCAGACGGGAACTCGCACGATCTGTCGCCAACCTGTGCGAGTTCGCGTCTGCTCGCCACGGGGAGGTGCCCCAGCTCGCCCGGGGCACTAACCGTTGACACCGGCAATCCGGGCTGGTTTTATATCTTCTAATAACAGTAAATCTGGTCAATCCAACCAACTTAACCGGGAAACGATGCTGATGACCACTGACGTCAAAGCCGCCCCCGCCGCCGGTCAGTACGAGTTGAGCCACCTGCGCTCGCTCGAGGCCGAGGCGATTCACATCATCCGAGAAGTGGCCGCCGAGTTCGAGCGGCCCGTGCTGCTGTTCTCCGGCGGCAAGGACTCCATCGTGATGCTGCACTTGGCGCTCAAGGCTTTTCGGCCAGGCCGCCTCCCATTCCCGGTCATGCACGTGGACACCGGACACAACTTCGACGAGGTCCTGCAGACCCGCGACGAGCTGGTCGCCGAAGCCGGGGTGCGCCTGGTGGTGGCGTCGGTGCAGGACGACATCGATGCCGGCCGGGTGGTGGAGACCATCCCGTCGCGCAATCCGCTGCAGACCGTCACGCTGCTGCGCGCGATCGCGGAGAACAAGTTCGACGCGGCGTTCGGCGGCGCTCGCCGCGACGAGGAGAAGGCGCGGGCCAAGGAGCGGGTGTTCAGCTTCCGGGACGAGTTCGGCCAGTGGGACCCCAAGGCGCAACGGCCCGAACTGTGGAACCTCTACAACGGGCGCCACCACAAGGGTGAGCACATCCGGGTCTTCCCGCTGTCCAACTGGACCGAGTTCGACATCTGGTCCTACATCGGCGCCGAGAAGGTCACGTTGCCGTCGATCTATTTCGCCCACCGCCGCAAGGTTTTTCAGCGCGACGGGATGCTGCTGGCGGTGCACCGGCACCTGCAGCCGCGCGCCGATGAAAAGGTGTTCGAGACCTCGGTGCGGTTCCGCACCGTCGGCGACGTCACCTGCACGGGATGTGTGGAATCCGAAGCCGCCACCGTGTCGGAGGTCATTGCCGAGACCGCGGTGTCACGATTGACGGAACGCGGAGCCACCAGGGCGGACGACCGGATATCGGAGGCCGGCATGGAAGACCGGAAGCGGCAGGGGTACTTCTGATGACGACATTGTTGCGCCTTGCGACCGCGGGCTCGGTCGACGACGGCAAGTCCACGTTGATCGGACGGCTGCTTTACGACTCCAAGGCGGTGATGGAGGACCAGTGGGCGGCCGTCGAAAAGACATCGAAGGACCGCGGTCACGAGTACACCGACCTCGCACTGGTCACCGACGGCCTGCGCGCCGAGCGCGAGCAGGGCATCACAATCGACGTGGCCTACCGCTATTTCGCTACTCCCAAGCGGAAATTCATCATCGCCGACACCCCCGGCCACATCCAGTACACCCGCAACATGGTGACCGGTGCCTCGACGGCGCAACTGGTGATCGTGCTCGTCGACGCGCGGCACGGATTGCTGGAGCAGTCGCGGCGGCACGCGTTCCTGGCGTCGCTGCTGGGCATCCAGCACATCGTGCTCGCCGTCAACAAGATGGACCTGATCGGTTGGGACAAAGAGCAATTCGAGGCGATCCGGGACGACTTCCACGCCTTCGCGGCGCGGCTGGACGTGCAGGATGTCGCCACCATCCCGATCTCCGCACTGCACGGCGACAACGTGGTGACCAAGTCCGACAAGACGCCCTGGTACGAGGGGCCGGCGTTGCTGTCTCACCTGGAAGAGGTGTTCATCGCCGGTGACCGCAACCTGGTGGACGTGCGGTTCCCCGTTCAGTACGTGATCCGCCCGCACACCCTCGAGCACCAGGACCACCGCAGCTATGCCGGCACCGTGGCCAGCGGCGTGATGCGCCCCGGTGACGAGGTGGTGGTGCTTCCCGTCGGCAAGACCACCCGAATCGCCGCCATCGAAGGACCGAATGGTCCTGTCGCAGAAGCATTTCCGCCGATGGCAGTTTCGATCAGCCTGGCTGACGAAATCGACATCTCGCGCGGGGACATGATCGCCCGCACCAACAACCAGCCCAGGGTCACCCAGCAGTTCGACGCGACCGTGTGCTGGATGGCCGACGGGTCGGCGCTGGAACCCGGCCGCGATTACGTCATCAAGCACACCACCCGGACGACCCGGGCGCGGATCACCGGACTGGACTACCGGCTCGACGTCAACACCCTGCACCGTGACAAGACGGCGACGGCGCTCAAACTCAACGAACTCGGTCGCATTTCGCTGCGTACCCAGGTGCCCCTGCTGCTCGACGAGTACTCCCGCAACGCCAGCACCGGGTCCTTCATCCTCATCGATCCCGACACCAACGGCACGGTCGCCGCCGGCATGGTGCTGCGCGATGTCGCGGCCCAGAAGGCGAGCCCGAACACGGTGCGGCACAAGTCGCTGGTCACCGCCGGCGATCGGGCGATACAGGGCAGGACGGTATGGCTCACCGGTTTGTCCGGTGCGGGCAAGTCGTCGGTGGCCATGCTGGTCGAACAGAAGCTGCTCGAAAAGGGTATTCCCGCTTACGTTCTCGACGGTGACAACCTGCGGCACGGCCTGAACGCCGACCTGGGCTTCAGCATGGCCGACCGCGCCGAGAACCTGCGCCGGCTGGCGCATGTCGCCACCTTGCTGGCGGATTCCGGTCAGATCGTCCTGGTGCCGGCGATCAGCCCGCTGGCCGAACACCGGGAGATGGCCCGGAAGGTGCACGCCGACGCCGGTTTCGAGTTCTTCGAGGTGTTCTGCGACACCCCGCTCAAAGAGTGTGAACGGCGCGACCCCAAGGGGCTGTACGCCAAAGCGCGCGCGGGGGAGATCACGCACTTCACCGGGATCGACAGCCCGTATCAGCGGCCCAAGAACCCCGATCTGCGGCTCACCGCCGACCACAGCGTCGAAGAGCAGGCGCAGAGCGTGATCGACATGCTGGAAGTGCGCGCCTAAGGAGCCCGGCGGCCGAGGCTGGCACAATCCAGGGCATGCGGATGTCGGCCAAGGCGGAATACGCCGTGCGGGCGATGGTCCAGCTCGCAACGGTTCCCAGCGGCACCCTGGTCAAGACCGACGAGCTGGCCCAGGCTCAGGGCATCCCGCCGCAGTTTCTCGTGGACATCCTGACCAACCTGCGCACCGACCGCCTGGTGCGCAGCCACCGCGGACGCGAGGGCGGCTACGAGCTCGCGCGCCCCGGAACCGAGATCAGCATCGCCGACGTCCTGCGGTGCATCGACGGGCCGCTGGCCAGCGTCCGCGACATCGGACTGGGCGACCTGCCCTATTCGGGGCCCACCGTCGCGCTCACCGACGTGTGGCGGGCGCTGCGCGCCAGTATGCGGTCGGTGCTCGAAGAGACGACCGTGGCCGACGTCGCCAACGGCGCCCTGCCCGAGCATGTCGCGCGAATGGCCGATGACTACCGGGATCAGGAGAGTCAGCGGCACGGAGCCGCACGCGGTTAGCCCGAGCCGTAGGGCCGGGTCAGGATCTCCATGGCGTGCCCGGACGGGTCCCGGAAGTACACGCCGCGCCCGCCGTCACGGGTGTTGATCTCGCCGGGTCGCTGGGCGCGTGGGTCCGCCCAGTGGGCCAGGCCGCGGTCTTTGATCTTGCCGTAGATCGCGTCGAAGTCCTCTTCGGAAACCAGGAACGCGTAGTGCTGCGGCCGGATCTCCTCGCCGTCGGCGACGTCGGCGTAGTCCAGGCTGGCGCCGTGATCCAGGGCGACGACCAGGAACGGGCCGAACGACGTCGGACTGGGCAGGCCGAACAGTTCGGCCAGGAACCCGGCGGATTCTCGCTTGTCGCGCGACGCGACGATGGTGTGGTTGAAGCTGATACTCATGGTTCTCGCCAGTGTCCCCGCTGCGCCGCGAGCGTGCACAGATGCACAGCGACACGCCGCTGGCTCTGGCATTTTGCGCACGCTCGCGTCCCGAGGGATCGACCCGTGACCTACTTCGGCGCCGTCAGCTCCAAAGCGATGTTGTCCGGGTCGCGGAACTCCAGGATGTACGACGGCCCGATGTCCTTGATGGGCTCGTGGGCAATGCCGAGCTCATCGAGATGTTCTGCGGCAGAGTCTAATTCGGCCTTACTGCCGACGCGGAACGCGATATGGTCCAAACCGCACCGGTTCTCGTCGAAGCGGTCATCGGCTACCGGCCGCAGACCCAGCAGGCCGCCGCCCATGTCGTAGATGACGCCGCCGAACAGAAAGCCCAACCGGCGCCGGGTCGCTTCGTCGGCATTGTCGGGAGCCTCGATGAGCACCGGCCAGTCGAACACACTCTCGTAGAACTGCCGCGACCGCTCGATGTCGGTGACGGTGAGCCGGACGTGGGCAATTGACGTGCTCGTTAAGGCCATCCATCCCATGCTGCCAGAATCACTTACGTGCAGATAGGTATGACGATGCCAGTGATGGAGCCGGACCTGGACGCGGCGCTGCTGCGCCAGTGGGCGCAGACGATCGACGAGGGCCCGTTCTCGTCGCTGTGCTGGGGCGAGCGCATCGCCTTCGACAATCCGGACAGCCTGACGCTGCTGGGCGCCATCTCGGCATGGACGCAAAGGGTGCGGCTGGTCACGACGGTGATCGTGCCCCAGTTGCACGACCCGGTGATGCTGGCCAAGGGCCTGGCCACCGGCGACATGCTCAGTGGTGGTCGGCTGACGGTGGGAATCGGCGTGGGCGGCCGGCACGAGGACTACAACGCCGTCGGCGCCGATCCCAAGACGCAGACGATCCGCGGCATGGCCGAACGGGTCGCCGTCATGAAGCGGGTGTGGGCCGGGGAGAAGACCACCGACTCGGTGCGGCCGGTCGGACCCTCGCCGGTGCAGCAAGGTGGGCCGCCGCTGCACGTCGGCACCATCGGACCCAAGACCGTGCGCAGTGCCGCCGCCTGGGCCGAGGGAATGGCCGGCACCACGTTGGACCTCGACGTGGCCAAGCAGAACGAGCTGTTCGACGTGGCCCGTGCTGCCTGGTCCGAGGCCGGCAAACCGGAACCCCACCTGGCGACGTCGTTCTGGTTCGCGTTCGGCCCGGCGGACGAGGCCCGCGGCCAGGTGCATCGGCACCTGCGGCGCTACATGAACTGGATCCCGGCCGAGTACGTCGACGCCATGGCGCCGATGACCGGCTGGGCGGGCAGCGAGGACGAATTGGTCGCGGTGCTGCGGAGGTTTGCCGACATCGGCACGCACGAAGTGCAGCTCATTCCCACCAGCTCGGACATCGAGCAGGTGCGCCGCGCGGCCGACGTGATCGCCGCGTTGTAGTCAGCCCGCGGCCGCTTCGCGAACGGCGGACTGACCTGTCGGCAGTCCTTTGCGCAGGGTGGCCAGCAGTTCGCGGTACGGGCCGACCAGGTAGACCGTGTCGCCGCCTTCCAGGCGCGCGTCGCGGCGCGGATGCAGCTTGACCTGCCCGTCGGGCCCGGTGATCGCGATGACGCGGGTTTGCGTGGAGAGCTCATGCATGGGTTTGCCGTCGAGTTCGCTGCCGGAGGCGACGCACATGCCGCCCACCATGAACGAGCGTTGCCCGACGGAGAACGTCCCCAGCACCTGCAGCCCCATCGCGGCACCGATGAACCAGGGCGCCGCCAGATCGACCGTCGAGCGGACGTGGTTGAACCCGAACCGCTGTGCCACCGCGGATCCCAGCGAGCGGTCGTACACCCGCAGCACCAGCGGGACGTGCTTGCGGTGCGGCCTGCGATGCGGGCGGGCATTCAACATCTCCCGCAAGACGATGCCTACCTCGATGTTGACCATGTCGTCCTGGGTCAGCACGGCCACCGCGCGGGCCTTCTCGACCCCGGCATATTCCAGCGTCTGGCGCAACGTCGCATCGCCGAAGATCACCGGGACGTCGAGTTCGGCCGCCGAGGCCAGGTACCGATTGTTCTCGTCGAGCTCGATCACGGCGACGTCGCATCCGGCGGCGACCAGGTCGCTGACCACGCGGCTGCCGAAAGAGCCCAGCCCGACGACGATGATGTGGTTGCGCATGTGGCGCACCCGGGAGCGCCCGGCCGAGCGGACGAAACGACGCGACAACAACAGGTCGGCGACGAAGGCCACCAACAATGCGGTGGTGGTGACGCCGGCGAACATCAGCATGATGCTGAACAGCCGCAACCAGATCGGCTGGTTGGCGAAGCTGAAGTCGCCGTAGCCCACCGTCGCGATGGTCTCGGTGGTGAAATAGAGGGCGTCGATCCAATTCATGCCCGGCATCCGGTAGCAGAAGCGCAGCACCACCGTCGACACCACCAGCAGGGCCAGCGCCGCCCCCAATGCCCGGTAGAACATCGGGTTCACTTCGTCACGCACGGTGCGCACGGCGTCCATGCCGCGGTGCATCCGGGGCCGGCCGGAGCGCGTCGGTACCGGCCGGGGAACCTGGAGGCCGCGGGCTGTGACCTCCTCGGCGGTGCCGATCATCACCGTCCAGTCCTTTGCGTGCACCTGCAGGTCCCGGCCCGGACACGCCACCACCTCCCCGGGAGCGGGGGAGTCCTTCCCGCCGATCACCGCCACTGGCGCCAGATCGCCGTAGATCTCGCGCAAGGTCGCGTCCCGCGGCGCTTCGGAACCCGAGACCACGAAGTGGATGCCGGCCGCATCGAACGGGTGCGCGGTATAGGCCAGCACCGATTCGACCACCGAAGGCGCGGCGAGGTCGGCGACGTCCAGGATCGCGCCCGGGCCGTTGTCGGCGGCCATCGCCTCGCGCAAAACATCGTTGGCCAGCCGGGCAACCACCCGCACATGAGGGTTGGCTTTCCTTGCGAGCAAAGCGATTTCGAGGTTCTTGGCGTCGTCGTCACCGACGCACACGACGGCGTCGGCATTGCTGAGGTCCACGCCGGCCAAGTTTTCGCCGGTCAGCATCGCGACGTTGGCGCCGACCTTGTTGAGTTCCTCGATGATCGTCGCAGCCAACGCGTCGTCACCGCTGACGATGATGTGGCGCACCATGTCCCGCCCGCTCCGCCATGAGTTGTCCCGCATTAACACCCACTCCCGGTGAAATGGGCATCGGCCGGCTTGAACTGACTATCGATCACCGCGCCGGTTAACGCCAGCACGACGCGCCTGCGCGTCGACCGGAACTCATCTTGAACCCGAGCGCCGCAGGCCGCAATCGCAGCGTCTAATCGTCGTCCCGGCCGGCCGCCAGCACACAGAACTCGTTACCTTCCGGATCGGCGAGCACCACCCAGCTCTGCCTGCCCTGACCGATGTCGACATGGCGCGCACCCTTTCCCTCCGGCGTTACCCGCGGCACGACGAATTGATGCCGCGCCAATACTGTCAAGGTGCCTTTCATCGAAACCGTCGCTTCGCGCGAGGCCTACCGCAACCCGTGGATGGTGCTCCGCGAAGACGACATCCGCCGGCCCGACGGCAGCCCGGGAATCTATGCCGTTGTGGACAAGCCGACCTATGCGCTCGTCATGCCCTACGACGGAACGCGGTTCCGCTTGGTCGAGCAGTTCCGGTATCCCGTCGGCGCGCGCCGCTGGGAGTTTCCGCAGGGCACCGCCCCCGATCTGGCGGACCTGCAACCCGCCGCGCTTGCCGAGCGGGAGTTGCGGGAGGAGACGGGGCTGCGGGCAACGTCGTTCGAGGCACTCGGGCAGCTCGACGTCGCACCTGGAATGAGCAGTCAGCGCGGCTGGGTGTTCCTGGCGACCGGCATCACCGAGGGGCACGCTGATCGCGAGCACGAGGAACAGGACATGCGCAGCGCCTGGTTCCCGCGCGGAGAGGTCGAGCAGATGATGCGCGACGGTGTCATCGCCGACGCGCAGTCGATCGCCGCCTACGGCCTGTTTCTGTTGCGGGGGCGATGAATGCACGGCGCGACCGGGCTCCAATTGGACCGAGCGGGGATCGTATCCGCGCCGATATCGGGTCGCGTCATCGAACCGGCACCATGGACGCGGTGCGTCTGGGATGGCTGTTCGCAATGCTCGTCGGGTGCGCCGCGGTGGTCGCTGTGCCGGCGGCACACGCGGCGACACCGTCGTGGAACGGCAAATACTCGCTGGTGCGGTACGCGGCTAGCAAGACCGGCACCAGCGTGGCCGCAACCCAGGCCGAAGCCACCTTCAGCGCTGACTATGTCTTCTCGACGGCGTGTTCGGCCGCCACGTGTGTCGCCACCGCCAACAACGGGCCCAAGCCCAACAACCCGACGATCTCGGTGCCGTCGCACTACACCTGGGACGGCTCCCGGTGGGTCGAGCGCTTCGACTTTCAATGGGATTGCTACATGGGCGAAGGTGTTCCGAAAGTCTGGGCTCCGGCCACATCGTGGGCGTTCTACACCCCGCAGTCCGACGGGTCGCTGCGCGGCACCTGGCACACCGACATCGCCGGCGGTCCGTGCCAGGGCAGCGTCGAGATGCCGGTGGCGGCGTTTCGCGCCTGACCCACGCCGCACAGCGAATCGCCGCCCCACAGCATCTGTGAGGCGGCGATTCGGGTGAGGGGTCAGGTGGTGGTGACGTACTGCGGGCAGTAGGCGCTGGCGGCGTCGACGGCGAAGGTGTGGGCGCCGCTGCTGCTCAGGCCGGTCCGCTGGGCCACTCCGCTGATGACCTGCTTGCTGGACTGCCCGGCGTCGAGGGCGCTGCAGACGGCGTGCGCCTCACTGATCGCTCGCGAGCTGCTGGGCGGGGTGATCCCGTCAGCCTTGATCTGCGCGATGAAGGCGTCGTCGACCGTGCTTGCGCCAGCGGTGCCGGCCAGGCCGAGGGCGGCCAGTCCGAGCGTGGCGGCGGTCAGAGCGGTGCCGGCCAGGGAAGCGGTGAAACGACGAGTGAACATTGCTATCTCCGTGCTACTGAGGGTGGTGGTGAACGCTGGTTTGCGTTGAACCAAGCTTCTTGCGCACGGCTTGTGAAGTTCTCAATAGATTCTTGATGCTGGCCTAGAGAGCGTGCGCCGTGAGCCAGCGCCGCATTCTCTCGGCCACCGCCTGCCACCCGGGCTCCAGCATCACGTCATGGGCCAGGTCCGGAAATATTTCCGCCTCGGTTCCGTACGTTGTTGCAATAGAACGGGTTTCGCGTGTTGTGACGATGGCGTCATGCTCGGCGCCGAGCACCAGCAACGGCACCCGCTTCACCCGTTCGGTGTCGACCAGGTCGAGGGCGAGCATGTCGAGGAATGCGCGGTAGGACTCGTCCTGGAGTCGCCGCTGATAGGCGACGACGTCCGCCTCGGGCATCGCGGGGGAAAAGAACAGCTCTCTGGCCAGGGCGGGTGTGGTCACCAATGGTCCCAGCCGCCTCTGGGCGTTGACCTTGGTGAAGGTAACGGGGTGGCGGCGGGCGATGTGCCCGGTCACCCGCAGCACGCCTGTGGGCCGGATCGAGGCCAGCAGGATGGCCCCGGCGGCGGCGTGCCGGGTCAGGTAGTGCTGCACCACGAAGCCGCCCATCGAATGCCCGATCAGCACCGGGGCCCTCGGCAGAGACTCCGCTGCCGAGGCGACGTCGGCGACGTAGTCCCGGATCCGGGCCCCCCGCAGGGCGCCGGAACTTCCGCCATGGCCGCGCAGACTCGGGGCCACCACGCGGTATCCCTGGCCGGCGAAGTAGTCGAGGAAGTGTTCGTCCCAGCACCACGCCGCATGCCAGGCGCCGTGAACGAACAGCAGCGGCACGGGATGCTCGTCGGTGGGGTCACCCTTGTCGATGACGTCGAGCATGCGGTTGTCAGCCGGCTGCGTTGGGCCGCAACGGCGGGCAGGTGCCGCCGTAGTCGGAGGCCAACTCGAAATGCCAGATCTCGTTGGCGTAGATCTGGCACAGCCCGTATTCCGAGCCGTTGCGGATGAGCCAGGTGTCGGCGACGGTGGGCCCGACGTCCACGGCGTGGCCGATGACGTGTTTGGAGGTCTCGGGGGAGGCGACGTATTCGCTGGCGATGGCGGCGCTGCCGTAGCGGGCGACGGCGTCATTGAACAGCTGCTGCTGGAACTCCGGCGAGCGCCAACCAGACGTGAGGCCCAGCGTGATGCCGTCGGCCTTGGCGCCGCGCGCGGCCTGCTGGATCGCCTGCAGCAGCGCCGGCGTGAGCCGGTTGACCGCCGGGTCGGCCATGTCGAAGGTGCTGAGTTCCTGACCGTCGGGCACCCATCCGCCCGCGGTGTCGTCGCCGCCGGGCGTGGCCGTGGCCGGCGCCGACGGTGCGACGGCGGCGAGCATCACACCCGCAGCCGCCGACAGAAGCCATTTCCGCATCATCGCCTTGTACCTTGGCGATTCCAGCTACACGCGTCAAGCTGGGCCGCTCTCTCACGCGGCCAGCACCGTCGAGACCAGCGGCTTCAGCGTCTCGAACAACGGCTGGCGGTCGCGCAGGTAGAAGTGGCCGCCACGCAGGATCTGCACCGAGAAGTCCGCGGTGGTGCGCGAGCGCCACTCGCGCAGGTCCGATTCGCTGACCAGTGGGTCTTCGCTGCCGCCGAACACGTGGATCGGGCAGGGCAGCCCCGCGGTGTCCTCCTCCCGGTCGGTCGCGCACAGCTTCAGGTCGTGCCGGGTGGTGCTGACGGCCCGCTCGTGCAGCGTGGGCCAGCGGGTCAACCCGGTGGGCCAGCCGCCCAGGTCGGAGAACAACGTCACCAGTTGCTCGTCGTCGAGTCCGTCCACCAGATGCAGCGGCGGCGGGAGGTGGGGAGGGGCGTAGGCGGACAGAAACACCGCGCGGGGCAGCGTGAGGCCCGCCGCCGCCCGCACCGACGCCAGCCGGTAGGCGAGCAGCGCGCCGAAGCTGTGGCCGAAGAACATGTGCGGCTCGTCGAGGTAGGGGCGCAGCTGCTCGTTGACCTCGTCGACCAGATCGCGCATCGTGGCGAACCGCTCGCGATTGGCGATCTCGACGGGAATCACCTCGACGGCCGGCGCGAGGGCCTTCTGCCAGGCTTTGAATGTCAGGCTGCCGCCGCCGGCGTGGTGGAAACAGAACATCCTCATGGTCGTCGCCTTCTTCTCGTGGCTGGTGAAGCTCACGATCGGGGACGGACCTCAACGGATCCTTGGCGGATTCTTGCGGGAATCTTGCGCGTTACCGGATGACTCGATAGCGGAGCCGGGCGACGCCGGTGGCCTCGAGCACGCGCACGAGTTCGAGGCTGGGGACGCCCGCCGGCAGGCCGCTTTCGATCGGCTTACCCCCAAGCAGACCCGCTCCGCGGGTGAAACTTACCGGGACAGTGGGCTGTAGAAGACCAGACCGTTGCCCTTGTTGTCGTACACCACCGCGCGGCGCTCGTGCGCGTCGTCATAGGGCGCCCGCACGATTCCGCCGCCGCTGGCCTCGATGGCCCTGGCCGCCGCGTCAACGTCCGAGGTCTTGATGCCGACGACGACCTGCCCGGGGATGGGGTGGTCCACCGCCGTGGCGAGTGCCAGCGTGATCGATCCGCCGTCGAGGGCCGCGAAATGGTCTCCGTCGCGGAACTTGACCGCCATTCCCAGGTTTTCGGAATAGAAGCGGATCGATTCGTCCAGATCGTCCGTCGACAACACGATCATCCGTACTTCCTGTGTGCTCATCGCCACCTCCGGGAATCGTCGTGCCGCTAACGGTAAACCGCACCGCCGGGGGCCGTGGGACAAGATGGCAGGGTGCAGAAATCGCGTGAGGTACTCGGGATCGGCCCGTTCGAGCCGACATTCAGCAGCGAACTGTCCAAACGCTACGAATTCGCCACGCTCCCAGCCGGTCCGGAAAGGGCCGCGTTCCTCGCCGAGCGCGCCGCTGAGATCCGGGTGCTGGTGACCTCGGGTGGCCCCGGCGCGGACGCCGAGACCATCGCGGCCCTGCCCAATCTGGAAGCGATCGTCAACAACGGGGCCGGGGTGGACGCGATCGACCTGCAGGCGGCCGAGCGTCGCGGCATCGGCGTCAGCAATACCCCCGACGTGCTCTCCGACACCGTCGCCGACACCGCGCTGGGACTGATCCTCATGACGCTGCGCCGTTTCGGCGCCGCGGACCGCTACGTGCGGGCGGGGCGGTGGGCGAGCGACGGGCCGTTCGGCTACGCGCGCGACGTGAGCGGCCTTCAAGTCGGGATCCTGGGCCTGGGGCGCATCGGGTCGGCGATCGCGACCCGGCTGCGCGGATTCGACTGTGCCATCGCCTATCACAACCGCCACCGCATCGACGGCTCGTCATACCGGTATGCGGAATCGGCCGTGGAGCTGGCCGAGTCGGTCGACGTGTTGGTCGTCGCCACCACCGGTGACGGTGGGAATCATCACCTGGTTGACCGGGCCGTCCTACAGGCGTTGGGTCCGGACGGCTATCTGATCAACATCGCCCGGGGCAGCGTCGTGGACCAGGACGTGCTGGTGGAGTTGCTGCGCAGCGGCGGTCTCGCCGGGGCAGGCCTGGACGTCTTCGCCGACGAGCCGCACGTGCCCGCCGCATTGCGCAGCCTGGACAACGTGGTGCTGTTTCCGCACATCGGCAGTGCGACGGCCCGCACCCGCCGGGCGATGGCGCTGCTGGCGATCCGCAACCTGGACAGCTACCTGAGCACCGGTGAGCTGGTGACACCCGTGCTGCGGCCGGTCAGGCGGTGAGCCTGCGCTGCACCTCTCGGGTGACGTCGAGATGCTGCTGGACGGTGGCGAGGTCGGCTTCCAGGGTGCCGGCGTCGGGCATGGTTGCGGCGGTGGCGTAGCGCGCCACCGCGGCCTCGATCGACTCCACCGTCGCGGTGATGGTCGCGAGTAATTCGTCGCGGTGGCTGGGTGCAAGCTGGGCGATGGCGACCAGGTGGTCGTCGAGGTCCAGTGCGGTCTGTTCCAGGTCGGCGCGCAACACGATCGTCGTCCCGGTGTCGATGGCGTTGACGGCGTACAGGGCGGTCATGGCGTCGCGCAGTCTGCGGTGCAGCCGCGCTTCGGGGTCGTGCGAGACCGCCCACGATCGGGGAGCGCGGGTGGGCCGGCCCGGGATCAGCTGGTTGGCGTCGGTGATCGCCCGCTGCTGGCGGTGATGGACCACCGCGACAGCCGCCGCCGCAACCCCTGCGAGGAGGAACAGAATCAGGATCACCGCTACGACGATTTCCATCGATTACCTCCGGTGGACGCGGCTGGGCGTTCGGCTCGAATGATGGCCGTGCGAATGGAAGTACGCCCAGATCGCGATCACCAGGATCACGACCAGGACCGCACAGGTGATGGCAATCGCCAGCTTGACCTTGCTCCACGGCCGATCGCCTGCCACCTCCCCGGTCAGGCCGTTGATGGCGACCTGGAACGGGCGGTTGCTGTACATAACCGTTAGCAGCCAGATGGGCAGCAGAATGTGCTTGAAGCCCAGGTAGTTCCAGTTGGTGCGGAGCTGGTGGATCCGCTGATGGTCACCCCCGATGTCGGATCGCACCGTCCGCTCGACGGCCTGCTCCATCTCCTGTTGCGCCTCGGGCAGCGCCTGTTCGGCATCCTTGTCGTAAGTGCGGCACAGGTGGCCGGCGACGAACTCGGGCGAGTAGGACCGTGCCTGCTCCACCGGCCACGGTTCGAGCTGCTTGATTCGTTTGCGGTTGAGGTTCTCGCTGTCGTTGGCCAGCACCGGCAGGTCGGCGAACACGTTATTCACTTGTCCGGCAACGCGATACCACGACGTGCGGGTCTCGTAGATCGGGTCGCCGTCGCTGTCGGTGCCCACCCGCACCTGATAGTCCTCGCCGCGCTCTCCCTCGTACCAGGTGTCGGTGTTGGCGTCATAAGTGAAGTAGGCGGTGTACAAGCTGGAGAAGGCGCCGATCTCGCGGTATTTCTTGAAGTCGGTGGGCGCGAACCAGCGCTTGGTGACCCACTTTTCGATGAGCTGGCGGGCCTGTTTCTCGTCGATGCGGAACGGCACCACCCCGTCCACCGGCAACCGCGCCGGAGCGTTGTGCACATCGTCGCGCTGGATCGGTGTCGCGCAGTAGGGACATTTGGTGGACGTCAGGCTCCCGGCGAATTCCGTTGTGCCACCGCAGTTCTGGCACTTGACTTCGCGCATGCCGGAGACGCTCGGGCCCTCCTGGCCGCGCTGCGACTCGCGCAGGTGGTGCATCGCGCCACGCAATTCCCGCGATCTGACCGGGGTGTTTGGCGCGGTGATGTCGGAGTAGTTCCCGCAGCTGGGGCAGCGCATCTTCTGGCTGGCGATGTCGAAATTGAGCTGGCCGCCGCAGGACGCGCACGGGTACGTAAGGGTGCGTTCGGTCTGGTGGAACATCGCCGGGCCGGCCGGGGGACCGGCGAAGGGGCGCACGGGCGGCGGGGCCGGGGCGGGCGCCGGAGCCTGGCGTGGCGGCAGTGGCGGCGGACTGGCCTGCGGCCGCGGCAACGGCGGGGGACCGGCCGGACGTGGCGGCAACGGCGGCGGAGCTGCGGGCCGTGGCGGCAGCGGCGGTGGTCCCGCGTTCCGGGGCGGCAGCGGGGACGGACTGCTCGGGGGGCGAGGCAACGGTGGCGGCTGCGGATGGGGAGGGCGCGGGTCGCCCGGGTCGTAACTCATTGCTGCGGAAGCGGAGGCGGCGTGCCGGGCAGCGGGGGCGGGGTGCTGAACAACGACTGCAGGGCCGGCACGCTGGACGCCGGCGCCCAGTTCGCCATGCCCTCGGTCCACACCACGGTGTCGCGGGTCAGCTGACCGCTGGCGACGAACGGCCGCAGCGCGCTGACGGGGTAGGGGCCGGCGGGTTGACCACCCTGATCGAAGTGGAAGAGCTGCTGGGTGGGCAGCGGCGGGGGTGCCCCTTGCATCGGCTGCTGGGTGGCCGCGAACTGCTGTGGTTGGGCCTGCGGCTGAGCGGCATTGGCCATCTGCGCGCCCAGCGCGACACCGAGCCCGGCCTGGATGGCCGAGCCGGCTGCGCCGCCACCTTCGTTCTGGGCCGCGGCCAGCATCGCGTCCGCCCGGCGGGCCTGCTCGTAACGGTTGAGGTCGCCGACGTTGTTCAGGAAGCTGCTCTCTTCCAGGCCGCGTGCGACGCCGCGGGTCATCGCCTGCTGGATCTCTTCCGGCAGCGAGATCGTCATGGTGACGGCGTCGATCCCGAGTCCGAAGGCCTGCACCCGCTGCGCCACGAACTCGCGCAGCTTGTCCGACAACTCCACCTGGCGGCCCTGCAGGTCGATCGCGCCCAGGCCGCTGCCCATGACCATGTCGTTGAACGCCAGGGCGATGTTGCGGCGGATCAGCTCGGTGATCTGATCCATGTCCACCACGCTCTGGGTGCCCAGCACCTGGCGCAGGAAGACGGTGGGGTCGGTCACCCGCACCACCGTGGTGCCGTTGGCCCGCACCTGCACCATCTTGAAGTCCGGGTCCCGCACTGTCACGGGTTGCGGTGTGCCCCAACGCAAGTCGGGATACGGGCGGGTGTTGACGTAATAGACCTCGGAGCGGAACGGGCTGTTGAACCCGTATTTCCATCCCTGCAGCGTGCCCAGAATCGGCATGTTCTCACTGGTGAGGGTGTAGTGGCCGGGGGTGAACTGGTCGGCCAGCTGCCCGCGATAGACGAACATCGCCCGCTGGCCCTCCCGGACGATCAGCTGGGCACCGTTCTTGATCTCGTTTTCATACCGCGGAAACCGCCATGCCAACGTGGTGTTCGTGTCATCGAGCCATTCGATGATGTCGACGAACTCGCCCCGGATCATGTCGCGCATGCCCATGGTGTCGGTCCCCTCCTCGGCCTTCGATATCTCGGCGAATCTTACGCGGCGACGCGGTTGTTCAGCTGGCGGTTACGGCAAAGCCCTGCTCCGCCGCAGCGGGTGGCCGACGACAACATTCCAGGAGAGTTCTTGGAAAATTCTTGGAGCCCGGCTAGTGGCTGCGTGCGAGGGTGCGAATGAGGCCGGCGACGCGATGCGGCCGTTCGATCATCACGAGGTGCCCGGCTGGGGCGACGGTGACGTGGTCTGCTCCGAGATCTGCAGCGAGCTCGAGCTGCTGGGCGCGCCAGCGCCGGGTGCGCCAACCCGTGTGCGCGGTCGCCACCATGCGTGGCACCGGTGGCAGCGGATGACGGATCCGCAGGTGGTACAGCTCGGCCGCAAGCTCGTGGTATCCGACATATTCGGTGAACAGCGCGGGCAGAAATGCGGGATCACTTGCTGCACTGCATATTTGGGCACGCATGGGCGCGTCGAGCCCGCCCGGCCGTCGCCGCTGCGCGAGCGCGAGGCCGACGCCGGCCACCGGTTCGTCGAGGTGCAGCGTGCGCAGGAGCGCCGCACCGGCGTGGGCGGCGGTGAGTTTGGCCGGTAACGGCAGCGCGGGCCGGCGGCGCTCGGTGGCGATGCTGGAATCGAGCAACAGCACGGCGCGGGTGCGGTGCGGGTACAGACGCGCGAATGCTTCGGCGTAGAAGCCGCCGACCGAGTGTCCCGCCACGACGGCGCGTTCGGCGCCCGGTACGGCGTCCAGGACGGCCGCGATCCTGTCCGCCTCAGCCTGCACCGTCGGCAAAGGGGGCGGGGTCACCGGAGTGCCGGGCCGGTCGAAGCGCAGCACGGTGTGGTCGCCGGCCAGGTCCGCCGCCGTGTCGCTCCAGTGCAGCGCGCGCCCGCCCAGGCCGCTGCACAACACCACCACCGGACCGCTGTCGCCGTCGACGAGGATGCGTACCCGGTAGCCGCCGACCTCGACATCGGCGCCGTGGCTCACGGGCCGGTTGCGCTGGGTACCCGGGCGGTCCGCAGGGCGGCGTAGATCAGCCAGGAGGCGAACGCCACCAGCTCGGCCCGCTGCGCGACGCCCACCATGCCCACGACGTCCGTGTGGTCGATGAGGATCGCCACGCCGGTCCAGATCGCGGTGCCGACCAACGCCGTCAAGGTGAGCAGTCCGGTGCGGCAGATCGGGGCGGAGGCGCCTTCCCGGTAGTCGGCGATCGCAAATGCCAACAGCGACGCGATCGCGGCGGCCAGCGCCATCCCGCTGCTGAGCCAGTGCAGCTGGTGGCTCAGCGGCACGGTCCCCGCGGCCTCGCGGGCCGCGCACGCGGCATCCGAACTCGGCGCGCACACCAGCGTCCACACCGTGCTGTCCAGGCCCGTCGCCACAGCGAAGACCCCGAGTGCGCCCCAGCCTGCCTTGCTCCACCGGCTGCCCCGGACGCCGATCAGCGCAGCGACGGTCGCCACGACCAGGACGACGGCACAGGCCCGGTCGCAGATGCGAAACCACTCGCCATACGGTTGATCGGCCGCGGAGAGTTCGCTGATGTACATGTCCGGATCCGGCAGCAGACTGCGGGTGAGGTAGTTCTCGAGGATCCAGTTCGAATACAGCACGGCGCCGGCCACCGAACCGGCGGAGGCGATCCATCGCAGCGCGGACAACGACTCGTGACTGATCTCCGCCACCAGGGCGGAGCGTGGCCGCACTGCCATACCGCCATCATGCCGTGGTCGGCACATTGCGGCGGGTCTTCGGGAACCTGGCGCGCCGTGTTTCGCTATGCCAGGTCGGATTCCGCGTCGACGGCGGCGTACTGACGGACACCGGTCTGCAGTGCCTTGCGCATCAGCTCCGGCTGGTGCTCGTAGGGAGCGGTCGAGTCGATGAAGCGCTGGACGACCTCCACGAAACGGTCCGGGTGGTCACCGTGCGGCATGTGGCCGGACTCCTCGAAGATTTCCAGACGCGAGCCGGGGATCTGTTCGTGGGCCACCCGGGCGTGGTTGGCCGGGATGATCAGGTCGTCCTCGCCCCAGATGATCTGGACGGGAAGGTCGTGCATCAGGTAGGTGCGGTCGAGCATGGTGACGTACTGGCCGCGGGTGTCGACGACTGCGCGCAGGGTGCGGGCGAACGCTTCGACGGCGCCCGGTTTGCGCAACCCGCCCACCAGGCGCGGCAGGCTGGCGACGTCACGGGTCAGCCGGGTGGAGCCGGCGACGTGACCGACCGCGCGGCTGACCAGGCCCAGAGCGGGGACCGCGCCGGGCAGTCGCAGCGCCGAGAGCATCTCGGCGCCCATGGGCATCGCCGCGAAGCGCAGGGCCGCGCTCACCTCCGTGGTGACGCCGCCGGCGCTCACCAGCACCACCCGCTCGACGAATTGCGGGTACTGGTAAGCGAACTGGGCCGCGAGGCCGCCGCCGAGAGAGTGCCCGACGAGGGTGACCCGGTCGATTTCGAGGGCCGTCAGCAGGTCGCGTAGGCCGTTGGCGAACGCGGCCAGCGAGTAGTCGGCGCGCGGCTTGTCCGATTCGCCGTGGCCCAGCATGTCGGGCGCGATGACGGTGAATCGCTGGGCAAGCTTGGCGTGCACCGGTTCCCACGTCGTCGAGCTGTCGCCGACGCCGTGCAGCAGCACGACGACCGGGCCGGAACCGGCGATACGGAAGGCGCGCCGGTGGCCGTGGATGGTGCGGAACTGCAGTGCCGGCGCGGTGACATCCCGTACGGGCCGTAGGTGGCGGCGTGAACGGTTGGTCATTGTCTCGTCCCCTTTGCGTCGTCTCCACCGCCGAGGCGGGGTATTGCGGAGAAGCTTGCCGGGGAGCTCTTGGAAAATTCTTGAAGCTTTCGGGGCGAGGGGCTGCCTGGCTTTGTCGAGCCTGCAGATTTGCAGAGCTCTACTCGCACTTTCGCTGCAGGTTTACAGGCTCGACGGCGGGCGGCGGCTTATAGGGGGCCTACGCGTATAAGAACCCAGTCACGCTGTGCTGAGCGCCTTGCGGCCCAGCCTG
This sequence comes from Mycobacterium sp., assembly GCA_003987775.1. Lineage (GTDB taxonomy): Bacteria > Actinomycetota > Actinomycetes > Mycobacteriales > Mycobacteriaceae > Mycobacterium. Next base: position 50,987 of record RXJD01000014.1, read on the forward strand.
ACCCGTGCGAAGTGACGATGCGGCTGGGCCAGCCTGCGAGGGACGCTATCCAACCCTGACCAGCGTGAAGGCGTTGCGCGGGTTGGGGATGCCGCAGGGTGCGGGGCTGCTCAGGAAGTCCACGCCACCCTCGAGCGTGGCCGGGTCCCACCACTGGCGGACGGTTACGGGATGCGCGCCGCCTCCCCATGAGGACCCGTTGTCGCCGAGGAAGTACGAGGGACATGTCACGCCGTCAGGGACCGTCCGCGTCACCACGTGCCGGCCGTCGACCAAGGGGGCAGAGAAACCATGACCGGGGGACGTCGTCACGTGGGCTACGCACTGCGGCGTGCACGTCGTCCTGATGGTCCAGGTGCCCGCTGGGACGGGTCCCTCCATGTAGGCGTAGACGCCTTCGGAGGCGGGGACTTCGGCCCCGGCTGCCGGAGATATGGCGATCAGGGTGCCTGATGATAATGCAATGGCTGCTAGCGGCAAGTTGACGTGCACCGTTTCCCCTCCCGCCACGGCTTCCTTGCCGTTGGACACTATGGCTGAAGGGTATCAGCGAAAGAGCAGGTCAGAATATTTTTACAAGAGGCTCATAAAAAACTAATATCTGCCGGCGAGCGCGCCGCGGCCCGGCGGTTTCGGATTCAGATCATTATGCGTGAAACTCAGTCGTCGCAGCAGTCGCAGTCGTGTGCCTGCGCACCGGGCGGGGCCGGTACCGCACAGCACGCGTCGCCGCGCCAGGCGTTGACGCCCTCTTTGAGGGCGATTGCGGCGATGGCCAACCCCGCGACCGGATCGGCCCACGCCCAGCCGAACGCGCCGTTGAGGAGCAGGCCGACCAGTAGGACGGCCGACAGATAGGTGCACAACAACGTCTGTTTGGAGTCGGCTACGGCCGATAGCGACCCGAGTTCGCGGCCGGCCCGGCGCTGGGCGTAGGACAACACCGGCATGACCACCAGGCTGACGGCGGCAAGGATGAGTCCCGGCGTTGACGGCCGTGCTTCGCCTGCGCCCAGCAGGGAACGGATCGATTCGGCTGTCACATAGGCGGCCAGCCCGAAGAAGGAGAACGCGATGATGCGCAACGCGATTCGTTCGCGCGCTTCGTGGTCTCGGCCGGCGAACTGCCAGGCCACCGCGGCAGCGGATGACACCTCGATCACCGAGTCGAGTCCGAACCCGATCAGAGCCGTCGAGTCGGCGACCGTGCCGGCCGCGATGGCGACGATCGCCTCAACGACGTTGTAGCTGATCGTCGTGGCTACGAGCCACCGGATGCGGCGCGAAAGCACTTGTCGGCGCTCGGCTGTCGTCATTCGCACCCGCAACTGCAGCCGCTGCCGTTGGTGCCTGGGCAGACACAGTCAGGATCGACTGCGAGCACCAGCCCCATCAAGTCGTCGAGCGCCAGGCCGATGCGGTGATCGGCCAGCTCATATCGCATGCGACGGCCTTCAGGGACCGCGACAACGAGACCACATCCCCGTAGGCACGCCAAGTGGTTCGACAGGATCTGGCGGGACACGCCGAGGGCATCGGCCAGCTCGGCCGGATAGCCCGCCTCGCGATTGAGCCGTAGCAGGATCCGCGTTCGGGTGTTGTCAGAGAGCGCGTGACCGAGACGGGCCAAGGCGTCGACGTGGGTTAGCGTCGCCATGCCCGAGATAGTACAGCAAAATCTGTATCAATGGATTCTGTGTCTCCGCGCGGGCTGACTACTCTCTGCCAACTACAGCAACCGCACAATGAACCGCTGAACGTTTGCCGCCTTCAGCCGACATGCGAACCTTCGGCCGGCTCTCGCCGGCCGTTACCCACTCAGGGGCAATAAGCCGATTCCGCCGCGCTTACGGCCGCGGTGGCGTCCTGGTAGGTAGCGTTGCTGAATTTCGTCTGGACGACTTGGGCCAGTTGGTCGGGGGTGTAACCCTGGCTGCGGTCAGCGCAAATAGCGTGTCCGAGCGCGATCATCGTGTCTTTGTCACCGGAGAATCCCAGCTTGCCCATCTGGGCCAGATAGGCGTCATCGTCCGCGAGGGCGATGCCGCTACTGAGGGAAAAAGCCATGGCGACAACGGCAGGGATACACAGCAGGCGCAGTCCGCGAAGCGAAATCACGCTCGCCCTCCTTCTGTCGGGGGTGTTTGCTACCAGCAAAGTATGGGCCTCTCGGGGCCGGAGCGCGAGGGGAAGAAAAAAGTGCTCAGCCGGCGCAGCATCGAGTCGTCTGGGGATTAGGCCCAGCGCTGCCAACCCGCATCGATCCGACTGCGGCCTGAGTGGTGGCCGTTCGGATGATGGCTGCGAATCCTGTTGTGCGGCAGAGCTTATGCGGAGTTCGGGTCGGCGACCTGGACATCCGGCGAAATGTCGCCCACGCGCGTCGCGACGAACGGGATGACTATCGGGGCGCACGGCGCCTCCGACTGCGTACTTACTCCCACGAAGGTTCCGTCCGGTTTCACCTGGAATGAGAGTGTCTCGGTGCCCTGCTTCATGGAGTTGTTGCAGGTGAACATCTTCCATCTGGTCGCTAGCCATTGGCCTCGGTTCTCGCGGAACACCAGCGCACCCTCCTCGGGCGGTTGCGGCCACGTGGGGCTGATCGAGGTGTCCCATGCCGTCGCGACGCACCCGGCGGGTGGGCACGCGGAGCGCATCGCGATCACGGTGGAATACGCGCCGGTCGGCTTCGGTACGCCGTCGATCGTCTGCTTACTGCCGTCGAAATCGAACCGGTACATGCCGTCAGCCAACGCCGAAGCCGAGGCAACGAGAGGGGTGGCCAGGGCGGCCGCCGGTCCCAGAATGGTCGCGGAAATAGCCGCTAGAAGAATGCGACAGATACTCATGGTGGCTGCCTTCGTTCAACTGCGCCCCCACCTGATCGTGTGCTCTGAGGCAAACCAATGCAAGAGGTGCGACCTTCCTTCTCGTATCGTCGGTAGGTGCTGATCGGACTGTTGTTCGCCCTTGCCTGCTCGGTCTGTTACGGAACGGCGTCGGTGTTGCAGGCCGCGGCAGCGCGGTCGGTGGAAGCCGGCAACGGGTCCGGCGTCGACGCGGTCCTGCTGATGCGTGCCCTGCGGCAGTGGCGCTACCTGGTAGGCGTGGGTCTCGATGGACTCGGTTTTGCGTTCCAGGTGGTGGCGCTGCGCTTGGTGCCGATCTACGTTGTCGCTGCTGCGCTGGCCGCCTCGATCGCGGTCACGGCCATCGTGGCCGCGTGGATGCTGTCGGTGCGGCTGTCACGAGCCGAATGGACGGCTGTCGGGGTGGTATGTGCCGGCCTGGCGATGCTCGGCATCGCGGCCGGACCGGAGGGCGAAGGGCACGGCCCCGAGGGACTGGCGTGGGCGCTGTTGGCCGTCGCAGCACTGGTCTTCATCGCCGGGGCCGCCGCGGGCCGGCTGCCCGACCGTCCGCGCGCACTCGCCCTCGGACTCAGCGCCGGCACCGGCTTCGGCCTTGTCGAGGTCGGCGTGAACCTGATCGACTCGATCGATCCCACCAAGGCCGCCTTCTATGCGAACCCGGCCTTATACGCCAGTGCCGTCGGCGGAATCGCCGGATTCTTGCTGCTTACCTCCGCGCTGCATCGTGGATCGGTGACCACAGCGGTGGCGGGAATGGTGGTCGGTGAAACCGTCTTGCCGGCCATCATCGGCGTGGTTTGGCTCGGCGACCAAACTCGAGAAGGTCTCGGATGGATGGTGGCCGCGGGTTTGGGGATTGCGGTGGCGGCAACGCTGGTGTTGGCCCGGTTCGGCGAAACACCCAGTCCGGAAACGGTTTAGGTCTCGGATGAGTCGCATTCTGGATGTGGCCGTCGCGGGTGGCCCGTACGCGCTGGCCGCGGGGCCGGACGGCGCAATGTGGGTGACGCTGGTGCACAGCGGCGAGATCGCCCGAGTGACCGGCGACGGGGGCCTCGACGTGTATCCCGTTGCGCCGGAGAGCAAGCCGTCGATCATCACTGCGGGACCCGACGGCGCACTGTGGTTCACCCGTAACGGTGACGATCGGATCGGGCGGATTACCACCGGTGGTGATCTCTCTGAATTCGAATTGCGCGGTGGCAGTGCACCATTCGGCCTCGTTGCGGGACCGGATGGGGCGCTGTGGTTCACCGCGATGACGTCCGGAGTGGTGGGCCGGATCGGTGTCGACGGGGTGGTCACCGACGTGGCGTTCCCGGGCGGCACACCGTCGATGATCACCGCCGGCCCGGACGGCGCGCTGTGGTTCACGCTCAACGAGGCCAATGCGATCGGCAGGCTGGAGCCGTCGGGCGGTGTGACGCTGCGCGACGTGCCGACACCGCGCGCCGGTCCCGTCGGCATCGCTGCCACCCACGACGACGCCGTGTGGTTCACCGAGATTCGGACCGGCAAGCTCGGCCGTATCCCGATCGACGACGCCATCCAGGAACTGGAGTTGCCGGGCAAACCGCATGCGGTGATCGCCAATCCGACCGGTGGGGTGTGGGTGAGCCTGTGGGGTTCCGGCCAGATCGCGGGGGTGACCGCTGATGGTGACGTGTCGTTGATCGACCTGCCTGCCGGCAGCGAGCCGCACGGCCTGGCGATCGGACCGGACGGTGCGTTGTGGGCGGCGCTGGAGGCGGGGTATGTGATGCGGTTGCCGACGGTCTGAAGGCCCTCACGACTAATCTCGTAGCGGTGACCATGGGCCAGGGTTTTGACACCATTCCCGCCGCGGAGATCCGGCGCGACGACAACATCGAATTCCCGGTGGGCAACCCGGATGTGAAATGGCACTTCGACGAGAACAGGGCATCGAGGCCGCCGTGCGACCAGCCCGGAGTCCAGTGGTTTGTCGAGACGCTGGGGGAGCCCATGCTCGGTAGCCCGTTGGGTGATCTGTACACGTTCACCGTGAAGGAAGTCGGGGGAGCCGGCGCCGACGTCGAAGTCAAAGTCAGGGGCCATGTGCCCGTTCGGCGCTACCGGCGACAGTAGAGCTAGGTTTGCGTGCACGCCCGCGGCTCGCGCCGCATCGTCAACGCGTCGACGCCGTTGTAGTACCCCGGACGGACGCCCACCTGGTCGAATCCCACGTCGCGGTACAGCGCGATAGCCGCTTCGTTGTCCCAGCGAACTTCCAGATACACCGCGCCGCCCCCGGCGAACGTCAGCAGCTCGTCCAATAGGCGGCGGCCGACGCCGCGCCCTTGGAATGCGGGGTCCACGCCGATATTGCGCACCTCGTAGAACGACACACCGGTAAAACCCGTGGAACCCAAACACGCGATTCCGCCGTAGCCGATCAGCGTCCCGCCCGTGCGCGCGCTGACGAAAAGACTGTCCTCACTGGCCAGTTCGCGGGCGAAGACGGCCGCCGACCACGGCTGTTCACCGGCGAATAGAACTGCGTCCAACTCGGCGCATCTGTCGACGTCGGCCGGCAAGAGCGCACCGATCACCACCGGCTCCACGGGCTCGGTCATCGGCTCGCGACGGCCGGACGTCGAGAGCTTGGGATAGAGATCAACGACTTCAACACGGCCTTCTTGTCGTCGGCAGCTTGCTTCTCGAAGTAGAGCACACGGTCATGGAGGCGGTCTTGCGCCTTTGTTCTGACGTGGCTGCGCTTCGTCCAGATCGCGATGAGCGGGGTGGAGATTGCGGACGGAAACGGCGCGAACGGGTTCGCGATCAACGTCGTCGGTTCGTAGGTCGACGGTGGGTGCCCCCGGCAGGATTCGAACCTGCGGCCTTCTGCTCCGGAGGCAGACGCTCTATCCCCTGAGCTACGGGGGCGCACTAGCGGAACGCTGCGCCATTGGGCCCCGCCAGAGTAGCGCATCCCGGTGACCACCCGAGCACCGGTAATGGATTCGGGGCGCGGGCCCCCCAGCCAATAGGATGGACGCTCGTGACCCCCGCCGACCTCGCTGAGCTGCTCAAAACCACCGCGACCGCGGTGCTTGCCGAGCACGACCTCGACGTGTCCGCACTGCCGCCGACGGTCACCGTGGAGCGTCCGCGTAATCCTGATCACGGCGATTATGCGTCCAACTTGGCCCTGCAACTGGCCAAGAAGGTCGGCGCCAACCCCCGTGAGCTGGCCGGATGGCTCGCCGAAGCGCTGGCGCAGGCCGATGGCATCGCCTCGGCCGAGGTGGCCGGCCCTGGCTTCATCAACCTGCGCCTCGAGGCCTCGGCGCAGGCCAAGATCGTCAACGACGTCATCGACGCAGGCGACCAATTCGGCCACTCCCACGTCCTCGACAACCAAAAAGTCAACCTGGAATTCGTCTCGGCGAACCCGACCGGACCCATCCACATCGGCGGCACCCGCTGGGCCGCCGTCGGCGACGCGCTGGGCCGGCTGCTCACCACCCAGGGCGCTGAGGTGGTCCGTGAGTACTACTTCAACGACCACGGCGCGCAGATCGACCGGTTCGCGAACTCCCTGGTTGCCGCGGCCAAGGGCGAGCCCGCACCGGCTGACGGCTACGCGGGCACCTACATCAACGACATCGCCGCTCAGGTCCTGCAGAAGGCACCCGAGGCGCTGAGCCTGCCCGACGCCGAGATGCACGAGACGTTCCGTCAGATCGGCGTCGACCTGATGTTCGCCCACATCAAGGAGTCGCTGCACGAGTTCGGCACCGACTTCGACGTCTACACCCACGAAGACTCGATGCACACCAGCGGCCGGGTGGAGCAGGCCATCGCGAAACTCCGCGATACCGGCAACATCTACGAGAAGGACGGCGCAACCTGGTTGCGCACCAGCGCTTTCGGTGACGACAAAGATCGCGTCGTGATCAAGAGCGACGGCATCCCCGCCTACATCGCCGGTGATCTCGCCTATTACCTGGACAAGCGGCAACGCGGTTTCGACCTGTGCATCTACATGCTCGGCGCCGACCACCACGGCTACATCGCGCGCCTGAAGGCCGCCGCGGCCGCCTTCGGCGAGGACCCGGCCACCGTCGAGGTGCTGATCGGGCAGATGGTCAACCTGGTCCGCGATGGCCAACCGGTGAAAATGAGCAAGCGGGCCGGCACCGTCATCACCCTCGACGACCTCGTCGAGGCCATCGGCGTCGACGCCGCCCGATACAGCCTCATCCGCTCCTCGGTGGACACCCCGATCGACATCGATCTGGCGCTGTGGTCCTCGGCGTCCAACGAAAACCCGGTCTATTACGTGCAATACGCGCACGCCCGGCTTTCCGCGCTGGCGCGCAACGCCGCCGAACTGGGCCTCATCCCGGACACGGCGCAACTGGAACTGCTGAGCCACGACAAAGAGGGCACGCTGCTGCGCACCATCGGCGAATTCCCGCGGGTCCTCAAGACCGCGGCCGCATTGCGCGAACCGCACCGCATCTGCCGCTACCTGGAAGATCTCGCCGGCGACTACCACCGGTTCTACGACGCTTGCCGGATCCTGCCGCAGGGCGACGAAGAACCCACCGACCTGAACACCGCGCGGCTGGCGCTGTGCCAGGCCACCCGCCAGGTCGTCGCCAACGGACTGGCCATCCTCGGAGTCAGCGCCCCGGAGAGAATGTGAACGTCCACCCCGCCGGACCCCGGCACGCCGAGGAGACCCGGCCGGCCAGCAGCCCGCCGCGTCCGCAGTCGCCCGAAGAGCTGTTGCGCCTGGCACCGAATGTGTGGCCGCGCAACACCGTTCGCGGCGACGACGGGATTGTCCAGATCGCCGGAGTCAAGCTGACCGACCTTGCCCGGGAGTACGGCACTCCACTGTTCGTCATCGACGAAGCCGACTTCCGGTCCCGCTGCCGGGAGACCGCCGCGGCATTCGGCGGCGGCGCCAACGTCCACTACGCCGCAAAAGCGTTCCTGTGCACCGAGATCGCCCGGTGGATCGAGCAGGAAGGCCTGTCGCTTGACGTGTGCTCGGGCGGCGAGCTGGCCGTCGCGCTGAACGCGGATTTCCCGCCGCAGCGGATCACCCTGCACGGCAACAACAAATCCGTGGCCGAGCTGACCGCGGCGGTGAAAGCCGGCGTCGGCCATGTCGTGCTGGACTCGTTGATCGAGATCGAGCGGCTCGACGCGATCGCCGGCGAGGCCGGAATCGTCCAGGATGTGCTGGTCCGGCTCACCGTCGGTGTGGAGGCGCACACCCACGAATTCATCTCCACCGCACACGAAGACCAGAAGTTCGGGCTCTCGGTGGCCAGCGGCGCGGCCATGGCCGCGGTGCGGCAGGTGTTCGCCGCCGACAACCTGCGGCTGGTCGGGCTGCACAGCCACATCGGGTCGCAGATCTTCGATGTCGCCGGCTTCGAAATCGCCGCACACCGGGTCATCGGGTTGCTGCGCGACATCGTCGCCGAATTTGGCGTCGACAAGACCGCGCAGGTGTCGACGGTGGATCTCGGTGGCGGCCTGGGGATCTCGTACCTTGCACCGGACGACCCGCCGCCGATCGCCGAGCTGGCGGAGAAGCTGAGCGCCATCGTCCGCAACGAATCGGCGGCGGTGGGCCTGCCCACGCCGAGGCTGGTGGTCGAACCCGGACGTGCCATCGCCGGGCCGGGCACCATCACGCTCTACGAAGTCGGCACCATCAAGGACGTCGACGTGAGTGCGACCGCCAACCGGCGTTACGTCAGCGTCGACGGCGGCATGAGCGACAACATCCGCACCGCCCTGTATGACGCCCAGTACGACGTCCGCCTGGTTTCGCGGCTCAGCGATGCACCTGCCACCCAGGCCCGGCTGGTCGGAAAGCACTGCGAAACCGGCGACATCCTGGTGCGCGACGCGTGGGTGCCCGACGACGTCGGGCCCGGTGACCTGGTCGCCACGGCCGCGACCGGCGCCTACTGCTATTCCCTGTCGAGTCGTTACAACATGATCTGCCGCCCGGCGGTGGTCGCGGTGAAAGCGGGGGAGTCCCGCTTGATCCTGCGCCGCGAGACGGTCGACGATCTGCTGAGTCTGGAAGTGAGGTGAACCGTGCCCGGTAACGACAAGGACGTAAAGGCCGTCGGCGTGGCGGTACTCGGGTTGGGCGTGGTCGGCAGCGAAGTCGTACGCATCATCAACGAAAGTGCCGACGATCTGGCAGGCCGCATCGGCGCCCCGTTGGTATTGCGTGGCGTCGGAGTGCGCCGCCTGGGCGGCGACCGGGGCGTGCCGCTCGAACTGCTCACCGATGACATCGAGGAACTCGCCTGCCGCGACGACGTCGACATCGTCGTGGAAGTGATGGGTCCCGTCGAACCCGCCCGCAAGGCGATCCTGACCGCTCTCGCACACGGCAAGTCCGTCGTGACGGCGAACAAGGCGCTGATGTCCGTCGCCAGTGGCGAACTCGCTGCGGTCGCCGAAAGAGAGGCCGTCGACCTGTATTTCGAGGCGGCGGTCGCCGGAGCGATCCCCGTCATCCGGCCGCTGACCCAGTCGCTGGCCGGCGACACGGTGTTGCGGGTGGCCGGCATCGTCAACGGCACCACCAACTACATCCTGTCCGAGATGGGCAGCACCGGAGCCGATTACCAGCAGGCACTGGCCGACGCGAGTGCCCTCGGATACGCCGAGGCCGACCCCACCGCCGACGTCGAGGGATATGACGCCGCGGCCAAGGCGGCGATCCTGGCGTCCATTGCCTTCCACACCCGCGTCACCGCCGACGACGTCTACCGCGAGGGCATCACCAAGATCACCCCGGAAGACTTCGAGTCGGCAAAGTCGCTGGGCTGCACCATCAAGTTGCTCTCCATCTGCGAGCGAATCACCACTGACGAAGGGCAGCAGCGGGTTTCAGCCCGCGTCTATCCCGCGTTGGTGCCCCTGACGCATCCGCTCGCGTCGGTCAACGGTGCCTTCAACGCGGTCGTCGTCGAGGCCGAGGCAGCCGGGCGGCTGATGTTTTACGGCCAGGGCGCCGGCGGTGCGCCCACCGCGTCGGCCGTCACCGGCGACCTGGTGATGGCCGCGCGCAACCGGGTGCTCGGCAGCCGGGGCCCGCGTGAGTCCCGCTACGCTCGCCTTCCCGTGGCCCCCATGGGATTCATCGAAACCCGGTACTACGTCAGCATGAACGTCGCGGACAAGCCTGGCGTGTTGTCCGCGGTGGCAGCCGAATTCGGCAAGCGCGAGGTGAGCATCGCCGAGGTGCGCCAGGAAGGCGTCGTCGACGAGGGCGGTCAACGGGTGGGTGCCCGGATCGTGGTGGTCACCCACCGGGCCACCGACGCCGCGCTGTCGGAGACCGTTGACGCACTGGCTGACCTGGACGTGGTGCAGAGCGTCGAAAGCGTGCTGCGACTGGAAGGGACCGACGAATGAGCGCCCCACGAACGGCGATTCACCAGCCCTGGCCGGGCCTGATCGCGGCCTACCGGGACCGGCTGCCGGTGGGCGACGACTGGACCCCGGTCACCCTGCTCGAAGGCGGTACCCCGCTGATCCCGGCACCGCGGCTGTCCGAGAAGACCGGCTGCACAGTCCATCTCAAGGTCGAGGGCCTCAACCCCACCGGCTCCTTCAAGGACCGGGGCATGACGATGGCCGTCACCGACGCACTGGCCCGCGGCCAGAAAGCGGTGTTGTGCGCGTCGACCGGAAACACCTCGGCATCGGCCGCCGCGTACGCCGCGCGTGCCGGCATCACCTGCGCGGTGTTGATCCCGACCGGCAAGATCGCCATGGGCAAGCTGGCGCAGGCTGTCATGCACGGCGCCAAGATCATCCAGATCGACGGCAACTTCGACGACTGCCTGGAACTGGCCCGCAAGATGACCAACGACTTCCCGACGATCTCTCTGGTCAACTCGGTGAACCCGGTCCGCATCGAGGGGCAGAAGACGGCCGCCTTCGAGATCGTCGACGCGCTGGGCACGGCGCCCGACATTCACGCGCTGCCGGTGGGCAATGCCGGCAACATCACCGCGTATTGGCGCGGCTACACCGAGTACCACCGCGACGGCATCATCGACAAGCTGCCCCGGATGCTGGGCACCCAGGCGGCCGGTGCCGCGCCGCTGGTGCACGGTGAACCGGTGGCCAACCCGGAGACCATCGCCACCGCCATCCGCATCGGCGCCCCGGCGTCGTGGACCTCGGCGGTCGAGGCGCAGCAGCAGTCCAACGGACGTTTCCTGGCCGCCACCGACGAGGAGATCCTGGCCGCGTACCACCTGGTGGCCAGCACCGAAGGCGTCTTCGTCGAGCCGGCGTCGGCGGCGAGCATCGCCGGCCTGCTCAAGTCCGTCGAGGACGGCTGGGTGGAGCGCGGCTCGACGGTGGTGTGCACCGTCACCGGTAACGGCCTCAAGGATCCCGACACCGCGCTCAAGGACATGCCGCACGTGTCTCCGCTGCCGGTCGACCCGGTCCTCGTCGTAGAGCAGCTGGGGTTGGGCTAGTGGAAACCGGTTCGGCGGGCTCGGTTCTGCCCGCGGGGCTGGTGGCCAGCGCGACGGTGTCGGCTTCCAGCGCCAATCTGGGCCCGGGTTTCGACAGCCTGGGTCTGGCGTTGCAGCTGTGCGACGAGATCGTGGTCGAGACAACGGATTCCGGGCTGGTGGTCACGGTCGAAGGCGAAGGGGCCGGCCAGGTTCCGTTGGGGCCCGAGCATCTCGTGGTCCGCGCCATCCAGCTTGGCCTGCAGGCCGCCGGCGTGTGCGCGGCCGGGTTGACGGTGCGCTGCCGCAACGACATCCCGCATTCCCGTGGCCTGGGGTCCTCAGCCGCGGCCGTGGTGAGTGGCCTGGCCGTGGTGAACGGCCTTGTGGCTCAAACGGATTCGGCTCCGCTCAGTGAAACCCAGCTGATCCAGCTGGCATCTGAGTTCGAAGGGCACCCCGACAACGCGTCGGCTGCCGTGTTGGGTGGCGCCGTGGTTTCCTGGGCCGACCGCACCAGCGGCCGGCCGGACTACTCCGCAGTCCCGCTGCGTCTTCATCCCGACATCCACCTGTTCGCTGCGATTCCCGAGGAACGCTCGTCGACGGCGGAGACCCGGGTGCTGTTGCCCGCCCAGGTCAGCCACGAGGACGCGCGGTTCAACATCAGCCGCGCCGCGTTGCTGGTGGTGGCGCTGACCCAGCGGCCGGATCTGCTCATGGCCGCCACCGAAGATGTGCTCCACCAACCACAACGTGCATCGGCTATGCCGTCGTCCGCGGAATATTTGCGGCTGCTGCGGCGTCATAAGATTGCGGCAACGCTATCCGGGGCTGGTCCTTCGCTGATCGCGCTGGGCACCGAGCCGGAGTTGCCTGCTGAAGCGGTCGAGTACGGAACCGCGAATGGATTCATGATCAGGAAGATGGCGGTGGGCGACGGAGTTCGCTGGAAACCAGGCGTAACCGTCGCAGGTTGATCCACAGCGTGGCGGGCGGGTTTGCTTGCTTCCGGCCAGGAAGCGGGCTATCCTCGGACCCGTCCAGCAATTGCAGCATCTGCTCTGCACAAACTGCCTTGACGCTGAGACAACCACCAATTCTTCTCGTGAACGCGGTTCGCTGTTCGATCACCGTTTCAGAGTCGATTATTGGGCGCACTCAGCAATTTGCCTGAATGCTTGACCTGATGCAGGAATCCCCGCTTGACCTGATCAGCGGGGCAAGAAAGGAAATCCGTGACTGATACGGACCTCATCACGGCTGGCGAAAGCACCGACGCCGACAAGGTGTCGCACTCCGTGAACTCAGACGCTTCCGATGTCTCGGACGTCAAATCCAATGCGCCGTCCACTTCGCTGGCGACCATGGTGCTGCCCGAACTGCGCGCACTGGCCAATCGGGCCGGCGTGAAGGGGACGTCGGGCATGCGTAAGAGCGAGCTGATCGCCGCCATCCAGCAGAGCACGGGACAGGCGAACGGCAAGTCCTCCGGTGCCGGCGAGTCGGTGCAGGAATCGGCCAAAGCCGATGCGCCGGCCCAGAATGACACCGCTGCCCAGACCCCGACCGCCCAGGTGACCGCCCCCGAGGCGCCGCCCGCGGAGGTGCCGGACGCTGCCGAGCCGCCCCGCCGGGAACGCCGCGGCGCGTCCCGCCAGGCCGGATCGGCCGGCGGCAACAAGAGTGAGAACTCCGAGGACGCCGGCAAAGAACCGGCCCGCGACGAAGGCGACGCCGACAAAGAGCCCGCCCGCGGCAAGGGCGAGCGCGGCCAGAACGAGCGTGGCCAGAACGACCGCGGCCAGAACGAGCGTGGTCAGAACGAGCGCGGCCAGGGCGAGCGGGGCCAGAACGACCGCGGCCAGGGCGAGCGGGGCCAGAACGACCGCGGCCAGGGCGAGCGGGGCCAGAAAGAGGCCAAGAACGACGAGCGCTCCGCCGACTCGGGCAACGATCAGAGCGGTGACCAGCAGCGCGGCGGAGGCGGCGCCGACGACGACGGCGATGGACGGCAGGGCCGGCGGGGACGCCGCTTCCGTGACCGCCGCCGGCGCGGCGAGCGCACCGGCGAGGCCGGGGAATCCGAACTGCGTGAGGACGACGTCGTTCAACCGGTCGCCGGAATTCTCGACGTCCTGGACAACTACGCGTTCGTTCGCACCTCCGGTTACCTGGCCGGACCGCACGACGTCTACGTGTCGATGAACATGGTGCGCAAGAACGGCCTGCGCCGCGGTGACGCGGTAACCGGCGCGGTACGCGTGCCCAAGGACGGCGAACAGCCCAACCAGCGGCAGAAGTTCAACCCGCTGGTGCGCCTGGACAGCATCAACGGCGGATCGATCGAGGACGCCAAGAAGCGGCCCGAGTTCAGCAAGCTGACGCCGTTGTACCCGAACCAGCGGTTGCGTCTGGAGACCACGCCCGATCGCCTTACCACGCGGGTCATCGACCTGATCATGCCGATCGGCAAGGGGCAGCGTGCGCTGATCGTGTCGCCGCCCAAGGCCGGTAAGACGACCATCCTGCAGGACATCGCCAACGCGATCACCCGCAACAACCCCGAGTGCCACCTCATGGTCGTGCTCGTCGACGAACGGCCCGAGGAAGTCACCGACATGACCCGCTCGGTGAAGGGCGAGGTCATCGCCTCGACGTTCGACCGGCCGCCGTCAGACCACACCTCGGTCGCCGAACTGGCCATCGAGCGCGCCAAGCGCCTGGTGGAGCAGGGCAAGGACGTTGTGGTGCTGCTGGACTCGATCACCCGCCTGGGCCGCGCGTACAACAACGCGTCGCCCGCCTCGGGCCGGATCCTGTCCGGTGGTGTCGACTCCACCGCGCTGTACCCGCCGAAGCGATTCCTGGGCGCGGCCCGCAACATCGAAGAGGGCGGCTCGCTGACCATCATCGCGACCGCGATGGTCGAGACCGGATCCACCGGTGACACCGTGATCTTCGAGGAGTTCAAGGGCACCGGTAACGCCGAGCTCAAGCTGGACCGCAAGATCTCCGAACGCCGGGTTTTCCCCGCGGTCGACGTCAACCCGTCGGGCACCCGCAAGGACGAACTGCTGCTCTCCCCGGACGAGTTCGGCATCGTGCACAAGCTGCGCCGGGTGCTGTCGGGTCTGGACTCCCACCAGGCCATCGACCTGCTGATGTCGCAGCTGCGCAAGACGAAGACCAACTACGAGTTCCTGGTGCAGGTGTCCAAGACGACACCTGGCAACATGGACAACGACTAGGTCGGTTCGGCAGCTATCTCGGCGAGCAGCGCCGCCACCACGCCGAAGGCGAAGTACAGCGGTACCAACCACGGCGCGACGCCGAGCAGGCCGTCGTTGCCGTGGGTGTAGCGGAACACGTCGACGGCCACCAGGGCGGCTTCGGCCGCGGGACCGACGACTGCGGTCGCTACCCCGCATACGATCGCGGCGCGATCGCCGAGCACCGACCAGGTGATCGCTGCCATCGTGCTGATCAGCACCGTTGTCACGAACACCGGCGCCGTGTGCGCCAACGCGGTGAAGGCGTAGGCGCCGACGACAGCAGCGACCCCGCCGAATCCCTGGCGTGCGGTCACGGAGGTGCGCGCCGTCCCGAGGTGTAACCGCAGCTCGGCCGACAGGATGGTGGCCATGCCGACGAGGACGGGAAACCAGATCGGGCTCGTCCAGACGAACGGCACACGATGCGCCGCGGGCAGGTACTCGAGAGTCGCGGTGACGACATGACCGTGGTCGCCGATGAGGCCGGCGACGGCCCCGATGGCGAACAGGCCGGCGATGGTGGGCAGCCGCAGTTTCATCAGCTTCTCTTACGTCACGCCGGCGGCTGTTGGCAACGGTTGACGGTGGATCGGATGGCACAGGCCCGGGCGAGTGCGGCGGGCGTCCCGTGCGGAGCAGCGGGAATATGGACACCCACCCCGGCGTTTAGGCTGGCAGCGGTTGACCTGGCATAATCGACGGTCGATCACTCGGAACCACTTCAGGTTCACGAAGCTCGTGTTGGGCCGCCGGACCGATCAGGGTTCCGAGTGGCAGACGATGAAGAGGACAGCATGAAAACTGACATCCATCCCGCGTACGAAGAGACCACCGTGGTCTGCGGTTGCGGGAACTCCTTCACCACCCGCAGCACCAAGCCCGGTGGCCGGATCGTGGCCGAGGTCTGCTCGCAGTGCCACCCCTTCTACACCGGCAAGCAGAAGATCCTCGACAGCGGCGGCCGGGTCGCGCGCTTCGAGAAGCGCTACGGCAAGCGCAACGCGGACAAAGCCGCGGCCGACAAATAGCTGCCTTTCCGACGCCCGAACTGTGCGATCTGCACAGGCCGGGCGTCGGTTCGCGTTCGGGGCAGAGCAGTCAGTAGGGAGGTGACCATGACGCAGCCGGTGCAGACGATTGACGTCCTGCTCGCCGAGCACGCGGCACTCGAGCAGGCGCTGGCCGATCCCGACCTGCACAGCAAGCCCGACGAAGCGCGCAAAGCGGGGCGCCGCTTCGCGCGGCTGGCACCGATCGTCGCGACCCACCGCAAACTGGTGTCGGCGCGCGATGACCTGGAGACCGCACGCGAACTGGCCGCCGACGACTCCTCGTTCGCCGACGAGGTCATTGAATTGGAGGCACGCGTCGCCGAGCTGGACACCCAGCTCACCGACATGCTGGCGCCTCGTGACCCGCATGACGCCGACGACATCGTGCTCGAGGTGAAATCCGGTGAAGGGGGCGAGGAGTCGGCCCTGTTCGCCGCCGACCTGGCCAGGATGTACATCCGCTACGCCGAGCGGCACGGCTGGACGGTGACGGTGCTGGGCGAGACCACCTCGGATCTGGGCGGCTACAAGGACGCGACACTAGCCATCGCGAGCAAGGGCGACAGCGCCGACGGGGTGTGGTCGCGGATGAAGTTCGAGGGCGGCGTGCACCGCGTGCAGCGGGTACCGGTGACCGAGTCGCAGGGACGCGTGCACACGTCGGCTGCCGGCGTGCTGGTCTACCCCGAGCCGGAAGAAGTCGGCGAGGTGCAGATCGACGAGTCTGACCTGCGGATCGACGTCTACCGATCCTCGGGTAAAGGCGGGCAGGGCGTGAACACCACCGACTCGGCGGTCCGGATCACCCACCTGCCCACCGGGATCGTCGTCACCTGCCAGAACGAACGCTCGCAGCTGCAGAACAAGACCCGTGCGCTGCAGGTGCTCGCCGCGCGCCTGCAGGTGCTGGCCGAGGAGCAGGCACTCGCCGACGCCTCGGCGGACCGCGCCAGCCAGATCCGCACCGTCGACCGCAGCGAACGCATCCGGACGTACAACTTCCCCGAGAACCGCATCACCGACCACCGGATCGGTTTCAAGTCGCACAACCTCGACCAGGTTCTCGACGGCGACCTGGACGCGTTGTTCGATGCGTTGAGCGAAGCCGACAAGCAGGCTCGGCTACAACAGGCGACGTGAGCCCCCTCCTGCAGGCGATCGACTCCGCTGCGGCGCAACTGGCCGACGCGGGAATCGACTCCGCGCGCTGGGACGCCGAAGAGTTGGCCGCCTATCTGGCCGGCACCGACCGCGGCCGGCTGCGCTTCCTGGAGACACCGGACGACGACTTCTTCGGACGCTTCCGCCACGCCGTGAGCGAGCGCTCCCGGCGAGTCCCGCTGCAGCACCTCATCGGGACGGTCGGCTTCGGGCCCGTGCTGCTGCACGTCGGCCCGGGCGTTTTCATCCCGCGTCCCGAGACCGAATCGATGTTGGAATGGGCTGCGGCGCAATCACTTCCGGCGCAGCCGGTGATCGTCGACGCGTGCACCGGCTCCGGCGCCCTGGCCGTTGCGCTGTCGCGGCGGTGGCCTGACGCCCGGGTCATCGGGATCGACGACTCCCAGACGGCCCTGGACTACGCCCGCCGTAACGCCGAGGGCACCGGTGTGGAACTGGTGTGCGCCGACATCGCGACGGACGGCCTGTTGTCCGAACTCGACGGCCGGGTGGACCTGCTGGTCTCGAACCCGCCCTACGTTCCCGACGATGCCGTGCTGGAACCCGAAGTGTCCCAACATGATCCGTCGCACGCTGTGTTCGGCGGCCCGGATGGCATGGCGGTGATACCGGCCGTCGCCGCGCGCGCCGCGAGGTGGCTGCGCCCCGGCGGCCTGTTCGCCGTCGAGCATGACGACACCACATCGGCGCTGACCGTGGCGTGCCTCGCGGAGACTGGGCTTTTCCACCACGTCGAAGCCCGCAACGATCTGGCCGGACGCCCGAGGTTCGTGACGGCACAGAGGCTCGAAGGGGGAGTGGCGCTAGGTGGCTGAGGTTTTCGACTGCGCTGACCCCGACCGGCGGGCACGCGGAATCACCGCCGCGGTGGGGGCGCTCAAGGCCGGCCGGCTGGTCGTGATGCCCACCGACACCGTCTACGGCCTCGGGGCCGACGCCTTCGACCGCAGCGCGGTTGATGCGCTGCTGGCTGCCAAGGGCCGCGGTCGCGACATGCCGGTGGGCGTGCTCGTCGGCTCCTGGCACACCATCGAGGGCCTGGTCTACGGCATGCCGGACGGGGCGCGCGACCTGGTCCGGGCGTTCTGGCCGGGCGCACTGAGCCTGGTTGTGTTGCAGGCGCCGTCGCTGCAATGGGATCTCGGCGACGCGCACGGCACCGTGATGCTGCGGATGCCGTTGCATCCGGTTGCCATCGAATTGCTGCGTGAGGTGGGCCCGATGGCGGTCTCCAGCGCCAACGTCTCCGGCCAGCCCGCCGCTGTCGACGCCGCGGAGGCGCGGCGCCAACTCGGCGACCGCGTCGACGTCTATCTCGATGGCGGACCTGCCGCGCAACAAGCCGCCTCCACGATCGTGGACCTGAGCGGAAGCACCCCGCGCATCCTGCGGGAGGGGCCCGTCAGCACCGCTCGCGTGGCCGAGGTGCTGGGCGTCGACGCAGCCACCCTGCTTGAGCCGGCCCCTCCGTCGCCGAACGTGAACTGACGGCGAAAATCCGGCCCGAATCTCACCCTGAGTTCACGTTCGGCGACCGAAGACAGCTCCAGGCGGCGCGAGGCGGCCGGTTACGACCAAACGGGGCGACCACGGGGACGACCAAACGGGACGACCGAAGGCGAGCGCTCTCAGGTTGGTGAAGTACGGTCTCGACGTGTCCAGCGATGTGGCCAGCCTTGCCGGTGGTTTGCTCGCTCTGTCCGACCGCAGCGCCGGAGTTCCGCTGCGTGAGCTCGCTCTGGTCGGCCTGACCGCCGCCATCATCACCTATTTCGCGACCGGTCCGGTGCGCGTGCTCGCCACCCGCCTCGGTGCCGTCGCCTACCCCCGCGAGCGCGACGTGCACGTGACGCCGACGCCCCGGATGGGCGGCCTGGCGATGTTCCTCGGCGTGGGCTCGGCCGTCTTTCTGGCCTCGCAACTGCCGGCGCTCACCCGGGGCTTCGTCTATTCCACCGGCATGCCCGCCGTGCTGGTCGCCGGCGCGGTGATCATGGGCATCGGTCTGATCGACGACCGGTGGGGTCTGGACGCGCTGACCAAGTTCGCCGGCCAGATCACCGCCGCCAGCGTGCTCGTCACCATGGGAGTGGCCTGGAGCGTGCTGTACATCCCGGTGGGCGGCGTGGGGACCATCGTGCTGGACCAGGCCTCGTCGATCCTGCTGACGCTGGCCCTGACCGTTTCGATCGTCAACGCGATGAACTTCGTCGACGGCCTGGACGGGCTGGCGGCCGGGCTCGGGCTCATCACTGCCCTGGCCATCTGCATGTTCTCGGTGGGTCTGCTGCGCGACCACGGCGGCGACGTGCTCTACTACCCGCCCGCGGTCATCTCGGTGGTCCTTGCGGGTGCCTGCCTGGGCTTCCTGCCGCACAACTTCCACCGGGCCCGCATCTTCATGGGCGACTCCGGATCCATGCTGATCGGCCTGATGCTGGCCGCGGCCTCGACCACCGCCGCCGGCCCGATCTCGCAGAACGCCTACGGCGCTCGCGACGTGTTTGCTCTGCTGTCACCGTTCCTGCTGGTGGTGGCCGTCATGTTCGTGCCGATGCTGGACCTTTTACTGGCGATCGTGCGGCGCACGCGCGCGGGACGCAGTGCCTTCACGCCCGACAAAATGCACCTGCATCACCGGCTGCTGCAGATCGGCCACTCCCATCGCCGGGTGGTGCTGCTCATCTATTTGTGGGTCGGGATCGTCGCCTTCGGCGCCGCGAGCACGATCTTTTTCGACCCCCGCCACACCGCGGCGGTGATGCTCGGAGCAATCGCCGTCGCGGGCGTCGCGACGGTGATTCCGCTGCTGCGCCGCCGCGACGACTACTACGACGATCAGTAGTAGATCGGGCTTCCGTGTGGTACGGTGCTGGTAGAACCCCGAAATAAACCTCGCGGGTTGCCGGTTCCCCGGCCCGTCGGATGGGTTTCCGGTGCCGCCGGCGCTAGACCGACACAGGGAGCTACCCCTTGGGTAAATCCAGCGTGACCCTTGCGATACGCTCGGCGGGCCACGGATCAGTCGATCGCGTGGTTTCCGCTCCACCAACCTTGGATTGAGGTGCTGCAGTGACGACACCAGCGCAGGACGCGCCGTTGGTGTTTCCCGCTGTTGCGTTCCGTCCCGTACGGCTGTTCCTCATCAGCTTGGGAGTGACGGCGGTGGCGACCCTGGTCGCCGGCTACGCCGGTCATCCGGTGGTCGGGGCGTTCTTTGGTATCGGTTTGCTGCTGGGTTTGCTCAACGCGCTCATGGTGCGGCGCTCGGTGGAGTCGATCACCGCGCGCGATCACCCGCTGAAGCGGTCGATGGCCATCAATTCGGCCTCCCGCGTCGCGATCATCACCATCCTGGCGCTGATCATCGCCTTCATATTCCGGCCCGAAGGTTTGGGCGTGGTGTTCGGCCTGGCACTCTTCCAGGTGCTACTGGTGGCATCGACCGCGCTGCCGGTCTGGAAGAAGCTGCGGACCGGCGAGGCCGACGGCCCGCTCGAGGGCCAAGCGGGTGCACAAGAGGGTGCAGTAGTGACTGGATCGGAAGGCACGGAAGGGAGGAGCGCCGGCGATGACTGAGTCGATCCTGGCCGCTCAGATCGAGGTCGGCGAGCACCACACCGCCACCTGGTTTGGTCTGACAGTCAACACCGACACCATACTGTCGACGGCGATCGCCGCGCTGATCGTGATCGCGCTGGCGTTCTACCTGAAGTCCAAGGTCACGTCGACCGACGTGCCCGGCGGTGTGCAGCTGTTCTTCGAGGCGATCACCATCCAGATGCGCAGCCAGGTCGAGTCCGCCATCGGCATGCGGATCGCGCCGTTCGTGCTGCCGCTCGCAGTGACCATCTTCGTATTCATCCTGATCTCCAACTGGCTGTCCGTGCTGCCGCTGCAGTACACCGACAAAGAAGGCAAGACCACCGAGTTGCTCTCGTCGGCTGCGGCTGACATCAACTACGTGCTGGCGCTGGCCCTGTTCGTCTTCGTCTGCTACCACGCGGCCGGCATCTGGCGCCGCGGCATCGTCGGGCACCCGATCAAGGTGCTCAAGGGCCACGTGGCGATCCTGGCCCCGATCAACGTCGTCGAGGAACTGGCCAAGCCGATTTCGTTGTCGCTGCGACTCTTCGGCAACATCTTCGCCGGCGGCATCCTGGTCGCGCTGATCGCGCTCTTCCCGCCGTACGTGATGTGGCTGCCGAACGCGATCTGGAAGTCGTTCGACCTTTTCGTCGGCGCCATCCAGGCCTTCATCTTCGCGCTGTTGACGATCCTGTACTTCAGCCAGGCGATGGAACTAGAAGAGGACCACCACTAAAAAAATCCTGGTAAACCGCTACCAGAGTTATCAAGGAGGATAAAAATGGACCCCACTATCGCAGCCGGCGCCCTCATCGGCGGTGGACTGATCATGGCCGGTGGCGCCATCGGCGCCGGTATCGGTGACGGTGTTGCCGGTAACGCGCTGATCTCCGGTGTCGCCCGTCAGCCTGAGGCACAGGGACGTCTGTTCACCCCGTTCTTCATCACGGTCGGTCTGGTCGAAGCCGCGTACTTCATCAACCTGGCGTTCATGGCGCTATTCGTCTTCGCCACGCCCGTCAAGTAATTCGCTGTGATGGGTGACCCGACCTCTCTTGCTTCGGCTGTGAGTTTCGCAGCAGAGGAAGGCGGCCAAAGCAACTTCCTCATCCCGAACGGCACCTTCTTCTTCGTGCTCGCCATCTTCCTGGTGGTGCTCGGAGTGATCGGCACTTTCGTGGTGCCGCCGATCCTGAAGGTGCTCAAGGAACGCGACGCCATGGTCGCCAAGACCCAGGCCGACAGCAAGAAGGCGGCCGAGCAGTTCGCCGCCGCCGAAGCCGACTACGAGAAGGCCTTGAAAGAAGCCCGTGTCGAAGCGGGCGCCTTCCGCGACAACGCGCGGACAGAGGGTCGCAAGGTCATCGACGACGCGCGAGCGGACGCCGAGCAGCAGGTCGCAGAAATGCTGGCCCAGGCCAACGAGCAATTGAAGCGGGAGCGCGACGCCGTGGAACTTGATCTGCGCGCCAACGTCGGCACCATCTCGGCGACCCTGGCCTCTCGGGTGCTCGGCGTCGAAGTCAGCCCATCGACCTCAGAAGCGACTTCGAAAGCGACGAGGTAGCCACTACATGTCGACATTTATCGGACAGCTGATCGGGTTCGCGGCCATCGTGCTGCTGGTCTGGCGGTATGTCGTTCCGCCGGTCCGACGGCTCATGACTGCCCGCCAGGAGACTGTGCGCCAGCAGTTGGAAGACTCGGCGAAGGCAGCCAAGCGCCTCACCGAGTCGACCACGGCGCACAGCAAGGCCGTGCAAGCCGCGAAGGAAGAGGCTGCGCAGCTCGTCGAAGAGGCCAAGTCCGACTCCGAACGCATCGAGGAACAGATGCGGGCCCAGGCCGAGAGCGAGGCGGAACGCATCAAGGCCCAGGGAGCCCGTCAGACCGAACTGCTGCGGGCGCAGCTGACCCGCCAGCTCCGGCTGGAGCTCGGTCACGAATCGGTGCGCCAGGCAAGCGATTTGGTGCGCAGCTACGTGGCCGACGCCCAGCAGCAGGCATCGACGGTCGATCGTTTCCTCGATGAACTCGACGACATGGCGCCCGAACCGGTCGAGGTCGAGTACCCGGTGCTGGCCAGGATGCGTTCGGCCAGCCGGCGCGCGGTGAGCAATCTGGTGGACCGATTCAACTCGCTCGCCGAAGATCTCGACAACAAGGGCTTGACCACTCTGTCCGACGAACTGGTGTCGGTGGCCAAGATCTTGAACCAGGAGGTCGTGGTCACCCGGTACCTCACCGTTCCGGCTGAAGACGCGTCACCCCGGGTCAAACTGATCGAGCGGCTGCTCGAGGGCAAAGTCGGTGACCCCACCCTCGACGTGCTGCGGACCGCGGTGTCCGAGCGCTGGTCGGCGAACGGAGACCTGGTCGACGCCATCGAGCACGTCTCGCGCCAGGCGCTGCTCGCGGTCGCCGAGAAGGACGGCAGCGTCGACGAAGTCGAAGACCAGCTGTTCCGGTTCTCCCGCATCCTCGACGCACAGCCGCGCCTCGGGATTCTGCTCGGTGACTACACGACCGACGCGGACCGGCGAGTCGGGTTGCTGCGCAAGGTACTCGAGAGCTCGGGCAGCGACGTGAACCCGGTTTCGCTCGCGCTGCTGTCCCAGACGGTCGAGCTGCTGCGGGGTGTGCCGGCCGAAGAAGCCGTACTGCTGCTCGCCCAGGTGGCGGTAGCCCGCCGCGGCGAAGTGGTGGCCCAGGTCAGTGCTGCCGCAGAACTCAGCGACGCCCAGCGCACCCGGCTCAGTGAGGTGCTCAGCCGCATTTACGGCCACCCGGTGGCGGTCCAGCTCCAGGTCGATTCCGACCTGCTTGGCGGTCTGCTCATCTCGGTGGGCGACGAGGTGATCGACGGCACGCTCAAGTCCCGGTTGGCCGCTGCCGAAGCCCAGTTGCCTGACTGATTCAAAGCCCGACGGAAACCCGACCTAGTCAACACAACGAAGTAGGAAGACGAAAAGCCATGGCCGAGTTGACAATCTCCGCTGATGCCATCCAGAGCGCCATCGAAGAATACGTAGAGTCCTTCACCGCCGACACCTCGCGCGAGGAAGTCGGCACCGTGGTGGATGCCGGAGACGGTATCGCGCACGTCGAAGGGTTGCCGTCCGTGATGACCCAGGAACTGTTGGAGTTCCCCGGTGGAGTCCTCGGCGTCGCCCTGAACCTCGACGAGCACAGCGTCGGCGCCGTTATCCTCGGTGACTTCGAGAAGATCGAAGAGGGCCAGCAGGTCAAGCGGACCGGTGACGTGCTGTCGGTGCCGGTCGGCGATGCCTTCCTGGGTCGTGTGGTCAACCCCCTCGGTCAGCCGATCGACGGTGGCGGCGACATCGAGACCGACACCCGCCGTGCGCTGGAACTGCAGGCCCCGTCGGTGGTCGAGCGGCAGAGTGTGAAAGAGCCGCTGCAGACCGGCATCAAGGCCATCGACGCCATGACCCCGATCGGGCGTGGCCAGCGGCAGCTGATCATCGGTGACCGCAAGACGGGCAAGACCGCCGTCTGTGTCGACACCATCCTGAACCAGCGGCAGAACTGGGAGACCGGCGACGAGAAGAAGCAGGTCCGCTGCGTCTACGTCGCAATCGGCCAGAAGGGCACCACCATCGCTTCCGTCCGGCGCGCGCTGGACGAAGGCGGCGCGATGGACTACACCACTATCGTCGCGGCACCCGCTTCCGATTCGGCCGGCTTCAAATGGCTTGCGCCCTACACGGGTTCGGCCATCGCCCAGCACTGGATGTACGAGGGCAAGCACGTTCTGATCGTCTTCGACGACTTGACCAAGCAGGCCGAGGCCTACCGCGCGATCTCGCTGCTGCTGCGCCGTCCGCCGGGCCGCGAGGCCTACCCGGGCGACGTGTTCTACCTGCACTCGCGGCTCCTCGAGCGTTGCGCCAAGCTGTCCGACGAGCTCGGGGGCGGTTCGCTGACCGGTCTGCCGATCATCGAGACCAAGGCCAATGACATCTCGGCCTACATCCCCACCAACGTCATCTCGATCACCGACGGACAGTGCTTCCTGGAGAGCGACCTGTTCAACCAGGGTGTCCGGCCGGCCATCAACGTCGGTGTGTCGGTGTCCCGAGTCGGTGGTGCCGCCCAGATCAAGGCGATGAAAGAGGTGGCGGGCTCGCTGCGTCTGGACCTGTCGCAGTACCGCGAGCTGGAATCCTTCGCCGCGTTCGCGTCCGACCTGGACGAGACGTCGAAGAAGCAGCTGGCGCGTGGTGAGCGGTTGGTCGAGTTGCTCAAGCAGCCGCAGTTCGCTCCGTTGCCCGTTGAGGAGCAGGTGGTTTCCATCTTCCTGGGCACCGGCGGTCACCTGGACTCGGTGCCGGTGGAGGACGTCAAGCGCTTCGAAGCCGAGCTGCTCGACCACATGCGAGCCTCCGAGGAGAAGTTCCTGGAAGGCATCCGCAGCAGCGGCAAGCTCGGTGAGGAAGACGAGGAAAAGCTCACCGAGATCATCAACAAGTTCAAGAAGGGCTTCGCGGCCAGCTCTGGCGAGTCGGTGGTTCCTGACGAGCACGTCGAGGCGATGGACGAAGAGGAACTCGGCAAGGAGTCGGTGAAGGTCAAGAAGGAGAAGCCCAAAAAGGACTCCAAGAAGGACAAGAAGTAGCTAACAATGGCTGCCACACTTCGCGAACTACGCGGACGAATTAAGTCGGCGGGGTCGATCAAGAAGATCACCAAGGCCCAGGAACTCATCGCCACCTCGCGCATCGGAAAGGCGCAGGCGCGGCTGGAATCGGCCCGCCCCTACGCCTTTCAGATCACGTCGATGCTCACCACGCTGTCCGCCGAGGCCGCACTGGACCACCCGCTGCTCGTCGAGCGGGAGAACCCCAGGCGGGCCGGTGTGTTGGTGGTGTCGTCCGACCGCGGTCTGTGCGGCGCCTACAACTCGAGCATTTTCCGTCGCTCCGAGGAACTCTTTTCGCTGCTGCGGGAAGAGGGCAAGGACCCGGTGTTGTACACGGTGGGTCGAAAAGCCTTGAACTACTTCTCGTTCCGCAACTGGGACATCAAGGAGTCGTGGACCGGCTTCTCCGAGCAGCCCCAGGTGGAGAACGCCTCGGAGATCGCCGAGACCCTGGTCGAGGCGTTCATGGCCGGCACCGGCGACGACGAGGACGAGGAGGGGCAGGGCGTCGACGAACTGCACATCGTCTTCTCCGAGTTCAAGTCGATGATGTCGCAGACCGCTGTCGCCCACCGCATTGCGCCGTTGGTGGTGGAGTACGTCGAAGAGGACACCGGCCCGCACACGCTGTACTCGTTCGAGCCGGACGCGACGACGCTGTTCGAGGCGCTACTGCCGCGGTACCTGACCACCCGGGTCTATGCGGCCCTGCTCGAATCGGCGGCTTCGGAACTCGCGTCGCGCCAGCGCGCCATGAAATCGGCGACGGACAACGCCGACGACCTCATCAAGGACCTGACGTTGCAAGCCAACCGCGAGCGGCAGGCCCAGATCACCCAAGAGATCAGCGAAATCGTCGGTGGCGCAAATGCGCTCGCCGACGCCTCCAAGTAAGCCCACGAGGAAGCGAAAGAATATGACTGCTGTAGACGAGAAGACTGACAAGAAGTCGGGCTCCGACACCAACGGGCGCGTGGTTCGGATCACCGGCCCCGTCGTCGACGTCGAGTTTCCGCGGGGCTCCATTCCGGAATTGTTCAACGCGCTGCACGCCGACATCCCGTTCGAATCGCTGAAGAAGACGCTGACGCTGGAGGTGGCGCAGCACCTCGGTGACAACCTGGTGCGCACCATTTCGCTGCAGCCCACCGACGGCCTGGTGCGCGGGACCGAGGTCACCGACACGGGAGCCTCGATCTCGGTGCCGGTGGGCGAGAAGGTCAAGGGCCACGTCTTCAACGCACTGGGCTACTGCCTGGACGACCCAGGCTACGGAGAAGACTTCGACCACTGGTCGATTCACCGGAAGCCGCCGAAATTCGAAGACCTCGAGCCTCGCACCGAGATGCTCGAAACCGGCCTCAAGGTCGTCGACCTGCTGACTCCCTACGTGCGTGGCGGCAAGATCGCCCTGTTCGGTGGTGCCGGCGTGGGCAAGACCGTGCTCATCCAGGAGATGATCAACCGTATCGCCCGGAACTTCGGTGGTACTTCGGTGTTCGCCGGCGTGGGGGAGCGCACCCGTGAGGGCAACGACCTGTGGGTCGAGCTCAAGGAAGCAGACGTGCTCAAGGACACCGCTCTGGTGTTCGGTCAGATGGACGAGCCGCCCGGCACCCGTATGCGGGTCGCACTGTCCGCGCTGACCATGGCCGAGTGGTTCCGCGACGAAGCCGGCCAGGACGTGCTGCTGTTCATCGACAACATCTTCCGGTTCACCCAGGCCGGCTCGGAGGTGTCGACCCTGCTCGGTCGTATGCCGTCCGCCGTGGGTTACCAGCCGACGCTGGCCGACGAGATGGGTGAACTGCAGGAGCGCATCACCTCGACCCGTGGCCGGTCCATCACCTCGATGCAGGCTGTCTACGTGCCCGCCGACGACTACACCGACCCGGCGCCGGCCACCACGTTCGCCCACCTGGACGCCACCACCGAGCTTTCCCGGTCGGTGTTCTCCAAGGGCATCTTCCCCGCGGTGGACCCGCTGGCATCCAGCTCGACCATCCTCGACCCCAGCGTCGTGGGCGACGAGCACTACCGGGTGGCGCAGGAAGTCATCCGAATCCTGCAGCGCTACAAGGACCTTCAGGACATCATCGCGATTCTCGGTATCGACGAGCTGTCCGAGGAGGACAAGCAGCTGGTCAACCGGGCGCGCCGCATCGAGCGGTTCCTGTCGCAGAACATGATGGCGGCCGAGCAGTTCACCGGCCAGCCGGGTTCGACGGTTCCGGTCAAGGAGACCATCGAGGCGTTCGACCGGCTCGCCAAGGGCGACTTCGACCACGTGCCCGAGCAGGCGTTCTTCCTCATCGGTGGCCTCGACGACTTGGCCAAGAAGGCCGAGACCTTCGACGTCAAGCTATGACGCGGGGTTTTCGGCTGACTCGAGAGGTGGTGTGGCATGTCTGAATTGAACGTTCAGATCGTGGCCGTCGACCGGGAGATCTGGTCGGGCGAGGCGACGTTCCTCTTCACCCGCACCACCGCGGGAGAGATCGGCATCCTGCCCCACCACATCCCGCTGGTCGCCCAGCTGGTCGACGACGCGATGGTTCGTGTCGAACGCGAAGGCAAGGACGATCTGCGGATCGCGGTCGACGGTGGCTTCCTCACCGTGACCGAAGAGGGCGTCAGCGTTCTCGCCGAGTCTGCGGAGTTTGAGAAGGACATCGACGAGAGCGCTGCCCGGCAGGATTCCGAATCGGACGACCCCCAGGTCGCGGCCCGAGGGCGTGCCAGGTTGCGCGCCGTCGGCGCGCTCGACTGATTCCGACGATGAGCGCGCCCATGGTCGGCATGGTCGCGCTCGTCGTTCTGCTGGGAGCGGCCGTTCTCGCTCTGAGTTTCCGGCTGTGGAAGCTGCGCCGGGGCGGTACTGCTGCGATCATGCGGGATATCCCCGCAGTCGGCGGGCACGGCTGGCGCCACGGTGTGATTCGTTACCGCGGCGGTGAAGCGGCGTATTACCGGCTGTCGAGCTTGCGATTGTGGCCGGACCGCCGGCTGAGCCGGCGCGGGGTGGAGGTCGTGGCCAGGCGTGCGCCGCGCGGCGACGAATTCGACATCATGACCGAGGAAATCGTGGTGCTGGAGCTGCGCGACACCACCCAGGAACGGCGCCTGGGATACGAGATCGCTCTGGACAGAGGCGCTTTGACGGCGTTCATGTCGTGGCTGGAGTCACGGCCCTCGCCGCGCGCTCGCCGCCGCAGCGTGTGACGGGGATTGCGGCGCACCTCTCACTCGCGAGAAGACGTAAAGTCCTCCATTCCGGGCCGGAATGAAGGGACTTTACGTCTGCTCGCCCTCCCTGGCGCCGCCGCCCGGTCGCCACAGCACGTCGCCGTCGGGATTGGCCACCCGCGACAGGATGAACAAGAGGTCCGAGAGCCGGTTGAGGTACTTCGCGGGCAGGGCACTCACGTCGGCGTGCGTATCGACCGCGGCCCAAGCCGCCCGCTCGGCCCGGCGCACCACCGTGCGGGCCACGTGCAGCAGCGCCGACAGCGGCGAACCACCAGGCAGCACAAAGGAATTCAGCGCCGGCAGGCCTTCGTTGTAGGTATCACACCAACCCTCGAGCCGATCGATGTAGGCCTGCGTGATGCGCAGCGGAGGATGCTCGGGGTTCTCCACCACCGGTGTCGAGAGGTCCGCACCGGCGTCGAACAGGTCGTTTTGAATCTGCCGCAACACGTCCGCGATCTGCTCCGTCGGAGCACCTAGCGCGACTGCCACCCCGATCGCCGAGTTGGCCTCGTCACAATCCGCATAGGCCACCAATCGCGGGTCGGTCTTGGCCACTCGTGAGAAATCGCTCAATCCCGTCGTGCCGTCGTCGCCGGTCCGGGTATAAATGCGGGTCAGATGGACTGCCATGGGCGAAACGGTACCTGGGTCGGGTCACTCCAATGCGGGTCGGCTGACTGACAATGCGATAGCGCTTCACTAGACTGACCCGGGT
The DNA here is from genome assembly GCA_003987775.1 of Mycobacterium sp. Classification (GTDB taxonomy): domain Bacteria; phylum Actinomycetota; class Actinomycetes; order Mycobacteriales; family Mycobacteriaceae; genus Mycobacterium. The sequence goes on from RXJD01000014.1 coordinate 80,076, forward strand.
GGCGGAGCGATTCATGGTGACTGGTGGCAACCGGTTGTCAGGCGAAGTCGCAGTTGGGGGCGCCAAAAACAGCGTGCTGAAGCTCATGGCCGCGACGTTGCTGGCCGAAGGCACCAGCACCATCACGAACTGCCCGGACATTCTCGACGTGCCGTTGATGGCAGAAGTGCTGCGCGGCCTGGGCGCGACCGTCGAGCTGGACGGCGACGTGGCCCGCATCACCTCGCCGGATGAACCCAAGTACGACGCGGACTTCGCGGCAGTGCGACAGTTCCGGGCTTCTGTGTGTGTGCTCGGCCCGCTGGTCGGCCGGTGCAAGAAGGCCAGAGTCGCGCTTCCGGGCGGCGATGCGATCGGATCCCGCCCCCTGGACATGCACCAAGCGGGCCTGCGGCAGCTGGGTGCACAGTGCAATATCGAGCACGGCTGCGTCGTTGCCGAGGCAGAAACCTTGCGCGGGGCCGAGATTCAGCTCGAGTTCCCGTCCGTAGGTGCCACCGAGAACATCTTGATGGCCGCGGTGGTCGCCGAAGGCGTCACGATCATTCACAACGCCGCACGCGAACCTGACGTCGTCGACCTGTGCACGATGCTCAACCAGATGGGCGCCCAGATCGAAGGCGCCGGCTCGCCGACGATGACCATTACCGGCGTGCCGCGACTGCATCCGACCGAGCACCGCGTCATCGGGGATCGAATCGTCGCCGCGACCTGGGGGATCGCCGCGGCGATGACCCGCGGGGACATCACGGTGACGGGAATAGATCCGTCCCACCTGCAGTTGGTGCTGCACAAGCTCCACGACGCGGGTGCCACCGTCACCCAGACCGACGACAGCTTCCGGGTGGTTCAGTACGAACGCCCGAAGGCGGTCAACGTCGCGACGCTGCCGTTCCCGGGTTTCCCAACGGACTTGCAGCCCATGGCAATTGCGCTGGCTTCGATCGCCGACGGCACCTCGATGATCACCGAGAACGTGTTCGAAGCGCGTTTCCGGTTCGTCGAGGAGATGATCCGGTTGGGTGCGGACGCCCGCACCGACGGACACCACGCCGTGGTGCGCGGGCTGCCGCAGTTGTCGAGCGCTCCGGTGTGGTGTTCGGACATTCGGGCCGGAGCCGGCTTGGTGCTCGCGGGTCTGGTCGCAGACGGAGAAACCGAGGTCCACGACGTTTTTCACATCGATCGGGGCTACCCGTTGTTCGTCGAGAACCTGGCGATTTTGGGAGCGGAGATCGAGCGGGTACAGTAACCCGAGTCAACGCCCCGAGGCGTGATCATCTCCCAAAGAAGATCAAAACCAGGGGTTGACAACCAAGCCAGATCAGTACTAAGCTGGCAGGGTTGCCCGAAAGCGAGCCTCTCCCGAGAAGTTCACGATCGAGTTGACACCCCGGCCGGAGAAATATTAAGCTGGCAGGGTTGCCCCAAAACAGGGCCAAACAGTGCAAGAAGTGTTGTTTGAGAACTCAATAGTGTGTTTGGTGAATTGTTTGTTGTTGTTTTTTTGACTGCACCTAGCACTCCCCGTGTGTGGGTGTAGTCGCAAATCATTGATGCCAGTTTTGGTGTCTTTTTGTTAGATCAGATTTTCTCTGATTGTAAATTCACCTCGTTATCGAGGGGTTTTTGTTTGGAGAGTTTGATTCTGGCTCAGGACGAACGCTGGCGGCGTGCTTAACACATGCAAGTCGAACGGTAAGGCCCTTCGGGGTACACGAGTGGCGAACGGGTGAGTAACACGTGGGTAATCTGCCCTGCACATCGGGATAAGCCTGGGAAACTGGGTCTAATACCGGATAGGACCACAGAACACATGTCCTGTGGTGGAAAGCTTTTGCGGTGTGGGATGGGCCCGCGGCCTATCAGCTTGTTGGTGGGGTGATGGCCTACCAAGGCGACGACGGGTAGCCGGCCTGAGAGGGTGTCCGGCCACACTGGGACTGAGATACGGCCCAGACTCCTACGGGAGGCAGCAGTGGGGAATATTGCACAATGGGCGAAAGCCTGATGCAGCGACGCCGCGTGGGGGATGACGGCCTTCGGGTTGTAAACCTCTTTCACCATCGACGAAGGTCCGGGTTTTCTCGGATTGACGGTAGGTGGAGAAGAAGCACCGGCCAACTACGTGCCAGCAGCCGCGGTAATACGTAGGGTGCGAGCGTTGTCCGGAATTACTGGGCGTAAAGAGCTCGTAGGTGGTTTGTCGCGTTGTTCGTGAAATCTCACGGCTTAACTGTGAGCGTGCGGGCGATACGGGCAGACTTGAGTACTGCAGGGGAGACTGGAATTCCTGGTGTAGCGGTGGAATGCGCAGATATCAGGAGGAACACCGGTGGCGAAGGCGGGTCTCTGGGCAGTAACTGACGCTGAGGAGCGAAAGCGTGGGGAGCGAACAGGATTAGATACCCTGGTAGTCCACGCCGTAAACGGTGGGTACTAGGTGTGGGTTTCCTTCCTTGGGATCCGTGCCGTAGCTAACGCATTAAGTACCCCGCCTGGGGAGTACGGCCGCAAGGCTAAAACTCAAAGAAATTGACGGGGGCCCGCACAAGCGGCGGAGCATGTGGATTAATTCGATGCAACGCGAAGAACCTTACCTGGGTTTGACATGCACAGGACGCCGGCAGAGATGTCGGTTCCCTTGTGGCCTGTGTGCAGGTGGTGCATGGCTGTCGTCAGCTCGTGTCGTGAGATGTTGGGTTAAGTCCCGCAACGAGCGCA